>NZ_FNQY01000015.1 GCF_900107765.1 Arachidicoccus rhizosphaerae | reverse complement strand
AGAGACGATGACGTTGATAGGCTATAGATGTAAAGGTGGTAACATCAAAGTCGAGTAGTACTAATTGCCCGTAAGCTTTATTTTTTAAATCTATATTTACTTCTGAAATGGTAGGTATAGTTGCTCTTATGAGCTTTTCCAATATGACCTTATTTAGTGTGTGATACCAAGAAGTATCCGAAGACAGCACACGACCTTTTTATGGTGGTTATTCCGAGGGTCTTCACCTCTTCCCATACCGAACAGAGTAGTTAAACCCCTCATGGCCGATGGTACTTGGGTATTATCCCTGGGAGAGTAGGTAGCTGCCATATTTATTTTAAAAGTCTCAATAAGCAATTATTGAGACTTTTTTTTTGTACATATGTCAAGACAGAGTCACCATCACAAATGAAGGCTTCCCAATTGTAAGTTTCCGGAATTAAGCACTCCGCAAACGGTTCCGTAAATATTTAGAGCAGTCCTGCTCAGAATCGCTTAACTTGTCAGGGTATATTATTTCTAATTTGATTTATTTGACCAAAAAATGTAAAGAGTTGGCAATCGCTCCAAATGCTGTTTGTAGTATTTCCGGGATTATGCTATTAGGATTTTGTGCTGATTGATTTAATAATTACTTTTTGTTGGTTTACCTATACACTTTTCTAAATTTTATTTTCATGCCTAAAGATGCCCAAAATAGCAAAACAGCTATTGATTATTATTTTCGGCCTTCCTATAAATCGGGAAAGGCTATTCTGGCAGTATTAATGGTAGCTGGCCTGTTGTCTCCGGTAAGTAAGCTTTTGGCGCAGCAAGGCCAAAAGAATACTATCTACCACAAGGGCTGGATTGATTTTAATAAGAATGGCAAAATGGATGTCTTTGAGGATCCTTCGCAGGCTTTGGATAAAAGGGTGGAAGATCTGCTCTCCCAGATGAATCTGGATGAAAAGAGCTGCCAGATGGCGACTCTTTACGGATACAGACGAATCCTGAAAGATTCTCAGCCTACCCCTGAATGGCATAATGAAATATGGAAAGACGGGATCGCCAATATTGATGAGAATTTAAATAATGTGCCCAATCATACGGGTAAGCATACCAGCTTCGGCTTCCCACATAGCGTGCATGCGGAGTCAATGAATAATGTACAGCGCTGGTTTGTGGAACAGACAAGGCTTGGGATCCCGGTGGATTTTACCAATGAAGGGATTCACGGACTATGTTCTGATGGGGCGACACCTTTTCCTGCACCGATTTCCATTGGCGCTACCTGGGATCCTAAATTAGTCCATCTGGCAGGGGATGTCGTAGGCAGAGAGGCCAAGGCCTTAGGCTATACCAATGTCTATGCACCCATTCTGGATCCTTCCAGAGATCCCAGGTGGGGCAGGGTGGTGGAAACCTACGGAGAATCTCCTTTTTTAATTGCTACCTTAGGGACCCAGATGGTTAAAGGTATCCAGCAAAACGGGGTAGCTTCCACTTTAAAGCATTTTGCGGTTTATAGTGTACCCAAAGGCGGCAGAGATGGAGACGTCAGGACGGATCCGCATGTTGCACCTAAGGAATTGCATGAGATTTTTCTGTACCCTTTTAGAAAAGTCATTGAAAATGCGCATCCCCTTGGTGTCATGAGTAGCTATAATGACTGGGACGGGGAGCCGATTACCGGCAGCCATTATTTTCTGACCACCCTTTTAAGAGAGCAGTTTGGCTTTAAAGGCTATGTAGTATCTGACAGTAAGGCTGTAGAATTCTTATATGAGAAGCACCGCGTGGCGCACGATTTTGAGGATGCTACCAGAGAAGCCGTAGAGGCTGGCCTGAATGTCTGGACAAATTTTAATCAGCCTAAATACTATATCAATAATGTACGTAACCTGGTCAAGGCAGGTAAGCTGGACATTGCGACGGTCAATGACCGGGTCAGAGATGTCCTAAGGGTGAAATTTGAGTTGGGTTTATTTGATGCGCCTTATGTAGCGGATCCTAAAGCTGCGGATAAGATCGTCCAAAATAGGCAGGCGGATTCGATCGCTTTAAAGCTAAACCAGGAATCCCTGGTGCTTTTGAAAAATCAGGATCATCTACTGCCATTAAAAAAAGGACAATATAAAAAGATTCTGGTTACAGGTGAATTAGCATCTGATGGCAGTTATGCCACCAGTCGCTATGGCCCTAATAATAACCCGGTCACAACAGTACTTGAGGGTGTCAAGACCTTAGTGGCCAATGAAAATGCCCAAACCAGTATCAGCTATGAACTGGGCGCAAAAGTAGTCAGTAAGGATTGGCCTGGATCAGAATTGATGCCAACGGATTTGACCCAGGATGAAAAAGCCTCCATAGATAAAGCGGTACAGGCAGCTCAGAACGCCGATCTGGTTATAACGGTACTAGGAGAAAATAATCACACCGTGGGTGAAGGATATTCAAGGTCGGATTTAGGCCTTCCGGGCAGACAGCTGGATTTGCTAAAAGCACTGAAGGCTACCGGCAAACCGGTTGTACTGATCCTTATCACAGGCCAGCCGCTGACCATTAACTGGGCCAAAGAAAATATACCGGCCATTATCAATGCGGGCTTTCCCGGGCCTCAGGGTGGGACTGCAATTGCACAGGTTTTATTTGGCCAGTATAATCCCGGTGGTCGATTGTCTATGACCTGGCCCAAAGCGGTAGGGCAGATCCAGTTTAATTTTCCCTTTAAAAATGGCAGTCAGCTGGATCAGGACGGGCCGCATAAAAAGGACGGTTATGGCCACAGCAGGGTCAACGGTGCGCTGTATCCTTTTGGGTATGGATTAAGCTACAGCAGTTTTACTTATAGTGATTTATCCATTAGCCCCGAGCAGAAGCAAACCCAGGGGCAAATACAGGTAAGCTGTAAAGTCACCAATGCAGGTACCGTGGCAGGTGATGAAGTGGTTCAGCTCTATCTTAGCGATTTATACAGCAGCGTAACGACCTATAATTCTGTGCTCAGAGGCTTTGACAGAATCTATCTGAAGCCTGGAGAAACGAAAACTGTTCATTTTACTTTGGAGCCGGATGATTTGGCAATCACAAACAGGGATATGCACCGCGTGGTTGAACCGGGTGATTTTGAAATCGGTATCGGCAGCTCGAGCGAGGATATCAGGCTGAAACAAAAAATTACCGTGCAGTAAAAATCCGAGCCGGAGTGGGGTCAATACAGTCGGATCTTAAATGAAAGAATGGCGATCGGCACTCCGTTGTTATTAAATAAAAATAATAAAAGCTACTGATTAACGGGTCTTAAGACTGGTCAGTGGCTTTTATTTATTTATTGAATAGTAATGGGGTTCAGTTTAATCTAAAATGCAAATCCGAATTGTACCCTGCCATACCACTGATTATGGAGCTGGGTCTTGGATTCCCGGGCATCATATATTAAGTTCAGCCCGATATTAAATATGGGGCCGCTATGCATCCAGCCTATGGTCTGACGATAGCGTAAATGATTCAGCTGCCCGGTATAAGGTCCTTTATCGGATCTGAAAAGGCCTCCCTGAATGGTCGCATTATAGACACTTAAGACCATTTCCGGATAGAGATAGAAAAAGGATTCGTTTTCTGTATTATTTAAATGGGCCTTCCAGAAAGCCGTCTGGTTGTTGGTGCCCATTTTACCCAAAGAAAGGACAGAACCCAGACTTGTACCCGTGAAGGTATTACCGACGGAGGCTGCTACCACCGGCAGTAATTTAAAGGGGCTATTGGGGTTTTCAGAGAGTTGCAGCGTGGGAGACCAGGTAAAGTCTGCGTTTAGCCCCACTTCTGTTTTTAACTGGTAATCCCATTCCTCCGGGGTGTACATATTAAACAAGGAGTGAATGGACTGCTGCATCTGCCTGCCCAGGGCAGGCGGACCGATGGTGCCCAGCGTTATACCCCAGCCCAGCAAACTCTGATTTTTAGTAAAATGTTGCTCCGCATAACGGATATATAAAAAAGCGGTTACAGGCCTGTCCAGCTCATCCTTGTACCGGTAACTGCCGTTTTTGGCATTATACATTAGTTGACCGATTTCCATGGAGTGGATGGTCTGACTGCGTCCCTTAAGGCCACGTTCTGTCTGGTTGACGGAGTCTATATTGTCTTTGTCGCTGTTGGTATCTTTGTTCGCTTCAGCTGGTTGATTCAAGTAAGCGTCGCTTGCTTTATTTATATTAGTCCAGCCAAAAATCAGTTTCAAGCCGTTGGTATAATAGCCGTCATTGGCAGTCAGGGTATAGCTGTCATTGTCATTAATAATCTGGAAAAAGTGGTGCCGCTGGGTCCGGTAGAGGCCGTTACGTCTCTGCTGTCGTCTTGCGCTAGCCAGACTATCTTGATAATGCTGATCTTGCTGCATCCTGGTAGCCTGCTCCATATTGACAGGGGGGACTACATCTGTATTGTTTACTTGTGCCTGTAGTATGGTAGTGCTATAAAGGCTTAACGTAAAGGTGAGTAGAATCGTTAGTAGTAAAGGCAGGCTTAAGTTAGGCTTTGGCTGATAGCTATGGCCACAGCCATAGCGCAGCGCTAACCCCTGGGCCTTACTGATAAAGGGCTGATGCGGCCCTTTAAACCACTTTTTTATATTATGTAATAGCTTGCGCCTTTTAGTCACTATATTTAAACATTCAAGATATTGCGGATGGATACCTGTAGTTCGACCTGCAGGCAGTCTGCTATGAAGTTACTTGCTGTCAGCTTCTAATACGCTACCCGTCCCCGGCTTACGTACACTGTTTGCTTTTGACGACTTAGCATTCAACTTTACTGCCTTTTCCGCTTTTAAAAGTTTTAAATTAAGGCAAATATCGGTCTTAAGCTTAAATGGTACAATTTTAAGCGCTGCTAAAATTTTTGTAAATTGATTTTCAGAGGTTTATATTGGGTCTTGTCCGCTCAAAACTCAATAGCTATAGCTGTAAATTGCTACGTAAGGCAGATGATCGGAGGCAAATACCGCTGCTTCGCCTTGGATCAGGCCACTGGAAATAAGTTGTAAGCCAGATTTCTTGCTGGACATAATGTAGTCCAGTTTCATCCTGGGCTTATCGCTGGGCCAGCTCAGCTGGCAGTCAGCACAGCTGCGATTAAAGCTTTGCGCTAGAATTTTAATCGGACGTTCATGGGGCTCTGTATTCAGATCGCCTGCCAGGATGACTGGGATGGAAGAGGTATCGGCCATGAGGCTGGTTTGTTTAACCTCTAAAATGCGATTGTCCTCGTTCAGATAGTCGTAGTGCGCCGAGATAAAGCGGATATCCTTGCCTGTAGGTAATGTTACAGTAGCTACACTATTGACCCAGATCTCCGATCCCGGGTGGTTGTTATGGTCTAAAAATACCGTTAAGGTGTCTTTTAAGGGGTATTTAGAGAGAATGCCGATACCATAGCCCCAGCCAGCGGTATCAGTAAAGCTTCTGGAATCGCTATAGTGGTAATAATGGAGCCCGGTTAGTTCAGATAGCACCTTCGTCTGGTCCTGATTGTCAGATCTGGACCAGAGACTATCTACTTCCTGGATAGCTACAATGTCTGGGTTTTGCGCTTTTATCACCTCCGCTACTTTAGTCAGGTCTATTTCATGACTCGTCCCCGCTAGACCGGGAGGTGCACCGTGCAGAATATTATAAGTCATGACTTTGAGCGTGCTGGTTTTTTGTTGCTGCGACAGGTGCTGCTGTTGAGCGTAACCAGATGCAGGTTGCAGGAGCGCTATGGCAAGGAAGAGTCCTATACTTGAAGTCAATAGAAAACCAAAACTGCTGGTAAAGGTATTTGGGGACTGTTTTCTGTTTACTTTTTTTATTTGTTTCATGACTATTGAACTATTCTGTTTAAAGCGGTTTTAGGTTTTGTGATCACTGAAGAAATTTTAAGCGCATTAAAGTTCATTAAGCCCTCTTAAACGGAGTTTCTTACTGCTTTGACAGGATCTTGTTTTTTTCACCTATTTAATTACGCCCGCAAGTGTGCCCTTTTAAAATAAGTGCGCATTAAATACAGCGGAGCACACACGTAGATTTTTATTGAAACTAAAAGCAGGCAGATGCGGGGCTTCTTTCAATTTTTTTGGATTACTTATTTTACCGCATAGATCTTATTTTGGATACGAGTAAGTTTAAACAAATATATAGAACAAGGGACAAAAACGGGCCATTTTTTGAGGATTTTATGGACGGTACCTGAGCCAAAAAAACAAGCAGGTGACATTATAAGTGACAGGATCGGGTAAAAAAAGATAAATTTAATCAGCAGGTAGCTCCCGCGGCTAAATCTATTTTTGAGGTGCTAAGCGACCAGGAAAAATAGATGTAGCCTAACCCGCAAAATGTGTCCAAACCTGTATTATGTAATATTGATTAAATTTGTTGAATGATTTAGCGGTAATATAAATACAATAAAATGGGAAGGTGGATATTATTTTTATATGGCAGTATGCTTTTTTTAGGTTGTCATAATACTAAAAACGTAACTGATAATATCAATCCATATCTGGATCCAAGGGAAATTTATTTTCTCCGGGGTAAGCAGTATTGGGAAATAGCCAATAAAACCGCAAGTCAGATAGATACAGCGATATATTATTTTGAGAAATACCTGGGAGAAGACCTGGTAAAATATCATCCACTAAGTAGGGATGAAGAACGCGCATTTTGTTGGCTGCCCCAACTGTACTATCGCATTGGAGATTTTAATAAATTAGAGGGCTTTACAAACAATGTGATGCGCCTCTATTCAGGTTATTTCCGTATCGTTAACTCAATTTGGTGGAATTTCGCTGAAAGCAACTCAGACTATCCGCATAATCCTGCATTCGATAAAAAGTATACAGCTTATTTTAAAAGCCTAACTGGCTTTGGTGATGGAGGGAGATATGGAGTTCAAAAAAAGATATTAGAAGAGGTATATGACAGGGATCAACAATTCAGAAAACTTCTGATTAATAAAAATGATGCGCCGCAGAATGTTCCTGACGCGATAAATGACAGTATAGGGAGAATTGATTCTATGAACATTGCCACTGTCTCTCGCATTATTGATCACTATGGTTGGCTTGGACCCAAGGATGTTGGTGTTAAAGCCATGATGGGAGAATTCTTTACGATTCATCATGGTGATAAAGCGTGTTTTTTAAAATATTATCCCATGGTAAAAAAGGCCTATAAGGATCATCAATTATCTAAAAGTCTTTTTGAAATGTACCTAGATAGAAGGCAGATCTATTTGGGAAAAAAACAAATTTACGGAACCCAGAAGAGTTATGATCGTACGCTTAAAAGGTGGGTTACTGATCCGGTAAAGCGGTAACATCATACCTCCCAAGCATCTTCAATTGGGCGTTATTATTTGATGATTTTTACAAATCTACTATAAAAATTCTACTGCCCCCGTATGTAGATTATAATAACCGCCAATGATTTTGATTTCTCCTTTAGCTTCCATTTCTTTTAAGATCGGACTATGACTTCTGATATTATCAATCGTGTTGAGTACGTTCTCTTTTGCCACTGCTTCTACAAAAGCGTCATCTTTAGAAGTCCTTTCGCCGGAAAAGTTTTTTACGCTGTCAATGGCAGGTTTAATATGAGCCAGCATGGGCGTAATGTTGCCGAGCTCCACGTTATCAATAGCGCCTTTCACGGCACCGCAGGCCTCATGGCCAAGTACCAGTATGACTTTAGCGCCAGAAACTTTACACCCAAATTCCAGACTACCTATGATATCCGTGTTGGAGAAATTGCCTGCCACGCGGGCGACAAAAATATCGCCAATGCCGCGGTCAAAAACGTCTTCCACCGGGATGCGGCTGTCAAGGCATGATAAGATCACAGCCTTAGGGAATTGCCCCTTTGCAGCATCTCTGACCATGGCAGAGTGATCCCTTTTTGTTAGATCATTGCGGATAAAGCGTTTATTACCCTCTTTTAATTCATTGATGACCTGATCTGGTGTCAAGGCTTGCTGTTGCGCTGCTGTCAGCACTTTTGTTCGGAGGGCGGGCTGACTTACTTCAGTATTGGACGTGTCAGCGCTGGAATTTCCACCTTCCGGCTGTTCATTACAAGAGAATAAGGCGAGACTTATGGCTAAGAATAATACAGCTTTTTTCATGGTGATAACGTTTGTATTATAGAATAAAGTTATGTCAAAGGCCGGACAATTGAAAAATAAATTGATTATGTGGCATTTTTAGATAAAATAGTATAACGATATGGAACTGATTGAAACCTGGTTGTGTGGAAAGAGTGCGGGTTGATTTTCCGTTTTATTTTATTGTTTTAAGACGGCTGTTTACTATCTTTATTTCAATAAATTTTGCATCTGATTTAAACCAGGGATTTTGTAAGCTACTTGATTATCAATTATTATTTGCAGGCATTTCATTCAGGTAACGGATGACATTAGGTAGTATGCGAAAGGATAAAAGGACAAAAGGATAAAACAATAATGTAACCAATGACTGAAATGACCAGTAGCTGTAGACCGGGGAATAACCGCAGCGTCAATAAGATAAGCAATGGGGCGAGCAGTCAGAAGGGGACTCTACGATCTGCTTTTAAGCATCCTGTTGGTGTAGCCAGGGTCGCTATTGTTTTGGCAATGCTAGCCAGCTGTCATATTAATACATCAGCGCAAGGACGTAATAAAGCTGCGGCCACAGCTACTACTACCATGAACTATGAAATGATCTTACGCAGGATCTATCAGGATCAGTTGCTGCCTTTTGTGCAGGTAGATAATCAGCAGGCAGGCGCAGCAGGGGAGGCTGCGGTAAAGGTCGCTATTGAGCAACTGGATGGTCAGGTGCAGGCAGATTTACGGCTACTGGATACTACGACCGGTAAATACACAGATTTAAATTATAAGGATCATAAGCGGATCGGAGTGGACTGGATGCCTGCCATGGAAAGGATGCGCCGCATGACTTTAGTTTATGGGCTGGGGAAAAGTCATTATTATAAGAGCCCCGCATTATTTAATGCGGTAAATAAGGCCCTCAGTTATTTTTCAGGGTGTAAGCCGCTGCCTTATTGCAGCAACTGGTATCATCAGGGCATTACCCGGCCACAGACCCTGGCCTTATGTTTAATTAATATGCAAATGGCTGTGGCAACGAAGGGTGGCACAAGTGGCATTGGTAGTAGTGGGAATAGTAGCAGCGGATCTTTACTGCCGGACAGCACTTTAAGACTAACGATAGCAGCAATTTGTAAGGATACGGCCGTTAATAGTCCTGGCAGGAATAATCCCATGCACAAGTATAATTCGGGTGCCAATAAATCGGAGATCGCATTGGGTTGGATTTATATTGGCGCTTTACTCCATAGCGACTATATGCTGGGCGTAGGGGCCAGAGAACTGTATTTGCCACTTCATTACACGACAGGCGAAGGTATCCAGTATGACCAGTCTTTTGATATGCATTACGGGTATCTTTATAACGGGGCCTATGGAGCGGTACTGATGCGCTCCATATCGTCAGGTGCCTGGTACTTAAGAGGAACGCCCTACGGCCTCCCCGGTGAGAAACTGGCATTTTTCTCCGGTTTTGTCAGAAGGTCTATTTTGGGGCAGATCCGGGGCGGCTCCATGGACTGGAATATTCTGGGTAGAGGTATCAGTCGATATGACGCCACCCGGCCAGATTTTACCACCATCTTAAAGCGGCTGGAGCTGATTGATTCTATCCATAAAAACAGTTACCGGGACAGCTATCTAAGGATGACAGGTGCTAAACCGCCCGGCTATCATGAGCCCTATGACCTATCTCATTACTGGTGCACGGATTTTACCGTCTGGCGTCATCCGGGCTTTTATCTGTCACTACATGGTAATTCTTCCAGAAATCACGCGCAGGAGATCGGCAATCAGGAGAATCTAAAAGGCTACTGGGGAGCAGAGGGTGTGATGGACCTGATGGTCACGGGCAAGGAATATGTCAATATATTCCCGGCCTGGGATTGGAAGCGCCTTCCAGGTGCTACCCTGCCCGATACCCTTATTATAGCTAAAGACAAAGCGCCAGGTGAGGGGGATAGAAAAGGGACCAGTGATTTTTGTGGCGGGGTGTCGGACTCTATTAGCGGGCTGAGTGTATATACCGTTAAAAATGACCTGGGGCTCTCTTATCATAAGGCCTGGTTTATGGCGGTGGACCGGATATACTGCCTGGGGACAGGTATTACAACAGATAGCAGCCAGAAGGGGCAAATAACCACCACCTTAAATCAATGCTGGTATGATAGCATAGGAGGCGTAATTATTAGTAGACAGGGCAAACAGACGCCTATTCACAGAGATATAGATACCCTGTTTACAGCAGCTACCATGCCAGATGCTATTTTTCACGGGGGGATTAAATATAAGCTGCTGCCAGAAAAAGGGTACCGAAGTCCAGGCAATCTTTTAAATACCACACCCTTAAGGTTGAAGGTTGAAAAAAGAGCTGCTGACTGGCAGGGGATTGGTTCAAGAGCGTATCCTGGGGTCAGTGGCAGGGTGTTTGAGCTGAGCCTGGAGCATGGCTCCAATCTTAAAGGCGCAGCCTATAGTTATGTGTTACATCCGGGGACCCCTGAAAAAAGGTTGGTAAAGCCAAAGTCAGTAAACGCTGCGTATTCGTATATGAGTCAAAGCTATTCTGAGGTGGTTGTGAATACGGATAGTATCCAGGCGGTCTATCAGGATCTGCCTGCCGCAGGTGGAGGGATAGAGCAGGTGGCATTTTATAAGCCTGAGGTGTGGTATGCGCATTGGAATCTGCGCGTACAGGCTGATGCGCCTTGTCTGATGATGCTCAGAAAAGTGAAAGCTGATTTGCGGGTAGCCGGCAGAGCTGATAAGGGGCAGAAGAAAAAAACTCAACGACTCCGTCCGTCCCAGGTTCAGACTTACAAGCTATCGGTCGCTGACCCGAGCCAACAATTACACAAGATTCATATTAAGATAGCGGTTGAAAATGGCAAAAATAATTGGGTAAATAAAGAACTGACAGTTGACTTACCTGAAAAACCTATGGCGGGCAGAACGGTCAGTCAGCTAATCGTATTTAAGTTCCGGTAATGCCCAGGGAAAAGAAAAAGGAGCGGAACTAATAGTAATAGTTATAGCCGTATGGAAAAACGCGGTATTGCTCAGCTGAACAGCAGAGGCGTCTTTGTATGTGTTTTAGATGTAGCCTTCCTTTAACGCCCGGATATATTCATCAATAAACAGGTCTTTATCCCTGGAGCGGTACTGCTGGATATAGCGCGGATGCGGCAGGACGATCATGCGCTCAAATAAATGCGCTTTTTGGTTGAGCTGCTCAAAATACCTGGCGTTTTTTTTGCCCAGCACATAGGCGACACTTGTATCTACCCCAAAAGCCACCTGTTTTTTTAGTTGCCCTATCATATAAGGCATGAGTGCCTCTATTAATCTTGGGTCATCATAATAATTACAGTTCACCCAGCCCCCCCGGCTACCTTCTCTGACCAGGGCCAGGGGAAACATGCTTTGTATATATACGTCCCCGTAAAAAGCCTTTGCACCCCCATAAGCCTCAATCATATCATAGACAAAGAGGGCAGAGACCTCATGGGTACTGGGGAGATCAGATTTAATCCCACAAATTGACTGCAGTCTTTTAGAATCCGTAAAAGGAATACCGGTCGTGCCGGCTCCATGCCTGCCAGGGTTAATGCCTACGATAAACTTGCGGGGCTGATGATCCTCGTAAAACTTTTTATAGAACTGCTCCATAAGATCTAACACACCGGGGGTCTCCTGCATGGGGTTTAAGACACCAAAGCCAGGGGGTAAAGGGGCTGAGTACTTGAGCTCCTTATGAAATTGCAGCACCCTGTCTGCAAAACTGGGATTCAATTTATCAGCAGTAATTTTTGTAGCCATGCTTAGTAGTTGTCTTTATTCCAGTAAATCTCTCTGATCGCTGTTTCTTTTTGGAGCTTCGAGAGGACCGTTTTCATTTTGATGCCGTCCATCTGATCAAAATGGAATTCAATGGTACAATATTCCCTGTTCTTATCAAAGGAGAAGCTGGCAACATCCAGGGCCTCCTGGCCAAATAACTGGGTAATAATCTCTGCCGGGTTGGCATTGGTGTCAATCGTAATTTTCAGGTATTTTCTTTTAAAGCGTTTGGCAAAACGCTGCTCAAAGGGTTGCAGGCCCCATAGGATGATGAGTGCCAGTACGGTGGCGGCTACGCCCGCTACATACATGCCGCTGCCGATAGCCAGGCCTATAGCGGATACAGCCCAGAGGCCAGAGGCGGTCGTCAGCCCCCGAATCAGCCCCGGTTTTAAAAATAAAATGGTTCCCGCCCCCAGAAAACCAATGCCGCTGATAACTTGCGCTGCAATACGGCTGGGGTCTAAAGTCACGTTTGTAGTGCCCAGGATATCAGAAAACCCAAAAGCGGACACAATCATGGCCAGCGTGGCTCCCACGCAGACCATCATATGCGTCCTAAGGCCTGCCACCCAGTCCTTTCTTTCTCTTTCCAGCCCGATGGCTGCCCCCAGTATGGCGGCCAGTGTCAGTCTGCCTATAATTTCTTCTTTACTGATCATCGTCTTTTCTCGTATTTATTTTGTGAGCGGTGCTTAAGCGCCGAACCGCTGCCCGTGGGGCAGCTTTTTCTAAATTAGTGCATTTTTTTGAATTCCGGTGTTAAAACAGGGAAGTAGCAGCGGGCAGCGGGCGGGGCACTGGGGCCGGATGTTGAAGGCAGGCGGCGTAGATCGGCGTCAGAAACCGGACGCAAAAGCAGCGTACCGCCAATTTTGGGTTGTGACAGCCGCATCAGTCACCGCTGGCGAACCTGCCTAAATCCTAAACGCACTGTGAAGACCAGAAATATGAGCATTAAATGAGCTAACTTAGTTGGGACGTTTTACATAAATCCCTCCCCTGAATTCCGTAAAAGGACAGGCGCTTTTTTAATATATTACATCTATACAAAACATGCAACAGCGCAAACATTCAGTCAATTACCTGATCAGTCATACAGACCCTCAAGGCGGCAGTGGCGTCCCGTTTCCATGCAGTTTTGGAGGTAGTTTGCGTAAGGGGACGGCGCTGCTACTCATCTTATGGTTGCTGAGAGGTCTTTGCCTTAGTGATGGCATTCAGGGATTACATGCGCAGCGTATCCAGTCTCAGGACAGCCGTGCAGAAAGACTTCGGCCGCTGCTCCATTTTACGCCTGAAGCCCATTGGATCAATGATCCCAACGGGCTGGTATATATTAAAGGAACGTATCATATGTTTTATCAATATTACCCCGAGGCAATTAACTGGGGCCCCATGCATTGGGGGCATGCCATTAGCCGGGATCTGATCCACTGGCAGGAGCTGCCCATCGCACTTTATCCCGATAGCCTGGGTTATATATTTTCCGGTAGTGCAGTCTACGATCAGGACAACACCAGTGGACTAGGCAGTAAAAGCAGGCCTCCCCTGGTAGCTATTTTTACCCATCATGATCCTAAAAGGGCTGACGCTGGCAGAGAAGACGTAGAAAGGCAAAGCATCGCCTATAGTCTGGATGAGGGCCTGACCTGGATAAAATACCCAGGTAATCCGGTCGTGCAAAATCCAGGGGTCAGGGATTTTAGGGATCCCAAGGTCTTTTGGTATGCGCCGGATAAAAAATGGATTATGGTCGTAGCAGCCTCCGACAGAGTGCGGCTTTATAGCTCAAAAAACCTGACCCGGTGGCAGCCGCTGTCTGAATTCGGGAGTAATGTCGGTTCGCACGCATCAGTATGGGAATGCCCGGATTTGTTTCCATTATTGGTAGAGCCGTTGGAGCGATCAGGTAAAACTTCCGCAAAGCATAATAGAGCCAGCTCACCAGCCATAAAATGGGTCCTGACGGTGTCTGAAGGAAATGGCGGACCCAATAAGGGGTCAGGGATACAGTATTTTGTCGGTGATTTTGACGGGACAAATTTTATCAGTCCTCAAAAAGAGGTGCGCTGGCTGGAGTACGGACCGGATGATTATGCGGGCAATACCTGGAACGGGCTGGCAGGACTTAGCCGCTTGGAGATGGTGGCAGCTGGCAAGCCTCGGGTAGGGAGAAAAGAAGCAAAAGGAACAAAACGAGGTGAGGGACCCGGCTCAAGATCTTATATTGGCTGGATGACTAATTTGATGTATGCAGGTAGTGTGCCTGCCACGACCTGGAGAGGAGAAATGACGCTGCCCAGAATACTCTCATTGGTTAAAGTAAGCGCCGCTGCTGGAAATGCTGATAAGCGAGCTGATGAAAAAACGTATGATAGGTATTATCTGCGGCAAACCCCTGTTGGTACGTTACAAAAGCAAATTGCTTCAAAGGGGGCTACGCTTGAACTGGGCGGAGCTGGAGACAGCCCTGGGAAACAGGCCACTATGTCAACACCGCTTGCGCAAGGCAGCCCCTTGCTGATAGAGATGGATGGTATAAACAGCAGCTCTTTTAAGCTGGTATTTAGGAGTCCTAAGGGGGATAGCCTGGTAGTAGGGCTGGAGCCCACTAAAAGTATTGGCAGCCGTGGAGGGAGCGGCAGCAGATATTATATTAACCGGGGCGGAGCCGGAGATATGGCTTTTGCCAGAGATATGAACACAGTGCTATACGGGCCCGTATTGGATTTTGCCGCAAAGCAGGCTGCCGGTGCAATGGACGAGGTAGGGGGCGTACATGCGAATCATCCGTCTGAGCTACCTAAGAGAAAATCCGGAAAGCCGCATAATAAGCCAGGTAGTAAACGCCACGTGCAGATTATTTTAGACAGAAACAGTGTGGAATTATTTGCAGATGGGGGACTGAGCGTAATGACAGCGCTTATTTATCCAAGGGCTTATTTTGACCGGGTGGATTGTAGCCTGCAAAATTTCAGTAAAAGTAAAGCTAACAGTCAGCGGTTAAGGGTACATATCCGGGAACTTAAGCCTGGCAGGTGAAACTTTGTAGAAAATTAGCTATAGACTATTTTTAGTAATGAGTGGGGGCTGTCCGCATAGCTAGCTATGCGGACAGCCCCTTTTTGATTTTTACAACGAATATATATGGTTCGCAGGGCTATAGGATTTTAGCCACTTATTGAGTGGCTTATACGTATAGGTGCATTTAGTGGCAGCCTGTTTACTGGCTACTTCTTAAGGGCCGGCTTTGCTGTTTTAGCCTTCGCTTTTCCAGCTGTCTTCTTTGCTGGCGCTGCTTTACCTGCTTTGGTCACTTTTGTCACTTTCGCTTTTTTAGGTGTATTGTTTTTTTCTGTATCCGCTACATACACGGTTTTAATATTGACAAACTCATGGATGCCATGTAGACCAAGTTCTCTGCCATAACCAGACATTTTAACACCCCCAAAGGGAAGTCTGGGGTCAGATTTAACCAGACTATTGACGAAGCAGGCGCCGGCATCCAGTTCTTCTCTGGCGATTCTTTCCCCTTCTCGTTTACTTTTGGTGAATACGGCGGCGCCTAAGCCAAAGCTGGTGTCATTGGCAATGGCGATAGCATCCTGCGTATCTGCCGCCAGGATAATGGATGCGACCGGGCCAAAAATTTCTTCCGTATAGGCAGACATGCTTTTTTTGACGTTATAAAGAATGGTAGGGGGATAAAAGGCGTTGTTCTTAGACTGCTCAGGGAGCTCGCCACCTAATAAAACTTGTGCGCCGGCTTTTTTGTTTTGCAGGACCAGCTCATGGAGTTCATCTCTGAGATCAATCCTGGACATGGGGCCCAAATCGGTATGCGGATCTAATGGATCGCCCATCACCTTGGATGACATTTTCTCTTTCAGCAGTTGGGTGAATTTTTCAGCGACGGATCTATCCACAATAAAGCGTTTAGCGGCAATACAGCTCTGGCCATTATTAATCAACCGGCTGTTGGCACAGACGGTGGCAGCCAGTTCTAAATCGGCATTTTTGAGTATCAGATACGGATCGCTGCCGCCTAATTCCAGGACAGATTTTTTGATCAGGGAGGCGGCCTTGGCCGCCACCTGTTGGCCTGCAGCAGTACTGCCGGTAAGCGTTACTGCACGGACGCTGGGCGCTTCCAAGACTTTGGCGACTTGCTTGCTGTCAATCAGCAAGGTCTGGAATACCCCTGCCGGGAAGCCTGCCTCCAGCATGGCTTTCTCAATAGCGATAGCACACCCCGGTACATTAGAAGCGTGTTTTAGCAGACCGCAGTTGCCCGCAAATATCGAAGGGGCAATAAACCTGAATACCTGCCAGAAGGGGAAATTCCAGGGCATAACAGCCAGGATCGTTCCTATAGGCTGATAACTGATATAACTACTAGCCGCATCTGTCTCAACGGGTAGGTCTTTTAAGAAACCAGCACCGTTTTTAGCATAATAATTACAAACCCAGGCACATTTTTCAATCTCCCCTACGCCTTCTTTTAAGGGCTTACCCATCTCAAGGGCCATCAGTTTAGCCAGCTGCTCCTTATTATTAAGCAGTACGTTTGCGGTCTTTTTTAACAGGTTAGCCCGGGAACTATAGCTGGTCTTGCGCCAATAGGGGAACACCCTGGCGGCATTATCTATTTTTGCTTGAACAGCAGGCTGCTTATCGTTTTTATATTTTTTTAAAATCTGGTTATTGGCAGGATTGATAGATTCCATTGCTGGTTAATTTTAGGGGAATGGTGCCCGGTTGGAACTCTTTTTTGGAGAATTAAACGCTGGTAAGCTGAGCGCAACTGTCATGCTTATGCCTCCGCATATTGTTCTTCCTTCATCATATAACCTCGTGGCGGTATTCCTGTTACAAAAGGTTTTGTATCTTTTTACATGCTTGTCTGCAAATTACAATAAAAATGCTGGAAACAGATAGCTGGTACTGTTAAATTGGTAAGTGCTGCGACCGGTTGTACTGATTTAGAGAATTTCCCAAAAGCGTTGTATGTTTTCCCGAACTGATAAATAAACCAGGCAAGCCAGGCTTAATTTTGCGCTACTATTGATTAAAACACCTAAAACCATTATTAAATAATAAAACAATAAAGAGCAGGATCATGAAAAAAGTTATCCTTACCGTATTAAGTATATTTGTGCTGGGGCTGACGCTAAGCTTTGCCCATGCCATCTGGATAGAGACTTCGCACATGGGCAAAAAGGGAGTGGCTCAAGACGTAAAAGTCTATTTTGGAGAGTTTGGTACCGATGAGATCAGTAAAGCCAGCGATTGGTTTGCAGATCTGAGTCAATTTGAACTAGAACTGACCCATCCGGACGGTAAAAAGACGATTTTGCCTTTTAAGCCTAATGAAGATCATTTTTTAGCCCATTTTACGCCTGGCTCAGATGGCCTCTATCAGATAGCCCTGCATAAAGTCTCCCGTGAAATTTACTTTGGCTATAAACTGGATTATATGGCGACTGCACATGTGCAGGTCGGTGATCAGCGGAGTTTTGGCAAGCAAAGCCTGCCCATCGCTGTGCGGCCTGCTACCGCTGGCTATCAGAGCGGTCAGCCCATAGATTTATCTGTTTTAATTGATCAGGATCTGGCCGGTGAAAAGGAAATTACCGTTATCAGCCCCAATACCTGGACTAAAAAACTGTATCTGGATAAAGAGGCCGCTGCCAGCTTTACACCGATTTGGCCAGGTAAATACCTGGTAGAGACTACCGTGACCGATAAAAACAAGGGCACATTTAACGGTAAAGAATACAGCGTCAATTACCACTGTCATACTTATGTACTGGATGTAAAATAGTTGACCGTAACAACCGTATTTGTATTGCCTTATTTAAATGACAGGGATTTTGTTTAATCATGATGTGTCATCATTTTTTCAAAGCTTCGGGTACTTGCCATAGGAATAGTTCTGTATTTTCAGAATAATCTTGACCTTTGAAGATTTGGCTTTAAGGTTTTCTCATGTACTACCCCTGCAGCGTAGGCCATCAGGCCAAAACTGCAGGGATTTTTTGTTGAAAACAGTTGGAGCGTGCATTATTAAAGAGATTGAGGGGGCATTTTAGCAGGTATTTTTTTGCTTTTGTTCCAAAAGCCATTGAATAATCTTATATTTGGTTACCTGAAGCAGGTCAAGTGTCAAAGAAATCGCTTTACACCAGCGTGTGGAACTGAGTGATTAACCGGGTTGTGCACGGAGTTGTATTACCGGAGGCAGAGGTGGGGCACAATTTGCGAAGGCATGGAGAGCAGGTATTGTGAGAAGATATTTTAAATGTGTCGCCTGAGACTTCATTGGGGGAAGCCTCCAGACCATCAACTGTAGAAACCAAGTATAAATAAAGCATGGGATTATTTTCTGAGACTGGAAATCGTACCCGGATGAGTGGGATGTACAGGCCGCATGCGTCAAAGCTAAGACCAGGTGTCAGGCTGCTTATGTTTGTCTGCCTGTTTTTAGGAAGTCAGTTAGGACATATATCGCTATTAGCTCAACCTGTTAAGGCGGTGGTTTTTAAAAATCCAGTGGTAGATGTCATCAGTAGTGATGTAGCGCTGCATATAGATGCCGTTATCCTGACGGGTAGCGTAACCAGCCTTAAAATTACGGCTAAATATATCCCCGGGCACCGGCTCAATATACCTAAAGAGTCGTATGTCAGTTTTGAGGATGCAGGCAGTATCAAGGGAGCAGATACTGGCAAATATTTTGTCAGTTCAACTGCTGGAGTTGAAATCGGCAATAAGAATCATATGCCAGCTTCTGGCGTCTTGCAATACACGCTTAATTTTCCGCTCAAGTTACCTAACAAAACTATTAATAATAACGGCTTAAAACTGCATTTTGGGGAGGATTTGCCGGATGGTAAACAGGTATATGGGATAGATTATCTCTGGCAGGGGAGACCCATGGCCAAGGAGCTGATCGGGCGCTGGTATAATAAAGCGACGGGGGATTTAGCCTATATTATCCGGCCTGATGTTGTGATTAGTGCGGACGGTCAAATTGATTCAATTACTGGCGGTAATGCCAAAGAGGGTGTGCTTAGTGTTGTGAATAATGGCCAGGTACAAGTTTTATATTACCGCTTAAAAGAAGGGACCCTGCGAATCGGGGCCAGTAAACCGGGTCTTGAAAAGCGTGTTGTATATGTACAGGATTTGAGTCTTTGCCACAGGGTGGTAGCTACGGCGGGCTATCATGGACAGCAGTTTAAGACAGATACCAGTGCCATTAAGGGTTATATTATAGGCTATAAGCGTACTGGTCAGGGAAAAAAGACTTTACATTTTACTGTAAGCGATCCAATATTGGGTATGCAGGTAAATTATCTGGCAGAAGTGCAGCCAGATGGAATATTTGAAGTAAAGTTCCCTGTGTATGGTCCTATTCAACCAATGGTTAGCTCAATGTATTGCAATGGTTATTTGTATCTGGAGCCCGGGAAGACTTTGGTTATGGTACTTGGACTAGGGGAGCCTGCTTATTTAGGACCACTGGCGGAACTTAATAATGACATGAAGTTACTGGATAAAAATAATAAGGTGGACTGGGATCTTGTTTCCAAACAAGTAGGCATTAAGGATGCATTAGAAATAAAATGCGACGTGCTTAGTCAAAAAGGCCTTTTAAATGCGCGCTTGGATTCTGTATACAGGACAGGGGAAATATCTGCAAAGGCCTATGAGCAGAAAAAACTGATGATTAAGTATGATATTGCCACCATATTACTTTTTTATGAAATGCAATATGAACAAAATTATAGAGCCAACAAGCATCTGCCGGATACGGCTAAAGTGCCGCCAGCCAATATACCAGTTGAATATTATGACTTTTTGACGGCTGATCTGATGGATAATCCGGATATCTTGCAATATTCCTTTGGTTTCATATTTATTAATTATCTGAAATTCAGGTCTCCCTGGTTTGCAAAGACCTCTGTTTTAACAATAGATAAGATGTATCAGGCGCTAGCTGCTAAAGGCGTGCAGTTCTCCCCTGATGAAATGAGTGTGATTAATTACAGGCAGAAAGACGGACAGGTAGTGGATTCTGCTCAACGGTTAGTAAATGGTAAAAAAGCCAAAGAATTTTTGAGCCGTTATGCCTGGGAGTGCAATATGGGGTGGGATGCGCATAGTAGAGACAGTATTATGCAGACCTATGGTATAGCCCACGGTGTAGCAAATGAGATTATGTATGTGGAGGATTATGCCAGCCGAGTCTGGTCACAATTAACGCCAGTAGATTCCGGGAAACTAAGGCGCATGCAGATGGAGATTAAGAGTCCGATTTTAAAAAGTCAGATGGCGGTCATCAATAACCAGGTACTGGATAAAATTGCCCGCAGTAAAAATAACACAGGCTTTTATGTCAGAAACAGTGAAGATATAAAGGCGGATCAGATTTTTGACAGCATTGTAAGTGCTTACAAGGGGAACTTGCTCTATATTGATTTTTGGGCTACCTGGTGTAGTCCTTGCCGTCAGGCAATCGAAGAAATAAAACCCCTTAAGGAGACGTTTTCACGAAAGCCTGTTAAATTTATCTATCTCACCAATGAGAGTTCACCGTTAGGAACCTGGAAAAACTTTATTCGGGATATTAAAGGGGAGCATTATAGACTCAATGAGGATCAGTGGAATTACTTATGTACGAAGTTTAATGTTACAGGGATTCCACATGTAGTGCTGGTGGATAAAGATAGTAAAGTTATAGACCCACATTATGCGTTTTTTGGCCAGGATATTAAGGCAAAAATAGAAGGATTATTGTAGAAGAGGATGATGTAAAGTTGGGGCCCTTGATTACGGCTAATTTACTGTTATATATACAATTGCAGGCAGGCAATATAAACTTGTGCGTAGATTTTAGGGATTACGAATGACAGTGCTTGTTGTTCGTTTTGCTGAGACATAAGTACTTCCCGTTCTACCTCAAAGACAGTTTACTCATTTGTTTAATGTCGTTTACAGTAATATTTGCGCTAGATATAATTTTTTTTCTTATTGTTGTGTAATTTGGGTGCATATCTGATAATTGATAGCTGGATTATTTTAAAAACATCAATCAAACTGTGTGATTTGTTCGTCTCAATTAATGATGTCATGGCAGAATGTCTTTGGTCTTTCAATTTCAATGATTTTAGTTCATAATGGTATTTTGGATGTCACTAATTGTAATAGTAGTTTCATTAATTGAATGTTCACAGTTCAAGTCGTAAAAAGTGACTACACTTCCATTCCCATAAAAGGATCCGTTCTGGAGGACTCCCCGTTTTCAATATGTCCGGCGTACTGTCTTTGGCATGGAGCGTAGCCTTTTACGCGTATGGTAAAGTCATACCAGCCGTATTGTTTATCTAGCGGGATATGTAAAGTTTTATGCTGACTAGCCAGGATAGTTATTGTTTTAGTCCCCATCCCATATAAGTTATCTGTCAGGACAATTTCAAGTGCTTTGTGCTCTCTGTTTTTAAATGCCAGGACGACTTCCCTGTTTTTAGCTGTACTTTTTTGTACTTGATCAGGCGCTAGCCAATTGATATCCAGCTCCGGGTCCTGCAAACTACCGGTAAGACCTCTATAAAAGCCGTTAGGGCCGTCTATATGCAGATCGTACTCAAGATTATCGCTATGGAGATGGACACTTGCCTGGCTGTTGTCTGCTTGAACAAAACCTGTCAGGTCAATCTCATCCGTTAATTTGCTGTCTTTAGATACAGTGTAAAACCATGTTTTGCCCAGTTCGCCCTGAAAGGTTTTGCCGGTGTACATATTAAAAGGGGCGCCTTTTTTTGAACTTTCGTCTTGCGTGTGAGCTATGGCTGCGTATGAGCTGAATATTAACTGAAGTTTTTTATGTGTTTTATCTAGCTTGCTGCCTACTGACAGCTGGTAAGGAAGCGCGCAGGCCGGCCTGGTCCCTTTTTCCTGGCTGGACATCATGTCTTTTACCGCTGTTGCAAAACTGGGGTTATTGTTAATGAGTTGGATTTGCTGACCGGTAAGCGGACTGGGTGTTAACTGTTTGGGCTTATCCTTCGCCTTTCTGATCCGGATAACTGACTGGTCTCTGTTTAAAAATGCCGGCAGCGGGAACTGCTCGCCGTTATAAGGTCTGAATATTGAGGTAAGGTCGCTGGAAATAACCCGGCGCCAGCTGCTAATGCCAGGGCACTCAATGGCTTTACCGGTCTTTTTGGTGAGAAAGTGCTCCAGAAATTGTAAGACAGAAGTATGGTCACTCAGCTGGGAGTTGACATAGCCCCCTTTAGACCAGGGTGAGGCCACGATCATAGGTACCCGGTAACCAAGCCCAATAGGGCGATCATCTGTTTTATGATAATCACTATGTGTGTCAATGCCTTCGGAGACCTTGCCTGCATCCTGGTCACCTGGCCTGGGTACTACAAACGGGGGTATATGGTCAAAATAGCCGTCGTTTTCGTCGTAGTTGATAATTAAAATGGTCTTTTTCCAGGTCTCCGGGTTTTTGGTTAAAATATCCAGCACTTCTGATACGTACCATGTGCCATATAAAGGCGAGCTGGTATGGTCGCAAAAGGCCTGCGGGGCGACCAGCCAGGACACAGTTGGCAGACTACCCTGGTCTACGTCAGCCCTGAACTTTTTAAAAATATCTGCTTTTGGAAGTTCAACTGTCCAGTTTTTACCCTGGTCATCGGTATAGGAGAGTGGAGCCAGCTTAAGATATTCATCCCTGTCATCTATATTTGTAGTAAAGGCATTGTCTATCAGGTTCTTTTGTTTTTGGCTGAGTTGGTCATATTTGCGGTGCACTTCTGAGGGACTAAGGGCGGGATTTGCAGTATGGTCACCGTTTTTTCTAAAATAGGCAGACAGCTTAACCTGATGCCTTTTGACATACTCAATGGAGTTGTCCCCGTAATTGCCCAGCCAGTAGTCTTTATTATCAGGTTGCAAGTGCGGTGTCCAGAGCTCATTTTGGTAAATCCTCCAGGAGACACCCGCATCTTCCAGCACTTCTGGAAAAGTCATCCAGTCCACATAGGCGTTATCCCGGGACTCGGCAAACTCATTACCAACCGCAGCTACGGAGCCCCAGCTTTTGTCTGGCCGGATATTACCTGTCCAGTAAAAAAGCCGGTTAGGGGTTGTGCCTGTGAGAGAGGAACAGAAGTTCTGATCACAGATGGTAAAACAGTCCGCCAGTTGATAATAGAAAGGAACGTCTTGTCTATTATAATGGCCCATGGTCATCGGTGTTTTCTGGATGATCCAGTGGTCGTGTTTGCCGCCATTTCTGGCAAGAGACTGGTCATCCCAGCTGTGCGGCAGTCCGCCCTGCCAGGTGACCTTCGTTTTTTCTATGTCGATATGGAATGGACAAATAGCCTTACCTTCTTTATCTTTCTGTATCCAGACCTTGTCTGCTGAAGGCAGTCTTTTAGCTCTGGGGTCATTAAAGCCGCGCACGCCCTGCAGGGTGCCGAACATATGGTCAAAGGAACGGTTCTCCTGCATAAGCAGTATGATATGCTCGGCGTCCATAAAGGTTGTGCCTGGATCTGCATTAATCGCAAATGCCTTTTGAATGGAAAAAGGCAGCACACTACTTAGGCCCGCAGCGCCAGAAAGAATAGCGGCGTCTTTTAAAAAGCTGCGTCTGTTATAGGAGGAGGCGTTTCTATTGCTGCTACTATCCATACTATCTTGTTGGTTATTATCCCTGGCTTTAGTATTTGAGAGGTCTTTTTTGTTCGCTTGCATAGTATCGTAATCTGTGTTTTTTGCTGCGTAAGTAATTAATTGTGCCTGTTTATATAACAGATGCGGGATAAGGGTATTAGAAAGATGACCGGAACTCCCTTGCGCTTTTAAATACACAGGGAAAACCGGTCATGTAAAGTAATGGATTTTCAGGTGAATGCAAAAAAATAGTCTCATCAGATAACTTATAAGTTTCCTAATGCATATCCTTCTGCTTTAAGGCTGAAATACGCCTAAATAGCCTCCGCCTGCCTGAAGGTCCAGTTGGACGGCGGTATTTTTTGTGATCTGATCCTGAGTGATAATTTTCGTATTGCGGGCATTGGTCTGATCCTGGAGCGCCGTAAGCTTGTATTTACCTTTGCCCAGGAAGGATAAGTTGATGGTAATGTTTTTGGCATCAGGTCCATTTAGAATGGCCAGGTACCAGGTTTTTCCTTTTTTTCTGGCAAAGACGGCGATTTCTCCGATTTTACTCTGGGGTAAAACAAGGGTTTCGTCCCAGGTTACCGGAAGCTGCTGGATAAAAGGCAGAGCGATGCTCTGGCTTAAATCCTGTGGGTCTGCGCCCAGGCATAAAAACGGAGAAGTGAAAATAGCAGCCGTCGAAACCTGATGGGCCAAAGTGGTGGAAGATGCGTAATCCGCAAAACTAACCGGCGTGTAATCAGCAGGGCCGGCAAGGTACCTGGTAAAGGGAAGAGTCGTATTGAGTACTGGCCAGTGTTGATTGTCTTTTTGCTCCAGTCCCCGGACTCCTTCCTGACTGAGTAAATTGGGGTAGGTGTACTCCATGCCGGTACCTTTATTGGCTCCATGAAAATCCACCATCAGATGGTAGTATGCCGCTAGGCTGGCTGCCCTTCTGTAAAAGTCTATTTTTTCCTGAGTCTCTGCATTGATAAAATCTATTTTTAAGCCTTTTACGCCTAGAGCGGCACATTTTTCAAGGAAGCTCCGTAGGTAAGCCGTATCCTTTAAACCCGGAGTGCCATTATGCGGGGGGTAGGCCTGCCAGACCCAGATCCCAACACCTTTATTTGTTGCGTAGTCAATCTGTTCTTTTAATATCTGCCAGTGATCCTTGCCCGGTGCCTGCCATTTAACCCATCCGTCATCTACCAGATTATATGGAATCTGGAGGCTGGCGGCATAATCAGTGAAACGCTGAATATTTTCCGGAGTAACGGCTCTTTTATTACTCATCCAGGTCCAGATGGATTTTCCCGGTTGAATCCAGTCAGTATGTAGGCCTTTGGGATATAGTTGCTTGTCAGGATCTGCACTTACGTCTCTAAGGATATCATTATTTACAAGACCATTCAGGTCTCTGGCTACAGTAATCAGTTCCCAGCCACTGGAAAGTCCGGTCTTATTATCTGAATGTACCGGACCGGCCAGTGTGTAGTTTAAATAATTGTCGCCTTTATAATGGGTAAGGTAACTACCTGCAAAGCCAAAGATATTCGACTCTGATAGGGTGGCATATATGCCATTCGGGTATTGTAATGTCAGGGGCATGCCAAGATTAAGGCTATCTGCCAGCTGATTAAAGGCGGCTTTCTGGTAATTGGCTTCATACGTGTGGACATCGCCCTGCCACCAAAGGGTGGTAGTAGCGGGAAGCGTAACCTGACTGGTAGTCCGGGTGAGGGTTTTGCCGTCTGCCGGCAAAGCGTATTTGTAGGCGACGCCGTTATTATACATATTTACGGCTAAGGTGAAATCCGTTAACCCGTCTTCTGATTTTATTAGAAACTGGTAGGTGTTTTTGATGATTTTTGCCTCATTGTGGTTACCTCTGGTTTCAATGGTCCTTTTTTCTTTTTTATGAAACGCCGTTTGTTGAATGGATTTAACGGAGGGCCCAAAATCCAAAACCTGATCATGACCTAACTCGAAACGGATATTGCCAGAGGCTAGTTGCTGTGCCTGATAATAAACATTATATTGTAAGGATGGCCTGCTTTGCGTCTTGCCGATTGTTAACTGCATCTTGATTTGTCCGTCGGGACTTTGAAGCGTCGCACTGCTCTGGGCGAGACATTGGTTGGTAAAAAAGCATAAACTTAAGAGCATCAACAGAAGGTAGCCCAGAAAAACCTGGTTTTTTGTGTTGTTGGCAGTGGCAGGAAAGTCATTCACCTGTTGAACAGAGGGATTTGGAGACCAGTCAGTCCTTGCCTTAATAAAAGCAGCGATGCCATTCAGGTTTTCTAAAGTCATAGACAATTTTTTATAGTTTAAAATTTAGGTGATGAAGCAAGTAGGGATAGCCTTTAAATAGGGACGAAGTTTTAAAGTAGCCAGTTCAGACCATCTTGCCACTCCCCATCAAAACCGTTATGAAAATATGAAAATTTTATCAGGTGTACCGGTTATTAACATTGCGGTTGAAATTGCCTTCGGTTAGCAGGCTGGCTGGAAGCTGTTTAGTTGCAGGCAGGAGGAATGTGATGACTGGCTAAATGACAATAACCCCTTGTGATTGAAACATTCTTTCACAAGTGGTTATTGTTAGTAGAAGGATAGATAAGGGGCTGAAAACTAGGTGAGTAATGCTTTCCCTTTTATAGTCTTGCCAGGTATTCTTTTAAAATGCCGCCCAGAGTTTGAAGGCCCGCATCAATACGTTCCTCTGACATATTAGAGTAGTTAAGCCTTAGGGTGTTTTCTTTGGGGTTATTGGGGAAAAATGAGCCGCCGGGTACAAAGGCAATTTTTGATTGCAGGGCTAATTCAAGTAAGTGCCTGGCGCTGGCATTTTCCGGTAATTCCATCCAGGTAAATAAGCCTCCCTGTGGATAAGTATAGCTTATGTTTTCGGGGAAATAACGCTGGATAGCCTGTAGCGCTATGTCGCGCCGTTTTTTATAGAGTGCCGCTATCTTTTGAATGTGCTCATCAATATCATATAGTTCCAGGTATTTAGCGATCACCATCTGTGCAATGGTGTTACATTGCAGATCTGTTCCTTGTTTGATGAGGACGTATTTACGGATCAGTTCCTTATCGGCTGCAATCCAGCCGATCCTGAAACCCGGGCAGAAGATCTTAGAGAAGCTTCCGGTGCAAAGTATTTGACCTGTTTTGTCAAAAGTTCTGACAGAGGGGAGGTCTTCGCCTTCAAACCTTAACTCGCCATATGGGTTGTCCTCAATGACTGCTACATTATATTTGCTGGCAAGTTCAGCTAACTGCTGACGTTTTTTTAAATTCCAGGTCTTACCGGTCGGATTCTGGAAAGTCGGGATAACGTAGATTAGTTTTATCCTTTCTGTTGACGCTAAGGCTGCTTCCAGCGCCTCCATGTCCATGCCCTGCTGATCAGTAGGAATTTCTATGAACCTGCATCCGTACGCTTTAAAGGCGCTGATGGCTGCCAGATAGGTTGGGCTTTCACAGAGCACAATATCGTCCTGATCTAAAAAGACCTTGCCCGATAAATCCAGACCTTGTTGAGAGCCATGGGTAATCAGAATGTTATCTGCATCAAAATCTGTTCCCAGTCTGCTGTTCATGCGTTCTGCAATCCAGTGCCTTAGAGGAGGATATCCCTCGGTAGTAGTGTATTGCAGCGCTTGGGTGCCAGACTCCTGTAATACTAAATGCTGTACCCGGTCAATGGCTTCAATAGGGAATAGTTCGGGGGCCGGTAGGCCTCCTGCAAAGGAAATAACGTCGGGTTGTTGGGTGACTTTTAAAATCTCTCTGATTTCTGATTCTTTGATACTGGCCATACGATGAGCCAACTGGACTGCCATACTGGTTTAATTTGTGGTGTAATGATTTTTACACTTGATTAGTAGATGCTTTGCTTATTCAAATGTATAACTAATGCCCGGAACCGGAGGCAATAATTTATCCGGTATTTAAGTAAATTTACCTTATAGCCAATTAGTTACCATTTGTTAGTAAGTTCATGGGAGCATCTATGGTATTTCCATCTGCCCTTGTTTTTGAAAGGCATACAAAAATATTGCCGGGATAAAGGAAGGTAAAATAAGTATGCTATTATGCTAAATTTGGCCTTAGGTTCAGAAAAAAAGCGGAAGTTTGTTGTGCAATTACCTGCAAGCACGGATTAAACCGGGTTGAAGGATAATTATTGAGCTTTAAAATGAAAGGGACTTTATGCATATATTGATTGTTGAGGATGATCAGATAATTGGTAAAAATGTAGAAATCGCTCTAAAAGAAGATGGTTTTGAGGTATTGTTATGTCGTGACGGATTGGCGGGAGAGGAGGCTATTAAAACAGGCAGCTTTGACTGTATAATACTAGATATTAATCTGCCGGGTAAAAGCGGGTTTGAGTTATGTAAAATAATCAGACATGCGGATAACCTTACACCAATAATACTACTGACCGCATTTGATGAATTAGAGGATAAAGTCCAGGGGTTTGAGAGTGGTGCTGATGATTATGTGACCAAACCTTTTTATATGAAAGAATTGTCCTTGCGGGTGAATTCTTTAATTAAAAGAAAAGGGAAGGGAGAGGTAAACAAAGGGAACAAAGGCGAAAGCAAGTATTTAAGAATTAATGATCTTGTGCTAGATTTAAAAGATAAAAGGGTTAATAGGGCTGGTCATAATATCGATCTGACACCAAGAGAATTCCAGATATTATTAAAGTTGGTGGAAGCCGGCGGAGCTTCTGTATCTAAAAAAGACCTGGTAAAAGAAATTTGGGGGAGCCTGTTTGATCATAATACCAATACGATTGAGGTATATGTCAATTTTCTTCGCAATAAAATAGATAAACCATTTGGTTATCAACTAATTAAAACCAGGATTGGTTATGGTTATTATATAGAGACGCAACAAATTGAAGGGGCATGAAAATCAGAAAGAAAATTCTGCTTTATTTTTCTGTGACGACGATTGCGCTTACTGCTATCGTGCTGTATTTGATTTATGCCCTTTTTGGAATTTACAGAAGAGAGGAGTTTCAGGACAGACTTAGTGAAAAAATTACTTTTTCCTTAAAATTTCTGGGGGAAGTTCAGCACGTTAGCCAGACCTTGCTGAATAATCTGGACCGAATAACCATCAACGATATTTATGATGAGAAAATGCTTCTTTTTGATGGCAATAAGCGTTTGATCTATGCCAGCCTGGATGATACTAAAATTCATCAATCAACCCATATATTGAGTATCCTGGGGCCTCATAAAACCTGGATTGAAACCAAGGAGGGGAAATTTGATGTTGTCGGGGTTTATATTAATATGGATGGGCGAAGCTTTTACGGGATTTATAAAGCTTATGACCGGTTTGGTTATACACAAAAAAAAATTCTGGCTTATATCCTTTGGGGGGCATTTGCTTTTATTAGCGTTGTGACGCTGATTGTAACCTTCTATCTTTCCAGACAAATTTCCTCCCCTATCAATAAAATGGCCCAGGAAATGAACCATATTAGCCTGGAATTAGGTAACGCATCCATTACAGTACCCAAAACAAAAGACGAAATTAATTACCTGGCTATTCGCTTTAATGAGTTAATGAGAAGATTGGATAATGCTTTTGCCTTTCAAATGCATGCGGTTCATCATATATCTCATGAACTAAAGACCCCCATTGCTATATTAGTTTCCAATTTTGATCAAATGGAAAAGCAATCGGATCCTGAAATTATTAAATCTTTTATCACCGTCCAGAAAGAAAACACACTCTCCCTAGGAGAAACGATTAATGCTCTTTTAGAAATTTCTAAACTGGAAACAGGCAATCAGGCCCTGACAATGCGGTACAGGGTGGACGAACTACTCTTTGATGTGATTGAGAAGCTTCAGGTATTAGCACCAAATTATCAGTTTAAAGTGACATTTGGCGAACTGGAGAATGAAGGCGGGTTGAAGGTATTGTGTAATCCAAAACTTATCAGCATTGCTATAACGAACTTATTGATGAATTGTATTCGCTATAGTATGCGTCCGGAGGCATCCATTACAATTAAAACCGAACAGGACCATATATATCTGGAATTTAAAAATGATGGCCCTGTAATAAATGAAGCAGAACAGGCTTATCTTTTTAATTATTTTTTCCGTGGTGAAAATAGTAAGAATAAAGGAGGGTTCGGACTGGGACTTGTAATGGTGCACAAGATCATTCAATTGCATAAAGGCTCTATAAGCTACCATACGGAGGTTACAACGGTTTCTAATAAGAATTCTCAAGGTGTTGAGCTAGCTAATATTTTCACAATAAAATTGCCTTTAAGTTGATTTTTATCTGCCTTAAGGTCTTTTTAAGGTCTTAAACACAACATTTGCCGCCTGTAAATCAAACAAGAAAAGCGTGCAAATAAGGACAAAATACCTGAAATGGTGGATAATAGCAGTTATGATTTGGTTTGGGGGCAGTAGTTTAAAGGCGCAACAAAGGAGCTTGCCTAGGCCGATTCCGCATCAATTAGTAAGTCAGGAGGATGCTGATAATGATACGCTGATGCTCTCATTAGAACAGACAGACAGCCTATTTTTAAACCATAATTTTGATCTGCTGGTAAGTCGTTATCAGGTCAGCTCTGATTCGGCGCTGATTCGTCAGGCCCGTTTATGGGATAATCCAAGTTTTACTGCAGAATTAGGCATGAATAGTATAAATCACCTGAAGCCAAATTTTGGCAAATCAGGTGAGACTGCTTATACAGTTGACCAGATTATACAATTGGCAGGTAAGCGAAGTAAATCAGTGGCCCTGGCAACATTTAACGCTGATTATAGTGAAGCTAGTTTTATGAATCTAATGCGCACTTTAAAATGGCAGCTTCATGCCAGCTTTACCGATTATTATTTTAAATACAGGAGCATCCAGGTGCTTAAAGAACAGCAACAGATTCTGGATAGAATCGTCGCGGCTTATCAAAAGGCAGATTCCAGCGGCAGTGTGGCTCACGGAGATTATATGCGTTTAAGACAACTGCAGATTAGTTTGAAAAATGATGTGCTTTCTGCATTAAGTCAACTAAATGATCTGCAACAATCTTTACAGCAATTATTAGGAATTACCACTCCGATTCTGCCTGTTTATAAGGAAGTGGGAATATCCAGTCGGTTGCCTGGTAACCTGATGTTGAGCGGTTTAATCCAAAAAGCGTTAACCGTAAGGCCGGATATGCAGATGAGCGTGCTGGATAAAAAAACAGCAGTTGCGAATTATCAGTTACAAAAGGCAATTGCGGTACCTGATTTACATGTGGGGGCCTCCTATGATCAGAACTCTGGAGTGGTGCATAATTATATGGGATTAACATTAGGAATTGATTTGCCTTTTTGGAACAGAAATCAAGGGAATATTCGCAGTGCCCGTTTACTGGTAGATCAGGCCGGAATTAAAGGGGAGCAGCAACAAAACATAGTGATAACTGAAGTCTCGGGGGCTTATCGAAAATACAAAGATTATAAAGAGGCTTTCAAGCCAAGAGAACTAAATGATTTTCAGCAAAATTTTTACACACTGATAAGTCAGGTGGCTGATAATTTTACCAAAGGAAATATCACTTTACTTCAATTTATTGACTTTTTTAATAGCTATAGCGATAATTACAATGACCAGAATGGTTATTACAGTGCATTATTAAATGCTTTTAATGATTTAGAATACGCTGTAGGGAGTTCCTTACAGACAGAGGAATAACGCATTGCTCTTAATATATAATACCCCATCGATAAATAAGAAAACTGAAAAAATTTAAAATGAATAGTTGTTTTTTGAATTTTATAAATAAATCCCATTTAGGGCAGAATCGTCGAAATCTTTTTATAATGTATTTGGCATTAAGCTGCATGATTGTTTTTGCTGCCTGTACAGGTCATAATGGCAAAGATAAAACAGGGTTGCAGGATGCCAAATCTGAATCAGAAAGTACTGCTGAAAGAGAAGCTAAACTTCCTATAAGCCGTAATATGTTGGCGGGAGCACAGTTAGATACAGTGCATTATGAAAAGGTGGCAGGGGTATTTACTGTAAGCGGAAAGGTTACTGTAGATGACAGCAAGCTGATTCAGGTTTTTCCGACTTTAACAGGGTATGCCACACAGATAAAAGTACAATTAGGAGACTTTGTCCAAAAAGGACAATTGCTGGCTGTAGTTCATAGCGGAGAAATTGCGTCCTATGAAAACCAGCTTTCAGATGCCAGAAGCAATTTGCTGGTGGCTCAAAAGCATTTAAAAGTTGAAAAAGATCTAAAAAGTTCTCAGTTGGCAACAGACAGAGATGTTACAGATGCTCAAAGCGAGGTAAGTAAAGCGCAAGCCGCCATTATTCAGGTTGAAAATCTATTTCAGATTTATAGAAAAGGTTCTGGGTCAACTTATGAAATACTGGCACCGATTTCTGGATATATTATCCAAAAAAATATCAATAATGGAATGGCCATTACCAGTGATAATAATCAAAGCTTGTTTACCATCTCCGAAATCAATGATGTCTGGGTGGTGGCCAATATCTTTGAAACAGATATTCCAAAGGTCAAGGAAGGTTATAAGGCAGATATAACCTCCATCAGTTATCCGGATTCTGTTTTTCATGGAACCATTGATAAGGTATATAACTTTTTAGATCCGGTTAGTAAAACCATGCAGGCGCGCATTAAAATAGAAAATAACCATGGTCTTTTAAAACCTGAAATGTTTGCTTCTGTGAAGATTCATTATCCTGGTAAAGATAGCTTAATTGCTATTCCTTCATCGGCTATCATTTTTGACAATAATACGCATTATGTTCTGGTACGAGGTGGGGGAGATAGCCTGTCTGTCAGAGAAGTTCTGCCAACCACCTCTGAGGGAAATATGACGTATATCCAGACTGGATTACATGCAGGTGAGGCCGTGGTGACAAAAGATCAGCTATTGTTATATAATGCCTTGTTGCAATAAGTAGATTTTTTAATTAAAGTAATCTAACGGCATTTCAGAATTTAGTTATTGAACAGCAAGGGGTTGTTGTCTGGATCTTTTTTATCTATAATCAAGTGACATGAATAAATTAATCAAAGGCGTAATAGGCGTCTCTCTTAAATATAAATATTTTACATTTTTCCTTGTAGGACTCTTAGCGATTGCTGGAATAATCAGCTTTAAAAATACACCTATTGACGCCTTTCCTGATGTGACTAATACCAGTGTTACCATCATTTCCCAATGGCCGGGCAGGAGCGCAGAGGAGGTGGAGAAGTTTGTAACTATTCCCATTGAAATCGCTTTAAATGCAGCCCAGGAAAAAGCACATATCAGAAGTACCAGTATTTTTGGACTCTCGACTGTAAAGGTGACTTTTGACGACCATGTAACGGATAAAGACGCCAGAATACAAATTAATAACCTGATTGGCAATGCCGATCTGCCAAATGGAGTTAAACCGGATATTCAGCCTCCTACTGGCCCAACAGGTGAAATCTTTCGGTATACGCTAAAAAGTAATGTTTATGGTCCCATGGAGTTGAAAACTATCCAGGATTGGATTGTGGACCGTGAATTAAGATCCGTGCCTGGTGTGGCTGATGTAACTGCATTCGGAGGCATGGTTAAGACTTTTGAGATTCAGGTGCAACCAGAAAAAATTAAAAGTCTCGGGATCAATTTGCTGGATGTATACGACGCTGTGGCGAATTCCAATATTAATATTGGTGGGGATATGATTGAGAAAAATGACCAGGCTTATGTGGTCCGGGGAATTGGATTGCTTAATAGTATTGATGAAATTAAAAATGTAACGGTCACTAATATAAACGGTGTGCCTGTTGTTATTGGCGATATCGCAGATGTGGTGGTCTCGCATTTGCCACGATTAGGGACAGTTGGCAGAACAGATGCTATCGATTCTGTTGGTAAAAGACTGGGCACTACTAATAATGATGACGTGGTTGAAGGGATTGTGCTGATGCGCAGGGGCGAAAATCCAGAGGCCGTGATTCCTTTGTTAAAAAGTAAGATTGAGGAATTAAATAGCAAAAAACTGCCAGCTGGGGTTAAAATCAATCCTTTTTATGACAGGGAAGACCTGGTGAATCTGGCAACACATACAGTTTTACATAATCTGATTGAAGGTATGCTACTTGTGACAATTATAGTTTCCCTATTTATGTTTAACTGGAGAACCACTTTAATTGTATCCATAATAATTCCATTATCTTTATTGTTTGCCTTTATTTGTTTAAGGCTTATGGGAATGCCCGCTAACCTTTTGTCTATGGGAGCCATTGATTTTGGAATAATTATCGATGGGGCCGTTGTTATGGTGGAAGGTTTATTTGTAATTATGGATCATCAAGCCCGAACAATGGGGATGGAAAGATTTAATAAGTTGGCTAAAATGAGTCTGATTAAGAAAAAAGGAGCCAAGCTGGGTAAGGCAATTTTCTTTTCTAAACTAATAATTATAACCGCTTTATTGCCCATTTTTGCCTTTCAGAAAGTAGAAGGTAAGATGTTCTCTCCTCTGGCTTATACATTAGGCTTTGCCTTGGTAGGAGCCTTAATATTTACGTTGACTTTAGTACCGGTCATGGTAAGCGTCCTTTTAAATAAAAATGTGCGGGAAAGGCATAATCCGATCGTGCACACGTTAACTTCCGGGGTCATGCACGCCTTTAAATTTACCTTTAAAAACAGACGGTTCACATTTATTTTGTCGGCGATAATAATGGTAGTTGGATTGTTTTCCTTTAAATTTTTAGGAACAGAGTTTATGCCTGAGTTGAATGAAGGCTCATTGTGGATCCGCGCTTCCTTGCCCTATAGTGTTGCATTAGGTAAATCTAAGACAGTCGCAGATGAAATTCGTCAGAAATTACTGACTTTTCCTGAAGTAAAAAAGGTAGTTTCTCAAACGGGGAGGCCGGACGATGGGACAGATGTAACAGGTTTTTATAATATCGAATGTGATGTCGCCCTTTATAGCCAGCACGACTGGCCGAGCGGAGTTACCCTTGATAAGCTTATTGATAGCCTTCATAAAAGTTTGTCAGTTATTCCGGGAATTGAACTGAATTTCTCCCAGCCGATTATGGATAATGTGGAAGAGGCCGTATCAGGGGTAAAAGGTTCAATCGTTGCTAAAATTTATGGTGATTCTCTGCCTTATATGGAAGCAGAGTGTGAAAAGATTGCAGCGATGCTTAAAACTGTTCCAGGTATTGCCGATGTTGGCGCTATTAAAAATATAGGTCAACCTCAACTGCAAATTGATCTGGATCAGACCAAAATGGCTATCTATGGAATTACCACTGCCCAGGCCAATGCAGTTATTGAAACGGCCATTGGCGGTAAGGCCGCTACGGAGCTTTATCAAGGTATCCGTAAATTTGATATAAGAATCCGATTTCCTGAATCTTATAGAAATGATATTGAGAAAATAAGCAATGTAATGGTTCCTTCCATGTCGGGCGTACAAATACCATTGCATGAAATCGCGAATTTAAAAACCATAATTGGGCCTACACTAATCTTCAGAGATGACCATGAAAGGTATGCCGCAGTAAAATTTTCTGTGAGAGGTAGGGATATGGGAAGCGCTATTGAAGAGGCTAGGGCAAAGGTTGGTAAGCAGATTCATCTTAATAAAGACTACGACCTTGTCTGGCAGGGTGATTTCGAAAATCAGCAAAGAGCACAGCATAGACTGGCTCAAGTGGTGCCAATAAGCTTATTGTTAATATTTTTATTACTTTTTGTAATGTTTGGAAGTTTCAAGGACGCCGGGTTGGTTTTTTTGAATGTTCCATTTGCCTTGGTTGGGGGGATATTTATGCTATTATTGACAGGTACTAATTTCAGTATCTCTGCAGGTATCGGCTTTATAGCCCTCTTTGGAATCTGTATATTGGAAGGAGTTCTATTGATATCAGCTTTTAAAGATAACCTTGAACATAAGGTTAATGGGCAAAGGTTGCCATTAGGAGAAGCAGTGCACAAAGGCGTCCATATTTTGACTCGCCCGGTTCTTATGACTGCACTTATGGCCATTATTGGGCTTCTGCCTGCAGCCATGGCAACCGGAATCGGCTCAGAAAGTGCAAGGCCACTTGCAAGGGTTGTAATTGGTGGGCTAATATGCGCCACCATATTTTCTTTATTAGTCTTTCCGGTGATTTTTAACAGTGCTTATAAAAAATCGTATCATTCTCATCCGGGTAATGGTGCAGGTAAAAATAAACAAAAAAGAAAGGATAAAGGAGAGAATGCAGATGAAGGTAGAAAAGGAATGGATTTTCCTGATACCTCAAATTAACGTAAGATCTTAATTGATTGAATATCAATTAAATAATATGTGTTATTTAGGAGATTTTGAGTTTATGAAAACTTGTTATGGAGTAAAAAGAAGAGGTCGGTTTAGAGAGATGAGTACAATCTAGACTACCTTGGATTTTGGGGTGAAGAATTTATTTCTTCACCCTTTTTATATAGCAATTGTCAGATAAGAGTATGTATGAATTTATCAGTAAAAAAACAAAAGGCAACAGCTGTTACGAATGCTGTTGCCTTTTGTTTAAGTTCTTTAATTTTATTTATTAATTATTAGCTTTTTACCAACCTGGGTTTTGTTCCATATTTCCTTTACTAAGTAATATCTGGTCGCTTGGGATTGGACTTAGATATAACTTGTCATTCCATTTACGCATCGAAACAGTGTAAGGAGCTATTAATTTTTTAGTGCCATCCCAATCGTCGTAGGTAGTGATATTTACACCGCTGAATATTTTGGATCCAAAGTAATTGTCATATTCTTTTTGGACTGCATCACTTGCTACTATTCCGTAAACGGTATTTGGATTTTCTAACAATTTACCTGCTTTCCATCGAACAATATCATCCCATCTGAATCCTTCAAAAGCTAGCTCTATTCTTCTTTCTCTACGGATTTCGTAGATTAATGGTGATATTGTGTAGCCATAACGGGGAGTGCCGTTGATCGTGGCATTGGGATCTGTTGGAGGATTGATAGTTAGCCTTGCCATTTTACCATCTGGTAAGGATGGTTCGTCCAGTCGGCTTCTTAGTTTATTAATACTTATATCTAAATCTCCTTGGGTAATTGTTCCTAGTTCTGCCTTAGCCTCGGCATATATTAAAAGTACTTCAGCATATCTAAATATGTAGAGGTCATAAGTTGTCTGATTAGCTTCATTTTGGGCTGGAACGGGACTACGGAATTTAGATGCCATAAATCCAGTCGGAGAAGAACTACTGATGTCTGATAAATAATTAGACACGGGTATTGTTCCATTTAAATAATAAGGTAAAAAACGATTGTCTATTTCGTTTCTAAGTCTTGGATCTCTGTTCTGAAATTCGATAGCTGTGGAGTCGTCTCCTTTATATAAAGAACTAAGCGCAATTGGTTTGCCGTCTGTACACAAAAAATCATCAATTAAATCTTTACTTACACCAGAACCTGACTCATTGACCGACCTTGAAAGTTGATGTGTTAACTGATCAAGCCTGTAAATTTTAGGTAATACACATTCTGGATTTGTGGTTAGATCTTCCTGGATAAATTGCTCTCTGTAATAGAGTGGATAATCTTTATTAGCCACCGTATTAGTTTTGCTGTCAACCAAATCTCCATCCTTAAAATAATAGGCAGCATCTGGTTTATATATAGAATATCCTCCATTATCCATAATGTCTTTTGAAGCAGTAACGCCTTTTTCTAAATATTCCTCCCATCCTGATTGATTTCTATATTTCATCCAGGTACCTTCATAAAGACAGACACGAGCTAGCATTTGCTCTGCAGCATATTTGTGCAACCTGCCTAGTTCAACGCTTGATGGCAATGGTAGTAATTCAATTGATTTATTAAGATCAGCTATTATACTGTCAATTACAATTTTTCGATCTGTTCTGGGGGCATACAAAAAACTACTGTCATTCACATTTAAGTCTTTGTTTATCCAAGGAACGTCTCCAAAAGTTTTTACTTTATTGAAATACTCGTAAGCCCTGAAAAAATATATCTCTCCAAGGTATTCATTTATTTCATCCTGTTCGCCAGTGGCTGTCTGGTAATGTGTTAGGAAGTAATTTGCATTCCGGATATATGTCCAGTTGGTATAAGCCCAGCCACCGCCGCTTGATGGTACCGTTGTTAAACCGTAAAGGTAATCATTAGGTGTATTGGGAACGCAATTATCACTTTGATTATCTGATGTAGCAGACGGCGTAGCTAAATCTGGATAAAAGTTATTACAATACAGTTTTAATTCATCTGTTGTCTGCCAGTAATTTAAGTCCGTAATGGCATCTTGCGGTTGTCTATCAAGTACCTTCGAACAGCTAATTGATCCAATAATGAGGCAGAAAGAAAGTAGGGATAAGATTAATTTTTTATTTTTCATGGTAAAAATTATTTAAGTGTTATATTGATCCCTGCAGAAAAGGATTTTGTATTTGGATATCCCATAAGGTTCAGGTTTTCTGGGTCATATAATTTTGATAATCCAGTAATGGTTAAGATATTCTGACCAGTTAAATATAATTGGACATTATCAATTTTAGCCCTTTTCATCCAAGGGCAGATTAAATTATAGGATATTGTCAATTGTTTCAGCCTGATGTAGGCTGCACTTTGTAAATATCTGTCCGGTGTACCATAACCACTACCTCGGTTTCCGTGTCCTCCGTCTATATAAGGCCGGGGTAAATATGCATTTGTATTTTCATAACTCCAGAAGTCGGAAGCTAATTCCATTGGAACATCCCATTGACTATTAATGCCGTAAAATCTATTGTCGGGCGTGAAATCCTGTTTGCCTACTCCTTGGAAGAACAAACTAATGTCTAAATTTTTCCAGGTAAAGCCTCCATTAAAGCCAAATAGATATTGTGGATTGCTATTTCCAATTATTCTTAAATCACCAGTAGAATCTAAAGTGTTATTTCCGTTATTAATTTTGCCGTCCCCATTTAAATCTACGTATTTTACATCCCCTGGGTTCCATGAGCCACTGTATAACTGTGATTGATCGACCCAATTATTAACATCCTGCTGGCTTTGAAAAAGGCCTGCTGTTTTAAATCCCCAAATTTCGCCAATTTGCTTCCCCACATATAAATCTCCAAGGTAATTAGTCGGATTATCGTATTTGGTTATGAAAGCTTTTGAATTAGAAACATTGAATCCAAGACGATAACTTATTTCTTCACTGATTTTGTCGTGCCAGTTTAGATTTAGTTCCCAACCTTTTGTTTTTAAATCTGCTGCATTTTCGACAGGAACAGATGCTCCCAAAATCGCAGGCAAGGATTGCCCAGCTGTTAGCATACCAATTGTATACCTTGTGTAAACATCAATAGTTGCTGATAGCCTGTGTTGCAGGAACTCTAAATCAGCACCAATATTCCATTGTCTGACCTTTTCCCATGTAAAATTTGGATTAACTAATGCACCAGGTGCTACCGATACTGGTAAGCTTTTGTCGGATCCTAATATGTAGCCAAGCTCAGTATTAATGGCATAGTCTGAAACATAAGGGAAGTAATCTCCATTATCAGTTAGTTGGTTTCCTAATGTTCCATAGGAACCCCTTATTTTAAACTCATTTATAATATTGTTTAACCCGGAATTGTTTTTCCAAAAGTTTTCTTGAGAGATTCTCCATGCACCAGAAACGGAGGGTGCCATGACATAACGGTGTCCCGGCTCGAATCTGCTGGAGCCATCATATCTTCCGTTGAATTCTAGGAAATACTTATTGTCATAATCGTAATTCAGTCTAGCGAAATATCCTTGTACTGCCCAGCTTTCTATACTGCCATCTACGGTTTGTACTCCTGTAGCCCGATTAATAGCTGCCAGATCATTATCAATAAGATTAGTTCGTCCTGCATAAGTGCTTTTAAATTGTTTTACCTCTTCATTATATCCACCCAATAATTTAAAATGGTGAAGTCCAAAGTTTTTGCTGTAGTCACTATATAGGTTGAGAGCATGATAATAGTCATTATCATTGGTTAGATTAATCTCATTGGGATTGGTCCAGGGATAATAGTTGAATGTGCCGTCTGCGTGATATTCCTTAAATAACCTTGTTGTAAACTCGTTATTACTTGAATATGGATTAAAGGTATAATCTAGATTTATGTTCCAATCCTTAATCGGGTGGACAGCTACTGCTGCAGTTAACCAGAGATCATTTTTCTTGGTTTGGCTATGTCCGCCTTCCGCGCCTACGGCAAATGGATTGGTGAATGAACCTTGACCGGCCCAGTTCCCATCGGGGTGTTTTATTGGCATTAAAGGACGCAAATCGTTCTTAAGTTGCCCACTGCTTGCAGTTATCCCTGAATTGCCATTACTGCCTCCAGAGGGATGATCTTCATATGTATAGGTGTAACGTAACTTGCCAGAAACAGTTAACCAGGATGTAATATCAGATGCGATATTCATGTTGATATTATGACGTTGGTAATAATCGTGATAGGATGCAAGCATTCCATTTTGTCTGGAATCGCCATACGACATGTAATATGATGTCTTTTCAGAACCTCCGCTAAGGGATATGTTATTTTGTTGTAAACTCCCAGATTTGTATAAAGCATCTGTCCAATCGGTATTCCCTACATATGTATAATATCCGCTTATATCTATACTTGGATCGTATAAAACATATGGATTGTTTGCCGGGTCATTGTAATAGGCTGTTACACCGTCTCTGATTCTTTGTGAAAAATAAGCGCCATTGCCTGCATTGATACTGGCGGTATCCATATAATTAATATATTCCAAGGAATTCATGTATTTAGGATTCACCAGTAACTTATTGGTGGCATAAGAGCTACTTAGCTTGATCGTAGGAGCCTGATTATGTTTTCCTGTTTTTGTCGTAATCAGAATGACTCCATAAGCAGCTCGTGATCCATAAATAGCTGCAGATGCCGCATCTTTTAAGACAGTAACACTTGCTACATCATTGGGGTTGACTAGGTTCGGGTCTTGAACTACTCCATCAACAAGTATGAGGGGAGAGCCTCCATTGATACTTGTATAGCCCCGAATATTAAAGCTTGCTCCTTGGCCGGGTGCAGCACTATTCTGTGTGATTTGCAAGTTCGGAATGACTCCTTCTAGTCCAGCTCCTAGGTTATTTATAGGGCGATTATCTAACACTTCTCCTGAAACTTGTTGTACAGCTCCGGATAGGTCTATTTTCTTCTGTGTACCATAACCTACAATTATAACATCCGATAAGGCGGCATCATTATGTTGCAAACGCATCATAATAGTGCTCTTCTCTCCATTTGAAACTATAAAATTAATGATAGAGTCATTATTATAACCTATATAGCTGAAATATAGATTATATGGATGTCCTGGTAACATATCAATAGTAAATGTACCTGTTGAGTCACTTAGTACTTGGTCAGTTTTTTGAGTCTGCTTATCTATTACCTTAACAGAGACTCCTTCTAGTGTTACCCCAGATTCTGTAAGAACATTACCCCTGACTGATGTGGACTGCTGCGCGTACAATCCTCCTGAACAAATCATTAGGAGAAATCCTAATCCTGCTTTGAACTTCATGAATATTTATTTTTATGAGTGATAGGACATAAAATGGCCAGCATCTGTTTTTGGCAGATGTAATATTTTTTTAATTAAAATTATTTATTTGTTATTTGAATCTTATTTCCCTTTCTATTATATTTCAACTGGTTTAAGTTGCAGATAGCATCCAATAAGATATTTAAGGAATCTCCATACATAATCTTTCCTGTAAATTCTCTGTCTTTAAGGATTGCGGGGTTCACTGTTATCTCTACATGGTACCTGGCGGATAGTTGCTCAAAGACATTTTGCAATGGAGATTTTGAAAAGCTGAAAGCTTCATTGGTCCAATTTGTTTGTACTTGTTTATTTGAGGTAATTGCGCCATAGTCTGATAATATTTTCGATTCCTTCCTTTGTTGCGTATTGCTTACTATATAGTTCCCTTTTATTTTTGATATTTTTATTTTTTGCCCAGGTTTTAAATATATATTTTTTTCTGGAATGTTATTTTGGATAGATTTCACTGCGATGCTTCCTTCTAGAAGTGTAACGGTTACCTCTCCCTTGCTTTTATTGTTATTTACCCAAAATGAGGTTCCAATATCCAAGGTGCCAATGCCATTGGCAATTACGGAAAATGGTTTATTAGGATTATGAAGTACATCAAATCTTGCATTTCCCTGCATGTACACAAAACGGTTTTGTGTGAAATTGCTTAAGTAGCTTATTTGCGCCTCTGGTTTTAATAATACCCCACTGCCATCTGGTAGATGTATGTATGAATCTGATTTTGTTTTATTGGTTATAATGGTTCTAGCCAGATCCTGAGTCAAAGGCAAATTGCTGGTTGGGTTTATTGTGATATTTAATAGATAATATCCGGCAAATACTAACCCTATCAAACAGGCTGCTATTAATAATATTTTGTACCAGTTACCTTGCCCGTTTATTTGTCTTTTAATATTTTTATGCATTTTAACCCGAATTACTTTGGGTATAATTGCAGGTTGGATTTGTTCAAACTCCTGGTCAGGTAATATTTGATTTAATTCTTCATCAGATAAACTCTTAAGGTATTCAGCAATTTTTTCTGCTTTATTATCTTTTAATAGTTCATCTAGCTCGTTATTTAGAAACCTTTTTATTTCTTCAGTTGTGAATACGCTATTCATTTGTTATAGGAGTAGTAACGTTTGGAAATAAAAAATCCCCTATTCTCGTTAAAGAAAATTAAATAAATTTTATTATTAAAAGAAGAGCTAATACTATTCCGCTTAATATTTGGCGTAATTGCTTGAGAGCCTTATTAATATGATTGTCAACCGTTTTTTCGGATATTTTAAGTTCATTGGCAATTTCTTTATAGGCATAACCTTGAATATGTGAAAGTCTCAATACTTTTTGACGCATGGGAGGCAAATGACAGATTGCTTTTTCCAATTTCTCCGGCAAGGTTTCTAATGACGGTTGTTGGACATTCATCGAATCACTGGAAGTTATTTCTGCGTAGCTTTTTTCTGCTACTTTCCGTTTTTGTATGGTTGTTTGAAGCCTCAACCAATCTATATAAATAAGTTTTGCTTTTCTAAATAATTGAGTTTCTAATTTATGTTCATTAGATAAAGTAGACCGATACTCCCATATTTTTATAAACGTATTTTGAGTTAATTCTTGGCTCTGCATGTAATCTCCTGTTCTATTTAGAAAATATGAATATATCCGCGTCTCCCACAAAAGGTAGAAGTCGTGAAATGCTTTTTGGTCACCATTCATTATTTCTTCCAGCAAAATCAGGTATATTTTAAATGGTGAAATTAATGCTTTTTATTTTATTTAACACTTGATTAAGCACGGCACAATTAATATATTATCATTTAATAAATTACAGATATTTATTGTTTTGTTTTGTATGATTTTGACATAAAATATGAAGATTTTAACTATTGACAATATTTAGGCTTTATTAATATAGTTTATCAGCCTATAAATTAAAAAGCATAAAACTACTAGGGTTTTATGCTTTTTTAAATTTGACAAATCTCTGTTATTGATTCTTATTCAATGGTTTGAATATGCAGGTGGAATAAAGTGGCAAAATCAGTAGCGCCGTAAGGGGCATTTACATCGTTATCTGCCTTTGAAAAATCCGCATCATACCAGGGATAGTTTTTAATAAATTTATCTTGTATTCCGTGCCGTAAATCCACGACAAGGTCAAAAGACTGTCCTGCCTTAACTATTGAAAAATACCCATTCAGGCCAATCATTAAATTTTTAGATCCATCCGCACTTTTATCTGCATATTGGTAATCTAAACCTCCGTGATCTTCCAGACCTTGTAGATTGACATAGCCTAATAAAGGGTCTCCATCATCATTTAACTGGTCGATTGGCTTAACGGAGCCTGTCGCTACGGGGATAAAGAAAAATTGATGGATATTTGCGCCTTCTTCTTCATTACCTTCCTCAGTGTACTCATCATTACTGGGTGCGCCATCTTCTCCGCGAAATTGTATTTCAAAATGATAATCATGGTCTGATTTCATGGTCACAGTAGGAGTTTCAGCTTTAATTGTGTCACCATTCTGAATTGTAAAATATTGCCCTGTAGCTCCGTCAACATACAGGGTTTGGGCTTGACCATCTGCGGTAAAGACGGTATTTATTCCGATGCCCGAAGCATGTCCTGGAGTAATGGTTAATTGTGTTGAAGAAATAAATTCCTGCGGTGCAATTTTTTGTCCTGTTGTTGCGGGTGTTTTTGAACAGGCATCAAATAGGAATATGCCTGATACAAGGATAACTAATCCAGTTACTGTTTTTTTCATTGTTTTTGATTTTTTGGATGGTTTTTAAAAATTCTTTTTAAAATTTATAAATGGCGCGTATCTGAATGTTTCGGCCAATTTCATCAACATAATACCGGAATCGGTCCATATAATCCCGATATGATTCATTCAGTAAGTTGTCAATTGAAAAATTAATGTCAAGAGTGCGATTCCCTTTTAAGGTGATACGAGTTCCGGCAGATATTCCGAATAAACCATAGGAGGGTGGGGGTGCTAAAAAATCACTTCCAGTTGTATAGCGATTTTGACGTAGAACAAATAGATAGGATAATTGTACATATTCTTCTGTCAATTTTTCAGAAGCGGGTATATTGTATTGAATGCAATTGGTAAATCTATCAGAAGGAATAAATGGAAGGTATTTGTTTTGTGTTAGGTTGGAGGCTCGTAATATTGATGCTTTTAGCTCATATTCGAAGAGTTCCCCTGATTGACCAAAGTGGTATTTTGCGTCTAAATCTATTCCTTTCAGGAATGCATTGGTCTGCTTGTTTTCAAAAACTGGATAGGTTCCGGTTACGGTTTGCTCAAATTTATTTGTTGGATTTAAATAAATATAGTTTTTAATATATTGTAAATATAAACTGACATTAAAGTCTAATAAGCTGCTTGTTTTTGTGATTGAATTTATCCATTTAAAGCCTTGTTCGCTTTTTAGGGTGCTATCCCCATATTCAATTGCATGGACGCTCTGATGTAAGCCGTAGCTATATAATTCTTCGGCATTGGGTGCCCTCCATGCAAGTCCGAGATTGGAACGAATTTGCAAATTATGATCCGAGCGCCAAAGACCGCCTAAGATAAAAGAAAGGTTTTGGAAGGTGCGGTCACCTCCATAGTTGTGGTATCCGCCATGTAAGGTTAAATGGCCGTCATAATAAGGAACATCTGCATTAGGTATTATATTGCCTTGATCGTCATAATAAAGATAGATGAAACGTCTGCCCGCTGCGTTAAATGCCTGATAGTCAATTCTGGTTCCTGCCTCAAGTTCTATTTTTTTATTTAAGGTAAGCCGTTCGATTCCAAAGATTCCGACCGAGTTTGCACTATAATTGGGAATAACCGGATTGGAAAGCGTTATAGTATCATTATAGTTGCTTTGCCCTCTGAGGTTAACCCCGACAGTCGTATGCCATTTTTTTGCAAATACTTTTTCCCAGCTACCTTCCAGAGTGTTCGTGCTGAGTTCCAGATCTGTAATCGGTATGGTTGCTCTGGTCGAGCGGCGCTTGTCATATTCTTTTCTATAATCTTTTTGCAGGTTAAACTTGATTTCAAAGTGACTTCCGTCTTTAGTATTATAATAAGTATTTACTTTAAAAAGTTGGTGTTTTACGGTTTGATAAGGGGCATTATATTTATAGCTGAATGTACCCTCTTCAAAGGGTCCTTTAGAATGTATTCTGGCATACAGATCTGCTACGCTTCCTATATCTGAACCAATGAAAATTCCTAAAGCAGTCTGATATTGATCAAAGTAAACCTGACCTCCATAATGAGATCCCTGATATCCTAAAGTTGCGCCAATACTCTTTTGGTCCATTCCGGTATTTTCCAAAAAGTATTCTTTGGTTTTATAATTACCCAATCTTTTGTAAGAGCCATGGATACGCCATGCCAGTTGTGGCATCCTGTTAAAACTGCTACCTATTTCTGCAGAACTAGAACCGCCGCGCCCATTGGTTGCACCATTTAATACAAGTTCTCCATGTAATGCAGAATCATTATAGGAAAGAGGAGCAGGGGAAAGGATAATTACCCCACCCAATGCTTCTGCGCCATACCTGACAGCGTCAGCGCCTTTTGTGACAGAAATTTGTTGTGCATTTGAAGGATCAACTTCAGGTGCGTGCTCTATGCCCCATGCCTGCCCTTCTATTTTGACGCCATTGTTAATGACTAAAACACGATTTCCATATAATCCGTCTACAATAGGTTTGCCAATAGTATTGCTTGTTTTCAGAATATTGACGCCTGGGATAGTTTCAAGTATCTGTGCTAGGTTGGCACCTTTGGTTTTATTTAAGTCCTTAGCGTGAAGGGTCATTGCGGGCACTATTGAATTAATTTCATTTGGTCTCAAATAACTTCTGATAGTTACAGCTTGCAATTCTCCCGTGGTCCGGGTTAAAAATATGCTATCCTTTTCTATAGTATTTTGTGGATAGAATTGGACATTTAGATCACTATATCCTGCCATAGAAAACACACCATGGAAGCTCTTATATGTTGAACGTCTTATCCTGATAACACCTTGGCTGTCACTTATAAAACTGTTTGATCCGATTTTTAAATTGACACCTGTAAGGGCTTTTTTTGAGGTAATATCTTTAATGGTAAGAGATAAGGTATAAATTGTATGTTGGCCGGTAGCCAATAAAGTATTGCATAGAATTATTAAAAGGAGTAAACTGGTGTTTTTTTTATGGATCATTTTTTTATTTGTACTTTATAAGTACTGTTAGTGATAACTATTGGTAGTTGATTCTCAGGCATACAATGAGTAAACTCCCGGACATTATTTATCTACCTGTCTAGTATCCGTTATATTAAAAAAAAATTACAATTTGTTTATGTTCTTTCATGTGATTATCATTTAAAACAGCTTGCATTTATTGTAACTATGTTGCAAAAATATAGAAATATTCCATAAATGCAACTTAGATGCAAAAAAATATTTTACATATCCGGAAAAAGAGTAAAATCAGCCACCCTATTCAAAAAAAGAGGTCCTGACTTACCATAATCGTAAGCCAGGACCTCCTGGTGTATTGGCGTAAATATTGATTGCCCTTCTAAAAAATATGCGTATCCATTAATGAGTTATTTCTTTCTCATTAATGCATTGGCACACCATAGAAGCGGGGCTTGTCCATGTAAATCTCCTGTATTTTGTTTCCGATCCAGGTAATATTGGTGATCATTTTTCTTATTGGTACCTTCACAGACATTCGTGATATCATTATTGGCATTAATAAAGGTAATGAGTGCCAGCCAGGCTTTTCTGGCTGCAGGTCCATAACTATTATTATCTAACCATCCGGCCTTTACTCCTGTAATAAAGGCGTAAGTGAACATGCCGGTTGAAGATGTTTCTTCCCAGGCATTCGGATCATCGATTAATTGATGCCACATACCTTTCTGATCCTGATATTTTAACAGGGATGCCATCATTTTTTTGTAACCTTCCATTACGGCTTGTCTATCTGGATGATTTTTAGGGAGTAAACGCAAGACTTCTGTCATGCCTACAGCCATCCAACCGTTGCCTCTGCCCCAATAGAAAGGCACATCCGGTGCATGATAAAACAGTCCATTAGGTTGTTGCAACGAATCTAGGTAATGAACCATTTCTTTCGCTGCACGATCCAGATATTTTTTATTTCCTGTTGTAATAAACGCTTGAGTTTGTAATGCTGTAATCATATACATATCATCAATCCACATTCTTGTTTCAAAGGATAATCCATTATTATAATAATAATAAGAACTTGGATTTACGTGTTTGCCAAAAGGTTTATCCCATTGCTTATCAGCATAATCTGTGGCGAATTCCAGATATTTTTTCTCTTTGGTTTGTCGAAACAAGGCAAAAGGAACAATACCGAATACTGCATTGTCTACATGATCTGGTTTAGGAACCATAGATTTTCTTTCGCCTTCTAAAGGTGTGTAAGCATTGGCGAGCTCGGATTTTAAATTTTTATCATTCGTGAGTTTGGCAAATTCCAAGGCGCCAAACCAGGTACAAGTGATTGGATAATGGATATAATGAGGCCTTTGATTTTCGCCTATGAATTTATTTACGGTAGTAACAAAATGGTCCGCAATTCTTTTTCCTATTTCCTGTGGGGTACTGCCCTCAGGAAACGTTTTCAGATAATTTTTATTTTTTTGCGCATTTACTATGCTACAAAAAAAACAAAATAATAATAAGCAGGCACTTGTAAGAAATTGTTTTTTCATAATTAATACCTTTTAATGATGTGAAATGAAATTAATTGTTTAGGATTTTGATTGATTTTGTCCTGAAAGTTTTTAAAATTATCAAATTATAATTGGTCTTATACTTCTTAAGATGATGCTTTTAATGGAAAACGAACTATGTCATTGATAAAATATTTATTATCAATATAGCTTTTTGTTGTTGAATATTCTATTGTCAATAATGTTCTAATAATACGAAAATAGGTCTTTTAACATTAATCAAATCGTTTATTAAAAAAATGATAAAATAAGTTGAATCTATGAGAATATTTGATGCGTAGACAATTTCTAAATGTTACAAATTTGCTTAAGAATTATAAAAAGGGAAATGCATCTTTTATCTGAAAAAGAATTTGTGGTCAAGGTATTTAAGTTAAAAGGTAAACACTTCTGTAAAAGAGTTATCCAACACTCCTTAAGATAACTTCTTTATTATCAAAAGATATGCTTGTTATTTGAGGTTATGTCAATTGTCATTATGCTGATAATGGCTTTAGTGGGTTGATTGTGTGGGAACGAATTATATTAAAATCAAATTTAGGTTATCAAAAAAATTAAATCGTGAAGCAATTTAAATTTCTCTTTTTTTTAGTACCTGGAATGCTAATAGTAATGGCCGGGTATTCACAACAAAAAAAATATTCTGGAACCGTCAGAAATAATGATGGTTTACCACTTAGAGGAGTTTCAGTATTAATTAAAGACTCTAAAACTGGTACTATGTCAAATGATAACGGCCAGTTTATATTATCCGCCGAGGCGGGTAGTACTCTACACCTTTCCATGATAGGTTATGTTCCAAAAGATGAATTATTGAGTACGGATACAATAATTAATGTTGTACTGGATGCAACCAGTGACAGCACATTAAACGATGTAGTAGTAATCGGTTATGGAACAACAACAAAAAGGGACCTTACAGGGGCTGTATCTCATTTGGATTCTAAAGTTTTGGAAACAAAGGTGGCAACAAGTTTTGTTGATTTCTTAAAAGGGACGATTCCAGGTGTAAACGTTGCCATTAATAATGGAGCATCGGGAGGTGGTACTTTAGAAATTCGTGGACCAGCTTCCCTGACTGCTTCTACTACGCCTTTGATTATATTGGATGGCGTGACTTTTAATGGTAATCTTAATGATATTAATCCCAACGATATTGCTAGTATTGATGTACTTAAAGATGCAAGCGCCACCGCCATTTATGGAGCAAAAGGTTCTGCCGGCGTGGTAGCAATTACAACTAAAAGAGGCATGTCTGAGACCCCAAGGGTTGATTTTAGTTCTAAAATAGGTGTGTCAAATATGCTAGGAATACCACCTGCTGCCAGCCCGGAACAATATCTTCAACGAAGAAAGGATTATTTAAAAACAGTAGATTATTTTAATCCTGCGACATCTCAAAAGGGAGAGGGGTATTATGATAACCCCGATGATCTTCCTGATGGTGTTACTCAGGAACAATGGGCTGGTTATGATAATGGCTTTGATGGAGATTATGTTGGAACATGGCTAACCAGGTTGAAGTTAACGGATATTGAAATAAATAATTATAAAGCAGGAAAAACCGTTGATTGGAGAGACTATGTCTATCAAACAGGATTCAGGCAGGACCACGATGTGGCCGTCTCAGGAAGAAGTAAGAGTACTTCCTATTATACTTCAATTGGTTATACCAATAACAAAGGTACGACCGTAGGTGATGATTTTAAGTCAGTGCATGGGCGATTTAATTTGGAATCTAATATTACTAAATGGCTACAAATAGGGACCACCACTCAGTTTGCGGATAGAGGAGATAATACACTGACTGTAAATCCTGGTAATGCGGATGTAATGAGCCCTTATGGGAATATGTATAATGAGGATGGAACCTTAGCACAATTTCCGATAGGTGATGCCCGTGTATCGAACCCGATATATGCAGCAAGTGTCAATAGCTATTTTTATAAAGTTCAGACTTTAAATGCCACCTTATACAGCAAATTGACATTACCTTATGGAATAACATTCAGAACTAATTGGAATAACCGATATGGATGGATTAAAACCTACAATTATACATCTGATCTTAATGCTGGGGTTGCAGAAGGTGGTGAGGCTTCCCGCAATGAATATTCTGATTATGAGTGGAGTATCGAAAATATTTTAAACTGGAGCCATCGATTCAATAAAGTTCATCAAATCGATGTGACTGGTGTTATTGGGGCAGAAAAGTACCAAACTTTTAGTACCACAGCATCGAATGAAGGGTTTACTCCTGATGGAGATTTGATTTTCCATCAATTAAATACCGGAATCAATCCGGTTACTAATTCAGATGATGAGGTACAAACTGGTAATTCTCTATTAGGAAGGGTTAACTATAGCTTTAAAGATCGTTATTTATTAACGGCCTCAATTAGAAGAGATGGCTTCTCTGCCTTCGGTCAAAATAATCCATATGGTGTTTATCCAGCATTTGCTGCTGCATGGAGAATTTCTCAAGAAAACTTTATGAAAGGATCTGCATTTAACGATTTGAAGTTAAGAGCCTCATGGGGTACGAGTGGGAATAGAAGTATAGGCAGATATGCGGCTTTGGGTAAATTAAATACACTTGACAACATTGAAGGTGGCGAGACGGTTAAAGGAGTATACCAAACAACTCTTTCAAATAAGGATATCAAATGGGAAACGACACATTCAATAGATTTAGGATTGGATTTTGGGATATTGAACAACCGATTCTCCGGGACAATTGATGCCTATTACAATTATACAACTGATTTATTAGTAGACCGTGCACTTCCTGGTTTTACAGGTTATTCCAGTGTTTTAGCTAATTTGGGGCAGGTAGATAATAAAGGCCTTGAAGTAACCCTTACAAGTGTCAATGTCAATATTCCAAATAAACTGGTGTGGTCAACTTCCCTGATTTTTAGTCTGAACCGAAATAAAATTGTTCATCTTTACGGAACAACTGATTCTGCAACAGGAAAAGAGGCGGACGATGTCTCAAATGGCTGGTATATTGGTCATGGTATCAATGATATACATGATTACAAGATAACTGGAATATGGCAAATAGGAGAGGAAGAAGCTGCGGCGGTTTATGGAAAGTTGCCGGGAGATCCTAAAGTTCTGGATGTAGATGGTGATGGTGTTATAAATAATAATGATAAAGTATGGATTGGATCATCTGTTCCTCGTTACAGAGCCTCCTTAAGGAGTGATCTGCAATTTTTGAAAAACTGGAATTTGTCATTTGTGATTAGAGGAGAATTTGACTATTATGGAAATGACGCAAGCCGTAGAAATGAAGACAACAGATATTTTGAGTCCTCTAACTCAATTTGGAATGACTACTGGACTCCTTGGAATGCAAATACCAGTTATGGCAGGCTCGGATCAAATGCAAGTAATCCAACGGTATATTTTTATGTAAAACGAGATTATTTAAGAATGCAAAATGCAAGTTTGTCCTATACTTTTCCAGATAAGATTCTTCGAAAGTATTCTATTCCCGGATTAAGGTTAATGGCGAGCGTAGATAATGCTTTCGTAATTACAAAATGGTCATATTATGATCCGGAAACAATGGGACGGACGCCTAGAATTTTTACATTTGGCGCATACCTGACACTCTAAAAAATAGTTCAAAAAATATTAATATTATGAAAATTAGATATAAATTTTTACTAGGATCATTGACGACTTTTGTCTTAGCCGGATCCATCGGCTGCGTTAAACTTGACCCGGAACCCCTTTCTTTTTATGCACCGGAAAATGTTTTTACAGATCAAGCCGGATTGGAATCTGCTCTTGTAACGTGCAGAAAGCAACAAAAAGTGGAATTTGTAGGTGACGCATTTGATGCAGGGACCTGTCGGACCCCCATAGTTTATGAGTATGCTTTCTCGGATATGGATGTTATAGGAAGCCCAGAAACTAAGGAGATACATAATCTTGAAACACAACTCACTCCTACATCTAATTATAGTTTGTATATGCGTTATTGGTTATTGGGATGGGATGGGATAACTTATGCCAATACGGTTATTAGTAATGTGCCTAATGCTACTTTTGAATCTGAAGAAGCTAAAAATGCTATTCTGGCTGAAGGTTACTTCCATAGAGCTTATTGGTATTATTTATTAGTGAATGAATTTGGTGATGTTCCCCTTTCATTGGATGAAGTCACAACTCCAAAGTTGGATTTTAAGACTGCTTCCAGAACAAAGATTTTAAAACAAATGAAATCTGATATGGAATTTGCTGTTCAATGGTTGCCGATAACAGTTCAGCCTGGACAGGTAAACAGGGCTGCTGGGGAACATATGCTTGCTAAAATTGATTTGGCTCTGGGTGATTTTCAGGATGCTATTGATGCGGCGACTCGTTGTATTGAAAATTACGGTAATCATTTGATGACATCCAGATTTGGTGTAAATGCAAACGTAGACAGTTTAGATGTATTTAATGATCTTTTTAATCCAGATAATATAAGTGCTTCGGAAAATAAGGAAGGGCTATATGTTGTTCAAGAGCGCTATGGCATTACAGGAAATGGATCAGAGAATGGCTCTTATAGAATGCGAAATTTGGTTCCCTACTGGAGTAATGGTAGTTCTGTAAAAACGCCAGATGGTAAGCAAGGTACCACTTATGATGTTTCTCCTTATGATGGTTATGATGAAGTTGCAAAGCTTGGTCGCGGCATTGCAAAAATTCGTCCATCCAATTATTATCAATATGAAGTTTGGGCAAATAGCGGGACGGATATGCGCCATAATTCCAATAACTGGTTTGATAAATCCAGATTATATTATAACCGTCCTGCGGCAAAGGGGGGGAGTGCTACTTGGTTTGGTAAACCCATTCAGGCCGCATTTGTTAGTGATACAATCAGATGCTATTTTTCTTTCCCAACGGTTAAAGTGTTGATTTACAAGGATGATATTAATGTTGGAGGAAGCCCTTCCGGTGGCTACACTGATTCCTATGTATTTAGACTGGCAGAGACCTATTTAATACGTGCGGAAGCCTATTGGTGGCTGAATAATATCCCTAAAGCAACTGAGGATGTAAATACTATCCGAGCTAGAGCCAATGCCCCTCTTTTATCAAATGTCACCATAGATGATATATTTGATGAGCGGGCCAGAGAGCTGTTTTTGGAAGAGCACCGTAAATCAGAATTGACAAGGGTTGCATTTTTAATGGCCCAGGAAGGCAAGAATGGATACTCTATAAGTAACTTTAGCGAAAAGAACTGGTATTATGACAGAGTAATGGCAAAAAATAATTTTTATGGTACCCAGTATTTCTATTCAACGAATTCTTACGTGATGAAACCATATCATGTACTTTGGCCTATACCGGAAAACTGGATATTGGCCAATTCTGAAGGGCATATTAATCAGAATATAGGATACCCGGGTGCTGAAAATAATGTTGCGCCTGAACAGTAAAACTTATACAACTGATTGAAAAATAGTTGATTTAAGAAATTGCCATTGTTAAAAAAAGAGGAGCCGGTAATGACCTTGAGCTCCTCTTTTTGTTTGGTAGTCTTGAAAATGATATTGCTTTTCGTTGCTTCTTAATTATACGTCTACTTTAAACTTATTGTTTGGATTGGCTGAGTTCGTATTATTCAACTGGGTTTTTGGAAAGAAATTTACTGGGACTCATGCCGAATTGTTTTTGGAAACAGCGTCCAAAATGGGTCGCTGAATTAAAACCAACCATTACGGATACTTCCAGAATGCTGTATTTCTGCTCGGATAAGTATTCAGCAGATTTTTTTAACCTGGTGACAGTAATGAGTTCCCCTGGGGTCATGTCTGTAATTGACTTGATTTTTCGATACAGGGTAGGCTTACTGATATAGAGTTTATTCGATAATTGATCTACGTCTAATTTTGGATCATCCAGATGTTGGACGATAACCTGATGGAGTTTACTCAGGAACTCCTCGTCGGCTGAGTTGTGTGCCATGCTATGAATGGTAGCAAGTGGAAAACTAGAAAAGTAGGAGCGGAGTCTGCTTCGGTTACTCAATAAATTGGCTATTTGTACCTGTAAGTATTCTGGTGAAAATGGTTTTTCAATATAGGCATCCGCTCCATGTTCCAAACCTTCAATTTGTGCTGGAATGCCATTCTTGGCAGTTAATAGAATGACCGGAATATGGCTGAGTTCCATATTTGTTTTAATCATTTTACAAAAGGCAAGGCCATCTGTCTCTGGCATTAAAATATCACTGATAACCAGGGCAATCATTTCCATCTCAAAACAGGGTAAAGCTTTTTTTACAGAAGTAGCCGTAACGACGTTGTAAATATCCTCCAGGTCGTCCGCCAAAAACTCTAAAATCTCCTGATTATCATCAACAATTAAAATAGTCTGCTTGTGAATATTGGCAATTGATACATTATTAATATTGTCTATTGGTTCTTGCATGACTTCTTTTGTTTCTTTGAAAATTATAATAAATTATTGATTTTATATTTGGTTCTGTATTGCTTTTTGAGTTATAGGTAAAGTTAATATGAATTTATTGAATCCTTGCAATTTGGTGTCGATATATAGGCTGCCTTGATGTAACTCAGCAAGCCTTCTGCATAGGGATAATCCTAGGCCTGCGCCTGAACTACTTTGTGCAGTTTCCATCCTGACAAAAGGCTCAAATATTCGGTCCTTGTTTTCCTCATCAATAAGAGGACCATCGTTTTTGGTATAGAAAATAATATTATTTGAAACTTCGTCTTTTTCTAAGCCGCTTTCCAATTTGAATTCTGCATATTTAGTTCCATTATCTAATAAATTTGTGAGGATTTTAGTTAGCGCGTCTTTGTCAGCCTCAATAATTACTTCTTCATCAGGAAGAATCATTTTGAATTTGATATTTTTTTCCTTGGCAAGGGCCTTAAAATCAGGTTGTAATTCTTTAAGAAGATGTCTAATATCTATTTTTTTAATATTTAATTTATATCCAGCGACTTCTGTTTTTCTGAAATCCAGCAATTGCTCGCTGAGCGCAATTAGCCTGGCGGTATTACGCTGTATCATTTTCACGTATTTATTAATTGTTGGATATGAATCAATTTGTTTAGTGATTTTTTCTAAGGGAGCTTTAATTAAAGTGAGGGGCGTCTTTATTTCATGAGTGACATGAGTGAAAAAATCAAGCTTTGCTTCGTAAAGCTCTTTTTCTTTGATATATGCCATATGTTCGACAATTCTTTTATTCTTTTCTTTTTGACGGTCATGATAACTTCTGAACAAAAATCCAACAATAGCAAGACCGATTATCGTATATAAGACCATAGCCATATTACTTTCCCAGAATGTTGGCAAAATTCTAATATATAATGTGGTCTCTTTATCGTTCCATTTTCCACTGACATTTGTTGCTTTGACTCTAAATTTATATTCGCCTGGAGACAGATTTGTGAAATAAACCTTACGATTGCTGCTTAGATATGTCCAGTTTTTATCCAATCCTTCTAATTTATATTGGTATTGAATCATTTCTGGTGCTGTATAGGACAATGCCGCAAATTCAATGGTAATAGAAGATTTTTTATGTGGAATATCAATATAATGCGGTGTTTTGTCCCTATTTTTATCTTCCAGAAATTGATTTTCTAAAATATTATTCCAGTTTGCGATTTCCTTTCCTTCTGCCTGGACAGAAGTAATATAGAGGGGCGCTGTGAATTTTGAATCAGAAAAACTATTTGGATTAAAACAAATCATTCCCTTGACACAGCCAAAATATAATTTTCCTGATGCGTCTTTAAATCCGGAGTTGTAGTTGAATTGATCACTTAATAGACCATTTGCAGTAGTATAAATGTCTTTTTTAGTGAATAAAGGATTCCAGCGAACCAATCCTCTTGAAGTGCTAATCCATAGAAACCCCTTATCATCTTGAAGTATTTTATAAACAGTATTTGCTGGCATACCATCTTGAACAGTAAATTTTCTAAATACATCCGTGCTATCCGGGTTCAAGTTTTGTAGGCATAAACCTCCTCCTTCTGTTCCAATCCATATTCTTCCTAGATTGTCTTCGTAAGTGCAAGTAATCCAATTGTTTCCTATTGATGTTTCACGGTCGGGGTCGTGCGTGAATTTTTGTAAAGAGCCTGTTGATGGTGTATAACAATATAATCCATTTCCCATTGTCCCAATCCAGATCCGGTCTTTACTATCCAACATCATGGTATGTATAAATGCACCTGAAAGTTCTGGTATAATAGGTTCAAAATTTCTACCATTCACATCCTTATGCGGATAAAATTGGTAGATTCCAAGTCTTGTGCCTACATAAATATTTTTGTCTGGAGTTCTGCAAAGACTGACTATAAAAGTACTTTTTAAAGATGATTGCTCATCGGACGTTTTTGTCTTTTCCGGGAAATGTCCTACGATTTTTTCAGTTCTTAAATCCATAATATCCAATCCATGCTCGAATGTGCCAATTATTAAAGTGTCTCCAAATGCCAATAGCGCATGGATATTGGGGTAGGATATATCAGTGGATTTTCCCGTGGCAATGAATCGTTTTATTTTCCCGGTTCTGGAATTTATTCGGTTTAATCCACCATCCTCTGTCCCGATCCATAAATCTCCATATTTATCTTGTGCTATTTCTCTTACTACATTTCCTGAAATTGCATCCGTTTGTTGTCCACTGTAATATTTTTCAAAATTGCTATATGGGTGAGCATAATAATTCAAGCCACCAGAATATGTGCCAGCCCATACGCCACCTTCCTTGTCTATGGTAAGAGTATAAACAGCATTGTCACTTAAAGAATAGGAGTCTCCAGTCTTTTGCGTTATATTCTGATAAGTTCCTGTCTGGATATTATATATATAGATACCTGACTCCGTGGCCATCCAAATAACTGAATCTCCGATTTCTTTGAAATCTCTTGCGAAAATTCCATTATGTTCGCTATTGTATGTAATAAGTGATTTTAACTTATTAGAATCAGGGTCGAATAATTTTGCACCAAAATTTGATGTTCCAATCAATATTTTCCCGTTTCGTAAAGAAAAAATGCGCTCAATCCACTTTGGACCTAATTGTGGATTATTTTCAAAAACATTATGATTTTCAATTGATATATTTCCAGTGGTATGAGTGGTAATTTTATGTATGGTTCCTGCGGCAGTGGCGATCCAGATGTTACCATCAGGTGTATTGCATACAGCGGTTGCTTCCAGTCGTTTGACGGCATCAATTGGCAATACTTTTCTTTTTTCCAGATCCAGGCAGATGACCTTTTTATTAGAAATCATCCATAGTCTGCCATTATTATCTTTTGTTAAACCATTAACGACTGCCTTTGTTTTAAGCAGGTAATCAAATTCCTCTTTTAATGGATCAAATCGGAAAACTCCGATTCTGGTACCAATGTATAGGATATCGCGCTGAGAGCTTGTATCTATATATAAACTTCTGATGTAACTGTCTTTGAGCGCTTTTGTACTATCACCGCTTCTGTATTCTTTAAAATTATACCCATTGAAACAGTCTAGCCCATCTTTGGTCCCTAACCATAAAAATCCATGACGATCCAATTCAGAACAATATACTGTATTATTAGATAGACCATCCTCGACCTGATAATGACGAAAATAATAGGATTGGGCAAATAGTGAATTGCCTGATAAAGAAAATAAAACAAGATAGAGGAAACAGATGTAGTAGGTTATTAAATAACAAAATCTGTAGGTGGATGGAATGGGGGTTTGGAGCAGACTTTTAATGAAAGTAGCTCTGATGATTGGTTTAAATATCCTCATTTGGTTATGGCTCATTACAAATTTTGCTGTTAACGAAGTTAGGGATTTAACAGTTTTGCATTTGAAAAATTAATAAAATGATAAAATTTGTTGAATCTATGAGACAATTTGTAGTATTTAAAATATTATAATGTTACATATTTGTCCAATCAAATTTGTTTCAAATATTGATTTAACTGAATCAAGGAATTACATCTTATAACTTTTAATAAGTACTTTTATAGTAGATTGTAATAAGTTCATTCATTCAGGAAACTTATTGTTGGAATTTAAATGCCCGATCATAAATAAAGACATATATTAAATAAAGTAAATATGACCAGAGAAAACACTTATAATGCTATGAATAAAAAAACGCTTGAAATTTCTAAAAAAAATCCCAGAACGAAAAGCTTTAATAAATTCGTTGGAATTCTGAAATTGAGTGGCCTAATAGTCTTAATGGGCTTAATGGTTGCCTCTTGTCAACAAAGCGGAACTGCTGCCAGTAGTAACTCTGATAGTACTGGTAGTAACGTAGCAACTGGTGATATGAATTCAGTTGTATGGCCAGCTAAAAAGGCAAATGAATGGTACGCTAAACAAGGGTGGTTGACCGGGGCAGATTATATCCCAAGTAATGCCATCAATCAATTGGAAATGTGGCAAAAAGAAACCTTTAGCCCTGAATTAATTGATAAAGAATTTCAATTAGCAGAAAGCATTGGCTTTAACACCATGCGTGTATTTTTACATAGCCTGGTCTGGAAAGAGGATGCAGAAGGTTTTAAGAAGAGAATTGATGAATTCCTGTCTATTGCAGAAAAACATCATATAAAGCCGATGTTTGTTTTTTTTGATGATTGTTGGAATAAAGAGGCACATCCAGGTAAACAACCTGAGCCCAAAGTTGGTGTTCACAATTCAGGGTGGGTGCAAGATCCAGGTCAGCCAGCGTCAGAAGATACTACCAATTTCCCCGAATTGGAAAAATATGTCACGGATATTCTCAATACATTTAAGCATGACCAGCGTATTCTGGCCTGGGATTTATATAATGAACCGGGGAATAGCGGAAAAAAGAATAAATCATTGCCATTGTTAAAAGCCGTTTTTTCCTGGGCTCAAACAGTGCGTCCTGATCAGCCCATTACAGCAGGTCTTTGGGATTGGGGATTCGAGGATCTAAATAAATTCCAAATAACTAATTCTGACATCATTACTTATCACGATTATGAGAAACCAGAGTGGCATAAAAGAGTGGTGCAGCTTTTAAAGACTTTTGGCAAACCTCTAATTTGTACAGAATATATGGCTAGGACTAGAGGTAGTTTATTTAGTAATACTCTTCCAATGCTTAAGGATGAAAATGTGGGTGCGATTAACTGGGGATTTGTTGAAGGGAAGACTAATACAAAATATGCCTGGGATTCACCAATGCCTGATGGCGGAGACCCGACTGTTTGGTTCCACGAGATTTTTAGAAAGAATTTTACACCCTATAAGCAAGATGAGGTAGAGCTTATTAAGAAATTGAATGGAAAATCAAATTAAATAAATTGTTTATACTGATTTTAAGGCCTGAAATACGCTTAAAACAATAGATAAAAAGTTGTATTTAGGTATGCCTCTTGTTTAATACGATTAGGTTTAAAGGTTGTAATTAATTGGATGTTCTAAATTATTAGCACACCCAATTTAAATATCTAAAATGGAGCTTTGCTTACATTGGGCAATATGCTTTAATTCTAATTGTATGGGGCTGGGTAATGATTTATGTCTCTTTAAATACATTGCCAACGTAAATACCAAATAATGGAACAGTTAAATTAGTATATATTTAAAGGTCAATTTCTCTTAAGTTTATTGACTAAAAGTTCAAGTACATTTTAAATGTTTAATCCGGTGAGGAAAAATGGAAGACGGCTTAATATCTGTAAGGATTTAGTAGCCGGCATTAAGTGGTTTTATTGCCAAAACTCATTAGATAATCAAGTTTGTCTAATATAATTAAATTAATACCAATTTTATTGATAGTAATGGATGGTAAGAAGTAGAATAGCGTGACGGATGATAATTGCGACGGCAATTGTCATTCCTAGCGGTAAATATCGTAATGATTTACAATCTATTGTTTATGATATTTTCAATTCAACTTCTGTTTTTTTTTCTACCATCCATCATGATTTAAAACAAGGGCAGATTATGGAACGAATAAACAAATGCTAGTCTTATGAAAAGAGGGGTCAGAATTGTATTATACTAACCTCGGGATTTGTAGGTGTTTTGCGATGGTTTTACTTTTTGAGAATATCAGTATCTAATGGAGCGAATCTGGATGGCCCTGATAGCTTCTTTCATATTTAATTACTCATAGGTCAATCGAATATAGTGGCTATTAGCAATTAACTGAATTGACCAATATCTTGAGTAATGGGGGAGAGGGGTGCACTGAAGATCTTGCTGTTTGAGGGGCGTATTGCATTTTGCTGCTGACACAGGATCTTCTAGGTAAACAATATGCAGCCCCAGTGGCAATTATATCATTACGCTTAATTAAACAGGATGAACCTTCTTTGGAATAATATGCATTCCCGTGTCTAATTTACAGTCTTCTAATGTAACTGAGGAAGTTGAATGTTATATCAAAAATAGCTTGGGCGGAGATAATGGAAGTGGCATAGATGGTACTCCTTGGTAAGATTCTTTCTTGCAAGGGACTAATTCGTTAAAATTAAATTCAACAATCAAAATCAAAAATCATTGCGTATGAATAATCAAATTTTACTTAAAAAATCAAAAACGCAAATGTGGCGTTTAATGTTGATTTTATTGGTTATGTTAACTGGTAGATTACCTTGCTTAGAGGCTCAGGGAACTTCAGGGACGCTGCCACAATTTACCAATCCAATTTGGGCAACAGGGGGCGCAGATCCATGGATTTATCAGGAAGGAGGTCTCTATTATTTTACTTATACTCAGGGAAGTAAAATTGTAATTTACCGTACTGGAGACATTACCCATTTAGGAGATGTTGTGGCCTCTGCCCCCGCTTACGCAACGGTATATACGCCTCCTCCAACGATGAAAGATATCTGGGCTCCCGAATTGCATAAGATTAATGGTAAATGGTATGTATACTTTGCTGCAGATGATGGAACTAATGCTAATCACAGAATGTATGTTATTGAAAATTCAGATACAGACCCAACGACTAGTAACTGGACATTAAAGGGACAGGTAGGTGATGCAACAAATAACTGGGCTATTGATGGAACGGTAATGGCCTATAATAATCAATTGTACATGTTATGGTCAGGGTGGACCTCAACTACGGAACACGTGCAAAGTATTTATATCGCCAAATTAAGCGATCCCTGGACCGTTGACGGTAATCGTGTTTTGATAAGCACGCCCGAATATGATTGGGAAGGACATGGATTGGCTTTAAATGAAGGACCAGAAGCAATAACTAATCCTGATGGGAATGTCTATGTTACTTATTCAGCGAGTTTGTATTCCACAGATAATTATTGTTTGGGATTATTGACTTTAACCCCTGGAGCCGACCCCATGGTGGCTACCAGTTGGACAAAGAATGCCACCCCGGTTTTTAGTCGCAATGATGCGGGACAGGTTTATGGACCAGGCCATAATGGATTTTTTAAGTCGCCAGATGGTACAGAAGACTGGATTGTTTATCATGCACGTTCAAATCCCAATGGGGGATCCAATAACCCAAGAAATGTCAGGATTCAGCCCTTTAGCTGGAATTCAGATGGAACGCCGGATTTTGGAACAGCGGTTGCTCAGGGGGAGTTATTGGATGCACCGTCAAGTAACTATAATTTACCAATTGAGGCGTTTTCAATGATTTGGAGGACAAATCTTACAAACTCCACTGCGACTACTATCAGTTTTAATGCAGTGGGAAGCGGATTTAATATTCATTGGGAAAGTTTGGAGGATGCTGCTGTCTTTGGAGGTCAGACCGGAGCAAATGGTACAAACACAATTAATTTTCCTGCTCCCGGAGCTTACCTGGTCTCCATAACAGAGTCTACTGGAAACTTTAATCAGTTTGCCATTGGGACGTCAACACCGAGCATGCTTTTAAGTGTTGAACAATGGGGCAATATTGAGTGGCTTTCATTTAAAGATGCTTTTAAAGGGGCTACTAATCTGGAAATTCATGCGCTAGATAAACCTGATTTGACCCATTGCATGGATATGAGTGGCGCTTTTAGAGATTGTTCAGCCCTGACTGAAAATACGGCAATGGTTGGCTGGAATACCTCGTCGATCACCAATTTGAGCAATACCTTCCGAAATGCAGCAGCCTTTAATCAGGATATTGGTAACTGGGATATCGGTAATGTGACAACTATGGACTATACGTTTGCGGGATGTAAGGCTTTTAATCAGCCATTAGGTGATTGGAATACCAGCCATGTGACTAATATGAGCAATCTATTTAATGGCGCTTTAAGATTTAATCATCCTATTGGTGGATGGGATGTGTCAAAAGTGTCCAATATCGGTCACGTAGTGCAAAGTGCTCATGCTTTTAATCAGGATTTAAGTAATTGGGACGTTTCGGGAGCAACCAATATGGCCTATATGTTTTATGATGCGACAAGCTTTAACTCCAATATTGGTAATTGGAATGTAGCAGGTGTAACGAATATGGTTCGTCTATTAGACGGAGCCAGTTCTTTTGATCAGAATATCGGTACCTGGGATTTGCGTAGTGTGGCTGCGGCCTCTAATAATGGGACAGATGGTTCTTTGGTGAATGCTTTAAGCAATTCTGGAATGAGTTGTAATAATTACAGCCAGACTTTAAAAGGGTGGGATTTAAACCCTAATACTCCTACGGGATTAACATTGACAGCCACTGGATTGTCCTATGATGATTCCTATGTAACCACCTATCATGATGATCTGCTTAATAATAAACGATGGACCATTGAGGGAGATGTTGTGGGTAATTGTACGGTTACGGAAAGTACCTTGCCAGTGTCTTTAATTAGTTTCGCCGGATTTATCAATAATGGCACAGCCACACTTATTTGGCAAACTGGGGTTGAGACAGGTATTGATCATTTTGAATTGGAGGCGGTTTATAATGAATTCGGTATAGATCCGGTCGGAAGCTTTATAAAGTTGGGGAATATAGCAGCAAAAGGCAGCGGTAATAGTTATCAGTTAAGAGTAGCTCAGGAAGCTGCAAACGGATATTATAGATTGAAAATAGTTGACGATAACGGTGATATAAGTTATGGTCCTAAATTAGTGCAGTTAACACGGATTATTGACAATTACCTGAAGGTTTATCCTAATCCTGCAAATGACTATGTTCAAATCAATATTAATACTTCTTCAATGCTGCACATTTATTCATCAACCGGGACATTGATAAAAACTGCAAATTTACATGCAGGAACAAATAAGATTAGTTTAATTGGACTTACCGCAGGTGTATATTTTATGCAGGTAGGTGAGCAAAAGTTGAAATTAATTAAAAAATAGTGCTTCAATATTGACCCGGACGTTAATTTGGATTCCAAGTTGACCTGCATTTAGGAGACTCTTATTTTAGGAGTTTGGAAAATGATCTTTAAAGTTTTGTATGCTCCTTATATGTTTTGTATTGATTATTAATATGTTGTGTGTGGCTTTGCGAAGCAGTAAATACCTTTTCAAAATTGCGGATTATTTCAGCAGTCATTTTGAGAAATTTGTACGAAATAATGAGAAGATTGTATACCATAGAATTTGTTATAAATAAATAGGTTTGATGGATTAAAATTCTGTTCCATTCATTTTATGTTTGAATCACTGGGTATTTCGTAAATTGAGTTATAATATATATGGTGTGTCCTACAGGTATCAGATTTACCAGATGATGATTTATGGCCATTTTAATGTTATAATGTGGCTAAGATTGGACATATTAAATAAATGAATTAAAAGTCACTAGAATATAACTATGGTTTAGTTCCAGTCACCGTGTCCCTTAATCAGCAAAATATGCCTAAATCTAATAATGTAAATATTAATAATAGAAGACTTAATGGATTGATCCACAAATTATTAGTTCTGGTTAATTTATTCTTAGGGGCTTTGCTAGGGGCTTCCGCCCAATCTGCAAAAATTCTGAATCATTCTGATAAACATCCTCCGAATATTGTAATTTTTATTGCAGATGATTTAAATATGCAGGATGTGGGTGCATATGGCAATATAGATGTCCATACGCCAAATATGGACCGTTTATCCAGGGAAGGCATGCAGTTTTCCAGGGCATATGCTGCTTCTTCCATGTGCACACCTAGTAGGAGTGCTTTATTTACTGGGATGTATCCTCATCATAATGGTGCACAGATGAATCATTTCACTGTAAATCCAGGTGTAAATAATCTCCCTCAGATTTTAAAAGCCTTAGGTTACAGAGTAGTAATTTCAGGAAAGACAGATGTTTTCCCGCTGGATAATTTTCCTTTTGAAGTAATTGGAAAAGAATTCGGAAAATATGAACCGATTGAAAATAGAGTAGATCGTAATAATGAGTCTGTACATTTGATTGAGACCCATTTTAAAACGCATCGCGATCAGCCTCTTTGTTTAATTGTAGCTCCATGGTTACCACATGTACCTTGGTTTCCGCATAAAGATTTTGTTCCCGAGAAAATAAAAATTCCAGCTTATCTGGCTGACACCAAAGAAACAAGAAGTGCTTTGGCTTCTTATTACCAGAGCATTGCTGCAGCAGATGAAATGTTAGGTCGTGTTTTGACTGCCTTGGATAAGGTTGGTGAGACCAATAATACGATTACCTTCTTTACATCTGATCAGGGAGCCCAATTTCCATCTGCTAAATGGAGCGTGTATGATAAAGGATTGCATGTACCTTTAATTGTGCGTTGGCCGGGGCATATTGATAAATTCAGTAAAACTGATGCTTTGGTTTCTTTAGTGGATATAACACCAACCTTAATCGACCTTGCTGGCGGAAAGAAAATTGATACTTTAGATGGGCTGTCCTTTAAATCTGTATTGTTTGGACATCAAAAACAGATTCATGATTATATTTTTGGAGAATCTTCCATGGAGCCTCATTATTGGTATAATTATACGCCTGGCAGAACCATAATTACAGCAGATGGCTGGCAATACATTCGAAACTATCATCCGGGAGAACGGTTTATAACTCATATTGATAAGGTAGAGCGAAACGAATTTTATTTTGACAGTTGGGTAGAAGCGGCCAAAACCGATTATAAGACCAGATTTTTACTCAACCGTTATAGTTATCATCCACCAGAGGAACTATTTAATCTAAACCAGGATCAAGAGGATTTTAAAAACCTTGTAGCAAGTCCTGAATTTTCAAATGAATTGACTAAAGGCCGGTCATTCCTAAAAGAGGAGTTAAGCCGCCAGGGTGAAACAGATGAAATGATTCTAAAAGGGACACTGCCTACTTTTTTTGATCATAGGTATACGATTGAACAAGGATGGAGTGCTTCTGATCTTTCTTTTAATCGTAAATTATGGAACCCAGATACCTTATTTATTACGGCTTATTTAAATGATCTGGGTAGAGGAGGGGTTATTACTGATTATTTTGGGAATTTTCAACTCTTTGGATATCACGGTAAAATAGGTGTTCAATTGGGAGGAGGGGAAATATTTGAAAGTCAGAAGTTGCCTATGAAAGAAGGGCATGTTTTATTTAAACTTACGGCACGTGGAGATTTGTCCCTACTTTTTGATGACCAGCCTATTCTAACACTAAACTTAGGTAAAGATCTGACCAAAGTTAAAGGGGGATATGTAACCTGTGGGAAAATCCAAGGGCGTAATCAACATGGACGCCTGCAAAATTATCAAGGCCGCATTTTTGACCTTTATTTTACCATGAATGAACTCTCTACAGCCCCTTAAACCCATTTTTTATTTTATAAATGGATTCTAAGAATTATAATGTCTGGGTTGAATTAGGATACTTAAGAAGTAATAAAATAATAATGAATATAAGGGTCAAACAATATTTATTGTGAGCATATAATTTATGTGGATTTAGACTTTATGTATAATATTTTGTAATAATATGAGTGTAATTAAAAGTAGAATCTTTAGTCAAATGATTAGTATAAGGCATTCTAAAACGTCTCCCTATCGCATTGTTATCAGGCATAAGGGTATCATTATGATTCTTTTCTGTATAGGGCTTTTGATTTCTGGAGTGGGTTTGAAAAAAGGGTATGGGCAAATTGAGTTAAGTAATGCCGCTGGTGAACGTCAGAATCTTCATGGATTTTTATTATCAGAAGCAGAGATTTTGACAGATGTTCATGATAAGTCGGCAATTGGCACGTATAAGCATTTATTTAGTGAAGATGTGGAACGCGTGACTGGAAAATTTCCAAAACAATTAAACGAACCTTCTAAAGCAGATTATTTGATAATCGCCGGAACCATTGATGGAAACCAGTGGATCCAGCAACTGATTAAATCTGGAAGAATCAATGTGGATTCTTTAAAAGGACAGTGGGAACGCTATGGGATGTTTATGGTTGACCATCCATTTAAGGATGTAAAACAGGCGCTTGTTATAGCTGGTAGTGATCGTAGGGCGGTAGCCTATGGCTTATTTACAATTTCTGAGAAAATCGGGATATCTCCATGGTATTTCTGGGCAGATGTTCCTGTAAAAAAACAACCTGTAATTGCCTTGAAAATTAAAGATTATATTTCAATTAAACCCACTGTGAAATACAGAGGGCTATTTATAAACGATGAAGATTGGGGCCTACGGCCATGGGCTAGTAAAACATATGATCCTGTACACAATATTGGTCCTAAAACCTATAAGGCCGTTTTTGAACTCTTGCTAAGACTAAAAGCTAATTATCTATGTCCCGCCATGCATCCAGGGTCCAGTGCTTTTAATAAATATCCTGAGAATAAAGTGATTGCTGATAGTTTTGGAATTGTAATGGGTTCAACGCATCCAGAACCACTTTTGTTCAATAATGCTTCCGAATGGGATACTAAGACGATGGGAGAGTGGGATTATAAGACGAATCGTGCAGGGATATTGAAAATTCTGGACAAAAGAGTAAGTGAGAATGCACCCTATGAAAATGTCTGGACTCTGGCATTAAGAGGATTGCATGATAAGGAAATGCAAGGCGATTATTCCATGGCAGAAAGGGTGAAACTAGTAGATCAGGCTTTAAAAGATCAGAGGAGCTTACTGGAAAAACATATAGATACGCCAATGGAGGATATTCCACAAATCTTCGTTCCCTATAAAGAAGTTTTAGCAATATATAATGCCGGACTTAAAGTCCCAGGAGAAGTTACTTTAGTATGGCCAGATGATAATTTTGGTTATTTAAAGCAACTTTCCAATGAAACTGAACGAAAGCGTCCAGGTGGTTCTGGGGTGTATTATCACGCATCATATTTAGGTATGCCTCATGACTATCTGTGGATTGCAAGTACACCTCCGAATTTAATGTATGAGGAGCTACATAAAGCCTATCTGACAGGTGCTACCAGATATTGGCTGCTCAATGCGGGAGATATTAAATCAGTAGAGGCCCCTGTCACACAGTTTTTAAGTATGGCTTACGCCATAGACAGCTTTAGTTTTGACAATTCTCCTATTTTTCAGGCAAGTTGGCTGGCCAAAATATATGGGAAAAAGTATTATAAATCTTTGCAGGAGATAACCCGGAGTTACAATCAACTGGCATTTTCCAAAAAACCGGAAGCGATGGCTTGGGGATTTGAATGGAATTCAAATAAGCATCAAAGAGAAATTGCTACGGAAACCGAGTATTCTTTTGATAATTATGAAGAAGCAGAGAATAGGATTCAGCAATATTTAGACATCCAAAACAAAGCCAAAACTATTTACGATCAATTGTCAGAAGAATTTCGGCCTTCTTTTTATGAATTGGTATTGTATCCAGTTATTGGTGCCAGTTTAATGAACCGAATGTGGCTTATAGCCCAACAGCAAAGGCATGCTTATTATAATGGGAATAGCAGTGCAAACTCTCTTAAAAAACAAGTGGATGTAATATATGATAGTCTGCAGTTGATGACAAAAAATTATAATCAACTGCTGGGGGGAAAATGGAATCATGTGATATCCATGGTTAATGGAGTTACCGCCTCTTATTTTGAAAAACCTAAATTATATTCACTTGATCTTCCTGCCTTAGGAGTAATAAAAGTTAAAGCAGAAGGGGCTGGTAATGTGGGGGTGGATGGTTCTTTTAATATTCTTCCCATCTTCGAACAGCTCTCTGGTAAACAACATTATTTTGATATTTATAATACGGGAAGTCAGCCATTGGAGTGGGCAGTAAAGACAAGTAATCCCTGGATTGTAGTGAATATGAAATCTGGAAAAGTAAATGAAGCAGAAAGGGTAAGTGTAGATATAGACTGGCATAAACTACAAAAGCCAGGGCGTTATACAGGATATATTGATCTAGTTACTAAAGCTGGCCAGCAGCGGTTATTGGTGGCAGCTCAGGTTAATGATAACTCATGCGATAGCTTGAAAGGATTATATGTAGAACAAAACGGAGTAGTTGTCATCCCAGCAAATGGATATACACGTAAATCTGAAACCAGAGGTGTAAAAATGCAACTGATTCCTGATTTAGGATATAGAGGTACAGATACTGCTGTGATGATGGGCAGTCCCATATTGCCAGTGATTAACCCTAAATATACCAATGCACCCAATTTACAGTATGATTTTTATTGTTTTCATAGAGGTATGGTTAAGGTTTATACATATGTTTTGCCTACTTTCCCTTTAAGCTCTAATAGGGATTTTGGTTTCCATGAAGTCTCTACCGTGCAAACCACCTATGGTGTGTCCATTGATGAAGGGGCAGTGGATTATCCGTCTTCTTCAGCTCCTGAATACTCGCAGGACTGGGCGACTCATGTTCAGCGTAATGCAGCAGTGAATGTCTCTACCTTATATATTGATAAGCCTGGTAAGCATACCTTAAAGATTATTACAGGAGATCCTGGTATTATAATACAAAAAGTGGTTATTGACTTAGGAGGCCTGAAGCCTTCTTATGAAGGCCCAAGACCTACCATTGTTAATTGTCCCGATTAGGAACCGGTTACCGAAATTTTGATGTTTTAAATTATAAATTTTGTGTTTATTGTTAGGGTTTAAGAATAAAGTTTGAGTGAAGTGGTGCCCGATAGTCAGAGAATTGCTTTTTAGGTTTGGAAAAGTGAATTCATTAACGACTTTCGGGCTTTTTTAATTAATAATAGATTTTATTCTAAAAGATTGAAAATCATGATGTTTAAAGTGATTGATGTCTTGAAAATTGAAATAGTTTATTTTAAAAATCATGACGCATGCATAATAAAAAATACAATAACAGATTCTGTCTGTTGCCAAAAAGAATAATTTATGTATTGATGACTTTAGTTGTTCATGCGAATTTTGGAAGAGCTAATGGACTTGAGTTTAGAAACGTAAAAGAAGACTTTCATTTGTATAGTTTATTGGCTGCCAGTGATACTGTAGCAAAATATGATATAGTGGTGTATGGTGCTACTCCGGGAGGTATTATGTCTGCAATAGCAGCTAGTAAGACAGGGGGGGAGTCTGGATTCAAAGTACTGCTGATTAGTCCGGATGCTCATATAGGCGGCATGACGGCTAGCGGCCTGGGATGGACTGATATTGGCAATCCGGCAATTATTGGAGGACTTGCCAGAGAGTTTTATCATCAGATCTACAAGTATTATCAAAAGGATGCCAGCTGGAAATCTGGAACTCTTAACAGTTATCGTAAAAAACTCTATGGCATTTACAAACTCAAGGACTCATTGATGTGGACATTTGAGCCGCATGTGGCAGAAAAAGTCTTTGAATCTATGCTGTCAGATGCAGCAGTAACCGTTGTTAAATCAGTAGCGCTGGATAGACGCCAAAAGCCGGACAAGCAAAAAGGATACAATGGTCAAATGTCCAGGTTAGGAAGTATACGAATGGATAATGGGCAAGTCTATAAGGCTAAATTATTTATTGATGCTTCATATGAAGGTGATTTAATGGCTCTGGCAGGCATTAGTTTTGCAGTTGGCCGAGAAGCAAATGCAAATTATAAAGAAACCATTAATGGTGTTGAAAAAAAATTATCAATTAAAAACAATTTGCCAAGAGGTATTTCTCCCTATAGAATGGCTGGAAACCCTAAAAGCGGCTTGCTGCATGGGATAGAAACGAGTATAAAAAAAATGGATGGAGAAAGAGATGATTTATTACAGGCCTATTGTTATAGAATGTGTCTGACTAATGATTCGGCAAATAGGATTCGGGTGAAAAAGCCCAAAGGCTACCAAAGAGATGATTTTGAACTCCTTATACGTGCCGCGAAGTTGGGTGAGAAGAGGATGTGGAAAGTGTCTCCATTGCCCAATAGTAAAATAGATGCCAATAATGATTGTGGGATTTCCATGGATGCAATTGGTTGGAACAAAGGTTATTTAACAGCCTCTTATAAGGCGCGGTTACATATCGCTAAGCGTCACCGGTATTGGACATTGGGATTCATCTGGACGGTTCAAAACGATCTGGATATTCCGCAAGACGTACGTGCCTCCTTTAGCCGTTGGGGATTACCTAAGGATGAATTTAAAGATAATGGTCACTTCCCATATGCTCTTTATGTCAGAGAAGCCAGGCGAATGGTGAGTGATTATGTAATGAGTGAAAAAGATGTTTTGGCGGCTAATGCGCCTCATGGCATTGCAATGGGTGCATACACAATGGATAGTCATAATACCCAGCGATATATATCGGATAAGGGAGATGTTCAAAATGAAGGGGATGTACAGATTGCGGTCCCTATACCTTATCCCATTCCTTACGACGTAATTATACCAAAAATGAACGAGTCGGAAAATATATTGGTTCCTGTATGCCTTTCTGCCACACATATTGCTTATGGTAGTATTCGCATGGAACCTGTATTCATGGCCTTAGGGGAGGCGGCAGGTATTGCTGCAACCTTAGCCCTAAAAAATGACCTGCCTGTACAAAACGTACCCTATGATAGGTTAGAAAATGCCTTATTAAAAGCAGGACAGGTATTAAGTTTGCCCAAGGGGGTAAATTAAAAAACTAGAATCTGAATTTTATTATATTTAATCGGATAGTTCTTTAAAAATGACTTTGTGTAATATTGTTAGTTATAGTTTCCTGTAAATCAATTGTTTTTCGTTAAATTATTGGATGCTGTTTGTAAAAAATTAATTATCACGTAATATTGTGGGGCAAATCAATGTAAAAAGTCTTTCAATTAATGGTTGGAGGTTGCGGAATCATCTACCATCATAAAGACGCGCATTCTGAATTGATACCTAACTGAAAATGTATGCACTATTTAGGAAATAGTCGCTTCCATTAGCTTTTTAGGGGTGTTCAGAGAAGTCAATAGTGCCGTAAAACTTATTTAAGAAAAGATCCATGTATAATTTTGAATTACCTGGTTTACCCCAAAGAACAATTAAATCCAGAGAGAGTGGAATCACCATGGTGATGGATAAAGGACTCAGCCTGAGACAGGCTGAAGATTTAATTAGTAGAAGTGATGACTATACAGATATTGTCAAATTGGGATTCGGAACCTCTATTATAACTAAAGAACTGGATAAAAAACTGAGTTTATACCATGAGGCAGGTATTAAAACTTATTTTGGAGGTACCTTGTTTGAGGCCTTCATTATTAGAGGAATGTTTGATGAATACAGAAAACTTATCGGTAAATATAAAATGGCCTGTGTTGAAGTATCAGATGGATCTATTGAAATGAATCATGATCAAAAATGCCACTATATTCAACAACTGAGCAAAGATTTTATTGTTTTGTCTGAGGTCGGGTCAAAAGAAGAAGGTATTATGATTCGCCCGAACCTTTGGATTTCGATGATGAATAAAGAGTTGGAGGCAGGAGCTTGGAAAGTAATTGCAGAAGCTAGGGAAAGTGGTACGGTTGGTATTTATCGCCCTAATGGAAATGCCCATGTGGCTTTGGTCAATAAAATTCTGAAAAATGTTCCTAAGGATAGTATTTTATGGGAAGCGCCCAATAAAAGCCAACAGGCCTGGTTTATCAGTTTGCTTGGTCCCAATGTTAATCTGGGTAATATCGCCCCTGAGGATGTAATTCCATTGGAAACATTAAGAATTGGTTTGAGAGGTGATACATTTAAGCAGTTTGTGCCCATTGAAAGGCAAAAAGCAGCAGTTGGTAGAGCCTCTGAATGTAAGAATCAAATTAATACCTCTAAAAAGGCCTCCAAATCTACGAAGGCCAACCCTACCGTAAAATTAACGCCTAAAAATTTATAATACTGTTTAAAAAAATAAGTACTTACTACAGCGCTTTGGTTCTGAGATTATTAATATTGGCAGCCACTGAGGATGATAGTATAGAATCTCCTTACTGAAAATGGTATAAATAAAAATAATAGGAAAACAGTTTGGCTTATTAAGAAGTAGTTCAACTTTTAATGAGCCAAACTGACAATATAAAGGGTTGAATAGGATATATTAATGAAAAATATAATGATTTTATTTATTCCCTTATTTTAAAATGAAAACAAAACAAAAACTATTGCTTTTTCATGGCCCATGTGGCTAAATATTTTTAATATTTTGAGTAATTCCTGATTAGTGTTTTTAAGTGCTTAATACCAATATTTTATAGATCTTCCTTTGACTCAGCGCCATCTCCGAGTGATTCATCATGATGGAGGCATTCTAAGAAGGTGTCTTTGAACTCCCTTTTATCATTCAAGGTAATTAGTACCTCATTCATAAAGAAAACAGCCTCACTATATAAGATATTCCAGAATTTCTTGCGAAATAAATCATTTCTGGAAGTAGCCATTTCGTAGAAAAGGTCTACTAACGTAATGAACTCCATCCACTGATTTGTTGTGGTAAAATGAAGGGCCAAAGTTTGGTAATAATGGTGATAGTATTGCTCATTAAAAGTCGGTGCCGGATCTGATAAATGCTTTTCGAAAAGTATTGTTTCTTTTAAGAAATCCGTTAATAAGGAGGCCTTATTTTCTTTAAATAATTCTATAAAATACCCTACGACGGCCGCTTGTCGATCTTTGCTTGTATTAAACCTGCGACATACAGTTCTAAACGCTTGTTCTTTATTGCCCATCTCTATATGGAAGCGATGCAACCGGTGCCAGAAAAAAGGATTCTCTGGAAATTTTTCCAGCATTTCTTCCATATGTGCAATTGCCATTAATTTGTCGGATGTGTTGAAGGCGGTAGCAAACTGATTGCAGATATCAAATTGGAATTCAATTTCTTCAAAAGTTGGCTTATAGTCCTGAGTAAGTATTTGTCTGTCACTTAATACTGCAGGATGTGTCTTTAGGTACTGTAATTCCTTTAAGGTGGCCTCGTGCGCATCTACATCTCTTACCCATGCTCTAAATAAATACATTAAAGGTTGAAATTGACCTGGCAGCAGAAGGGAATTGTCGTTTTCTACGTGCCTGTCTTCATCCAGGAAATTTCGCCAGTCATAAATACTCCAATGCTTACAATAATTTGGATCATAATTGGGCACATCCGGGCCCAATTCTTCGAGTGCTTCCCGATTTTTTTCTTCAGAAAGTTTACGAATAGCTTTCTCGAATTCCTCGCGGCCATTGGATTCAGGGGTATTTATTTTTAGATTTCGTTTTTTGTTACCAGTGCTGTTTTCCTGTTTATTGGTAAGGTTTGTAATATTGTTTTTTGAGTTTGCGGATAGATCCAGTTGATTTTTGTTTGGATGGCTGAGTGTTGTTTGAAAGTCAAAAACGTCGGGAAATTTTTTGATAAGTCTTTGCGCCAATAAAGTATAATCTTCCAATGGGAATTCTGAGCCCTGATTAAGGCCTAAATTTAAATATGCACCAAAGGTACGCGCTAGTTTTTCACCTGAATCCACCGATAAGTTATCAGGATTTGATTGCTTTTCTTTGTTGAGGACATCATCTAATTTGCGCTCCTTATAAGAATTTGATTCTACGTTAATGGTTGCATCTTGTCTTTCATTAATTGCATCTGTGGTGTTAGAATCAACCACATTAGTGGCCTCACTAAATACATCTGCTTTAGCGTTGTCCATCTTATCCTTATTAGAGTTATTGCTGTCGAAGGTCGTTTTATCTTCCTTGTGCTGGTTGCTGCTAGGAATTGAATTGAACTGTTCGTCGTTACCCGTCTGTTCTGTATTATTTATTTTCACAGGAGAAGCCTCACTATTTGTGGGATTAAGAGCTAAATACTGGGTAAATGGTTCCCCTACCTGGTCATCATATGAGCCCTTTAAATGGTTTTTCTTTGTTGTAAGCTTATGCTCCTTTCTTGTTATCTGCTCTTGAAGGATTTTCTTGATTTTTTCGCTGGTAAGACCACCTGCACGAACTTCGTCTAAAAGCGCCTGGATTAATTCCTTGGGCAATGGGACATTGGATGTAAAAAGTGCATTGCCCATGATTACCCTAGTCAATTCTTCCGACTGTTTGTCAAAGATTTTGCCGATAATTGGTCCATTTGCTTTTCCTTGATTGTTTTCTTTTTTAATATTATTTTTTTGTGAACTATTTTGAGGCGTATTCCCTTTTTTGAAGTGCTTGCTGCCTCTTCTGTACTTTTTCTTAAATTGGCTTTCCTTTAGTTCATGTTTTTTATCAGAAACATATTTTTCTATTTGTTCTGTCTTTTTTTGGAAGGGTGATAAACTTGCGGCCCCATTAACTTCCTGTTCATTATATTGAAGAATATGTAGACCGGTTTCCAGTTCAGCAGGGAGTGGCCTGTTAAGTTTAGAATGAATTTCAAGAGCATCATAAATTAAGCGCTCCACTGATTTTTCATCCTCAGTAATTTTTAAATTAAATATAGACTTAGTAAGTTCAAAATTTTCCTCGTCCAGGGCAATTTCTGTCATTGCGGCTTCAAATATACCCCTTTGTCCATTAATACCTGTTAATAAGAAACTGGTGGAGCCCCCAGGGTGTGTCCGACAAATACATACTTGCCTAGATTCCGGTGCATGTGGGAATTTACCCAGATAATAAGTACGGTCCGGTATACATCTGATAATGCCAGATTTAAAGAGTACTTCACTGTCGACCTTTACAACCAGTTTCTGAGCATTGTCTGGATACAGGTTTTGTCTAATTTTTTTGTTGGAATTTTTCATGTTACGAAGCTAAATGACCAACAAGTGAAGTAGGATTTCTGTGGTTACTTATGAATCGAATAAATGAAAATTGTGGATAACTTTTTCGGAAGGGTTAATTTAATTATGGTCAATTATTTACTGGATAGCTTATGTATTGGAGTTAACCTTAAAATTGGCCTAAGATATACGTTCTTTTTATAAAAAATAAATAAGACGGAGTTGGAAGTTTATTGTTTTTGAAGGAATGCCAATGATTGAAGACTTTCAGTGAAGATGATTATTTAAGATCTTCATAATTTAGAAATCCTTATCAAAGAGTATATCTTTTTGTTCAAATGGACTTTGTTTGTCATGTCTGACCCAGGTAAGCTTGGATATATTATAACCGATAAGTTCTGCAAGTTTTAGGTAGTTGTTTTTTATATTTTGTGGAATGCTTTTCTCCCTTGATAATATCCACAGATATTCAAGGTTTCTGCCGGCTATTAAGGCATATTTGTAGTTGTCATCAATTGAAATAATATTATACCCTTCGTAGATAGGAGTAAAGAAACTAACTTTTAAGGCACCCTCGTGTTCACTACCCCGGAACTTGCCCACTGCTTCCACTTTCTCCCATTTATCTTTTTTTGCTTGATATCCACTATTAATAATCCGGATGTTTCCATCTTCGTTGACACTGTAACTTGCCATTACATTGGTCATATGTTTTTCAAAGCGATGATCAAGTCTAGCAATTTCATACCAGTTTCCAAGATAATTATATAGGTCAAAATCTTTTATAGGCTCCGCTTTCCTTGGTTTTGTTTTCATGGATCTAAGGAGCATCACCGCTCCCATAGCGATAGTTGTACCGAGTATTAATTTCTTTTTCATAAGTTGTTTTAATATTGACGCTTTGTGGGGTAAATGAATTTAATTCGTTTTTGATTAAGAAAAATAACAAGTTGATTATAATTAATCTGACCTAACCTAAAATTAATCAATATTATTCAATGCGTAGCATATTAATTGCCAAAATGGATTTTCAGTGTTAATTTGTAACTGTTTGATTTGTAATGTAATGTAATTGTGCCGTGTTATTTTATTTATTTTTTTATTTGGGGAAAGCCATTTTTATGAATAAATTTTGAGTCGATTTGCAATAGCCCCGAATGGGGTTTTACTATTAAATAGGAATCTATGATATTTTCGTTGAATTTTTTCCATAGCCCATCCTTTAGTTAACCATGCTATAATAATATGCCAAGATATCTTGCTTTTTGTTTAATATGGTCAGTTATATGTACGTCCTAAATTCTATCAAATTACTTCTTTTTTTTATGTTTTGGATAAAACGCCCGGGCTTCAGCAGAAAATGGTTCAAATTTATCTTTAATTTCCCAAATATAAATTTATCCACTTTCGACTGATGTCTTGCTGATATAATGGATTTAAATTGGTAGAAGATCATTGTGATTATTGTTAATCTGTTGAAGCGTATTTTGTATTATTTGGCTTAATATTAGATGGACTTGTGTAAACATAAACATAAATTCACTGCCATGAAACTGAAGTCAAGTGAACCTTTTTGGCTCGTTAAAAACGGATTATTAACTACCTATCCGTCGTTGAGAGAAGATAAAAAAGTAGATATCCTTATTGTTGGTGGAGGAATAACTGGATGTTTGATTGCTCATCAGTGCATAGTGCAAGGTTACCAAACTATCTTAATTGATAAATTGGAAGTGGCAAATGGTAGCACTTCCGCTACTACCGCCATGCTTCAATATGAGATTGATATACCCTTGCATAAACTTATTGATCAAATTGGTGAAAAAGGAGCTACCGCCAGTTACTGGGCATGTTAACGGGCAATTGATAAATTAGAAAGTATTTCTAAACAGGTTAAATCTGGAAGTGGCTTTAAAAAGAAGGAGTCTTTATACTTTGCGGCATATAAAAAAGATATTAGCTGGCTAAAAAAGGAATTTGATACAAGACGAATCAATGGATTGCCGGTTGACTGGCTTTCGTCTGCTGAAATTCTTGAAAGATACCGAATAACCAATACACATGGAGGAATACTTTCGCATCAGGGCGGTAGTATCGATGCTTTTAGATTTACGCATGATGTGTTAGCATATAATAATAGCAGAGGATTGGCTATTTATGATAAAACGGAAATAATCAAGGTTAAATATGGTGAGAGGGGAATTCGTGCATGGACCTCATATGGGAATATCATTAATGCTAAAAAGATTATTTATTGTAATGGCTACGAAAGTGTCAATATTATAAAAGATAAGTTTGTTAAACTGCTTTCCACCTATGCAATTGTTGGGGAACGCTTTGATGGAGATCAATCTGAAATACAGGAACTATTAGTCTGGAATACAGCAAATCCTTATATTTATTTACGTACGACAGATGATAATCGAATTCTGATTGGTGGTGGAGATGAACCTTTTTTGGATACGGCCCGTCGTGATAGCTTGCTAAATCAAAAACGAATTTTTCTGGAAAAGAAATTATTGAAGCTACTTCCTGCTGAGGATCCTAGACGCACCTTCAGAACAGATTTTGCATGGGCTGGAACCTTTGGGGAAACAAAGGATGGTTTACCTTATATAGGAAAGCATCCAAATTTTCCCGGTGCTTATTTTGTTTTAGGTTTTGGGGGTAACGGGATTACATTTTCTATAACTGGAATGGAAATGGTATCCTATATGTTGCAGGGGAAAAAACATCCGCTAGAACCATATTATAAATTTAGAAGATAATGGAGTGCTTGTAAATTATTGATATTCAATATTGATGTATTTTTTTTATTTAATTTTCAAAATTGTTTAATGAATGTTATTAACTCGGTCATGTTTTGGCGGAGTGACTGCTCAATTTTGCATTATTAAATGATTCAAAAGAACAATGAGAAGACTTACAACAATAATATTAAAGAAAAAGGAATCTATTACTGCGATTAGATTCTCCTATCCTAATTTTCTTAAAATAAGGCATGCCTGTTCATTTGAAATCCAAAACGGAAAGTCCGCAACCAAAACTTCTCAAGAAATCGGCAACCTAATTTGATTGCTTCCATTATCCATCCTTAAACAACCAACTTTGACTCTTTTTGACTGAAATTTAAACCATTGGAAATGAAAATAGAAATAGTTTTTTTATAGAAGATCACTATAATTTCTCTGCAATAAACATCTCACTATGACACTTGCTGAAATATCCAATCAAAGCAATTAGCCTTTGATCAACCAAAACGGGCAAGAATTGGCTTTTTTGGCTAGGAAAAGCCATTTTTTGGATTTGTAATTGTTTGATTTTTGAATATTATTTTCATAAAATACTAGTAATGATTTGTTTAGTGTATTTAGAGAAATCCTAAGAATACAAATAGTTTTGATTTGATATATAAAAAAAACTGAAGTAGTTAAATGCTTTAAAAGAAAATGTCACATTTAGCTAGCAATCTTAGATTAAGTTTAATTGTTGAATGAGTTTCCAGAAATCCATGTTCCTATAATGATTTAGATGATTTTTAAAGCATTAGTCCGAACTTAAAGGAATTGAATTAAAAATTTCAAGAAGGACATTCGCCAGGAATATTGAAAATATTTTAAGTTTCTTTAATATAAAAATTTCCTATGATAAAAAGCTTAAGAAATATAAACTCGAGGAAGAGGAAAGGGCGGGTAATATTAGTAATCGGCTAATTGAAGCAATGAATACAGTGCATGTTCTTTCCATTAATGGGATTGAATCAGTGATGGATTTTCAAAAGGAAAGTATAATTAGCCCATGTCCTTATGGGATTTGACTGAGGCTATAAAAAAACATTTAGTAGTCAAGTTTGAGTATTTTAAATTTTACAATAGGGAAGAGGTTGTTACCTATGAAATTGGGCCTTACCATTTAGAGGAATTTGAACATCGTTGGTATCTGATTGGCTGGGATAGGAAGTTCAAGGTTATTAAGACTTTTGGGATGGGCAGGGTCTTATCGTTATTAGTTCTTTCAAAGCATTTTTATCCAAAAGAAATTAATCTGCATGATAAATTTAAGGATTGTTACGGGATTGTTGATGATCCTGAAATATTATTTGAAGAGATAGAGTTATTATTTGAAGAGGTTCAAGGTGAAGATATAAAAAGCCTCCATTTACACGCTACTCAGTGCATTTTATACAAAGAGCCTAGTGTGATTGCTATTGGTTTGACAAATAAAATTACATATGACTTTATCATGTGACTTCTTTCATTTGGTGCCAATGTTCGCGTGATAAAACCTCAGTCACTGGTAGCACCGATTACAGAATCTCATCTTACCGTTTATCGAGTGTATTCGAAATACATGAAATGAAAATAAAAATTGTTCGCTTAATAACTATTTAGTTTAACGTGAAATGCCTCGACAGGCAATAGTGATGGTTGGATGACATTATTTGACACCTTCTGATTGCCAATAACTGATGGTCTTGCAATTTTAATGATGGCATCTAGGCCCTTTTGGAATAAGTTTTGTACCTGATACTCTGAAGCTAAATAGGCAAGTATGCAATAAGTTCTATTGAAACCACAAAAATCTAATTTAAATTCTGCCTTTCAAATGGCCGCTGTCATGGATTTATCAATGAATAAAAGAGGAAAAGGGATAAGGAATGCCGGTATAATTTTAAATGATATGAAAAAAATGACTAAAAAAAACACAGAAGCACCGTTATGCATAAAAAACTGTAAGCCAAGTAAAGCTAAACTTAAAAAGGATAAAATTGCTTCTGCAAAGTTAAATTTAGGCAATCTTACGACTGAAGATAGCAAATCTGCATCTTGGGACAAAAAAGGGAAACCAATATTTGCGGGATCTGGAGAATAAATGCCCTGTAATAATTAATTTGAAGCTTAATTATTGGTCTGCTGTTGAAAATAATTGTCCCAGCCAATGAGTGAAATCTGAAAATGGCCCATGCATCTTATTTGTATTGTCATCAATGGTTGTATTATGCAGGAACTTACCGGTTTGCAATTCTCCAGGTAGATAAGAAAGTATATCTGCCCTTTGATTGGAAATGTAATCCTTTGCTGCCATTGCATCAATGCCGAACATATGACGAACAATTTTAATTATTTCTCCAAATACAAAATTGAAATCTTCCTTAAAGTTTTCTTGGTGATAACCACTGTATTCGTTTATTTTTAGCGCTAACTGCTCAAATTGATTGTGAAAAATCAACGTTGCATAATCCATATCTTTGTTGTCAGATATTAGTTTTTTTATATGCTGGTCTTTTCTACTAAATTCTAATATGCTTGCTAGTGCTGTCGCAATTGTTGCTCTCTGATATAATTCTTTGGGTGATTTCTGTTTTTCATCCCCTGCCCGTTGGGTGTTAGGATCCATGGTTTTCATGGGTCTTTCTCTTAAATTATTTTCTAATTGAATGACAAGGTTGTCTATCATAATGATTATTTATAATTGATTCTCAAGATCCGTATTATTCAATTAAGCTTAAAATATTATGCCAGATTCGGACAGAACTTTAAATGATCCCATTTATTAATTTAAATGTGATCATTGATTAAGGCTCGTCCAAATTAGGTTTATTAAAAATAAAAGTTTGGGGTATGATTTACACGGATGATTGTGGAAGAGGTGCCACTATAATTTCGGGTGGCATTATATGTACAGAATTTCATTGCTTTAAACTGTTGATTTTTAATCTATTTTTTATTTTGTTTTTTTTGGAATGCCTTATGCCTTAAATCTATTGAAGTGAACAATTTCAGGCCTGCATCTATCTAAACAGGAATTGTTAAACAACTAGGTGAATAATAGATATTAATGATTAAACTGTTTGTAGGGCAGGTCTGATTTTAATTATTTCTTTAATTTACTTTTTTATTTTTTGTAAAGTGGGGATTGAGTCTTCACATGTAACCTATAAAATCTGATACTATGAAAAATACATCAAATGTTAACCCCGTGTTGTCAAAAAAAACCTTTAAAAAAGGAGTTAGTGCGGAAATGGCAAAATCTCCTTTTCATCGATTATTTATTGACGGCTTAAAAGATATTTATTGGGCGGAAAAGCATCTTGTAAAGGAATTGCCTAAAATTATAAAAGGAACAACCTCTGCGGAATTGAAATCAGCCATCAAAGGGCATTTGGAAGAAACTGAGAATCATGTAACACGGCTTGAAACAGTTTTTGATTATTTGGGATTGAAAGCTATTGGGAAAAAGTGTGAGGCAATGTCTGGTCTTACTAAAGAAGCCGCAGAAATTATGGCTGAAACTAAGACAGATACAATGGTTAGGGATTGTGGTATTATCCTGGCGGCGCAGAAAGTCGAACACTATGAGATTGCCACTTATGGTTGTCTGACAGAATGGGCTAAGCAAATGGGGCATAAAGAGGTGGCCAAATTATTATATGCCACTTTAGTAGAAGAAAAAGGAGCTGATCAGCTTTTGACCAAAGTAGCGGAAAATGATATCAACATTGAAGGTATTGAAGAAAAGTAAATAATTACAATTAAGATTTAAAAATATTTATGGGTAATAAATATAGGGAGTTCTTGTAGGTTTTGTTGCATGAATCGCATTTGACAATTTTATTTGCCTGACGATTCTGTCAAATAAATATTTTAAAAGAATGCAATTATAATTGCTGCAATAGATTCAAATATAACTTGGACTCCCACTATTTATTTTAAACACTAAAAAGAATAATTATGAAAAATTTTAAAGGGTACAATGGAATAAGTGTTATTTCATTTATATGCAGCATTTTATTTCTAGCAATTATAATATTAGGATTGGGATGTAAAGGAGGGGGCAATGGTGGTCGCGCTGAGAGAAATGGAGTTGATAGTGCAATGGAGCTGAATAAAGAGAAAATAGCTGATAGTACGACTGCAATCAGTAAGGATGATGCTGACTTTATGGTTAAGGCTGCTAATGGTGGAATGACAGAAGTCGCAGCTGCTCAAATTGGGAAAGAAAAAGCTGCCTCTAATAAGGTTAAACAGTTTGCATCCAAAATGGAAGAGGATCACGGGAAATTAAACAGTCAACTTGTTCAAATTGCTAAGAATTTAAACGTAACTATTCCTTCAGCAATTGATGAAGAAAGTCAAAGTATGATTGATAAATTAAATCAGACACCTGCAGCGGAGTTTGACAAAACATTTATGGATATGATGGTTAAAGGGCATGATAATACTGTTGACTTATTTCAAAAGGCTTCTAAGGCTGTTGTAAATCCAGAAATTCACGATTTTATAACAAGTGCCTTGCCAACCATTGAGTCACATCAACAAATGGCCAAAAAAATACAAGCAGGACTTTAATGATTTTTGATTATTTCAGATAATATTAATAATAACCATTTAAAACAATAATTATGACTATTAATGATAAAACAATTGAGAGACTCAATAATTTGATTCAGATAAATGAAGACCGTAAAGAAGGTTACCGAAAAGCTCGTGAGCAAAGTGACGATTTAAGCCTTCAATCCTTGTTTGATCAATTCGCAAATCAAAGTGGGAAAAATATTGTCGATCTCAGTGTGGCCGTGGAAAGTTATGGCGGAGTTCCTAAAAATGATACCAGTATTAGTGGAGATGCATATAGAGCATGGATGGACGTTAAAGATGCTCTTACGACGAATCAAAGAAAAACAGTACTGGCTAGTTGTGAAAGAGGAGAAGATGCCGCTGTTAATACCTATAGAAATATTTTAAAAAGTAGTGACGAACTTGATAATAATTTAATTGGTCTTGTTACTATGCAATCTAGAGATATTGAAAAGGCGCATGATCAGATTAAAACATTAAGGGATAATGCCTAATTTAATATTATAAATTTAGTTATGAAGTCTATTTTTAGGAAAAATGAACAGCTTAAAGATCAGGTGAGTAAACTGATTCAGAGACATTTAGATCGTGCATTAAGGTTTCAGTTAGCGAGAAGTCTTTGTGATAATTCTAATATAAAGACGTTATTGGAACAAGGAATGCAACAGAGTTATTATTTTGCAGATCATTTGCAAACTGCATTGAAAATGCAGGGTTTAACTATCATTGTCAAACCGTCCTGGTCAGGAGCATTTTTTAGAGGATGGATGACTTTGAATGTAGGTTTAAGTCATAGAAAATCTTATAGTTTGATCAGGCGGGTGTTGTCTTCTGAAAAAATGTTGAATTTATCCTATAAATTGTTATGCGATAATACCTATTTGCAATATGCTTATCCTTTATTAAGGTCTACATTTCAAAAGCAATATTTCATTATTAAAGACTATATGAATCTATTGGAAGAAACAATTGAAGGACTTAAAGATATTACTAGAGCGAAGGAAGATGAATTGCAAAATTTATCTGATAGTCCTGAATATGTTGAAATATTGAAAGATCAAGACCATATTGATTTCATGTTGACAGAGAAGTTATTGAATGTCATTCCCAAAAGCCCTTCAGGCGCGTTTTAATTTCCTTTAAAAATTAGTTTTGGATATTTTTTATTGCTTGGTTTGATAAATCAGGTTAAATATAATTAGAGATAGTGTCTTCTTTAGTGTGGCAAAATAGGTCGTTCCAATCTGGCAAATTAAATCTTGATTGAATTTAATCTGATCAGAAATTGACGACCTTTTTTGGGAAAAATGAATTTAATATTTTTGATTTTAATTTTCTAATATTGCTGGATGTCGGATAATTGTTTGAACTATGTTTAACTGATTTGAAGTGATTTTTTTAGTTTGATTGCATTGCTGATTAGATTTAAATTTGGTGTTATTTATTCTTTTTACAGCTATTAATGCCAAATGGTAGTATTTTATTCCACTGATTTTATATTTTATTTCAAATTATTAAAAATAACGCCATATTGCATGAAATGTTGATATTATGTTGGTGAAACTTTTAATTGAAAATGTATTTTCATTCGGAATTCAAAAAGAATTTGTTATGGTAAGTGGCAGGGAAAAGAGTTTAGAGAATGGCCAGTTCTATAACGTGAATGGTGTTTGTTTAAATAAAATAGCCGGAGTCTATGGCCTGAATGGTTCCGGAAAATCAGACTTTATCAAATGTTTAGATTATTTAAAAAAAATAGTTACTGGAGAGATTTTACCAGATGCCTATAAAAATTCTGTCTTTCAATCCCAGGATTTTCAACGACAGCTTTTTATTATTGTGTTTATTCAGAATGGAACGTGGTTTAGATATAACCTCGAGATATTTAATCATAAAATCAGGAGGGAAGCTTTAATGCTTGTTGGACCGGAGCATGAAGAGTATGTCATGCTTTTTGAACGAACTTTTGATGGTAATAGTTCTAAGCTTTTTTTAAATAAAGATCTGAGGACAAATTGGAATTGCAAAGACGGCTTTTTTGAAGGTTTGATTCAGGAGGATTGTCCAATATTAAAATTGCTTTCTAATAATTGTAACGAACAATCCATTGATATTTTGAATGCATATTTGTGGTTTAAGAATACGTTGGTTGTTATTACAGATGAAGAAGACAGTTCTCTAAATATGGTAAAGGAAATTGATCTGAACCATAATTTCAAAAATTTTGTTGAAAGAATGATGAATAGTATCGACTTAAATTTTATTTCCTTAAAACTCAATAATAAAGATATACATGATTATTTTCTGTCTACTGAAGCAGTCAATTTGGAAGATATGAAAAGAAGAATTAGCCTCTCAAAGGAAAAAGAGCTTACATATGCCACTCATATAGGTGAAATCTTAATGGTGAAGATGGATGATAGATACCTAGTTAAAGAACTTTTGATTGAACGGATGATTAATGACATTAAAAGTACCTCTTCTTATGTTGAAGCTTCTTGCGTAACTAAAAGGATTTTTTCCTTAGCGTGTGTTTTCTATGATGTTCTTTTTAACAATAAAGTTGTTTTCGTTGATGATCTCGGTTGTTGTATTGACTCTTTATTAATTAGGAGATTGATGGAAAAATTCGTTAATTTGAAAACTGATTTGGGACAATTGATATTTACAGATGTTAAACCTATGCTACTTGATTTGGATATTTTAAGTCAGGATGAGATGTGGTTTGTTGAAAAAGATAATAATGGATGTACAGATCTGTTCCCATTAAATTGTTACTGATTAATTCCATTTGTCTATGGTTTGAATTTTTTAATGTAATTGAACCGCAAGTTCGAGTTAGGGGTAAAAGGTGGTTGCTGTCGTTACTTAGTAAACTGAAGCGGAATCCAAGCTGAAGAAGAATGCCCCCGGATGGGAGAAACTGAAAAAATTGCCTTTGTTTTAACCAGATTACTATGATATACAATCAGCGGAACCTAGAGCTATGACGCGCAAAATTGCGACATAGCTCTAGGAATGATATTGACAGTCTATAATCTCGGATATTATTGCGGTTCATAAGATCACCTTGGCTATAAAGAGGTATTTATTGTATTTAAGTTTCTAATTTTTTAGCGAATTTTAAATCTTTATTTGAATTGCTTTATAAATCGGATGGTTAAGCCAATGATTCACCTTCTGTGTTTTTGGTGGAATCTGATTTTTTTGATGTATCAGGACTTAATTTTACATCAAAATATAATTTATTAAATTCTTCTCCTGGATTTACTCCTATAGCCAAAAATATTTTATACAATTCCTTTGCCTCAAGACGCGTTTTTTCATTATTGCATAATTGGTTTATTCTTGCTCTGCTATAACCTGTTTTACGAGCTATTTCTGATTGATTTATAGATTTGCTATACAGATATTCACCTAATCTAGTCATATGTTTTGTTTTAAATTAAAAAATGAAACTACTAATCTTTTATTACCAATAAAATAAATTTAAAAAATAGATAGATAAATAATACATATGTATAAATTCGCTATACAAAAATTTTAATTTATTTTGTTTTGCTATATAATGCTTGCGCCATTGAATAGGCAAGCATTGTGTTTATAAGAATCAATGAGATTAGTGTTTAATTTGTCTTTTTTATTTTGAGTTATTTAAATATTTATAAGTTCGATTAGAGGAAACTTTTAAAAGGCAATCATTTTAGTGTGACTTCATGTGTATGAGGTTTGTTATTTAAATTCTGTATACTTTGAAAAAATATTAACCTTGTTATCTTTTCGTGGTTTTGCCAAAGAATTGATTAACAATGAGGACTTTCTTTTATGTATTTGGTTGCCTATAACTCTTTTTATTTAAAATAAATTATCATTGACAGGCTGAATCGGATAGGTAGGTCATTTTTTTTCTCATTTACTTAAGTGGCTTACCTTATCCAAATTTATTGAAGTCTGGTTGATTATTTGCATGATTTGTTTCCAATTTCGACTTATTTGTATCTGGAATGATTTTAATTTTTTATAGTCATTATAAGATTCTTTTATTGTAATTGTGTTTATGGGATTTTTATTTAATTTTTTTTCTCTTATAAAATATGGATGTTACTTTTTATAACCTACTTTAAATTAGTAGATTATGATTTATTAAGTTCTTTTGTCTTTTCCCATCTTATAATATATATTAGTTTTTGTATGGGGAGAATTGGGCTGTGTGAGGAGATTATAGAATATCATATGAATGATTGTAATGTCTGATGGTTATTTTAGTTTTATACATTTGCCTCCGTTTATATTTCCAATTAAGAAAATATAAAATGAGCTCAGTTTAAAATTGATTAGATGCTAGATAAGGCTAAAAATAAAATTTTCACTATTCCAGATTTTTCCCTGACATATAATGAAATGCCTGGTAATAACCATAATAAGCTTTTTCTTGTATGCCCGCTTTGCCGTCTGGAGCGTTTCATTTCAAGTCACTATGAGAATGCCTTTTTTATGACAGCACCTGCGGGAATTTTCAGATTTGAAGCAGATGAAAGCCAGATAATTCATGATTTTATTAAAAGGGAAAAGATTACGGACGTTTATTTTGTTGGAGAGACGAGTTGTAACTTTATTAATCTGGTAATGAAAGTCGGGGGGTATTCAGGACGGTTTTGTGAATTTGAAATTGGTAAATTAAAAACATGTTCAGATACTATAGAAACACTTACGGAGAAATTGCTTCGCTATGAGGCCTTCAAGATGAAAAGTGTGGAAATATTTCGTAATGATTTGTTGTCTGGTAAATATAACTTGCATTTACTCATTGCTAATAAACATAAAAATGAAATTCGGGAAATTTTACCTGAATAAATAATAATTGTTAGGTATCCTTTATTGTTTAAGGTTAAAATAAACCATGATTTGAAAGAAGGTTGATTTAATTTAAAAATAATTTATGGCAACTATCGGAAAGGATTTAGATTATGCATGTGAACTGCTCATGGAGGGAGAGGTAATAGGCCTTCCGACTGAGACTGTTTATGGACTAGCTGGCGATGCGACTAGGGAGATTGCTATTGAGAGGATTTATGCTGTTAAGAAAAGACCAGCCACAAATCCATTAATTGTCCATGTAGCAGGCTCAGATCATCTGGCGGGAATTGTTAGTTCAATTCCTGAAAATGCCTTGAAGTTAATGGACTGGTTTTGGCCAGGTCCTTTGACTTTCCTTTTGCCAAAAGCACCTACAGTGCATCATGCTATTACAGCTGGACAACCTCGAGTGGCAGTGCGCATGCCAGCGCATCCATTGGCGCTTGAGTTACTTCGGAATTTACCTTTTCCTCTAGCAGCACCAAGTGCAAATCCATATGGTTATATTAGTCCCACAACTGTGCAGCATGTTAATGACCAGTTGGGAAGTCGAATTAAATATATTTTGGATGGAGGTCCTTCATCTAAGGGGATAGAATCTACAATCATTGGATTTGATGATACCATGCCGATTATTTATAGAAAAGGGGTTATTACAGATTTGGACATCCAGGCAATAATAGGTAAGGTTAAGTATTTTGAGTCTAAGGGTATTAAAGGAGAATTATTGAATGAGGAGATTAAGGGTAATAACCTTCAAATATTTATTGATAGCGAGGAGAAGGTGACTTCGCATATAACTTCTGGAATGTCGCTCTCTCACTATGCCCCCAAAACACCTTTATATCTTTTGCCTGATTTAGGTCATAAGGACGTCATTCAAAATTCTGTAAACTTTAATGTTTTAATGGAACAAATGCAGATTTATGAAACGCTTGAGTCTCAATTGAAGTATAAAATAAAAGAAAAGACAGCCAGGATAGGGATTATAAGCTTAAAACATCTTTATTTTTCTCAAAATATCTGTGAGAATTTACCTATATGTCAAATACAGTTATCTCCTGTTGGTGATTTGAAAGAAGCGGCTTCTAATCTTTATGGTGCCCTGCATCAACTAGACCAATTGGAACTTGATGTGATTTTTGCTGAATGTATGCCAGAGGAGGGGATTGGGAGTGCTATTAACGACAGATTGGGTAGAGCAGCTGTAAGATAAATTAGGATACGGAATATTTAATAATCTTTAATCCAACTGAACTTGTTTTCAATAATATGTTGCTTTTCCTGTTGGATAAATTCCAAATAGGCTGTAGCTGCAGGAGATAATTTTTTTGCTTTGAGCCATATTAAGCACCAATTAGTTGTAATGGGGAGTCCTTTGAATGGAATTATTTGCAAGGCACTGTTTCTTAACTCATATTTTAATCCTATAACAGGCATTATGGAATAACCAATGCCAGCCATTACAGCTTGTTTGACAGCCTCGTTGGTTGCAAGTTGGATGCGTTTATGAACTGGAAGCTTATGTTTATGAATAAATCCTTCCATAGAATCCCTAGTAGCTGAGCCTTGTTCTCTGAAAATCAATTGCATCGATTCAAATTGGGCCTTTTTGATTATTTTTGGAGGAGTATTGCTTGTTTTGTTTTCGTTTTTACTATTTATTGCAGTATTCTTTGCTGATTTTCCTATTAAAAATAACCTGTTAGGGAGTAAGACTTCTTTATGGATATTGAGTTTTTTAGGTAGGACAGATACCAAGGCAAAATCTACTTCATTTCTTTCTAAGGACTCTATGACTTGTAATTTGTTCGTAACATCAATTTGTAAATCAATACCTTTATGTTGTTCCATAAAGCCAGAAAGAAAACTTGGAAGTACATATTGTCCGGTAGATACACAAGAAATATGTAGTCTGCCCGTTAATTCGCCCTTAAAAGCAGAGGATGTGTAATTCAATGCATCTACTTCATTTAGGACTCTTTTAGCTGAAGTTGCAATTTGCCTTCCAAAATCCGTGATGTAAAGTTTTCTTCCTACTACCTCTGTGAGGGGGATAGAAAATTGATTCTGGAAATTTTTTAACTGTATGGAAACCGCTGGCTGAGTCATATATAGCTCTTCTGCCGTTTTGGTAATACTTTGATTTTGGACGATTTTTAAAAAAATCTGTAGCTGACTTAATGTGTAATCCATAAAATATATTAATGTATGATATAGCAAATATAAATAGAATTTATTACATAAACTGTGCTTTCTTTGCAACATAAATAAAGAATATCTAAGATTAGATATTGAATTAGCGTTCACGATAAATAACAAGAATTAGTTTATGAATGATCAAAATCTCCGCCCCAGCCTTTTATACAGGATGGTGGCGTTTTTTTTATGGGCGCTATTTGCTTTAAATATTGGTAGTATTGTTTGGTATTATCCGGAGGCTCCTAACTGGACGTATGGTGATTTATTTAGAATCAGTAGTTTATCTCTGATAATCTGGGCAACAGTTTGTTTTTTTTCAGCAGTGGTTATCAATTTCGCGGGAAAGTACTTGATAGGGTTCAAATACTACAAGCGATTTGTACTGCTTGCTTTGGGCTTTACTGGTTCAGTCTCTTTGTTGGTATTTGCGAACCATGTTTTAATAATACTTGTGGCATGGCTTGGGATGGGATTTTTTATGTCCCGATTGATTGGTATAGATAGAAGATGGGGAGAAGCAAGAGAGGCTTCAAGATATTGCCAAAAGCATTTTTTAGCAGGAACGTTATTTTTAGCAATAGGATTGCTAATGCTATCCTTTGAATTGAATCAGTTTACAGTTACAGGAATTATATCTTCAGTGGGCGATATTCCTTATTGGTTGTTATTGATCTCTGCCCTCTGCATAATAATAGCGGCGGCTATTCAATCCGCAATGTTTCCATTTCATAGGTGGCTTTTGTCAGCCATGACTTCTCCAACTCCTGCTTCTGCATTAATGCATGCAGGATTTGTTAATGGTGCAGGGATACTTCTTACATTACTTGCACCCTTGTTTTTTAAATCAGATACGATGACTTTGCTGTTTTTTATTGGAGGAATTACTGCTATAGTCGCGCAATTCGCAAAGTTGATACAGGTCAATATAAAACAAAAGCTCGGCTGTTCAACTACTGCCCAAATGGCATTTATGATTATGCAGTGTGGACTTGGATTTTTCAATGCTGCAGTTGTACATTTGATATTACATGGATGTTATAAAGCTTATTTATTCCTATCATCAGGAGAGGAAATTGAGCATTTATCCCCTAAAAAACCTCAGCGACCAAGTCGAACTAAATGGCAGACAGCTTTTGTTTTTGCCCTAGGTATATTGGGCGCATTATTTTTTGCATGGATTACAGGCAAGGGATTGCATCTTGATGGCGGAATTTTCCTTACTCTAATTGTAGCTATTACAGTAGGACAGGCAATGGAAAATATTATTAAACGTGATGAGTTTTCAATATTAAAAAAACTAATTATAGCACCAATATTTTTTCTGTTAAGTATTGGTTTGTATGCTTTAATGTATAATGGAACAACAATTTTCATGCATGATCTGCCTATGATAGATTATCCCGAATCACTTTCTGTTTTACAAATTGTCTTTGGCGTTATCTTCCTAATTGGCTTCTTTATCATGAAATTGGGTATTTACGAAAGTTTTCCTTGGTTATATGTTAAGCTAATTAATGATTCACAGCCCTATAAGAAGACCTTGCTGCGTTATAAAAAAAATATTAAATGAATTATAAATTCTTAAATAAGGTTATTAATGAAGCTGCTGAAGTGGTCGGAAAGACGTGGCCGCTTTATGGATTTGTGACATCGAATCCATTGGCCGGTTATGAAGCGTTGCCCTTTTTTACAGCCCTTAAAAAGGCAAGCCCGGTTTTTGGTGGGCAGACCTTGCCAAGTGGTTCAGTATTCAGAAAGGCATGGCAGGAGAAAAAAATTGATGAAGTTATATTAACTAATGAGCTTAATACTGTTGGTATTCATTCTAGTATTGAAAATACATTACAGAAAATGGAATCAGTTGTTTTTACTGATTTCCCAAATGATAAACATGAACTGGACCGACTTACAGTAAAATGGCTTTCTTTATTTTTAGATGAGGGTCTGGCAGCATGGCCAATGCCCTTTAAGGATATGGGGTTTTATACCTCTTGGCGTAAGCTTGTTGTTCATGACAACGATCTCATGGCCCTTGCCAGGAAAAATGGACATCGCTTAACGACGATCCCTAAAACCCCTGAAGAAGCGCTGCAAGAGGTATTATTTGATTTTGAACCTGAGGCTTTTCAGGAAATATTTGAGCGGCATTTTGCTGCATTGCCTGGGTGGGTTGGTTTTATTAAATATCGCGTACAAAACAATTCAATCTGGCAACAGGAATATCCTATCAGTTTACTTGATTACCTGGCAGTCCGGCTTTGGATAGCGTCCTTAATTGGTGCTGCTATTATGTCAGAAGAACCGACGGTAGTGGATTTCTCTGATAGGGAAATAATAAAAATACAACGGTGCTGGTTGGAGGCATGGGAGAAGAGTTGGCAACAAAGATTTTTTTCAGAAATACTTAAAAGTAGCAAACGTTTCGATGAATTTCAGACAGGCCCTAAAAATATTATAATCGGGAATAATCCCAACACAAAATTAAAAACTGGCTTAGCGGCACAACTTGTCTTTTGTCTGGATACAAGGTCTGAAAGGCTACGCCGGATACTTGAGCAGGCGGGTGCAAATACCAATGTAGAAGATGAGCCTCGTTATGAAACCTTTGGTTCAGCAGGAGCTTTTGGCATTATGATGGATTATCAACATCCTGAAACAGGAATGACTTATAAGTCTTCTCCAGCAGTGGGAGCTTCCTCCTATTTGGTAAGAGAAAAACCTGTTAGAGATAGACAAGATGCTCAGAAGGCTTATTTAAAACAAGGGCGAAAGTTAAGCAGTTATCGTTATTTTTTGAAGCGCATGAAAAATATCCTGCCTTCTGCCTTTGGATATGTTGAAGGTTCTGGATTATATTATGGTGCTTTTCTATTACTCAGATTATGGAGCCCTAATAGAGCAGAACACTGGCTATTAAAGCATAAGAGCGGTTATGAGGCCTTATATGAACCATATATTACATCCGCTGTTCCAGTAATTTCGGATAGAATATCAAGTGAAGTTATCGCCAATACGAAAACCGGCTTCAGCAAAACTTCGGCTAAAATTGTTTTAAATCCCGATTTGGATGAAGTGAGTACCTTGGCGTTGTATGCGCATGATTTTGTTGGGGATAAGCGGGCAGGAAGTGGTGGCATAAATCAAGATAAGATAGAGAAAGAACCTTCAATTATACATTCTGATAATCCTTTGTTACAACACCATCATCATGATGTTACAAGTACCATAGACGATATAGGTGATGATCAGAAGGCTTTAATCGTTAAGGGTACGTTCGATAGCTGTGGTTGGAGATCTTTCGCGCCCTTGGTTGTTTTCACAGGGCATGCGAGCAAAAGTGCAAATAATCCTTTTGCTTCGAGTCTTGATTGCGGCGCTTGCGCCGGACAGCCTGGTAAGTATAATGCCAGAACCTTGGCTATGCTGGCCAATAATAATAATGTCCGTAATATTTTAAAGAAAGAGTATGATATAGAGATTCCGAAAGAAACTTTTTTCATTGCTGCTGAGCACATTACTTCTACTGACGAGGTGGAACTGTTTGATCAGGATATCCCCGCCAGCCATTTGTTATTGGCAGCACAATTGAAAAAGGATTTAATATGGGCTCAGGCCCAACTGACAAAGGAAAGACTCAATGAACCAGTTAACAGTTCTTCTATTGCAAAGTTAAAATCAAATAGCTGGTCAGAATCCAGACCTGAATGGGGATTGTCCGGTCACAAAGGTTATGTTATTGGTCCAAGATCCCTAACCTTAAAAGGGGAATTTAGTGATTGTTTTATGAGTTCCTATGACTGGGCAATGGATCCTGATGGTAATATCTTAAAAGGGATTATGCAAGGCCCTCTTGTCGTCGTACAATGGATTAGCAATCACTATTATTTTTCTACAGTAGACAATCAGAAATTTGGAGGAGGGTCGAAGATTATTCATAATATAACCGGAAAGTATGGAGTTGTAGAAGGGAATGGTAGTGATTTGAAAATAGGATTGCCATTACAGTCTGTTATGAAATCAGATGATGAAGTCTATCATGATCCAATTCGAATAAGTGTCCTAGTGCAGGCACCCAGAAGATATATTGACCAGATTTTAAAGGGCGATCCTAAACTTAAGAGTTTGATTGAAGGTGGTTGGATTTTATTATTTGTGATGGATCCTGAACAGAAAAATCAAATTGACGCTTATAAACAGATGGTGCAGCCTCTTTGAATTTATTAAGATTATTTATTTCAAAGGATAGGAGCCGGAACCGATATATCATATCGACTTTCCTGGTCCCATCCTTTTTTCTATCAGTACTTCAAGAGTGGCTTATTTGATTTATTGCTTATGATATATTGTTTGCGGTTTGGAACATATGAACTACCTGGAATGCATTCTGGAATTATAATTATTTAAGCCCTTCCAAAAGATTTGCCGTTTAAATCCAGATGGTAATCCTGTATAATTTTTTGCGAACATTTGAAAGATTAGATAATATTAATATTAATATTTTTGTAATCTATGTTTACTAATGAATAGTGCATTCATATATGTATATTAAATTTAATGCAAAAAATGATTAAAAAAATTATTTTAAAGTCTGGAGCCTTTTTTGGGCCTAGCGCCTTTAAGAGCTATGGTTGTGCAGTTATTTTGTTGCTGTTACTGCCTGTGACGCCTATAATGGCAGGTAGCCATAGGACGGGCGAATCTGGTAATTCCTCTGGAAATAACACCTATAATCATGTGTTGGGCAATAACGGAAGAGATTTAACACCGGTCAAAGGAACTGTTGCCGACGCAGAAGGAAAGCCACTGATTGGTGTTTCCATTAAGGTTAAAGGGACGACTAAAGGTGTGTTGTCAGATTTAAATGGCCAATTTACCATTGACATACAACCAGGTACTACTTTGGTGGTTTCATACGTAGGTTATGCAGATAAAGAAGTAATTTATAATAAATCCGGAGATTTAAAAATTGTTTTAACAGTTTATAATCCTTCGCTAGATGATGTCGTTGTGGTCGGATACGGAACCCAGAAAAAGAAGGATCTAACAGGAGCCATTACCAGCATTAAAGCAGATGATGTAACTTTAAACCCCAGTGGTAATCCAATGATTGCTCTACAAGGTAAAGTGCCTGGACTGGATATTACTAAATCTTCCGGTGAGGCAGGGGCAGGTGTAAATATGCAACTACGAGGTACCCGTTCATTAAGTGCCAGTGGTAACCCGCTGGTATTAATTGACGGTATGCCTGGCTCCTACAGCACTTTAAATCCCAATGACATTGAGAGTATAGATGTCTTAAAAGACGCTTCCTCTACCGCTATTTATGGCGCCTCAGGAGCCAATGGAGTAATTCTGATTACTACAAAGAGCGGAAAAGAGGGACGGACACAAGTAAATTATGATGCTTATGTTGGATATTCTGGATGGTCGATGACGCCTAAAGTACATAGGGGTGATTCATATTTTAACACCAAAAAACTTGCACAACAAGAAGCCGGATCATACACCACAGATGATCAGGTTCTTTCGACAGAAGTATATGACGCCTATCAAAGGGGCGAGGATATCGACCGGGTAAAAGCAATTATGAAAAATAATATGACCCAAAATCATAGCCTCTCTTTATCCGGAGGAACGAAGAAAACCAGGGCTTATTTTTCATTGAATTATAATAATGAATCTGGTCAATATAAAGGAGATGCTTATAAAGTGTTGAGCTCAACCATTAAAATAGATCATAAGGTTACTGATTGGTTTTCGGCAGGTTTAAATACGCAGATGTTTTATAATACGGGCTCTAGCGCTTATTCCAAAATTGAAAATGCACTCAGAGCGATACCCTATGGAACTATTTTTAATGAAGATGGAAGTTTAAAAATATTACCTGTGGCTGGAGACGAACAGACAGTTAATTTCCTATTAGACACGGATCCAGATGTCTACAGAGACCAGAGCAATAATTTTAGTCTCTATTTTAATCCATATGTACGATTTACACCGCTTAAAGGCTTATCTTTTGAATCTCGAATCAGCGGACAACTTAGTTATGCTAGAAGCAATACATTCGTTGGAATTGGATCCTATCAGTATTATTGGGCTGAAGGAGCTAATGCCACCGGTACAACACCTACAGTGGCAGCTACAATAGTCCAGAATCGAAATTATAATTACCGTTGGGAGAATATCCTCACCTATGAATTTAATCTGGGGGCTGATCATAATTTTAAATTGACGGGGGTTAGTACATATGATCATAATCAGAGTGAATTTACCAATATGAGTAACAATCAGTTTTCTTCTAATAAATATCTCTGGGAGAATTTGGGTGCAGGGGCCAGCCCTTCGGTTGGGTCTAGTTATACCATGTCCAGAAGCCTTGGCCTGATTGGAAGGTTGAATTATTCTTATAAAGATCGTTATCTTTTTCAAGCATCCATACGCGAAGATGGTTCTTCTAAATTGGCGGATGGGCATAAATGGGCAGCTTTCCCGGCAGTCTCTGCCGGATGGCGTATATCAGAAGAAGATTTTATGCAGGGGACTAAAAGCTGGCTCTCTAACTTAAAATTACGTGTAGGGTATGGGGTTTCAGGTACTGCCAGCATAGATCCATATTCCTCCGTTTCAAACATAGAAGCTGGTTTTTATTCCTTAAGCGGGCAAAAGGTCAATAAGTATAATTATTCCCAATTGCTGGCGAATGCCGATCTTACCTGGGAAAGATCTTATAACACCAATATCGGAATTGATGCAGATTTTCTTAAAAATCGTATACGTTTTACGGGGGACTTCTATATTACCAATACGGATGGTGTAATCTGGACTAAAAATATTCCGGTAACTAATGGAGCATATAATGCGGGTACCTTATACCAGACCCGTGTAAATATTGCAAAAACAAAAAATACAGGTATTGAATTGGGATTATATACAGCCAATATTGCCCATAAGAAGTTCTCGTGGAGTTCTGCCTTGACCTTCTCTGCTAATAAAGAGATGATTACAAAACTTGCAGAAAAAAGCTCAACACCTGTTGTTAACGGAGATTATGCCCTTCTTGTCGGTCAGCCGATAAACTCTTATTACAGCTATAAAATTTTAGGTGTGTGGCAAAATGGGGAAGAAGCTCAAGCTGCTGCCTTTGGTGAAGAACCCGGTGATCTGAAAATTGAAGTACCTAATTTGGTGAGCGCCGGAGATAATGCTTTTTATAAACTGGATGCTAACGGCAATTATGTTACAGGTGACGATGGAAATAAAATTTTGTATAATGCGGATAATCCTTATGCCATTAGTGATAATGACCGCCAGATAGTGGGACATAATTCGCCTGATTTTTCTTTAGGGTTTCAAAATACCTTCTCCTATGCCAATTTTGATTTGACGATTTATGCTTATATGCGGTATGGACAGACTATTGATTATTCTTTATTAACTGATTATGATCCGAGTGGCAGTGATAATTTTCCAAGTTATTTTAACTACTGGACATCTTCAAATCCATCAAATGACTTTCCAGCGCTGAACGCCTCTAAACAAAGACAGGATTACGTGGGCTTCTATGGTCTCTCTTATGTAGATGGATCTTTCCTTAAGATTAAAAATATTACGTTGGGTTATACATTGCCCGATATCACTCTTAAAAAGATGCAACTGGATAAATTAAGGTTTTACGGCACCATTACCAATCCGCTGGTGGTGGCTAAAAGCCATCTATTAAAACAATATGATCCTGAGCAGAATGGCAGTTTAGATTTTCCATTAACAAAACAGATTGTACTAGGTCTAAACCTCAGTTTTTAGTATAGACTATCTGATTAAAATAAAAAGTTATAAATCCATTATAATGCGAAAGAAAATATTAAATAAGACCTTGATTTATACCCTTATAGGTAGCGCAATGGCTTTTATTTGTCTGGCTTCATCCTGCAATCTGGATGAATATAACCCAACCGCAGGGGATGCTACGGAAACTAGTTTTAATACTTGGAGTGGTTTGTTGGTACAATGCTATACACCATTGTATGATCAACTGTTTTCAGCCTCCGATTTTCTGTACGTGTCTGAAACAGGAACGGATCTATGGCTGAGCCATAATGATAATGATAATACTAAAGAACTATATTATTACGAAGGACTAACTACCAGTACCAATGGCACCAATAAACTCTTTACTCAGGCTTATTCTGTCATCTCCACCTGTAATTCCGTTATAAATGGTGCTACAGCACTCGAAGATGGAGATTCCGCCACTATTAACGAAATGGTGGGGGAGGCCAAATGTCTCAGGGGATATTATTACCTTTTATTAGCGACATATTACGGTCCGGTGACCTTAAATTTGGAGTCAGCAGGCGTGGCTACTAATATGACTCCAAAACGTAATACAATTGCAGAAATTTATACACAGATTATCAAGGATTTGACTGAGGCCGCTTCCTCGTTAGGTGTAACTCCTTTAAACGGAACTGCAAGCAGAGTCTGCAAAAAAACTGCATTAGGCCTATTGGCCAGAGCATATGTTCAAGGGGCTGGGGAAGGGTTAAGTGAAAACGGTACCTCTTATTGGCAACGAGCAAAGGATGTATCTGAGGAGCTGATTGCGAATGCCAGTTCTTACAATGCCATGCTATATGACAATGTAGCAGACTTATGGTCTCATGCCAATAACAGGGACAACAAGGAAGCCTTATTTGTAGCCTCTGGCCCGGTGAGTGGAGAAAGCGATGCCTGGAATTATGCTTCTAAGTCCAATAAACTGTTTTCCTATACTTATTGTGATCCTAACTCCCTTCCCGAGCTTGTTATTATGAAAAATAAACAGAACTATTTCTATGGGCGTGTTAATAACAATAATTTTGCACCTAGTAAATATTTAGTTGGTTGTTTTGATGCAAGTTGGGACTCTCGTTGGGAGAATAGTTTTACCACGGCATTTGCAAATTTTTCAATGGTACAGCCTGGCTGGTTGACTTATGATGCCAATGTTGTAACCTTGACTTCAACTATTTGCAGTAAATATGGTATAGATGCTTCACATATTGGGGAAAAGATCTATCCTTATGCAGATGTTAATGCAACAGCAGCTACCTATGGTGGCAATCAATATGTTGCATCTGTCTGGCCTAAGGGTGTTCATTCAGGAGATATAAATAAACTAGAAGCTTCGACAAATGTTTATGTTAATCCATACCCTTTACAGGCAGATGAAGACCGTTTTGCTATTTATCTTTCGAAAGATAACATGTCTGCAATAGAAAAAGCTGCCAGAGGATATGCTGTAATTAATATAAATGATTTATTTGCCAGTGATGGCAGATATCTGTCAACGGCTGCAGAGTGGACGGCAAAGACAGGTCAGGTAAATAATGGCTATGAGCTTTATCCTTCGCTATCCAAATTTAACTGGTCTTATTACGGCTTAAATTATGGATCTAATCTGCAAGTAAAGCAAGGAGATATGTTTATAATGCGAATGGCAGAAGTGTATCTGATTGCCGCAGAGGCCGAACAAAAATTAGGGAATGGAGCTAAAGCCGCCACCTACCTGAATGTGCTAAGGGACAGAGCCGTCAGAGCCGGGGCTGCTAAACATGATCTTACAAGTGCTACTGAACAGGATGTACTCGATGAATATGCCCGTGAACTCTGCGGTGAATTTGATCGTTGGGCACTTTTAAAGCGTCATCACGCTTTTGAAACAGCCTTACCGAAGGCGAATCCCAGAGCCGCCGCCAGTTTCAATAGTGCGATTGATTATTATAGACCTATTTCTTATGATTTCTTAAGTCAGATAGATAATGCGGAACAGTATGGAGATAATGGCTATGGTCAGACTGGGAGTTCTGGGCTCAATGGCTTTTTGAGTAATTAAATGGAATTATCAATAAAATTCGGTTCAATATTAAGCTAAAGACTTTTTTGGTAAGTTGCACCAGGAATTTGAACCATAAAGATTTACCGGGTTTTTGGATATTGTGGATTATCTGGAATACCCGGTAGATTTTTTGGTATATATTTTTTATGATTTAAAAAGAAAATCCATCAAAATCGAATTCTCCATCTTCATTTTTTGATTGGTTGAATAGCCTGACAAATTCCCCAGACCAGAAAAGATCAGTAAGTTCTTTCTGGTTTTCCGGGTCTTTTGGTTGATAATCTAATACTCTAGGTAGCACCTTTAATATATATGCTGTACGTTCCTTGGGATTATTTTTAGTTTCATTTAATCTCTGCTTGTATTCTTCGGATTTTTTAAGGTAAAAATCAATTTTTCCTTCCAGTGATTTTTCCTTGATGACTTTGTAATTGCGATCTTCCGAATGAGTGAGCAAAGTATATTCATCCTCCATTCTTAAAAGTTGAATACGGCCTCTAATCATTTTATTCAATTTTGAGAGTATTTCTACTATAAAAATGATTTTCTGCGTTTCTTTTAAAATACTTGGGTCCTTTGTTTTGATTTTGAACCATTTTACAAGTATGGGCCCTAGATTTTCAGTAAATAATCCTGCGTGCCAGGCAACCTGAAGCCTTTCAAAAATCTCTTCACTTACTGTTTCTTGCTTTTCGACAATTTCCTGCCTTAAAATTGCAAAAATATCAGGCAGGATAGTAATTTGCTTTCTAAATTCTTTTAATTGGATTTTCACCTTTTCGCGTTGCTTTAAAAAGGCTGTCCCCAAGGTTTCCCATCCTTCTTCAAGCGTAAAACAATATAATTGATAAAAGTGATATTTTAAACATTTATATGTATGCTTTATCATTCTCTGTCCCATTTCTGAGGTAGGTAATGCGATAGTCATCCCCTTGATATAATCTTGTTGATTTTTAAGTGAAGGGACTTTGCCTGGAAATGTGTTCTTCCTTGGGTCTTCTTCATCCAAAGTTAGTTTGGCGAAGCTGCTACCTGCCGTTTTGGCCAGTCGACTTTCCTGTAAAGGAGTATAAAACGCATAAAGGCAGTTTTTAGCCCATTCGAATAATTCTGTGTCATTTTCTGGGAATCTTTTCCATGGGACGATTGGAATATTGTGAGATTCCAGGTAGCTTTTAATTTCCGTGGTCAAATAGGTTATTTTTTCTGTATACCATACGTGGTATTGAAGATGATGCATCTCCTGGAATAATTTGAGTGCTGCCGGGTCTTGTTCGCGGTTTAAAGTGGTGTTCAATAGTAGATCCAGTTCCGAATTGATATAATATAGCAAAAATCTTTTTTGCCTAGGCGTAAGGGCATCCTCTGGTGGTTTCATAATCCCTCGGGCATCCCTTTCTGCGGGAGGATAAGCTATGAGAGAAGATAAAAATTCCGTATAGGATTCTCTGTACATAATGTGGGCATTCACCAGGTCCTGACTAAAGGTTTTGGTTAGTTTTTTAAGCTGCTCCCTATCCGTAAAATATTGATCTATATTCTTTTGTAATTCATTGAGTTGCTTTTCTAGATCCAGATAGGTCTCTTTTTCTTTTGGATTCAGCTCGATCAGATTATCCAACCAGCTGCGGACAAAGGATGGAATGATAAAGTGTTCTACCATAATTTTTCGATTATAAATTTTCAGCTATGTATGTCAAATATACTTAAAACAATCTCAAATATATGTAATAATTATCTAAAATGAAATAAATGAAATCATTATAAGTAAAAATAGTGGTCGAAATTGGAATATTCAGGTTAGCTTTTTACATAAATAGTTGACTAGGAGAGAGGGAATTCTGTTTATTTATGGCCGGTTTTTAGTATATTTTTCTTTTTTTGAATTAATTTCCTGTTTCCTAAGGGTGCCTGATCACCTTTGTAGTCTTGTGAATTAATAAATAAAAACCTGTAAAAGAATAAAAAAGTGAAACATAGTCATAAGGGATCAAGTAATAAGTCCTTGCTAGATGCTCATAACTCAACAAAAAAAACAGAGGAGCAGGATCCAAAAAGCATAAGCAGAAAGGAAGCCTTTAAAAGAATTGGTGGGCTTGCTCTCTTTCCGTTAGCGGCCTCCAAATTAGGAAATTTCAAAACGGATTGGGATGATAATCCAGTTAGTGCTTCTATCATGAAATCAGATAAAAAGTCTGATAAATTGAATATTTTGATGATTATGGATGATCAGCATAGAGGAGATTTTCTCGGATGTTATGGTGCAACCTGGCTTAAAACACCAAATATTGATGCACTTGCAAAGGAAGGGGCGCGATTCGATCATTGTTATTGTGCATTACCTAGCTGTACGCCGGCCAGAACTAGTCTTTTAACAGGCCTCACTCCCTGGCATCATGGTATGTTGGGATATATGAATAATATTGCTCAATATTATAAATTGACCTTGCCTCAGTTCTTTTCTCAACATTGTTATGATACAATTGTAACGGGAAAAAATCATTTTGGCCCCCCACGCAATACGCAGGGTTATAAAACGATTAATCTGGAGGAAGGCTGGTATACTAAAAATCCGGATGGATTTATTTGTGATTATGAGGCCTGGTTTAAAAAAATGGCACCTGGAGAAAATATTAATGCAACTGGTTTAAGCTATAATGATGCACGTGGAGGACGTCCATTTCCATTTAAAGATGAATTACACGCGACATATTGGACTGCAGATAGGGCCATCGATTTTATTGCAAACCATCATATGGATGATCCCTGGTTCCTGAAGTTATCTTTTCAAAGACCTCACCCTCCATATGACCCGCCAAAGCGTTGGATGGATTATTATGAGCAAATTGAGATTCCCAAGGCAAAAGTCGGGCAATGGGCTGCTTTGAAATATAAAGGTAAGTTCTCTACGATGGATAAAAATCCTGAAGTCTCCAGCGCTATATTTCCCGAAAATGAAATAAAGTCAACCAGGGCAGCCTATGCAGGCGCGATTTCTTTTGTGGATGAGCAATTGGGCAGGGTGATTCAAGCATTGAAAGAAGCCGGTCAATATGAAAATACGTTTATTTTGTTTTTCTCTGATCACGGGGAGATGCTGGGAGATCAGCATATGTATAGAAAAACCAGGCCCTATGATCCGTCTGCTAGGGTGCCGCTTATTGTGCGATGGCCCTCCGGTGCAAGGGATTTTAATTTTAAAAGAGGTCAGCAAAGAAAAGAACTGATTGAACTGAGAGATATCTTTCCGACCCTGGCCGATGTGGCAGGGCTCACGCTGCCCTCAAAAGTAGATGGAGAAAGTATTTTAAAAATTTTAAGAGGAGAGGAGGGTTGGCGTGAAACACTTTGCCTTGAGCATAGTAGATGCTATGAACCGGATAATGCCTGGATAGCTATTCGCAGTAATCGTTATAAATATATTTTCTTTACGTTGACTGGAGAGGAACAGCTTTTTGATATGGAAAAGGATCCACATGAGTTAAAAAATCTGATGGGTGATGAAACAACAAAAGAGGTATATAATGAACTATACCAAAAACTCGCTGCAGAAATGGAGGAAAGAGGAGAGGTATGGGTAAAAAGTGGTAAATTGCAAGTTCAGAAAGTATCTATGATTGCTAGTCCGAACTACCCAAAGTTTCAGTTTAATACGGGCTTTCAGTATAAGGGACCGGCTGTTTAGTTTAAGAATAGGTCAGTTTTAAGGTTGAGAGGAGTTTAAATTTAATTGAATATTACATAAAAACATGTATACTAATCCAGTAAATGAAATGGCCTTAAATGAGATTCAGGCGATTAAAAAGAGGATAAAAGTTAGGGCTATTATTAATTGGCGCTGGCATAACCTGAAAAAAAAACTATTATTATCGCTTTCAATTATTTATTGCTCATGCTCATTTTGTATTCTAAATGCGCAAAGCAAGGGACATGTCGCAAAAGGAAGTGGCAGAATTAATGAATCAACCTTAAAAGATAGTCGCCCAAATATATTATTTGTTATGGCTGATGATCACACTGGACAATCTTGGGGTATTTATGGAGGTATATTAAAAGACTATGTGCAAAATAAGAATATCCAGCGTATGGCCAAGGCAGGGGCTGTTTTGGATAACTGTTTTAATGTTAATTCTTTATGTACGCCTAGCCGTGCGACAATTCTTACAGGGCAATATAGCCAGATCAACGGGGTGTATGCCTTGGAAGATGGCCTGAGCCCGGCCCATGATAATATAGCCAAGGTGCTTCAGAAAAGTGGTTATCAAACGGCGATTTTTGGTAAATGGGGACTTAAGAAAAGGCCAAGTGGCTTTGATCATTTTATGGTTATGAATGATCAGGGGATTTATTTTGACCCAGTGTTTAAATCTGAAAAAGACTGGCAGGATGATGATAAGGGAATTACAGGCAAAAAATATAAAGGTTATAATACAGATTTGGTGACAGATTTTGCGTTAGACTGGTTAAAAGACCGGGATACTACTAGGCCATTTTTTGAAATGGTCCATTTTAAAGGAACTCACGAGCCATGGGAATATCCTGACAGATTAAAAAACCTTTATAATAATGTAGAAATTCCGTTTCCACAGTCTTTGTTTGATTTCGGGGCAAAAACTACTGGCAGAGTATTTCCGGGACAACATTTGAATGATTTGGCGGAACGTTGGATGACCTATCAAAAGGATCCGGCACATTATTGGACCACTTATCCCGGAATGCCGTTTGATTTAAACGGATTAGATAGCGTTCAGGCCAGAATTAAAACATATGAAAAATTTATTAAAGATTATCTGCGCTGTGGCGCAGCCAATGATGAAAACCTGGGGAGGTTGCTAGATTATCTGGACCAGAGTGGACTCTCCAGTAATACCGTAATTATTTATACTGCTGATCAGGGCTATTTTCTTGGTGAACACGGCTTTTTTGATAAAAGATTGATGTTTGAAGAGTCTTTACATATGCCTTTTGTTATTGTCTATCCCAAAGAAATTAAAGGAGAGACCAGGATCCAGGATTTTATTCTCAATACAGATTTTGCTGCGTTATTTGCAGATTATGCAGGATTAAAAACTCCTGAATTTGTTCAGGGCAGAAGCTTCAGACGAAATCTGGAAGGTAAAACACCGGCAGACTGGCGTAAAGTAATGTATTATCGGTATTGGGAACATCTGGTCAAAAGACCTGCTCATTTTGGAATTAGAAATCAACAGTACAAACTTATTTTTTATTATGGCCAGCCACTCGGGATTACAGGAGCGCAGCAACAGCCCACAACACCGGGATGGGAATTCTATGATCTTAAAGTTGATCCGCATGAGCTTCATAATGCCTACCATGACCCTCAATACCAAGGTGTTATTCAAAAAATGAAGCAGGAACTTCTGGTACAGAAACATTTAGTGAAAGATGATAGGGATGATTTCAGTTCTGTTATGCAAAAAATTTTTCATTTGTATTGGGGGCAATAATCTTGTGCCTCTGCATATATGATCTATTAGGCTGATTTTACTGTTGGTCCTTAATCCCGGTTTCTGATTGAATCATTCGGCCTTCTGTTCCTGAATTAAGTTTAATGCCATAGCACTATTAATTAAGATGAAAAATAGCCTCTTTTATTAAAGCTGGGAGGGCAGGTACTCACAGATACATTATGCTGTCCCCTGCGCAACACAGTCAGGCTGCCTTGCGTAGCTTGACTGTGTTGATGAACTTCTTTGTTCAAAATCCTAAATTCATATATTTTCTTATAAAGAAAGGATAGTCTCATGGCTATTTTTGGGCCAAATAGGAAGCACCAAGTGTGGAATTGTCTAATTTTTCCTCAATTAATTTATTATATCCATTAGGAAAGGGAGAGGGGGACGTTTGGTTACTTCAATTTCTTGTGACGATCTGTCTGCTTGGTGGAGAATTTTGATGGCTCAGCGCTTTTAGGTTATAACTTAACAAAATCAAAAATGGCTACTGAATAAACCAGCATAGTACAGGACGGTTAAGTCAATTGAAATTATTAGATTTGAATTGGGAAAGATATTACAGCAGCCCCGGATTTTTAAAATCCTGTTTTGCATGGCAAGTTTAGAGCAGTTTTCAAGTTAAGCTCTTTATTTATATGGTTTTGCAATTAAAATCTGATTTTCTAAAATTCAATATATTGATACTAATATTAAGCCTTATGCATAAGATAGAAAACACCCGAAACATTTTTCAAAAAGCCAGATTTGTAATGATTTTATTACTGTCGGTGAATATCACTTACTCTATTCAAGCTCAACCTGTGTTAAAAACTGGAACAGGTAATATGCCTGAGCAATGGGTAGACGCTGTAACAGGGCATCTGGTTAAAAGACTTATCAGTAACCCAGGTAAACATCGTAGTTTTTACTTTCACAACAATCCATTTATCGGAGATTTGATGGTTTTTTACGGAAGTAAACCAGACAGACAGAGCAATAATACACCTGATGGTTATGTAAAATCAGTTTCTGTTAATTCATCTGATAATCAGCTTTATAGTTATAATTTAACGACCGGGGTAACCCGAAGATTGACTAATTGTAGTGGTGTCATGTATGGTGAAATTGTTAATCAGCGTAATAAGGAAGCTTATTACCAGATTAAAGATAGTGTTTTTGGTGTCAATGTACTATCAGGCAAAAACAGGTTTATTTTTAAGTTTCCAGATGATTTTAAAGCCAGTATAACGACTGTAAACGCGAACGGAACCCTTTTGGCAGGAGCCTTTGCGAGTCCATTAGAAAAAGAAATTACTAAGAAATACCCTTCCAAAGGCGGTTATTTTAACCGAATATTTGAAGCGAAACTTCCCAGAACTCTTTTTACAATTGATATTAGAACCGGGGTATTATCCAAAATTTTTACAGATAGTGCGTGGCTTAACCATGTTCAGTTTTCACCCACTGATCCTGATCTTTTAATGTTCTGTCATGAAGGTCCCTGGCAGAAAGTGGATCGAATATGGACTATTAATGTTGCTTCAAAAGAAGCACCAACTTTGATTCATAAACGTAGTATGGACATGGAAATTGCGGGGCATGAATGGTTTAGCTCTGATGGCAAATACATTTGGTATGATTTACAATTACCAAGAGGCAAAGAATTTTTTGTTGGGGGAACAAGGCTAAGCGATGGTAAGGAAATTAAATTTCATGTAACCCGTAATGAATGGTCGGTTCATTATGCCAGTAGTTGGGATCAAGATCATTTTGCCGGGGACGGAGGTGCCCATAAATCTGTCGCCAATGCACCAGATGGAAAATGGATCTATTATTTTACACCTGGAAGGAATAAAGACGGTGAATATTTACAATCAGAGAAATTGGTCGATTTAAATAACCATGATTATCAGTTAGAACCAAATGTTCATTTTTCACCTGACCAACAATGGATTATATTTAGGGCAAATTTTGAAGGCCACCCTGATATTTATGCTGTAAAAATTAAAAAACAGAAATAGGATTTCGTAACATTTCCAGCTAGAGAAGAGGAATTGTAAAGAGTAATGCTTGCATATGTGTATTGAATAATAATTGTAGCAATTTAAGAGTATGGAGCTTATTTGTAAGATTATAATACTTGCGAAGTCAGACGCATAATTGCTCACGTAGTGTCAAAGTTTATTTTAAAGTAAAAAAGTGCTAGGTGCTGGAGAATTAATTCAATTAAGGCAAATTGTTGTAAGTAATTAATTCTTTGAAGGTTCCTTATGATTTATCCGAATTTTCTTGTTAATCAATATTAAATAAATAACAAAAACTTTTTTAATAGTAGCGTAAATTGCCAATGAATTGCCAAAACTGTTCTAATTTAATCAAAAATTTAAGGATTTGAAATGCGATGGTAGAAAATGGGTTTGAATACTCAATTCAAATGAAAACGCAGTAAACCGGTGAACGTGAGCCAAAGTAATCGTAAACCGCTCAGTAACGAATTTCATTTCTAAAGTCACAAAAAATTTCTTAAGATTTTTTAAACAAAAAATGATAAACACAGTTTTTTAACCTATTAATGCAAACGATTACGTTTAAGTAGCTTTCGTAAAGAATGAAGGGGATAATATACAGCCAACCGGTCTGGTAAACTGGTAATTGTTTTAATTTAAATTCCTTTAAAAATAAAGGGTTATCTTAATACGCCTGTATGTAGAACTCAGGTCGACGCAATATGTCGGTCAGGAAAACACTTAAAAATGGATTTTAATTTACTTCACTACACCATCTAGAGTAGGGCTTGATTATAGTTCCTGTTGATGAAATCTGTAATAGACGGAATTGCTATAACAGGGGTTAAATAGTGCTTCGAGGGCATTACTTTTTAGATACTCAATTCGGCTATAGGGATTAAACATAAAGTACCGCCAGTTGTATTTCATATGTTTTATCAAAGAACCAGTGGTGAACTGGTTTTCTCATGCTTTTTTAGCGCAAACGTTTGCGCTGAAGTGTGACCAGGAAACTTATGTCCTCTACCGGCAGTAGCTAGGATTTTTCTTGTTTTTAAAATGCGGGAAATGAAAAAAATGAAATATAAATCGATCATTATTTTGAAGAGTGTCTGGTATGGCATCGGGAAAGATGGGTGGCATAAAGATTCATTAGAATTAAAAGTGAGGACTTGCGGTTGCTTACATCAAGTTAAATTAATTTTTTTTAATTGTGGCGACTTACATACGGAGACTCGTACCAGGGGTGCATTAAAATATACAAGGGCCATGTTGCATAGTTTAACGGAAGACGGATAATCTATTGTCCATCTTTTGCAGGCTCCTGAATGAGCTTTCTAATTACAGCTGAATTTGGCCTGCAATAGTTTTTTCAATACGATCATTTATAACTATTTACTATCCTAAAATTATTTAAATGCAAAACGATTATTATCAAATCAACAATATTGTTGAAGATTTGGAGCGGCAAGGTAATATGGGGCTGCCTATGAATAAAAATAGTGCACCTCATATGACCCAATCCGTTCTTATCGATAAAGGACGTAAGGACTTTGCAATGACACTATTACGGGCTTTTACTTCATTATTATTAATCCTAATACTTGTTCTTTTTAATCCTGATGGCGTTTTTGCCCAGGACACAACTGTTGGTAACAACAACCAAATGGCTGTTCTTCATAGTTACCATGGTCATGTTTATAATACGCAGGGAAAACCCATGGAAGGGGTTTCTTTAAAAGTGCCTGACGGGGCAGCTGGAGCATTATCTGAGTCAGATGGATCGTTTTCTTTTAAGGCAAACGCCGGTGATACGCTTTATGTGTCATATATCGGGTATATTGAACAAAGGCTGGCACTTGGTGCAACAGAAAGTCTGGATATTCAGTTAATAGAATCTTCTGACAGCAGCCTAAATGATGTTGTGGTGATTGGATACGGAAATAAGAAAAAATCTGATGTAACTTCTGCTATTGCTACAGTTAGCAGCAAGGATCTTGAAAACAATCATAATGGATCTACTGTTAGTGCAGCCTTGGCTGGTAAATTGCCTGGGGTTACATTTAGAATGTCTGATAGTAGGCCCGGGGCCAGCGCCAGTGTTTCTATCAGAAATATGGGATCTGCACTGTTTATTATTGATGGAATCCCTCAGGATGAAGGGCAGTTTAATAATATTTCACCAAATGATATAGAAAGTATCTCCGTTCTGAAGGATGCCTCGGCGGCAATTTATGGAGTAGAAGCTGCAAACGGGGTTGTGCTGGTGACAACTAAAAGAGGTAAACTTGGAAGCGCAAATCGGATTAACTTAAATGCTTACATGGGATGGCAGAACTGGACTAGATTCCCCAAAACAGTTGATAATTATGACTGGCAGAAAGGGAAAGTAGAAGCGGATGTCAACCAAGGCCGTACTCCGATTTCTCAGGATGAACTTGATAAATATCTGAAAGGAACAGAGGATGGCTACAAAAGCTTTAACTGGTATGATTTTATTGTAAAACCCAATGCCCCTCTCAATAATGTGAATCTGAATTTTACTGGCGGTTCTGATAAAATCAATTACTATGTATCAGCCAGTAACTTATATCAGAATTCGGTATTAGGAAGAGAATACAAGTTCAATCGGACCAATATTCAAAGTAATATTGACGCTCAGGTGACCAAACGCCTAAAAATTGGGGCCTCCATTAATGGCCGTATTGAAGACAGGCAAAATCCAGGTGTTCCCGGTACGGATGATTATTGGGAGGCTCGCTTTGCCATTTTACGTAACACCCCTTGGGAAAGGCCATATGCCAATGATAATCCCGCTTATTTGAATGATATCGGTCATAATAATGAAAACTGGGGATTGCTTAATACTACGTTGTCAGGAAAATACCGCGATACCTGGAGGGTGTTACAAACCAATTTGAATGCAGAGTATAAGACGCCTATAGAAGGATTGGTATTGAAGGGATTATTTGGTTATTACTATGCAAGTGAATTACTTAATAATCATGAGTATACTTATGATGCATACACATTTGACCCTAAGGATAGTACTTATAATGTTACAGGAGGTAGTTCTAATCCCTGGAGGGAACGTAAACAACAGATGTTTACCTCAACAGATGTACAGTTGCAGGCAGATTATAACCATAGTTTTGGTAAGCACACAATAGGGATCACTTTCGTAAATGAGAGAAACAAGCGCCAGGAGCTCAGCAACTGGGTCCATGCCGTTCCAACGACCAATGTGCTGCCCTTGATTTATTTTTCCACAATGGATACTTATGATGACGGGGACGTAACTACTTCCAAGATTGGTTATGTTGGTCGTGTTAGCTATAATTATAATAATAAGTATTATCTGGAGGTTGCTGGTAGAAGAGATGCTTCTTATATTTTAAGTCCCGACCATAAATGGGGTACTTTCCCGTCTGCTTCAGCAGGCTGGCGTATAACACAGGAACCCTTTTTCCAGAAACTAATAAGCCCTGGCATCTTAAATGAATTGAAATTAAGAGGCTCTTACGGATTGACTGGGGATGATAGAAATTTGCCTATCGATGAATTTTCCTATTTGGAAGCCTATGATTATAATAATGGGAATCCTGCTATTTTAGATGGGACTGCTGTTATTAGTTCTTCATACAGAGGAATTCCGGTGACCAATATTACCTGGATTAAGAGCCATATGCTTGATTTAGGCTTGGATTTCGGCCTGTTTCATAATAAACTGACCGGTACTTTTGATTATTTTAAAAGAGAAAGATCTGATATTCCAGGTACCAAATATGATGTCTTGTTGCCCAGTGAGTTAGGTTATACATTGCCAGAAGAAAATCTGGCAGATAATAAAGATAAGGTAGAAGGGCTGGAAGGGGCATTGACTTACACGGGAAAAATAGGGGATCTTGATTTTTCGGTAGGAGCTAATATGTCTTATGCCAGAACCTACACTGTTTCTACGTATAAGCCCAGATTCTTTAATTCTCTTGATGAGTATTACAATAGTGCAGAAGGACGTCCGCAGAATTTAAGTTGGGGCTATACTGTCATTGGCCAGTTTACCTCTCAACAGCAGATTAATGATTATCCTGTCAATATAGATGGTCAGGGTAATAAAACGCTACTTCCTGGTGACTTTATCTATAAAGATATAAATGAGGACGGCGTTATAAATCAGCAGGATACACGTCCCATTGGCTGGGGCGCAGGCCGTAACCCTATATTTAATGGGGGGCTTAATATTGCCGTCAATTGGAAAGGCTTTGATTTTCATATGGATTTTTCTATGGGTAGTGGTTATAGTTTTATCCGGGATTACGAAATGCGCTGGCCTTATCAGAACGGCGGGGCCTTGCAGGAAGTTTTCTATGAAAGTCATTGGCATCATGAGGACATCTATGACGTAAACAGTCCCTGGGTAGCCGGTGATTATCCATCTATGCGTTTTAATGAAGGGGGACAAAGCAATTATAATAAAACTTCTACTTTCTGGCTGACTAATGTAAAATACATCAGATGTAGAACACTGGAAATTGGTTATTCCTTACCAAATGTTTTACTGGATAAAATTAAAATAAGTAAGGCCAGATTTTATGTAAATGCGAATAATCTGTTTTCCATAGATAATATGCATAGCTATGGCATTGATGCAGAAATCTATGATGGGAATGGTTTGACTTATCCACAAAGTAAATATTTGAACGTGGGAGTAAACCTCAGTTTCTAATTTTTAAAATACAAGTTATGAAAAAGATATTTTTAATAGCCTTGGCTGCTGCAAGCGGCATTACTTTAATGACGACTGGCTGTAGCAAAGATTTTTTAACGAATGATCCGACTTCCATTCTAACAACAGACCAGGTTTTCGGGTCAAAGGAACTTGCCTTCTCTGCGCTTGCAGATTTGTATAAGGGGTATGTAGATCAGCAAACTATCACCAACTGGTCAGAATTTACCAATTTTGATGAGGCATTTCCATCAGAAGCAGGTAATTACTGGCGGGCACAGCAGACAGATTTTCCATATTCTTGGTGGAGTTTGTGGAATTATGATTATATCCGCAATATTAATATTTACATTTCACGTTGTAAAGGCGCAACTGCACTTGATGATGCGGATAAAGCACGTTTTATTGCAGAAGCCAGATTTTTAAGAGCTGCGAACTATTTTGAACTGGTCAAAAGAATGGGTGGGGTGCCGATTGTAACTGAAGCGCTGACCTACGATTATAGCGGAGACCCATCTTATTTGCAACAGCCCAGGGCGAAAGAGTCTGAAGTATATGATTTTGTTTTGTCCGAATTGGATACGGCAATGGTTGATTTGCCCGATGATGCAAGTGTGCAAGACAGAGCCTCAAAAGGATTGTGTCTGGCAATGAAGTCCAGAGCTGCCTTATATGCAGCTTCTATAGCTAAATTTGGAAGTAGTACTCCTAGCGTCAGCCTTTCTGGAGGAGAAGTTGGCATTGCAAGTTCTGAAGCCAATAAATACTATCAGATTTCCAGAAATGCATCGTTGGCATTGGTTAAAAGCGGGAAATACAGTCTTTATATGAAAAAGCCGGATGATTTGGCTGATAACTTTGCTGCGTTGTTTTACGATAAGGGTAACAATCCGGAAGTGATTTTTGCTCAGAATTTCAAATTAAAGAGTGGAACTATTGAAGGTTGGACCTTGAATAATCAACCAAGGGCAATTGCAGAGGAAGCTCAAGGGGGCAGGGTGAATCCAACACTGAACCTAGCCTTAAAATATGAAACACTGGATAATAAATACACACCCTTTGTTGTGAAAAACGGTTCAGACTATGCTTATTATGAAAATGAAGCTGATATTTTTAATAATCGTGATGCCCGTCTGGCAGGGACTTTTATACTTCCCGGAAGTCAGTTTAAAGGAAAGGATGTAGATATCTGGGCCGGCTACTTTGTTGCGTCCTCAGGTGCAATTGTTACCTCAGGTACATTTGGCGGGCAGGCACAACTCCCCGACAGAGACTATAAGGAGCAGGCCGTGGGATTTTCTGGGCCAATTGACGGACTGGAATTTGCTGCACAAACCGGATTTTATGTTCGCAAATTTATGGATCCTGCCACAGGTTCCGGGCAGATAGGAACCCAAAGTGAAGTATGGTGGGTACGCTACCGGTTTGGTGAAGTGTTGTTGAACCTGGCGGAAGCTGAGTATGAGCTAGGGAACAAGGATTCTGCCGCCTTATACATCAATCAGATCAGAAAAAGGGCCGGGTTCACAAAAGATCTGACGGCAAATGATATGAGTTTCGACCGGATTGTCCATGAACGTAGAGTGGAACTGGCCTTTGAAGGTCATGAGCTTTTTGATAATAAGCGTTGGCGCATAGCGCATAAGGTATGGAATGGTCAGACTATTTCTGCTAGTGAATTAGAAGCGGGAGTGGGTACCGCTACCGCACCCAATACCATGGCCTATGGCCTATGGCCTTATAAAGTTTATGCTCCCGGTAAGGCAAATGACGGGAAGTGGATCTATAAAGTCGTAAAACCTGGTGAAGTGACTGCAGCGCATCGGTTTCAGTTAGGTAATTATTACTCCACTATTGATCAGACTATTATTAGTAATAATCCGAAGATTATTAAAAATCCGAACCAATAATTCGGTGTATTCTACCGTAATCCATGGTTACGGCTAGTATTTATTTAGTTTTAAAAATTATTTTATGAAAAATATTCGTTTGATTTATCAGATAATGGCTATTATGATGGGGATGATTTTAGCGGCCGCCAGTTGTCAAAAAGATAACTATACAGCTCCACAGACCAGGTTTACCGGCCACCTAGTTTATAAAGGAAATCCGATTCGGGTTAAAAACACGGGGCTAACAGATGGTAATGGAATCGGGGCTGTTTATTTTGAGCTCTGGCAGGATGGTTTTGGGAAAAGTGGAGCAATTGATGTGTACCTGGATCAGGATGGTTCCTTTTCTGCTTTGCTGTATAATGGAGATTATAAACTCGTTATACCTTCTGCACAAGGTCCTTTTATAAGTCTGCAAGATGAGCAGACTGGTTCCGATACCACAATTTTACATTTAAATGGAAATACAGACATGGATATAGAAGTCTTGCCTTATTATATGATTGATCAGGCAAATTTTACTGTGGGTGCAGACTCAATAGTAAAGGCTTCTGCTGCTATCAGCAAAGTTATAACAGATAGCAGGGCGAAGGATATTGAGTTTGTAGGACTCTATGTGAATCGCACATCCTTTGTGGACGAAGACAATAATATTGCTAAACAGACTATAGCAGGATCTGATTTAAGCAATCTTTCAAGTATTGCGTTACAAGCTAAAATTCCAGAAGATATTTCAGGAGGAAACATCGGGGTGGCCGATCAGAATTACTTCTATGCCCGAGTAGGTGTAAAAATTGAAGGTGTGGATGATATGATCTTCTCGGATATTATTAAGGTGGAGCTTCCATAAGGAGATTTCTTGATTAAAACTTGGCCTCATAAAAATAATGAGCCTTGTTTAAATCATATGCAAGCGTTTAGTGTAGTTATAATGTGGACTGGTCGGCATTAACTTAAAGAGAATCTAGACATTTTCTATAAAGTTTAAAAGTCGGCCAGTTTACTTTTTTACTAGTTGAAATTGATAAGAAACAATGGTAAAGTGGTGAATAGTTGGCAGAAAAATGTATTTTTTTTCTCCGAGGCTTGGCCAATTTTAATAAATTTAAAATAAAACAAAATTCAAAAGCGTCTACTTGATTGGTTTTTAAAAGAATCAAACCTAATTTAGTAATGCCCCGATCGGCCTGTGTTATGCGATTATTCACATCCAAACATGGCTACAGGGGCATTGCTTTTCTACTTCTCAAAAGGCGAATACAATCAAAGAGATTACTAGAGACAAATTTTTGTATATTGGAAAATCGGTCCTTAATCGAAAATATATTTATATGATCAGATTTATTAAGTTTATTTCTTATTCGTTGCTTTCACGAGGCAAGCAATAGAAGGTAGGTGTTTTTCATAGGGAAATCGAAAGCTGATTTTACAGCGGGTACATATTGTTGAGACTGACAGGGACGGATGGGCCGAAAGCCAATTATTGTATGTTGCTTTTTAAAATGGTTATGTAAATAGGCAACAAATTAACGGGCAAAATCAGGCACCATAATTTTACTGCATGCCTTATATTAATCCTTTAAATGATGCTACAAGTTATATAGGTACCAGAGTAAAATGGTTTTTATATGATCCAAATTGGTTGCGAATTAACCCTGGCACCTATAGTGTAGGCATCTTCAAATTAAAATTTAAATAATGAGTGTCGTCATTATTCTGAATTGTAATAACAAAATTATGATTTTCAATATGTTTTAATTGTAGTAATCCTTGGAAATCATTGTAGTAATATTACGACAACAGGCGGGTTATGTTTAAGCCAATAGGGTGTTGATAAATATCTTAAAAGTGTCTGAGTAACGTTATGTGTTAGGGGGTATTACTGGATTCTTATCGTGCTATGGCATCCTGTAATTTAATAAATCAGAACAGAAGATCGTGTTTAAGGTCTTTTTTTTGTTCCCTTTTTTGCTGCTTTGCATTTATATTTAAGGTAACCGTTTCTTTCGCTAGCCTTATAAATAATTCCCGGATTTCGTTTCAGGGCATTGGTTATGCTGGATGGCAGTAAAGTTATTTTTGAGGTGTAGTGGATGTGCTGCTGAATTTCATGGACTTCCCGGAACTCATTCAAATAACCTTCCTCCATAGCCATTTTCACAAGGTAGGAAGGTCCATGAAAACTTTTGGCTTCCTCATTAATTTCCTTATAAGTTGTTGATGACAGGGGGAGTTTTTCAATTTTCTTTTTGATATTGGCCTGAAACTGCTTGTTGGAGATCTGGATATAGCTTTTCCCGGCTAAATCTTCCAGAGAAATCCCCAAGACCTGACAAATAAAGGTCAGCTTTTTTAAGGTAATTTGATGGCCATTTTCCAACCGGCTAATGGTTGGGGCACTTACGCCAGTAATACTGGCAAGATTCTCCAAAGAGTATCCAAGGCGGGTCCTTAATTCTTTAAAATGCTGTCCTAATCGCTTTCTATCTAGGTTGTTCTTTGCCATTGTAGGATAAAATTAATGCATGACTGACGATAATTTTAAAATCCTGGTATTTGTAAAGAATATCTATCAGGTACAAAGAAGTAGGCCCTCAGAAATGGAAACAAGAATTTAAAATAAAGATGAATTATATAATATTCATTCGCAAGGAAAAGGAAACGAGATTAGGTTTTGATTGCTTAATCTCTGGGGCAGGCTTTATTTCTTCTTAGGGAAATCAAATGGTAATTTAATTCAGTCGCTTAATCAATTTGTTTTTGAAACAGGATACTGTTCTTTGAATCGATATACCTTTTAATTGTGGTAATAATTGGATTTGTATGCCACAGTTGAAATTAGACGGATAAAATGCCTTATTTAATTCAGGTAATAAATGGTTGCAATTTTTTGCTAAAAACTTCAATGACCTTATATTTATAGAGGAATTGCCGATTAATGTCCTGATTTTAAGGGATAATGGGAGCATTAATATTTTACGGCTGTTGGGGGGCCATTTTTAAATATATTGATTGGTGCTTCTTTGTTTGTGGGCCAATCTTCCGTAATATTTTTTATCAGAAGACCTCATATCAACGCACGAATCGATTAAAACATAGGGGTTGTAATCTTATACATATTAAAATAGCTAATAAAAATGAAGAGGAGTTTAACTATTGTTGTCCTGATAATGCTCACATTTTTTGTGATCTCCTTTCTGACCAATATAATTGGAGCCCTAAATCCTGATTTTATTAAGGATTTTAATCTGAGCCTGACCCTGGCAGCCTTGCTTCCTTTTGCTTTTTTTATAGCTTATGGTCTTGTCTCCATTCCAACGGGAATATTATTGGAGAGATACCGGGAGAAAAAGATTATGATTTTTGGCTTTATAACGTCCTTTATAGGTTCTCTGCTGCTGGCAATATGGCCAAATTATCTGACAGCTATTATTTCTTTATTTATTATAGGAAGTGGTATGGCCATGCTGCAAGTCGTCATCAACCCGTTACTTAGAACGGCGGGAGGAGAAAAAAACTATGCCTTCACTTCTGTACTAGCTCAATTGATATTTGGAGCAGCCTCCTTTCTAAGTCCGAGAGCATTCACTTATGTTGTACAACGTCTCTCCGTTCAGGGGGGGGATATTTATTCCAATTGGGTTCCGGCCGGAATGCCCTGGATTGCTCTTTATTGGATCTTTGGAGGGATTTCCCTGTTAATGATTTTGATTATCGCGCTTATGAAATTTCCGAAGGTTGAACTTACACTGGATGAAAAGGCGGGAAGTCTTAAGGTCCATCTGGATTTGATTAAAAAGCCTGTCGTAATCCTGTATTTTCTAGGAATTTTCTTTTATGTGGGAACGGAGCAGGGATTAAATAATAATATTTCATTATTGTTACAGACGCTCCATGGGATAGAGCCAGCCACAGCAGCGGATACGCTTGGCAATTTCTGGGGTTACATGACAATAGGCAATATCTTGGGCTTATTTCTTTTAAAGGTTATGGATAGCAGAGCCTTACTAAAATTGTTTACTATCCTTGCCATGATTAGTCTGGCTATTGGATTATTTGGGACCGGAACCTTGGTTTTATACGCATTTCCAATGGTGGGCTTCTTTATTTCGGTTATGTATCCGGTTATTTTCTCCCTGGCCCTTAATTCTTTAAGTGAGCACCACGGTTCTTTTGCTGGGATTTTGGTCACTGCTATTATTGGTGGCGCCATTATTCCGCTGATAATGGGAGCAATAAGTGACAGTTTTGGCCTTACCGCTGGCATGTCCATGTTGTTTTTGACCATGGGTTATATTTTAAGTATAGGATTTTGGGCAAAACCTCTGATTAATAATGCAACCATTGGCGGTAATAAAAACAAAATTGAGAAGGTTTAACCCTGAAATATGATAAAAATGCCGGCCTGGGGGAAATCACGGGGAGGTGGTCCTATTTGGAGTAAGTCGACTTTGGCAGTTGTTTATATATATGAGAATTTTTATATAAAAAATAAAGAATAGCGTTTAAGGGAGGTGAAAAAATGTATGTAATTAATTCAGATAGGCTAATACAAGAGGAAGCGCATAAGGATTCATGGGTAATAGGAATTGATTTTGGAGCTACTCAGCTAAGAGCTGCCTTGGTTTCCAGGAAGGCTATGACTGACATTATTAGTAAGCCTACACCTAATCAGGGGGGTGCTGGAGAAGTATGGACTTCCTTATCGACTTTGATTTCTGAATTATTATCCTTACATGAAAAGGTACATCCAGTTGCTATTTGTGTTGGAGTACCCAGTATTGTGGATATTGAAACAGGAACTGTTTTCGACATCCAACATATTCCGGCGTGTAAGGAATTGAAACTTGGTGAATTAATTAAGAAAAATTTCAGGATTCCGGCCCTTGTAAATAACGATGCCAATGTATTTGCATTGGGAGAGTTCTATTTTGGTGAGGCAGATCATTCCCAGAGAAGCCATGGCATTAAAATGCAGCCCGTGGATGAAATAATTGACGCTGATCAAAAAAGCAAACCAACCATGTCGCTGGTAGGTCTGACGCTCGGAACGGGACTCGGTGCTGGTTTGATTCTTAACGGCAAGCTTTATAGCGGACCAAACTGTGGAGCAGGGGAGATTGGTTGTATGCCTTATCTGGACAGTAATCTTGAAGATTATGTGAGTGGGGCTTTTTTTATTAAACATGGGGTAGATGGAAAGACTTGTTTTAATCAAGCCAGAAAAGGAGAGTCTGCTGCCATAAAAATGTATCAGCAATTTGGTCATCATTTAGGGCAGGCTATAAAAATTGCCATGTATGCATACGACCCTGATTGTATTGTACTAGGCGGGTCTATCAGTCAGGCCTTTGATTTATTTGAGAAAAGTATGATGCTTGCCTTGCAGGATTTCGCATATCCCGGTATTCTTACAAAAATAAAAATCTATCCATCCACATTAATTCATGGAGCGATTTTAGGTGCTGCCGCACTATATTACGACCGGGAAAAATAGCATCATTTGAAGCCAGATATTAATTGTTTGCCGGCTGTATCCAAATATTTGATATTAATTAATCCTGTGTTCAAGGAATAAGTGCAACGCTACCTTCGAATCGTAAAAATACTTCATTTGCGGTGGCATAGCCAAATTTTCTTATTGGTCTGTTATTGATCGCCTTTTCGACCCTTTTTATTTCCTTGTTATCAATTTCATTAAAGTCAGTTTTTTTGGGGAAGAATAGTCTGATTATTCCGTTCCTGTTTTCAATTGTCCCTTTGTCTTGTGACGTATATGGCCTTGTGAAGTAAGTCTTGACATCTAATGCTTTTGCAATCTCTTCATGTTGTGCGAATGCCAAATCGTTGTCAAAAGTCATTGTTTTTATCGGTGGGTATTTTTTCATTCTTTTAATGATTTTTTTG
>NZ_FNQY01000016.1 GCF_900107765.1 Arachidicoccus rhizosphaerae | reverse complement strand
AACGTGCTTAAGGATCATCAGTCCAATACCTCCCCTGACATCAAACCAGCTCTTGCGTCCCTGGCCGGTAACCAGACCCCGGGGACTCGGAATAGTAGCGGATAACTGCTCAAAAGGGATGGCTTTATAAAGAATTCCTAAATCTGTTTGGCTAAAATGCTCATCCAGTAGATTCTCGTGAAAAAAAAGTAGATTTGTCATGGATTATAAAAAAAGTTATGCCCTACTTTGAACACTTTTTGTGCCAAAGCAGGGCAATTTTATTATAATCCACACCCTGAAACTCAATGGGGATAACTATTACAGCTTTTCAGGAACACCCTATAAAAAAAGCAGCTTACAATTTATCTGTGCTTATAACAGATTTTTGTAAGCTGCTTTTTTATGTAAGTTCTGTAGTGAATCACACCTTGATTTGAACGCTTGCACAAATCCGGCGGTAAAAACTTACACTGAAAAAGACCGCCGCAAATACACTGGCTATCCCTGACTCATGAATCTTCTTTTGATGAGTTGTTCAAATTGCTGGGTAATTGGATTTTGTGTATCCCAGCCCAATTTAAGTCTTAATTCCCTTTCCGACCAGGCATGGGCTTCTGGAAATGAGTTGAATTTATTCAGGGTGATAATACTGCGTTCATACATAGATTCATCTCCTCTGAAGAGTTCACTGATGAAGAGGTACCTGTCGTTAATGCCTATGGCACTGGCCAGATTATCAATGGGAGTGCTCTGCATCTTATGGGCCCATTCTTCCTGCGGCTGACCTAACTGTTCATTGAGTTCCTTAAATGGCTGTTGTTCGTAGCTGTTGTTATAACTATTATCCTGACCCTGTGTAAGGGGTCTGTTCTGAACAAGGGTAGGAGCATCGGCCGCACCATAATCGGCCCACGCACTGAAATTATCATGGATAAAAGAAAGATGTTTCCTTTTGTCCTCTTCCGTCCGATCAATTCCCGGCGTAGCAGCAGCGACAGATGCAGGGGTGTTTTCTGCCTGCTCTGCGTACTTGTGAACAGCTTCAAAATCGGGTGCCTGTTGGACTGGAGGTACCACTACAGGGTTTTCGAGGGACGGTTGTCCTACCGGGCCTTCCTCTGATACCGCTTCTGCGGCCGGCTCCTGCGGCTGTTGCAAGGTAGGTTCGTCTGAAGGTATACTGGTCGGGTACTGGTCCGGAGTTAAGGTAGATAAAATAGGCGGATGCTCATCAGGTTCTTCCTCCAACGTAAAGAGTTCCTTTTGCACAGGCTGAACGGAGTGCCCAGGTGCTGGAAAGTTTCCAAAGCTATGATTGTCAGTTGCTTCTGAAGCGGCGGCTTCCGTTATCACCGTAGGAGGTTGAAGCGTGGGTTCCTGGTCTGATAAATGGGCCACAACCGGTGCTTCGGGAGCTTCCAGTGGAATATGACGGACTACTGTTTTAGCGGCAAAAGGCATAACAACACTTACACTGGTGCTTTTAAGCGTGCTGCTATTATTTTTGAATTCTAATTGTTGGAGTTCTGCTACAAGAAGCTGCGCTGAGGATAGCATGCCTGAAAGATGTCCATCCTTTGCCTGAGCTTGTAATGAATCAATGAGTCTATGTACTTTTTCCAGATTTATTTCCTGGTTTTCCATAATCAAATGCAGAGGGTTTGCTGAATATATAATAATTTTGACTTTTTAATCCGAGTCTTAAAATTACGAAGTTTTTACTCAATGACGGATTCATTTACATTTAATTATATAGTAAAGTGTTAATATATAGGTAAATGGCCCTTATTGATTATTTTTATCATGTTTATTGAGCCAAGTTTAACAGGAGAGCGCAGAGGATGGATCGAAGTAATCTGTGGATCAATGTTTAGCGGGAAGACCGAAGAACTGATTCGCAGACTCAAGCGTGTCCAGATTGCAAATTTGAAGGCGGAAGTCTTTAAACCCAGTATTGATACCCGGTATAGTGAAAAGGAGGTGGTGAGTCATGATGAAAATGCGATAAAAAGCACCCCTGTAGAGAGTTCGCAGCATATCCTGCTGCTCGCCCAAGATGCAGATGTCATAGGTATTGATGAGGCTCAGTTTTTTGATGCAGAGATTGTGCATGTCTGTGAGTCCCTGGCGGCTAGAGGCGTTCGGGTTATTGTAGCAGGCCTGGATATGGATTTTAAAGGCCAGCCGTTCGGACCTATGCCAGAGCTTCTGGCGATTGCAGATTATATTACAAAGCTTCATGCCATCTGTGTCAAATGTGGCAATATTGCCAGCCTATCTTTTAGAAAAGCGGCCAGTCAGCGACAGGTACTACTGGGAGAAAAGCAGGAATATGAGCCCAGATGTCGTAAATGCTATGAAGAAGGGACACGGGAACAAAATAATGCAAATCATCCAGTCATTTAAAGTATTAGTGTTGAATAAATACGTTATCTCATTGATTAAAAAGGATTTATTGCTGGAGCTTCGCCAGCAATATACCCTGTATGGAATCTTCCTGTATGTGGCTTCTACGATATTTGTCATCTATATAACCATGGGACAACCTGAGGAGCAGGTCTGGAACTCCATGTTCTGGGTCGTGCAATTATTTGTGGCGGTGAATGCGGTCGCTAAAAGTTTTCTACAGGAATCCAGGGGCAGAATGCTATATTTTTATTCAATAGCCGGAGCCCGGGATTTTGTCCTGTCTAAAATTATTTTTAATGGCCTGCTGATGATGGTGATGACCATATTAAGCATCGGTTTATTTGCCTTGTTGCTGGGCAATCCGGTCTATAATATGTGGCAGTTCATGGGGCTTGCCATGCTGGGCGGACTGGGGCTGAGTTTTATCTTTACTTTTCTGGCAGCCATTGCTGCCAAAGCGCAGCAACAGGCAGCGCTTATGGCCGTCATGGGGTTTCCTATCATAGTACCTCAGCTGCTATTGTTAGGCAAAATTTCCAAAATTGCCTTTTCTCCCGTGTTATTTCAAGGAATGCTGTCCATGGTCGGCCTTTTGCTGGCTTTTGATGTGCTGATTATTGCACTCGCACTTATATTATTCCCATTTCTTTGGAAGGATTAAGCAAGAGTTACGAACTGGTAGGGAAATGCGCACTTGCTGACTCAAGAATAACTTTCCATTCAAAAAAGACTGAAATGGAAATTATTGAGTAATTTCGCTGCAAACAAATTAGTGAAAAGATGCTGAAAGGATTACTGGATCTGCACAACCTGCTGCGTTGGCTGATTTTAATATTACTGGTGGTCAATATCATTAAGAATTTTGCGGATGCTAAAAAGCCCTTTGTAAAAATTCATAAAAAACTGGGACTTTGGCTGATGATATGTGCGCATTTAACGCTGGTCGTAGGTTTGGTGGTACTGGGAATAGATCTTAGTTCTCTGGCCGATCGCTCAACGATCATGGCTAATTCCGCTCTAAGATTTAAATTTGTAGAACATCCCGTGGCGATGCTTATAGCTATTGTGCTGATTACAATTGGGAAGGGTGTGGCTAAAAAAGATTTGTCAGATATGAAAAAACACCGCAAGTCCGCTTTACTCTATCTGATTGCCTTAATTATCATTCTGGCAATGGTGCCCTGGAGTACTTCCTCACTGGTACCAGGGATGTAAGCAGTTATTTGGTTTGTTAGGATTCCACTTTAAATAACATTTGTAAATTTGGGCTTTGAATGGCTGCTGAAAAAGTAGTTTCCATTTAAAGCCCAAATTTATTTTAATTCTATAAGTATTATCATGTCCGGTTTAAAGCAAGAAAGATCTTTAAAAGATATACGCATTGTTTTTATGGGTACGCCCGAGTTTTCCGTCCCCACCTTACAAAAACTGGTGGAGGAAGGGTTAAATGTGGTAGGGGTGGTTACAGGACCGGATAAGCCTGCCGGCCGTGGAATGCAATTGCAGAAAAGTGCGGTCAAGCAATATGCAGAGTCAGCCGGGCTGCCGGTTTTACAGCCGGAAAAACTTCGGGATCCCCGGTTTTTAGAAGCCCTGGATGTATTGAATGCTGATTTGCAGGTTGTGGTGGCCTTTAGGATGCTGCCGGAAGTAGTATGGAGTAAACCTCCCTTGGGAACGATTAACCTGCATTCCTCCTTACTTCCTCAATACAGAGGTGCGGCACCTATTAACTGGGCTGTTATTAATGGAGAAAAACTTTCCGGACTGACCACCTTTAAACTACAACATGCCATAGATACCGGCAATATTCTACTACAAATAGAAATGCCTGTGGCAGCTGATGAAGACGCCGGTTCTTTGCATGATAGAATGATGCTGGCCGGCGGAGACTTGGTGTTGAAGACTATAGAAGGATTGGTCGCTGGGACCCTTCAGGGTAAACCGCAGTCTGAAACGACTGAATTGAAAACGGCACCCAAAATTTTTAAAGAGACCTGTCAGATTGATTTTAATAAAACAACGGCTGAAGTATTTAATTTGATCCGGGGGCTTTCTCCGTTCCCGACAGCATTTACGTTGCTGGATGGGAAGATGCTGAAGATTTATAAAGCACATCCGCAAATACCGGCTGCAACCGATAAGGATCCGTTCCCTGAAACGGGAGCGCTCATCACAGATGGTAAGACCTTTATAAAGTACAGGTGTTCAGATGGCTTTATTGTGATGGATGAACTTCAGTTAGCGGGTAAGAAAAAAATGACGACGCCGGAATTTTTAAGGGGATATCATTTTAATAATTAGGTTGAATTGAGTCAATTAGAGACTTGTTTTGCCAAAATCAGGTTAAAACCGCTGGTGTAAATTTTAAAAACCTTTTATCATCTGTACGGGGGTTCCATCTGGAAAACCCTTACATTTGTGGGTAACTAACGTTAAAAATTCAAGAAAGTATGGGTTGGCTATACGTGATTTTATATTTGGTCGGATGGCCAATTGGCGTGTATGGAATGTTTAAGAAGGCAGGGGTTGCTCCCTGGAAAGCCTTTATTCCATTTTATAATACCTGGATTATCTGTGAACTTTGTGGTATCAGCAAAGTATGGTTTTGGTTGCAATTAATTCCATTTGCCGGCCAGTTTATCACCATCTGGATTACCATTATTTTTGTCATGCAATTTGGCAGATTTAGCCTCATTGATCATGCACTGACAGCAATTGTGCCCTTTATCTTTTTACCATTTGTAGGCTTTTCTGATAAAGTTCGCTACATAGGTCCCGATGCAGTAAAGCTCTATAGGAAGTCAACGGCCAGGGAATGGATTGATGCGCTGGTCTTTGCGACGGTGGCGGCCACCCTGATTCGTACCTTTATTTTTGAAGCGTATGTGATTCCAACCGGAAGCATGGAGAAGACTTTATTGATTAATGACTTTCTGTTCGTCAATAAAATGACTTATGGTGCCCGTATACCGGAAACCCCGCTCAGTTTTCCGTTTGTGCATAATTTTATGCCTTTTTCTACGACTACACCTTCCTATTCCAAGGCTGTCCACTGGCCCTATAAAAGACTGCCGGCATTCTCCGATGTAAAAAGAAACGATGTGGTTGTCTTTAACTTCCCTGCTGGTGATACGATCATCAATGAACCTAATTACGGGTCTGCATTGCCTTATTATCAGGTTCTGAGAGATTACTATCATGGTGACAGGGCAAAACTGCTGGCAGAGCATCAGATTATTGTACATCCAATGGATAAAACCGATAACTATATTAAAAGATGTACAGCTGTTGCAGGAGACACCCTGCAGATTATCAATACGGAACTGTATATTAACGGTAAAAAGGCCTACGTTCCGCCAACTTCCCAAATGGAGTATCTGGTCACTACAAATGGCAATTCTTTTTCCGATCAGTACTTACAAGATGAATTACATGTCAAACTAAATCCGGTCAATGAATCAGATGAGCCGGAAAAGAAACAAATAGCGCCGAATGTTTATCAATTTGATGTGACAGCAGACGTAATTGAGAAAATTAAAAAGCTGCCCAATGTCGTTAAGGTCGAATATGACCTGCAGGATTATAAAGGTTTATTTCCTTATTTTGATAAAAAAGATTCAAGCTGGACACCGGATAATTACGGTCCTTTATGGGTGCCTAAAAAAGGTGTAACGGTGACTTTAACTCCTCAGAATATAGATATCTACAGAAGAATTATCCATACTTATGAGCATCACACGCTGGAAGAGCAGGGTGATAGTTTTATCATCGATGGTAAGAAGACCAATCAATATACATTCGAGTATAATTATTACTGGATGATGGGGGATAATCGCCACCGCAGCCAGGACAGCCGTTACTGGGGTTTTGTTCCTGAAACCGCTGTTGTAGGAAAAGCTTCTTTGATCTGGTTTAGCTGGCAAAATGGTCCAAGATGGAAAAGGATTTTTAAATCCATTCATTAGACTTTTTTAATACAAAAGAAGCCCCGCTTCATGCATTAAATCAGCCTGTAAGGTCTAAGAATAGATTTTGCAGGCTGATTTTTTGTAGGAGCGTCTTATTCGGTGAGCATCTGAGAAATGTCCACTTTTGTTTTAGAATTTCTGACGAGGACCAATACAAAAGGGACACAAATCAGGAACATCATGCCAATCCAGAAAAAGACATCCATGTAAGAGCGGATGGTGGCCTGCCCGGTAAGGAGCTGATCCAGTAATTTCAATGCCGAATTTCGTGCTACTTCAGGTGTCATTCCCTTTGCCTGAAATCCGTGCGTGAGCATATGGATTCTGTTTTGCGTATAAGTGCTGCCGGCCGCGAGGTGGCTGGCCAGGTCATTTCTGTATTTGGCGATATCACGCGTGATATAAGTGGAGATAATGGCTACCCCAAAAGATCCTCCAAGTTGGCGCAGCATCCCGGAAATGGCGGCCCCTTCTCCGATCTGGACCCCTTTAAGTGTCGAAAGTGCAAGTGTTGTTACCGGGATAGAGAGTAAACCCAGCCCGATGCCTCTGATCACCAGAATCCAGAAAAAGGCGTCGCTGCCAGTGTCCGGTGTCAGCACTTTATAGGCCATGACACTATAAATAAAAAAAATAACCATTCCAGTGGAGATCATAATGCCAAAAGGGAAACCTCGTTCCATTAATTTGCCTACAAAAGGCATCATAATCGCGGTAAAAACGGTACTTGGAATCATGAGCATGCCCGCCTGGAAGGCGGTCCATCCCATGATGGTTTGTGTGTAAAGCGGAATGATAAAAGTGGATCCGTATAAGCCAAATCCCAACACAAAAGAGAGTATGCTGCCGATGGAGAGCTCCTTATTACGTAACACCCGAAGGTTCACAATAGGATAGGGGTAGACGATTTCCCGCCAGATGAAAAAGTAAAAGGCAAAAAATGAAATTACGGCTGAACTTGTAATCAGTGCACTGTTAAACCAATCTTCTTCCTGCCCCTTTTCCAGAATAAATTGTAAAAAGCCAACAGAAATAATCAGCAGCGCGATACCCAGCCAGTCCACATCACGCGTCTTTCTTTTTTCCGCGTAATGAGGACTTTTGACAAACTGTAAAGTCAGAATAGTGGCAATGATTCCAATCGGAATATTAATATAAAAAATAAAGGGCCAGGAAAAATTGTCGACAATATACCCGCCGAGGGGCGGACCCAGGGTAGGACCCACGATGACCCCTAAAACATAAATGGTCTGTGCAGTGGCTCTTTTTTCAATGGGGTAGCTTTCTGTAATGATTGTCTGTGCCGTAACCAAAAGAGCGCCTCCTCCAATTCCTTGCAAGAACCTAAATACAATTAACTCGGTGATACCTGAAGCGTTACCACACAACCAGGAGCAAATGGTAAATAAAATGATGGATGCTGAAAAATAATTCCGGCGACCAAATTGTTGACTCAGCCAACTGGTCATTGGCATAACAATTACATTTGAAATGGCGTAGGCGGTGATCACCCAGGTGATTTCTGACAAAGAAGCCCCCATACTGCCCTGCATATCAGGTAGAGCGATGTTGACAATGGTCATGTCCACAATCTGCAGAAGCGCGCAAACAACTGCAGTAATGGTGATAATAACCCGCTTTGCTCCATAAACCACTAATGAGTTATCACTGTCCATTTTCCATGCTTAATTTTTAATTTTTAAAAATTAACCGTATCCCTGGATGTTCCGCACGCCGGCTTGTCCTTATTTTAATAGTAACAGGGCCTGGCTCGTATTTTTGTAAATACCTTCTGACAGACTTTTATTGGCCATATAATATAAGAAGCTATGTGTTCCGGGGAGGGCAACAATTAAATCTGTCGGATTATTAGCCACAAAATCCAGCACGCCGTGCAGCGTATCATGATCATAACTATGAAAGAGATGCAGCGCATTGCCTTTAAAATAGCTATGTAATTTATCTTTCCATTCCTGGATCATCTGATCGTTTTGCTGAGCCGGGTCTTTGTAAATATTTAAAACCGTCAGCGCACTGTGTTCACTAATCATACTGCTGTATTGTTCCAGCTTGCCCAGGTGTTTCATGTGCTGTAAATCACAGGGTACCAGGATCTTTTTAATCGGTGTATAGCGATAGCCTTCTGGTACAATCAGGACTTTAACCGGAGATATTCTGGCTATTTTGACAATACTGGTCGTAATAAAGCCGGGTTCGCTGGATCTGGTATGGTCACTGCCTACCGTTATTAACTGAATATCGGGATGCTGCAAAAGTATTTCCATAATAGCCCGCATTAAGGGCAGGTCACTGGTAGCGGTCCTAATTTGGATATTGTCCTGACCGGTTAGTTGACTGACCGCTTTTTTTTGCAGGTTTTTTAAAAGTTTACTAGAGGCCTTTCTGTACTGTGTACTGGCATCTTTTCCCATAAAGCTATAACCTATTCCCAAGGTGGATATGTAGTCCATAAATGATTCGTAATGGACTTTAAAAAGGATAATCTGGGAATATCCGTAATGTTTGGCCCAATGGACTGCATAATCGACAGCGCCACTGGAGGCCTCTGAGAAATCAACGGGAACTAATATAGTTTTCATATTTAAATTTTTTTATTTTTAATGAGGTGAGCTTTGTGAAGTGTTTAAAGATTACCGGCCATTTGCCTGATCATGGTTGTACTTTGCAAAAGCAGCGCTGGCGCAATATCGCCAGCTGCCTGTGCATAACAATCCAGTACTAATGGATAAATAACTTTACGAAGCGCTTTACCCTGACTGGTCAAAAAGATTTTTTTGTGCCTTCTGTCCTTATCGTGTTCCACTCTGGTAACGAGCCCTCTTTTCACTAAGGCGTTAATCAGATAAGTTACGCTGGATTTATCCTTACTTAGATGATCGCCTATTTCTTGTTGGTGAATGCCGTCCTCGCGCCAAAGCAGGCCGATAATTTCCAGCAGTTCAAAGGAGATATCATGACCGGTTTCGCTAATTCTGATCTGAATGGACTGGCGTAATCGGCTGCGCAGTTCATTTTGGGCCCGGCCTAATTCCAGGGCTAAGGTGGCTTTTGAATGACTATGGTTTTGTTGCATGGTAGAAGTAGTGTTTTTAATCATTCTCTGGCATAAAGTTAGGAAAATAGTTTGAATTCAAACTATTTTTAAATTTTTAAAAACTTAATATTTTAAAGTAATGGAGGCGGGGTTCCTATTTCAATTAATTGTGACAGAACCTTTTATTATGATTTTGTTATTAAATAGTCTTTGTGTTACAAGGGAAGTTAACTGCATTTTTTGATTTTTTTAAAAAATATTTGGCTATTAGGAACTGAAAATTTAAATTGCAGCTTAAACGTTTAAGTAATTTTAAGAAATCCTGACACATTACTTAAATGTGGTTACATCTGATGACTTGATTTCAATTTATAACCTGATTTTCCTAAAAGTGCTTATTATGATTAAAAAGAGACTAGCTATTGTTTTTTCCATGTTTGTTTTAACGGGACTCAGCCTTAGGGCACAAAATACCTATAACGGGATTAACGGAACAATTAGTAACCTTTATCAACTGTCCGATGCCAAATCCAGATCCATAAGTCCGGAGAATTTTACCGGAGAGAAAGCAAAGGGGGCTATGGCTACAGAAGGAACCGGGAAAAATGCAGCCAGAGACCTGGGCCCCGGCTGGAAAATCAGCCCAAGCGTAGTGATCAAGCCTCATACTACATTTACGATAGCCGATATTGACGGATCCGGATCCATCCAGCATATCTGGATGACACCCACGGGTAACTGGCGTAATTCCATTATTCGTTTTTATTGGGATGGGGAAGATAAACCTTCCGTAGAAGCGCCGGTGGGTGATTTTTTCTGTATGGGCTGGGGTAAATATTCTCCCCTGGTATCACAGGCGGTTTGTGTAAATCCGGGAAGTGCTTTTAACTGTTACTGGCCCATGCCTTTCATGAAACATTGCAGAATTACCATGGAAAATATTGATGAGCACCCAATGACGCTCTATTTCCAGGTGGATTATATTGAAACGAAGGTGCCGGATGATGCTGCTTATTTTCATGCGCAGTTCAGAAGGGTGAATCCTCAACCTTATAAAAAAGAATACGTATTACTGGATAATGTCAAAGGAAAAGGGCAGTACGTAGGAACATATATGGCTATTGGTGTACATAATAACGGTTGGTGGGGTGAAGGTGAGATTAAATTCTATATGGATGGTGATACGCAGCATCCCACCATCTGTGGCACCGGAACGGAAGATTATTTTTGTGGATCCTATGATTTTGATACCCATAAGAAAAATGAAGCCGGCGTAGAAAAAGTAGAATATACAGAGTATTGTACGCCATATGCTGGCTTATGCCAGGTATTAAGAGGAGATGGTCATTATGAAGTATCCCAACGTTTTGGTATGTACAGATGGCATATAACAGACCCTATTCGCTTTGATAAGGATTTAAAAGTGACCATTCAGGATCTTGGATGGCGTAGTGAAGGGCGGTATCTGCCCTTGCAGGATGATATTGCGACAACCGTATTCTGGTATCAGACGGAACCGCATAACCAGTTTCCGCCCTTTCCGGATAAGGATGCGCTGGAAGTAAATTAAAATCGGTTTACCCATTGGTAATCTGTCAGATTATCAATTTTTACCGTGTTTATCCTAAATTTGAAGCATAAAGCCCGTTTTTTGATTCATGAATAAAAAGACATCACTTAAAGATATTGCCCAGCATTTAGGCGTCTCTACTGCCCTGGTTTCTTATGTTATTAATAATAAGGAAAAGGAAGCCAGGGTGGGAGCGGACATGGTAAAGAAAATTCGTCAGGCAGTTATTGATATGAACTATCAGCCCAATTTAGTGGCTAAAAGTTTAAAGAGCGGGCAATCTAAAACCATTGGTCTGGTCGTAGCGGATATATCGAACCCGTTTTTCTCCATGATTGCCCGGTTGATTGAGGATGAAGCTATGAAACTTGGCTATGTGGTGATTTTTGGCAGTAGTGATGAGAATGCGGAGAAATCTCAGTCTTTGATTAACGTATACCTGAACAGGCAGGTAGATGGATTTATTATTTCGCCTACCGAACACACCGAAGAACAGATTCGTGCCGTTCAGAAAACGGGGATTCCTGTGGTGCTCATCGATCGTTATTTTCCTGATTTTCCCACTGACAGCGTACGGATTAATAACAAAGAAGTATCTGAACAAGCGGTGGATCATTTGATTGGAAAAGGTAGAAACAATATTGCCATTTTGACCTATAAGACAAAAATGGCTCATATAACGGACCGCACCGAAGGATATAAAATGTCGCTTAAAAAGCATAAGATCAAAGTAAATAAAAAATTGATTTGCGAAGCGTCCTACCAGGATATTGAAAAGGATGTCAGAAATCAGATGTTGAACCTCTTTAATGGAGAACAGCAGGTGGATGGTATTTTCTTTGCGACCAATAGCCTGGCGGTTTTAGGTTTGAAAGTTATTATCGGACTGGGGATTAAGGTGCCAGAAGATCTGGCTATTGTCTCTTTTGACCAAAGTGATGCTTTTGATTTTTTCTATGCACCGCTAAGTTATGTGTCGCAGTGTCTGCAACAATTGGTCAAAGAAGCCATAAATTTATTAATTAAAAGAATTCAGCAGCCCGGTAAATCACGCAATAGTTACGAATCCGTTATTGTTGAAGCAAAATTAGTTACAAGGGAAAGCTGAATCGTTTCAGGCTTTAATAGCTTAAAGGTTTAAGCTAGTGATTTTTAATGTTAATTACGTAAAATATTATTTTCTAATTAAAAAAAAGGAAGTGCAAACAAGATTCATTGGAAAAAGTCAAAAACTTTTTTATCCGCTATTCATTTTAATGGTAATTCTTATGTCCTGTAATAACAACAAAAAAGAAAAGTCCGATCAGTCCGTAAAGGATAGTTCGGTAGTAAAAAACGATAGTTCCATAATCACTTTTGGACATGATCTGAATTTTTTAAAAGAAAAGGACAGCAATCTGTTGGTGCTGAGTCTTCCCGAAAATCCGCAGGCCCAGATTATTGTTTCGGCTAAATATCAGGCCAAGGTCTTTACCTCTACGGCACAGGGCACCGGGGGGCAGAGCTTTGGCTGGGTGAATTACAAAGCGTTCAACGGATCGCTGGATCCGCATATGAATGCTTACGGCGGAGAAAACAGATTTTGGCTGGGGCCGGAAGGCGGGAAGTATTCTCTGTTTTTTGCGCCTGACAGCACAATGGAATTTGATAACTGGAAAACGCCTGATGCGTTTGATAGTGAAAGCTGGACAATTGAGAAATCAGACGCGCGTTCGGCAACCTTGACCAAACAAATGAATCTGCTGAATTATAAAGGAACGCATCTTTCATTATCCATTGAAAGGGTGATACAATTATTGTCGCCCATGGAAATTGACAGGCAGACAGGAATGGAGATCAGTAAATCCTTTCCAGATATTAAACTGGTGGCCTATTTGACCGATAATAAACTAACGAATACAGGTACGGCTAGTTGGGATGAAAATACAGGTATGCCTTGTATATGGATACTGGATATGTTTACTCCTTCTGATAAAACCGTTATTGTGGTTCCCTTTAAAAAAACACCTGCGACTGAATTTAATCAGGTAGCCACCACCGATTATTTCGGAGCTATTCCTGAAGACCGGTTAAAGCATACAGAGGATGTTTTGTATTTAAAAGCGGATGGCAAAATGAGAGGAAAGCTTGGCGTCAGACCAGCTAAGGCCAGAGATTGGATTGGCAGTTATAGTGCCGACTCAAAGGTGCTGACCTTGTTACATTATAATATAGATGCACATGCAAAATATCTGAATCAACAGTGGAATACCAAACCGCCTGTATTTGACGGTGATGCAGTCAATGCGTATAACGACGGTCCGCTCGCTGATGGTAGTCAGATGGGGCCGTTTTATGAGCTGGAAAGTGTTTCTCCTGCCGCCTTTTTAGCCCCCGGAGCCTCCTTGACACACCAGCAATCGGTTTATCATATTACCGGTTCGGTGGAGGATTTAAATAAAATTACGTTACAATTATTAGGGGTTTCTTTATCCGATATTACTACGGCTTTTCCGTGAATTTTTAATAAATAAGTGAACTGTTTGACTAAGTATTTTAAATAATACATGTATTAGGTCGCAGTATTAAGATTTTATTTTTAAAGGGCTGCGGCTAATCAGATTTCTGAGCATTTAAAGGTTTATACAGGCAAAAAAATCATGCATTTGGCCTGAAGGGCTTTTATTGCCCTGACTTTTAAAACATACGTATGTATAAATTCAATTCTAATAATATTCAAAAAGAAGATGTATGGAACAGACAAAGCAAATGGCTATATATCCAGCCATCGGGATCCGTCCAATAATAGATGGGAGACTAGGAGGAATCAGGGAGTCCCTGGAGGATACAACGATGCAAATGGCAAAGAGTGTTGCGAAATTATACATGGACAATCTTCGCTATCCGGATGGTTCTAAAGTACGTGTAGTGATTGCGGATTCAACTATTGGCGGGGTGAAAGAATCAGATGCTTGCAGAAGGAAATTTGAACTGGAAAACGTCGGACTTTCTTTATCTGTTACCCCCTGCTGGTGTTATGGAAGTGAGACAATGGATATGCATCCCACCTGGCCCAAAGCCATCTGGGGGTTTAACGGAACGGAAAGACCGGGAGCCGTGTATCTGGCGGCAACACTTGCGGCACACAATCAATTCGGATTGCCAGCTTTCGGTATCTACGGACATGACGTCCAGGATCTGGGAGATGAGCATATCCCGGAAGATGTAAAGGGAAAACTCCTGACTTTTGCCAAAGCCGGACTGGCAGTAGCGATCATGCGCGGACAGTCCTATCTGGCCATCGGTTCAGTTTGCATGGGGATAGCGGGCTCTATGGTAGATCCAAGGCTGATGCAGCAATATTTTGGACTGCGAACAGAATATGTGGATTCTTCAGAGGTGCTCAGAAGAATTGAAAAAAGAATTTATGATGAAGCAGAATTTGAAAGGGCCAGAAACTGGGTGAAACAACATTGCCAGGAAGGGGAAGATTATAACCGGGAAGAGAAAAAATTCAGTCGGGAACAAAAGGATAAGGACTGGGACTTCGTTATTAAAATGACCATGATTATCCGCGATCTGATGCAGGGTAATCCGCATCTTAAATCTATTGGATTTGGAGAGGAGTCCGGAGGCCATAACGCCATTGTTTCCGGATTCCAGGGTCAAAGACAATGGACCGATTTTTTGCCGAACGGCGATTTTGCGGAAGCTATGCTGAACTCTTCCTTTGACTGGAACGGTATACGCGCACCCTTTGTAGTGGCTACCGAAAATGATAGCCTGAACGGGTTGAGTATGCTGCTGGGTAACTTACTCACACATACCGCCCAGATTTTTGCAGATGTCAGAACATATTGGAGTCCCGAGAGTGTGGAGCGGGTTACCGGCTGGAAGCCTGAAGGGAATGCAGGAGGTGGATTTATTCATTTAATCAATTCTGGTTCAGCCACACTGGACGGGACCGGTCGTCAATCCATTGAAGGGAACCCTGTCATGAAACCTTTCTGGGAAATAAGTGAAGCAGAAAAAAACGACTGCCTGAAGGCCACAACCTGGTATCCTGCCAACACGGACTATTTTAGAGGCGGCGGCTATTCTTCCAAGTTTGTGACCAGGGGAGGGATGGCTGTAACGATGTGCCGTTTAAATCTGGTAGCAGGATTAGGTCCCGTATTGCAAATCGCTGAAGGAGAAACCGTGTCATTACCAGACGAAGTACATAAAATTCTTGATGACAGGACAGATAAAACCTGGCCTACTACCTGGTTTGCCCCCCGTGTGGGTTCCAAAGGACCTTTTAAAGATGTTTATAGTGTGATGGCCGCCTGGGGAGCCAACCATGGAGCCATTAGCTATGGGCATATTGGCCATGAATTAATAGCGCTGGCAGCCCTTCTCAGAATCCCGGTCAATATGCACAATGTGCCGGCGGATAGGATTATGCGCCCGTCCGTATGGTCAAGTTTTGGTTCAAACTTAGAAGGCGCTGATTTTAGGGCCTGTCAGGCGTTTGGGCCACTTTATAAAACCTCTTAAAAGTAAGCAAATGAGTCGCGCTAAAAAACAACCTCTTTTTATAGATGATGGAGGTAAAAATTATCTGAGGCCCTTTATTCTGATCACCGTACTTTTTTTACTCTGGGGTTTTGCCCACGGCCTGCTGGATGTACTGGATAAGCATTTTCAGGACACCCTGCATGTTTCCAAAGCCGAGTCCGGCTTTGTTCAGTTTTCATTATATATCGGGTACTTAGTGATGGCCTATCCTGCAGGTGTTTTTATGAAGCGGCATGGGTATAAAAAAGGAATTATACTGGGGCTTAGTTTATTTGCCATCGGCGCTTTTTTATTTTATCCGGCAGCTAAGCTGGCGGCCTTTATTCCGTTTTTAGTAGCACTGTTTGTTTTGGCCTGCGGCCTGGCCTGCCTGGAGACTGCCGCCAATCCGTTTACTACCGTTATGGGCCACTCCTCAGGAGCAGCCAGGAGGATCAATATCGCACAGTCATTTAACGGGCTTGGATGGATTCTTGGACCATTAATGGGAGGACTTTGGATATTTGGTGCAGAACAAAAAGGAAATGCAGGCACTTTTGACTCGCTGATACCACCCTATATGATGGTAGGGACGATCGTTGTACTTTTAATCCTCGTGTTTATTTTTACCAAACTGCCGGTCATTATTGAAAAGAACGATCCGGGGCAAGTTGCTATTGAGGAAAATACACCTACCAGGGTTTTATTAAAACACCCCATGTTTGTACTGGCAGTGATTGCTCAGTTTCTGTATGTTGCCGCACAGACAGGCGTCAATTCCTTTTTTATTAATTATACGACGGAGTCCATTACAGGCCTGCAACAGAGTGTAGGTGGTATGATGGCGCATTTGGGGTTGTTTGGGGAGGTTTTTATGCCCAAAAATGCGGAACAGGCAGCTTCTCTGATTCTGGCCTTGGGCGGAATGGGGTCTTTTTGGATTGGAAGGCTGATAGGGGCGTATCTGATGAAGTTCTTTTCCCCCAGAATGCTTTTAACAATCTATGGTATCGTCAATACACTGCTCGTAGCCCTCGTTGTCATGCACCTGGGCTGGTTGAGCGTGATTGCCTTATTTTCCACTTATTTTTTTATGTCCATTATGTTTCCGACCATTTTTGCTATCGGACTTAGAGGACTTGGCCCTTTAACCAAAAAGGCCGCTTCATTTCTGGTGATGGCAGTGGCTGGCGGCGCTTTCTGTCCGCCGGTGATGGGCGCGATAGGGGATCATTTCGGGATGCACGTGGCATTTATAATACCGCTGTTGTGTTTTCTATTTATTGGTGTATTTGCCTGGTTGACCCAGACAAAGTTTAGTGATCAGTTTAAAGGGGAGAGAGCGGATTTTACGCTTACGCAAGCCCATTAATTTAAAGGTTCGGATTTTAATATTAAAAATGAGCATTCAAATGCAAACACATGCACAAAACAGGTATTGTCTGGGAATTGATTTTGGAACGGATTCAGTTCGATGTTTATTGGTAGATGCCGCTAATGGGCAAACAATGGCTGAGGGTGCCTGCGCTTATCCCCGTTGGAAGGAGGGGTTATACTGTGACGCTGCCCAAAAAATATTCAGGCAGCATCCTTTGGATTATATTGAAAGTCTGGAGCAGGTAGTGAAGATTGTTTTAAGTAAGGTAGAGGGCAATATCGCGGGTCAGATTGGGGCACTCAGTATAGATACCACAGGCTCTACGCCGGCACCTGTGGACATCAACGGAACACCGCTTGCTTTATTGGAGGAATTTAAGGAAGATCCGGAGGCGATGTTCTATTTGTGGAAGGACCATAGTGGTATTGATGAAGCCAGCGATATTAATCATTATAACGCGGGGTTAAGCCCTGCAACGGGAGGTTACCTTGACTTTGTAGGTGGCTATTATTCGCCCGAATGGTTCTGGAGTAAATGGCTCCATCTTTTAAGGCAGCATAGCCGTGCAGCAAAAGCCTGTTACTGTTTTGTTGAACACGCCGATTGGATGCCCTTCTTATTGACAGGAGGCAGGGACGTCCGGCAGCTAAAAAGAAATGTCTGTTCGGCAGGCCATAAAGGCCTTTGGTCAGAAAAATGGCAGGGGTATCCGACGGAAGAATTTTTAGCAGGAGTTGACCCTTTGCTTTCAGGGATGCGGGAAAGACTGAGTCCGGCGCATTTTACCAGCGACGTATCTGCTGGAAATATCAGTCAGCCATGGGCAGAGAAATTAGGATTACCTGAAGGGGTAAAGATCGGTATTGGTGCGCTTGATGCGCATATGGGAGCTGTTGGAGGGCAGATAGAACCTTATTATCTCAGTAAAGTAATGGGTACTTCCACCTGTGATATGATGGTCGTTCCTCTTAAAGAAATGAAGGATCAGACAGTAGGCGGTATTTGTGGTCAGGTTCCCGGTTCCATTATTCCTCAAATGATGGGCCTGGAGGCCGGGCAGTCCGCATTCGGGGACGTGTACGGGTGGTTCAGCTCATTTTTGTTAAAGTCTATGGGGTTATTGGGGCATCAGACAGGGGAGCAGGATAAGGAGAAACTGCTTCAGAGACTTTCACAGCAGGCTGAAACGCTTAGTTTGGAGCAGTGGAAGCGGTTACCTGTAAGCACGGATTGGTTTAACGGCAGAAGAAGCCCCGATGTGAACCCGGATTTGAAGGCTGCTATCACAGGCCTGGATTTGAGTAGGGGACCTATAGACGTATTCGCTTCGCTGGTGGAGGCCACCTGTTTTGGCAGTCAGATGATTGTTGAACGGTTTGTAAGTAATGGGGTTCCGGTTAAAGGTATTATCGGCCTTGGAGGTATTGCGCATAAATCCCCTTTTGTTATGCAGCTCATGGCAGATATATTAGACAGACCGATTAAAATCAATCAGTCGGATGAATGCTGTGCCTTAGGAGCGGCGATGTTTGCCGCCACACAAGCAGGCTGGTACCGGCGGGTAGAAGATGCCATGCAGTCGATGGGCCAGGGATTTTTGACCACTTATTTACCTACCTCCGATCAGAGATGGAAATCTTTGATAAAAGAGCGATATCGACGGTATCAGCAAATTGGAGATTTCAGCCTGTCCTATTTTTTAAGGGAGGATTGCTGATGGCACTTATTTATTTGTTTGCTTAAACGATTAAGTTATCTAATAAAAGATAGGGTTAGGACGGTTTAAAAAGGAATCACAAAGACTCGGTTTTCTTAGGTTGCTCAATAGCAAAAAGGATAGTGGTAGAGTGACCTTGGCAATATTTATTTTTTCACATTTTAATTCATTTAAAATGAATCACAAACTATCGACTAATGGAACACATCACGGGAGGCCGGCTGAAAGATGGCCGCGTGGATTCTTTCTGGGGCTACTGGTGCTTATGCTCTTATGTTTGCCTGGTTATGGCAAGGCTGCCAAAATACCTTTTTTTCAGATTCAAGACAATCAGGATGGTTTTTTGGTTCGGGGGCAAATTACCGATGATAAACAGCAGCCTATCGAAGGAGCCTCTGTTCAGGTGCTGAATACGACCAAAGGGGCGATTACCGATGATCAGGGGCGATATCAGATAAACGCACCCAATGGCAGCAGTCAGCTTGTCATTACAGCTATTGGTTATTTAAAAGATACGGTCTCCATTGAAAATAACCATGAAATCGACCGTGCATTGAAACCCGTTAATGGAGATCTGGATATGATTGTAGTGACCGGGTATATGAAGCAGAAAAAAGCAGATCTGACTGGAGCAATCAGTGTGGTTTCTGAAAAGGACTTAGCCAAAAATCACGGAGTGACAAATATTATGCAAGCCTTACAGGGCGTGGTGCCCGGTTTACATATAACTACAGATGGCAGTCCGGTAGGTAACACAGACATACAAATCAGGGGGCTTACGTCCATTAACGGGGCTTCTCCTTTAATTGTCATTGATGGGGTGCCAAGCGGCAATATGAATCTAAGGGATATTAACCCGAATAACATTGCCTCTATGCAGATTTTAAAGGATGCGGCATCGGCCAGTATCTATGGTGCACAGGGTGGTGCCGGCGTCATTTTAATTGAGACGAAAAAAGGTCATTTAGGCAAAGCAAAGGTAACTTATAATGGGGCTGTCGGATTTTCTCAGTTTGCAAATAAAGTGCCGATGATGAATACCATGCAATATGGACAGGCCCTGTGGCAGGCGGCGGTCAATGACGGCCAGGATCCGAATAATGCGACCCAGATCTATGATTATGACTGGCATAAAAATGATCAGGGGATACCTGTACTGGATAAGATCACACCCAGAAAATACCTGAACGACGATTCCACCATGTTAGCGGCGAATACGAATTGGCTGGACGCCATCTCTCAATTGGGACTTCAACAGGATCACCAGGTGACGGTCTCCAGCGGGACGGAAAATTCCAGGACCTTATTTTCCGTGAACTATAATGAAAACGAGGGAACGCAAAAATATACAGGATATAAAAGGTTTACTGCCAGACTCAATACCAGTTTTGACTTACTGGACCATCATTTAACCATAGGCGAGAATATGGAAGCATCTCATATGAGAATGGTGGATCAGAATCAGATGCATAATGCGCTGGTAGAACCTCCTATTGTGCCGGTCCATACCACAGATGGCGGATGGGGCGGTTCTGCGGTTAATTTAGGCATGGATGATTACTGGAACCCGGTCAGAGAGCTGACGCTAAATAAAGATAACGCCAATAAATACAATAAACTCTACGGGAATATTTATGCAGATGTGAATTTCTTAAAGCATTTTCATTACCACTCGCAGGTGGGCTTAATTTATACGGAGGGCTATCACAGGACCATTCAGTTCACTTTTACCGAAGGCGGGGGGAAGTTTCAGCCGACCAATAATGTGGATCAGTGGTACTGGCAGGCGGCAACTTTGAGCTATACCAATACGCTGGATTATCAGCTGGAAACAGGAAAGCACAAACTGGATGTTTTAGCAGGTACCGAAGCAACTAAATATCAGACAGAGACCATGAGCGGCAACCGTCAGGGATTATCCTTTGAAAATTATGATTATGCTTATTTAAGTACTGCCACGGGAAACATGTCCGTGTCAGGCAGTGGAGACCGGTATAATTTTCTGTCTTATTTTGGAAAGTTCAACTATTCCTATGATAACCGGTATTTACTGTCGGGAACGATAAGAGATGACGGTTCTTCAAAATTTGGCGAGAACCATAAATACGGCATCTTTCCCGCATTTTCCGCTGGCTGGCGTATTAGTCAGGAAGCATTTATGAAAAAATTTACTGCGATTTCTGATTTGAAGCTCAGAGGGAGCTGGGGGATGAATGGAAATACCTCCTCTATTTCTTCCAATGCAAGCAAAACTTATTTTGTGGCAGATTACAATGGGACTTCTTATGGAATTGGCGGTGCGGAAACAGGTAGTCTGCCTTCTGGCTTTAGAAAGGTGCAAACAGGGAATCCGGACTTAAAATGGGAGAGCGATCGTCAGACAAATATTGGTCTTGATTTTGGCCTTTTTGATCAAAGGCTATCAGGATCATTTGATGTATACCACCGCTTTACAGACGGAATGCTGTATAATCCTCCTTACCCTGGGGTACTGGGAGAAGGTGCCAATGAATGGTATAACGGTGCCAGTATGGTGGATAGAGGTTTTGAGATTCAGCTGACTTATAACAGTGATCCCATTAAGAAATTTCATTATTCTATAACGGCTAATATTAGCCATAACCATAATGAAATTGTGAGTGTTCCTAATACAGTCTTGTATACATATGGCGGCAGTGCCCTGAAAGATGATGATATTATCGGCCACCCTTATCATTCTTATTATGGATTTATTACGGATGGATTGTTCCAGACTCAGGATGAGGTGGATAAGGCCGCTGATCAACCCGGCAAGGGAATCGGTCGTATTCGCTATAAAGATATATCAGGCCCCGACGGGGTGCCTGATGGAAAGATTGATTATGATTATGACCGCACCTGGATCGGCAGCTGGGATCCCAAAGTGGAATTTGGTCTGGGCTTTAATGCCAGTTATAAAAACTTCGACTTCTCCATGTTCTGGCAAGGTGTAGCCGGAAATACAGTATCTGACGGCTGGAAAACCTACAGTGATTTTTGGAATGTGTGGGTGCAAAGCGGCTTTAACCATCCCACCAGAGTACTGGATGCCTGGACGCCGACTAATACAAGTTCTACCATTCCGGCCCTTTCGCTGACCAATGCCAATGATGAACTCCGGACCTCCACTTACTTTATGGAATCCGGGAGTTATCTGAAGCTGCGCAATATACAACTGGGGTATACTTTACCTAAGGCCATCACCTCGTCTATTGGTATTGAGAAGGTTCACTTTTTTGTTGTTGCCTTAAATCTGGTGAGTATCAAAAAAAGCTGGGGAGATAATGCTTTTACGGGACCGGATCCGGAAAATTTTACCGGTAATGATTATAGCAATCCTTACGTCATCCCCAGGACTTTCAAATTTGGGCTGGACGTGTCCTTTTAAAGAATGTAAATGTTAGCTAATAAAATAAATATTATGAAAAAGATACTAATATATGGCTGTTTTGTGCTGCTTATGGCGGTGCTGACTACGTCTTGTCATAAGTTCTTAGATGTTAAGCAGCAGGGCGCCGTTACACCGGAAGATGTAGAAACCCCTGAGAATGTGGACGGTCTGGTTATAGCGGCCTATGCCTGGGTGGCACACGAAGGTATTATTAATCAGAAGATGAGCCCCTGGCTGGCGGACATTAAATCTGATGATGCGTATAAAGGAGGCGGAGGCCTCTCTGATCAGACCCCCTGGTATCAGATGGAGGTCTTCTCGCTGGTGACGCCCAGTGTGGGTAATAATGACGGCATCTGGTTCGGCCAGTATGAGGGTGTCTCCAGGTGTAATGCAGCTTTAACGGCATTAAATAAACTGGACGCAGGCAGTTATCCTCAAAAAGATACCCGTATCGCCGAAATGCGCTTTTTACGGGGAATGATGTTTTTGCAGTTAAAAAAATGGTTTCGCTGGATTCCCTATTATGACGAAACCGTACCTGTGGATTCAATCCCTAAAATTCCCAATCATCCGGATACTGCTCAAAGTGATTTGTATATCTGGAATGACATTTATAATGATTTTTCCAGCGCTGCCGCCAATTTGCCTGAAACGCAGGAGGAACCCGGACGACCTACTAAATATGCCGCCCAGGCGGAGATGGCTAATGTACTGATGTGGATGGCTTATGAAGAGGATGAAAATAATCAGGTAAAAACCATTAATAAGCAAAGACTGCAGCAGGCCCTTGATTTGCTGGATAATATTATTAATTCCGGAAAGTATCATCTGAATGCAGATTTTGCGGATAATTTTGAATATACCATGGACAACAAGTCTCCGGAGTCCATTTGGGAATGGCAGTATACCCATGATGACGGAACGCCCAATGGTAATTTAAATGGCGGAACACCGCTGAACGCACCCTGGTGGCCGCCTTATTTCAGCTGCTGCGATTTTCATAAGCCTTCCTATGCCATGGTCAATGCATTTAGAGTGGATAAGGACGGAATCCCGCTATTTGATAATTATAATAACGCTGATATTAAAAACAAGGATACCTATTTTCAGTCCAATGAGTGGGATCCGAGAATCGGTCATACGGTGGCCATTCCTGGTATTCCCTGGAAATATCAGCAGGATTTACTCTTTGACAGCAGCGCCTCCAGAGATCCGATTATCTATGGCTATTTTAGCTCTTTAAAAGAAAATGTGGAAGCAGGAAGCCCCGTTCTTGTAAATCTGTTCTGGATGTGGAATTCTAAAAATGAAACGGCTATTCGGTATGACCGGGTGCTTTTACTGAAAGCGGAAGCGCTGATACAGCTGGACCGGTATAAGGAAGCCCTGCCGATCATCAATGAGATCCGGACAAGAGCGGCTAATAGTACCGGTCGCCTTAAATTCATAAATGGAAAACCTACACTTCCTTATGATATTGCAACCTATCAGGATGGTGTTAACTGTAACTGGACCAAGGCCTTTGCCTGGAAGGCATTAATGTGGGAAGACCGCCTGGAATTTGCCATGGAAGGAGAGCGGTGGTATGATATTGTCCGTTGGGGTATAGCTGACTCCGTCATGAATGATTATTTTGCCAAAGAAGTCCCCAGAGCCAGATCATGGATGAAAGATGGGAAGTTTACCAAAGGAAGGGATGAGTATATGCCGATCCCTCAGCCGCAGATGAACTATTCGTATGGGTTATATAAACAAAATGTAGGCTATTAAAGTAAATTAATTCTGGTAACTTAGTTGTTGCGCTCCTTAGGGTAATGTGGCTAAGTTACCGGTTAAACAGATATTTTTATTATGGCAATTCTGACCCCTTGTAAGTTGAAAATAATCGCCTGGGTATTACTTGTAAGTATTTTTAGTGCCTGCGCTGAGGGTGGTAACCGTCAGGTGGGTGAAGCCGGTATAAAGGATAACTCCGTAGATGCTGCTCAGCTAGATTCTCTAAGTAGCCGGACAACACCAGATAGCGCTGAGGATGAAGCGCATGAGTTGGACACCATCGACATCAGTCAATACCGGAAAGAAGTCCCGCCTTTTAAGATCCGGCTGGTGGATGGCAAAGGATATACTTATAAGGAGCTGGATAAAACCAAGCCTTTGATTTTGATTTACTTTCAGCCTGACTGCCCCGAGTGTCAGGCATTTACCGCGGCCCTTTCAAAAAGATTGGATCAGTTACAGCGGCAGCAGATTCTCATGATCACTTTTGAGGATATGCATGCCGTGAAAGCTTTTGATGGTACCTATAAACTTTCCGGCCACCCGAATCTAAAAATCGGCTCTGAGGGGTATACCTTTATTGTCCAGAAATATTATCAGATTGAACATTTTCCTATCGTGGCCTGTTTTGATTCAACAGGTACACTGCAGCGTATTTTGAATCCCAGGCTGGCGCCTGAAAAATTAGTTGATTTACTCCTTGCCCGTTAACTACTGAAGATATTCTTATGAAAAAAAAAGACTTAGCTAAAAATACAGAGCAGAAGCATTTGCTTCCGGAAAATACGAAGGCTGCTGCTAATAAAAGGCGCACCTTTATTAAACAAATAACGCTTGGAGGCATCGGTGCTACACTGCTGCCCTGGCAGGGAGCCGGCGTGGGTTTTATGAAGGAGAATGTGCGTAAAAACGTCTCTACATCTTTGGGGGTTAAACGTTCCTCTGACCAGCTTCGTTATCAAAATGAATCCCTGGAGCACGTGGCCTTCCCGATCGGAGGGCTGGGAGCTGGTATGTTTTGTCTGGAAGGGATGGGGGCCATTAGTCATATGAGTGTTCGCAATCACCCGGATATTTTTAATGAGCCGGGTATGTTTGCGACCTTTTGCATCAAAGAAGACAACGCTCAGGGAACCAGGCGCATAGCCAAAATGCTGGAAGGCGCCGTTGCTTCCTGGAAGATTTTCGGTCCTCGGCAATCCGGTCTGGGCGATGTCGGGAAGCTCTATGGATTGCCAAGGTTTGCTCAGGCTGGTTTTGAAAGTTCATTTCCTTTTGGCAGGGTGCATTTACAAGATGAGGATTTGCCTGTCGACGTTGAAATTGAGGGTTGGAGTCCTTTTATACCTGCCGATCAGGATAACTCGGGACTGCCTGCCGGCTCTTTACATTATAAACTGACCAATAAAAGCAAAAAGGAGGTCCGGGGGATGTTTTCCTTTCATAGCCGGAACTTTCTGGCGGATAACAGTGATGTTTTAAACCGCATAGAGGCCATGCAAGGTGGCTTTGTATTACATCAGGACGGGAAAGCAGATGCCAGGCATCTGCAAGGCGATTTTGCCGTATTTACTGATCATCCCGGATCCCTGATCGATCACTGCTGGTTCAGAGGCAACTGGTGGGATCCATTAACAACTGCCTGGAATACGATCAGTGAAGGGACGGCCCGCCAGCAACCTGCCGTAGAAAAGGACGCTCCCGGGGCTTCGATATATATTCCGGTAGAGCTGAAAGCAGGGCAGACGCTCACCATTCCCATTCATCTGGTGTGGTATTGCCCTTTTTCTGAGGTGCGTATGGGTGCGCCAGATCCCCATTTAAAACAGCAGCGTTGCTTTGCTGAGGATGAAAAAGGTATTCTGACCGGAGAACAGTCGGGTGACAGATTTTACAGGCCCTGGTATAGTGCCCGGTTTAAGAATATAGCAGCCGTCGTCAATTATTACAGAACGAACCTGAAGACGCTATTGGAGAAGACGCGTCTTTTTAATCAGGCATTATACGCCTCTACTTTGCCAGGCATTGTAATGGAAGCAGTGACGGCCAATTTATCCATACTGAAATCTCCGACCATACTCAGGCAATATGACGGTCGCCTCTGGTGCTGGGAAGGCTGTGAAGACTGGGTCGGGAGTTGTCACGGGTCCTGTACGCATGTCTGGAATTATGCGCAGGCAACCGCCCATTTATTTCCGGCCCTGGAAAGGAGCTTAAGAGATACGGAGTTTTGTGAAGATCAAAACCCTGAGGGCCATCAGAATTTCAGGGCTAATATGCCCATAAGCCCGACGACGCATGATTTTCATGCAGCAGCTGACGGCCAGCTTGGGGGCATCATGAAGATCTATCGCGATTGGCGCATATCCGGCGATAATAAATGGTTGGAAGATCATTACCCTAAGGTAAAGGCCAGTCTGGATTATTGTATTAGAACCTGGGATCCTGGTGAGAAGGGCCGGGTGGAGGAACCGCATCACAATACTTATGACATAGAGTTTTGGGGACCTGACGGCATGTGTAATAGTTTTTATCTGGGCGCCCTGACGGCCATGATACGGATGGGCCGTTTTTTACATCAGGATGTTTCCAGGTATGAAAGTTTATTTGATAAGGGCAAGGCCTTTTTGGAAAATGAACTGTTTGACGGAGAATATTTTTTTCAGCGAATTGAATATAAACAATTAAAAGCGGAAGATCCTACCAAAGTAAATTCATTTGGCGGAGCTTATTCCGCTGAGGCCGTAGCACTCCTTAAAAAAGAAGGCCCCAAATACCAATATGGTAAAGGTTGTCTCAGTGACGGTATTCTGGGCGCCTGGATTGGTCAGATGTGTGGACTGGACGGGTTCATTGATGCTAAAAAAGTGACCAGCCATTTGCTGGCTGTTCACAAGTATAATTTAAAAAACAGTCTGATGAAACATGCCAATCCTCAAAGGCCGGGATTTGCATTAGGGGATGATGGAGGGTTACTATTATGCAGCTGGCCCAAAGGGGGCAAATTATCCTTGCCCTTTGTATATAGTGATGAGGTATGGACGGGTATTGAATATCAGGTAGCCAGTCATCTGATGTTAATGGGCAAGGTAAAAGAGGGACTGGATATTGTTCAGGCTTGCCGGGGGCGTTATAACGGCAGACTCCGTAATCCGTTTGATGAATATGAATGTGGCCATTTTTACGGTAGAGCGCTTTCCAGTTTTGGCCTTTTACAAGGCCTGACCGGTTTGCGGTACGACGCTGTAGAGCAGGCGCTATTTGTCCGGTCCCAAATCGGTGATTTCGCCTGTTTTCTCTCTACGGAAACGGGTTTTGGGACAGTCACGCTAAAAGGCGCAGAAGTAAGTCTTCAGGTGGCTTATGGCAATATACCGGTAAAAAGCCTGCGGGTGAACGGCAAGGAAAGTCCCATGGGCTAAAGCATTATAAACTCACTTTGGATACTTGCAATCAGGTCATTTTGGATGCCCAGTTCCTTTGCATAGGTAGGAAATAGATTGGCGGCCTCTATCACCTGGTTGATTAAGGCTTTGTATTCCGGAATGTCATTTTCAATACCGAGCTTTTCCAGATCCTTCCTATTTATATCTTCATCCTTTTCGTTTACGGTTAACTGATGACGATTGACGTATCCCGGAGCGCCTAAGTCGACACTGAAAGTCAGATCGTATGCAGGAGATAAACGCCAAATCGCTTTTTCAGTCATGCAAAAACTGAAGTTTTTGTTATGGTCATCCACATTGCGGGTGATAATATTGAAAACTGTTCTCAGATATTGCTGAATGGAATCCTCAATCGGTAAATTTAAATACCTGATAACCTCGAAAATTCCTTCATAAGTCTTTACTGGCGGAGCCATTGCGGCTAAAGTTTGCGTATGGATTTTTTGGTTGCCCTTCCTGTCAAACCTTTGGGTAAGAAAGTGTGGGACATCGCCATATTGCCTTAATTCGGAGGGCATCATATGTATGCCGGCCTTTAAGGCCATCTTATAATAAACAAATTCCAGTTTGGCCAACGGATAAGTGGAGTTGTCATCATATTTTAATATATAATGCTGAAAATCATTAGGAATCCTTCCTTGGCCTGAGATGACTTCCCCGGTGTTTTTATTAACGGCGACGATTGCTTTTGGTCTTTTTCCACCAGGAGAGGAGCTTATTTTAATCAGATCCTGCCAAAGAATTGACTGATTGTTATCTACTATCGTTGGTGTTTTTTGTTTAAAAACCAGGCTTGAAAATTGATATAGTCTTGGTATGTCTAGAATGGACGGCTCATTATTAACCATAAGTTGTGCTGGTTCAAATTCCAATGCCCCCATAGCGCTTGATCCAATAAATAAAAGATGATCAACCGGGGTTATTTTTTTTGTGGATATTTTGTTGTCTATTAACCAGGCTCTATATATAGAATCGCCCCACTTATCCGGCAAGCTGTCAGCAATAGCGGTAGGCAGATTCTGATACAGTTTGTCCCTATTGCCAGGCCAAAGCAGATGTTTTAGACTTCGAGGCGCATTTATCGACATTGCAATAGGAGAGATATCAAGGCCGGATTTAAGAAAACTGTTTTTAAATTCAAATACTGCGACTTTTGCTTTTTTGTCCCCGTCTAAATACCCTACATCCTGATTCCATAATTTATTAATATGACATTATCTTCCATGGCTTATTTCATTTTATGTTTTTGAACATCTCTTTCGGGCTGGCAGGGATTTCAGGCAAAAGCTTGTTTATTTCATCTTGCAAATCGAGGGCACGCAAAGGTTTTATAATGTAAGATAAGGTTATTCTTGTAAAACTTCCATTTTTAAATGTGCTTATCGTAAATGTACTAATACCCGTGTTGAGTTGAAATCATCTTTTGGGGCGGCCTTATTTGCCTTATGTAACTTTTATACTGTTGTCCCAATTCTTTAATGAGTTCTTGTCCTGATTTATAAACTATAGATATATCTATAAAAACAGGCAAAATGATGAAGTTTTATAGATATATCTATAGTTATTGTAGGCTAAAATTTGCCAATTTCTTATAACCCGAAAATAATGCCAGGTCCGTTTCAAATTCCCCTTGCCATCTATAAGGTTTTTTGCACTCAGATTATTAGCCGTAAATGACCTGAAGTTTAGATGCGTGTTCAAGCATTCAAACAAGTTTCCTGGATTCCCATGGCTCTGTGAGAACCTTTACCATTTTTGATAGGTTGCGACAAAATTGAACACCTGTAATTTTTCGCCCCATTTAGCCCGGATTTCAGTTGATTATTATCAATTGTTTAAAGAAAGTTCTCCCATAAATGCTTATATTTATTCCCCTTTATTTTTGGAGAGGTTAATTGACTGCCCGGCATTATTGGATAAAGGGCGTTATTACAGTACTAAAATTTCGATTTATGGAGAAACAATATCAGTTTTCATATGACTATTTTGATTCAATAGAGGATTTGGTTCCTGAGGAGGCTGCTTTACTGGAAAGAGCCAGGGAAAAAGCGCATCATGCCTATGTGCCTTATTCCAATTTTGGGGTATCGGCTGTGGGGCTTTTAGAAAATGGAATGATCGTAGAGAGTACCAATCAGGAAAACGCCAGTTATCCGGTCGGTATCTGTGCAGAGAGAGTATTGCTGTCTACCATTTCTTCTGTTCATCCAGGGGTGCCGGTTACAAAAATTGCGATCAGCTATTATAACCCCAAAGGAACAGACAGGGTGCCTATTGCACCCTGCGGGATGTGCAGGCAGGCCTTGCAGGAACAACAGGTAAGGTTTGGTAAACCGGTACTCATATTGATGTCGGGGCAAAACGGTGCAGTTGTGCGGGTAAAAGATGCTGCTTTTTTATTGCCTTTCCATTTTTCAGGTGAAGACCTGGAAAGATAGCCGGCTCAGCAATTTGCGTAGTTTGCCCGGACCCGGCACTTTGTTATAAAGGCCAGGAATGTACGCTGTAAGGTTTAAATTTATCCAGCGCTGCAGCTGTCGGTATTTGCCCATTGGCAAATAATCCAAATACGGAGCTTCCTGAGCCGGTCATACTGGCATAGGCGGCTCCCAGGGTATATAATCCCTCTTTAATTGCTTTTATCGCTTCAAACTGGGCAAAAACAGGGGTTTCAAAGTCATTGGTGAGGGTATCAGGCCAAAATTCAGGAGGTTTACTGAAGATACGTGTGAACATTTCCAGCTCCGGTCCTTGTTTTGGAATGATATTATTAAAAGCCATTGCAGTCGGAACATGGATGCCCGGGCAAATAAGCACCAGCGTATAACCTTTTAATAAGCTTTCCAGGCCACCTGGGGCCTCGGAAAGGATTTCTCCTCTGCCCACGGCTATCTGCGCCGTATTTTTGATAAAAAAAGGACAGTCACTGCCTAGTCTTGCCGCATAATCCAGCAAGGCCTTTTCTGAAAGCTGCAGACCGGCTAGTTCATTGAATGCCTTTAAAGCGGCGGCGCCATCGGCGCTGCCACCTCCGAGTCCTGCACCCATTGGTACATTTTTATGTAAATGCATTTGAATGGCGGGAAGCTGAGGATAGTCAGCCTTTAATAACCGGTAGGCTTTAATACATAAATTATCTTGCGAGTCTCCTTTTATTGGAATTCCGGAACTGCTATAACAGAGGGGCAGATCTGGACATGGTTGCAAAGGAGAATTTGCTACATCGCCAGGAGCCATTTTGCCGGCCCATCTATCTGAAATTTTAACTGTTCCCGCCTTTTGATCAGCCGTATTGGACACAATCACTTCCAGGCTGTCGGAAAAGGGGATAGGATAAAATAAGGTCAATAAATCATGATAGCCATCCTGCCGTTTGCCTGTAATATATAGCCCCAAATTGAGTTTTGCGCCAGGGGATACAATCATGCCATGTAGAGTTTTAATCTATTTAGTTACTGAAAAGGGCCGAAACGCCTGATTATTTGCTTTTACGACGATTGATCTCATCGCGGATGGCGGCTGCTTTAATATAATCCTCAGATTCCAGCACCTGATCCAGCATTTTTTGTAATTCAATTACAGAAAGATGCGAAAGATCGCTTTCTTTTTTGGTCTCTTCCGTTATGGATGGATTATAGGCTTCAGAACTGCTGCTGACAGCAGAAGTATTCATTTCTAAGGAGGCGCTGTCCAAAATATGCTCATAGGTATAAATCGGGCACCCATAGCGTACTGCCAGGGCGATCGCATCACTTGTGCGGCTATCAATTTCAGCAGACTGATGGTCATTCATACAAACCAGGGTTGAATAAAAGACACCCTCTTGTAAGTCGTTAATAATCACTTCCAGTAATTCAATATTGAATGCAGAAGTGATATTTTTAATCAAATCATGGGTGAGTGGGCGTGTGGGCTTCATTCTTTCAAGTGCGACAGCTATGGCCTGGGCCTCAAATCCACCTATTACGATAGGTAATTTACGCAGGCCGTTTACCTCTCCTAGTACTACTGCATAGGACTGGGTACCAGACATACTATGAGATAAAGCAATTATTTCTAATTCAATCTTTTTCATTCTGCTATTCTCGGTTTTTCGAGTTGAAGGACAAAAATAAAAAAATCAAGGCGGAATCCTTTCAATTTGGCAGATAAAATAGCAAATCACTTCCGCAGTATAATTATTATTACATCAAATCTGTATTTTCAGACTTACGGATGTTAATATATTACAAGAATTGGCCAATAAATGACACTATAATCCTGAATTATTATAATTACTTTGGATATCAAAATCAGACTAAAATTCTAATTTACTTTAAAATTGTAATATGTCAAAAAATAAGTATCTGTTTGCGTTTGCACTAGTTACTTCTCTGTTTTTTATCTGGGGCTTCACTTATGGCCTTTTGGATGTACTCAATAAGCACTTTCAGGTGACGTTAAATGTGACCAAAACCAGGAGTACTTTATTGCAGGCAGCTTATTTCGGGGCCTATTTTCTGATCGGACTCATTGGCGTTTTTGTCAATAAATTCGATTATAAAAAGGGAATCATCTTTGGACTGTTACTCTTTGCCATTGGTGCATTTTTATTTTATCCGGCGGCAGAGTCTTATAACTTTAATTATTTTTTACTGGCCCTCTTTATATTGGCAGCCGGTTGCGGATGCCTGGAAACAACCGCTAATCCATATGTTACGGTGCTGGGGGATCCGGCAAAATCTGCTAACAGGCTGAATCTCAGTCAATGCTTTAACGGTCTTGGTTCTTTTTGCGGTCCGTTTATCGCCAGTTGGCTGTTTTTCTCTGATGGTAATAGTGATAACCTGGATTCTGTTAAAAATGTATATCTGGTAATTGGCGTGGTGGTTCTGGCTATTGCCTTTTTATTTATACGCACTAAATTACCAGAAATCAAGGAAGCAGAGGCTGAACATTTAAGTGCTGAGGAGGATAAAAAACCGCTAGGGCAACATCCGCATTTTATTTTTGGGGTCATTGCACAGTTTTTTTATATCGCTGCCCAGGTTGGCGTAGCTGCTTTATTTATCAATTATTGTACGGAGAGCGGCCTTAAGATAGACAATGCACTGGCCTCCACATTATTGGGTGTCGCATTATTTTTATTTGCTGCCGGCCGCTTTATCGGAACGGCACTGATGCGGATTTTTGCCCCACAGGTACTTTTGACTTTTTATGCCCTTGTAAATGTGGTGCTCTGTGGTATTGTTTTACTACACTTTAACTGGATTTCTATCGGTGCTTTAATGGGGATTTTCTTATTTGAGTCTATTATGTTCCCTACCATTTTTGCCCTGGGTATAAAAGGTTTGGGATCACATACCAAAAAGGCGGCTTCCTTTATGATTATGTCTATAGTCGGGGGAGCAATCGTGCCGGCAGTCATGGGCTTTTTGGCAGATAAATATACGACGGCCTTCTCTTATGTGATTCCGATGGTTTGTTTTGTAATCGTAGCCTGGTATGGTTGGAGGGGATATGCTATCGGCCTGGATCCCCATGATCAAAATGCAGGCGAAAAGTTACAGATAGATTTGAGCAAGCATTAATTTGTTGTCATTCAATAGGAAGTATAGTGTAGAAATTAAATATAAATGGGGTTACCCCCTGGAAAAATTATGAAAACTTACGCGTTAGCATTAGACCTGAAAGATGATCCTGAACTTATCCGGGAGTATGAATCCTATCATAAAAGGATCTGGCCTGAGATCACTGCCAGTATAAAAGAAAGCGGTATTGAACATATGCAGATATACCGAACAGCAAACAGACTCTTTATGCTGATGCAAGTTGGGGAGGATTTTAGTTTTGACAAAAAAGCCCAGGCGGATAACAACAATCCAAAAGTGCAGGAGTGGGAAAACCTGATGTGGAAATACCAACAGGCACTGCCCGGAGCAGCGCCCGGGGAAAAATGGCGGCTGATGGAAGAAATCTTTTCTTTAGAAGCGTAATGAATACCTTTGGAGGTAGAAATCAGGCCATCCGGGTATTCATCATAAAAAATAAAAAGCGATATATAATGAAATTCAGTTTAAACGGGAAAAATGCACTGATTACCGGTGCAGGAAGCGGGATAGGTCAGGCCACTGCCTTTAGCTTTGCTGAAGCGGGTGCACATGTATGGATTGTAGATTTAAATGAGGCGGGTGCCCGGCAAACAGAGGCGGAGATTAAACAAAAAGGAGGACAGGCCTCCGTCTTACTGGTCAATGTTACGGACCAGGCGGCGGTCATAGAAGCCTATGGAACACCTGATTCCATAGATATTCTTGTCAACAGTGCAGGTGTTTCCCATATCGGAAAGCTAGACAGCACTCCTGAAGCCGATTTTGACCGGATTTACCAGGTGAATGTAAAAGGTGTGTATAATTCCATGCTGGCGGCTATCAGCCGGATGCAGGCTGCTAAAAAAGGGGTCATCCTTAATCTGGCTTCCATCGCATCCAGTGTCGGTATCCCGGACCGTTTTGCCTATTCTATGAGTAAGGGTGCTGTCCTGGCTATGACATTGTCTGTCGCTAAGGATTATGTAAAGGAAGGCATTAGGTGTAACTGTATATCTCCGGCCAGAGTTCATACACCTTTTGTAGACGGATTTTTGGCTAAAAACTACCCTGGCCGTGAACAGGACATGTTTGAAAAACTCTCCGCCACGCAACCCATTGGCCGGATGGCAAAGCCATCTGAAATCGCAGATCTGATTTTATATCTGTGCAGCGATGAAGCAGGGTTTATTACCGGTTGTGATTACCCTATTGACGGTGGATTTATAAAACTAAATAACTAGGTTCAACAGATTGAATATAGAATAATACAGATAACAAAAAGACGATTATGAAACTGATAAGATTTGGACAGCAGGGCCAGGAAAAACCAGGCGTTTTAATTGGTGATAAGAGATTTGATACTTCTGCCTTTGTGAAGGATTATGATGAGGCGTTTTTTGCCGAAGGAGGATTAGAGAAACTGGCAGAAGAGGTGATGAAAAACGAATGTAATCTACCTGAAGTGTCAGTTACGCAGAGATGGGGCAGTGCAGTGGCAAGGCCTTCTAAAATCATTTGTATCGGCCTGAACTATGCCAAACATGCCGCTGAAACGGGAGCTAAGATTCCTGAGGAACCTATCGTGTTTTTTAAGGCTACCACCGCTTTATGCGGACCGTTTGATCCGGTGGTTATCCCTAAAAATTCTGTAAAGACAGACTGGGAAGTGGAACTGGCCGTCGTTATCGGGAAAAAAGCATCTTATGTTGAAAAAAAGGAAGCCTTGGATTATGTGGCAGGCTATGCACTGCTCAATGATTATAGTGAAAGAGAATTCCAGATAGAAAGAGGCGGTCAATGGGTTAAAGGAAAGGGCTGTGATACATTTGCACCTTTAGGACCTTTTATGGCGACCAAAGATGAAATCGCGGATCCCAATAACCTGCATCTATGGCTGGATGTCAATGGCAAAAGATTGCAGGACTCCTCAACCTCTGATTTTATTTTTAATATTGAGTACCTGGTCAGTTATTTAAGTCAGTTTATGACTTTGTTGCCAGGGGATGTTATATCAACCGGAACACCGGCCGGGGTCGGTCTTGGCATGAAACCGGAACCATGGTATTTAAAACCGGGTGATGTTGTAGAATTAGGTATTGAAGGACTCGGTACCTCCAAACAAACAGCAGTCGCATATGCAAAGAATTGATGCACATCAGCATTTCTGGGTCTTTGATCCGGTAAGAGACAGCTGGATTACGGATGATATGGCAAAGATTCGGGCAGATTTTTTACCGGGAGACCTGGCTCCCATATTAAAAGAAAATAAAATAGGAGGCTGTATCGCCGTACAGGCGGAGCAGTCGCTGGGAGAAACAGACTTTTTATTAAATCTGGCTGCAAAAAATGATTTTATCAAAGGCGTTGTAGGCTGGGTGGATTTAAAAAGCCCGCAGCTGGAACAGATACTTTCAGGTTATCAGGGAAATGCCGTTTTAAAGGGGTTTCGCCATATTTTACAGGGTGTTACTGATTTGCCGGCTTTTTTTGAAGACGGTTTATTTGAAAAGGGGTTGCATACAATTCTGGATAAGGGATATAGTTATGACCTGCTGGTATATCATCATCAATTAGCCAGGATCATGCCTTTAGTTGAAAGACTTTCTGCCAGACCGGATAATGGACAGGTTAAATCCTGCAAGCTGGTACTGGACCATATAGGCAAGCCGGATTTAAAGACAGGCGCAATTAAACAATGGAAAAAGCACATCCAGGAGCTGGCTGCCTTTAAAAATGTTTATTGTAAGGTATCCGGGCTGGTTACGGAAGCTGATTTCAGATCCTGGAAGCCGGAAGATCTAAAGGGTGCGCTGGATACGGTACTGGAGGCATTCGGGGTGGACAGACTCATGTTTGGCAGTGACTGGCCGGTCTGCCTGGTGGCAACTGGTTATGGTAAATGGGTGGAGGTGCTGGAAAATTATTTCAGTGATTTAAGTCAGGAGGCCATATCCGCTATTTTCGGAGGGAACGCCGCCAGATTTTATGGTATTGACAATCAATTAAATTAGATTAAAAGTAAAAATATGGATTTGGGCTTAAAGGATAAAGTGATCATCGTAACGGGCGGCGCCAAGGGTATTGGTGCCGGTATCGCCGAGGTAGTAGCTGCAGAAGGTGCTAAGGTGGTGATCGTTGGCAGAAAAGCTGTGGATAACCAAAAGAAGTTAGCGGAAATTATAGCGGCTGGCGGTCAGGGCTCTACGATAGAAGCAGAGCTGAACGACCCTTCCAACTGTAAAAAAGTTATTGATGAGGTGCTCAAAAAATATAACCGGATAGACGGGATTGTGAACAATGCGGGCCATAATGATGGGGTGGGTCTGGAAAAAGGAAGTTACGAAGGCTTTATCGAGTCCATGCATAAGAACGTAGTCCATTATTATTTACTCGTGCATTATGCATTGCCTGCCTTGATTCAATCAAAAGGCAGTATTGTCAATATTTCTTCCAAGACGGCAGAAGTAGGTCAGGGCAATACCTCAGGATATGCGGCGGCCAATGGTGCCAGAAATGCACTGACCAGGGAATGGGCTGTTGAGTTACTTAAATATCAGATACGGGTCAATGCGATTGTCGTGGCAGAATGCTGGACACCACAGTACTCCGAATGGATTAAAACCTTGCCGGATTCTGAGGCTAAGTTGGCTGAAATTACCAGTAAAATACCACTGGGTCACCGCATGACTACGGCAGAGGAAATTGCGAATACAGCCGCGTTCCTGTTAAGTGAAAAATCCTCCCATACAACGGGGCAACTGCTGCATATAGACGGAGGATACGTTCACCTGGACAGGGCTTTGGCCAATGCCTGATGAACATAAAAAGAGCATATATTATTATTTAAAATAGATAGAAGGTGAGTGTAAATAAAGTCCTGCAAGTACATCCGAAGGATAATGTACTGGTGGCACTGCAAGACCTCCACAAGGGGGATACAGTGAACTTTGGCGGAAAATCGTATCTTTTAAAAGATACAGTAAAAGCAAAACATAAATTTGTAACGGAAGATATTGATGTTGGCGGTCAGGTGTTTATGTACGGGGTGCTGGTAGGAAAAGCCAAGCAACCTATCGCTACCGGGGAGGCCATTAATCTGGGGAACCTGAAGCATGCCGCCAGCGATTTTTCCATTGGTGAAAGACATCTGGATTGGCACCAACCTGATACAGGCGCCTTTGAAGGCAAACATTTTATGGGATATCACAGAAAAGATGGTCGGGTCGGGACTGCAAATTACTGGCTGGTCGTGCCACTGGTTTTCTGTGAGAATAAAAATCTGGGGAAACTGGAAAAAGCGTTGGTAGAAGAATTGGGCTATGGCAAGACAGAATCCATCGATACCCAGTCCCTGCAGTTGATAGATCTTTATAAAAGCGGTAAAAGCCTGGAAGATATTTTGGGGGCGGATCTAAATCCGGAAGTTGCCCAGCCTAAAAAGGAAAGATTATTTGAAAATGTTGATGGTATTCGCTTTTTAAGCCATACGGGGGGCTGCGGCAGCACCAGAGAAGATTCTGATGCCCTTTGCGGGCTACTGGCAGGATATATTACCCATCCTAATGTCGCAGGAGCTACTGTTCTCAGTCTGGGATGTCAGCATGCTCAGGCCAGTATCTTAAAAGCTGAAATCAAGAAAAGGGATCCGGAATTTGACAAGCCTTTATATATCCTGGAACAGCAGAAAATAGGCGTTACGGAAACATTTCTAAGCGAAGCGCTAAAGCAGACTTTTGCAGGGCTGATGCAGGCAAATCAGCATCAAAGAGAGCCGGCCCCACTCAGTAAACTATGTATCGGACTGGAGTGTGGCGCAAGTGACGGCTTCTCGGGAATCTCGGCAAATCCTGCCATTGGTTTTACTTCAGATTTATTGGTGGCTCTTGGCGGATCGGTGATCCTATCAGAATTCCCGGAACTCTGCGGGGTGGAACAAAATCTTAGCGATCGCTGTATTGATATTGCCACGGCAGAAAGATTTTCGAGCCTGATGCATACCTATAACGACAGGGCAGTAGCTGTGGGTTCAGGCTTTGATATGAACCCTTCTCCGGGTAATATCAGAGACGGATTGATTACAGATGCCATTAAATCTGCAGGAGCCGCTAAAAAAGGAGGGACTTCTCCGGTAACCGATGTTTTGGATTATCCTGAGAGACAGTCCAAACCTGGTCTGAATCTGCTTTGTACACCAGGAAGCGATGTTGAATCCTGTACGGCGGAAGTAGGGGCGGGAGCCAATATTGTTTTATTTACAACGGGTCTGGGAACGCCGACCGGCAATCCAATAGCGCCTGTAGTAAAACTGGCAACCAATACCGTACTGGCAGAAAAGATGTCGGATATCATTGATATTAATACCGGTACCGTCATTGATGGTACAGAAACCATCGAACAGGCCGGTGCACGTATCCTGGATTATGTCATTGAAGTAGCCAGCGGTCGTCAGCTGATTGCAGCGGAGAGAAACAGACAATACGATTTTATTCCCTGGAAAAGAGGTGTTTCTTTGTAACTAGCTATTTTTCAGAGAGTTTAAATAAAAAAGCGGACAATCGGGGCCGCTTTTTTATTTAAAATAACCGCCGCTTATTTTTTATAGCAAAACGCAAATCTCTGTAAGGTCATTTTTTAATAAAAACTTAATTTAAAAGAAAATGACCGGAAGGTTTTTAAACAAAAACCCAATACTGCCCCTTATTTGTTTGTTTTCATTACATTTGGAAACTATAAATATGTTGATTAAACAAAAACTATGAATAAGACAGTCTTTTTAATGACCGCAGCCATTCTAGTAGCAGGCTCGGTTAATGTAATGGCGCAAAAGCCTGAAGATACCGAAGTATATTCACCTGTGCCTACTGTAGTAACACCGGGAGCCACCACCCTGGAGGCCCCTTCTGATGCTATTATTTTATTCAATGGTCAGAATCTGAGCCATTGGGAGTCTGTAAATAACCCCGGCCAGCCGGCAAATTGGGAGGTAGCCAACGGTATATTAACTGTCAATAAGAAGGCAGGTAATATTCAGACTAAAGAAAAATTTGAGGATTATCAGATGCATATTGAATGGCGGATTCCGGCAGATATTGAAGGAGAAGGCCAGGCTCGCGGTAACAGTGGCCTGTTTTTGGCCTCGATAGGTTCCGGAGATGCTGGTTATGAGTTGCAGATTCTGGATTCTTATAAAAATAAGACCTACACAAATGGTCAGGCGGGGTCCATTTATAAACAGTCCGTGCCCTTAGCCAACCCGGCCAGAATGCCAGGAGAATGGCAATCTTATGATGTGATCTGGACGGCTCCCAGATTTAATGAGGACAGCACGCTAAAATCACCGGCAAGAGTAACGGTTTTCTTTAATGGCGTTCTGGTACAAAATAATTACGAATTAAAAGGGCCCACCCTTTATATTGGCCAGCCTTCGTATCAGGGAGCGGCACACGGCCCAAGTCCTATTAAGTTACAGGCTCATGGAGATAATAGCAAACCTATCAGTTTCCGTAATATTTGGGTTCGTAAACTCTAGCAGCTGCTTCAACCCTGTGATATCATAACTATTTAAATATTTAAAGCCGAAGAGGATAAAGTATCATCAATACTTTATCCTCTTCGGCTTTAAGACTATGTCAGTTTGGTGGCTTATATTTTAGATGCCAGTTGCCCTTTTAGGATTTCCTCTGCCCAACCGGCAGCTATGTCTAACTGCTGCGGCATGGAAAGCTTGGAGTTGTCCAGGGTAATCGCGTCTTTAGCCTGCCTTAACGGACTGATTTTTCTGGTAGAATCTATCAGGTCCCTTTTAAGCAGATTATCTTTGACTTCCTCTAAGGATATATCCGGATATTTAGCTTTGAGTTCGTCATAGCGGCGGTGGGTACGCACCTCAATGCTTGCCGTCATAAAGATTTTTAATTCTGCTTTTGGGAAAACCGTAGTGCCGATATCGCGACCATCCATCACAATACCCTTTTTTTCTCCCATGGCCTGTTGCTGGCTCACGGCAAAATGCCGAACGGCTTCCAGTGCTGCAATATCACTAACATGATTGGACACCTTCAAGGTGCGGATGGCTTTTTCTACATTATCACCATTCAGATGGATATCGGACTGACCGGGAGTGCCGTTGTTTATAAATTCTAATCTGATCTGGTCAAGGGCATCACTTATAGCCTTTTCATCCTTGATGTCTGTTTTATGTTCCAGAAAATATAAAGTAATAGCCCGGTACATCGCCCCGCTGTCTATAAAAACATAATCCAGCCGGGAGGCCAGTTGCCTGGCCAGTGTGCTTTTGCCACAGGATGAATAACCGTCTATCGTGATGATAATCTTTTTCATGGAACAAATGTATAAAAGAAAAAGGCTTCCGCAAATAGAGGGAAGCCTTTTCATGTAGTTACTTATTCACAACCAGTATTTAAGCCTCCATATAGCTTTCTACCGGTTCACAGGTACAAATCAGATTGCGGTCACCGTAGGTGTTGTTAATGCGCCCTACAGATGGCCAGAACTTGTTTTCTTTGATATACTCCAGCGGGAAGGCGGCCTGCTGTCTGGAATAACCATGATCCCAGTTATCGTTACAGATAACATGCTGGGTGTGGGGCGCATTTTTCAGTACATTATCCGTTTTGTCGGCTTCTGCCTTTTCTACTGCCTGGATTTCATGGTAAATGCTGATCATCGCATCACAAAAGCGGTCCAGTTCCCCCTTATCCTCGCTTTCGGTGGGTTCCACCATAATGGTACCCGGTACCGGGAAGCTCATGGTGGGCGCATGGAAGCCGTAGTCCATCAGGCGTTTGGCAACGTCCTCTGCTTCAATGCCCGCGGCCGCTTTAAACGGACGTAAATCTATGATAAATTCATGGGCACAGGTGCCGTGTTTACCGGCATATAAAATAGGGAAATAGCCGGACAGCCTGACTTTCATGTAATTGGCATTTAAAATGGCATATTCCGTTGATTTTTTCAGCCCTTCGCCGCCCAGCATTTTGATATAGGCGTAACTGATCAGCAAAATAGACGCACTGCCATAGGCAGCCGCGCTGACCGGAAGTTGACTGTCCAGGCTGAAATGACCTGGCAGATAGGGTAATAAATGCTTTTTGGCACAGATAGGACCTACGCCCGGACCACCGCCGCCATGTGGGATGGCAAAGGTTTTGTGCAGATTCAGGTGGCAGACGTCCGCTCCGATATGACCTGGTGCGGTATAACCTACCTGAGCATTCATATTCGCTCCATCCATATAAACCTGACCGCCATTATCATGGATAATCTGACAGATTTCCCGGATACTTTCTTCAAATATTCCGTAAGTAGACGGATAGGTGATCATCAAGGCACCCAAAGTGTCTTTATATTGTTCAGCTTTGCTGCGTAAGTCTTCTACGTCCACCAAGCCGTGGTCATCGCTTTTTACAACAACGACCTTCATGCCGGCCATAACGGCAGAGGCCGGGTTGGTCCCATGGGCGGATATCGGAATCAATACAATATTACGGTGTCCCTGACCCTGCGCTCTATGGTATTCCATAATGGTGTTGAGCCCTGCAAATTCTCCCTGAGCACCGCTATTGGGTTGCAGGCTACAGCCATCAAACTGGGTAATAGTTGAAAGGTAGGTACTTAATTCATCAATGACCTGCTGGTAGCCGGCGGCCTGGTCTTTAGGGACAAAAGGATGGATGCTGGCAAATTCCGGCCAGCTCAGTGGAATCATTTCGGTGGCCGCATTCAGCTTCATGGTACAGCTACCTAAAGAGATCATGCTGGTATTGAGGGCTAAATCTCTTTTTTCCAGTTTTTTAATATAGCGCATCATTTGGGTTTCACTGTGATGGCTGTTAAAAACCGGGTGGGTAAGGAAAGAAGAGGTGCGTTTCAGATCCTGGGCTATCTTCAGATCCAGGGTATCTTCGCTATCAAATCCAATGGTCGCCTCGTCGGAACCCTTAGACGCTGCAAAGACAAATACAATATCCAACGCATCCTTTTGGGTGGTGGTTTCATCTATGGAAATACCGATAGTGCCATCCGTATGGTATTGAAAATTAATTTGATTTTCAATGGCAATCGGTTCAATGACTGCTCTGTCCGCTTTAATGCGTAAGGTATCAAAATAGGATCCGTTCAACTGTTCAAAGCCCAGTTCCAATAGTTCTTCCTCGATGGCCTGTGCAATGATATGGGCCCTTTTGGCAATATCGGAAAGTCCTTTAGGTCCGTGATATACCGCATACATGGCTGCCATATTGGCCAGCAGCGCCTGTGCGGTACAGATATTAGAAGTGGCTTTTTCTCTTTTAATATGCTGTTCTCTGGTTTGTAAGGCCATTCTCAGGGCATGGTTGCCTTGTGCGTCTACACTGACACCGATAATGCGACCTGGAATACCTCTTTTAAATGCATCTTTGGTGGCAAAAAAGGCAGCATGCGGACCACCGAATCCCAGCGGTACACCAAAACGCTGGGCAGAACCTACGGCTACGTCTGCTCCCAGTTCACCTGGAGACGTTAAGAGTGTAAGCGCCAGTAAATCAGTGGCTACAACGACATAACCGCCTAATCCATGCATCTTTTCAATGAAATTGCGGTAGTCTTCAACAGTGCCGTAGCTGTTTGGGTACTGAACAAGGGCACCGAAATAAGTCTCATCAACGGCTGCGTTTTGGTAATCACCAAAAACGAGCTCTATGCCGATGGGGAGCGCTCTTGTTTGAAGCACATCTTTCGTTTGCCTGTAAACAGAATTATCTACAAAGAATTTAGGCTTATCGTTACTGCGGACATTTACATGGTGGAATAACATGGCCATTGCCTCAGCAGCTGCGGTAGCTTCATCCAGTAAGGAGGCGCCAGCCAGTTCAAGTCCTGTCAGGTCACTGACCACGGTCTGGAAATTAAGCAGGCTTTCCAGGCGGCCTTGTGATATTTCTGCCTGGTAGGGGGTATAGGAGGTATACCATCCTGGATTTTCAAATACATTTCTAAGAATCACTGAAGGCGTAATGGTATTAAAATATCCCTGACCTATGTAGGTACGAAAGACTTTGTTTTTGGAAGCCGTCATCCAGATTTCCTGTAAATACTGCTGCTCTGAAATGCTGGCTGGTAAATCCAGGTCATTGGGCAGATGAATACTGGCTGGGATGGTTTTTTCTACTAAAGACTGGGTAGAGGATTCTCCGATGGTTTGGAGCATTTGCCCCGTTTCCTCTTCATTTGGCCCGATATGGCGCCCTATAAATTCTGTGGACTGCTTGTCAAATAAGTTCATGAACTCTTAGTTGTTATGACTTTTAAAAGATGTGCAAAGATAACATTAGTTATTTGATATAAAAGGGGGGAATAAAGAGTTTCGCAAACGGTTGATAAGTTGTGAAGATCTTTATTGCTTTTTAAAATAGCCTTCAAAAACACTGGATGTAGTGTTAAAGGAGTGTAAATGAAAACGGTAAAAATAGCCATTCTGAGGGCGTTCTTTAACTTTAAATTGTCCCACAGGCTTCTGCTAAGTCATTCAATATGTATTTATTTTGCCCATGAACCAAGGGGAGTAACAGAGCGGTGCGAAACAGCTGTGGAGGAACTAACTTTAGTTACAAACCTGCATCCATTAAATATATTTGTATGAAAAAAATCCTAGTAGGGGCTTTAGCATGTTGCGGCCTGTTTCTCATGACTTCCAGTGTTAAGGCGCAGACCAGTTTTCGATTTGGTATTAAAGCCGGAGGTAGCTTAAATTATTCCAAAATTAAATATGATGGAACGACAACCTCCGGAGACAGCCGGTTTGGTTTTTATGGTGGCGGTCTGATAGAAATGTCTCCTTCGGATCCAAGCAATCCGTTTAAAATTCAATTAGAGGCTTTGTATAGCCGGGTAAATTTTCGATATAATGACCCTAAGAACAGTACTTCTTTAGCTAATTTGTCTTTAAATCAGCTTAATGTGCCCATTTTAGCTAAATTATTCGTGACCCCGAGGTTTTCATTAAATCTGGGACCGACGCTCAATTTTAACCTTAGCGGAAAAGGAACCCTGGAAACAAATGGGGTGGTTACCGAGAAAAAACATATGACGGATTTTAAAAGCTTCCAGATGGGCCTTGCTGCGGGTGGCACCTATTATATTTATAAAGGATTTTTTGTGGATGCCCGTTATACACCGCTGTTCGGCTCCGTTACCGAGACTGCAGACGGACTGGATGATGCGCATCTGAAAATGAATGCCATCAAAATTGGTTTAGGCTTTAAATTTTAAATGGGCGCCTGCGGGTATTTAACAAATAAGCGGGATAAACAGTCAATCATCAGACTGCGCGGAATTATAAGAAAATGAAGGATTAGGCAAACAAAAGGTCCGAAGTGTACACTTCGGACCTTTTGTTTGGATGGGCTGTTATTATAAAAAGAAGAGGAAATGCGTTATTAAACATTAAACAGAAAATGCATAATATCTCCGTCTTCCACCAGGTAGGTTTTTCCTTGAACCGCTAATTTACCGTTTTCTCTACAGGCTGCTTCAGATTTGAATTTTACAAAGTCCTCAAATTTAATAACTTCTGCACGGATAAATCCTTTCTCAAAATCAGAATGGATGACTCCGGCTGCCTGAGGGGCCAGAAAGCCTTTGGTAATTGTCCAGGCTCTTACCTCCTGTACGCCGGCGGTAAAATAGGTTGCCAGATTCAGCAGCTTATACGTAGATTGAATCAACCTGGCCACACCACTTTCAGAAAGTCCCATGTCTTCCAGGAACATTTGTCGGTCCTCATAGCTTTCCATAACGGCGATATCGCTTTCGATGGCGGCGCTGATAAAAATGACTTCGGCATTTTCATTTTTTACAGCGTCCAGCAAAGCGGCCGTATGCTGATTGCCGGAGATGACAGAACCTTCATCTACATTACAAACATATAAAACAGGCTTAATCGTCAGCAGGCAAAGCTCATCCAGGAATTTTTCTTTTTCCTCTTTGGTCACCTCAAAGCTACGGGCATTCTGACCGGATTCCAGATGTGCTTTTAATGCTTTTAATATTTCAACGCCACGCTGGGCTTCTTTATCGCCACCTGACTTGGCTTGTTTTTCGGACCGGCTTAGCTTTTTCTCTATGGTTTCCAGGTCTTTAAACTGCAGTTCAATATCTATGATTTCTTTGTCTCTGACCGGATTGACACTGCCGTCCACATGGATGACATTATCATTGTCAAAACAGCGTACTACATGGATAATGGCATCTGTAGCCCGGATATTGCCTAAAAACTGGTTCCCAAGGCCTTCACCTTTACTGGCACCTTTCACGAGTCCGGCAATATCAACGATTTCTACCGTAGTAGGAACAACACGTTGCGGTTTTACCAGGGATTCCAAAGTGGTCAGACGCGTATCCGGTACGGTAATCACGCCGACATTGGGTTCAATCGTACAGAATGGGAAGTTCGCTGCCTGTGCCTTGGCACTGCTGAGTGCATTAAAAAGGGTAGATTTTCCTACATTGGGTAGACCTACAATACCTGCCTGTAAAGCCATTTTCTATAATTTTGTGGGTGCAAAAGTACGCTAAATTCTGATGAGGAAAAACTAAATTAGGAAGGTAAATAATCCCAGTCCAAAGGGGCTTTTGCGGCAGAAATTGGCCATATCCGGTACTTTATGCTTTAAATAAACCCTTAAAAATACCGGACCCCAGCCTATTATGCGCTGATTTTAACTGAAGTCATCGTCAGGGAGCCGGCTACTGCCTTATCGTTAAACAAGCTGATCTGATCCTTACTTCCCCTTAAAGCAATGGAATAGATGAGTGGCAGATAATGTTCAGGTGTAGGGATGGCAAGTTTTGCTGCCATGCCCAGTCTTTCAAAATGAATCAGGGACTGCGCGTCGCCATCCAGGATGAGTTGTTTAAATGTATCATTCATCTGGAGTGCCCAGTCATATCCATAGCCCGGTTCTTCCATTTTATCCCAGGCTACCATTCTCAGGTTATGTACCATATTACCACTGCCGATAATTAAAACGCCTTTGCTTCGAAGCTCGTACAGCTCTTTCGCCAGATCAAAATGATACCGGGCATCTTTAGTATAATCAATGCTTAGTTGTAGGACCGGGATATTAGCCTCAGGGTACATATGACGTACCACTGTCCAGGTGCCGTGATCCAATCCCCAGTCGTGATCCAGCTCCACAGGGGAGCTATGGATTAGAGATGCCGTCTGCCGGGCTAGCTCAGGCTGCCCGGGAGCCGGATACTGCACGTCAAAGAGGGCCTGTGGAAAACCCCCGAAATCATGGATGGTTTCAGGGAAATTCATGGCGGTAATGCGGGTTCCTTTACTGAACCAATGGGCAGAAATGACCAGCACTGCCTTAGGGGTGGGAATTTCTTTTGCCATGGCAGTCCACCTTCTGCTGAATTCATTGTCCTGGATTCCGTTCATAGGAGATCCGTGCCCGATAAATAAAACAGGCATCAGCTAATCTTGCTGTGCTAAGTCAGCCGTAAATTTATTAAATGCGGAAAGCGTGTTCAAGGTTATGCCTCCTGTTATTATGGATGTTAATTGTATAAATTCCTTGCGTTTCAATGAAATTACCTTTATGTATGTTGGGCGCTTTAGTGTCTTATCTATATTCAAGCGTCAGCTATATTACTGTTTGATAAATTCTCCATCCGCCTTTATCCGGACTTCATCGCTGATGATAGGAGCGGGAAATTTACTTCCAAAGTCAAAATCAGATCGTTTGATTATGCCCGTTAATTGGAATCCGGCGGTGTAGCTGTTTGCTTTATCGTCATGATTCGTGCCTCTGTATATTAAATCCATGGTGACCGGTTTTGTAATATTACGTATGGTAAGGTTACCGGTCAATTTGTATTTATTTTCGCCACTAGGTGTTATTGAAGTGCTTTTGAAATGCAGGGTGGGATACTTCTCTGCATCAAAGAAATCTGCACTTTTAAGATGGTTATTTCTGGCTTCTACTCTGGTATCAATGGAGTTGACATCTGCTGTTAATTCAAATACAGCGTCGCTGAAATCCTTTTTTTCTGAGCTAACGGTTACGTCAAAATTATTGAAAAAGCCAGAGACGTCAGAAATGCCCATATGGGTCACCGTAAAGGCTAACTGCGCATGATTAGGATCTCTTCTCCAGCTGTCTGGTAAAATAGTAAAGGCGCTGAATGCGAAAATTACACCAACTAATAATAAAACTTTTTTCATGTGTTTGATAATTTTTAAAGAATAAATATTTGAATGTTTAGAATCCGGTTTGTTTGTCAAGAGGGAAAAAACCTATAGCCCGTATCAGGTCCTGGACGGTTTGCAGGGCATCCGGGGCACCAGAGTCCAGCAATATATTGCTGCCACTCTGAGCATAACAGGCATTGACTACTTTGCTATTGGGTAAGTGTCCTTGTAATAACTGCGCCGCATTCATCTTACTTCCATCCATATACTGGTCTATAGAAGATGGAATGCAGAGGACTATTTTTTGATTGGCGACCTCTTTGATTTTATAGACTATTTCAGTCTGTTCCATACATGGGACCGCAAATAAGATGATATCAGCTTCCCAGCAGGCCTGCTGGCAGCAGTCTATAGATTCCATATCTGCTCCCGGGGTTTCTACACGAATCTCATTGAATAATTCCCGGACTTTATGCTGCTTCCCTTGAGCCATTAATAACCGGTAGTTGCCTTTAGCCAGTGCTTTACACAATAGGTCACTTGTCTGGTTGGGAGCTCCTATAACGGCTATTGTCTGCTTTGTGATCATGACCTTTGTTTTGTTTGACAAAGGTACACCCAGGCGCGGTGTTGAGCCATTGCGTTCAGACAAGAAAAACCATTGATCTAAATCAATAGTTATATGTTAAAAAAAAATATTTGATTACTTTATGCTACTAGGGTTAATGATTATTACTGATCCGGCGCCTGATTCTGCTTAAGGTTTTCGGCTGCAGTCCCATATAGGAGGCAATCATGTGCTGAGGAACACGGTTGGCGATATCCGGATATAATTGCATAAAGCTGGCATACCTTTCATCCGGCGTTGCGCTAAAAATGGAACTGAGTCTTCTTTGCATGGCAATATAGGCGCCTGTGATCTGTAGGCGCGTATAGGTTTCATATTTGGGTATTTTTGAAAGCAGTGCCTCGTGTGCAGATTTATTGATTAAAATGAGTTCGCAATCTTCCAAAGCATCTATATGATAGCTGGAAGGCTCTGCGGTAAGAAAGCTGTATAAATCAGATATGGTCCAGCCTTCCGGGGCAAATTGTAAAATTCTTTCATTGCCGTTATTGTCCAGTGTAAATTGTCTGAGCAGTCCTTTTTCAACAAACGCAACAAATTTACAGACATCTGCTTCCTGCAACAGATACTGCCTTTTTCTCAACTTTTTCGGGGTAAGAAACTTAGTGATTTCCAGCTGCTCCTCCATCGTCAAAGGGACTTTTTTGTTGAATTGCCGGAAAAATAAGTCATACATGAGTTGGCGCTTTTGATGATAAGACTACAAATATAAGACAATATAGATGCAAAATAATTATTGTCAATAGGAGCCTATTTAAGCGGCGTTCATGTTATTTTTTGGGGGCATTTTAGTATATTGTCCAAAATATGATAGAATGTTTGCCGTCAGGTCGCCAGCTACCTTTTAAATTATAGGAAGCGGCGTTGTTTGTCTGGCAATTTGTTATCTTTAGTCCTGCAAATAATTTGAATTGTCTGATTAACAGGTATAAATATTTCTTTGCCCGCAAGATGGTGGGAATTAGTTTTTAAATTACAATAATATGTTTGAAGTTCGATATTCAGTTGCAAAATCATACAGGAATGGTTTGCTCCGGCAATCTCTGACCCTATTTGGCCTGTTGGGGTTGGCCCTTTATGCGAATGCGCAGAGTGGTCCTACTGACAAGCGCATGCACAAGGCTGATAAGCAGCGGCCCAATATTGTTTTTTTGCTGGCAGATGATCTTGGGTTCGGGGATGTGGGCTTTAATGGCCAGTCCAAAATCAGAACCCCGAATTTGGATGCGCTGGCAAAAGACGGGAAAATGTATACGCATTTTTATGCCGGAACCAGTATTTGTGCGCCCTCACGTTCCACTTTGCTGACAGGACAGCATACAGGCCATACTTATATCCGGGGTAATAAATCGGTGGAACCGGAAGGGCAGGAGCCCCTCCCTAAAACCGGTAAGGGGCTTTTTGATCTGTTGCATCAGGCAGGTTATCATACGGCAGCTTTCGGTAAATGGGGGCTGGGATATATAGGCAGTACAGGAGATCCGCTACAGCAGGGATTAGACCATTTTTATGGATATAACAGTCAATCATTGGCCCACAGATATTATCCGGATCATCTTTGGGATGATGATAAACGGGTTGAAATTACAGGTAATGCACATTTTACCAAACAGGTGGTTTATGCACCGGATTTGATTCAGCAAAAGGCGCTGGATTATATTGATCAGCAGTCGGAGGATACCCCCTTCTTTTTATTTTTACCCTATATCCTGCCTCACGCTGAACTCTATGTGCCGGATGACTCTATTTTTGAATCCTATAAAGGAAGATTTACCGAAACTCCCTATAAAGGGAAAGATTATGGGTTAAATGCCATAGATCATGGGTATGCATCGCAGCAGTATCCACATGCCGCCTTTGCCGCCATGGTAACCAGACTGGATTTGTATTTGGGACAAATCAGAGAGAAATTAAAAGAGAAAGGGCTGGATAAAAATACCATCATAGTCTTCACCAGTGATAATGGACCGCATATAGAGGGAGGGGCTGATCCTGAATTCTTTGATTCAAACGGGCCTTTCCGCGGGGTTAAAAGAGATTTATTCGAAGGAGGCATCAGAGAACCTTTTTTGATCAGCTGGCCGGGAAAAATAAAACCGGCAACGGTCTCTAATCATGTAAGCACTTTCTGGGATCTCTATCCAACTTTTATCAGCCTGGCAGGATCAAAACAATTAATTCCCGCAAATATTGATGGTATCTCCATGGTGGACGATTTAGTCGGAAAGTCAGGACAAAAAAGTCATGATTATCTCTATTTTGAATTACATGAGCAAGGAGGCAAGCAGGCAGTCGTCAAAGGAGACTGGAAAGCCATCCGGCTACATGTCGATAAAAATCCCAACGGCCCATTACTACTTTATGACCTTAAAAAAGATCCCGGTGAAACCAAAGACCTTTCAGGTCAATACCCTGAAATTGTAAAACAAATGGAGGGCATCATGAAAGAAGCCCATACGCCTTCCGCCTTATTCCCGTTTAAGGGAGAATAACAGAGGGTATTTTCTTAGATAGTCCTTGTTTAAGCAGAGGTTTGGCTGTAAATCTCACTTATTCAAGGACTTTTTGTTTGGCCAACGGCTCCATTCTACCTCGTCAGCTGACCTGCAAAAAGGCGCTTACAGGCAGTCGATCTTTTTCCCAAAGAGCCCTGAAATCCATTATTTCGGCCAGGAATTGCCGTGAAATTCACAAAGAAAGGGAGTTGCAAACGATGTCGGTATCGTTTGCATAGATTTTATTAACAACTATTGTTAGTTATTGGTGGTATTGTACTAGTATTGTTAACTAAATTAACTAATAATAGCGTATTGTTGGCTGCTTCGGTTTTGATGAATGAATTTGATTAACAAAAAAATGAACTATCCAGACGCTACAGTATTAAAGTTGATTGGTATACAAGCACTTATCCATTATTCATAACCATAAAAAAACGCGAATGAAAAAAATTCCTTTGCTCATTTTCTGTCTTATGGCAGTTACGACGGTATTTTCCCAGACCAGAACCATAACGGGCCATGTTCAGGATGAAAAAGGCGATGGGCTCTCCGGAGTCTCCATTCAGGTAAAGGGGACACCCATGGGAACCTTTACTGATAATGCAGGCAATTTTAAAATTAAAATTCCTGATGTAAAAAGCCCCGCCCAGATATTTGTATTCAGCTACGTCAACTATGAAACAAAATCAGTTACGATTGAGCCTGACAAAAAGGTGGTGGAAGTAACTTTAAAACCATCTGTAAGTAATTTAAATGATGTCATTGTCGTAGGGTATGGAACCGTACTCAGGAAGGATCTCACGGGGTCCGTGTCCTCTGTTTCTGCCAAAGATTTAAAGGATATTCCCATCAACTCTGCCGAAGAGGCGCTGGCTGGTCGTCTGGCAGGGGTACAAGTAGTAGGTTCAGAAGGCTCTCCTGATGCCCAGGTAAGTATTAAAGTAAGAGGGGGCGGTTCTATTACCCAGGATAATTCGCCATTATATGTTGTGGATGGAATTATAATGGATAATGCTTTAGCTACTTTATCTCCGCAGGATATTCAGTCTATAGATGTTTTGAAAGACGCCTCCGCTACGGCAATATATGGTGCCCGCGGAGCCAATGGTGTTGTCATTATCTCAACGAAGAAAGGAACGGCTGGCAGAACGGTGGTTACTTATAATGGTTTTTTCGGCAACCAGAAAGTGTATAAAACTTTGGACGTCTTAGATCCGTATGAGTATGTCTTCTATCAATATGAAAGGGCTCAGGGGAATTCTACTACTGAAAAGAGCTTTGCGAGCCGTTTCGGTTCTTTTCAGGATATTGATCTGTATAAGGATGCGCCTTTTGTCAATTGGCAAGAGCAGCTCTTTGGCAGAAATGCCGCCATGCAAACGCATAATGTGAGCGTATCAGGCGGAGATGCTAAAACCCAGTTTAATTTAAGCCTGACGGAAAACGCTACTAAGGCCGTTATGGTCGGATCGGACTACAACAGACAGCTGCTCAATTTTCAATTAAAGCACAAAATCAGTGATTATGTTACCACTGGTCTGAATGTGCGTTTCAATAACCAGGTGGTCAATGGGCAGGGTACCTCAAATCCCGGCAGTAGCGGACTTAACTTCTTAAGACAAACCGTTCGTTACACCCCTTATTTGTCTCCCGGACAATCGCTGACTTATTATGATCCGGAATCTATTGATGAAACCAATGGTAACGGACTCTATCTGGTGAATCCTCTGTTATTGGTTCAATCACAATACAAAAGGGCCTACCAGTACAGAATAGGGTTAAGTACTTATGCGGATATCAAACTGACTAAGTTTCTGTCCTTCAGAACGACTTTCGGTTATGATCTGTATCCCACTACCACCAAATCATATGATGACAGTCTGACTTCCAATGCGATTTCTAATGGCAACGGAATGCCTATAGCCACCATAGCGGATACAAAAAAGACGACATTGGATATTTCCAATGTACTGACACTCAGTAACAGAAGCCTGAAAGGTGATTTTAGTAAACACAATAAAATAGATTGGATTTTCGGAGAGGAAACCTATCAGGTAAAAAATGACTCCAAAACGCTGATTCAAAGGTATTTTCCTTATGGCACCACGGCTGATCAGGCCCTGGCGAATTTAAACCTGGCCAGTGCGCCCGATGGTTATACCCAACCTTCTCCGACCAGCGATTTTGATGAACAAAGAATTTGGTCATTTTTTACGCGGTTAAATTACGAACTGGATAATAAATACCTGGCTTCTGTAAGTGTAAGAGCAGACGGATCCACGGTATTTGCTGCAAAAAACAGATGGGGTTATTTCCCGGCCGGATCATTCGCCTGGAAGTTTTCTGAAGAAAATTTCATGAAATCCCTGAAGCCTGTTATTTCCAGCGGTAAGCTGCGTTTGAGTTACGGTACAGCAGGTAACAACAGGATCTCTTCGTTTTTGTATATGACTCAGTTTGTCACCACAAGTAAATATTACGGTCTGTTAGACAACCTGGTGACCGCTTTTGCACCAGCCTCTCTTACCAATGCAAACCTTAAATGGGAAGCAAATATTTCCAGGAATATCGGTCTGGATCTGGGTTTGTTCCATGATAAGGTACAACTGTCAGCCGACTACTATAGAAATAAAACAAAAGACCTGTTGGTCAATGTTACCGTGCCGACTTCTTCTGGATATACCTCACAGGTGCAGAACGTCGGTGCAACGGCTAATAATGGTTTTGAACTGCAGTTAAGCGGTTCGCCGATTCAAAACAAGAATTTTAGCTGGAATGTAAGTTTTAATATCTCCACCAATAAAAATAAAATTCTGAGCCTGGGAAATCAGGAATCATTTTTGGTTACCTCCAACTGGGCCGGAAGTGCCAATGCATTTGATTATATAGTCAAAGTAGGTTCAGAGGTAGGAACGATGTACGGACTGGTCAACGATGGTTATTACAAAATAGATGATTTTAATTATGATGCCTCCACCGGAGCCTATACTCTGAAAGACGGTATTGTCAGTGATGCGGATATTGCCGGCACGATACAACCAGGCACGATTAAATTCAAGGATTTAAACGGGGACGGAAAAGTTACTATAGATGATGACAGAACTGTTATTGGCAATGCGAATCCTTCCTATTTTGGTGGTATTAATCAACAGTTCGTCTACAAGAATTTTGATATGAGCGTTTTCCTTAATTTCCAGGTGGGCAATGACATTGTGAATGATAATAAACTGGAGTTTACCAGTGGATATACTGATAATGCGAATTTGCTGGCTATTGAAAAAAATCGCTGGCGTAATGTAAATGCTCAGGGAGAAGTCGTCATAGATCCGACTGCGCTGGCAGCACTCAATAAGAATGCTACTTTATGGACGCCGCTCAAAACGGCCTATTCCTGGACACCTCAGTCCTGGGCTATTGAGGATGGGTCTTTCTTGAGGGTGAATAATATAACGCTGGGTTATTCTTTGCCACAGACCCTGACTAAAAAAATGCATATTCAGAAATTCAGGATGTATGCTACGGTCAATAATGTCGCAGTCATTACCGGTTACTCCGGATATGATCCAGAAGTCAATACAAGAAGAAGTACGCCCATGACTGCCGGCGTTGATTTCTCGGCTTATCCGAGAGCCAGGTCCTTTATTTTCGGTGTAAATGTTTCCTTTTAATTACCATCTTTAAATTATTATAGCAATGAATATAAAAATAAAATCATTTGCCAATTGGTTGACCTGTTTTAGTACGGCTGTACTTTTAATGGGATCCTGTAAGCATTATTTGGATTTAAATCCAGTATCTTCCTTTGGACCGGATGTTGTATTCGGGACTGTGGAAAATGCCCAGAAAGCGGTTTTAGGGGCTTATCAGGATTTAGCAGGCGATAATGGATATGGAATCAGGATAAGCATGTATTTTCCTTATGATAATGACTGTATGATGGGTGCCGGCGGGCACGGAGATGGTGATCGCAGAGATATAAGTCGTTATAATGTCACCGCTTCCAATGCCCAACTTTATAATCCTTTTAATAGATTATATCAAGGAATAGAAAATGCGAATCAGTGTATTAAATATATTCCTCAAATGGACTTGTACGCTAATGGAACAGCTAGCCAGAAAGGAGAGTTGCAAAGATTATATGGGGAGGCGCTTACTTTAAGGGCACAGTTTTTCTTTGAACTGGTGAGAAACTGGGGAGATGTACCTGCTGAATGGGAACCTTCCAGCGATGTGCCGGATCTTTTTCTGGCCAAAACGGATCGCGACAGTATTTATGATCACATTTTGGATGATTTGGCTACCGCTGAACAGTTGGTGCCCTGGCGTTCAGAAATCAGTGCGCTAGGAGACGCCACGGATGAGAGAATAACAAAAGGTGCGGTAAAGGGGCTCAGAGCCAGAATAGCGTTATTCAGAGGAGGGTATTCTCTTAGAAGAGCAACGAATGCCATGCAGAGAGATGCTGATTATTTAACCTTCTATAAGATTGCCGATACGGAGTGTGCGTCCATTATACACTCCGGTGAACATGCCCTGGATCCTAGTTTTGAAGATTTATGGCGCAACCAGGTAGATGCTCATCAGATTGATCCTTATGGGGAAATGATGTTTGAAGTGGCGATGGGCGGTGCAACCTCTACCACGGATAGTAAATTAGGTAAATACAATGGGCCTGGGGGGAGTTTAACTATTTTGCCCACCTATTTTTATATGTTCGATTCTACGGACAGGCGCAGAGATGTTACCATTGCTCCTTACAAAATTGCCTCAGATAATACTCTTACGGCTGCTTCTTTAAACGGGCTTTATGATGGAAAGTTTAGAAGGAACTGGTTTACAAATCCATCTGTAGATATTAGTAATCAGGCCCAGAATTTCGGTATTAACTGGCCGATACTGCGCTATTCGGATGTATTATTGATGTATGCCGAAACTCAAAATGAATTAAATGGAGGGCCGACTGCAGACGCAATAGAGGCTTATCAGAAAGTACGTAACCGTGCCTTTAATAATGCAGACCCGCAAACAGTTCCAACCACCAAAGATGGCTTTTTTGATGCCCTTGTTAATGAAAGAGCCTTGGAATTTGGAACAGAAGGCATCAGAAAATATGATTTAATCCGCTGGAATTTATTGTCCTCAAAACTGGCCGCAACTAAAACCGCGCTGGCTGCTATGAATGCTAATGAGAGCCCATATGATAAATATCCTCAGAAAATGTATTATCTGCCCTCCACCTCTACAACGGATATTACCTGGGTGACTTCCTTTTATACTCCAGCTCCGGGATCGACCCCAAGTGGAGCCACTGGTGTTAGCTGGGTAGGAAACAGTATATTGAACGGAAACCTGCAGTATTTTGCGGAAGGGTTCCAGGATGGGCATAGTGAATTATTGCCCATTCCTCAGGCGGCCATTGATGCAAATCCTAAATTAACCCAGGATTTTGGCTATTAGGTATAACCAGACAGGTATTAGTTTGTTTTGAATTTTAAATGATTACTGATGAAAAAAATTATTTTATATACGGCTTTGATGCAAATTGTATGCATTTTATTTTCCTGTAATAAGCCATCGGCCGAAGTGTTTCAGCCTGCCAGGGAGTTTACCCCAACCAGCCTATCCATTTCTGCCTCAGATACGGTTGTTACAATTTCCTGGCCTGCTTCCGTAAATTCTGCTTCAGGGCAAACCTATACGGTGCAGATTTCTGAGGATTCTTCTTTTGATGGCACTGCTGCATTATCTTTTATAACCGATGCTATCAAGGTGATGGTGACAGATGATTCAATCGCCGATAATACGAAATATTTTGTGCGCGTTAAAGCCAATCAAAATGCAGCCGGAGCAGATTCTTATTGGTTAACTGATACTGCTTCTTTCAAACTGACCGGAAGGCAGATATTTAAAACGCCGTCAAGTACTGATATTATTGATGTGGCCGCCATCTTAAAGTGGACGCCTACGGCTGGATTGACAAAATTGGTTTTAACGGATGAAGATAATCAGGCTACCGATTATGACCTGACAGATGCTATTATTTCGGAAGGGGTAGATACCGTTTATAATTTAAAGGCCAATACAACCTATAACGCCCAGTTGCTGTCTGGTTCAAAAACGATGGGGTCCCTGAATTTTACCACACAGTTAGCTGTTTCAGGCAGCAATGTGATTGATCTTAGAAGTTCGACGGATTCCATGGTATTAATAGAAACCTTACCTACGGCAGCCCCTGGAAGTATTATATTGTTAAAAAGAGCAATGAGATATAATATTCCCAGTACCGGTTATGTCTTTAATCAAAGTGTAACCATCCGAAGCGGACTGGGCTTCGGTGATCCGGCCATAATTTCTATGAGCGCTAATTTTGATGCTTCCGGTAGTTTTGATTCTCTTACATTCTCTGATATTAATTTTGCGACCATAGGATCAGGTTATGTATTTAATATCGGGAACGTGGCAAATATCGGAACTATGAGCTTCATTAATTGTACGACCAGCGGCGAATTTTCTAATTCCCTGGTAAGACTTAAAACCGCAGGAGATCAGATTGGAACGTTGGAAATGGATGGTTGTATTTTCGATAGTATCGGCGTTGGTGCCAAATATGCTGTTGTATACGCCAATGCCAGTAGCTCCGCAATCATCAACAATATTAATGTTACCAACAGCACCTTCTATAACATTTATTATTTTGTCAGAGAAGACGGCGTGGCGCCGGCATCTTTAAAAATAGATGCCTGCACCTTTAATAATTTCATTAATCAGGCGGGTTATTTTATCAATTATTCAGGAACGGCACCTGCGACCTTTAAAATAAATAATTCAATATTCGGCAGTACGCTGGATCCTTCCAGCTCAAATGGTATTAAGTCCTCCCAGGGTGCCGTTTTTGATGGCTGCTATCAGACTTCTGATTGCATATTTAGTGCAAACGCATTTTCAGGAGTGGCCAGTTATTCAGGAACTGCTGCAAGTCTGTTTAAGGACCCTGTGGCAGGTGATTTTAGTATTATAGATGATAATTTTGAGGGACGTAAAACTGCCGGAGATCCCAGGTGGCAATAAATTAAAATAAATAATTATGAAACCTAAATTTCTAAATTTTTTCGGACTGGTTATTTTGGGTTTAATCATGTCAGATATTCATGCCCAACCACCAATTCATGAAGAAATCGGGAAACTGGTTCAGGAAGCACCCTTTAAAATGGGTGCACCTGAACTACCCGAAATCGGGGCAAATGCTGATACCATTACAAAGTTTGGAGCCATTGGGGATGGAACGTTTTTAAATACTATTTCTATTCAAAACGCCATAGACAGCTCTGCGGCCAAAGGAGGTGGGAAAGTGGTTATACCTCCCGGCATCTGGCTAACCGGGCCTGTCGCCTTAAAAAGCAATATTAATCTGCATTTAATGGAAGGGGCAATCTTGTTATTTACAAAAGATCATACTCAGTATCCTTTGATCGGAAAGGATGGCAAGTACACGGTAATGTCACCCATATACGCTAATAATCTTCATGACATCGCGATTACCGGTAAGGGCATTATAAACGGAAATGGCGCATCCTGGCGACCCGTGAAAAAGGTGAAGCTGACGGAAGGTCAATGGAAAGCTTTAACTAAAAGCGGGGGAGTGGTCACAAGCGACGGGGGGATGTGGTGGCCCAGTGAAGCGGCGAAAGAAGCAGAGACTTATCTGAAAAACTTAAAAAATAAGAAAAAATCTGCACTGGCAGAAGATTTTGTGCCCGCCAGGGATTTTTTGCGTCCTTATATGGTATTGATTAATCATTGCAAAAGAGTACTGATTGACGGGCCTACTTTAATGAATTCCCCCAAATTCGGGCTTGTCCCCAAAGGATGCAGAGATTTGATTATCCGGGACGTTACGATCAATAATGAGTGGTATGCGCAAAATGGCGATGGAATGGATATCGGAGATAGTAAAAATGTGATCGTATATAAATGTACGGTAACCGCGGGCGATGATGGCATTTGTATGAAATCCAATTATTCAGCGAAAGATAGTAACGCCGCGACCTTGCAAAATGTGATTATTTCAGATTGTAAAGTTTATCACGGACATGGCGGCTTTGTAATCGGCAGTAATGAAGGGGGCGGCATGGAGAATATCTATGTTCATAACTGTAGTTTTATTGGGACGGATGCGGGCATCCGAGTGAAAAGCAGTCGGGATCGCGGTGGTCTGGTGCAACACATTTTTCTGGATGGTATTTATATGGAAAATATTCAAGGGCCTGCTATTGTATTTAATAGCTATTACGAACAAAAAGACAATGCTAGAACAAATGTTCCTGTGACCCGGACAACGCCTCGTTTCCAGTATTTCAAACTGAGTAATATTTACTGCAGTAGTGCATCTGAAAGTATAAGTCTGACCGGATTGCCTGAATATCCTGTTAACCATATTTATTTTGAGCATGTACGCATTCTGGCAGACAAGGATTATCATGCGGTTGATGCAAAGGATATATATTTTAAGGATGTAGAGGTAAACGGCAGTAAATTATAGGAATTTGTTTTGAAATGGTGTATGTGGTGTTTGGCCCCCTTCTGTATTCATTACTGAAGGGGGTTTTTTGTATGCTGTTATGAATAATTTAAGGCATTGTTCTATGGTAATGTTAAATAGATTTAAGGATAAAATTGTACAGAGAAATTGCTTTTAAATCCATCTGACAGAAGTTTCGCAAACGGTTGTTATTTAATATAAAAATATAAAATATTTATAAACATTTATTAAATAATATTATATGGTCTTTAGCATACATTCTTTTTTATATTTAAAATCGGTTTTTATGCAATCGGTGATGGCAACGATTGCGTAATTAAATCACCTAACGTATGTTTTTATATTCCTCATAAACTATATTTTTGTTATCAAGTAGAAAATATTTAACGATTTGTGTAAGTAAACCTGTTGTGAAAATAGCCCACATTTTAAGGTTGCTTTTTTTTAAACCTGTTTGGTTTATCGATTGCACAAATTAGTAAATAAAACTATATGAGACTGGGTTCATTCATTGGAATAGGTCTGATAAAATGAAACAGTAGGTGATTTTATTTTCAAAATTGTCCTTGGCAACTGAAACAATAAGGACACAAGAAAAAAAATAGCGGGCCCTGTTTATCGGCAGGTTAAATTGAATAATAGAAGGGCACAAAGAATTGTAGGAGCGCGTAAAATATTCTATTTGGATAGATAAGTTTTATTTATTCCCTACCCATTTATATTAAAAAAAATGTACAAGTGTTGATTGGCACTTGTACCGGGGATGCTTTGTTATTCCCTGAATGCATAATGATTATTGTAAATACTTAAACCATCGTTTATGAAGCATGTATTTGTATTTTTAATGGCTATTGTTTTTTGCCTGTCGGCCTTCGCTCAGACAATTACCGGGAGCGTCGTCAATGAGAAAGGTACACCCCTTGAAGGTGTAACGATCAAGGCAAAGCGTACAGACGGTCAGGTTTTGAAAGGAACAATATCCAATATACTGGGTAAGTTCTATTTAAAGTATTCTTCGGATAACCGCCCCCAAACACTTTCTTTTTCCATGGCAGGGTATGTCTTTACAGAAAGAACCTTGGAATCCGGCATGGATTCAATAAAAGTGGTTTTGAAAGAAGATGAAAATGCTTTAAATGATGTAGTGGTTATTGGTTACGGTACTGTGGAAAGAAAGGATTTGACCGGATCCGTGGTTTCTGTAAGTGAGGAGGCTTTAAAGGATTTGCCTGCGACTTCTGCCTTACAGGCTATTCAGGGACGGCTTGCTGGTGTGAACGTAACGGTTACGGAAGGTTCGCCCGATGCTGAGATCAATGTCAGAGTGAGAGGGGGCGGGTCTATTACTCAGGATAATTCTCCGCTCTATATTGTAGACGGATTTCAGGTGCCTAATATTAATGATATTGCGCCACAGGATATTAAGACCATTGATGTCTTAAAAGATGCAGCCTCGACTGCCATCTATGGTGCTCAGGGAGCCAACGGCGTTATTTTAATTACCACAATTTCGGGGACTGCCGGTCGCTCTGATATAACCTTTAATAATTATACGGCCTTGAGTAATGTCTACCGGTTAGCGGATGTATTATCACCTTATGAGTATGTATATTACCAAAGAGAAGTGGACCCCAGCCTTAGTCAGAATTCAAGTTTTATTGGCTCTTATGGTAACTGGGATGATATCGATATATATAAATCTAAACCGGGCATTAATTGGCAGGACAGTTTATTTGGCAATACAGGTGTTCAGCAGAGTTATAATGTGGGGATGAGTGGCGGAGATAAAAGTCTTACTTATAATTTGGGTTATACGCACGATGATGAGGACTTTGTTATGCTGAACTCGCATTACAAGAGGGATTATTTTAGTGCCAAGATCAATAAAAAGATCTCTAATAAATTATCGGTGGATTTTAATACCAGAATGTATAATACGGTCATCACCGGTCCTAGTGTATCCAGCGGAAAAAAATTAAGAGATGCTGTTAAGTATGCACCCGTTAGAAGTCTGACCAATCCAGGCTTAGGCGGATTGGGTTCTGATGAAGATGCCAGTTCGGCAGAAGCATTAAGTGCTTTAAATGATCCAATTTACAATGTAGTCAATGAGTATAAAAAACAAACCAGATTTAATTCTTCTTTCAATTTAGGGGTGACTTGGAAAATATTGAAAAATCTTTCCTTTTCATCCAAGGGGGCTTATGCCTTTGTGAAAAATAATACAGATGATATTTATCTGAATAAAACAGGTGCATCCAGTGCTTATGGAGGGCAACCTGTTGCCGATAGAACGGATCAGAAAGGTTCTATGTGGTCTGTAAGCAATGTGCTTAATTATAATTTAAATCTGGAAGGTGGAAAACACAGAATAACGGCGCTTGTCGGCCAGGAAATGAGTAATAGCCAGACGGATCAGACCGCATTAAGTTCTAAATTTTTCCCAATAGACTTTTCTGCTTCAGATGTACTGGCGATGTGGAACTATGGAACGCCTGATCCTACTTATACGACCATCGGAGAGCCATCCAGGCTGTCATCTTTTTTCAGTCGTATAAATTATACGCTTGACGACAAATATATTCTTACCCTTATTGGCCGGGCAGATGGCAAGAATGTATTTGCTCCCGGACATCAATGGGGATTTTTCCCCGGAGTAGCTGGTGCCTGGCGGCTTTCACAGGAAAATTTTATGAAGGGTACTAAGGGGTGGCTCAATGATGCTAAAGTGCGACTCAGTTATGGTGAAGTGGGTAATGCAAGGGTGGGCTCCTATTGGAGACAACAGTATACTTTTATTACGGGTACCAACAAATTAATTTATTTTGATGATGATCCGCAGAGTGCTTTAAGGACGGCAACCACCTTGAAAAATGAAAACCTGACCTGGGAAAGTACCACTTCTGCAAACCTTGGATTAGATGTCAGTTTGTTTAAAAATCGGGTAAACTTTACCATGGACTTATATAATAATACGACAAAAAATCTGATTTTAAATGTAGATCTGCCTTCTAATTCCGGGTACACTACTCAGTATCAGAATATCGGCAGTACGCGTAATAAAGGATTAGAGTTGACCCTGAATGGGAATATCGTAAATACGAAGGACTTTTCCTTGTCGGCCTCCTTTAATATCGCCTTTAACCGCAATACGGTGCTTGAATTAAACGGCTCAGATGAGATGATTGTTTCTTCCGGCTGGGGGGTGAATATCGGTTCTGATGATTATAGAGCCATTGTCGGACAGCCGGTAGGTTTAATGTATGGGTATGTGAGTGATGGATTTTACAGCTTTGATGATTTTGAATATTCAACCGACCTTAAAAGGTGGGTGATAAAACCTGGAGTGGCTGATGATTCGAAGGTTTTAGACAGGTCCGGTAATTACTTCGGCCCCGGTCATATCAAATTAAAGAAGCTGGGCAGCACGCAGGAGGGTGATTATTATATAAATGCGGATGATGACAGGCGTGTTATCGGTAATGCTCAGCCTAAACATACGGGAGGTTTTTCCTTTAATGCAACCTATAAGGGATTTGATTTGACCACTATGTTTAACTGGTCCTACGGAAACGATATCTATAATGCGGATAAGATTGACTATACCTCCTATGCACTTTCAAAAAAATATCAGAATGTCAGTAGTTTAATGAGTCTGAAAAACAGGTTTACCACTATTGACCCGGCAACCGGTGCCAATATCATGTTCGGAGACAATGCGAATCCGGAATTATTTGAGCAGCTGAATAAAAACGCCAAAATCTGGAATCCTATGGGTGCTAATTCTTCTATTCTGACAGATTGGGCCATTGAGGACGGATCTTTTCTCAGGTTGAGTAATGTAACGCTGGGTTATACTTTACCTGCAAATATATCCAAACGGTTTTTGATGAGTAACCTGAGGTTTTATGTAGCCGGATATAACATTTTTGTTCTGACACACTATTCTGGTCAGGATCCTGAGGTGAGTACCAGAAATAATCCCCTAACGCAGGGTGTAGATTATTCAGCGTATCCGAAGGCCAGGAAAATTATATTTGGCCTGAATATCAAATTTTAGAGGTTACTCATGGTAAGAAATAATAAGATTTTACTTTTTAGTTGCATAATGTATTAAATATAAAACAGATGAAAAATATTTTTCTGATATTAGCCACCCTGATTTTCTTTGGGCTGAGCTCCTGTAAGAAATTTTTAGAAACGTCTTCTCCCTCGTCCCTAAGCTCCCAAACAGTGTTTAGTTCCGCTTCCATGGCCAAGGCGGCGGTGATGGGACTCTATGGAGATATGACAAATACGTATATATATGGTCAAAAACTTTCTGTCAACTGGCAGGGAGTGACTGATATTGAAAGTAACGGCGCCTTTACGGAATCTGGCTATAATTCAACTAGCTCAGATGCAGGAGCTGGAAATTATTATGGTAGCCAGTATAATTCAACCACCAGATGGTCCAGTCTTTATGACTATGCAGAAATATCAACGGCCGCGGTAGAAGGGATCCGGCAGTCTCCGATTCTGGAATCAGATTCGGCTACCATGAAACCATTACTGGGGGAAGCGCTGGTGATGCGTTCCCTGGCTTATTTTAATTTGGTTCGCTATTGGGGAGCCGTACCTTTTAAAAGAGAAACTTCCAGATCGGATCTTTCCAATGTATATGCGGGCAGAACGGATATTGATACGATTTACCATTATATTGTGGAAGATCTTCAGGAAGCAGTAAAATTATTGCCATGGTTGGGTACCAGCTCCGAATACGGGTCAGCGGAAAGGATCACCAAAGGATATGCTATGGGATTACTGGCAAAGGTTGCTTTATTTGCGGGAGGGTGGTCTTTAAGAGACGGAAATCTTTTTCCTGATTCTAAAGCAGTGCATAATAATAACATTCCTGAACAAGGCGGATACTATGTCGGCAGGCCACAAAACTGGAAGGACTATTATAAGATTGCTGCGGATATAACCGCGCAAATGCTTGCTTCCACAGATAATCCTCATAAACTGGACCCCAGTTATATTGATATTTGGCAAAAAGTATGCGGGCAACTTCCAAACCCCTATAATGAAAATCTCTTTGAGGTTGCTTTTGGAATGGGCAATAATGGTGATATCGGCTCTTTAATGGGATATAATGTGGCCGGTAATTCCAAATATGGAACACGCAGTTTTGGCGGTAGCTATGTGACTTCTACGGCTTATTATTTTTACTCCTTTGATAAGGAGGATACCAGAAGAGATGCTACGCTGACATGGTTTAGTTATACCGCTGAGAATAAAGAAACCATGGGCAATAATCCGATAAATGTCTCCTTTGCCAAATGGCGGATATACTGGACAACCGATGCTTTTCTTGCCATGCAGAAAACAGCCACCTCACGGATTGCCACGGGTATAAACTGGATTCTTATGCGGTATTCAGATATTTATTTGATGTATGCTGAAGCTCAGAATGAATTGGCAGGTCCGGATGTGGCAAATGATTTTGCAAATGGTCTTACGCCAAGGCAGGCATTAGAAACCGTTCGGGCAAGAGCCTTTGGCGCCGGCTCTGCGGAAATTACCAAATATGATCCGGATTTCTTCAAGGCGATTGTGAATGAAAGAGCCTGGGAATTTGGTTGTGAGTCCATACGCAAACAGGATCTAATAAGGTGGGGGCTACTCTATGATAAGGTGGAAGAAATGAAAAAAGCCCTTTGTTTAATGCTGGATGATTCAAAGTCTGTAACCATTATGGATAAAACTTATCAGCCTTCCTCATTTCCTAAAAAGATTTATTATAAATTTTCTGATAATCAATATATTGATCCTTCTTCGCCGAATTATTATGCAGATCTCCCCGCAGATCCGGGCACTCCGTATACGGAGCTGGATTGGTTTCCGACAACGATGGCTAAGCCTGAGAAAAATCCTAAGCCGACTTCTAATTATATCATCTATCCCATACGGATACTTGTTACCGGTACCGGATTATACCCATCTTATGACTATGGATCTTTCTTAGGAAGTATGACCAATGGGTCTGAAATACAGGAATCATTGGCTCAATATCCTATGGGTAACGGCGGGATTTATTACCGCTATCCATATGCTGTATATTATGAGGATATTTATGAATCCAAAGGCGCTATCCAAAGCAGTTATGGTTATTAAGATTAAGTAAGTTAACCGACAATGTATTGTCTGAATAATAAAAAATAAAACAGATGAAGAATTTGATAATAAAATGGATGGCCCTCGGGCTCATCGTAATAGCGGCCTTTGGCTGTGAAAAAAAGGTAAATGACTGGGAGGTTGATTCATCACATAACAGGTTATTTAAATCACTGGTTTTCGAAGTGTCAAATACCCAGGCCACCTCAGTGAAACTGAGATATACCAAATCTATTGGCGCTACTAAATACGTTTTTGAATTCAGTAAGGATAGCCTGGAATTTAATAATATAGTGAAAACCGTTGAGGTGCTGGCCGATACCCTGACTCCTTTTGCCACTTCTACCACGCCAACCAGGGTGGAGTATCGGACTGATTTTGGCGATTTGGACGGCACTTCAGGGTATTCTGTCAGAATGAAAAGTGTGGATACCAGTACGGGAAGTGAATCTAAATATTCAGAAGCTTATTTTGAGACGCCTGCTGAACAATTATTTGATAGCTGGGAGGTCTCCACGGACAATATACAAATGTACTGGACCGTAACGGACCGGGTGACAGATGTGCTGATAAGTGATCCTGTGACGGGGGCGCAAATCAAAAAAGTGCCTATAACGGCTGATGCCAAATCCAAGGGGACGATTGTGCTGGATGGCTTAAGCCCCGGCACGCAGTATCAGATCGCTATCTATAACGGTGATGTGTTACGGGGGACAAAAATACTTACCACATCCGGCATTAAGGGCGCTTTGCTTATTGCAGTGAATCCGGGGGATGATATAGGGAGTCTTGTTGCTGCTGCGATAAATCAGGGGCGTCCCGATGTGACCTTGTTATTTAAAGCCAACCAGGTGTATAACCTGGGATCCGTGACGCTGCCTTCCGGACTGGCTAATATAAGTTTTACCGGTGAGAAGGCGGCAATAGGTACCAATGCGCAGCCGGCAGTACTGAATTGCAGTAATGTTGCTTTCACCGGTACGAGTATCGGTAAAATGATCTTTGAAAAAGTTGATTTAGTGGGAGGCTCCAGCGACTTTCTGGTAAATCTGTCCACGGATAACCTTCAGATTGATGAATATGACTTCCTGAATTGTTTAATGGAAAACTATAAAGGTGTTATCCGGGTTCAGAATAAGGTGATTAAGTTAGGTCAGATTCTTATTAATAATAGTCAGGTGAATGCGACAGGCGGTTATGGTGTTATCAATGTCGGTGGCAGTTCCGTTTCTCTGGATTCTATTAAAGTAACGAATAGTACACTTATTGATATGAATACCCAACTGATGGATGTTCGCGCTGTTGTTCCTCTGATAGCAGTAACCAATAATACAATCTATAATGTCAATTCAGCACTTACGCAGTTAATTCGCCTGGATAAAAATAATTTGCCGGGATTATTTGAAGGCGGCAATAATATTATTTCAGGCAATAACGCCGGCGCTGACCTTAAATCATTTAGCCTGTCCTATGAGGGTTCCTTCGCAGGTAGCTACCGGACTAGTGAAATGAGTATCAATACAGATTTTCCAGAAATTACGGTTTACCCGGGAGCGGCTGGAGATTTGTTTGTAAATCCGGTAAATGGCGACTTTCATATTAAAGAAGGAGCCGGCTTTGGCGGAACAGGCATTGCAGGTGATCCGAGATGGTGGTAGCAGCAACTTCAGATGATTTTGTTGGTAACAGGTAGACCGTTTTTCACAGGGCGTGAGAAAGTCCCGTGACGCCCTGTAAAACCCGATCACAACATGACTTAAAATGTATGGCTCATTAAAATGAAAATTTAATGCAATGATAAAAATACTTCAATTTGGCTACAAGTGCCTGCGGGTGGTTTTTGTGGGAGGCCTTGCGCTACTGCTCAGTTCAGGTTGTAAACGTAATGATTCTCTGTTTCCGGTAGTAGCCTCCAATGGAATACATACCCTGAAAAGTACTGGTGTTGATACTACTGATAGCAGTAGTATCGCGGATATAAAAGTTCCAAGTTTTGAGACAGATTGGGGGAAGTCTGTTAAAACGCCTGCAATTCCAAGTGGCAGTTTAAGTATTATGGAGTACGGGGCAGACACCCTGAAAAGCGATAATTCAGTCGCTATTCAAGCGGCCATTGATGCGGCTGGCAAAAATGGGGGTGGCACCGTACAAATTCCTAAAGGCAATTTCCGTTGCGGTCCCATCAGGCTTGTTTCAAATGTCGGACTCCATTTTGAAAAAAATGCTCAACTGACCGTATTGTCCTATGCTGATTACCCAGGTTCAGGGACGGCAAATTCAGTTGAACCCTTCATCGATCTGTCTAATACGACCAATGTATTGATTGATGGAGCAGGAACGATTAATGGGCAAGGCGCAGATTGGTGGGCAGCTTACAGAGCGACAAAGGCAACAGCCGCCATAGCCCGTCCACCTATGATTGCTTTTGATAAAGCAAGTATAATAGAAATTGCCGGGATAACCATTAAAAATGCCCCGAACGGACATATCAGCATTCATAAGGAAAATACGAATATTACGATTTCTGATGTGACGATTGATTCTCCGGAAGATTCGCCGAATACAGATGGTATAGATGTCTGGACACCTTACGTCAATATTTATGATTGTACGATCAGTTGTGGAGATGATAATATTGCCATGAACAATAATACCAAATACGTAACCATTAGTGGTTGCGCCTTTGGCGCCGGTCATGGACTGTCTATAGGAAGTTATACTGCTAATATTGATCATATTTATGTCAATAATTGTTCATTCAATGGAACAGATAATGGAATACATATAAAATCCAGCAGGGAGCGCAGTGGGGAAGTTGGCTATTTGGTTTATGAAAATCTGACGATGGAAAAGGTAAAGTATCCTGTGAATATATGTGAATATTATCCGGATAATACCATTCCGTCTACGGCTAGTAGTGATCCGGGGGCCGCTATTACCGCAACGACACCGGTCTGGAAAAATATTGTTTTAAAAAATATTCTGGTAAATAGTGCGGATTATGCAGGAATGGTCTGGGCGGTCCCGGAATTACCCTTAAAAAATATTATTTTTGATAGCGTTAGAATCAACGCGAATGCCGGCATGAAATTCAATAATATTGACAGCGCCGCTTTTATTCACGGATCCAGCATATCAGTAAGTTCCGGGGCGGCATTTACCAGTACGTATCATTCAAATATTTCCGGGATTAATTTATTAACCGGAGCACAAGAGTGAGCGTCCGTTAAATAATTACTTGTACATAAAAGACGATCGGATGAAAATAAATAAATTTTTTATAAGCACTTTTTTGTGTTTGGTTGTATGGGCTACTTTTTTGCCTAATGCTCAGTTAGGGGCCGCGGGAACGAGTTTTCGACAGCAAAAGGATACCGCCCTTAAAGTATTTGACGCGGTGGTGGATATCTCAGGGCAGGGAGATTATACGGATGTTCAACAGGCCATTGATCACGCCCCTCAGCATCTTACCCGCCCATGGCGCATCTTTATAAAAAAGGGGGACTACGAAGGGCTGATCAGAATCCCTGAAAACAAACCCTATATTTATTTAATAGGAGAAGATAAGGATAAAACGATTATAAGTTTTAAAATCAATTGTGCCGACCCGGCTAATACGGGTGACGCCGGACAGCAATATTCAAAGCTCAGATACGATCAGCAGGACTGCGCGGTAGTGGTAGTGAACGCGCCGGACTTTTATGCGCAGAATATCAGTTTCGTTAATGCCTATGGCGTAACGGCGCAAAAAGGACCTCAGGCTTTGGCCATGAAGGTCACGGCTGACCGTTCTGCCTTTTTCAACTGCCGATTTCGCTCTTTTCAGGATACCTGGATGACAAGTACCAAAGGGTTAAATGACAGGACCTATGCGAATGACTGTTGGATTGAAGGTGCCGTGGATTATTTTTACGGTGGAGGCAATGCGTTTATAGATCATTGTACGCTTTATAATGTAAGAGGCGGATCGGTCATTGTGGCGCCCAGACATTTGGAGGGGACAAAATGGGGGTATGTTTTTAGCCACTGCATAATAGATGGGAATAAGGCTGCGGCTGATGGCCGCACAAAACTGGGCCGTCCATGGCATGATGCGCCTATGGCCGTTTATTTGAATACGATACTTAAAATTCCAATTAACCCTGAGGGTTGGACAGATATGGGGCCGGCCGCAAAATTATTTGCAGAATATAATACCAGAGACCAAAATGGAAGGCTGGTTGATTTATCCAAAAGAAGGACCTGGTATAAGCAAAGTAAGGGGGAAGGAGGTAGGATCATACAAGGATTGCAGGCAGTACTCACAAAAAAGGAAGCAGCTGCATATACTTATACAAATGTTGTGGAGGGAAAGGACCGGTGGGACCCGCGTAAGTTTTTTGAACAAATTCGGGCGCCGGAACATTTAATGCTGGATAAGCAGGATTTAAAATGGAAAAGGCTAAAGGAAGCCGGCGGATACCTAGTTGCTTTAAACGGACAAATTTTAGGCGTTACCACTCATAATTTTTTTAAAATATCAGGGTCCGCCGTTGGTGTCTGGACCGTTACCGGCGTGAAAAATAATGGCTCCCTGGGTAAAAGTGCTACCCTGCAAGGCCGGTAAATATGTGGACGGTTTTAAGTATAATAGATAGATTATGAGTGATATATAAGGTATTGTCATCGATTGCGTAATTTTTTTAAGGCGTTCTTTTAAATTGCTGGATGCAAGTAATTAAATTTGGATGAATCATTTTTTGGTAGACAATCCCAAATGCATCCCTTTTTATCATTAATAAAAGTATGGCGCAACTACGAATGTGCCGGCTCAATAATAGATTATGAATAACCATTTAAAAAGGATAATCAGATGCATGAGTCTGAGTGTGCTATTTGCGGGTGTTGCGATGTTCAATTATGCCCAATCCAATAAAAGACCTGCGGCTCAAGACCAGGTAGCAGAAAATATGCTGCTGTATCAGCGGTTAAGCGGTGGTTGGGCAAAAGCCGTTCATGGCAGGAAAATAGTTTATGATATTTCCCTCACAGAGGCCCAAAAATACCAGATAAAACAGGAAAAGGGGTTAAAGGATGCCACCATTGATAATAAAGCGACCTCAAGGGAAATTAATTATTTGGTAAAGGCTTTTGATAAAACCAGGGACAGTGCTTATTTGCTATCTGCTCAAAAAGGGATAGACTATTTGCTGAAAGCTCAGTATGACAACGGAGGCTGGCCGCAGTACTATCCGGATAGCAGTTTATATCGGAGTCAGGTGACTTTTAATGATAATGCCATTGTCAATGTTTTAAACGTATTAGATAATGTAGTACTGCAAAAAAATGGTTATGAATGGGTGGATCCTAAGTATCAGCCACGTTGTGCCACTGCCCTGCAAAAGGGAATAGGCTGCATCCTGAAAACACAGATAAAGGTTAATGGTAAGAGAACCGGCTGGAATCAACAATATAATAAAAATACCTTATTGCCTGAAAAAGCCAGGTCATTTGAACTGGTAGGTCTTGCATCGGCCGAATCGGCGGCGATCGTTGAATTTCTGATGAATCAACCACGTCCCGGTGCAGCGGTTAAAGCTGCCGTTACAGGTGCCGTTGATTGGCTTAAGTCGGTGGCTATTGAAGGGTATACGGTTCAAAAGGTGGAGGATCCGAATGAACCCGGCGGGGGTAAGAATGTGGTCCTTAAAAAAACTGAAAACAGCAGGATATGGGCCAGGTATTATGAAATCGGCACCAACCGGCCATTTTTTTGTGGCAGAGACGGGCAGAAAAAATATAATTTACAAGAAATTGAAACGGAAAGAAGGCTTGGGTATAGCTGGTACGGCAGCTGGCCGGAGCGGATTATAACAAAAGACTATGCTAAATGGCTGGAGCAGTATGGGGATTAGGTGCCGGATGGTGATAGCGGGGACTTTGAGTCCTGTTTATGATTAATTATTTGAAAATTATTAAATTCAATACTCCGGTAGTTTTTAAGGCCGGAAAAATGTGGATAAAATAAAATTTTCTTGATTTTGTAGGGAATTTATTCACAGGCGGAGAAAGAGAAGAAAAAAGGCGGTAGAATATTGTGTGAAAAATAAAACCGCCGCCTTTAATAAAGCGATGCGCTTTATCAGTGCAAGAATAAATCAAGTTAATGAATTGACCAAACCCCAGAAGAAATTTCTGGGCTGGATCTTTGAAAAATGGATCATGTTGCCGGTAAGGCACAATTTCCTGAACCTTTTCCGGTATGCTGACGGTCAGTATTCTGAAAAAAGCATTCGGAATCAGTTTAGTAAGAAAATGAACTTCCGGGCATTGTTTGACAGCTCCTTTGGCGGCCTCAAGGCTAAAGAGTGTATCGCAGCCTTTGATCCGAGCTTCATCCCGAAAAGTGGAAAAAAGACCTTTGGCAAAGGCAGGTTCTGGAGCGGCAAGGACCAGCGGGCTAAAGCGGGACTGGAAATAGGCTGTCTGGCACTGGTTGATGTTGAGGCTGCAACAGCCTATTCCATCGAAGCGATACAGACACCTGGAGAAATGAAAAATGCCTTGATGGATCATTACGTGGGTATTATCCGAAACAACATTGGTCGAATTAAGTCTTTTACTGATTATCTGGCGGTAGACGGCTACTTTATGAAGAAAACGTTTATTGAACCCATGTTGAAAATGGGTTTGCAGGTGATTACCCGTATGCGACCAGACGCGAACCTTCAGTACTTGTATAAAGGGCCACAGAAGACAGGCCGGGGCAGAAAACGCCGTTACGCAGGAAAAGTCGATATGAACAATATCGATAAACGTAGATGGAAATTGTTCTATGAAGATGATCATATTCTGGCCTTTGAGTTAGTAGTATGGTGTGTCACCTTAAAACGAGAAGCTAAAGTGGTGTATCTGAAACACAAACAGGGTACAGGACATACCGTATTCTTAAGTACCGACATTAATATGAGTGGAAAGAAGATCATGCAATATTATGGATTACGATTCCAGATTGAGTTTCTAATACGAGACGCAAAACAATATACCGGCCTGGAAGAGTGCCAGGCGGTCAGTGAAAACAAATTATATAACCATTTTAATTTATCGCTCATGTCCGTATCACTTATGAAGTTAACCTGTTGGGCTAGTCTGAAAGACAAATCAGACATCCCGTTTTCCATGAGGAGTATCAAAACATGGTACTACAACAAATACCTCACGGAAACTATTTTTTCAAACTTGGGTCTAGAGCTGAATTGCAATAAAATAAAAAAGCTCTATTCAAAATGCTTAAATATCGGCTCAATGGCCGCTTAATTAATTACCGAACTATTGAAATTAAAAATATGGGTTACAATTGTAGGCTTAAAAGTGTTTGTTTATTTGCCCTGTTATTATTAGGTATGGCTGGCAGCTTTGCGCAGCAGCCTTTATTACTGCAATATGATCATCCGGCAAGCAACTGGAATCAGGCATTGCCGGTAGGTAACGGCCGGTTGGGGGCCATGGTGTTTGGAGGTGTGCCAGAGGAACATCTCCAGCTAAATGAACAAACCGTTTGGGCCGGTGAGCCTGGTAATAATATTTTACCCCATGTTTATGACAGTATTGTAGCGATTCGTAAATTGTTATTTTCAAAACAATACAAGGCCGCTCAGGATATGTCCAACCGTGTCTTCCCACGAGAAGCCCCGGCTAACAGTGATTATGGAATGCCTTATCAACCGGTAGGTGATTTATATATCCGGTTCAAGGATCAGCAAAATATACAGCAGTACCATAGAAGTTTAAATATCAGTGACGCCGTCACGCAAACAAGTTATGAGGCAGGCGGCGTGCATTTTAAAAGAACGGTAATTGCTTCCTTTTCAGATGATGTCATCATTGTCAGGTTAAGTGCAGATGCTCCGGGAGCCATAAACTGTACACTGGGCATGAGCAGTGCGCAGATCGTGCACGAAGTTTCTACCTCAGATAAGATGTTGGTTTTAAAAGGTCACAGCGGGAGCGTAGAAGGCAAAAAAGGAAAGGTTCGTTTTACTACGCTTGTAAAACCGGTCCTTCAGGGTGGACAGCTGACTGTAAGTGACTCAACGCTAACTATTGAGGGAGCCAGTACGGCAACTATTTATATCTCGATCGGAACAAATTTTAAAAATTACCACGACATAAGTTTAAATCCGGATCAGCGGGCGGCCGACTACCTGAATAGGGCCATCTCCAAAGATTATAACCTGGCCTTAAACGCACACAAAGCGATTTATCACAAATTTTTTGACCGGGTCAGTTTTCAGTTAGAAACCCCCGATACCGCCACTGCTACCACGGACCGGCGAATAAAAGATTTTGATCAGCATTATGATCCGTCACTGGTGGCCCTTTATTTTCAGTTTGGCAGGTATCTTTTGATCAGCTCCAGCCAGCCGGGAGGGCAGCCGGCTAACCTACAGGGAATCTGGAACGATAAAATAGCGCCGCCCTGGGGCAGCAAATACACCATTAATATTAATACAGAGATGAATTACTGGCCTTCTGAGGTGACCGGTTTACCGGAAATGTCAGGGCCGCTTTTTGAAATGCTGCGTGACTTATCTGTGACCGGGAAAGCTTCCGCTAGTCAGATGTACCATGCCAGAGGATGGAATGCCCATCATAACACGGATATATGGCGCATTACCGGCCCGGTGGATGGAGGTTTTTATGGTATGTGGCCCATGGGGGGTGCCTGGCTCAGTACCCATTTATGGCAGCATTTTTTATATTCAGGAGATCAGCGCTTTCTGGAAAAAAACTATGATATACTAAAAGGTGCTGCTTTATATTTTGTGGATGTTTTACAAGAGGAACCTGATCATCATTATCTGGTGGTTGCTCCTTCCATGTCACCTGAGCATCAATATATGAAGGATGTAGGACTTAGTGCGGGCACGACCATGGATAACCAGATTGTTTTTGATGTATTCTCCCAGGCGATTGCAGCCAGTCAGTTTCTGAATAAGGATCAGTTATTGGCCGATACCTTAAAAAAGATGATTCAACGACTGCCTCCGATGCAGGTAGGTCAGTATGGTCAGTTGCAGGAATGGCTGGAGGACTGGGATAAGCAACATGATACGCACCGGCATATCTCTCATTTATACGGCCTGTTCCCCAGTAATCAGATTTCACCTTATGATCATCCGGAATTATTTGCAGCTGCCACAAGAACGCTGATCAGCAGAGGAGATGTGTCTACCGGCTGGTCCATGGGTTGGAAAGTCAACTGGTGGGCGCGTATGAAAGATGGTAATCACAGCTGGAAATTAATTCAGGATCAGCTGCGCCCGGCACCTGAACTCAAAAAAGGAGAAGGCGGAGGCACTTACCCGAATTTATTTGATGCACATCCTCCTTTTCAGATTGACGGAAATTTTGGGTGTACTTCAGGGATTGCCGAGATGCTGCTTCAGTCTCAGGACGGAGCCCTGGAGATTCTGCCGGCCTTACCGGATCAGTGGCGTAAAGGAAGTATTAAAGGGCTCAGGGCCAGAGGCGGTTTTCAGGTGGATATTGACTGGGATAAGGGGCAAGTCACTTATTTGAAAATTTATTCCGCCCTGGGTGGTAATTGCCGGCTCCGGTTGCCTGCCGGTTTAACACTTAAAGGAAATGTTGCCTTAACTGCTGTCACGAGGAATCAGAAGAACGCCAATCCGTTTTATAAAATAGCTGCCATCAGTCGTCCTTTAATCAGCAAAAAGGCGGATAGTGCAGACTTAAGCATACCTCAATTTCCTGCAACGACGCTCTTTGATTTTACCACTGAAAAGGGAAAGAGTTACACTTTTTACCCTTAAGCGCTCTATGTATACCTGTATTACAGCAAATCGTTTTTAACTTCATCATTTCAGAAAACACCATTAAGCATGCAGCATCGTCATTTACCCAAATATTTTTTGTCAATTGTTCTTGGTTCTGCGAGTCTGGGCGCTCCTTGTTTTGGACAAAATAACTATGTATCCAAAGTCTGGGTTGCCGACCAGGGTAATGGAACCTATAAAAATCCGATCATCAATGCCGATTATTCAGATCCCGATGCCATTCGCGTAGGGGAGGACTATTATCTGGTCGCTTCCAGTTTTGAGGATATTCCGGGGTTGCCTATTTTGCATTCCAAAGACCTGGTCAACTGGACCATTATCAATCATGGTCTGCAAAAACAGATTCCGGAGGATGTATTTAATATCCCTCAACATGGCAATGGTGTCTGGGCGCCCGCTATTCGGTACCATAATAAGGAATTCTATATTTATTATCCGGATCCGGATTACGGCATTTACATGATAAAAACGGATGATCCCGCAAAAAAATGGTCAGATCCGGTCCTGGTATTTCCTGGTAAAGGAATCATTGACCCATGTCCTTTATGGGACGATGACGGTAAGGTCTGGCTGGTACATGCTTATGCAGGCAGCCGGGCGGGCATTAAAAGCGTGATCGCCATTGCCCCCATGAACGAAGACGGGTCAAAGGTTGTGGGAGAAGATCATATTGTATATGACGGTCATATAGATGACCCGACCATCGAAGGCCCCAAGATTTATAAGAGGAACGGTTACTACTACATTTTTGCGCCGGCAGGAGGGGTATCTACCGGCTGGCAGTTGGTTTTGCGATCTAAAACGCTAATGGGACCTTATGAGAGGAAAGTCGTTATGGATCAGGGTAAAAGTCCGGTTAACGGACCTCACCAGGGTGCATGGGTAACCACCCAGACAAATCAGGATTGGTTTTTACATTTTCAGGATAAAGAAGCCTATGGAAGGGTCCTGCATTTACAACCCATGAAATGGGTTCATGACTGGCCTGTTATTGGGGAGGATAAAGACGGGGATGGCAAAGGGCAGCCGGTAATGACCTACAAAAAGCCTGATGTAGGCAAAGCATATCCAAGGCTTACACCGCAGCAGTCCGATGAATTTAATGAGCATTCTTTAGGACTGCAATGGCAATGGGAGGCCAATGGCAGCGGAAGATGGCTGATGACAGGTAATGATGGGCATTTAAGGTTATATGCACTTCATACCCAAACGGCTACGAATTTATGGGAAATTCCCAATATCCTGGCGCAGAAATTTCCTGCAGACAGTTTTTCCGTAATCACCCAACTGCAATTTTCGGCAAATGAGAAAAATGGCAGTCAGGAGGCGGGGCTTGTGGTACTGGGCCTGGATTATGCCAAGCTGGCTATTGCCAGTGACGGCACCGCTTACCGGTTGGAACAAGGAATTTGTAAGGCCTCAGATAAAGGAAATCCGGAAAAGAAAACCACGGTTACCATCCTTAAAAAACCAGAAGTGTGGATCCGGGTAGATGTACATAATCCTCAACCTAACCATGCGCTTTGTAAGTTTTATTATAGCCTGGACGGTCAAAAATATACGGCGGTACCACAGGATTTTACCCCAACGCCAGGAAAGTGGACCGGTGCTAAAATCGGCATCTATGCCACTGCAGAGAAGACGACTAATGATGCGGGATATGCGGATTTTGACTTTTTCAGGGTATTGCCGCTCAGTGAGCAGGCAAAATAAAGATCCGCATCAACAGACTAGGTACATTGAACCTGATAAAAGCAATGGGGTGACGGTTTAGCAATCTGCTAAACCGTCACCCCATTGCTTTTATCTTAATCTAAGACCGAGCGCTTTCAGCCGGAAAGCTTTGCTGCTTCACAAAGATTCTTTACGCAAAGGCTTGATTCTTAGTGTCCTTTGGAGGAGTCCCTGGCAAAAAAATCGGGTTCCAAAACGATTTCACTATAATCGACTACCGGTCTTTTACTTTCTATTTGCTGGATTAATAGTTCAGTCGCCTGCGTGCCCATGGTGACCGCTTTTTGCTGTATAATGGAAAGAGAGGGGTTCAGAAACTCCGTCAGATCCAGATTAGAAAACCCGATAAGCGCCATCTGATCGGGGATCTTAATATGATGCTTATATAAGTAACGGTAACAATTCGTGGTGATCTTATCGGCACAGGATAAGATGGCCTGCGGCGGTTCATCCAGAGACAGCAGATCCTGCATGACCATTTCTACTTCTTCGTAAGACAGGCCTCCGTGCTGACAGTATTTGACATAATCTTCCCTGTGGGGGATCTGATGGAACTCCAGCGCCTCGTCATAGCCTCTTTTGCGTTCTTTAATGATGGCCAGATTGTCGGGGTTTCCGATAAAAGCGATTCTTTTATAACCATTATGGATGAGATGCTCCGTTGCATCAAAGGCTCCTTTATGATTATTGGACCTGACTTTATGTCCTTCGAGGTTTTTAGCAATCCTGTCAAAAAAAACGATGGGCATACCTCTTTGCTGCAATTCTTCTATATGTTCCAGGCTTTTGGTTTCGGAACTCAGAGATATGAGCATACCGTCTACGGATTGGCTCAGATTACGGACGGCTTCCTGTTCTCTTTCAAAGTTTTCAAAGGTCTGACTTATAATAACATTGTATCCCTTTTCCTTGGCTACGGATTCTACCCCGGCAATAATCTGGGAAAAAAAGCTATTGGCAATCTCAGAAATGGTAATCCCTAAGGTCCGGCTTCTGCGTTTTTTCAGGTTAAGCGCAGAAGGGTTGGGCCGATAATTGACACTTTTTGCATAATCAACAACCAACTTTTTAGTTTCTTCGCTGATTTCATAACTATCCCTTAATGCCCGGGACACCGTTGACGTGGACAAATGGAGTACTTTTGCTATATCCTTAATAGTAACTGACTCAAATTTCATGATGCCTTATCTGACTTTAAATTTATTGTGCATTCAAACAGCGGACGAAAGATAAGCCATTTTGGCAAAAAACCATGTATATATTTTATCATAAACGTGCTTGCAATCGTTGCCGATAACGATTGCGTACACAACTAATGCGCTATCGATTGCAAGTTTATTAGCATTTTAATAGCTCTTCCTTTAATAAATATTCCGGAGAAGGGTGGATTTCAGCCTTTTGGTTGGTATCGATTGCGTAAATTAATTACGAGATTTACATTCATTTGTTAGTAGATGCGATTAACTTGCCTGTAACAAAAGGCGGAAAATTTTTGTGGATGGATGTTAAATTCACAAGGGTGTTTATCTGCAGGATCCCTGTTCTAAGGGAATTAAAATTCTAAAATTACGCAATGACGAAGATCAGCCGACAACGCTTTAATAATGTATTTTTTAAATCAAAAGGCAGCGCCCTGTTCAGGGGACGCAATATTATTATATTGGCGTTGCTAATGACTTGTATGTCTTTTACCTGGTTATTACAACATAAGACGACCATCTATATGATAGGAGATTCCACCATGGCGGATAAGGCGGTGCGGGCGTATCCGGAAACGGGATGGGGAATGCCGTTTCACTATATGTTTGACTCCACCGTAGTCGTGGATAACCGGGCACAAAACGGACGCAGCACCAGCACTTTTATTGCAGAGGGCCGTTGGAAAGATGTACTGAAAACCCTTTCAAAAGGCGATTATGTCTTCATTGAGTTTGGCCATAATGACGAAGTGCCTACAAAAAGAAGTTACACGCCTGCTCCCCAGTTTGTCGCAAATCTGAAAACCTTTATTCAGGATACGCGGGAAAAGGGGGCGACTCCGGTGTTACTCACCCCCGTAGCGCGCCGGCATTTTGATTCTTCCGGCCGTCTGATAGATACGCATCCGGTATATGGGCCTTTAGTTATTAAAACTGCCAGGGAAGAGCAGGTGGATTTAATTGATTTAGAAAAGCTCAGTATGGATTTACTGAAAAAAATGGGACCGGAAACCTCTAAGTTGCTATATAACCAGTTAGAACCCGGTGAACATCCTCATTATCCTAAAGGCGTTCACGATGATACCCATTTTAATGAACTCGGTGCCCGGAAAATGGCAGAAATGGTGTTGCATCAGCTGGTGGAACTCCAACTGCCTATTGCGCAGCATTTAAGTCCTAAGAGATAGGACAGGTGTAATAAAAAATAAAGCTATTTTAATAGGAGTCACTGCCATCAGGTGAAAAGTGATTGATACAACAAAAACTAAAAGGTCATCTCTATGCAAAAAAGAAATTTTAGCGGGTCGCTTAAGTTTAATCATAAGAAACAATATAAAAGCCCGGGATTTATGGTAGGCGGGCTGAAAACGATTTCCAGATGCGGAGTCGCAGGGCTCTTGGCACTCAGTACATTAGGTGCGGTGACGGGACTTGTGAGTTGCCAATCCGTTAAAAACAATAAAAGTGCAGCCAGTTCAGGATGGGATAAACTTGACAGCATCAAAGAAAGAATTGTTGCACCTACTTTTGCGCAGACAGATTTCTCCATTTTGGATTTCGGAGCTAAAAATGACAGCAGCTTTGATGCGCTACCGGCACTGACCAGGGCCATAGATGCTGCCAGCCAGCATCCCGGAGGCGGAAGAGTCGTTGTGCCGGCTGGGGTCTTTTTTGTGAAGGGGCCGGTCCATTTGAAAAGTCATGTAGAGTTACACCTGGAAAAAGGGTCACGTCTTAAATTTTCTACCGATGCAAACGACTTTTTGCCTGTTGTACACACCAGATACGAAGGAATAGAGATGATGAACTATTCCCCATTAATTTATGCCTATCATCAAACAGATATAGCGGTCACGGGAGCGGGTGTTTTAGACGGTCAGGCCAACAATGAACACTGGTGGTGGTGGACTGGTTCTAAAAGGTTTGGCTGGAAAGAAGGGATGCCACAGCAGGAAAAACCAGAAGATAAACCCAGGTTAAACCAAATGAATAAAGACCAGGTGCCGGTTGAACAGCGTGTTTTTGGGAAAGGACATTACCTAAGGCCTACTTTTGTAGAATTTTATGGATGCAAAAATATCCTGATCCAGGGCGTTACCCTGATTAATTCGCCTTTTTGGATCTTACATCCGACCCTTAGCCAAAATATAACGATAGATGGAGTCAGCACCCTTAGTTATGGTCCTAATAATGATGGCTGCGATCCGGAATCCTGCAGGGATGTCTGGATTAAAAACTGCCATTTTGCCAACGGGGACGACTGCATTGCCATTAAAAGCGGCAGGGATCAGGACGGCAGGGCTTTTAACGTACCTTCCAAGAATATTATTATTGAGAACTGTAAAATGGAAGATGGCCATGGCGGCGTGGTAATCGGCAGTGAGGCTTCCGGTGGCGCGGAAGATATATACGGACAGAACCTGGAAATGAACAGCCCGTCCCTTGACAGAGCCATTCGTATAAAATCAAATAGTTGCAGAGGGGGCGTGATGAGACGTTTTTATTTTAGAAATATTGAAGTGGGGCAGGTGCATGAGGCGGTTATTAAAATTAATATGTTTTATGATGAGAAAAATACGGCAGGATGCACCTATACACCGACACTGGACAGTGTATTTATAGATCACGTGAACAGCCATAAAAGCGAATACGCTATTAACCTGCAGGGCAGAGACGACAAACATGTGACACATATTAGCATTGACAGTTGCAGTTTTGAAAATGTTGAAAAAGAAAGTATTATCAAAAACGTAGACCAGATAGAAATCACAAGCACCACGGTCAATGGAAAACCGGTGAATGCTGCCCAGATTATAGCCGATTCTAAAAATGCGGCGAAGAAATAGTTCCATTCATCTGTTGTAAAACCAAACGCTTTTAATCATTCATATGCAGGTAAAGAAAATGACTTCAAAGATGACAAATATCCTTTTAACGGGATGCGGATTATTACTGCTACTGAGCTTTGTCAATCTTTCTATTCAGAAAAAAAAGACGGTTGTCTGTTTCGGGGATTCCATTACCTATGGTGCACAGGTAGACGGGAAAAGCTGGGTCTGGTATCTTGAGCAACAGCAGTCGGGTACCGCTTTTGCTTATATCAATGCAGGTAGGAGCGGTCGTAAGACGGCCGATAAATCAGAATTATTACCTGTGTTAAATAAGTATCCACATGCTGAGATGTATGTGTTCTTTTTAGGAGTGAATGATTTAAAAAACGGCAATGATGCCATGGTGGCCAGCTGTATTCAAAATATGCAATGGATGATTGATCAGGTTCGCAAAAAAGATCCGACCGCCAAAATCCTTATTTTGTCTCCCTCTGATATCAATACAAAGATCATGAATGATATCAATAAAGGAAAGCTGTATAATGAAAATACAAGGATCAGTCTGAAAAAATTAGCCTTTGGTTACAAAAAACTTGCACAGCAAAATAAGACCGGGTTTCTTTCCTTGTTAAATGTCGTGCCCAGAAAGGCCTATGCAGACGGACTTCATCCCAATGCAAAGGGGCAGCAGGCCTTATATAAAGCAATTGATAAAAAAATAAACAGTTATGACAGGGGAAATTAAAAGCCGTTCCGGTCAGCTGAGCATAATAGCCGGCAGAAGCGTCCTTAGGAAATTACTATTACAGCTGGCCTGTTTGATAGGGGCTATAGGGAGTCTGCATGCCGAAGGTCACCCGGATGGAACAAAAAAATTATCCTCACTTAAAATGGATACCTTAATTGTTGCCCCCGATGGATCCGGAGCATTTACCAGTATTCAAAAAGCAATTGAAGCCGCCAAGGCCTATCCTTTAAACAGGACGGTGATTTATATTAAAGCAGGAATATATAAAGAACAGGTTCGTATTCCAGCCTGGAATCCGGATATCAGTTTAATTGGAGAAGACAGAGAAAAGACCGTCATTGAATTCGGCAGTTTTTTTGATCAGGTGGCAAAAGGAAGAAACAGTACCTTTTATACCGCTACGCTCAGCGTGGAAGCCCCGCGCGTTATCCTTAAACATTTGAGTATCGTCAATGATGCGGGTCCGGTAGGGCAGGCCATTGCCTTATCTGTTTCCCAGGACCAGTGCCTGATTGAAGACTGTAATATAAAAGGCAATCAGGATACCTTTTTTGCTACAGGCCGCAGGACCCATGTTTATCTAAACAATTGTTTTATTTCGGGAACGACGGATTTTCTATTCGGAGACGCGACTGTCCTGGTCCACCACAGTACGATTTTATGCCAGGCGAACTCATATATTGTAGCCGCTTCCACTAGTCAGGGACAGGCTTTTGGATTTGTATTGGATCATTGTACCATTTTAGCTGCAACGGGGGTTAAAGAGGTTTATCTGGGCAGGCCGTGGCGTCCTTATGCAAAGACGGTGTACCTGAATACCAGGATGGGGCCTTTCATTCAGCCGGCGGGATGGAATAACTGGAGCAGTAAAGCAAATGAGTCAACCGCTTATTATGCAGAATATAACAGCCAGGGGCCGGAGGGTAAATTACCTGTCGCAAACAGAGCCGGCTGGTCACACCAGCTGCAAAAGCCGGAGGCGGACAGATATACGGCCCGGGCCGTATTAGGAGACTGGGTCAACCATTTACACTAAGGGGCTCCAAGGACAGGCTAAATATGCAATGAGGCGCACCCTACGACTTTGATATCGTTTCCGGGAACCATTGCGTAAATAAATAGAAGTTAACCCTGATATTATAAACAATGAATATATAGTTTTGATAACAGGTAGTTAGGGGCAACTTTGTAGATATGCCACAAGATAAAGATGGGATTAAACCCGCAATCATTGCTCCTGAATACGGGATATAAACAGGACCCGCTTCAAAAGGGGAGCGGATGATATAGGAAGGGCACTCATTAAACAATTAAATATTCATTAGCCGTATCTTCAGTTTGGGATATCCTATGCCGGACTGAAGCACTGTCAGATGAAAGAGGTCAGCCGGGTATTTAAAATTATTCAGAATCAGATGTAAATGCTATGATAAAAATCAGGCCGCAAACAATCAACAAAGGAGAACTGCAAAATCATTTTGATCAGCACGGTGACTTGTCCAAATCAGCCTTTTCCAGAAAATGGAAACGAGGACTGGTGATGGCGGCCACAGCGCTGGGTATGCATTTATTTTCGCCCGTATCTACTTACGCGCAACAGCAAAGCTTCATTAAGAGCGCTTTGCCAGATGAGTTTGCCATACCTGCCTCACTACTGGCATTGGAACAATTGCGCTTACCGGATTTTAAACGAGATACTATATTCATTCAACAAAGCGGCGGCTCGCCCGATGGTATTACTTTAAACACAGCGGTGATTCAAAAGGCGATCGATCAGCTGAGTACTAACGGTGGCGGGGTTGTCTATGTGGGTGTCGGTCAATGGCTGACCGGACCCCTGGTATTAAAATCCAATGTCAATCTCCATGTAGCTGCCGGAGGATTACTGCAATTTTCCAGTGATTTTGATCAGTACCCGATGGTAAAAACCAGTTATGAAGGGGTGGAGGCTGTCCGTTGTCAGGCGCCTGTTTCTGCCTTAAATGCAACCCATATTGGAATTACCGGCAATGGAATCATCGATGGGGCCGGGGACAGCTGGCGTATGGTGAAAAAAGGAAAACTGACCGAATCGCAGTGGAAAACACTGGTTGGCTCAACAGGGGTGGTGGATAAGGCGGGAACCACCTGGTATCCTTCCAAAGGATCCTTAAAAGGTTCCACTGTTAAAGATGCAGGGGTGCTGAAAGCTGGCAAGACGGCAGCGGATTATAAAGATATCAAGGATTACCTGCGGCCTAATTTATTGTCGCTGATCAATTGCAAACAAGTATTACTGGAAGGGGTCACCTTTCAGAACTCGCCGGCCTGGTGTCTGCATCCGCTTTTATGTGAGCAGGTGATCATACGGGGTATTTATGCTAAAAATCCATGGTATGCTCAAAATGGGGACGGCCTTGATCTGGAGTCCTGTAAAAATGTCCTGATCGAGCACAGTAGCTTTGACGTAGGAGATGATGGCATCTGTATGAAGTCCGGCAGGGATGAAGAGGGCAGAAAGCGGGGCGTCCCCACTGAAAATGTCCTGGTACAATACGCAACCGTTTATCATGCACACGGCGGCTTTGTCATCGGCTCAGAAATGTCCGGCGGCGTTAAAAATGTGGCCATTCGTCGCTGCAGCTTTTTGGGAACAGATATCGGACTGCGTTTTAAGACGACCAGGGGCAGAGGCGGGGTTGTTGAAAATATATATGCCAGCCAGATTAATATGCAAGGCATTAAGGGTGATGCCATCCGTTTTAATATGTACTACGCCGCGAAAGATCCGGTGCCGCTCAATGGCGAGCAGACCGAGTCGCCTAAAGAAGAGCGGCAGCCCGTTACGGCCGGTACGCCGCAGTTCAGGCATTTTTATATAAGTGATATTAATTGCAACGGCGCCGATCACAGCCTGTTTTTCAGAGGTCTGCCGGAGATGGCCATTAAGGATATTCATTTGCGTAATCTGGTCATGCGTACTAAAAAAGGAATAGAGCTGATTGAGGCTAAGGGCATAGACGTTGCAAACCTGAAAGCCGTGCTGACCCGTCCCGGGGAAGCTATGATCACCTTAAGCAATACAAGCAGCAGCCTTTTTGAAAATCTGGATTTGGCACAGACAGCCGCAGTAACCCAAAGGGGCAGTGCGCCGCATATTGTGGTATCTGGAGCCGACAGTAAAGCGATTGTTTTGAAAGAAGTCCGGATAAATGGGGAGGCTGCCAGTAAGGACCGGTCAGCTATAAAATTCGGGGCCGACGTTTCGGATGCTGCCCTGGAATTTAAATAAAACAAGTAATTAAACGTATAAAATTCACAAACACAATATCACAAACAAATTATTCATAACAAAAATCAGTATTATGTTTAAAAATCGCTTCAACGGTAAACATAAGATGCTTCTGAACAGTGGTCCCATACCTGGCTGGCGCAGAGCAGTTTATGTGGCACCGTTTATGTCATTTATGGCGCTGACGTCCTGCGGACAAGGAGCGGGGTCTGCCCGCCAGGCAGCGCACTCAACAGTAGCTGCGGTCGTCAGCCCTTCGCAGGGTATTCAGGCCGATTCTCTGGCTCGTCAAATGGCCAGAACAGTGATGACCATCTGGAAAGATCCCACCCAGAGCGGTCAGCATGCTTATAAAAAATGGAGCTATGATGAAGGCGTTGTGTTAAAAGGATTTGAAAATATCTGGATGCTTTCAGGTGACCCGCTGTACTTTAATTACATCCAGCATAGTATGGATGATTTTGTTGATAAAAACGGGGTCATAAGAGATTATGATTCTCTGTCCTATAAGCTGGATGATATTAACAACGGAAAGCTGTTGCTGACGCTTGCCCGTGTGACCGGAAAAAAACAGTATTGGAAAGCGGCGACCAGTTTGCGTAATCAATTAAACGGGCAGCCCAGAACCTTTGACGGAGGTTTCTGGCATAAGAAAATTTATCCTAACCAAATGTGGCTGGATGGATTGTATATGGCCGCCCCTTTTTATGCAGAGTATGCGATGGTCAGTGGCGAGGATACTGCATTTAATGATATTGGAAAGCAGTTTGTATTAATGGAAAGACATGCCAGAGATAGCAAAACCGGCCTTTTATATCATGGCTGGGACGCTTCAAAAGAACAAAAATGGGCCAATAAACAAACGGGTCTGTCTGAGAATTTCTGGGGCCGGGCCATGGGCTGGTATGGCATGGCGCTGGTCGATGCGCTTGATTATTTCCCCGAAAATCAACCCTATAAAGATAGTCTGGTACAGATTTTAAACCGTTATGCTACAGCCGTTGTAAAGGTACAGGACCGGACAAGTCATGTATGGTGGCAGGTATTGGATAAAGCGGGGGATGCCGGTAACTATCAGGAAGCCTCCGCGTCCTGCATGTTTGTGTATACCCTGGCTAAAGGGGTCAGAAAGGGATACCTGCCGGCCAGTTATGATAAGGCAGCCCTGGACGGATTTGAGGGAGTCGTGAAGCAATTTGTCGCCAGGGACAGTGCAGGCAATACGGTACTTAACGGAACCTGTGAGGTGGCCGGACTAGGCGGAAAGCCTTATAGAGACGGCACTTATCAGTACTATATTGGTGAGAAAACAAAAGTGAACGACGGCAAAGGGGTAGGCGCCTTCCTTTTGGCTGCTACGGAGATCCAGATGGCCGCAGATCGTAATTACGGTGTTAAAGCCGGAAAAACGACCAAGGTTTTACTGGATAATTTCTATAACAATGAGACCAAGGTGAATCTGGCGGGTATTACCCAGGCCATGCACTATACTTTTAATGACAGAGAAAATAGCGGATTTTCCTTATGGGGAGATGTGTTTGAATCTCTGGGTGCCAGAACCGCAACGCTCAGAGCTGCTCCCACAAGGGAGAATCTGAAAGGCGCTGCTGTATACATGATCGTCGATCCTGATACGGACAAGGAAACCTCGTCACCAAATTACGTTGACCAGGCGGCCATAGAAAATATTAAGGCCTGGGTTAAAGAAGGCGGTATCCTGGTACTTATGGAAAATGACTCCCTGAATGCAGAGTTTGATCATTTTAACCAGTTGGCAGAAAGCTTTGGGGTGCATTTTGACGGCAACAGCTTAAACAGAGTCCAGGGCCATCAGTATGAACAAGGCGCCATTGACATTGCTCCGGATGACAGTATTTTCTCTGGCGTAAAACAAGTCTATATTAAAGAACTTTCTTCGATTACCTTAAAGGACCCCGCTCAGGCGATATTAAAGACCAAAGACGGTCATGTTGCCGGTTCTCTGAGTCATTTCGGTAAAGGTATGGTACTGGCTATCGGAGATCCCTGGTTGTATAATGAATATGTGGATGGGAGAAAATTGCCGCTGCAGTTTGAAAACTATAAGGCCATGCGTGCCCTGAGCAAATGGCTGTTAAAAAACAGCCGGTAAGTCAAAATAAACATTCAATCATATAATCCGGTAACGGGTCACCCACTTTCTGTTACCGGATTTAACTCAAAATCATTTCAAAATAAAACTGAAAATATAACTACATCATAAAACAAGATTAGAACATGCAAGAGATACTGGGTAATAAAGCTGTTAATAGCAGATTAAATAGAGACAGCCTGGCTGCTATTAAATCTATACCCACACCAGGTGAAAAGATATTGGCCTTACCGGAAAAAGTGCTGCAATTCGGCACAGGCGTATTACTGCGCGGATTACCGGATTATTATATTGATCAAGCCAATAAACAAGGTGTTTTTAATGGCCGGATTCTGGTAGTTAAATCAACAGCACAAAATAAAGCGGATGATTTTAAAGAACAGGACGGACTTTTTACCCTCTGTTTAAGAGGTTGGAGTAAGGGCAAGGCGACCAGTGAGGATATTATCAATGGGGCGATCAGCCGGGTCCTGGATAGCCAGCGTGACTGGCAGCGGGTGCTGGAAGCCGCCGCAAGCCCGGATATGCAGATCGTTTTTTCTAATACGACAGAAGTGGGAATCGTATTGGATAAGGAAGATATTTTAGTGAAGGGACAAACGCCCAGATCTTTCCCGGGAAAGCTGCTGGCATTTTTGCTGGAAAGATTTGAAAAGTTTAAGGGAGATCCGGACGGCTCCAAAGGTATGGTAATCGTACCAACTGAGCTGATTACGGATAATGGCAGTACGCTTAAAAAAATCTGCCTTGAACTGGCCAGGATCAATCAATTGTCAGAGGCCTTTATTCAGTGGTTAGACCAGGCCAATGATTTTTGCGATTCACTGGTGGACAGAATCGTTTCCGGCAGGATGCAGCCTAAACAGGAGGCTGAAGAAATGGGAAGACTGGGGTATACCGATAAATTGATGATAATGAGCGAGGTGTACGGGCTTTGGGCGATTCAGACCTCCCGTCCACACAGTGCAGCGCAACTCAGTTTCAGTCAGGTTAACAAGGGCGTTATTGTGACGGCAGATATTGAAAAGTACCGCCATCTAAAACTGTTTTTATTGAACGCTCCTCATACTTTTAGCTGCGTTATCGCCCAGGCCCTGGGTTTTCAGTTTGTTAATCAGGCGATGAATGATGAGGGGTTTTATGGGTTTATCTCGGAACTATTAATGGAAGAGGCGGTACCGGCAGTATTAGGAGATACGATCAGTAAGCAGGAAGCAACTGATTTTGCTCAACAGGTGCTGGACCGTTTTAAAAATCCCTATATAGACCACCGCTGGTCGGATATCAGTAAACAAATGACCCTTAAAATGGGCATGCGCTGTCTGCCGCTGATGCGTGATTTTTTTGAAAAATTCGGTAAATTGCCTGAAAGGATGGTGAAAGGATTTGCCGCTTATCTGGCCTTTTTGAAAAATCAATTTTCAGATCACGGGTCAGATAATAATAGGCAGACCACCCTGAATGGTGCTAAATTTAGCCTGACGGATGCGAAGGCCGCTGCTTTGGCTGCGCATTGGGACAAGCTGCGTGACGGGGCGCCTCTGGACGCTGTCATTGCAGATATCTTGTTGGATGAAAGTATCTGGCCGCAGGCGGTACTGGAAGCTGTCAGACAAATGGATGGCCTCGCGGTTAGCGCCGCCACCGCTTTACAGGCAGCTGATTTTGGGAATAATATTCGTTTGTAATGGAAGGGGCTTTAAGTTAAAATAAACAAATAGTGATATGGGACAGAGAACTTTAATAGTACAGCCTGCCGATAATGTAGTGGTGGCTTTACAGGATTTAAAGGCTGGAGAGGAGATATTGGTTGGCGGAAACCAGATAACACTGCTGGATGACGTAAAAGCAAAGCATAAATTTTTACTGTCAGATCTTAAAAAAGGAGACAAAATCATCATGTACGGCGTGCTGGTGGCCATTGCAAATGAGGATCTTCTAAAGGGGAACGTGATTACAACAGCCAATGTCCATCATGCGGCTTCGGGCTTTGAGGTCAGGGATAGTCATTTTAATTGGCAGGCCCCGGATACCACCAGGTGGCAGGACAGAAAATTTATGGGCTACCACAGATCTGATGGCAAAGTCGGAGTAGCCAATTACTGGCTGGTGATTCCAATGGTGTTCTGTGAGAATAGAAATGTAGAGGTAATGCGCCAGGCATTAACCCAGGCACTGGGTTATAAGTCGCATGATAAATATAATGATTTTGCGCATCGTCTGAGCAGTCTGTATAAGGCAGGGAAGTCAACGGCCGAGATTCTGGATGCAGATTTTAACGGGGCTGATGAGGGGCTGGAAGAACCTTTGCTGCCCAATATAGACGGCGTTAAATTTTTAACCCATCAGGGGGGATGCGGTGGCATCAGACAGGATTCCGTCACTTTATGCGGGCTGCTGGCAGGATATATCACCCATCCGAATGTGGCAGGCGCCACAGTGCTGAGTCTGGGTTGTCAGAATGCTCAGGTAAGCATATTGATGGATGAAATTAAAAAAAGAGATGCAGGTTTTAATAAACCACTTTTTTTATTGGATCAACAACAAATCGGCAAAGAAACAGACCTGCTGGCGCTGGCGATTAAAAAAACCTTCGCCGGTATGGTGGATGCCAGTAAGCAACAGCGGCAGCCGGCATCCCTGGATAAACTGGTGCTTGGATTGGAATGTGGTGGCTCAGATGGTTTTTCCGGTATTTCTGCCAATCCGGCCGTTGGGTACTGTTCGGATTTACTGGTTGGATTAGGCGGTTCTGTGATCCTTGCGGAATTTCCTGAACTCTGCGGCGTGGAACAGAATCTGAGTGACCGGTGTAAGGATGAAGGGGATGCCAAGAGGTTTGCAGCACTCATGGGCATGTACAGCCAAAGGGCTACAGAAGCGGGCTCTGGTTTTGATATGAATCCATCACCGGGTAATATTAAAGACGGCCTGATCACAGATGCCATTAAAAGTGCGGGAGCAGCCAAAAAAGGAGGGACCTCACCGGTGGCGGCCGTCCTGGATTATCCGGAACCTGTCACGAGGCCGGGGCTTAATTTACTTTGTACGCCTGGTAATGACGTGGAGTCTACGACAGCAGAAGTGGGCAGCGGGGCCTCAATTGTATTATTTACCACCGGTCTTGGAACGCCGACCGGCAACCCTATTGCACCTGTTGTCAAGCTGGCGACCAATACACCGCTCTATCAAAAAATGACGGATATTATTGATCTGAATATGGGGACGATCATAGAAGGCACAGAGACCATTGAGCAGGCGGGGGCCAGAATCCTGGATTTTGTCTGTGAGGTGGCCAGCGGCAAAAAGGTGAGAGCCGTTATCAATGGTCAGGATGATTTTATACCATGGAAACGCGGAATCAGCCTATAGGCAGATTTTAAAGGTTTTGTTTGATTATAAGTTTTGGATTTTTGTTTGAATCAGTTTGTGAAAAGAAGCCGCCCTTGTGCGCTGTTTTCAGGTAAATACTTTACATCGGGACATGTAGACTTTGCCAGTAACAGAGCGGGGCGGTTCTTGTATTTATGCTCCTTTGGTAACCATATTGCCATTACCGTCATAGGTATAATCGACCGTCGTTGCAGGTTTAGAGCTATCTGTATATTTAAAATCCCCTAAACTGCTGTTAGGATCCTTGGCCTAAAGGATGCACTAACCGCCTCCAATTGATTGATTTTCCTAAACCAAGACAAGTTAATTCCTCTAAATTATTGCTCTGTTTGTTCAAATGAATCTTCAACGTCAGACAATAAAATCCAACCAATAAACTTGTTACCACAAACAGCAGCTATCCAAGTCTTGTTTTCGATGGGCTTATATTTATTGTATAGACCAACACTCCATTTTTCTTCAATTTTGCTTCCCTTATTAAAAGAAATTTGCTTGGATTTTGCTTCAAACAAGGAAATTCATATGCTTTTATCAAATCTTTCTTTTTAGCGCTATAAAAAATAGAATGATTAAGATTGAAGTGAGAGATTTGTTGGGGTTGATTTCCCCGCAAAAAGAATGAACCTTTTAGATCTAAAGCAATCCAACCTTCATTTTCTATATTCAACACTCTAAGATTGGAATCTTTAAATAACAACTCAAAAGTAGAAAAAAAGGGGCCATCAGTGTATTTTAAATCGTATGTATTAATTGACGATTTGGATAATATACCAACTTCAACATTGGTATGAAGAAATTCTGGTGTATAAAATTCAAAATATTTAAGCGTATCGTTAATTGTAAAAATATTTAATGTTGCGTCCTCCTTTTGATATGTTTGTGCTGCTGAAAAGCCACACGCAAGTAACAGGATTAATAAGGTTGACAGCAATGGTTTCATAATAATTTATTGATAGCTAATCATACAATGTCATTAATTTAAGATTCAAATTGGCTTGTACCCCATAGGATATCATAAATATTAGTAAAACTTTGAATGAGAATACCCGATTCCTAGTAAAGGACGTTTCGCAGTCCTTGTTTTGTCGCTTGAATTCTTCATCGCTGAGGGTAATATTTATTAATTTAATGACTTTTTCGAATAAACTTGGATTGGCTTTGGGAAAGTTCGCCCCCATTCTTAAGGACAATCAAAATTAAGAACTTGGGCGCAAATTTCCTACAGAATTCCTTAAGTAAATGGCATTGCCATGACCACTAAAACCGATACAACGGCAGCTTATACCTATGACGGCAACGGCAATATGATTACTGACCGGAACAAAAAAATCACCCAGATCACGTATAATATCTTAAATTTACCGGGTGTTATTACGGTAGCGAGTAAGGTGGGCGATCGGGTATTATTATGATGCGGCAGGCAATAAATTAAGGAAGCGCACCACGGATATTACTGCCAGTCTTTCTAAAACCACTGTCACGACTTATATCGGTGGCGCCGTCTATCAGAATGACACTTTGCAGTTCTTTGGCACGCCGGAAGGCAGGATGCGGCACAACGCGGACAGCTCAGGCTGGGTGTATGATTATTTTTTGAAAGATCATCTGGGTAATACCCGGATGGTCATTACAGATGATTATAATGTGGTGATTCCTATTCTCGAAACAACTTATTATTATCCGTTCAGTCTCCAACAAAAAGGGAAAAGATTAACGCAGGAAACAAACCCATTGCATAACAAGTATACTTACAACGGCAAAGAACTCCAGGAAGACCTGGGACTTGACCAATATGATTACGGCGCACGTTTTTATGATGCATAGATTGGACGATGGGAGGTAGAAGATAAGTATTCTGAAGTTTATTATTCTCTTACTCCATATAGCTACACGGGAAACAATCCTGTAAATTCGATTGAAGTAGATGGCCATCTTTTTGTGTTCGCAAATGGTTTTGTACCAAGTCAATATGTTTGGGGGCAAAGTAGTACTTCTGCAATCGGTGTTGGCCCCTACCTGGTTCAATATTCTCAAAAGGATGTGTATGCACCAGATAGAGTTTTTTATACTGATGGACCTCATAATAATGGTAAAGAATTTAATAATTACTGGGATGGTGAAGACGATGCGTATAAAGAACCTTATCATAATGCTTATTATACAAATGGCTCCTTCACTCCTGAATCTAAAGCAAGCATAAGATTTGAAGAAGGATAAAAAGCCGGATCAAATTTAATTTCACAATTTGATGCAGGGGAAATCAAATTAGCTTCATGAGAGACTATAAAAATTGTCGGACATAGTCAAGGTGCAGCATATGCAGCAGGTATTGCTACAGCACTTGCCAATTCTAAATATGAGGGTCTCGTCGAATTTGTAGATTATCTTTCCCCACACCAACCCGGCGATTTTTCTAATCCTTCTAAAATTAAAGGGCGACAGTTTTCTACTAAGAGCGATCGAGTTTCTTCTCGGGGAGGTCTATTGGGAAAAATTCTTAATTGGTTTAATGGAGGGTCCGACTTGGAACGAATCAATGGAACGTCAGAATATCATGTAAGAGATAATTTTGATGGAGGAATGGGGGGCATATGGTAAACACTTGGTTAAATAATCTAATTGATTATTGGAGAGGATTGGGAATTAGGGTAAATATAATAGAATAATACCTTATATATGAATAAATTATTTCTTTTTATTTTGCTGATGTTAATATTAATAGCTTCATGTTCTCGAGAAATGAAGCTTTCTGCAAGCGATTATGAATGGATGCCTTATAAAGGAAATGAAACGCTTATATTTACCTCTAATAAGGGAGACTTTGATAGTGTTTTTTTTCTAAAAAAAGATACACTATGGGGTTTCCCCGATGCACAATCAATTTTTGCTCCGCAATGCGAGGGTGTGAGAATTTTTTGTCGGCACACTGACTCCGTTATTCAGGACAAAAGTATTCGATATTTAGAAAATGATTTTTGTTCTATCCAAAAATCAAAAAATGGCCACACTGTATTAAAAGTGAATTTATTAACAAAGGATGCGGTTTTTTATAGGCTTGGACCGATTAATTTAGATAGCCTTAATAAGGTAACCCCCATTGTACTAGAAACAAAAAAGAACCGATATAAAGATGTTTTTGTAATAAACGGAGAAGATTATTCGGGTTATTTTCGCGATCGATATGATTTTGTTACCAAAATCTATTGGAGCAAATCAAAAGGACTGATTCGATTTGATAAGAAAAAAAATGCTTATTGGGAGTTGACAAATTAGCGCCCACCAGAAGCTAACTGTTCTTTATGTTGCTGCAGCAATTCCCGCTCTTCCTGCTCGGTAATGCTATAGATCACCCTGTTTTGCTTGTCAATAATTCTTTTTGTTCCGCTACTTTAATCTTAATACCTCGGTTCTCGTCCAGCAAAGCAGCATTCTCTGCCCACACCCTCCTTACTTCTGCGGTCAGGTCATCTACCTTTTTAATCAGGGCACACCACTGATCATTAATTGCAGCTCGTAAGCTTCTATCTGTCCATGGGGCGGTACGGCAAATGTACCTTTTACGAGGCGTTTGTGGAAAATCTCAAAGCCATCCTCTGAGCAGCTAAGCAACTTGCACTGATTTTTTCGTTTGTTGATAAACATAAAAATATCTCCCGACAATAAATTCCCCCACATATAGGCTTCACAATACCACCCAGCTGATCGAAGCTGTATCGCATATTGCGGGATTCTTGATAAACGTAGTAGCGGCAAGTATTTGAATAAGAGATCATATTCCAATAATTAGCCGGCAAATCTTATCCAGCTACTCATAAATACACTGACGGTTCTTGCCGAACGCTTACCTCCTTTGGAAAAAACGGGAAGACGATGTGTTTTTACCCATACTGCTCGATCAATTGTCTGAGTTGACCTGTCGGCGTTACACCCGAAGCGCGCCATAGCATTTTACCATTTTTAAATAATATCAGGGTAGGTACACTGGAAACCTGATAGCTGGCGGCAGCCTCGGGGTTTTTATCCACATCGATTTTGATAATGCGCGCCTTTTCTCCAATTTGTCGTTTAAGGTCTTCCAAGATAGGAGCCATGGTTTTACAAGGTCCACACCAGGTGGCATGAAAATCGACCAAAACGGGTTTGTCACTATGAATCATTTCCTGGAAGGTCATAACTGAGTATATTTTGTTCAAGTATGTTTTACAGGCCACAAAAACTGTGCAGGGTATGCGTATTGTCAATGATCCGTACCCGTTAGCTGACTGGTCCGTTTACTTTAATCCTTGATAAAGACAATTTTCTCCTCCACATCACCGGCGACTTTACCGGTAAAATCAATCAGGTCATTAAATTTATCCGCCTTAACGATATCCTTATTAATGACTAACTGATTGATAATACTAAGTTTTCTGTTATCTGCATCATAATGATACTGACTGGCATAAGTGCCAAAATCATAGGAAATAGTCCGGTCCTCAGGAATGGATTCGGGATGCATGTCTGCATCCAGCTGATAGACAGTTGTATCAACAATGGTATGCGGGAAATCAAAATAATAATCGGCTGTTCTGGAAGAATCCTCATCCGGGGTGTAAATAAACCTGCTAAAAGGTCTGGAACGGACAAAGACCTTTGTGCCGGATACAAAATCAGGAAAATTGTCATACTTAAGGTCCATGTCAAATGTATAGGGGCCGGTCGTTCTGGCTTGCTCCCCAAATTGTAGAGAATCTGTAGACTTTAAGCCCAGATAATCCGTAATAAAGTCCTTTTTATCCCGGTCGGCATGCTGATAAAATCCATATAAAAACATATCCTTGTATGCGCCCTGTCCCGCGTATCTTGACTTTTGGGTGGCAGAGCCATCCGCGTGCAGTAAAATGGTATCATGGATGGAAAGTATATTTTCCTGGCAGGTGGTAGCGGGCGCCTGAATCAGCTTGCCCCCATCTGGTGTTAACAGTAAGGCATAGTTGCCAGCCGTTGAATAACCCAGCGTGCCAAAGTCAATTAATTTACTGGTACATTCCAGCCAGGTCGTATCACTTTTCCCGTCCAAATGAGGGATGCATAAAATTTCATGGTCAAAATATCCATTAGGAAAATCCGGTTCCACCGGAATTTCCGGGCGGTCTGCATTGATCAGTGCGGGAAAACTTTCGATGCCAACGCTTGCAAGTGCGGCCTGCATAAAATGGCTGAGGGCTTTACAATCCCCATATTTTTTGGTGCTGACAAAGGCTGCCGGGAGTGGTTTGTAACCACCTATGCCGAGTTGAATGCTTACGTAACGCATATTACGCTGCAGATAATCATAGATCACTCTTGCTTTTTGCTGCTGGCTAGCGGCACTTGCTGTGAGGTTCTGATAAAAGGCGATTTGCTCGGGTTTTAAGGCAGCGTCTTTTTTATTAAGCAGGCGCACCCAGTCCCCAAAATGGCTCCAGCTGTCCATCTGGCCGGCATAATCATCCATGCTGAACTTATCTGCAGCCATTAAAATCATCGGCAGGTATTGATAGTCAGGACCTGAATGGGATTCCAGGGAAATGGCTGGTAAATTGCCTGCTTCCCACTTATAAGTGGTAAGCAGGCCGGCAGTATTTTTTCGGGGCTGAATGGGTGTATTGATATTCTTATACCTGAATCCAAGATCTGCAGGCAGGGTAATCTGATAAGCACCCTTTTGCAAAGCCTGACTTGCAGCCTGCATTTCAAAACCCGGATAGACCAGGATACCCTTATATTTAACAAAATAGTCAAATTCAACGGTAACCGGGTACGAGGGAGGGCTGACTCTGAAATAAGTAAGGCTGCCGTCATCCACCAGTTCTTCTCCAAAACTGGTACTCATCATATCCTTTTTATTGTATTTCTGGATCTGCAGTCCCTGCTTATCATAGACCCGGATATTCACGTCCGTTAGTTGCCGGAAACTGGAATTATAAGAGCTGAAAATGAGGTAGCGGTCCGCCTTTTTGTTTAAAATGGTATAAACCTTATGAAAATGACCGGTTGCGTTCTGGGGATCTTTTACAGTAAGTTCCGTGGAACTCAGCCGTACTACACTGTTGGCATCTTCCAGTAAGCTGTCCGCAATGGCGGAAACCGGATACTGAGGCGGGGCCGGCTGAGCCTTGGCCCCCCAAGGATGACTCAGTAAAAGCAAGGGGGTAAATAACAGCGTAAAGGGACGCATACAACTATACATGAGAACTGCAGTTTTAAATAAGGAAATTGATAGGTAAAGCCGGACAGCATCCAGGCAGACAAGAAAGTGAATCCTCCATTTGCCTTAGATATACTGCCCTGAACTTTATGCTTACATTTTTTTCAGTACGATTCTTTCATTTAAAAGCTCATACATTTTTTTATAGTAGGCTTTTAGATCTTCATATTCCACGGTGGCGTATTCAGGTCGCAAATGCTGAATGCGGAGCTGGAAGGCCAGTTGGGTGGCAGATGACTGCTGGAAGATGCGTTTAAATAGAATGGAACTGTCTGACATCTGCATTTTCATGGATTTCGGAAGGGACTCTACGGTATAACCTTCGGGTAAATTAATATAGCCGGTGACCTGGACGTCCTGCAGATAACCAAAATTGATATTGGTTTGTCTTTTGTCTGCCGTAAACGGATTGTCTTCCAGGCCCATAAACAAATCATAAGGAATCAAGGTATACTTGCCGGATGTTTTGGCCTTACCGCTGCAATTAATCTGAACATCCAGGGGTTTTTGCCACAGATTCTCGTTCTGGACAATTAACGAATCAATATTCAGGTTGATATCTCCCTTTAGCGTCAATCTGTCCTTTAATTGTTTTTTTCTATAGTCATTCAGCCGCATATTTCTGGCATAGTCACTATAGGCAGCTCTGCCTATTCCGGAAAGTTTGCCTTCCTTATCCAGATTAAGGGAAACCGTGATAAAGGACTTTTCTTTTTTACGGTTATCATAAATAGTCAGCCAATCGGAATTTTTCCTGTCCACTATAAATCCATAAGTATACTGAACATCATAGGGCACCAGATCATACGGGTTGTATTTGTCTGAGGCGTTCATAACATAAACGGTAGAATCCAGTTTGGCAACGGCCATGGTTGCATTAAACTGCATCAGATTAGGATAGGATTTCTGAACACTTCCGTGATCGCGGGTACTCACCAAAATAGGATAAGCGTCTATATCATTATCCTTCAGTAAATCAATCAGAATCATATTGATGTCCGCGCAATTGCCTTGTTTTTTATCCCAGGCATCCTTAATGCCTGCATCGGAGGAGAAAATTTCATTATCGCCGTTCCAGGCCATATACTGCTGTACAAACTGATAAATGGCGATTAATTTATCCAGTTGGGTATGGCAGGTGGCAAGGGCAGTTTTCAGGGAATCCGTTCCTTTTATATTTCTATGCAGCTGTTGCCCAAAATAATTGTTTTCCTGTAACTGTTTGGATATGTTGTCCCAGGTAGTACCCACAAGGATAGGGGACTGACCCGGAGGGTTGATTCTGGTTAGATGAAAATCAACGCGCTGGATAAAATCATTGGTGCCTGCCATATAAGGCTCGTCATGAATCCCCGGGATATCACTCATTGAATAAAAACTGCCGTTGACAGAACCGTCGGCCTTCACTTCCATGGGCTGGCGCCGGACCGCGGAATAGGTGAAATCAAAATATTCAGGGATCATCAGGTGGCAGCAGCTATAGAGCGTAGGGTATTCATGTTGGAATCTCCAGGGGGCTATCCCGCCAATGGTACGTCTGTACACCCGGTATTTGTATTCAAATACGCTTCCGACCTTCACCTCTGGCAGGGCAAAACTAAGTTCAGAATACTCCCCGTCTATTTTTTTCCGGAAGGTCTCATTGTTTTTCATTTTAGAGGTGGTCACCTTACCATCTGATCCTAAATTATATACGTAACCTTCCACACCGCTGATATCTTCAAAGCCGTCCTTACTGTAATAGGAGAGTTTGACATTGGCACTTTCAACGCCTGGTGTCTTTAGCACTTTAAACCGTTTACGAATATAGGTTTCCAGCATTGGCGTGGAGCCGTTAAGGTTAAACTGAACCACACTTTCCTCGAAAAGACAAACAATATCGGAGCCCGGATCAAAGGAACAGTCCGTAAAGGCCATTTCTTCATCCGTATAATGGCCCAATTTAGGCAATTTTTTTTGCCCGAAGCCGTATAAGCTTATTGCAAACAACAGGAACAGAAGCAGTGGTTTTCTCATATTATAATTTTTATTACTTGTTAGTCTCTAGTAAGCAATAACAAATCTACAATAAAATAATTGTGAAAAAATATTTTTTTTGGCATTTTGTTGGCATTCCGGTGATTGGCGCAAAAATCAGACAAACATTGGCAAAAAAAATTGGTTCATGTTAAATTTATTCTCTATTTTTTTCCTTTAAAAAATTCTAAACCCTTACCTTTGCCAAAAATTGAAAATAGCGGTGTTTTACCGCCTGGTTTCACAGCATTTTTATTAAAAAAAGACACATTAATTCTTTGTCATTTATGGCTAACAAAGGTAAAATTAAACAAATCATCGGTGCGGTCGTAGACGTACATTTCCCTGATAATCAGCAACTGCCTGAGATCTTCAATGCGTTGGAACTTCAAAAAGAAAACGGCGAGAAGCTGGTTTTGGAAGTGCAGCAGCACTTAGGAGAAGACAGTGTGAGAACCATCTCCATGGAAGGTACAGAAGGTCTCGTACGTGGTACTGAAGTTGTTGATACCGGTCGTCCTATCACCATGCCAGTAGGGGAAGGTATCAATGGACGTTTGTTTAATGTAACCGGAGATGCCATTGATGGTCTGCCTCAGATCGATAAAGCCGGCGGACGTCCTATTCATAACATACCTCCAGCTTTTGAAAACCTGAATACTTCTACTGAAGTATTATTCACGGGTATTAAAGTAATTGACCTGATTGAACCTTATGCAAAAGGGGGTAAAATTGGTCTGTTTGGTGGTGCCGGTGTAGGTAAAACCGTATTGATTCAGGAATTAATTAACAATATTGCCAAAGGCCATGGTGGTCTGTCTGTATTCGCCGGTGTAGGGGAAAGAACCCGTGAGGGAAATGACCTACTGCGTGAAATGATTGAAGCCGGTATCATGAAATACGGTGAAAAATTCAAGCATTCCATGGAAGAAGGCGGATGGGATCTGAGCGCTGTGGATATGGAAGGATTAAAAGAGTCAAAGGCGACCTTCGTGTTCGGTCAGATGAACGAACCTCCGGGAGCTCGTGCCCGTGTTGCCTTGAGTGGTCTGACTATTGCCGAATACTTCCGTGATGGTGACGGTACTGGTAAAGGTAGAGATATCCTTTTCTTCGTAGATAATATCTTCCGTTTCACACAGGCTGGTTCTGAGGTATCTGCCCTGTTAGGTCGTATGCCTTCTGCGGTAGGTTATCAACCAACCCTGGCTACAGAAATGGGTCTGATGCAGGAAAGAATTACTTCTACAAAAAATGGTTCCATCACTTCCGTACAGGCGGTTTACGTGCCTGCGGATGACTTGACTGACCCGGCACCTGCAACAACCTTTGCCCACCTGGATGCCACTACCGTACTTTCCCGTAAAATTGCTGACTTAGGTATCTATCCTGCGGTTGACCCGCTGGATTCTACTTCCAGAATCCTGACTCCTGCCATCGTAGGAGACAAACATTATGATACCGCCAACCGTGTTAAACTGATCTTACAGCGTTATAAAGAATTACAGGACATCATCGCCATCCTGGGTATGGATGAATTAAGTGATGAAGATAAACTGACCGTATCCAGAGCACGTAAAGTACAGCGTTTCCTGTCTCAGCCGTTCCACGTAGCTGAACAGTTTACAGGTCTGAAAGGGGTATTTGTAAGCATTGAAGATACCATCCGTGGCTTTAACTCCATCATGGACGGAGAAGTGGATGAATATCCAGAAGCAGCATTCAACCTGGTAGGTACACTGGAAGATGCAGTTGAAAAAGGTAAAAAACTATTGGCCCAGGCTCAGGGATAATTCAAACCCGGACGGATCAATATTTTACCTAATTAAATTGATACTCATGCTTTTAGAAATATTAACACCAGAAAGAAGAATCTATAGCGGCGACGTGTATGGCGTTCAGTTACCAGGCGTCAGCGGTTTATTTGAAGTCCTGAACCGTCACGCACCTATGGTAAGTGCTTTAACTAAAGGCCAGATTAAAGTACTGGTTAATGCAAAAGGTACCAATAACCAGCAGTTTACTATTGAAGGAGGTTTTGTAGAAATCCTGGATAATAAAGCTACCGTACTGGTTGAAGGTGCAACAGAAATCGTCTAACATCTTAGCGCTGCCTGCAGCGTTTTGGAAAAGATAAAAAACAATAGGAACCCAACTTAATAACAGCGGGTTCCTATTTTTTTGTGCCTGCCTGCAGGCACGATATGTAATGAATGAAAAAGACGGTCTTCGTTTGCCCGGCAGCCTCAAGGATCAGCCTATCCCAGCTGGTTTTTAATCAGGTCGTTAACGGCTGGCCGGTATATTTCCCCGATGGGTAATTCGGTTCCTCCGATCAGTGTCAGGTCATTTTTTTTCATGCGCTGTATCTGACGGGTGGCGATGATATAGGATTTATGAATGCGCATGAAGTCCGGAGCCGGCAGGTAGGCCTCAATGGATTTCATGGTGGCTCTTGTCAGTAAGGGCTGTGGCTGGCTTAATAGATGAATATTGATATAGGATCTTAACCCTTCAATATAAATAATGTCAGACAGCATCACTTTTTCCAGACTATACCCGACGTTTACAAAAAGATAGTCCGGAACAGGGCTGCCTGCCGGGGAGGGGCCGGATGGCGGCTGTGCTTGCTGAGCGCCGGCGGTTTGTCCGCTCTGATCTGACTGCTGTCTGGATTGCATGGCTTTTTTAAGTAAAAAGAGTTCATGCGCTTTATTACAGGCTTTGATAAACCGGTCCAGTGCCACGGGCTTTACCAGATAATCCACCACATCCAGATCATAGCTCTGTAAAGCGTATTGCTTATAGGCTGTAATCAATATCACAATGGGCCGGTTTACCAGCCCTTCAATAAACTGTAAACCTGTGAGTCCCGGCATTTGTATGTCCGTGAAAATAAGGTCAATGGAGGCAGTCTGCATGATCTCAATAGCCTTGAAGGGATCATTACAGGACGCGACGAGCTCCAGAAAAGGCACTTTACTGATATTATCGGCCAGCAGGGCCAGGGCCAGCGGTTCGTCATCCATTGCCAGACATCTCATCATCATTATTATTGTTTTGCGGGACCTAATTCCAGTTCCAAATGTACGGTAAAAGTGTCCTGATCCCGGTGAATAAAAAAGCTGCTTCTATTCTGATACAAAAGTTCAATTCTTCTTTGGACATTGGAAAGACCGATGCCGGATACGCGGTCCTTGATTTCCGTACTAACCGGATCATACCGGTTGCTGATTTCAAAAATCAGCCGTCCGCTTTTTGTAATCAGGTGTATGTCAATTTCCGGATGCTGCAGGTAACCACTGCCATGTTTAAAGGCATTTTCCACAAAGGGGATTAGCAACATGGGCTCGATTTCTGCCCAGTTGTTCTCTAACGCTATATCCTGGTGAATCTGGACCCTGTCTCCAAAGCGTTGCTGCTGGAGCTCAATATAGGTCTTCAGATAGCTGACTTCGGTGGTAAGCAGCACCTTTTCCTCACGCGTATCATAGAGCATATACTGTAACAACGCGGAAAGCTGAATAATCGTGGGTTCTGCCTGCTCACTTTTCATGCGGATCAGTGCCGTGATATTATTTAATATATTGAATATGAAATGCGGGCTGATCTGAGACCGTAAAAAAGAAAGTTCTGTTTTGAGATTCTCCTCTTTTTGTTGCTGCAAGAGCTGAGCGGTCTTGGTCTTATCACGCCAGATCTGCCATAGAGAACTGGACAGTATGGCCAGTATAAAAGGGGGCAGGCTAAAAGTAATGGAGCGAATAAAATTATAATGACCGTCATGGATGACTGTCTTTACCAGAAGATAATTAACACCTAACGCAAAAAAGAAAAGGATAAAAATACTGATGGTATAAGCCGTCCACTTTTTAGGAGTGGCCAGCCTTGGAATCAAAAGGATACTGTTCAGATAAAATATGACAATCCACACCAAATTATTTAACAGGGAGAGGTGTAAAAAAGCTAACCTCAACTCTTCGCTGGGCGGGCCCGGCACCCGGTGGCGATCGCTGTTATACTGAATAAATGGCAGGGATAATATCGCAATCCACATGATGATATGCAGCAGGATAATCACCCTTTTATCAGAAAAGTTGATGCGCATGGCTCTTTGTATCATCGTATGAAGATAGCCATTATTTGGTTTGTACTGCGTGTTTATACTATGTTGATCGTCGGTTTTCATCATTTAAATCAGGCTTTTTATGAGCCTGTATCTTCGGGGTATACTGACAGCCTTTTATTTAAAAGGCTGTCAGTATACCCCGTCATTGTTTATTAGGTATGCTATTCATAACGCAGCGCCTCAATCGGGTCGAGCCTTGCCGCTTTTTGCGCCGGATAGTAACCAAAAAATACCCCTGTAATGCCACATACCAAAAATGAAATCATAATGGAGGTCTCTGATATGAGTACCGGCCAGTGGGCCAGTTTGGTGATTAAAAAGGAGGAGAGTAGCCCCAGTCCCACACCAATCAATCCGCCTGTGATACTAATAATGATGGCTTCAATTAAAAATTGCATCAGGATGTCGGAGCCTCTGGCACCTATAGCCATTCTAAGACCAATTTCCTTGGTTCTTTCCGTAACGGATACGTACATGATATTCATGATGCCGATCCCCCCAATGAAGAGGGAAATCCCGGCTATAGAGGTCAGTAGCACTGTAAGCATGCTGCTTGTTGCACTGATGGTGCTGATCAGCTCCGCCTGTGTTCTGACGTTGAAGTCATCCTCCTGCTGATCAGTAAGATGGTGATTGGCCCTTAATATGGACGTAATCTCATTGGTGGCAGAGTCACTGGCCGCCTCACTGATGGCAGATACGTAGATCTGATTGAGATAAACGGTACTGGCAGTGATTCTGTTTTGTACGGTGGTGTAAGGCGCCAGGATGATATCATCCTGATCCTGACCAAAGTTACTTTGTCCTTTAGGGTTCAGAATACCGATTACCTGAAAGGGCGTCTTGCCAAAGCGGATGTATTTGCCTACGGGGTCTACGCCTGGTGCAAAAAGGTTATCGATGACCGTCTGGCCTAAAAGGCATACTTTGGCAGAGGTAAGGATATCCTTGTCCGTAAAATTAACCCCGTCTTTCAGACTGAATTGGCGGATATGTAGATAATCCTGACTGACTCCGTATATGCTGGTAGGCCAGTTTTGCCCGCCGTTGACGGCCTGGCCGCTGGCATTGACCACCGGTGATATACCGTCAATTTTGGTCGCCTGTTTTTTTATCGCGTTCACGTCTTTCATGGTCAGTGACTGAAAGCTGCTGCCTCCCATTCTCACGCCGCCTTCCAGGTTACTCTGGGGGAAGATGGTAATCATGTTGGAGCCCATGCCGGACAAAGAGCTGCGGATGCTCTCCTTGGAACCTTGTCCGATGGCCATCATGGCAATCACTGCCGCGACTCCAATGATGATACCAAGCATGGTCAGAAACGCCCTTAGCTTGTTGCGCTGCAGGGCTTTTATAGCGAGTTTAATCAGATTTAATATAGCCATTGCTGTAAAATTTTATTTGAGTTAGCCTTGCTTTGGCTCCCTTAAGTCCTGTCTGGATAAAGCATGTCCTTAAATCGAATAGCTGTCTGCCGGAGGCAATTCTTCCAGTGCCTGTCTGGCTGAGCGGACTTTTTCGTTTTTAAGATCCTTTTGTACCGAGCCGTCCCTGAGCATGATGGTCCGGCTGCTGAAGGCAGCTATATCCGGCTCATGGGTGACAAATACGATGGTTTTACCTTCTTTATTAAGATCCTGCATCAGGGCCATGATCTCATAAGAGGTGCGGGTATCCAGGTTACCGGTGGCCTCATCGGCCAGTATCATGACCGGTTCACCTACCAGGGCCCGGGCAATGGCCACACGCTGCTGCTGACCGCCGGAGAGCTGATTGGGCAGGTGATCCATCCGGCCATCCAGTTTAACGGCCTGGAGGGCCTTGATGGCTCTTTGCTTTCTTTCTGCAGCGTTTACCTTTTTATTATAGAACAAGGGTAGTTCCACATTTTCCAGTGCTGTGGTCCTGGCCAGCAGATTATAGGATTGGAATACAAAGCCGATTTTTGAATTGCGGACCCGGGCCAGCTGGTTACGGTCCAGTTTGCCGACATCCTGACCGTCCAGCATATAAGTGCCACTGGTCGGATTATCCAGACAACCCAGGATATTCAACATGGTGGTTTTACCGGAGCCACTGCTACCCATGATGGTAACAAATTCCCCTGCCTGGATGGAAAAAGATACATCCTTTAAGGCGTGCACCGTTTCTCCTCCCATGGCAAAGGACCTTTTCAGATGTTGGATGTTTAATATTTCTTGTGCCATTGGTCTGATTTTACTGTAATGTACCAAAGTATCTTAACGCGTATGCTGAGATCGCTCTTAGGGACTATCGGTCTATCCGGTTGCTTTTCGGATACGCTTATTTCTTTTTGTTGTTTCTTCTGGGCGGATGCGGCATAAATGGACTGGAGCCGTCGGCCTGTGCGCTCGCCTGCTTCAGGGAAGTTTGCGCTTCTGCCGTTACGACCTGATCATCTGCGCTGAGTCCTGAAAGCACCTGTAACTGCGTGTTGTCATCCAGTCCGATGGTGATTCTTCTTTGTTCCAGCTCTGCATTTTTTCTCACCCAGACAAAGCGTTCATTGTCTTTTAAAGCTGAAGTGTCAGCTGCATATTTAAGCGTATAAAGTGCATCCTTAGCCGGAGTAGCAGGTGTATAAGTTGCTGCTTTGGCCGGTATTAACAGCGCTGTTTCAGCTTCCTTTGTATAGATGATAATACTGGCTGTCATACCAGGTTTTAATTGGAGGCTGTCATTAGGGGCGTTGATAATGGTGGTATAGGTAACCACATTGGAAGAAGTGGTCGGACTCAAACGGATTTCCTGAACAGATCCTTCAAATGTCTCTCCAAGGAAGGCATCAACGGTAAAAGTTACACGCTCTTTATCTTTAATATTTCCAACGTCAGCTTCGTCTACGGAGGCCTGAACCTGCATTTTTTTCAGGTCTTTGGCAATGGTAAACAAAGTAGGCGTACTGAAACTGGCTGCCACTGTCTGACCTTCGCTTACATTTCTGGAAAGTACAGTACCGTCAATGGGAGAATATATTTTAGATAAAGACAGATTCTTTTCTGCTGTCGCCAGACTGGCCTGTTGCGAATTGACACTGGCCTTGGCTGAATTATAAGCATACACCGCATTGTCATAGTCCGCTTTGCTGATGGCTCCGACTTCAAAGAGCTGCTTTTGTCTGGAAAGATTACTGGTCTGGTAGGTCAGGTTACTTTGAGCAGCTGCCAGATTTCCTTTAGCCTGATCCACAGAAGCGATAAATAATGACTGATCTAATACGCAGAGCAACTGTCCTTTTTTAACGACAGAGTTATAGTCTGCATAAATGGCCTGAACGGTACCGGATACCTGGGTACCCACAGCCACCGTGTCCACAGGCTGGATGGTTCCGGTAGCGGTTACGGTTTCTGCGATATGACCGGTGGTAGGTTTTTCAGAAGTAAAAGTAGTGACCACCGGGCTGGGTTTCAGAAAGAAAAACCAGACCAGAAATGCCAGGATGATGACGGCCAGTGTAATAATAATGGGTTTCTTTTTCATCCGTATGATTTTTGAAGTGATTGTTTTTAAATGTTTTAAGGCTGTTACTGGTTGCCTTTATTATTTGTTGACCACCGGAATGCCGGCGTAGAAGTTATAAATTCGTGCCTGTAGGGCCGCGGTATATTTTGCCTGAATGAAGTTTTGTTCAGCCTGTACGTACACCGTTTTTTGCTGCAGGTAATCTGCGGTCACATAGTTGCTGACTTTCATTTCCTCGCCGGCGACTCTGTAAGCTTCCTGCGCGTAGGTTAACTGCTGCAGCGCTGCCTCATACTGACTGAGCGCATTATTGACATTCAGGTAAGCCTGTTCAACCTGCTGGGTTAATTGCAGTTTGGTATTTTCCAGCGATAATTGCGCCTGTTTTATCGCAATGTCTGCTTTGGAAGCACTGATCCTGGTCTGCTTTCTGTCAAAAATGGGAATACTCAGCGTAAGGCCTAATTGCTGATAAAAATTATTATTGAGTTGAGGGAAATATCCGCCGGAGATGGTGGAACCGTAACTGGAACCTACGGAACCTCCGAGCGATAAAGTAGGTTTCAGGCCGGCTTTGATCTTAGCGAGTTCGGCCTCTTCAACCTCAACATTGATGGCACTGCTGGCTACTTCAGGACGGGTATTAAGCGCGCTGTTCTGGGCTTCTGTTAAAGGCAGCAGGGCAGGGACATCCTGTAAATTAGCGTCACTGCTGATATCAAAATTGGTCCCGGTTGGAAGCTGCAGTATTTGTTTGAGGGTGAGGATATACTGTTTGGCCGTATTTTCTGCGTTAACCAGTTGATATTTATCGCTGGCCAGCGTTGCCTGAAGCTCCAGGAGATTTTTCTTAGCCACCGTACCCACTTTATAAAACTGTGCACCTTGATCAACCAAGGCCTGAGAGGACTCAATCAGACCTTTATAATAAGTAATGTTCTCTTTGGCGAGCAGGATATTTAAATAGGCCTGAGTAATGGACAGGGTGATATCATTTTCCGTGGTTTGGATATCCAGGCCTGCTGCCTGTAAACTCAGTTGTTTGGATTTGATGTCATTTTTCAGGTAACCGCCCTGATATAGCGTCATGTCTCCATTCACGCCGTAGGTGCCATTAATTCCGGTGCCGCTGTGCTGGTGATTTAAGTTCTGAGAGATGCTCGCGTCCACAGAGGGGAGTCTGTTATATTTAGATTGTTCCAGGTCCTTGCCCGCACTTTGCTCGGTCAGTTGCATGGTCTGAATGGTAATATTGTGCGCACGGGCATATTCCAGACAGGTTTTAAGATCCCAGATCAGGGAGTCAGCAGTATTTAAGGAAACAGCTGCATCTATTGGCCGGATCCCGGCACTGTCGGTGACCGTGATGCTGTCCTGGGTCGTCTGGGGTACCTGCGCCTGGGCCGGGTTTGGAATCGCAGCCGCCAGAAAGCCTGCTGCCACGAGTAAGGCAACGAATTTAAATTTGCTGCCGGCAGTGCAAAGGCTGGTTTTATTATGAGATTGTTTTATTGCCATAGCCATTTATTTTACTTATGGACCGTAAAATTACCTGGTTGGATTAAGTAATAAAACGGCTTTGATACCAAACGGGTAAATCCTGCGACAAAATCCCGGTGAAAAGATATCTGACTAACAAAGCCTATTGAATAAGCCCGCTAATACGCGCCCCAGGTTCAATAAATGGCATATAGCAGCACTAATTTTCAAAATTGGGTTATGCGGTTTTGTGCGTGTTTTATTGAATGATATTGTTAACTTATGGCGATTTAAGATAATCGGAGTTATTTATTAAATAGATGATAATTAATTAATTATAAATTCTGTCAGTTTAAATGATTAAAATTTGTGCAAAAATTATTTTTTATTTAACTTTAATTCTGTAATTATGTAAGATAATTATTGCGGAATTGTGATTTTTTAAGAAAATATTTTATCCGAAAAATGCAAATAGTTTGCAATAAAATGCACAAACAGGAGCAAGGCTTATTGCAATCCGGTTAGTAAACTAGGGATTGTTAGCTTATGTCTGTACAGATAGGGCCTATCCAACAACCATTTGAAAGAGAGAATTTTTAAAAAATGCTCTCCTTTATCTATTCTAATTATCCAAAATTGATCCTATGCACTTACCAAAAAAGAAAACTGTCAGGGCGTTATGTTTGGCCAAAATACAAAGAGCCAGGCTATCTCATACTTTGCCAATGGAAGATCCTATGTCAGACGCAGTTGTTGGGAATATACGGGCGAATACTCTTGCTCCTTTGTTAACAAAAAATGTGGCCATTGGAGTGAATCGTCAACTCAGCATTGTCTTTGTACTGATCGCCTGCTTTTTGCTGGGTACGGTTCTGTGTCCGGTGAAAGTACTTGCTCAAACCGGCAATACCGGCGCCGTGGTGGAAATACACGGGAATGTTTATAATCAGGCGGATGGTACGCCCATAGAAGGCGCCTCAGTCACTATTAAAGGGACGACGCAGGGAACACTCACAGATGCCAAAGGGAATTTTCAGTTGCAGGTTAAATTGCCTGTTGTCCTGTCTGTGACAGATATTGCGCATTTACCTCAGGAGATTCCGGTCAATGAGGACAAACCGGTCAGTATAGGGTTACAGGCCGCGTCACAGAGCCTCAATGACGTAGTGGTGGTGGGGTATGGAGAACAGCAAAGAGGTCAGGTTACCGGAGCCGTCAGTACGGTAGATGTCACGAAGACTTTCAGAGACCGCCCTTTAAATGACCCGATTAAAGGGTTACAGGGGGTGGCACCCGGTTTATCCATTAGTTATTCCAATGGAGGATTAACGGCGCCTGCCAGCGTCAGAATCAGAGGCATCGGTTCTTTAGTCGGATCTGGCAGTCCGCTTATCATGGTGGATAATGTAGAAACAGATGATTTATCGGTTATTAACCCGGATGATATAGAAAGTGTTTCTGTATTAAAGGATGCGGCCTCCACCGCCATTTACGGAGCGAGGGCCGCATTTGGTGTGATATTGATTAAAACAAAATCCGGCCGGATGAACACGCCGACTAAAGTGACTTATTCTAATAATTTTTACTGGAGTAATCCGACTACCTTACCGGATTTTGCAGATCCCACACAGGAGCTGCCCGGCATTATTAAAGCAGACGAAAGAGCCGGTGTTACCCCGGAACTCTTTGGGATGGACTTAAATCAACTGTTGACCGGGATTCAGAACTGGAAGGAAAAATATGCGGGTAAACGCACGTCAGATGAAATGGTGCTGGGAGAAGATTTTGATATGACAGATAGTACGGTCCCTTATTTTTACCGGATCTGGGATGTTAAAAAAATGATGCTTCGCACGCAGCCCGGGCAGCAGCATAATATCCGGGTTTCCGGAGGTAGCGAAAATATCGCCTATTACGTTTCCGCAGGATATAGCAAGGAAGGGGGTATTATGCGGGTGCATCCAGATCAGGTACAAAAATACAATATCTCCACCGGCGTCACTGCCAACGTCACTGACTGGTGGAAGCTGAATGTAAAGATGCTATATCGCAATTTTGAATATGATTATCCATTTGGCTATTACGGAGCCACGCAGAACTATTTTTACTACATGTGGCGCTGGGGGGCTTACTGGCCATACGGTACCTACCAGGGAAAGTATTTTCGTAATATACCCGCTTACCTGAATGCGGCTCAGGATAATAAAACCATTGATAATTACAGCAGGGTGGATCTGAGCTCTGATATTAAAATCACTAAGGATTTAAACCTGCATGCGGATTACAGCATCGTACGTGACAATGCCATCAATCAGTCAACCGGCGGCCCGGTGATGGCCTGGGATAGCTGGACCTCAGGGACTCCTTATGAGAATATATCTTCATCCGGTTATGATTATACTTCGGCCTCCCAAAACAGAGATAATATAGATGTGTTTAATATCTATGCCACCTATGACAAGCATTTTGGCGCAGACCATCATTTGAAACTGATGGCCGGTATCAATGCGCAAAAAGATGGTAATATTTATTTTTACGCGGATCGTAAAAATGTGCTGGATCCGACTAAAGGATATCTGGATCTGGCATCCGGAGATATGAGCGCTTCAGGAGGCAATGCGCAGAGTGCATTTGCAGGTTATTTTGGCCGTATCAACTACGACTATAAAGATAAATACCTATTGGAACTGGACGGGCGTTATGACGGTTCCTCCTCCTTTGCTGCCAAAGACCGCTGGTCAATGTTTGGTTCTGCCTCTGCCGGTTATAGAATCAGTAAAGAGCACTTCATGGAATTTATCAGACCCTTTATTTCTGACTGGAAGTTCAGAGCTTCTTATGGAGCTATCGGCAACCAGGATCTGGGTGGATCAAATCGTTATTTGCCGCTGATGTCAGCGGGTGCAGTGGCCTGGGTCGTAGACGGAGTGGAAGCGCAAGGAGTTGGTTCTCCTAACGCTGTAGCCGCTTCTCTGACCTGGGAGAAAATTACTACGCTGAACCTTGGGACGGATATCAGTATGCTACATGATAATCTTTCTTTGAGCTTTGATTGGTTCCAGCGTTCTAATGACGGGATGCTGACCCAAAATGCTGTGGCAAGTACCTTTGGTACTTCTGCCCCCTGGGTTAACGGAGGCAGCATGCGGACCCGTGGCTGGGAACTTTCAGTGAACGGTAATCTGCCCGTTAGTAAGGAACTGGCACTATACGGATCTCTGACCCTGACGGACTATAAAACGGTAATTACCAAATGGGATAATGCGTCCAAGTTACTGTCTCAGAATTATTCCGGTGAAACCTATGGTGATATCTGGGGTTTTGAAACAGACCGTTATTTTACTGATGCTGATTTTAATGCAGATGGCAGTTTTGCTTCCGGCGTGGCGGATCAGTCAGCGCTTGCCAGCGGCAACTTTAAATACGGCCCCGGTGATATTAAATATAAGGACCTGGACGGAAGCGGGGTGATAGATGGGGGAGATTTCTCCGCCAATAATCCTGGTGACCTGAAAGTTATTGGTAATACGCAACCCCGCTATATGTATAGCTTCAGAATCGGCGGAGTATACCGCAATCTGGATTTTGACTTTTTCTTCCAGGGAGTAGGTAAACAAAGTTACTGGGGGACAGGCGATGTGGCCATGCCAAACTTTAGAGGAGGCGATATCCTATATGCCCACCAGTTGGATTACTGGACACCGGATAATACGGACGCCAAATATCCTAATCCTTATTCCGGGAATGCCAGTGGCAAAATCCCCGGACTTGCCGCAGGCGGGAATAACTTTTATCCACAATCTAAATATTTGCTCAACACCGCTTATCTGCGTCTGAAAAATGTATCCATTGGATACACACTGCCTCGTCAGTGGCTGAGCCGTTATAGTATTAAATCAGTCCGGTTATATGTCAGCGGGGAAAACCTGTTTACATTCGATGATTTAGGGGTACCCCTGGATCCGGAAGCCCTTGATGGATATAGCTCTTCCACCGGTAGGACTTTCCCGATACAGCGTATGTATTCTTTTGGTGTACAACTCAGTCTCTAACCTTTTCCTGACGTAAAAAATTACTATTATGAAATTTTCAATCAATAAATATTATTTACTGGGTCTGTCCTTATTGATTACCGGCCTTTTTACCGGATGTGCCAAGTTTGTGGACAAGCCGCCCTTGGATAACTTTTCCAATGATGAGTATTGGACCAGTGAGACCAATGTCAGAACCTATAATTGGGGCTTTTATGAACTCTTTACCGGTTTTGGAACAGGCACCAATGGGGATTTTTATTTCAGCTGGCTGTCTGATGATCAGACTCCTTCCGGATTTACCAACTTTACCCTGACCGCTCCGGCCAGCGATTCCAGATGGACTTTTGCCTATATCCGCAAAGCGAATATTATGCTGGAAAATGTGGATAATGTGCCGATGGATGAGGAAGCCAAAAATCATTGGAAAGGCGTAGCTCGTTTTTTCAGAGCATTGTCTTATTTTAGGTTGGTAAAAGTTTTCGGGGATGTACCCTGGATTAATAAATCTCTGGATATCTCTGAAACGGATGTGATCTATAAGGCCAGGGATTCAAGAGCCCTGGTTATGGATAGCGTAATGGCTGATCTGCAATATGCCTATGCGAATTTAAGGGACGAGGACCAGGATAATACAGTAAATAAAAATGTTGCCCTGGCACTGATTTCCAGAGTGGGATTATACGCGGGAACTTACCGTAAATATCATACGGAACTTAATTTGCCGGACGCTAAAAAGTATTTACAGGACGCAAAAGATGCCAGTGAAAAATTGATGTCGGCCGGATATAGCCTGAATGCTGATTTTAGAACGGTTTACAGCTCACTGGATTTAAGCGGAGATAAAGAATGTATCTTGTATAAACAATATGAGCCGGGTGTTTTGACCCATTCTGTTATTGGTTATACCAATAGCAGTACTACGATGGCTGGTCTCAGTAAAAATGCAGTGGAATCTTTTGTCTGCACAGACGGTCTTCCGATTGGTCTTTCCAGTGAATATGAAGGGGATGCGGATTTAGACCATACCCGCGCCAACCGGGACCATCGATTACTGGAATCCATCAGCGATTTTCTTTGTTATAAAACTCACCTGGTCGGTGGGCTGAGTGCTTCCACAGGTTACAGGCCGGCTAAGTTCCTGCAGCCTGCTGATGAAAATCAATTGGCCCCTTATAATAGCACGGATGCGCCGATTTTCTGGCTGCCTGAAATCCTGGACAACTACGCCGAAGCCTGTGCGGAACTGGATGATTTAGGTGCCTATACCATGACCCAGGCCGACCTGGATAAGTCTGTCAACCTGTTAAGGGCAAGATCAGGAGTCGCTGCCTTACAGGTAACGGGGCATCAGGGTACTGCTATTGACGGCGTCAGTTTTACCGATCCGGATAAGGACAGTGACGTGCCTTCTCTTATTTGGGAAATCAGAAGAGAAAGAAGGGCAGAACTGATGATGTGCGGATTCCGGTTTTATGACCTGATGCGTTGGAAAAAAGGTGAAAAACTGGATAATACGGTAAATCCGGATATCTTCCTGGGAGCTAAGGTGCCCGCGGCTGAAGGCATCACCTTAACCAGTGATGGTTATCTGCAACCCTATAGTTCCAGCAGTAACCGGACATTTGCGGATAAAAATTATTTGTCACCCGTTCCAACCGGACAGATTTCTTTATATCCTACAGAAATACAGGACGGTATGCAAAATACGGGCTGGTAATAAATAGGCCCTGGATGACGATTTAAAGCCGTCATTAGGACCGACTTTTTGATAGCCGTAAGTACAATTATTGAGTGTCCAATGTAATACTGATTAATAGCGCAGCCTTCCAGAAATAATTGGAGGGCTGCTTTTTAATCTGTATTTGTGATAAGGTGTGTGAAAGCAACTAGTTTAAATAAATTTGCTGTCAGGGATTTCAATTTTCTTGATGACGTTTAAATAGAGTCTGCTGAACAACTGCCAAATTATATGTAAATTGAGGTTTCAGTGGATTTTTCATTAAAAAAGTGCAAGGTTTTATGCGTGGAAGTTATAAAAAGCGTGCACCATCTCCGGTTTATAGCAGTCCCAACCAGCTAAGTTTCGAGGGTTTTGAGACCCCATTCGAGCAGCAGCTGGACTTGAATAACCGGTGGGTTTTCCTGGCCAGGAATATTCCCTGGGACCGGATCGTTGGTGTATACGATAAAGTATTCAGCTCTGCGGAAGGGAGAAAACCTCTCAGTGGGCGACTCGTCCTTGGCAGTCTAATGATCAAACATCT
>NZ_FNQY01000017.1 GCF_900107765.1 Arachidicoccus rhizosphaerae | reverse complement strand
AATCATTAGCTATTTTAAGTCTTCCTATTTCTGCATATAGATTCTCTTTTAAGGCCTGATCCTCAGACTGATCAGCAGGTGCATCCTTCTCAAAAACGAGACTAGCTTTGGCTAAAAACTCTTTTTTCCACGTGTTTATTTGAGTGGGGTGTATGTCATATTTCTTACTTAGTGTTTCTATAGTCTGTTGCTCTTTAATGGCTTCCAAACAGACCTTGGTTTTGAATTCTGAGGTGAACTTCCTGCGACTTGTTTTACTCATTTTTGAAAGGTTTTACGTTATAAAGTTATATCTTATTAACCTGTCCAAAAAATGGGGTCCATTATAAAGAACAACTTTCGGTATAAAGGTCACCGTCAGTCGCATTCGGCAATACAAAAATAATGCACAATTAAATCAAATTATTAACTTCGTAAAAATTGTCCGATTTAAAGGGGGCCTAACCAGGCAAACTAAATGGGAAAGCGACAGTTTTATTCCAACACGTTGTATTAATTGGTGAAAGTGCAGTAGTTATGCAAGGCATTGCTGACGATAATTTTGAAAAGTATATTGCCGAATTTGAAAAATTATCAAACACAGTGGATAAGAAATAAACAGTCACTAACAAGCGGTTTTGCAGAAGGAGGACATTTTATTAATATACGGCATTATCTGAAATAAAATAAGTCTTGTATTAGCAAATAATTGATAATCAACTATTTGCCAATACAGTAAGTTCAAATATGCTGATAACCAATATATTGCACAGATACTGGTGTAAATTAGATGTAAAAATAATACAAAGAATTTTAGGAGATAAAATATCCTGCCTCATTTAATTAGTACATAGCAGCAAAGCGCAATCCAATCGATGCCGTCTTCTTAGCCTGACTCAAAACCGGTCAGTGGCGGTATTATTTATTCAAATTCTTCCTTCAATAGTCCCAATAAAGTTTATAAGGGATAAAGTTGCAATTGAACAAAGAGAACCATCTCTTTTCGTTGCCGTTCGCTTATGTGTAAGTTCATTAGCAAGTTCTAAAGTAGCACGTGCATATTTTCTCAATGTTTCATTTGAAGAGCCTGCAAGCTCAACTGCTATATAAGCTTCTAACATTCTTTTTACATCCGTTTTGCTAACCTTCGTATCGTCCAAAATACGATGCTTACCCTCAACAAAAACTGATTGAGCCAAAGTGATTATTGTTTCTCTACACAAGAGTCCAATTACCTGAAATTGCTCTTCTTTTTCTGCTTCGCTCTGCCGTTTCCTTATTTCGTTAATTGACCTTTCGAGGCGTTCCCAACCAGTGAGGTCAACTGTAACTGTAACAGTTTCCGCATCTTCAGTATCTTCAAGTATTTTTGTTAACGAAGCATACAGATCTCTAATAAAAGCCCTTCGTTCTCTATAAGTAGAAAAATCTGAACTCCATTTACCGTACCAATCCCATAAGTCGGAGTATTGGTTTGGGTTTTGAAAACCAAGTCTTTGGAGTGCTTTATTGGTTGCATTAAAAGTCTGTTTGTATTGATCGTTAATTTCTTGAATTCTTTGTCCACCGGTTGACACTGAAATCATTGTATTCTTAAGAAAACTAATGTCACGAAGGAGTCCCGCCTTTGTTGTTATTCCAGAAGTTTTTGTCCAATCAATCTTGGGATGAGCTTTAGGAACTAATTGTACCCTTGAAATCTCTTCACCTTCCAAATATCTCGTACCAATCTCGAATGCAGCCAAAAGTTCCGCTTCAATTACCTCAATTCGCTCTCTATTTTTTACAAATGTTTCTACATCAATAATTAAGAAAACTGTGAAGAAATACACTCCACCATTCCAATTGTCATAACCTGCCTTTTCAAAGACTATTTCAGAGTTATTAAATAATTGGTATAATTCAATATTTCCATCTGCCTTTAACAATAAGCCGGTCGTGTAGATAACTTTTCTTATTTCTTCAGGGTTTTCTAACATATACGTATCTTCATATTACTATTAACGGTTCGTGGCGATACATTAGGTGTTTATTCTAAATAATCTATTGGTACAAAATACTTATAGCTTCCGCCATCTATTAAAAGAAAAAAATACCCACTATGTAAATACTCATTGTCAGTAGCAGATTTTATAATTGTTCAAAATTCCCATCATCAGAAATTGTTCCAGCAATTATCGAAATAAATTCATTTTTGTATTTATCAGAGAACCGATCAAAATATTTATTTACAGAATCAATTGCATCTCTATCAGGAACAACTATTACGAATTTGAAAATATCGCATTTCCCTTCCTTAATTTCATAGTAAGCTCGCATATACCGTTCCTGAAATCTATGTAAAGAAATAATGTTTCTTCCACCCCTTAAGGTCATAACATCAACACCCTCAATTTTTTCAGAGTCCTTAATTAAAAAATCAGGAAACCCATTATTTACAACTATTTCTTTTTTTGATTCCGTCTCTTGCAGCCATTTATAAACTAATTCTACTGCTTTAAGGCTGAAGTTTCTATATTCAGAAAAGCCAATGTTAACATTTCTCTCCGTAAACTCTACTTCTTTTACAGCCTTTTCATCTGCACCTAATTCCGTCAAAAGCTGAGACAATTTTATTATATGAAATGATTTACCATTTGTAGCATGTTTGAATTCAATAACTAACTCAAATCTTGGATAGAGAGATTGGCTTTCACTTCTATAAAACCAGTCATTTTTTTCATCTCCAGAAATAAATATTACGTCCTTTTTTTGTTCCTTAGCAACTTCCAAAATTGTAAGCCAAATCAATAAATCTCCTACTCCAAAATCCCCTTTAGATTTATCATTAAACCCAGGCGGGATACTAAACTTATTTCGCCTTTCAAGTTCTTTAATGATTGTATCTTGATCAATGTCAAATTCATATATAATATCTTCACTAAACAACCTATTATAAACAGAACTAACAGGATCATTCCATCTCCAATCTTTAATCTGGCTTAAAATTTCTTCAATTTTTATTGAATACTTTTTTTGTAATATTCGAATCTCGTTTTCTAATTCAACAGCTTCTTTATATTCTCGAAGGGTTTCTAAAAGTGGATACTGGCCAGTTGAAAGGTTTTTAATTTTACCTTTTATTATGTTCAACTGTTGAAATAATGTTTTAATTTTTTCGGGGCGATTCTTTGCAAACTCTCTTGCCACTTGCCCCGGGATAATTAATTGTTTCGTTTTGATTAATTTAGAGTAGGCCTTTTCAATCTCCTCAAATCCAAAAGAACTTGTAGTATATGGAATAAGAAGTGCATTCGTATCTACTATGAATAAACAATCACCAATAATTTCGTTGATTGGCTTAATGTCAATCTTAAATACATCAGCTGCTTTTGGGTAAAGTGTCTGATTTATAAAAATTTGTTCTTTATCCATTTATTTTAGTTTTTTAAGATTGCAGCGGCCAGGAATTCGGGAAATTAAAAGAATCAGTCTCAACATATAGCTAGTCGCCAGCTTTTAACTTTAGCTAACTATGCCTCTGGTTTATCTTTTGCCTTTCGTATATTTAAAACTTTAGCTAAACTTTCAAGTTCGGAACTATCTTCACGATTTTCATTTAATAAATTCCTAAATCCTTCTTTATCTAATTGTTGAGCCCCCTTGTATAATATCTTTATATAATCGGAATTCAAAATTAATAGTTGAACAAAATCCGATTCAGTTAAAAAGTCATTCTTTAACATCAACCTGAATAAATTATCTTGGCCGGTCAATAAATCATAATGAAAAAAATAAGGCAAAAGCTTTTTTGCAACTTCCAAATCAAGGAAAATTCTCGATCTTAAGATTGCATCCCGAATATTCTTTAGAAAATTCACAATAGAAATAGACGAATTATTTTTGTTATAAACTTCCAATATATCCCATCGCCCAGATTCAATTTCTGCTCGGGTTTCTAGCTTTTCAATAAACACACTCTCAAAGGCATCTAACGAAGTTTGAGTAAGCATTAAAGGATTTATTAGTTTAAAGTATTTAAAATGTACATCTGTTATGTCTTCAAAAACTACTTCATAACTTTCTTTATCAAAATTAACAAAATTCTCATTAAACACCTCTAAAAAGTCACTGGTAATTCTTAATTCAGAATTCTCCAAACAGTCTGTAACAAAGTCATCACTTAACTTATCAATATTCAGTTTAGTTTTATCGAATCGCCACTTATTCAACTCACTGAGCAATTTGTAATCCTCGATACCCAAACAAGTCTTTATTTCATCATAATTTTCAATCAAAGTTAAAATATTTGCCTTCTTATCTAAGCTAGATTTTGGAAACATGCTAAAAATAATTTCTTTAAACAATAACGAATCTTTAAAATAACTTGATTTCAGCAATAATTCTCCATAAGTGACGTACTGTAAAATTATGTTGGAAATTTCTTCTGCTTTATTTTTATCATCAGTATTTAAAACATTTTTAAATTGGCTCTGATAGGACGATTGAAACTTTTCGGCCCTTGCGATCCTGATCGCAATCAATTCATTGATAATTGGCAAATCTGAATTTACTCCGTTCATATAAAGGGAGTAGACTTTAGAATCATCTAATAAATCCTTTAAACCTTCACTTTTTAGGGCAGTTTCCTTAATTTTCATGAAAGTATCATTTGCAGATTGTATATTATTTTGATCTATAAAAGTAACAAGACTATTCTTTAATTGTTCTTTGTATTCTTTAAAATCATAATCTACAAAAGGAATCAAACCGGTATTTACAAGAGACAAAATGTCTTTAATATTCAATTGAGAAAGGTGAAGATCCAATGAAGTATAATTTGTCGAAAGTTTATATTTAGCATATTTAACACCTTTGTACTCAATTAATCTAAGGTAATTGTCAGCCGTAACATTACGTTCTATCAAACAGTTTGACAATCTTTCGTCAGATAATTCAATAGCTAAACCATCAATTAAATCGCTATAATTTTCAATATTAGAATCATCAATTAACATAAAATAACCGTCTAATAAATTTCTCAAATATCTATTGTCAGAAATATTTTTAATCAAAGTTACTTGCCATTTATCAATTTCTAGCTTACTTACCTCATTATCAGATTGAAGAACCTTATCGTAAAACAAACTCCAGGCTTGATTTACATATTGCGAGGATACTTTTGAATTTCCATTTAAAGTTGATAAAGCAATAATTGGATTGTCAAATACCTCAATCTCTGATATTGCTGAAACAAAAATGGAATCGACAAAATCAGAAGCGCAAATCGAATTAAATTGTTCAGTATCATTCTTTACGAGCGAGTCCTTTAATTCTTGCCGGTAGATTAACTCAATAGCATTTTCAACATCAATATGATAAACAATTGCAGTTAATTGTTTTGCATAATTAGCGTCATTACCATAAAGTGATGCTAACCCACCCAGTATGTCTTTAGAAGATGTAATAGCCTTCAATGGATCCTTTAGAATTTCATTTTTTCTAATTACAAAAATTGCTATATACCTCTCTTTGAAATTATCATCTATCAGCTTTATGGTTAGAATTTCGTTTATAAATGAAATAATTTCCCTTGGTGTTATTCTGCGGCCAAGAAACTCATAAATCTGAACAACTAACCTAAATTCAAATTCATCAAAATTAACAAAGGCCATTTCCCATTGTTCTCTGAAAAACTTTTTCCAATTTGACATAATTGGTAAAGTAATTCTAAAAACGATATCAAATGTTTTATTTATATAATCATCTCCAAATTTATTGTCAACCCCATTGAGTTCGCTAAACGCATTTTGAACGTGTTCTCTATCAAAAGGAATGATAACTTTAATATTGGAATATCCTTTCTCTGCAAAGAAAATATGTATTGATGACCAAATATTTAAAATATGTTTCTTGGGCAGTCTATCAAAGTTATCAAACACAATTACAATTTTTTTGTTCAAGTCCTTATCTATATCTTCCATCCAATTCTGAAAGTCCCTTACAGATGGCTGATTCTCAGAAATGGTTTCAAGCTTCGTTTCCCTCTTTTGCTTATTCGTATAAACCTGAAATGTCTCTTCAGCTGATAATGTAAATGATTTCCAAAAACCGATTTTTCTCCAGCTTTTAATTAGATTCCAAAGGTAAATACCAATAACAATAAAAATTGGGAACGTCACTAAAACCAGTTTCCAGAACCAGGATTCTATTTCAAAGAAATCTGACATTGAGTCTTTGAAAACATTCACAGTTGGAATGTAAATTATTGATAATAGGCTAAAAATAAAACCTACACTCAGATAGGGTTGGTTAACAGTTGTTATTTCCTTTGATTTTGCTAATAAAACTTTTAATTTATCATCCCAAATCTTCTTATCTACCTTTTTTAATAAATTGTTTTCATTTTTAATAAATTCAGTAAGCTCTACTAAAATTGCTTTCCTTTGTTCATCTTCTTGATGCCCCCAGACGTCATAGACAAAGAATTTATGTGTATTCTCAAGTTTTTTCTCCAATAATCTAATCAAATTACTTTTCCCAGCCCCCCACTCTCCATCAATCCCAATAATCTTAAATTCCGGCTCATTTATAATATTCTCCTTTATTACAACCGCAATTCTATCTTGTGACTTGTTTTCAAATAAATCATCCCCTAATGGCTGATTAGTAAGAAACTTATACAATTCCTTACTAGTAAAATTACCTTTCATAATTCTGGTTTTATAGTTTCAAATTTCACCCGACCTCATACACCTTAACAACAAAAACATTTATGCAGGCCCCTGTCTCTGTTCCGTCCTTTGAATTACTAGCACAGAAATTCTATTAAAAACTCAATTTTAAAATAATACTTAATGAATTATCCCTCTTGACAGTATCAAAAGAGCTATTATTTCATTTCATGAGCGACCGATTCAACAGTTATCCTTGTAAATAGTTAATTTTCAAATCAAATTAATATATCTCTCAAAGTAAGATCTCAGTTTTTCAAAAACAGTTTCCTTCTTTTTTGTCAGATCTCCAGTCGGAGAGAACCTCGAAACAGGTGGCAAAACCTTTGAAAAAGAAATTCCAGAGGCCTGAATCTCCCCATTTTTAAAGGAATTCTCTATAAAGGATCTGGTTTCATCCCCTTTCAAATTTTCATCCGAAATAATTTCTTCTAATTCAACCTCCTTCCGCTCTCTTACAAAATTTGGCCATTCATCGTCAATATCCGTAGAAGGCGTAAGCGAATGCACAAATTTCTCAATCAGTTCCTTCTTATTTCTTAGATCAACACTGGAGTCAATAGCTTTTTGAATATTAACTATAACCTCCTTATCCTTACAATGACCAGCATGATATTTACGAATCAACATTAAAATATAATCAATATTGATTTCAACCTGCTTTATAAGCTCCATCTCAAATACAATATCATCATTTACATTCTCACGATCACCCTTCCCTCCCGGACGAAATTCATTGTAAAGATCAATGTAAATAGCTCTGTAATCCTGAAAATCCCGATCTGACAAAATTTCATTGCCAGCAAATTGATCAAAGGATCTCAATATATTCCAGACTTTCAATATTGTGCCAAATAGGCGAATAAATTCCTTCTTAGCGCCCTCACCTAGAATCCTTTCACCTAATGGAAACTTATCCAATAGTTCATGCACCAGGTCGTAATAACCAGGAATTTGTCTCCCTTCACCATCATACCCATGATAATACTCTTCATAGGTCTTAAGTAAGACAATACCTCTCGCATCTTTATCGCCAAATAGGGCCAAGCTTTGATTGGTCGGCTCCTCCAAATTTCGAAAACAGACTATATTGCCATAAGTTTTAATCGAATTTAATATCCTGTTAGTCCTGGAATAGGCTTGCAATAAACCATGCATACGCAGATTCTTATCTACCCAAAGCGTATTTAATGTAGTTGCATCAAATCCGGTCAAGAACATATTCACCACAATAAGAAGGTCTATTTCTCTATTTTTCATTCTCAGAGAGACATCCTTATAATAATTCTGGAATTTATCAGCGGAAGTGTCATAATTAGTCTTGAAGATGGAATTATAATCCAATATTGCCAGATCAAGGAAATCTCGATCACTCGCCGACAAACCTTCTGTAGATTCAGAGTTTTCATCTTCCAACCCGTCATCAACCTCACCATTTTGTTCAAAACTAAAAATCGTGGCTACCTTAAGGCGCCTAAGGTCCGGTAGATCCTTCTGTTGTCGCTTGAATTCAAGATAATATGCTTTTGCAGCTTCTATTGATGTAACGGCGAATATGGAATTAAAACCACTTAATCTTATATTCTTTTTTGCCTCCTCAATCTTATTCCTGTCACGAGCCGAAGCAACTTCATATACATTTGCCAAAGTGGTCATCATATACGGCTTGGAGTTTCGGCTTGTCTTTTGATCAAAATGTTCCAATATATACTTGACCGTATTACCAACTCTAACAGGAGAAAGAAGAGCCCTTTCTCTGTCAATATCACGAACTTGTTGCTCCTTAATATCATCTTTCTCCCTCATTGTGCTGATATAGTCAACCCTGAATGGCAAAACATTCTTATCAGCAATGGCGTCAATAATAGTATAAGTATGGATTGCGGTTTGATGGATTTCATCTGTGCAATCCTTTGGATCCCCATGCAAATTGCAACCAAAAGCCTGAGCGGTAGTTTTAAGGTGGGCTTTCCCCCCACTACTCGCATTCACCGCAAAAATTGGTGTACCTGTAAACCCGAAAAGATAATATTTTTTGAAAGTCTTGGTGATCGCTTCGTGCATATCGCCAAATTGCGAACGATGGCATTCATCAAATATAAAAACAATTGGTTTGGTGTAAGAACCATGATTCTTTTGCTTTTTTATGAGATTTGAAAGTTTTTGGATAGTTGTAATTATAATCTTGGCATTCGGATCATCCAATTGCCTTTTTAGAATTGCCGTACTTGTATTACTATTGGCAGCCCCTTTTTCAAATTTATCATATTCTTTCATGGTTTGATAATCCAAGTCCTTCCTATCTACGACAAACATGACTTTATCAATATAATCCAACCTACTGGCTAACTGGGCAGTTTTAAAGGACGTCAATGTTTTTCCACTTCCTGTTGTATGCCATACATACCCTCCCGCCTTGATACTGCCATAAAGTTTATAATTATGTGCAACTTTTATTTTACTGAGTATCCTCTCCGTGGCTACAATCTGATAAGGCCGCATCACCAGTAATAATTCATCAGAAGTGAAAACACAATATCTCGTAAGAACATTTAAGATGGAATGCTTGGCAAAAAATGTTTTACCAAAATCCATCAAATCCAATATTGGTTTATTGTTCCCGTCTGCCCACCAGCTTGTAAATTCAAAGCTGTTGCTTGTTTTGCTTTTTCGGCCGCCACTAATATTGCCACGCTCTTTTACATGGGTGAATCGTGTAGTATTGCTATAATATTTGGAAAGAGTCCCGTTTGAAATGACAAATATTTGGATAAACTCAAATAAGCCGCTGTCTGCCCAGAAGGATTCCCGATTGTACCGATCAATTTGATTAAAAGCCTCTTTAAGATTGACTCCACGCTTTTTAAGCTCAACATGAACTAAAGGCAACCCATTTACTAATATCGTAATATCATACCGGTTGGCACGTTTTCCCTCATGGGTTTCGTATTGGTTGATAACCTGCAACTGGTTATTATGAATATTCTTTTTATCAATCAAATATATATTACGAAGTTGACCATCTTCACATTCAATTGACTGAATATAGTCTTCTTGGATTAATTTTGTTTTCTCTTTAATACCACTATTAGAATTTGCAATTGTGTTAGCAAAAAATGACTTCCATTCACTATCCTTGAACCCATAATTGTTCAACCTTTCTAATTGTACCCTCAGATTATTTACCAGATCCTTATCCGTTGTGATTTTAATTGCTGAATAAGCCTGATTTTCCAGAAGCTGAATGAATTCTCTCTCTAACTCAGCTTCAGACTGATAGCTAACCTCTCGTTTATATTCAGATCTGTATTCAGCTACTACAGTAGATTCGGTATTTTCGGATATGAGTTTATATTCTTTCATATCAAGAAACAGGTGTAAAGTTTAACAATTGACCTCTATAATATTCATATTGTTGCCTTCTGGCTTGTATTTCAGCAGGTAAGCCATCTGAAATACCATTAACCAAAGAATCAAATTTGTCTAAGATGCCAACAATTCGCTCTTGTTCTTCGAGGGTCGGTATCGGAATTGGGAAAGATTTAATGATACTAGAATTTAAATCATTTCTAGCTCCCTGACCCAAAGATTGTAATTGCATGTACTTGCAACTAACCCAATGAAAAACATATCTATAAAGTGCTATTTTAGGATCAATTTCAAGATTACAACAGTGCTGGTTTGTTGTTAGAGGTATTTTATTAATCGCAGAACGAGCAGCCGTTGCACCTGATATTGCGATAATTACACAATTCTCCGGAATCCATTTTGCAGAAGACTCCTTTAATGCGAGCTCTGAAATTTTAATTTCGGTCTCGAGAATATCATTAAATCGAACTTCTTGTGTTCTTAACCAAGGTATTTCACCATCATAATATTGTTTATTTGTAGAAAGCGGTGTACCGCCAGAAGAAACTTTTAGACAAACCTCGCCCAACGTTTTCCACTCTACATCCTTCCCTTCAAATGAAAGGAGTTGATTTCTGTAATACTCATATTGGCGCGTTCGCGCCTCCAGCTCCGCCTCCAGCTCCGCCTCCAGCGTAGTAAAGCTGTCCAGAATTTTTACAATTTCTTCCTGGATTGGTAGAGGGGGGACGGGGGTTTCCAAAGTTTTAATAATATCAGCATTTAAATTACTTACTGAGCCACTGTTAATCTTACTATCCCAATAAGACTTAACAAAACTGGATGTTAGATAATGGTATAAAAAATCAGTATTTAAATTATTTTCAAAATTGCTAATTGAAGCCCATCCATCATGAATTGCACCAGCGATACCCAGTATATATGGGCGCCCATAACTCATTGAATTAGAAATAATTAAATCTCCCTTCTTTAAGATCCTCGATTTCTTGGCCCCTTCTGTTGTTATTTTTTGAGCAGTATTTATTACATATTTTGATCCAGCTTTAGTATCACCAATTTTTATCCAAGGTACAGCATTTTCATCATTAGTAATATAATCTTGAATAGGCCTTGGTGATGCTCCGCGTTGAATTGTCGCAATTTGACCTAACGCTTTAAACTCCACCCCATTCGGACAGTACTTCGCAATTAATCTATCGATCTTACTCATTCCTTCCTCCTTTTTGCTTTAGTTTTTTAATTTCTCTATCAAAATCAGAAACTATTTTTTGGTTTTTATTAAACAAATCGTACTCTTTCTCGGCCTTCGCAACAGCTTGCTTATGTGACTTTGTGCCTTTCCCTTCTAAAACCTTGAATTCATTAAAATTCAAAAATTTATCAACACTGCGCGCCAATCCCTCCATGGTAAAAACATTTTCTTGTTCAATCAAATTCTCTATATAATCAAAATAAGAAGTCACCGTTCGTTCCAGCCGTTTAATTTCCTTTTCTTGTAAATAATTTTTTGCAATAGTTGTATCTAACTTCAAGATACGCCCGTCAGGTGCATTTTTCCAAGTAGTTAAGCCCATATGATCTTTTCGGGCATCAGCATTCTTATAAATGATTTCGGCCGCAGTATAGCCTGTTATTGCATAATGGAACTTATTCTGGACCATAGCATAAAAATTCTTGGTAATTTCTGATTGTGGATTATAATCTATACTGCACTCTGCAAAAATATCTGTAATCTGTTGATAGATACGGCGTTCACTTGTACGAATTGAACGTACAACCTCTAATAACTCCCGAAAATAGTCCTTTCCAAATACAGTCTTACCCTGTTTTAATCGCTCATCATCCACAACAAAACCTTTGATAATCAACTCCTTAAGAGCATTAGTTGCCCAGATACGAAATTGTGTGGCTTTTGATGAATTGACCCTATAACCTACAGAAATGATGGCATCAAGGTTGTAAAATTTGGCACCTTTTGTTTGTGTTTTGTCAGCAATGGCACCATGTTGAGTGGTTTGTTCCATAATGGAACTAACCACTTTCTCCTCTAATTCCCCTTCCGCGAAAATATTTAAGAGATGTTTAGTAATTGCAGGGCGTTGAACATCAAATAGCTCCGCCATCGCCTTTTGTGTAAGCCAAATAGTCTCGTCTTTTACTACCACATTTATTTTCGAATTAAACTGTGGTGTATTATATATCAAAAATTGTAATTCCTTATTCATTAATTTACTATTTATTACCTTCCAAATCTTTAACAATCCCATCTATTGCGGAACGTAGCTCTGCCTGCCGCTTTACTATTTGCTTTATACGCTTATTTAATTCGGTAATATCAACTGCAACCTCTGTATTCTCCTGCTCTACATAACTACTGACAGCAATATTATAATCGTTTTTGGCAAGTTCCTCATTAGGAACCAATCTCGCAAAATGAGCGTCATCCTTACGTGCTTTAAACGCAGCTAGGATCTTTTTTCGATTGCCTTCACTCAACTTGTTTTTATTACCTCCACGAACAAATTCGGCAGAAGCATCAATAAACAAAGTGGCATTATCCTTCTTGCTTTTCTTAAGAACAATGATACAGGTAGCAATCGTAGTTCCAAAGAATAGATCAGAGGGCAACTGAATCACCGTATCCACATAATTATTATCAATTAAATATTTCCGGATTTTCATCTCAGCGCCACCACGATACAGTACTCCAGGGAACTCAACTATGGCAGCAGTACCAGAAGTAGCTAGCCACGAAAGCATATGCATCGTAAATGCCAGGTCAGCTTTTGATTTGGGCGCCAGCACCCCAGCAGGTGAAAATCTAGGATCATTGATTAATAGTGGATTAGCATCACCTTCCCATTTTATAGAATATGGCGGATTAGAAACGATTGCATCAAAAGGCTCTTCATCCCAATGCATAGGATTCAACAGAGTATCTCCATGCGCTATACTAAACTTTTCAAAATTAATATCGTGCAAAAACATATTGATTCTGCAAAGATTATAGGTTGTAATATTCGACTCCTGGCCAAAAAAACCCTGGCGAACATTTTCCTTGCCCAATACCTTTGCATATTTCAATAGCAAAGAGCCAGAACCACAAGCAGGGTCATATACTTTATTAACCGATTTTTTACCAACAACAGTTATTTCCGCTAATAGTTCTGATACTTCTTGAGGGGTAAAAAACTCACCACCGGATTTACCCGCATTGCTCGCATACATGGTCATCAGATATTCATAGGCATCCCCAAACGCATCAATCGTATTGTCCTGGAAGTTGCCGAGCTTTAGTCCCCCGATTGCCTTCAGTATTTTGGCCAGCTTTCTATTTCTTGCTTCTACCGTACCACCCAGCTTATTACTGTTGACATCCACATCATCAAATAACCCCTTCAAATCATCCTCACTATCCGTTCCACTTGCTGAGGATTCAATAGACTTAAAGATCCTATGCAAATCAACATTAAGATCTGGGTTATTCTCCGCATTCTTCTGGACATTTGTAAACAACTCTGAAGGGAGTATATAAAATCCTTTTTCTAAAACCGTATCCCTGCGGCCAAATTCAGCCTCTTTATCAGTTAAATTCGCATAGTCAAAGTTTTTAGCGCCCGTTTCCCATTCTGCTTTATTAATGTGAGTCGTTAAGTTTTCAGAAATAAACCGGTAAAACAAAATTCCCAAGACATAAGCTTTAAAATCCCATCCATCTACGCTACCTCTTAAATCATTTGCTATTTGCCAAATAGCCCGATGTAACTCATCCCTTTCTTTCTCTCTACTCATTTATTTTTATTTTCTTGATTTTCAATTAATTATCATAAAACCCAAGTAATAAACTCAACCCTGTCAAAACGACAAAAACAACCAGCACCACCACTCTATTCTGCTTCAAAATAATCCAAATCTATCTTTTTAATCTCATATTTCTGCTGAACAGTGCAGCCAACATTATAATCAATCATTAATTGAGTCAACTGTACACCGTCGATTAATACGATTTTGGTTTCATTTCTCGGAACATAAGACAGAGCGTCTTTGGTAAAACTTGAAGTTGTAATAAAAATGCCCTTTTTGGCACCCTGACCCGCCAGCGCACCTACGAACTTTTGGATTTCCGGACGGCCAACCGTTGTGCCAGGTTTCCAGCGTTTAGCCTGAATGTAAATTGTATCTAGGCCTAATTTATCCTCCTTTATGGTTCCATCTATTCCTTCATCACCTGTTTTACCAATTGCCTGCCCGGCATCTCTAAATGATCCTCCGTACCCCATATTGACAAGTAGGTCTACTACTAATCGTTCGAAGAATAGCGCACTTTGTTCAAAAACCTTATTTAAAATCTCCTCATTTAGTTCATTATTTATCTCCAAATAGGCCTGAGATAGTCTCTCCTCAGGCGTATCAAGATCACTCTTACCAACCACTTGGCTCAGATCAACAGGACCTTCGTCCTTGGGATTACGGTCACGATTATATAGTTCCAGGTAAGCTGGTATCGTTTTTAAATAATTAACATCAATTTCAGCTAAATTATCCAACAAAACCGTTTCTCCTTGATCAGTAATTTGAACGTAACCCCTTCTTGGCGCACTGATTAGTCCCGCTCTTTTTAAATGCAACCTGCACCATCCCACCCGATTATCAAAAACAGGATGGCCGCCATTGGGGTATCTTTCTAATAGTTCCTTATCGGTTAGGTTAAATTGCCGACCCAGGGATTCAATAATTGACCTAAAACTGAATTCACGGCCATTAGCAATGGTCTTTAGGAAAGGAAGCATTAGTTTTTGGTAATTAGGAATCATATTAGAAGTTACATTAATAAATGTTATACTATGTATTGCTAAAGTATAAAAAATTGATTAATAAATTTAGATTTTATTTTCCCTTAAACGCATTATTCTTACTTTTACAATATGGACAGTTAAAAATTGTCCATAACATATTGAACGTTAAGCGTTCGCTTAAGATTCTCGTAGAAGAAAACTGGTAATTTTTAGACAAACGGGAGAATAAGTGAAACGCTCACGCCGATACTGGCGCGGGCTTTCATATTCGTTTGTCGGGTATACCAGTACCTCTTCTACGGATTTTGAAACCTGCGCCTTTTTCATATCCGCAAGTTTCATCTACACATATTATTTTATTAACTAATAATGACTAAAAGATGAAAAACCACAAAAACCTTTTGCTTACTGCCGTTATGTTTGGTTTAGTATCAACCGCATTCAGCCAGACCCTGGAAAACAAAGATACCTTTACCATGGATACCCTTACGATCCATGTCGGTGATGATCTAACAATAGGCAAGCCATCAACCTTTGATTTTGTAAATGTCGTCGAAAGCAAACACGGTCTTGGAATTGGCAATATTGCAAATGCAGCTGGAGCTCTGGGATCCACTGTTGGCCTTCTGGGAGCAGAAACTGGCCATTTGGGAACGGCTATGACAGGCATAAAGGTGATGAATGCTGCTAATACAGCCGCCTCTGTTGGCTGGACGGCTGATGCTATTGCAGCCCTAAACGTTTCCAACCAGGCCAAGAAAATAATCGGCAAAAAGTTTCGAGTACTGAGGTTTAAAAAGGAAGGAAATCAGCGCAGAGGTGAGCACATCTATGCGATATTAGCAGGGGAAGGCAAGACTAATTATAAAGCGGAGCTGGCACCAGCCATCAAATCACATGAAATAATTGCAATTAATACGCAGATATTCAATACATTAGAACATTAATAGTCAAACCCCAAAAGCTCACATCATGAAAAAAACCAAACAATTTCTGGCTTTCATCTTGGCCTCTTCTCTCATTTTAGCTTCCTGTAGTAAAGACAGCCCAAAGGACAATTCTACTAAAGCCGGTAAATTCAAAATGGTCATTACAACTTCAGAACCCATTGACCCAGAGCTAAGCATAGTCTCCTTTACCTTTGCGGCAGTAAAGTCTAATTTCCCCGTTAAATGCGAGGCCAACTTCGCAAAACCTGATGATGACAATGCAGCCATCGATGAAGATACCTTGGCAACCTATGGCACTCCCATTACTGTCACTTCAGTCAGTCCCGTCGATAATGTCCAGGTAACAGTTGGTTATGGAGGAATTCAGCAACCAGCACCATTAAAATTGCACATGGAGGTATACTATGGCGATAAGATGCTTGATGAAAAGAATCTATCTCTCACCACTGAAATCCAAGCTGTTAGCTATACTTTCAAGGCCAATGGCGAGTCGATCACCTATTAATTAATAAAAAATTTCAATATTAAAACCTTTTATTATGGAAGAAAAATTCAAAGAAGTAAAATCCATTACTGACCAAAAATATATTCTTGAAACCAATCCCGCCGTAGAAGAAGAGTACTATGAAATGTCCTGGACTGGCCGACAAATATATAAATTAATGCAAGAACAGCAGCCAGAGCGATTTGCCGAAATGCAACAGTCAAAAACACTAATTCCCTTCATTGAAAAGCACGCCCACCAGTGGTTTCTAAATATGGAAGACCACATCCAGAAAAATGGACTGGCATACCGCCATGAAGCAGAAGAACTGGAATGGAATAACCTTATTGAGGCAGTTGGCCTCAAATAATGGTCCAAGAAAATAAAGGGAAAGAAATTCAAGTTATGCGCAAGATTAGCATTCATTTTCATACGATTCAAAGCCAAAACCAACTTGATGCTCTTCCCCTTTCTTTTTGAGCAATATCCTGCTGCCTATTTTAAGGGAAATAGTTAGAAGTACCGTTTACAATAAACAACAACCACCAGAAGCAATGCAGTTATAAATAATAAAAGTAATCCGTGAAGCACTCCCCTTAAATCAGAGTTTGGCTGCCAATTTTGACTTTTATCTAAATTATCATCATAGGAATGAACGGTTTCGAGAGACAAGTCTACCTCATCTTCCCACTGATACTCCATTTGAGTTAATTCAACAATTTGTTCATCCAACTGTTCCAGCTTGTCGATTATCTCCTTTTGTCGTTGGATACTTTCGCGTATCCGGCATCTGACATTTTCAATTACCACTCTATTCGTCATAACATCAATTTTAAATAGGTTAATTATCAATCACTTATTAATTCCTGCACCTTTTAGCTTTACGTTAATTGACTCCAACAATGAATCTACCGCTTTCGGATGTTCGTCCAGATACAAATCCAGTATACTCAGCTGTTGGCCAGTGAGGTTTCGATAGGTTGGCGTTTCTGTTTTCCTGAATTCAATAAAATAGATGGCAAAGCAAAACGTTACACAAATGCAGAAAAATGCAATCCAGGCTACATTTTTCTTGATCCAGGCTGATAGTTGATTAATTTTCAACCCTTTTTTTTGCATATGTAACTGTTTAAAATGCTCCAGAAGATGGCAGTTCTGGGCAAATACTAGATTGAGCGCCTTTTGATTATCCAGTTGAGTTTGCAATTTTTCACCATACCTTTTTAAGGCTTCCTCATTCTTGGATATAGTCAGCTGAATAATTTCTTCCAGCAACTGCCTATTGCTCCCTATTTCAGAGAGCACTGCTGAAAAATCTGGTTCAACACGGGCCGCTTTAACCGCTAACAACATTTCATCTTGTTTAACAACAATATGATTAACAATCACTTCCAATTCCTGTTGATTCATCTATTCAAGTTTTTTAATTAATAAAGTCGCTTTTGCTTACGTTTCTTTTTCTTCCAATATTCCTCATCCTCCTCATCACTTCGCCGTCCAGAGGATGCGGCAGTTGCAATCTGATTGATATCTTGTCCAGCACCTGACAATAGTCCCTCTAAAACACCAAGGCAATTAGTGGCTTCAGATTCCCCCTTGCCCCCTTCTGGCTCATAAACGCTATTGCCAATAACTGTAGGAAGAGCTGAGCTTACTGTTTGCAGCGAGATTTCCTGTTTGGATTTAAGAATTGCCTGTACTTTTCCAAGCGAAAAATTTATACACGGATCACTACCCTTTACCCGAATAGCCCCATCACTATAATTAATACCACGTTGCTTAAAAACATCTATTCCGTGCAGCTTCAATTCCCGGACAAAATCATCATAGTTGTCAGCTTTGGTCAGGCTCTCAATAACTTTAGCCCGAATCGAGGCCTTACGTTGATCAGAACGAACAAATGCCTCCTTCTTGAACGGGTCCGGTAACTGTTTCAGTCCCCATTGCCGTTCTTTCTCCCTGGCGAGTTTGGTCAAAATTCTGTAGGAAAATGGGTCATGCAGAACCTTGTTATGTAACGGACTATGGCGACCTATTGCCAAATGGTAATGATTATGACTTTTCTCCACGTGTTGGACCGCCAAATAAGGATAATGCTCCATTTTTAATGTATTTTCAATATCCTGAATCAATTCATGGGCTTGACTCTCGGTAAGTGCCTCACCTGGGGGTAAAGAAACGATACAGTGAAAGCAAGGGTGCTTCAACTTCGAACCTCCGGCATAGGCGGCGAATCCTGTTGCTAATTCGTCCTTGGTCCCTTCTAAATCCAAATAATTACCTGTTACTATTTTAGCCCGACTATCATCTCCAGAACTCCCTGGTCCCAATAAATACGAAATCAAATTGGAAGGTGACGAGGATCTTAAAATTTTAATCACCATCGGCTGCCTCCTTTTTAAATTCCAGAAAAGCTCCAAGTTGTTTTTTTACGGCAGAAAGCTCCATTTTTAGTTGAAGCAATTCAAAACGATCTGCGAGCGTAATGGCATCCCCTATATTGTGCCTTTTGCTGATCTGATTCAAGTTATTCGCTAGGTTGGCCAACAGTGCCAATAATTTCTTGGCTTCCGTTGGAAGCTCCCGCCTCCAAACCACCACCTTGCATTTGAACAAGGATACTTTAATGAGATCGCTTACACTCAAATTACAGTCCCGAGCCTTCTGTTTAATTAATATCAGCTCAGAGCTATTCACCCTAGACTTGACCCATCTATTTCTTGGCACTGCCACTTTGGGACGCCCTTTCTTTCCCTTTATTTTCTGTTCCATATTTTATCATTACTTCATTTCAAATCTCATAACCAAAATGCTTTAGCATGCCATTATTCCATTAAAGCGACCACGCTTTTACTCCTAGCTATGCAGCGAGTATTAACCATGACGAAGGTTTAGAATTGGCCAATGATAAAAAAGGCAGGCATTTGAGCCTGCCATAAAACTTACCGTTTTTCGCTCATTTGGCCGTTCATCGCACCATCCATCACATTCGCTTTATATATCTACGAACCTCTTATCTGGTCTCTGGTTTCTGGTAAAACAGGCTACCTGGCTCCGCTTTTGAACTATAGAATTAGAATAAACATTATACCATCTCCAAGCTGGAAATTTGCTATCCAAAAATTCAGTAAACCGAATTAGATCGTTCACATGGTATCTCAGGAACCTAGTTTCCCCAACCTTTACGACACAGATATATTTTTTTATTACTGCCATAATTCTTACAGATGAATGGTGCGAAAAATGGTGTCTAACCAATTGCTCCGATAGTTTCAATAAATAATCAAATAGAAGAAATAGCCTTATGCCTTTGCACTTACTGCACTTCCAGCACTTTGACCTGGTAAATTAGGCCCAAAGTGCAGAAAGTGCCCGAAGTGCAGCCATTTCCAACATCCTCCATAAAAAACTGATTACCAGACCTTTTCATAAACACCGTGTTTAATCTTTACAAACAAATACTCATCATTAAGCATATTAAAAAAGGTGCGCCTGCTGATCATCAGAAGAGAAACTGCCAGTCCTTCTGCTGTCGTAAACCTGGCCGGCAGCCTGTAATAAATCTTTTTGTGATCCAAGGGATAACTGGCCAGGGGATCCCGGTGCTTGTCCAGGAGCTTAAAAACACGTAATGCCATGTATTCAAAGTAGTCAATTAACTTTTCAGCCCTGGAGGCTGAGCATGACGAAACCTCCAATAAATTTAGGCATTCATTTTCCATGCAAGTCACCCGAATGATATGAATGACCAATGAAAGTCTGAAAAAATAGGTATCCAATTTGGCATAAATACCGCAAATTGCCTCCGATTTTTCGTTATTCATTATGCCATTTATCCTCCTACGAAAACCTTTATAAACCTCCATGGCTCCTTTCGATAAGCCAATTTTTCGGGTCTGATGATTGCCCAATAATATTTCCTTTGGTTTGATTATCGACTTAATCAATAGATCATAGAGTTCTTCAGATTCACTTGAGACATCTTCATCGGATAAATCCTCCCTTTTGATCTCTGGAGGGTAAATGAACAAAAACCTATGGGTCAGCCCATTATCGACTCTGTTATTACCCATTAAATTAATTAGCACCTGTGGCTGAATGCTGCCAATCAAATTAAAAAACGGATTAGGAATCAAAACTGGTTCCACGTTCTTACGGTTGATGTAAATTGACTTACCACTGAATATGGAAAGCATTAGTTCTTCATCTCCACCACCTCCAGGCCGATACTTATTAAATGACTTCAAGAACGATCCTAGTTCATCATATATTCCAGCCAAACCATTGGGATTATGATAAAGTGCCTGTAATAATGCTTCCTGAGTAGTATCCTTTATCACAATCTGCCTACGAATTGGCTCCTCCAAATGGATTGTATCATCTTTTGAGGCTTTCCGCTCCCTAAATTCCTTCATTTTAGCTTGATAATCCTCATTTAACATCGTGTCGATCGCTTCAAGCACTTTAGTGAAAATGGATATCGGTGACGACTTATTAATACCCGGCTTTCCAACGAGACTAATAAAGAGATTCCCCATCTCTTCCCAGCCTTTCTTGACCCTGAGAATGTAGCCGGTACCAATGGCTGCTGAAAAAGCAAACAAAATGACACCATAAGCATAATCCTTGCTAATATTCAAGGCCTTGGCATAGTCATCAACAATGTCCCGTATCTCCTTTGGGAAGATTTCTTCCGGAAAAGGCACAATATTCAATTCCTCCTCGGAGAAATTGTTTAATTTTGTCTCCATAGAATTTATTTTTCAGCCCGCCTCTGTACCACGAATACGCAGGCGGGATTTTTTTGGGGAAATATTATTTAAAAAGGGTTCTGGACCTTGCTAGTTCTGCTATTTCGTCCTTAGACTTAACCGATTTCTCCATCAGCCAGGCATCGATTTTCTCCTTGGAGAAGAACAATTGTTTGCCCGTCGGTTTAAAATATGGGATTTCCTTGCGGTGCACAAATTTGTAAATACTGGATTTAGCAAACCCAGTATAGGCTGCCAAATCGTCCGTATTCAGAACTGTCTTTGAACTAGAAATTAAAGATTCTAGCTTGGATAATGCGAGAGAGACTTTTCTGTCCTCTGTAATTTTTTGCTTTGTGTTCATAACAATATTATTTTTTGTTGATGAAACAAAGCTCGTATCAACGGTAAGCAAAATTGGTTGGAGTGGTTGTGTTGGAGTTGTATTCCAACCAAAAAAGGGGATTTTTCCCCTTTTTTAATTACTTTCATATACAGATAACCTTAAACTTAAAACCCGAAGCTAATCATTCGGTCTTTTTCCTAATGGCATTTAACTCCTTTACCATCTTATTAAATAGGTCAGCCCCTTTTGAATACCTTTGTTGTTTTTTATTAAAAGTACTTGGATTGAAAGGCTTTTTACTTCCATTGCAATAAAACATTGACAAAAAGTCAGTAATCGTAAATCCTTCATCACCGTAAACGTCAGTGTAGCAATCGTAAAAATTTCTAAAAATGGCGGCTTCAGTATTCAAGATAATCGGTTCCCTTAGAAACTTCTCAATAAACTCTTGTTGTTCAATTAGCGTGTCCTTATCCACTACCTCATCCAAAGCCTGGAAAATAATTTGGTACTCTTCCTTAGAGCCAGGCATACCAATTTTCGGAATTCCCTTGGATTTACGAGTAACCTTAGGCCGGGCTTTCACCTTCTTAAATTTACTAATACCTAAATATATCATAACAACTACAATAATTCCCCCTAACACTGACACTAGCGGGGCCTGCCATAAAAAGCCCAAATAGGAAAGATAAATCCCTGCAACACCGGCCAACACAATATAGCCTAAAAACAATCCTTTCACACCCATTTCCCGTCTCAAAAACCAGAATGCGTAAATAATGCCTCCTAATACCAATGCGTATAATATAATTTCATAAACAATTTTTAACAATGTCATAGTTCAATATTTAGAGTTGGTAATAAATTGGCGGCTTCTTTTAATTTCTCATCCAGAATCTTAGCATAAATCTGGGTTGTCCTGATATCTCTATGACCAAGTGACTTCATCACGGTATAAAGATCCGCCCCGTGTGCCAGCAGAAGTGTCGCTGCGGTATGTCTTGACGTATGAAAAGTAACATGTTTGGTGATCCCTGCTTTCATACTCCACCTTAGAAGTTCAGTAGTGATTGCAGAGCTATACTGTAGACCAACAAAAACTCTGTCTGAAATTGCGGATCTTTCTCCTAGGAGTTCCCGGGCTTGCTTACTTATATATAAGTATTCAGTATTATCGGTTTTCTGTTGAGTAAAAATGATCCTACACAGCCCGTCTTCGTCTCTTACTTCCTGCCACTTCAATTTATGGACATCACTCCACCTTAACCCTGTCATACAGGAAAATAAAAATGCACGTTTGAGGACAGGATATTTACATTCGGTCGCTGCTAGCAACTGTAGTTCTGGTAGGGTTAAATATTCTCTTTTAGCCTCCTTTTCATCAAAAGACTTAATTTTCAACAGCCTAACATCTGTTACATAGCCTTCTTCATAAGCAGCCTTAACCAAGGTTCTAAAACGATTAAAGTAAGAATATTTCGATCCATGTTTTAGCGCTGTTCCATATTTGGTGGTCGCCTCTACGTCCAGAAACTTTTTAAATCCCTCGATAAGCTCAGGTGTCAGTTCACTAAAAGTAAGTGATTTATGAAAATACTGATCAATATAACGTTTGGTAGTTACCCAAACCCCATAATTGGAGAGATACCCTGAGCGCTTTTCTTTAAGGGAATTAAAATAATCAATCACCCGCACCTTCCCTTTGTGTGGGTTTACCATTCCAAACTTGCCAGTGAGCTCTTCAGATTTTCTAATAGAATAGATATCTTCAGCCAGTCTCCTAGCCTCTTTGTTTTCCAATTTCTGACCTGTCGTTTTTGGATTCAACCAAACATACAACTTCAGGGTTTCCATCTGCCGATTATGTTTAATCTTTCCTTCCTCAGTCTTCGTATAACCTTTATAATATTCTATATACAGGCTGGCCTTTTCATTACTTATCTTTTTTTCTTTCAGAAGTATTCTCATGGGGCGTCATTTTTAAATTAGGGTGTAAAAATTTACACCTATTATAAAAACTTGCCGATACTGGTGTAAATTAGGGATAAATATTCAACTAAAATACTACCACCATCGGAAACCAAAGATAACAAAAAAAATCGCAACATACTGTATATAAATTAGTTGTTACGATTTTACTTTCCGATACTTTCCGTTGTTTTCCTTAAAATAGCCCCACTACTTCCCAATACAGAATTTCCCAAATATTGTTCCCAGGATATCACGATCATGTTCCACTTTTCCAGATATCTCTCCTAAATAATGTAGACACCTCCGAATATCAATAGCCAGAAGATCCCCTGTTAATTGTGATTGCATACCAGTTTGAATATCGTCTAAGCTCTCGGCAATCCTGAGTAATATATCATGATGTCTGGCGTTTGTAACAATTGTATTTTCTGTTTGTATTTCTGTTCCAATAGCCATTTGGTACATCAACTGCTTTAATTCTTCAATACCAGTTTTTTGTTTAGCAGAAATTTTTACTGTTTTTTCTTCCATCAAAGCAACTACTTGGTCAGAATCTGATGCATCAACCTTATTAAGAACGCTAATGGTTTTATCTTTAAAAGGAATTAACCAGTCTAAATAGCTATCATCCTTACTAGTACTATCAATCAAATAAATGATGATATGAGATTCTTCAGCATTGGATTTACTTCTTTCCATCCCAAGATTTTCAATATAATCACTAGAGTGTTCTCTAATCCCAGCTGTATCAATTAATCTAAAAATACTTCCATTAATATTTAAAGTCTCTTCAATCGTGTCTCTGGTAGTGCCTGCGATATCACTTACAATGGCACGTTGTTCATTAAGTAGGGCATTCAACAAAGTGGACTTACCTGCATTTGGCCTGCCAATTATAGCAACTCGTACTCCATTTTTAATTACATTTCCTAATCTAAAAGAATCTATTAATTGTTGGGTGGCAGACTTAATTGTAGTTATTAACTTCATAAATTCCGTTCTATCTACAAATTCGACGTCCTCTTCAGAAAAATCAAGTTCCAATTCAATTAAAGCCGCAAAATGAATTAACTCATTCCTTAATTTCTGTAAATCTTCAGAAAAGCCGCCTCTTAGTTGTTTCAGCGCAGTTTGTTGAGCCGCCTTACTATTTGAAGCAATAAGATCAGCCACTGCCTCTGCCTGCGTTAAGTCCATTTTTCCGTTAAAAAAAGCACGTTCAGTAAACTCTCCTGGCCGGGCCATTCTAGCTCCCAATTCAATTAACACCTGCAATATTCTTTGCTGTATATAACTTGAACCATGGCAGGAGATCTCTATTACATCCTCACCAGTATAAGATTTGGGATTTCTAAAAAGGGACAGAACGACTTCGTCTATAATCTCTCCTTCATATTCCAGCAGTCCAAAATGTAAAGTATGTGTCTTTTGGCCAACAAGATCCTTTGCGCTAAACAGTTCATTTACAATAGAGAATGCCTCATTTCCACTGATTCGAATAATACCTAAGGCCCCTGAACCCTGCGGGGTGGCAAGTGCAACAATGGTATCCTGATTATTACCTGGTATATAATTCATGAGTCCGATTTGTGCAAAAATACAATTTATAAAGGCAGTAATATGGCTGGTCTATAATTATAACTTGTCGGAATTATGATAAGAATTTCTAAAAATACGTGCAATAATAACAAATATTCATAATTTTTTGGGATTAAGATAGCCCTGAATAGGTATCTTGCAGTCTTAATATCTAGGAAAAACAGGACAATATGATAAAAAAGTTAATAGGTTTTGCGGCATTTCTATTCATCTGCAACTCAGCGCTTAGAGCCCAATCAGAATCATTTCAGGTGCCATTAAGCTGGCATATGCTGGACCCTATTCATGATAGTGTATACGGAGTATCCGCAAACCGAACTTATTCAGAACTCTTAAAAGGTAAAACCGGCCAAAAAGTTATTGTGGGCATCGTTGACTCGGGGGCCGACACACTACAGGAAGATTTGAAGGACGTCCTTTGGCATAACCCCAAAGAGATACCCAATGACCATCAGGATAATGACAAAGACGGTTATGTCGATGATTATTATGGTTGGAATTTCCTGGGTGGCAAATCTGACACCTCAAATGTCACTGAAGACACCAGAGAGTCAACCAGGTATTATTTTCAGTACAAATCCCAGTTTGAAAATATTAAAGATTCCAATCAGGTTCCACAAAAGGAAAGGGTACATTACCGCACCTGGATTCAGGCAAAGAACATCGAACTTACGGCAACGGACGCGGCCAAAGAAGCCGGAGCACTGGAGAGGATCTCCAGCCTGTTACCCCAGATCAGCGATTTTAGTAAAGTGCTTTTAAAAGACACTTTTAATCTGGAAGACGTAAAAGCTTATGAACCCATAGACAGAAAAACAAGTGCGGAAAAGCAGATATATACCATTTTACTTGACAAAGTTGGCCCTGGCACTACTAATATTACCTTGCCAGCCAAAATCAACAGCTTATTAGATAGCCTTAAAGAAGTCAATAAGCTGCCCGATGTAGCACCTCCTAATTACCGCCAAAACATAGTTAAGGACAATTATGATGACTTTAATGACAAATACTATGGCAATGATAATATCTCTGCAGGGGATGTCATGCACGGTACACATGTATCAGGAATAATTGGAGCTTCCCGTAATAATAATCTGGGCATGGATGGGATTGCAGATAATGTCGCATTAATTGAAGTCAGAACAGTTCCAGGTAGCGGAGATGAACACGATAAGGATGTAGCCCTTGCCATCCGATATGCAGTAGACCATGGCGCCAAAGTAATTAACATGAGCTTTGGTAAACCAATTTCTCCTAACAGATCCTGGGTTGAAGGTGCCATCAGGTATGCCCAGCAACATGACGTCCTGCTAGTTCATGCTGCAGGTAATGATGGAGAAGATATCACAGGACAGCCTAACTACCCTACCCAATATTACGGTCCAGATAATAGCAAAGAATTTGATAATGTTATAACGGTGGGTGCAAGCGGAGCTATGGAAGATGACCTGGTGGCCGACTTCTCAAATTTCTCAAAAACCGCAGTAGATGTTTTTGCACCTGGAGTGGAGATATACTCAACATTACCGGGCAAAGACAACTATGGTTCTCTTAGCGGGACAAGTATGGCCTCTCCAGTTGTTGCGGGTGTCGCAGCAGCAATTCGTTCGTATTATCCGGAACTTTCAGCTCCAGAAGTAAAACAACTAATAATGGCTTCCGTCACCAAAATCAACTTCCCTGTTATTAACCCTGCAACAGGAGAAAAAGTAAAACTGAGCGATTTATGCGTAACAGGTGGCATCGTCAATTTATACAATGCCATAAAAATGATGCAAGACCATCAATTCTCCCTTAAAAAGACACCTGGTCAAAAATAAAGGACAAATATTTTTCTATAAAATAAATTGCATAGCTTCTCAAAAAACCGGCATCCATTAAAAGTTGCCGGTTTTTTCATCTTCATATTCCAATTAACTGATATAACCCAGATGTCTTATCTTTGAAATGCCATATAAAAAATATCATATGAAAATTCTTTCAGCAGGCCCGTTACCAGAGCTGGGCTTAAAAATGCTTAAAAAGGAAGGGCACGAGGTTATTCTCGCAATAGACGCAGCTGAATGGTCCACTCAGGAATTAATCGAAAAGTCGAAGACATTTGATGCGGTGATAACGATGCTAAACCTTCCATTCCCAAAATCATTTTTTGAAGCAAGCAGGCATTTAAAAGCAGTGAGTATCGGCCTCCCCTACCATTACACTGTTGCCCAAAAATGGGCCTCCAAAAATAATATTCCCGTCGGTTATGTACCTAATAATGCATTAAATATTTGTAATGAAGCCGTGGCAGAAACCACGCTCATGTTGGCTCTTTCTGCAAGCAGAAAGTTGCTTATGCACCATGACAGAATTTTAACCAATCAATGGCTCAATGGATTACCAGGTGCATTTGACGGCCAGACACTCATGCATAAAACCCTGGGGATTTACGGACTGGGTAAAATAGGAGCCACTGTAGCAGGTTTATTTAAACGTAGTTTGCAAATGCAGGTTATTTATCACAACAGATCACCGAACAGGGCGTTGGAAAAACAATTGGATGCTCATTATGTCCCGTTAGATATCCTTTTAAAAACAAGTGACGTGCTTTCCGTACATGCCCCCTTAAATCTGGATTCCACCGGTTTTTTCAACCAGCATGCATTCTATGCCATGAAACCTACAGCCATTTTCATCAATACATCCCATCCAAAGATTCATGATCAGCTGGCACTCACTAGAGCTGTCTACGAAGGATGGATTTGGGGAGCCGGACTAGATTTAGCAGGCACCGTCGCCGCTATCTCCGGTCACCATCCCTTATTACATCACCCCAATGTATGTGTTTTACCAGGCATTGCCCTTGCGACGCATGAAGCCAAAACATTACTTAGCAAACAGGCTGCTTTGAACATTATACACGCTCTTCGACAAGAAAGAATGCCGCATCCGGTAAACCCTTCAGTTTACCGGTATCTTAAACATAGCTAAAATGATACAACTAATGTCATCAAAATTTTCCGGGAAATAATTTTTTATTCCGCTAATAATTTGTTCATCAGCTCATTAAACTCTTTGACATAATTCGTATAGTAAGAACCGGTTCCAGGCCCCTGAAACCCAGTATCTATTTTTACTACCTTACCTGTTTTATCCAGGATAATAGTAGTGGGGAACATTTTAATATCCGTAAATTGCGGCAGGGTTTTACTAGTTCTGTCTTTATCAGTTACTGTCACCCCGGTTATTAATACAGGATATTGTATATCATAAGCCTTTTGGAACTTCATCAGACTCTTTTTAGATCTTTCAAAATCCGTTGTCAGTTCATAAGCCAGACTGATTACCTCCACTCCTTTATCCTTATTTGCATTATAATACTGACTTAAAAAAGCTGTCTCATCCATACAATTAGGACACCAAGAGCCCATTAGATCAATAATCACCACTTTATTCTTAAATCGGGGATCGTTAATGGAAACATCCTTGCCATTTAAATCCTTAAAAGTAAAATTTAAATGACCGCTTTCTCCCGGTTTTAAAAACATAGCAGCTTCATTGGGCAAGGTTGGATTATCCGTTTTATAGGCCGTAAATTCTTCCTTACTAGTGGCACCACTAAACTGAAGACCGGTTAATGAATCGCCGTTTATTTTAGCCTTAAGCAGCAAACTATGGATACCGTCAAAACCAGAAAAATATAAGGAATCACCAGTCAAGATCCCTTCCAGATACCTATCATCTCCAAAAGGCGTCAGTACGGACCCCGTTATAAGGTTATCATTTTGGTGGAAAGTAAATATGGCAGGAGAAACTTCCCCGGCGGCATCTTTATAATTAACCTGCCATTTACCTTCCAGATTCGTTAGCGGTGCACCATGGACCGGTAAAAAACGCTCGGGGTTACGTGCAGAAGCCGTTAAAGGCAGCACAATCTCTTTGCTGACAGAAGCCCTGTGCCAAATACCACTGAGACTATCCTTATTGATAACTTTAAATTTAAAGCCTGACTCAAATACAGGCATATCAATAAGTAAAGAATCTCCTTTCTGCGCTACTGCCGGCACCCGCATTTGCTCTTTCCCGTTGACTACATAAAATATGAGAGAATCATGTTCTATGGCAGTCCTCAGATTAAAAACAATGCCATTACCATCAGGCCGGTGAATCACAGCCCGCCAATTAAAGGCGTCTACCTGCGCATGGGCACTGGCAAATAAAAGAGTCAATACAGCTAAAATGCTAATTTTTTTCATGGTTAAAATATTAATGCTCAGGAAACTGTCAAAGAATCGTTCCATTATACAATACAGCCCGTTCCCTGGAGATCTTTCTTGTTATAGTATTACACATCCTGCCAAAGTTCTCTTTGACGGCTCAAAGGTAAGGCAGTTGATTTAATTTTTAAATTTTAGTCTATTATATTTGTAGACTAAAAAAACCGCCCTATCTTTGCATCGGCTTAACACCATTACAAGTATAGAGATAATGAAGAACTACAAGAAAAAACAGGTACACTTAATCCTTAGCATGATAAAAAATCATTGTTGTTGCTAACATAGGAGCTGAAAGCAGGAGTTTACCTTTTTCATTTTCAACGCAGTATGGGTTTATTTTCTCAGGGTAATTAAACCCTGGTAAGTCAAATAAAATCTGGCAATTACTGAAGCAAATTTATTTGCAGGCAAATGGGGCATCCTGCATATTGTTGGTAAATGACAGGGGTCAAACGGTACTCCGATTATTACAAGCCTACAGCATTAAAGACATTTATTAGTTGCCATTCAATGGCAATCATCCCACGGATAAGCCACCGATTTTCCGGCAAACCTGACGGGATCTTTTGCACACTAATGACAACTATATATAGTTGTCATTCAAAAATTTACAAGAAGAATACAGCTTTAATCAGCAGGTTGCAGCATTCTTCTATTCAAAAGAAACCAAATTTTCCATTAAATATCATAAACTATCATCAGATGAAACATCGTTATGTATTTACCCTGTTGCTGATACTGATTGGTCTGCATTTGCAGGCGCAGCTTAAACAGCCCATCCAGGGAACCGTCCAGTCAGAGACCGGTCAGCCTCTCTCCGGAGTCAGTATCCGGGTTTTAGGCGGTAAAGCCACCCTCTCTACTAATCTGGGTAATTTTAATCTGGATGCCAATGTAGGTGATACACTCAGTTTTACTTATATCGGATATGAGTCCACACAATTGGTTATTTCTAGCTTAAATACGCCAATAAAAGTAACCTTGCATCAGGCGGCAGGTGAGCTCAGTGAAGTCGTCGTGACAGCACTAGGTATCTCCAAAGAAAAAAAGTCTCTAGGTTACGCCGTACAGGAACTAAAATCAGAGCAACTCAATACAACCCAGACACCCAATCTGGTGAATGATCTTTCCGGTAAAATTGCAGGGGTTCGCGTTACAAATTCACAGGGCGACATGGGCTCCTCCAGAATTATTATCCGGGGAGAGACTTCCATTGCAGGGGATAACCAACCCTTATTTATCGTAGATGGCGTTCCTGTGGACAACTCACAGTTAGGTGCCGGTGGTTCCAGGGACTATTCCAATGCCATTGCCGATTTAAATTCTGAGGATATAGAATCTGTCAGTGTATTAAAAGGGCCGAATGCAGCCGCTCTTTATGGTAGCCGCGCGGCACACGGCGTCATCCTCATTAAAACAAAAGCCGGAAAGAAAAGAAAAGGCCTGGGCATTACCCTTAACTCCAATAACACTTTCAGTAGCTTGTTAAGCCTACCTGATTACCAGAATGTATTCGGTCAGGGAGGTAATGGGGAATTTAGTTATGTAGATGGCAACGGCGGAGGTCTGAATGACAATGTGGATGAGAGCTGGGGACCCAGAATGGAAGGCCAGTTGATTCCGCAATTTGGCTCCAACGGCGAAGCAGTACCGTTTGTCGCACACCCGGACAATGTTAAAGATTTTTTCAAGACCGGTTTTTCTACCAATAACAGCATTTCAATTGCGGATGCCGGTGATAAATTCAGTTACCGACTGGGCTTTAATGACGGACACCAGACGGGTGTTATTCCCAATTCCAAACTTAATAAAAGGAATATATCCCTGAACACTAATTTCAAAATCACCGATAAATTAAGCCTGTCTGCTGTTGCCAACTACTTAATAACGGCTGCACCCAATCTTCCGGGAGTTGGAGGTAAGCGCGCTACCAGTACCATGTTGCAGTTTACCTGGTTTGGAAGACAAGTGGATATGCAATCTTTAAAGGATAGTTATTTTACCACCGGTAGCCCTGACAACTGGAATAACGCCTATTACCCTAATCCATATTTCGGGGCCTATGAAAATACAGTAGAACAGAGAAGAGACCGTCTGATCGGCGACATCGGGCTTACCTACGAGATCACACAGGGACTGACAGCGCATTTCCACAGCGGAACGGATTATTATAATGACCGCAGAAAACTTAAGATTGCCTACGGCACCAGTGGCACTCCTTACGGCTCTTATGAGGAAATTGCCTATAGTCTCAATGAAAACAACACGGAAGCTACTTTAAACTATGATCACCAACTCAATAGCGATTTCTCTGTAAATATTCTGGCCGGTGGCAATATCCGTAATAAAACCTATGAAGAGAATGACCAGAAGGCTCCCAGATTAGCCGTTGGTGGTATTTATACCCTGGACAACTCCAGAGACCCCCTGGTTTCCAGCAATTATTACAGTCATCTGAAGGTATACAGCTTATATGGCTCCGCCCAGATAGGATTCCGCAACTACGCCTTTATCAATGCTACTGCGAGAAATGACTGGTCCAGCACCCTGCCTTCTGACAACCTTTCCTACTTTTACCCATCCATCAACGGAACCCTGGTATTTACCGATTTATTAAAAATCAGCAGCAATACCTTAAGTTATGGTAAAATAAGAGGCGGCTGGGCAAAAGTCGGAGCGGATACCGACCCTTACCAGTTATATAATACCTACGGATTTTCACTTTTTGGGTCTAATCCGCTGCTATCCACTTCTGGCATTCAGATGAATTCAAATATCCGCAGTGAATCCACCACCTCCACTGAGCTGGGCCTGGATCTTGGTTTCTTTCACAGCAGGACGACTCTGGGTATCAGCCTGTATAATACCAACAGTTTCAATCAGATTCTGAAAGTCGACATTACACCAACTTCCGGATATACCCAGCAACTGCTTAACGCAGGTAAAATCAATAACAAAGGACTTGAAATTGCTTTGGGTGTTACTCCTGTCAGACAGCAAAACCTGAGCTGGGATTTCGGTCTTAATTTCGCCCTGAATAAAAGCGAAGTCAAATACCTGGATGACCAGGGAGAATTGGAAAACTATACACTGGGAACAGATGGAACAGTACAGGTGGTCGCTGCTGTAGGTAAGACTTATGGCACTATCATTGGCACGGCCTATCAGCGGGATGCAAATGGTCAAATAGTCATCAGCGCCAGCGGCCTGCCACAGACGGATCCTTCGCTCAAAGACCTTGGTCATTTCACGCCGGACTGGACCGGTGGCTTCACCAATACCCTGCGTTACAAAAGCTGGGGACTGACATTTTTAATCGATGCCAGCGTGGGCGGCTCTATTTATTCGGGAACAAATTCTACAGGCCAGTATACTGGCGTACTCGCCTCTACCCTTCCTGGACGTGGTGCTGAATTTGGCGGCATTAGTTATTATTATCCCGGTGATGACAAAAAACAATTACCGGTAGCAGCCAGTGGCAGTGCACCCAATGGCGAAAAATTATATGATGACGGTATAATCGCCAAAGGCAATACCAGTGACGGCGATGCTAATTCACAGATCATACCAGCTTCCTTATATTACAAAACCATCTCCTCTGTAGACGAGCAATATGTTTATGACGCCAGTTACGTCAAGTTCCGGGAAATCAACCTGAGTTATAAACTCCCAGCAGCCTGGCTCAACAGGATGGGTATTCAGGGAGCCAGTGTAGCACTCGTTGGACGTAACCTGTTCTTTATTTACAAAAAAGCGCCAAACATCGATCCGGAAACAGCCTTCAGTACAGGTAATGCACAGGGACTCGAAGATCTGACCCTGCCTACCTCAAGAAGCTATGGCGTTAATTTAACTGTTCAATTCTAAACTCGTAAAAATGAAATATTCAATATACCAGAGACTTCTTCGCCCGGGTGCCTTACTTATCAGCGGACTACTTGTCCTGGCAGCCAGCTCCTGCAAAAAAGAGCTGGTAAGAATCAATAAAAACCCCAATGCTGTAGAAAACCCACAACCCGATTACCTGTTGGGCGCGGCTGAAAAGACAGGAGCCGACGTTTATTGGGGCCAATCCAGCAATTTCGCATCCAGTCAGCTGATTACCCAGCAGTGGGCCATGATTCAGTACACAGATCCTGATCGTTATATATTTAACGGTTCCAGTTTCTCCACGCTCTGGACAACCACATATTCCAGTACCTTAACCGACATTAAAGTGATGATGCAGTTAGGGGTTAAACAACAAAATAATAACTATGTTGGTGTGGGACACGTTCTCAGAGCCTGGAACTTTCAGCTATTAACCGATGCATTCGGCGCTGTACCTTATAGTGAGGCCGGTCAGATTGAAACATCTTCTCTGGCTTCCTATGACAGCCAGCAAGAAGTATATAGCGGTATTCTCAACGAGCTGGACACCGCCCTAACACAACTCGACCCCAATGGTACAGCCATTGAAGGAGATTTGATTTATGGCAATAACATCAGCGACTGGAGAAAATTTGCCAACAGCCTGAAACTGCGCATCGCTCTAAGAATCGCAGATGCTGATCCTACGCTTGCTAAAGCCACCGTTCAGCAGGTCCTTTCTTCAGGCGAATTAATTGCATCCAATAGCCAGAATGCGCAGTTCGTATACAAGGCTTCTCCCAACTGGAATCCGGTAGCCGCCAATTTCTCTACCCGAAATGACTACCGCATTTCCAAGACTGTTGTAGACCAGCTCTATAGCCTGAACGACCCCAGGTTGCCGGTATTTGCCAGCCTTCCTGATAATAACGCAATCACGAAATACGTCGGTGTCCCCAATGGTCTTACCACTTCGGATGCCAACAGCCTTGGACTGGCCAACACCTCCAAACCGGGTAGCTATTTTCTGCAGGACACAGCACCCGCCATCTTACAGACCTACAGTGAAGTCCTTTTTTTAAGAGCTGAAGCTGCAGCAAGAAATCTGAGTAGCGAGGATGCAGCCGCACTTTATCAATCGGCTATCACGGCTTCTTTGAACCAGTATGGCATCACGGACGCGTCTCAGATTAGCAGTTACCTCAACCAGGCCTCCGTTAAATATGACGCCAGCAACTTTAAAAAATCCATCGGCAATCAAAAATGGATATCCTTATTTGGAGAGGGACTGGAAGCTTTCGCTGAGTGGAGAAGACTGGATTACCCACAACTCACAGCAGCAGTTTCGGGCAAGTATGGTGATGACATTCCGGTTCGCTTTATTTACCCCTCCACCGAACAAACGCTTAACGGTAAAGCCTATAAAGCAGCAGTTGCCGAGCAGGGCACCGATGATCTTTTTACCAAACTCTGGTTTGATAAAAATTAAAACAAGCCCATGGGGTTCATTCCGAAAAAATGAACTGCCAGAACAAAAAATAAAAACAAGGTCGCCTCCGGGAATTTTTTGGTTTCTTAGGCGACCTTTCTGTAATTTGCAAATAAAGTTATCTTTAGCACTCGGGGCCGTCTAATTTATAATGCAATGAAGCAGCCATTGCAACTGGCAATAGATGTATCTAACACAAATCGTGATGCATAACCCGTTAGCCGGATCTCAGCCTTGCCCTTTGCAACCCGATAATTTTAAAAAAGAAAGACTATGATATCTTTTCAATCCAAGTTTCCTGATACGCCCACCAGTATTTTTACAGAAATGTCACAACTGGCCATTCAACACAAGGCCATTAATCTGGGACAAGGCTTTGCAGATTATCCGATGGATCCCTTATTAATTAAGGGCGTGACCAAAGCCATGGAAGAAGGCTATAATCAATATGCCCCTTCCAGCGGATATATGATATTAAGAGAAAGGCTCTCTGAGAAAACACTTAAAGAACATGGACAGTTCTTTGACCCGGAAACAGAAATTACGATTACCCCCGGTGCAACCATCGCATTATTTACTGTCATCGCGACTTTTATACGACCGGGAGAGGAAGTACTTTATTTTGATCCGGCATATGATAGTTACCGGCCATCCGTAACGGCGGTAGGTGGCATCCCCGTTTCAGTGCCGCTGAATTTTCCGGATTTCAGCCTGGACATGCAGCGGCTTCAATCCAAGATTTCTTCTAAGACCAGGATGATCATCTTAAATACGCCGCATAATCCAACCGGGTCCACCGTAACCAGGGAGCAGCTCCTGGCGCTGTATGAGCTGATAAAAGACACGGATATAATCCTGATGTGTGACGAAGTGTATGAACACGTCATTTTTGACCACCAGCAGCACCATTCTCCCCTGGGGCAACCACTGCTCAGAGACCGCACGGTCTCTGTTCATTCATTTGGCAAGATGTTTAACTGTACCGGCTGGAAAACAGGTTACATCATTGCAGATAAAGCCCTTACAACAGAAATCAGAAAAGTTCACCAGAACAATGCCTTTAGCACATTCTCTGCAGTGCAGATTGCCATCGCAAACTACATGGAAGATCCGGATACCTACGAGCGCTTATCGGGCTTTCTGCAAAACAAAAGGAATCTGCTTGAGGACGCGTTAAAAGACAGCCCCTTAAAACCCTTACCTGTAAAAGGCAGCTATTTTCAGCTCTATAGCTATGCCGGTTTTAGCCATCTGCCTGAAAAGGACTTTGCCGTCTGGCTCAATAAGGAGGCCGGTGTAACCAGTATTCCTTTATCAGCCCTGACAGAAAATTTCGGAGACCATCAGCTCATCCGCTTTTGTTTCGCCAAAAAGGATGAGACCCTGCTGAAAGCTGGCGCACGGCTTCGGGAGCTTGGTCGCAGTATTGCGCCTCCACCAGCTCACTAATTTAAGCAAAAGCCCCAATCGTATAGTTTAACGATTGGGGCTTTCGCTTAAAATTACAGATAAGCTATGGGGACCTCAAGTCCGCTCATTATCAGTAATTATTCTTATACTGCCTTTTTAGCCACTGCCTGCTCTACACTGGTAACGGCTGCTATATTACTACTGTTAGGCGTCGCAGTTTTTTGCTGCTGCCGTTCATGCTGGTGGGCCTCACAGCCCAGTTCAGGATTTTCACCACAGGTACACTCCGTCTGGCGCTTTAAGATACGCTCTCTGTGCTTAAAACCCCAGCTGCACAGTTCGTTGATAATATTTTGCAGCGTCTTCCCGTAATCGGTGAGTTCATATTCAACTGTCACGGGACGTGTATGCAGCACGGTCCTTGTCACCAGCTCATTAATTTCCAGATCTTTGAGTTCTTTGGATAACATTTTGGCTCCGATGCCCTCAATATTACGCTGTAACTGCATAAAGCGACATTTGCCCATGGTGTGCAGATAGCCGATAATGGCAACTTTCCATTTACCACTGAGTAAATCCATGGTATCATGAATGGCTCTGAGCCTTGGCTTGCAAAGGGCGTGTAACTCTTTTTCCTGTTCAGAATTTTTACAATCACTTACATGAGTATTGGATTGATTTTCAATAGCATCTATATGTTGATTCACTGGAGATAGATTTGTATTTTCTGTCATGACGATTCGGTAAAATTTACATATTTAAAAAATGGATATAATAATATCCGGCAGGCAATTACTATAAAAATACTTGCCAGTTTCAAAAGTAAACTATTAACTGCAAGTTGCTCCCCCTTTAACGATTTGATGAGGAAAACTTGACGCTTTCATGACAATTTAAAACACCTGAAAATTTAGCGATTGCCCAGTTCTATCACCTGACAGTCTAAAATCTGATCTCCATTAATTGAAAATTTAAGCAATGTCTGCACCTGATGCCAGCCCTGTTTTCCGGCAGCCCCTGGATTCATATGCAGACATTGAAGCTTTTCATCATACATAACTTTAAGAATATGAGAATGACCGCTAATAAACAGTCGCGGCTTTTGTTCTTTAATCAAATCACGCACACCGGGTGCATAGCGCCCGGGATACCCCCCGATATGACGCATTAATACTTTTACTCCTTCCACTGTAAATATATTATCCAAGGGGAAAAAGGCCTTTACCGGTGGGCCGTCAATATTGCCATAAACTCCTCGTAAAGGTTTAAATGCCCGAAGTTGCTCTAAAACAGATACATCTCCAACATCTCCGGCATGCCATATTTCATCCACTTTTTCAAAATGACGGAATACAGCTTCTGGCAGATGGCTATGCGTGTCTGATAAAAGTCCAATACTGATCATAGGATGTAAAAACTACAGTTAGGGCTTAATAGGCCTTTTTAAATAGGGCGTATAATCGGTTTGCTGGCACTCATATGTGCTGTCCATGTAGGCGGAAGAAATCACAAAATCAGCGGTGGCAGGACAACAGGCCATAGGGATATTCCAGACCACACCTAATCGAAGTAAAGCCTTAACATCACTATCATGTGGCTGGGCTTCCATTGGGTCCCAAAAGAATATTACCATATCAATATCTCCTGCGGCAATCATGGCTCCTATTTGCTGATCCCCGCCCAGAGGGCCGCTAAGCACTTTATGCACTTCCACCCCTAAATGTCCTTCAATCAGTTTACCGGTCGTTCCGGTCGCTACCAGTTGATGAGGGGTCAGTTTCTCTTTATTTTGTCTGATCCAGGCAATCAGATCGTCCTTTTTATGATCATGTGCCACCAGGGCAATTGTTTTTTTCTTTTGTAATACACGCGTTGCGGGCATAGAATATCTTTTTGTTTTTAATGATTTGATAGATTTATTGGATACCCCTAGTGAATACTCTCAGGGGCACTATTATTATCGTCTGGCAAAGAAACGGCCGAACCAGCTCCTGGCTGCGTCAAGGGCGCCGTATCTACCTGTGTCTGTTGCTGTTTTTCTTTGTATTTCTCCTTTTCTTCTAAAATAGTATTATAGTCAATTACCGGATGACGCGCAAATTCATGACGTTCATCAAATATATATCGGTAAGTCACCAGGGTTCTGGAAAGTGTGCCTCCCAGCCCTTTATAGATATTCATCATCCTGGGATTCCAGTCTCCGGTCCAACCCATCTCATATTTCTCGTAAGAGCGCTTCTGCTGGATATGGCGAGCCCCTTCTGTAATCATGAAAGCATCTACGCCCAAAGCCTGATATTTTGGCACTACACCAAAGGCTATACCAGTAAATCGCTGGCAGACGCCTTTACGCTTCATCATGACAAACCGTAGTTTTTCCAGGAGTCCAAACCTGCCTTTAAAGTGTTTAAAATATTCATTTAAATCCGGAATATTTATCCACATGGCGATCGGCTCATCCTTATAATAGGCAAACCAGATGATATCCTGATCAATAATGGGCTTCATCTCATTAAAATTGCGGATCATATCTTCCTTGGTAATGGTCTTGGCTTCATGATGCTGAGACCATGCCTGGTTATATACGGTCGCAAAATCTTCGGCATGCTTCTCAATTTGATTCAGATCTATATGTCGGGCCGTATACTCTTTCTTGTTTTTAAACCGGGCATGACGCTCTCTATATTTTTCCGGTACCTGATCGGTGATTTTCATGGCAAAATAGTACTGATTATAAAAATTACGAAACCCGTAATTTTCAAACAGCCGTTGATAATAAGGCGGGTTAAAGCTCATGCCATAAATCGGTTCATCATCAAAGCCCTCAATCATCAATCCCCAGAACCTTTCCCGGTCCCCGAAATTTATGGGGCCGTCCATGGCGTCCATGCCTCTGGTCTTGAGCCAGCCGGCCGCCTGATCAAAAAGCATATCGGCCGCTTTTTGATCATCAATGCATTCAAAAAAACCTACACCTCCTGTCGGATACTCCGTGCCGTAATTTTTATATTGATGATTAATAAAGGCAGCGATTCTTCCTACTACTTTATCCTTATCTTTTAAAATCCAGCGGGTGGCTTTGCCAAATCCGTAGCATTTGTTTTTGGCAGGGTTAAATATGTCTTCTATGTCCTTGTCCAAAGGCTGCACATAATGGGGAAACTGGCTGCCGATGCGGGCACCCACTTCTAAAAATTCACGTTTATGTTTTTTAGTATGTACTTCAAATATTTCCATTAAGTTTTCACTGTATGATGATAGAATTGTATGGTCTTCCCTTTTGGGAAACCCTTTGGTTCCTTTACTGCCCCTGGTTATGCGCCTGTCCTTCAAGGGCCTGGCGATTATACGCTGCAATCAATTCCCGGATGACCCTGGTATTAAAAGGATCACGCTGGACGGCGGCTGCCAGCTCTGGCTGATCTGCCAGCAGTCGATGCAGATTTTCTTTTGCCCTGATTTCTGTGGACATGACGCCATTCACATTCAGTAATGGTCCGTTATTTTTACTAGCCAGCCAGACAACATAACTCTCCGGCATATTTCTGGGAGAGACCCTGGTGGCGGCTCCGTAACTTATATACTGATACAGTTCAATGGCGCCTCTTTCCAGCATCTGCATCCAGACGGGATCTGCACTGGGCGCCAGCTGAACACTTTTAAACCAGGTGCCGTCATGTTTATAGGCCAGAGCGGTTTTGGGATCCAGCGGCTGTTTTTTGCCGTTAATGGTAAAACTGCTGTGACCGAATACCGGCTTATTATAATGGCCGGTGTAAACCTTCCCATCCTGCGCTATCAGGGTGTCCTTATCCTGACCAAAGGCATGATGATTGCCCAGAACTAGTAAAAACAGCAAGGCAGCGCCAAAGGCTATTGCCAACTGTCTGCCATAGCTGATATTAACCTGTAATTTTGTAATAGATACTTTTGCAACTATGTCTGTGTTAGTATCCATCTGTATATTTTTCTTTTTTACATTCATATTCCCTGTCGAATCACTTTATAAATAGTAAGCCTTAATATTAAAAAAATGTCAGGCCTCTTATTGATGGATTGTTTCTCTATAATAATTCCAGCAATATATCCTGGCGTAAATATAAACTTAATTAAACAGTTCAGCTCCACCATTGACATTATTACAACAAAATCTCCCCTGTTAAGAGTCTAAAAAAGTAAAAAATAGCAGAAAATTGTCAAAAACACCATACAGCAGCCTTTTCACAAAAAAATACCCGGCACTTTTAAGGTGCCGGGAACCAATTATTAAAAATTAACGCAAAATCTTAACGGAAACAACTATGAATCAATAGTATGTAACAGCACACTTCTGGCAGGCGGGCGCTGTATCAGGCACCTGGCCTTTCAATAACCATGGCACTTGCGCCGCCGCCACCGTTACAGATACCTGCGGCGCCATACCTGGCCTTTTGCTGTTGCAGCACACCAATCAGTGTAACTAAGATCCGGGCCCCGCTGCATCCGAGCGGATGCCCAAGAGATACGGCCCCGCCGTTTACATTTACCTGTTCACTACTAATACCCAGCTTCTCAGTATTGGCAATACCGACTACGGAAAATGCTTCATTGAGTTCAAAATATTGAATATCGGAGAGCTGAAGACCTGCTTTTTGAACAGCCACCGGTACAGCCAGGGCGGGACTAGTGGTAAACCACTCCGGAGCCTGTGCCTGATCCGCATAACTGCGGATAATGGCCAGCGGCTTTATGGCTCTTTTATCCGCTTCTCTTTTACTCATTAACACCAGGGCCGCAGCGCCGTCATTCATGGTGGAAGCATTGGCCGGAGTTACGGTGCCATCCTTTTTAAAAGCAGGTTTTAACTGACTAATTTTATCAAAAATTACTTTAAAAGGTTCTTCATCTTTATTCACCTCAACCGGTTCACCTTTTTTAGCAGGAATGAATACCGGCGTTATTTCCGGAATAAAAGCACCGCTTTGCCAGGCGAGCTGACTACGTTTATAACTCTGTATAGCAAAGCTGTCCTGCATTTCTCTGCTTATCTGACACTCAGCCGCGCATAGCTCTGCAGCCATCCCCATGGCCTGCCCGGAGTAAGCATCCGTTAAACCGTCATGAGCTAGTCCGTCCAGTAGCTGATCCGTACCGTATTTAAAACCCCAGCGATGGCTTTTCAGATAAAAAGGAACCTGACTCATGTTTTCCATACCACCTGCCACAGCAATATCCAGATCCCCCGCCCGGATGGCCTGTGCGGCCAGCATCACCGCTTTCATGCCACTGGCGCAGACCTTATTAATGGTAGAACATACGACCTGACTAGACAGCCCTGCTTTTAAGGCGGCCTGCCTGGCAGGTGCCTGACCGGAGCCTGCCTGCAACACCTGTCCCATAAATACTTCCTGGATATCGGCAGCCTGAAGGCCTGCCTTTTCAATAGCTGCCTTAATAACAATACTTCCTAGATCGGTTGCAGGTACGTCTTTTAAGACACCACCGAAACTACCCATCGGCGTCCTGGTGGCACTGACAATATATACAGTTCTGTCAGCAGCGTCCCCTGCTGAAGTTTGCAGACCACCGGCGGCGGTATTAATTTGATTTGTCATAGTAAATGATAACGCGAATAATTTATTTTAACTCCTGCTCCGATCCCTTTCAAATGAGTTTTTTAACCAGGATGAATCAGAATGATAAACAAAAATAACACTTGTTAGCTATATTACAAAAAACCATTAGCCCGGTCAGCTATTTATACCATCAAAACCAAGATTTTGCGCATAATTTATTTATTTTGTGGGCACTCAATCGCATACGGTTCTTATGACGACAAGCAGCGCTACATTGCAAAATCCGATCGAATACCTTAAGGGGGTAGGCCCCCTTAAGGGAGACATGCTGCGTAAAGATCTGGGCATCCATCATTTTGAGGATTTGCTCTATCATTTTCCTTTGCGACATATTGACCGCACCCATATCAATACCATTCAGCAGATCACTCCTGCTACGGATTTTGTACAGCTAAAAGGTAAGATTACTTTTCATGAGCTGATCGGACAGGGCCGTTCCAAAAGACTGGTGGCTGAGTTCAGAGACGGCACCGGAGTCATTGAGCTGGTTTGGTTTCAGGGAGCAAACTGGGTCGCTAAATTACTGGAGAAAACAGCACTTTGGATGATTTATGGCAAGGTCAGCTTCTTTAATGGCAAGCCACAGATGTCACATCCGGAACTAGAGTCCGTTGAAAGCATGAATGCAAGCGCCAAGGACTTTCTGGAGCCCGTTTACCCCACTACTGAAAAACTAAAATCCAGGGGGCTGGGAGGCCGTCAGATCGGCAAGCTTACGCAGGCCTTAATCGGTCAGCTCTCAGAAAAAGATATTCCGGAAAACATCCCTCAGCTCATCTCGGAAAAACTTCAGTTAATCAGCCGTTTCCAGGCCTTTTGTCATATTCATTTTCCTCCGGATGAAGCGGCCTATAAACAGGCGCTTCGGCGCCTTAAATTTGAGGAGCTATTTATTGCCCAGGTAAGACTCAACTTAATCAGGGTCAGACGTAACCGTCATGCCCGCGGCATATTATTTGACAAAGTAGGTGAGCTGTTCAACACCTTCTATAAAAAATACCTGCCCTTTGCACTTACCGGTGCTCAAAAAAGAGTCCTTAAGGAAATTCGTCAGGATACCGCCCATGGTCATCAGATGAACCGGTTATTGCAGGGAGACGTTGGAAGCGGCAAGACCATTGTCGCGCTTCTGACCATGCTCATGGCTGCCGATAATGGATTTCAGAGTTGCCTGATGGCACCTACAGAAATCCTGGCCACTCAGCATTATAACGGGCTGGTGGAACTACTAAAAGATCTACCCATTGAACTCAGGCTACTGACGGGTTCCACTAAAGCCAAACAGCGTCGGGAAATACTGGCAGGTCTGGAACAGGGCAGCATCCATATGGTCATCGGCACCCATGCGGTTATTGAAGATAAAGTCGTTTTTAATAATCTGGGCATTGCCATCGTCGACGAGCAGCACCGCTTTGGCGTGGCCCAAAGAGCCAAACTCTGGAAAAAGTCCGTAATACCACCTCATATCCTGGTAATGACCGCCACCCCCATACCCAGGACCCTGGCTATGACCGCTTATGGCGATTTGGATTATAGTGTTATTGATGAATTGCCACCTGGCCGTCAGCCGGTAGCCACTATTCACAGAACAGATATCTACCGGGCAAAAGTCATGCGCTTTATGCGTTCAGAAATTGATAAAGGGCGCCAGGCTTATGTTATTTATCCGCTCATTGAAGAAAGCGAGAAACTCAGTTATGAGGATCTGATGCAGGGTTATGAACAGGTAAAAAGTTATTTTCCGGAACATCTCTATAAAATCAGCATGGTGCATGGCAGAATGCCGGCAGAGCAAAAGCAGATGAATATGCAGCGCTTTGTAACGGGTGACACCCAGATTATGGTATCCACCACGGTGATTGAAGTGGGAGTCAATGTCCCCAACGCATCTGTTATGGTCATTGAAAGTGCCGAGAAGTTCGGGCTATCCCAGCTGCACCAGCTCAGAGGAAGAGTCGGACGCGGCGCGGAAAAAAGCTATTGCGTACTGCTGAGTTCTGCTAAACTATCAGAAGAGGCCAGACAAAGATTAGGCATTATGTGTGCTACCAATGACGGCTTTAAAATAGCAGAAAAAGATCTGGAGCTGCGAGGCCCGGGAGATATAGAAGGTACACGGCAGAGCGGGGCGTTGAACCTCAAACTGGCAGATCTGGTTGCAGATGCGGAGATCCTGAAGGTAGCCAAACAGCTGGCTGCAGATCTGGTGGAAGCAGATGAAAAGCTGGAAAATCCTGCGCATGCCACGTTAAGAGCTTTTCTCGTGCAGTCAACCGGTAAAACGGCTTGGAGTAAAATATCTTAAGCATAAACTACATCCAATATTAAATGACAAAATCCAAAGATCATATTTATAACGTGAACCTGGTATGGACCGGCAACCCGCTGACGGCTGCGGGTCAGGGAACATACTCTTATACCAGTTATGAACGCAGCTTTGAGATTCACGCTGAAGGCAAAGCGGTCTTGCAGGGAAGTTCTGATGTGGCGTACAGAGGAGACGCCACCAAATATAATCCGGAAGAAATGCTGGTCGCAGCCCTCAGCTCCTGCCATATGTTGTGGTACCTGCACTTATGTGCTGATAACGGCATTACTGTACTAGATTATAAGGATAATGCCCTTGGCTATATGGAACCGGAAAGCGTACTGAAAAACACGAACGGTTCTGTTCAGCTGCGACCGGGTAAATTTACCCGGATCATTTTACAACCTGAAGTGCGACTTTCCAACCCGGATGATCAGCCTTTGGCAACCCTTTTGCACCAGCAAGCACATAAACGCTGTTTTATAGCCAACTCCGTCAATTTTGACGTACTGACAGAGCCTGTCTTTACTTTGCAGAACACAGAAAAATAGTATCTTAGCCAAAAGCAGTGCTTTTGAAGCATTTAAATAACCCGGACAAACACGCAAAAAAGATCAGCATATGCGGCAAATACAATTAATGGCATTAATCGGTTCTACCAAAGACCATTCCTCTAACCAAAAGCTGGTCAAATTCCTAAAAAAGCTCTCTGAAACAAAAATATCGGAAGCGCAAAATAAAGCCAATCCATCAGATACCAGGGAGCTCAACGCTGATCAGGGGGAAGTTTTCTTAGAAGAACTAAAGGTTCACTGGGATGTATTCCCGATTTCAGGACTTCCTTATTTTGATCCGGACCTGGATAAGGAAAACCCGGCACCGGTGGCAGGTTCAGCAGCTACTGACCAGACGGATCATCAAAATCCCCGAAACGACACAAAAGCTTCCAGTTCAGAAAATGCCCCAAATAGCCATAACATCCAGGCAACATTAGACAGTGAAACAGGCCTTGAAAGTAAGCCTGCCACCTTTTCATTAGATCCTGACAACCCACAAAATGTCCCCAAAGCCGATCACTTAAGAATACCGACAGTCGTGCAGCAGCTAAGGGATAAAATTCAGGCGGCCGATGGTGTGCTTATCTGTACACCGGAATATGTATTCAGTTTGCCGGGCATATTAAAAAATGCCCTGGAATGGCTGGTTTCTACGACTGTTTTAACCAATAAGCCCATGGCACTTATAACCGCTGCAGCCTCCGGAGATAAAGCGAAAGAAAGTCTGGAATTAATTGTGCGTACACTGGGCGGTCGCTTTACGGCCGACACGTCTATTCATATAAGAGGTATTGCAGGCAAATTCAACAGCGAAGGTATCCTGGAAGATCCCACTGTCATCACGAGGTTAAAAAACCTCTATCAGCAGTGGCTGGAACTGATTACAGAAAATAAGGATCACTAACCAGTGCCATACATATTCACTGATACCCCTTATACTTCGGAAGTCTTAATCCTTCCCAGATCCCTTGGATCCGGACGCTCGGTCTCAGGCAGGTATATAATCCCGAATTGTTGCTCAGTTGTACCGCTGGCTTCTTTTATTATATCCAATAAACAACTGCCATAGCGGCTATAAAATCCCGCTACATTTTCCGTTCTTTCCTGCAGACTGCCTCCCGGAAATAAATGCTGTTTGAGCAATTGTATCTGACTGGTTTCCGTTTTTAGCTTTTTACGCTGACTGGATTTCATTTTGGTCTGCAGCCTTTGCGCTTTATGCTGGGCCCCTTTATAAAGAGCGGCAACATGCGCGTTTAGCGTGGGATCCACTGCAGCTGCCTTTTGCTGCAACTGGCCGTAAATAACCTGTAAGCGATGCAATTCATTTTCCAGATCTACTGCCTGGCCGCTGTTCTCAAGCAGCAGGTCCTGCAGCTTATGCAGGGGCAAAAACAAATCCTTTGGACTCAGCCCCAGTTTATCCATCACCTTTTTTTGCTCAGGGCTGATTAATAAAAATGAGTTTCTCAGCAGTAATACCGGATAGGGAACCCCCACTGCTTCATATACACCTTTCATTTCCAGCCAATAGGCCAGTTCTCCCCCACCCCCTATAAACGCAATATCCGGAAGTACGGTTTCCTGAAAAGGCCCTCTGAGAACGACATTGCCGCTAAAGAGCGCCGGTTGGTCTTTTACCTCCTTTAAGAGTTCTGCAGATGATTTTAAGACAGTACGTCCTTCAATTTCAAAATGATCCCCTGCATCGATAATACGCAGCCGCTCGTGATCCGGCTGATAAAATAAATTAATGGGGCGGCCATGTGTCTGTACTTTATACCCTGCCTTTTCAATGGCGACAGTTGTATTTTCAAGGGCTTTATGAGAAAAATGCTCTTTTAATTCTTTAACCACGACAGCTTCAAAGTTTTTTTTGAGTGCCCCGTCGTCCGGCATTAATATCAGCAGGCCGTAGTGACCAAATAGTTGATGAATAAAAGCAAAGCTCGCCTGCTGGATGGTGCGGCCTTCCTGATAAGCGTCTTTTAAAATCCTTATAAATGCAGGCCCGTGGATCTGGACACCTATTTGTCCGTACAATTCATCTATTAACGCAAGCAACGCCTTATCCACCAGCATCCTGCCTACCGGGCCGGATTGCGCGGTTTCCCATTTATACAATTTGCCGTCTACCTGCATCTGGCCGATTTCTTCCAGATCAGCATCTTCACTGCCCATGTAATAAAAAGGCACAAAGTATTTTCCCTCGGACTGATACTGGTCGTTTAGTTTTTCAGCCAGCTGTATAACATGCAATATTTTATATATCAGATATAAAGGTCCGCCAAAAATAACGGGCTGGTGTGCGGTTGTTATGGCAAAAGTATCTTTGGATAAAAGTGCTTCTATATTTTGCTGCACTTTAGCCTGCACTGGCAATACAGGGCGCAAACCGTCATTTGCCGCCGATTTTTCATGACCGTAATTATAATGACCTCTCAGGTTATCTACCAGTACCTGTCTGTTTTCCCGGGGGTAATGCTGTTTGATCTGAATAGCAGCCTCCAGGCCTTCCTTATTGGGTAAGTGTTCATAAAAAGGCCTGAGCGTCTCAGCTCCCTGGATATAATCCAGTGCAATTTTGGAAAAATAGTTCGTTTCAGCGTAATCGATATTCAAATATGTCCCGGGGGGACAATCCTCCGGGTTTAAATCCTTCGAAATTTCTATATCTATCTTACCCTTATTATCTACTGCCATGCTTCGGACTGCTTTATAGGGTTCTTTTCAGATAACCCACAAAACGATAACCATTATAATTTACTACACTGCTCCAAATAAAACCCTCACTGCCGGCTCGGCCGGCCTTTGTCTTATTCAGCGACTACCACTCCTTCCAAATCATAATCATAAGCCTTGGTGATTTTCACCATTACAAAATCTCCGGGTAACAGCGCGCTGTCAGACTGAACAACCACTTCATTATCGACTTCCACGCTATCAAATTCGGTACGGCCCAAATAGCGGCCGGCTTCTTTTTTATCAATCAGCACCCGAAGGGTCTGACCGATCTTTTCCATATTTTTTTCAAGAGAAATCTCTTGTTGCACTTCCATGATTTCTTCTGCGCGGCGCTGTTTTTCAGCGGCGGGGATATTATCTTTCAGTTCATAGGCACTGGTATTTTCCTCATGACTGTACTGGAAAATACCTACCCTGTCAAACCTGTTTTTAATCAAAAATGCTTTCAGATCTTCTACATCTTCCCGGGTTTCTCCGGGAAAACCCGTAATCAGCGTTGTTCTAAGGCAGATACCGGGGTTAGTAGCCCTAATCTGATCAATCAGTTCCTGCATTTCCTTTTGTGTACTCTGCCTTTTCATAGCCTTTAACATCGGATCTGAGGCATGCTGTAAAGGCATATCCAGATAATTGCAGATATTCGGCCGGCGGCGCATGACCTCCAATACTTCCATCGGGAATTTATTGGGATAGGCGTAATGTAAGCGAATCCATTCAAGGCCGGGAACATCTGCCAGCTTATCCAGCAGTTCAGCCAGTGCCCGACGCTTATAAATATCCAGCCCGTAATAGGTTAACTCCTGTGCAATCAGCATAATTTCCTTCACCCCTCTTTTGACCAGGCTTTCGGCCTCTTTTACCAGATCCTCCATCGGCCTGGAAACGTGACCGCCACGCATCAAAGGAATGGCGCAAAAAGAACAGGTTCTGTTACAGCCTTCACTGATTTTCAGATAGGCATAATGCTGAGGGGTGCTTAAAAAGCGTTCACCTAACAGTTCGGCTTTATAATCCGCCTCAAATTTCTTTAAGATCAAAGGCAGCTCCATCGTGCCAAACCATGCGTCTACCTCAGGAATCTCTGATTCCAGATCCTGACGGTATCTTTCACTTAAACAACCGGTTACATAGACCTTATCCAGTTCCCCCTGTCTTTTAAGCTCAACCTGTTCCAAAATAGTCTGAATACTCTCTTCCTTGGCCTTATCAATAAATCCGCAGGTATTGACCACCACGACGTTATGATCCAGCACCTCATTTTCATGGGCCACATCAATATCATTGGCCTTTAACTGACCACTGAGCACTTCACTATCCACCAGATTTTTACTACATCCCAGTGTGATAATATTTACTTTATCTTTCTTTAGCGTTCTTGCCTTCATAATATAAGTGGCAAAATTACTGATTTTATCGGTAGTCCCGCCCAAATAAAGCGGATAGTTAGCTCATGGTAGCTTTACCGGTAGAAATCACCCTACCAGTGAAAATTAATATTTTGCACTAAATCTGCATGCAGACTCTTCGCTACAGGACAGGTATGCGCAATCCGCTGGACGATTTCCCGTTGTTTATCATCGAGTTGGATACCCACGGGTGGATAAATATCCACATCCAGCTGCCCTACTCTGCGGGGATCCTGACTCATGATCTTGGTAACTTCCAGTCGGGTGCCCTCAAAAGAGCTGTCCCAGTCATCGGTTTTAATACCGATGGTGGTAATGATGCAGGTTCCAAGTGCTACGGCCAGCAGATCAGAAGGAGAAAACGCTGCTCCTTTGCCTTTATTATCCACGGGTGCATCCGTAGCGATTACCGTTTTACTCCTTTCGTGTGTCGCTTTACACCTCAATTCTCCCTGATAAACGATTTCTGTGGTCATCTTCTATAATTTTATTTTTAGATATCTGTTTTGTAGTTAGTAACATAGGTTGTTTTAAGTGGAAGTCAAAAAACTACCCAAACAAATGTAGTTACTTTTAACATGCTGCGCATCAGATGTTGAAAAGCACTTAATTTTTGACGCAGCCCCTATCCTCAGGTAAACCGCTGGCCGCCAAGGAGCCTGTTTATCCTGCTAAAAGAGGGATATTCCATGAAAACAACCAACAACAGACCATCTTAATTAATTAAAATACAATAAATTATACATACATCGATACCATTTCTATTTAATTGATGACGCCTAAAGAAGATTTTCCTAAACATCCGTGAGCTTGTGGCGCTTCATATATAATTATGTACTTTTGCAACCTAAGGCAGTAACAGTCGCTTAGAAGTACTTTCTGTAGACGCGCTGTATTGTCCTTATAAAATGGACACAAAGATTATCAACGGATAAGTTTAGATGAATAATGCAGGAATTACCAGTTATCAGCGATAAACCAAGAGTTAAAAAACCAGACTGGTTACGTGTTAAGCTGCCTATCGGGCAGGAATACAAGCACGTACGAGGCCTGGTTGATCAGCATAAATTACATACCATTTGTGAGAGCGGCAACTGTCCTAATATGGGTGAGTGCTGGGGAGCCGGCACCGCGACCTTTATGATCCTGGGCAATATCTGTACCCGTAGTTGCGGATTCTGTGCTGTGGCTACCGGAAGACCGGAAGCCGTTGACTGGGATGAGCCGCAGCGCGTAGCAGAAGCGATCAGCCTGATGAAAGTTAAACATGCGGTCATTACCAGTGTTGACAGGGATGAGTTAAAAGACGGCGGTTCCATTATCTGGCACAATACCATTAAAGCTGTTAAAGCTTTAAACCCTGAGACCACCCTGGAAACCCTGATTCCTGATTTTAAAGCAGACAGAGAGAATATTCAGCGCGTCATTGACGCCGCCCCGGAAGTCATCTCACATAATATTGAAACCGTAGAGAGACTGACACGCCAGGTACGTATCCAGGCCAAATACCGCAGAAGTCTGGACACACTGCGGATCTTAAAAGAAGGTGGTTCCAGAACCAAATCCGGTATCATGCTGGGTCTTGGTGAGACCAAAGAGGAAATCGTGGAAACCTTAAAAGATCTGGCCGGTGTTCAGGTGGACGTAGTGACCATCGGGCAATATCTGCAGCCCACCAGTAAACACCTGCCCGTGGCTCGTTTTGTACATCCTGATGAGTTCAAAGAGCTCAGAGAAATCGGCTATGAACTGGGATTTGACTATGTGGAAAGCGGCCCTCTTGTTCGCTCTTCCTATCATAGCGAAAGACATGTCGATAAAGGTTATGGCCGTGGCAAATGGCTGGAAGAAAAAAGAGTGGCCGGATAAAACTTCGCCTGCTTCACTAACCCTATTTATAAGCCAATTTGATTATATTTAAAATTATAATTGAATTGGCTTATATTTTTTAGTATAAGCAAATAACCTTATATTTGTTTCATGATAGCTGTTTTAACCGGAGATATTGTAGGTTCCTCTTATCAGGATAAAACCAAATGGATACCCGCCCTTAAATCTGCCCTGCAGTTGTACGGTCAGGAGGGTAAAGACTGGGAGGTCTATCGGGGTGATGAATTTCAGTTGCGCCTTACAGTGCCTCAAGACGCACTTTCGGCGGCTTTTTTAATTAAAGCCAGACTGATTGCCCAGGCGGATACACATATCAGAATCGCCATGGGAATAGGTCCCGGAGAAGCTCAGGATAACAGCCAGCCTCCTTTTACAACGCCCTTAACCGAGTCAGGCGGTCCGGCTTTTATCCTATCCGGTCGTAAACTCGATGAAATTAAAAACCGGCGGATTCACCTGGCCGTTGCCAGTGAAAATGAGGCCTGGGATAAAAACTGGAACCTGTTGCTCCAGTGGGTTCTGGTCACGGCAGACAACTGGTCTCAAGGCTCTGCCGAGATCGTGGATCTCTGCCTGGTCCATCCGGAGTTATCCCAAACAGAGATGGCAGCTCAACTGAATATTGCCCAGTCAGCCATCAGCCAAAGACTTAAAAGATCCGGCTTTGACCTACTTGATCAGACCATTCAGTTATTCAAGGAAAAAATGAATACCCTATGGAAACCCTAAACATTCCCTTTTTAAATACCGGCAGTCCGGATATGGCCAGCTCACCGGATGCGGCCCTGCTGCTGACCTTCGTACTGCTGCTACTGGCCCATCTGCTTGGTGATTTTGTGTTGCAGCCCACCAGCTGGGCCAGACAAAAATCAAAGCAAGGCTACAAATCTCCGGTATTCTGGTACCATATTATCCTTCACGGACTACTGGCTTTTTTGTTGATTGCCCGTCTGGATTTCTGGCCTTACGCATTGCTGCTGACCTTACTGCATGGCGCTATTGACCAGTTAAAAAGCGAAAAAGAAAGAACCTTGCTATTACCAGCCGCGCACGCCCATCCGGCCAGATCCATCCGCAGATGGTTCTGGTATGACCAATGCTTTCACCTGGTCAGCATAATACTGATTAGTATTTTATGGCAGGTCACTGCCACCCCTGAGGGCACCTGGGCTAAAACCCTGGACAGCCTGCACCTGTTGCTACAGCAAATATGGACACCCGGGCATATTGTATTGTTTACATTAATAATCTTTCTGACCCGCCCGGCGGCTATTATTATCCGGCAGCTGATTACGGGCTGGACGCCCAGTTACAATACAGCGCTGGAAACAGATTCTTTAAAAAATGCCGGCACGTACATAGGCATCCTAGAAAGACTTTTTGTATTTATTTTCATTATAAACGGACACATGGAAGCTGTTGGTTTCCTTTTGGCGGCCAAATCAATTTTCAGATTCGGAGACCTTAAGGCGGCCAAGGACCGCAAGCTGACCGAATATGTACTGATTGGCACTTTAATCAGTTTCGGACTGGCCATACTGGCAGCGATCATCTATTTACAGGGGAACCTTCCTTAAAACAGTAAAGCTTTGATTTAAAGCGTTTAACACTACACCAACAAAGCTAACGGGAAGAGTTTTTAAAAAAACATTATTTTTAGCGCATGGAAAATCTAACGATGAATATGGAAAATAACGAAATGCTGTCCTTTGAAGATTTTAAAGACTCGGTACTAAACGACTACCGCATAGCGGTTGAGAGCAGAGAAGCCAGTCTTTTAGGTCGCAGAGAAGTACTGACCGGAAAGGCTAAATTCGGTGTATTCGGGGACGGCAAAGAAGTCGTCCAGGTGGCAGTAGCCCGTTTTTTCAAGCCGGGCGATTTTCGTTCAGGTTATTACAGGGATCAGACGCTGGCCTTTGCAACCGGCATGGGCACGATACAACAGTTTTTTGCTCAAATGTACGCCGATGCCAATATCGAACATGAACCGCTGAGCGGTGGCCGCAATATGGTGAGCCATTATACGACACCTAATGTGGATGAAAATGGGGATTGGCTTCCATTGGCAGATATGAAAAATACGGCTTCCGATATGGCCCCTACTGCAGGACAAATGCCCCGGGCATTAGGCCTTGCATTTGCCTCCAGAGCTTTCAGAAACAATCCGGCCCTACAGCAACAGCAGTTTAAAAAGCTGTCCAATAACGGCAGTGAAGTCTGCTTTGCCACCATTGGAGATGCCGCCACTTCTGAAGGCCATTTCTGGGAAATCATGAATGCAGCCGGCGTCCTTCAGGTTCCGCTGGCAGCTTTCGTCTGGGATGACGGTTATGGTATTTCTGTGCCCACCAGCCGCCAGACCACAAAGGGGTCTATTTCCAGTGCCATGGCAGGCCTTCAAAAAGAAGCGGGCACCAATGGTATTGATATATATACGATCAAGGGCTGGGATTATGTCAGTTTATGTGAGGTTCTGGAACCGGCCATCGAAAAAATCAGAACAACACATACGCCTGCCCTCTTTCATATAGAGGAGCTCACTCAACCACAGGGACATTCTACTTCCGGTAGCCACGAACGCTACAAATCCCAGGCAAGATTACAATGGGAAAGAGAATGGGATTGTCTGAAAAAAATGAAAGAATGGATGCTTTCCACCGGCCTGGCCACTGCAGAAGAAATTGAAGAGATTCATCATAAGGCCAAAAAGAAAGTAAAGCATGCCAGAAACGAAGCCTGGGAAGCTTATGTGCAGCCGCTGATTCAAGAAGCTCAAAAAGCAGGCGCATTGATACAGGAGGTTGCGGGATCAACAGCCGCCGGCAAACCTAAAATCAAGGACCGCCTGCAGCAGCTGGCAGACCAGTTAATACTCCATAAAGACCCGCTGCGTAAAGACATCCTAACAGCAGTGGCAGAAGCATTGGAAGCCCTGCAATACAACACCACCGTACCGGCGGCGAGGGCACTGCTGGATTACCAGCAGCAGACCACCAGAGCGTGGAACGTATTATATGATAAATATGAATATGACCGGGGACCTAAATCTCATAAAAATGTCCAGATCATACCAGCGGATATACCAGCAGATGCACCTTCCATTAATGGCTTTGAAATTTTAAATAAATACTTTGATCAGCTCTTTGCCTCCAATCCGGCGGTAATGGCATTCGGAGAAGATCTGGGCAAGATCGGTGATGTTAACCAGGGATATGCAGGGCTGCAAAATAAGCATGGGGAAGAAAGGATTTTTGATACGGGCATCAGGGAACTGGCCATTATGGGCGAAGGAATTGGCCTGGCTTTAAGAGGGCTGCGCCCTATTGCCGAAATACAGTACCTGGATTATCTGTTATATGGTTTGGAACCTTTAAGTGATGATGTGGCTTCCTTACATTACCGTACAGCCGGCAAACAAAGCTGTCCGATTATCGTACGTACCAGAGGACACCGGCTGGAAGGTATTTTCCACAGCGGTTCTCCCATGGGAATGATTATTAATGCCCTTCGTGGTTTCTATGTCTGCGTTCCCCGCAATATGACACAGGCAGCCGGCATGTATAATACCATCCTAAAGACCAATACTCCGGCCTTAATGATTGAGTGCTTAAACGGTTACCGGTTAAAGGAGAAACTACCTGATAATTTAAATGAATTTACCGTACCGCTGGGCATACCGGAAACCCTTAGACTGGGTACCGATATAACTATCGTATCCTACGGTTCGGTGCTGCGCATCATTCAGGAAGCTGCGCAGCGACTGGAGAAATTAGGAATTGATTGCGAGATCCTCGACGTGCAGACGCTGCTGCCCTTTGACACGGAGCATCTGATCCGCCAATCGCTGGCCAAGACCAGCCGGATACTGTTTGTTGATGAAGACGTGCCGGGAGGGGCCTCTGCCTATATGTTCCAGCATGTCATGGAAATCCAGAAAGGCTACCAGTTACTGGATGTGGCCCCGAGAACACTTTCAGGGAAAAATCATAAACCGGCCTATGCCAGCGATGGAGATTATTTTAGCAAACCCAATGTAGAACAGATTATTCAGACCGTCAGAGAAATGATGGCTGAATAAGGATGATTTAATCTGCAAGTCAACAGAGACAAAAACGCCTGGATATTATTGTAAAATATCACAGGCGTTTTGTTTTACAAATACCTCTGGCAATTTTATGCCAATCCCTGAATCAACAACCTGTACTCATGCAGTTCGTCTTTAAATATTTTCAGGGCTTTTCCGATATGCTTTTCTACCGTACTCAAAGAGATATCCAGTTTTTGAGAGATGGCCTTCTGACTTAACCCTTCCCTTCTGCTGAGCATAAATACCTGCCGGCATTTTCTGGGAAGCTGGTCATAGACCCTGTCCAGTTTATGAGATAATTCCTTGACTTCCAATGAGGAAAAATCGGTTTTGCATAAAGGGAACGGAAAAACGGTTTTGCTGTAATGAATGCGAACAGCCTTTGACCGGTATTCATTCATGATTTTAAAACGGATCGCCTTGTTTAAATAGGCGCTCAAAGAACAGCTTATTTCTAATTTATCCAGATTCTGATAAAGCGCTACAAATATCTCCTGTACTAAATCCTCTGCTAAAGGCTTAGATTCCAGTTTTTTATAAGCGATATTCAACAATAAAGGGAAATAGGTATGATAAATCTCTGCAAAGGCCTTTGGATCCTTTCTGGCCCTTTTAATCAACAGATTGTCTGCTGAAATTTCCGAAAAATTATTCGCATTGTGCATCATCATCCGGTTAATTTATTTTGTTAAAAATAAGGCTAGTTACAAGAATAAACAAATCTTTTTTGGCTTATCACTAACATTTTAATAACAAAAATATGTATCCACCTCAAAAAAAGCATTCCCAACCCTACAAATGACGATTCCAACGGCAACCTGCAGTAACTTGTTTTTAAGAAATCAGGGGGTAAACTGTTATAGAACCTTACAAAAAAAACCGGTGTTTTAAACAGGTCTTAGCCCCATTTAAAACACCGGTTCTTTATAAAACTTTGTCGCAGTTGCTATTGTTTGGTCAACCTGGCCACATATCCGCCGCCAGCTACCATTTGGATCACCAATGGATCACCTTTTTTCACTTTAATGACTTTTTCAGCAAAATCTTTGGCATTTTGATCTGCATTGGGACCATCCTGCCAGATATGCATCGAATAAGTTGTCCCCTCCGGTAAAAAGTCCAGATTCAGGTTTAAGGAGGCCGGCTTCTCCCCTGTCATCGCACCGATATACCAGTCTCCGTTCAGTGCTTCTCTGGCAATAGCGGCCTGCTGCCCTACTTCACCTGCCAGTCCTATACTCTGATTCCAGACCGTAGGTACATTTGATAAGAATGCCATACACTTCGGATTCTCTATATAATGGGTAGGGATATCGCACAGCATCTGTAGCGGGCTTTCATAAAGCACATACATGGCCATCTGATTGCATCTGGTCCCCATCGTATTGGGTTCAGATGGCTGGATGGAAAACTGCTTTTCACTTTGGTTATGCATGCCGCCGGGGGTAAAGTCCATAGGGCCTGCCGCCATCCGTATAAAGGGTATAGTCACAGTATGTTTGGGTGTCACCAGCTTGGAAAATTTGCTCATTTCATTGCCCAGCACACCTTCAGACGTCATTACATTGGGCAGGGAGCGCATCCAGCCAGTTGGTTTATAGGCTCCGTGAAAATCCACCATGAGATGCCTTTTGGCGGCTTCCCTGGCGACCTGTTCATAATAGTCAACCATTTTCTGGTCATCGCGCTGCATAAAATCCACTTTAATCCCCTTAATCCCCCAGGCAGCAAAACTATCCAGTGCCATTTGCATTTGCTGATCCAGCACCAGCCAGCTGGACCATAATAAAACACCGACATGTTTACTGGCTGCATATTTAGCCAGCTGCTGTACATGGATGCCGGCTTTCTGATCCATGAGATCTCTGGTATTACACCAGCCTTCATCCAGCAATACATATTCTATATTATGCGCTGCGGCAAAATCGATATAATACATATACGTACTGTCATTAATTCCTGCCCTGAATGGTACATTATATACATTATTAAAATGCCACCAATCCCACTGTACCTTACCTGGCTTTACCCAGCTGTAATCCCCGGTTGCGGGTCTGGCAAACTGATATACCAGTTGATTGGTCAGTAAATCCTTGGGGGCATTTTCCACCATCACCACCCGCCATGGGAATGTTCTTTCTCCATTTATTTTTGCCTGGTAGCTTTCTGTGGAAAGGACACGCTGGTCCCGGTCACTGGTTATTTTAAGTTCCTTTGGATAAGCAGGAAATACGGCATGGATATTACCTGTTCCTGCCGCACCGTTTTTAACCCACATACCGCTGTAATCAAACAAGTCCGATTCGGTCAACAGTAGCTGTACCCCATTCACCTGGAACAAAACAGGTAAACTGGCCAGCTTATCTGCCCCCATGGTGTCCAGGCGGTATTCTTTATACTGCCTTTCATTATGGGAATAAAAGCCAGCTTCCTCGGGATAAAAAGTCTTGGCGTCAACAGGCAGATTCCAGTTGGCCGTTTCTGATTCTACCACACCGGAGGCTGGCTGATGGCTGACCCAACGCCAGCCAAACCCTCTGTCATAAGCCCGCCACTGCAGCGAAAGACCGTTTTTAAAATCAATATCCAGACTATTATAATCGTCGTCAATGACGGCTGATTTCTGCGCTATAACCGCACGGAGCTGATCATGTACTTCCTTTTTACCCGTTTTCTTAATATTCCACTCTGGCGCCTCCTGCTTTCCGCTGGCTAGGTCCGGTTTTATCTGAAGGGCCAACTCTGAGCTGTTGATTAGTGGCTTATCGTCCAGGCTGGCCGCATAACTCAGTGTAGTATTCGACACTTTTATATCCAGTCGCAGGTGCCCCCCGGGAGCCGTAAGCGTCAATTGATTTACCTTTTGTTTCCCTGCTTTTTGTGCCCGGGCGCCGGTCGTTATACATCCAATACTTCCCATTAATAAAAGAACACCGCAAATGCGCCTGATCTTAAATATAAAGGGTCGCCTAGAAGGAGTGCCGAGTGCTTTTGCAAAGAGCTGCCCTCCTGCCAAGGGAGTTAATAATCCTTTTTTCATAGAATCCATAAGATGAAATATTTATAAGAAATAAAACAAAAAAGCAAACATTCAATAAAAAGATAACAGGATGCTTAAGGAACCACTACAAGTAATCAATCATAGCAGCGGTCACTTTATCCTTTTAATCCGGATTTTTAAAGGCAGCCTTATAAATGGCTTTTGCCCACTTATCACCCAGCACAGTGGAACCGCTATTATCAGGATGCAAATAAAAGATACCCTGATGACCTTTTTCCGGCTTCATGGCATGCGCATAATTTTTCTTAAAATAAGAAAATGCGGTTTTATCTCCCAGTAAAACACTGCCTGGTTTTTCTTTTTTATAAGATGCGACCAAAGCGCTCAGTACCGGTTGATAGCTTAACAATCTTTCCCGGCCGGCTTTTAAATACTTGGACCCGTTATAGGTATTATCGCTATACCACGGAGCTTCTTGCAATACGATTTTACACGCCGGATACAACACCAGCAAACGATCAATTATAACAGTCAGATTCTGCCGGTATCTATCCGGAGTAACAGGAGCACCATTAGGGCCCTCTATTGCGCTGTCATTCGTTCCCAGCATAATGGAAAAAACCAGCAAATCAGTTTTTCTCTGTTCCTCTGACAACTGTTGAATATCCCTGTTAAATCCATCTGCCGCCTGGACGGCACGGTTAAAATTTCCTGTACCCGGCAGAAAATCCACCGTGGTGGCCCCGCTTTTTCCTGCATTAAAAAAATGGACATTTTTCACCAGCGGCATCTGTTTCAGGTAACTGGCTGCTATAACGGGAGGCGCAAACTGATCCCTGTCAGTTACACCGGCACCAAAAGTGATACTATCTCCTATAAATACAATGTGGAGGCTTTTTTCTTTCACTCCGTTAAAGCTGCAGATTAAAGCAAAAACCGCGATTAACAACCAACGATTTCCCTTTGTAAGCTTGCCCATCATAGTCAATCGTTTTTAAATTCATTTCTTCAATGCAAAGGTTTGCACTGCCTGTGTCCGGAAAGATACAGTTTATATTATATATATTTTAGTTTTCAAGCAAAGAAATAATTTTTATTTTTTGCAAAGGCCTAACTTCCTGCTGCCGCATTTTATATTACTTTTATAAGCCTGTTCACCTAACCCCATTTCCATGATTGAAGTCATCAAAGGTGATATCACAAAAGTATCAGCAGATATTATTGTAAACGCAGCCAATAACACGCTGCTTGGAGGCGGAGGCGTGGATGGTGCCATTCACCGGGCAGCAGGAAAAGCTATTTTGGAGCAATGCCTCCACATCCGCCATGGGCAAGGTGGTTGTAAAACCGGCGAAGCGGTGATTACCACTGCCGGTCATCTAAATGCACGCTATATCATTCATACGGTAGGCCCCCTCTATCAAGATGGCCACCACAGGGAAGCGGCCCTTTTGGCCGCCTGCTATAAAAACAGTTTAATGCTCGCGCTCCGCTATGCGGCACACAGCATCGCTTTTCCCAATATTTCCACCGGCATTTACGGATATCCAAAGCAGCAGGCAGCAAGCATTGCCATTGCCACCGTCCGCGCGTTTTTAGGTGAGTATACCCAAATAAAAAAAGTTCTCTTTGTCTGTTACGACCAAGAGAACTTTACACTATACTCAAATTTATTGTAATGAACTGCTTATTTCAAATACCCTTCTTTAGCAAGCAGGGCCATGGCTTCCATCGTTGTGGCGCCGCTGATGGCACTCCTTAAATCACCCCAGACTTCTGCATCACCCGGGTTTTTCCACCAGGAATAACTGAATTTAATATCCGGACTTTTCTGAGTCCCTTCTTCCCACAGATACAAAGCGTTATTTTCTAAAAAGGCTATATATCTGGCACGGTCCGAATCGGATAATTCAGGACGCTGAATCAGTAAGGTAAAATAACGAACAAAGATCCCCTTGAACAGATTCACATCATTTCCTCCGCCGCCGCCACTTTGTTCTCCATAATCCGTTAATACGCCGTAGGTTTTATTAATATTATGGGTAATGGCATAATCAGTTACACTTTTGGCATCATGAAAATAACTGGTATCCTTGGTAATGTCATATAATTCCAGTGCTGCACCCAAAAAGGTACCTACATCATAAGAATAGTCATTATTGGTATTATTAATATTTTCAAATACCCTGCCTGAAGAGATAATCGTGCGGTAATATTTCATCCAATTATAGATTCTTTCCGCCCACTGCAAATCATTCATGCCATTATACTGTTCCTCAGGATAAAGCTTATATCTTCTGGCAGCGATAATAGCTGCCGGACCGTTGGCCGGGATTCCTTTACCCTCTCCCAGGTCATCAGATTCTTTTCTCCATTTAATACCACCGCCATCATAATCTGACCAGCCCTGGGTGATCCATCCCCATAACGCTTTAGAGGAAGCGGCATACCGGTGGTCTCCAGTGGCCTCCAGCGCCCGCATATGCGCCAGGCAATGCCAGCCCATATCATCATAAAAATCATTCTCCCAGTCATCACTGTACCAGTTTTTCTTACGCACGCCTTCATACCAGTCATAAATGGCCTGTTTATACACATCGGACTTGGTTCTGAGATAGGCGTCTACCAGCACATCCAGCCCGTGGGCTTCCGGCCAGTAATCATTCCAGACAATCTCTCCGTCATAGGTATTATTAAAAACATGACTCGTCTTATTCCAATACCTGGCAACAAAGGAACTGGTACTGCTGTCGGCAGCCGCTGTCCAGTTCACCGGATAAAAATCTGGTTTGGAAGTTTCATCCCCGTTATAAGGATCGATATATTTTTCACAGGAACAAAAAGCCAGCAGCATACTGACAGATAACAGCAGCGCAAATGCTTTCAGAGGCCTGTATTTATAAAATGTATTCATGCTCAAAAATTTTACTTTACAATTGGTGCGGTAGCGTTAGCCATCCATAATGGCTTTTTTAATTTTTTAAAACCTGCCCTTTTAAAAAGACCGGTGCTCTGCCGAACAAAAGGGCAGGTTGTTTATAGAAAATCAAAGTCAGAAACCTGCATCCATTGCTTATTTTATTATTATTTATTTGGCGTTACCGCCTTATCCCGTGCTGTGAATTACGCTATTTAACCGTATGTGTGTAAGGTGCCGTCCCTTGCAAAAGCAGGGTAACAGTAATGCTCTTACCATCAAAACTGTGATTAAATTTCCACTTATGATCCCATTGAGAGGTCTGATCCAGCAGGGTCACATAGTAGTAAGAAGCCGGGGAACTCGCATCAGGAGGACTATCGCTATCTATTTTAGTTCCCAGCTGTTCAGTGCCGGCAGATGTCTCCATCTGGAATTTATAACGCTCATCCAGCCCCCAGCTTTCCTGTTTCAAATGAAGGGTAGTCGTTCCGGACCAGATACCGAGGCCCTGATAATCCAGGTTCAAAATAATGGAATTGGTAGGACTGAAAAATACGCCCATGCTCTTGATCTCTGTCATTGTCGTCCCTTTATTGGTAAAGTCGACGGTAATTCTGTAAATACCATCACTGGCCACCTGGGAGCTTTCATCACCGGTCGCTTCAGCCAGTTTCCCGTCATCATTGATATAATAGGTACTTGGTGTTCCGGAAATACGGTCTACGAACTTATATCCTGCTGCTGCCTTCAGTTTGGTATAAATCTCAAACTTACCATCGCTCACTTTAGTCATTTGAATGGCTTTGTCCAGGTTATCGCCTGTTTCTGATCCTTCACCTGTTACATACACGTTATCCGGAATCACCTCAAACCCTTCCAGCCTTTTGACAATCAGTTTATTTTTCTGAGAAGATACCGCAGAACTGATTCCCCGCCAGGAAGAAACGGACCAATAAATCGTACCGGTTTCTCCCGTTGGTATACCGGCAGCAGAGGCTGCTTTATTGATATCTATATGCGTAATGTTCGCATAAAGTTCTTCTCCGGTATTGTCAGAAGCGACCCGGTAAACCGGATTAATTGTATCTGCTTCGGCATAAAAATCTACCTCATAGCTGACGAGCTGACCATCCTGAGCATGGCTGGGCGCCCATTGAAACAGCAGAGCAGCGCCTGCCTGTGTGCTTAAAGTAATTTGCTGATTATCTGCAGGTGCATAGAGCTGATCTACCGCAGTAACCTTAGGATCTTTATATTCCATATCACTTTTCTTGCAGCCTGTCACAAGGCTTAGAAAAGCAAGCACGATAAAAATTTTTGGCATGATTGTTTTCATCTCTTTACTTTTAATTGTTTATGATTAGTCCGGTTGTTCTTATCCAAAAACACCCTTCTAACAGTTTAATAATTTTTAATAGCCTGGGTTATTAGGTTTTAAATTCGGGTTCAGGTCCATCTGATCGAGTGGAACGGACCATATGTAATCTCTTGTATCACTAAACTGATACTGTGCTACCCGGATATATCCCCCATCCACGCTCTGATCGCTGCCAGCGAACTTAAAGCCATGCATATAGCCATTTAAAACATCCTGACCAATTTTCCAGCGTTTAATATCAAACCAGCGAAGGCCTTCCATGGCCAGCTCTACGCGGCGTTCATTTCTGATATCTTCTCTCAGCTCACTCTGGCTTTTGGTAGAAGGATAATCCAGCGCTGCGGCAGCGGTAAATCCGGCGCGCGCTCTAATGGCCCGGATGGTTGCATCCCACTCTGTCTCATTTATTTTACCGAGTTCATTACAGGCCTCAGCATACATAAGCAATACGTCTGCATAACGGAACATAATGATATTCAGACCTGATTCATAATTATCACTCATCGTCCAGTCAAAATATTTATGCACATAATAACCGGTCTTGGTCTGCCTGTCAACCGGACTGATATAGGAATCATCCGTACCACTGCCTTTGGCAGTCCTGATGATATCTATGGATCCGTCTTTATTCAGCCATTTATAGTTATCATAGACAATTGTCGCATATAACCTGGGATCTCTATTTACATATGGATCACTCTCTTTGTAACTTGGATCTTTACCGGTACCTTTCACAGGTAAGCCGTTCAGGGTCATATAAGCGTCCACCAGTTCCTGAGTAGGATTATCAGATGAAATCTCCGCTTTTTTAGAAATGGGCGCCATGGATTTCATGGTAGACCAGGTTTTAAGATTGGGCACATAAGTCATATCCAAAATCACTTCGCTGTTATATTCCTGTTCCGGAGTAAAGAGCATAAAATAACTCATGGCCTTATCGGCATTATAAGTAAATAGGCTATAGTGCCCGTAGGTATCCTGATCATTAATCATTTCTCCGGTTAATTCCTTCACCTTCTGGTAATTATTCTCATACAGATAAGCTCTGGCCTGAAAAGCCACCGCAGCGCCAAGGGTAATGCGTCCTCTTTCGTCCTCACTTAAATTATCGGAAACAGGCAGATTCCCGGCTTTAATGATATCATCCAGTTCGCTGTGAATAAAAGCCATCACCTCCGACTTAGGGGTTCTTTTTACGTTGTAGGCATCGTCCAGCGTAATCTCATCGGTAAAGAAAGGAACATCCCCATAATAATTGACCAACCTAAAATAGATAAAGGCCCGGATAAAACGAATCTCATCAATCATACGATTTTTAGTCGTTTCGTCGATATCCTGAATCCGGTCAATATTGTCCAAAAAAACCAGGCAGGTTTTAATACCACCGTAATCATTTTTCCATTGATTAGCAAAAAGGCTCAAAGCCGGCGTGGCCTCCCCCCTTCTGATGGAAAATGGATCACTCGTGCCATAGGTGTGCACGAGGTTATCGCTCAGCTGTTCATCCTGCCACATGGTTCCGGCACTATACATTTGATTATAGGCCATATTTAATACCAGTTTTGCTTTACTGGCCGAGGTCCAGTAACTCTCATCCGTAAACTTATCCGTTGGGCTGACCGTTAGTTTCTGGCAGGAAAAAAACAGGGTTACCGTCAAAACGGTTATTATTATATATATCGCTTTTTTCATTTTCATTCAGTTTAAAAATTGATATTAATACCACCACCGTAAAACTTCAGGGTCGGATAGTTTCTACCACTGTTTCCGCCACTGGAGTTCAACAGATTATCAAACTCTGTTGATTCCGGATCGATAAATGAATTCGGAGAGAACGTAAATGGATTTTGCATATTGATAAATGCACGTACTGATTTAAGTCCCCATTTACCCGTCAGTTTACCGGGCAGTGTATAACCTAACTGAATATTTTTAACCCGAATATATTTGGCATTCAATAACACCGCATCACTGGGACGTCCCCAGTTATTAGAAAAAGAGGAAGAATTATCCGTGGTTAACCTTGGATACCGGGCATCTGTATTGGTAACAGTCCAGGTGTCCAGCTCATGCTGGAAAATAACCGGATACCAGGCTCCGTTATGAAATGGCATGAAAATATCCCCTCTTAAAGACTGCAGTCTTTTACCAACCCCCTGAATCAAAACAGCAAAATCAAAGCCTTTATAATTCAGGCTATAGTTCAACCCAAAATTATAATGCGGAAAGCCGTCTCCCAGATACTGGCGGTCGTTATCGTCAATAATGCCATCTCCGTTTCTGTCTACATATTTGACATCACCCGGCTGTGGAGAAACACCCACCGGTATGGCAGAATTAGCAATTTCTTCCTTACTCTGGAACAGACCGTCCGTTTTTAAGCCGTAATAGGCCCCCAGCGGCAGTCCGTTTTGCTGAATAAAGCCGACATTATCAATCACCCTGATTTGCGGATTGCCTAAATCCAGCGCCTTATTTTGCGTATTGCCGATATTAAAGGATGCGGAGTGGCTGACTTCCCCTGTTTTAAACTGATAATTGAAGGTCACTTCCCAGCCTCTGTTCTCCATAGAACCGATATTCACATCTCCTAGTGTGGTACCCAAAACAGACGGTGTTATCGGACTTAACAGGATATCATTCGTCTTATTATAGAAATAGTCCAGATTAACGGTCAGCCGGTCATTAAAAAAGCCCAGATCCGCTCCTATGTTTCTGGTATTTACTTTTTCCCATTTTAAATCGGGGCTTCCAATCTGAAATCCAGTCCCGGAGTATATCGTATTATCAAAACCCACTACATTAGAATACACCGTATAAGTCGTAAAATACTGATAATCGGCGATTTCCTGATTGCCTAAAATCCCCCAGGAACCGCGCAGTTTTAAGCTACCTACATTATCCTTGTAGGACTGCATAAACGGTTCTTCCGACACGCGCCAGCCCAGGGATAAAGAAGGGAAGACACCCCATTGGTTCTCTTTGGGGAAACGGGTAGAGCCGTCACTTCTAATGGTAAATTCCGCAGAATACTTTCTGTCATAACTATAATCCAGACGTCCGAATACGGACTGAATCACCCTTTTCAGCGTCCCGTTTACCTGGGTTCTGCTATTGTCAAAAGTGGTCTGGTTATCTCCCTCAGAAACAGGCGTTCCTAAATCAGGATCAGTAAATTCCGTGATCACCTGCATGGATTTATTATTAACGACTTCCTGAGAAACGCCGGCCATGGCCGCAATTTCATGCTTGCCGAAGTTTTTGTTGTAATCCAGCAGGAATTGTGCATTGATATACACATTTTTTGAGGAATAGTTTTCCGTATTACGGGTCGTATTATTGAGGACAGGTTCAGTACTCTCAATACTATTATAGGTAGGATATTGCAGGTTACGCACAAAATTCCAGTTGGAGTTCAGATCATATCCGAAAACGCCTCTGGCCTTTAAATCATTAGTGATGGTAAAATCCAGAGCAGTTCCTACATTCACCCAGTCATTATTATGTTTGTTATAACCTCCCAACTCTAAAGCGGCAGCTGTATTGGTTCCCACTGAACTGACGATATATCTGCCATCATCAGAGAGTGGATTATTATAATAGTATTTAGGCGTACGACTGGCATCCGCAATTTTAAAACCGGCATTTGCCTGATCTCCTTTACCATCATTGCGCACGTACCCTAAAATCACATTTAATTTGAGTCTTTTGTACTCCGTGGTATAATTTGTACGCAGGGTATAACGCTGGATGCCGTAACCCGGTCCGATAAAATTGCTGCCCTGACCGAAGTAACTACCGGAAACATTATAACTGCTGGCAGCTGACCCGCCTGAAACACTGGCATCATAGCGCTGCTGAGCGGCGTTTTTAAAGATATAATCCATCATCCATGGTGCATCCTTATGATCTTTAAGATCCTGAATCTGCTCGGGCGTAAAAGCAGGACTGTTGCCGCCATTGGTCAGGGCCACATTCAGTAATGTCGCATTTTGCCAGCCTTCTACCGGATGATATAAAATATCAGCCGTCTGCACGCCTCCCGAAGCCCCTAATTTTATATTGGGTGCCATATTCTTAGCGCCATGTTTGGTGGTAATCAAAATAACCCCGCTGGCAGACCTGGAACCATAAATCGCTGCCGTACCAGCATCCTTTAAGATGGATATTTTATCAATATCATTAGGGTTCAGGCTATTCATATTATTGATATCAGAAATCATTCCGTCAATCACCACCAGCGGTGATGCATTCGTTTTGGTATTTAATCCTCTGATATTAATGTTGATCGCGTTATTATTGGGGTCCATGCTCTTTTGCTGGATAAGCAAACTGGGTGCCTGCCCCTGCAAGGCCTGCGTCAGGTTACCTACCGGTCGGTTTTCAATATTCTTATTGGTCACCTGATCAACCGCGCCAATCAGTTTCTCTCTGGTGGTGGTACCATACCCTACAATCACCACATCGTTTAATGCAGTGGGTTTACTGTGCAAAGTAACATTTAGTTGTGTGGACTCACCCACCATGAGCTGCTCGGTTTCATAACCCACATAGTTAAAGATCAGCACATCTCCTTTTTTGGCCATGATCAGATAACGACCCTCCGCATCCGTAATTGTCCCCTGAGAAGTCCCTTTCAACAGCACCGAAACACCGCCTATCGGATGGCCCGTACTGTCTGTAACAATACCTTCAATCTGTTGTTGCTGCATAAAAATCTGACTGCCGATGGCCGTTGTGGCAACAGACTTTCTGGCTACAATTAAAATCGTCTTATCCTCAATCTGATAGCCCAAAGGCTGATTTTCAAAACACTGTTTCAATACTTCCTGTATACCGACTGCACGCACATGCAGGGTCACCGGTTTTGATTTATCCAGCGTGCCCGCCTTATAGAAAAAAACATAACCACTTTGTTCCTTAATGGTACTCAGCACCGTTTTTAAAGGGGCATCCTCAAAAGAACAGGTAATATTTTGTGACCGGACCCGGCCACTGGCCTCCAATGCAGCCACAAAGATCAACGAAAGCACCAGCTTTATTGATAAAAGCAATTGCCTTCGTCCAATGGACGAAACACTTCTAAGCATACTTTTGCAATGTTTGGGTTAAACAATAAAATTTTCCTAAGCCATAATCACATCAAAACAATTAATTCCTATTAAACATCCTCTCAATTTCATTTATAATGCTGTCTTAAGAACGTATGGTCAGCACCTGTCCGTTCAGTGTATAATGAATCCCCATCCCCGCAATTAGTTTTAAAACCTGGGACAATTTCAGACTACGCTGCAGATCGCCTTCGAATTTTTGCGTACCCATCTGACCTTCATAGCGCACATCTACGTTATACCAACGCCCCAACTCCCGCATCACCGAATACAGATCCGCATTCTCAAAATGAAAAAATCCAGAGACCCAGGCAATCGAATTACCCGCATTGACACGGCTTATCTTACCATTTTGGTATTGCTGTCCGGGTGATAAAGTAAATGCTCCGATACGCACACTACCTTCCAGTAAGGTAGTCTTTACGCTGGGTTCATCACAATAGGCATTGACATCAAAATGGGTTCCTAAATCCTGAATTACATCAGCGCCCGCAACTACTACAAATGGTTGCTTCTCATTATGGACCACTTCAAAATAAGCCTCACCGTTTAACTCCACTCTTCTCTGGGATCCTCGGAATGCCGATGGAAAATGAAGCGTACTGCCGGCATTCAGCCATACTTTGGTACCATCACTTAAGACCAGTTGCTGGACGCTACCATAGGGCGTTTCCAGGGTCGCCTCATACACCCCTGCATCCGCAGTAACATTTAAAGCCTGGTCCGCCTTACGGATACCCGGACTAATGAGGCCATTGGCCGCCGTATCCAGTAAATAGGTTTTGCCCGTAGATAAAGTAAGTACCGCACCCGTATGCCCTGGCATCGCATCCTGAATAACGAGGTTTTGCGCTATTTTTGACGCAGTATTACCACTAGGTCTGCTGAAACGCCAAAGCCATCCGCCACCTAAGACCAGTCCGCAAACTATGGCTGCTGCGGCGATGCGTCTATAAGAGCGCTTCTTTCCGGCTTTTCCATCGGCACCATCGCCCGGCAACGCTTCTGCAAGGTCCGGCTCTCTGGCAAAACCCAGAATATCCGATAATATATCATCTGCCTTTGGCTGCGCTAATTCCAGGGGCGCAGTGCCGGTTATATCCAGCTTTTCCGCAATGGCGCGCAGGCGCTTTAACTCCGCCGGATCGCTGACTAGTTCAAAAAACTCAGCTTCCTCCATGGAAGTCAGTTCATCATTGATATACTTCAGCAATAAGCTTTTCAGCCTCAGATTATCCATCTATTGATTGATTTGCTATTATAAAGACCTCGGGACGAACAGATGTTATTAGGTCTTTAAAAAAAATTATTGTAAAAAAGAAAAGACCACAAGCAGGACTATCTCATAGCTATGTTCATATAAAAAGCTGCGCACCCGGCGAAGGGCAATCGTTAAATGTACGCTTACGGTAGCAGGGGACAGTCCCAGTGAGGCTGCCACTGTTTTTCGGTCCAGGCCGTTGATCCTGGTTAATTCAAAAACCTTCCGTTGTTGAGGTGTTAATAGCTGCAAAGCAGTCTGCAACAGCGACTGCACTTCTTTTAGATTATAATCTGCATCTAAAAGGGTTTGATTTTCAGAAAGTGTATACAGCTGCTGTCTTTCTGCCCTTTCCCTGGCTATTTTTTGTAATGCAGTCAGTGCCCGGTGTTTGGTTACGGTAGCAATCCAGGCCGAAAAATTTTTAATTTCAGGCAGTTTTTCCCTGTATTTCCAGATACGCGAAAACACTTCCTGAACAATCTCTTCTGCGTCCGTTTCATTTTTGGTAAACATCATGGCAATCGTATATACCTTGTCCTTGTGGGCATAAAACAGTTTTGTAAATGCCCATTCATTATTTTGAGCAATTGCTCTTAATAAACAATCGTCATCTATATGCAACCCGTCCATACGATACAATAAGTTATGCCATCTTTAAATAACCAGATACCTGTATATCATTGCTGAAACTACGATTACACACCTGAGATAACAGCTCCCCTTTAGACAACTGCCGCCTTAATCCTCAGAAAATTAAGTACTTAATTTCTCCCGGCAGTCCTGTTTTATCCAGGAAATCTAATCGCTGATCAAGCGGTCTCATCCAGCGTCCACTCTCCACAGGCCAGATATCCGATACACCAACTTATATGTACCCTTGCCGCCAGTTTACCACCATTGCAGGGACAAGTATTTTTTATGCAGCTACGCGCTGCCCATAAAAATGCCGCTGTTATTTTTTAAATACACAGCGGCCATCCGCTACAATTAATCATAGCTACCCATAAAATATCCGTATTTCTTATAATACCCCTTTTTGCTGCAAAGCCGCCAACCTGGCCAGAATCTCCAGCATGCCTCCCTGATTGACCAGATTCACCGTTTTTTGCACGCCAATCAACCCAGATGCCGCTTTATCCTCTTGAAGTACCTTATCTGTGCAACGGGCAAATGCCTGTAAATAAACTGCATTGTGCGTATGTCTGTACAGATGCTCAAAACCTCTAAGTAGTACGGCACTAAACCAGAGATCATCTCTAAAGTGGTCCTGCGCTAAAAAATAATCCGCTGCACTTTTTGCGATAGTCTTGGCTTCATTTAAATATCTGCCGTCTTTTGTCACTTCATATAAATAAACATTCGACTGCAGCATGGTACCTGTATTATAGGAAAATTTATGTTTTCCTATTTGACCGGATACTACATTTAAATTATCGTAGTACAAATTATCCGGCGCTTTTAATTGTTTATTGGTCCAGTTGTAAACAGCAAGCGCCTGGGTGAGATAAGCTTTCTTATGTGTGGCCTGATAGAGCTGTAAAAGTAAAATAATGCCCGGGCCGTTACTGCAGGTATTTTTAGTCTGCTTATCCCCTTCCCGCCAATATATACCGCCGCCTGACACCGTATCCAGCCCGGTTAGCATAAACCGGCAGATCTTCTTTCCCAATTCCAGATCTCGTTTTTTATGGCTCCTTTTATAAGCATCCATAGCTGCAATCCCAATCCACTGATTATCATCATAATACCGATCTTCTCTTTTAAAACGCCCCGGATAGGAATCATAACCCGCACTGGGAGGAGCAGGATCATCATATTTTTCAATAACCTGGTATACCTGATCCATATAATTACGACCTGGAAAAACAGTTTCCATCTGTTCTGTCGCCTGGATAAGTGCGCAAAGGGGCCATAAATAGGATACTGCATTATCCTGTTTTTCTCTGACTGCATGCTCCTTATAAAAACCACTATCCGGTAAATAGAAATGAGTATCCACAGCCTTATATAAATCCTGTAATTCGGTTGTGTAATTAATTTTTTGTCCCAGACTCACAGATACACAGCCCATGGCCAATACAGCCAGGCAACTGAGAAGCCCTCTGAAAAATAAATTTCCTACATGATAACAGTTATTTCTTACCGATAATATATTTTTCATCCTCATTTTATTATTATATAAATTTACAGTCAGTGCGAAACATACTTGCCAGCGCAATGCGCTCAGGCAGGAGCAACTTATAAGTCTCTCAGATCCCTTTTTACCGCCAGTACTTAAAAAAATAGTTTTAAAATAGCGGAAAACCTTTAACTAAGTGACAAATATAAGCGGGATGACAGTTCCATACGAAAGCTTTTCAAAGTATTGTGGATTCATTTAATAATCCTTTAAATTGCGGCCGGCCCGGAGCTCATAATATCCTCATTCCATATAAAAACGCTGCACTGCATTACCTATAATTATGCGTTTTTAATTAAATGGATTTAATTTTTTTTATTACCATTGTAACAATTACTAAATTTAATAATTGTTACAACCTGAAAGCCAGGCAATTAAAAGCCTGCACAAACAGGCAACTGAACAATCAGTAAAATGAAGAAAAAAATATCTATTCGTGACATAGCAGCCGATCTTGGCGTAGCCATCAGTACGGTTTCTGCCGTTCTTAATGGAAAAACTGAAGAAAGGCGCATCAGTGATGCCATGCGGGACCGTGTTCTGGAACATGCGAAAAAATGCGGATACCAGCCTAATTTAATTGCCCAGAGCCTCAGAACAGGCAAAAGTAAGATTCTGGCCATGTTGGTCGAAGATATAGCGGATCCTTTTTTTGCGGGTATCGCCCGGCTGGTGGAGACCAACGCTGCACTGCATGATTATAAATTATTTTACTCCAGTACCGAGAACGACCCTCAAAAAGCAAGATCTCTGATTAAAGCCTTCAGAGACCGGTTGGTGGATGGCTTTATTATTGCACCACCTCCGGGTACAGAGGCTGAAATCCAGATGCTTTTATCCGATCAGGTTCCAATGGTACTCTTTGACCGATATTTGCCGGATATTCAAACCAACCTTGTCTGTGTGGATAATTACAAAGGGACACATGAAGCCACAGAGTTATTAATAGAAGGAGGACATCAAAACATTGCTTTTATTACGCTGTCATCCCAGCAAAGCCAGATGGTTGACCGACTGGCCGGTTATCAGAAAGCCATTGAGGACCACCATTACGCTCCCTGCCTGTTAGAAATTGCCTATACCTTATCAGAAGAAGTTCTTGTCAGTCAGATTAAATATTATTTTCAGACCCAGCCTCAGATTGACGCCGTTATCTTTGCCACCAACTATCTGGCTTTAAACGGGCTCAGGGCACTCCAGGAACTTAACCGGAAAATCCCTGATCAGGTTGCCGTCATCGGATTTGACGATAATAACCACTTCAGCCTGCTAACACCCTCCATATCGGCCATCGCTCAGCCCATCGAACAAATTGCGGCAACAATCGTCAAACTACTAAAAAAAGAGCTACGGGAATCATCCGGCCTCAATCATCATCACTTCAATGAAAAGGAACAGGTCATTTTACCAACTAAACTTATCCTGCGCCATTCCTGTCCGCCCAGGCAGGCAAAATCCATGAAAACAAAGGATAAAAAATAGCGGAAAGTAAAAAATGAATGGAAGTAGCAACCGTTCACTTCCGCCATTAAAAAAGTCCAGTTGAAAAGATAAACAAATACCTTTCAATTGGACTTTTTTTTCAGCATCTATGTAGAAAAGATTTTATTCCACTTCCAGTTGTCCGGTCAGGACAATATCTGTTGAGCTATGGCAGATCATAATTTTAAAAGCTCCCGGTTCTACTACATGCTCCATCTTCCGGTTCCATAACATCAGATCGTCGGGTACTATTTTAAATTGCACCGTCTTTGTCTCTTTTGGTTTTAGATGTACTCTTTCAAAACCGCGCAGATTCTTTTCGAAGGTAGTTACGGAACTGAGCAGGTCCCGGGTATAAAGTTGCACTACATCATCTCCTTCCCTGCTACCGGTGTTGGTGACATCTACATAGACGGTAGTCGTGCCATCCGTTTTTATTTTGCCAGGTGTTACCCTCAGATTCGTATAATTAAAACTGGTATAACTTAACCCATGCCCGAAAGCAAAGAGCAGTCCTTTAATTTTTGCGCCTTCTCCCTCATCACTCTGTGCATTTGGCTTGGACGGAAAATGAAGGGGCAGCTGTCCGACAGATTTAGGAAAGGTCAGGGTTAGTTTACCTCCGGGATTGTAATCTCCGAACAAAACATCTGCTATAGCTGTCCCACCCTGAACGCCAGGATATCCTGCATAAATAATCCCCTTGACATATTTATTAATCCAGTTAATGGTCATGGGCTGTGTTCCGATTAATACAACGACTACCGGTGTTCCGGTCGCATAAATTTCCCGAATCAACTGCTGTTGGAATCCTGGCAGGTTTAAATCCGTACTGCTTTTATTTTCTCCTGCTGTTCTTGTATTACCTCCCAGCGCAACAATGGCGACATCTGCCTGCCTGGCAACAGCTACGGCACTATCCATCATTTTTCTGGCGGCCGGATCGGGCGCCTCGGGAAGAATCTGGCTTTCGGGCCAGTTCTTATCCACCAGATCACACCCCTTTGCATAGAGCACCCTGGCAGCACCCAGCTTCTGACGCACTCCTTCTAATATATTTACGCTTGGAGACATTAAAGGACCGTAATGTGTGTGGGCGTAATCGTTATCCAGTATATTCGGACCGATCAAGGCCACTTTCCGGAGTGTTTTACTCAAAGGCAATAGCTGATCCTTATTTTTCAACAGTACAATACTTTCTCTGGAGGCCCTAAGGGCCACCGCCTGATGATCCGCACTGTTGACGATTGCTTTACTGTGGTCGGGGTTTTCTACGTAAGGATGATCAAATAATCCTAATTTAAATTTCACACGCAGCACATCTGCCACCCGGCTATTTAAAACAGAATCCGGCAAACGTCCTTCCAGGGCCAGTTCTCTGGCGGCCTTGATCATATTATCCGGTGGAGCAAAAGTAGTTCTGACATTCATACCCGCCATCAGCGCCTGGTAAACCGCTTCCTTAAAATCCTTAGCCACATGATGCTTGGAAAATAAATATTCCATGGCATCGCTATCACTGACCACATACCCCTTGAATTTGAATTTATCACGCAGCACATCTGTCAGCCAGTACCGGCTTCCGGTAATCGGGACGCCGTCGTAATCATTATAGGAGCACATAACCCCCATGACTTCCACGCTGTCCAGCACATGCCTGAAAGGATAGAGCAGTAAGTCCCGCATTTCCCTTTCCGGAATCTGCGGATCCGTTCTGGCTAATCCTTCTCTGGCGCCGTTATTATTACTATAAACGGCAAAATGTTTTAAAGTGGCAGCAATGCCTTGCCCCTGCATGCCACGGGCCATCCGGATCCCCATCTGAGCCACCAGATAGGGTGATTCTCCGTAGGATTCTTCGAGTCTTCCCCAGCGCTGATCACGGGCTACATCCATTATAGGTGCATATACGTTACTATATCCGAGCGCCTTTGCTTCCATCCCTTCAATAGTCCCCATCTGTCCGACTAATTCTTTATCCCAGGTCATCCCCATATTAAGAGCCGTGGGGAAGCCGGTCGCGGTATGCGCCTCAACCCCCCGAATCCCTTCATTGGTAAAATCCGCGGGAATACCCAGCCTTGTCTGTTCAATAAAAAATCGCTGCACCTCGTTCATACCCCAGATATGGTGTAATATATCCGTTGCCAGGGGTCCTTTATCAAGATGTCCCCATTGAATAAAGCCGTTAAATTCTTCATCGATATTGGCAATACCATCTTTCCAGATGGCATTTTTCCATTCTCTGGTCGGTAAAGAATCTTTTAAGATACGGTGATATCCATACAAAGTGGCCAGCTGACAGGTCTTCTCGTCCAGATTCATTCTGGAAATCAGATCGCGTACCCTGGCTTCCACACTTTGCTTCGGATCCTCATAAATATCCTTTTTACCGTTTTTATTTAAATCATTCCAACCCTTATGGTAAATTTCTTTTTTGGGGGTAAAGACCTGTCCCTCGCTGCTACCGGCCGTGGCCAGCAGCGCAGCAAAAATGCCCAGCGCCTTGAGTTCGTTTCTCCAGCGTATAGCTGGCTGCGCGTTTGCTTTATTGCCACCGGTTCTTGTTGACTTTTTCATCATTTTATTTAAACACATCTTTTATAATTTCTGTTATTTTCTTTAAGAGCAATGCAAGTAATATTACTTTGTAGGTTCAGGCGTCAGCGCCGGCGCAAATGGATTATAATAATACAAACCCGCCTTCTGGTATAATTTAAGATCAGATTTTAACACCTTTTCAAAATGTGAAAAATTTCTGACCGGCGGTTTCGTCCATCCTGCGGCAGCGAGCGCTGCCATCCTGGGAAACAGCATAAAATCCAACCTGTTGGTGGTTTGGACTGTTTCTGTCCAAAGATTCGCCTGGAGTCCCAGCACACTGCCAATATTATCCATGTGTCCGGTATAGGCGGGAGGATAAAAATCAAACACCTGTTCTAAAGAGGCGTAGGCTCCGCTCCATTTTCTACCCACCAGGTGACTGCTGTCCTGAACGAAATCAAAATAAAGCGGTATTCTTGGGCACATCACCACGTCATAGCCTCCCTGAACAGCTTTTTTAAGGGCATCCAACTTATCATGACGCCACCAGAAGATAATCGTGTTTTTGGGATTCAGTCCGGCGTCCGCGCCTTCATCCCAGGTGGCTATTTTCCGGTTGAATGTCAAGGCAGAATCGGCCATACGTCTCAAAAAATATGCTTCGACAGCTTTATTATCCTTTAGCTGATGGTGGTCCATTAATTGTCTTACGGCGGGTAACTCCCCCCAGCTGCCGTTACCAAAAGACACTTCATCCCCGCCCAGATGCACCAGATCGGCTCCAAAAATCTGACGGGCTTCCCGCAGAATATGTGTCAAAAAACTGTACGTACTATCTCTGCCCGGATTAAAAGTAAAATTGGCAAATTTACCGGTTCCTCCTCCGCTATTCTCAGGATAAGCTCTATTGGCTGCCGTTGCGTGACCCGGCATATCAATCTCAGGAATAACTTCTATGCCAAGTACCTTCGCATAGCTAACCACTTCCTTAATTTCCTCATCATTATAATACCTGGCCGCGGCTGTCGAATCCGTCTTATTGCCCACGGCACCTATACGGGTCAGCATTGGATAGCCCGGGACTTCAAAACGCCAGGCCGGCTCATCAGTTAAATGCCAGTGAAACTTATTGAGTTTATAATAAGCCATCCAGGTAAGCAGTTTTTCGACCTCAGACTTACCGAAAAAATGTCTGGATTCATCCAGCATAAGCCCCCGCCACTGATAGTTAGGCTGGTCTGTTATCTGCCAGCAGGCAATCCGCAAATCATTTTTTGACCCGGAATTGACAGCGTAATGCCCTCCTAGTTGCATCAGGCTGATTAGTCCATAGAAAAAACCGGTAGCGTCACCTGCTGTAATTACCACCTGATCCGGCAATATCTGCAACTGGTAATGGCCTTTATTCCCATTATGCTTTTCGCCATTCCGGGTGCCGGAATTTTCCAGATAACGCATAACAATCCTGCCCGCTTGCTTTGCGCTATTTTTATCCGAAACACCTGCAAAAGGAAGATCCACATCAAGTCCCAGTAATACAGATATATTCTTTTTTATTAAAGCCTGCCACTGACGACGCACATCAGCATCTATGACCACACCGGCTTTTTGATCCAGAACAATCGGAGTACTCTTTTTAAAGACAAAATATTTACCGGCAAATTTTTCCGGTAATTCATAATGATTGGGCAGTGGAATAATAGCCGGCATTGTATCCCTGAAGAATTTATCTGTGGAAAAGTTTTCAGCATGCACATAATTCGCATGTCCTGAATCTAAGGGTCCCGCCAAAGAAGGATTGGCTATTAATAAAACGCTTCCCGCAGCAATACAGGACAGATAAAATGATAACCGATTTAAAGAAAATTTCATAAATAAAAAGTTCAATAATACATTAATTAAAAGAAATCAATTTAAATCTAGCAGGCTCGGATGTAAATAGGTCCCTTAAAAATAGAAAATAGATTTCAGTTTTAGCACTTTACCGTCATCCAATTAGAATGCAACCGTTTGCGCTCTTTAAAAGATCCCCGTAAACCGCATTTAAAAAAGTCAGGACCGGGATTATATTTCTGAAACATTTCTGAAAATAAGAAAATACAACAATGGATATTTGATACCCCACCGCGAGAGGACGGAAGACAGCAGACTGCATACTTTGGATTTCCATTTAAATGTAAAGGGTTACAGAAGATTTTTATAATAAACCTCCGGTAACCCTTTCCACCACTATTTATCCTAATATATCCAGCCTGGTGTAGGCGTCAGGTTTTTATTCAACTCAATTTCTGCTTTGGGAACCGGCCAGGTATACCACTGGTCACCAATCCACTCATAGGTAGTACCTCCTGTACTTTCTGTTCCTCCCCAGGTGTTTTGGGAGAACTTCTCAGAGAACTTCGTATCTTTTAATGTCTCCCAACGCATTTCATCAAAGAAGTTAACCCCCTCACCAACTAATTCACGGCGTCGTTCATCCCGGACATAATTTCTGGCTGTATTCTGATCTGCAAAAGAGGAAGCTATCGTAGCTATGCCCACCCGGTCCCTAACTTCTTTAACCTTTTCCATCGCGCCTTTGAGATCATTTTTTTCTACCAGCGCCTCTGCCCACATCAGTAATACATCCGCATAGCGAATAATGGGCTCGTCTACGGGATTCTGTTCCCTTCTCATATATTCCAGCCCTTCTCCGATAAATTTCCGGTGTATGTACTTAAATTCCGCCTGAGCATTACAGCATCCTGAGGTATAATAAGTACTTGGCAGATTTTTATTCAGATTCGGCTCCGCCCCTGACTGATCAACATAATATTTACCGGTAACGGGAAACCGATAGGTATACATACCTTCTGCTGTTGAATTACTATTCACGCCTTCAAAGTTTGCATAAGGAGTAACAACATTAAAGGCTAGTCTGGGATCACGATGCGCATATGCTTCCTTTATACGCGCTTCATTACCTTCGGGCAGATATAATGCCTTGGCTGTCGCGGATAACTTATTTAATTCCGAATTGATTGCGGTCGTAATGGTGGGGTGAATTTCTTCGTCATTTACCTTTTCATCCCTGATAAAAAACACTTTCCTGTTGGCCGTACCATCGGCGCTCACTTTATCCCAATTGGGCAGATAATCCTCCCATTTAAATGGTTTCACCGTATTATCATCCAGTACTTCTTCGTATAAATTAACGAGTGCAGGGGTTACTTGCAGATCTGTCCAACAGCCCCGGCTATCCTGCGCCCCTTGCTGGAAGGCAGCGCAATATTTCTGAATCGCCGTACCGTATCCGGTAGGATCCTCAATATATTGAACGCTTAAAATCATCTCCTGACAGCGTTCATTTTCTTTTTTAAACAGTTTTCTATAATCCGGGAACAGGCTATATCCCATTTCACCCACTTCGGCAAAATCCGCAGCTGCTTTATCCCATTGTTTAGTCAATAGGTAAGCCCGGCCTCTGAATGCGTAAGCGGCCCCTTTACTGACCCTGCCTTCGCCCCCGATCTGGTTATCGGGTAAATTCGGTTCATCTATGGCATCGGTTAAATCCTGAATGACCAAATTCCACACATCGCTCTCACTACTTTGCGGCTTATTTGCTTCATCCGGATTAATGGGTGTCGTATAAAGGGGAACGCCCAGACCGTTTTTACCATATAACTCATTTAACCGCATATAAAAAAATGCACGCAACACTTTACATTCTGCGACTAATCTGCTTTTTTTATCCGCATCCATGGGAGCATCCGGGATATGGGCAATTGCATCATTTGCACGGTGGATCCCATCATAAAACCATTTCCATTGAAATGAGAAATATGAATTACTGGGGTTTACCGCACTGGTAAACAAATTATTGAGCCCGTATTCTCCCTGGCCCGTCATACCAAAGGCTTCATAACCATAATATCCAATATTGGTACTCGTCCCAATAAGGCCGTTACTTTGAACGGGGTGCTGCAAAGAATAATAAACACCAATGACACCTTGATCGACGAGACTTTCCGTCGTCCACATTGTTCCTGAAGAAATTTCATTGGTTGGCACCGTATCCAATAATTTATTACAAGAAGTAGAAAGGATAAGGACACCAGCCACTAATACCCATAGTCTGCAAATGCTATTTATAATATTTTTCATGTCTTTTATTTTAATCATTTAAAAGGTAAGTGTAACGCCACCAGAGAAAAGGCGAGCTATAGGATAGACAATCAGGGATCCCGCTAATTCGGGGTCAACTCCCTCAAAATTCTTATCCTTTATGGTCAACAGATTCTCCCCGGAAACAAATACCCGCAAATCACTGATTTTAGTCCTGGCCAGCCATTTTTTGGGGAATGTATAACCAATTTGCAGTGATTTTAATTTTAAATAAGAAGTGTTATATAAATAAAAAGTATTAGTTGTCATAATGGAAGTAGAGGAAAGTAATCTGGGATATTTCCCGTTTACATTTGCATCCGGGTCCGTAGCCGGATCATAATTATCATAATCCGAATTTGCTTTTACCGCATCATAAAAATAATATTTGGTCCACGCGTCAGCAGGCAGCCCGTCTCCGGTATTGGACAATATTGAGCCATTTGCACCTCTTTCATTAATATAACTATAGGAGCCCAGACGTCCGGCCCAGATGGCATTCAAATCAAATCCCCGCCAGGCGGCATTCATGTTAAAGCCAAAATTAAATTTCGGAGTGCTTGATTTTCCGGTAAATTCTCTGTCATCGTCATTACCATACTTACCATCATTATTCACGTCCGCCATGAGTAACTGGCCATACCAGATATTTGCAGCACCGGAACCAACCGTATTATTATTAAAAGAATAACCCGCTGCAATCATGGACTTCACCCATTCAAGATCAGCCTTTGTACGAACCATCCCATCTTTTGGCCCCCCGTTAGGATTTACAGAACCATCGGCATTCATATAAGTTCCGTTTCCTTGGTAGGGTTTTCTTAAAAACCACTCGTCAATCATATGCCCTTCTACTCTTCTGGTATCACTACCGGTTGAAACATCTGCTAAGTTTGTATAACGCCAGGTCGGATTACCCCAGATATCCGATGTAGAAGGATCCTGCTGATAATTTAAGGCGCCTTTAAAGCTGGTTACTTTGTTGTTATTGTAACTAACATTGGCGCTTACACCATAATGAAAATCACCCACTTTATCATTCCATCCCAAGGTAAGTTCTACTCCCTTATTACCCAGAGAAGCAGTATTAGACATTGGCGCACTGATATTACCCATGGTCAGATAAATAATGGCAGCCGTTAAGATATCGGAAGTTTTTCTATAATAAACATCTACTTCAGAACTCAATCTGTTTTGTAAAAATCTGGCTTCCAGTCCCAGATTATAAGTCGTTAATTTTTCCCAGGACAATGCAAGGTTCTGAATGGTAGACTGAATCACCCCATTTGAAACCTGTTCGTTGAAGACATTATTTACGTCTTTATACAAGGTTTGCCAATCGTAATTCCCACTTACCGTATTGCCCAGGGTTCCGTAAGAAGCTCTTAATTTCAAAAAATTAACCGCATTTGAGTAAAAGAAGGGCTCTTTGGAAATAATCCATCCGGCGGAAAAGGAAGGGAACAGACCGGTGCGATGCCCCGGTGCAAATTTTGAAGATGCATCTGATCTGAAATTCGCTTCAAATAAATATTTATTATCATAAGCATAATTCAATCTGCCAAAATAGGACAACATTGCATATTCTGTTTTTGCAGATCCGCTAATAGACTCCATGGTAGCGCCAGAGGTAATATCTGTCACGCTCCAATCCAGCAGCCCTTTCATCGTTGCACTGAATCCGCTATTTTCAGCATAATACTGCTCGTACCCCAATAGACCGCCAACATCATGTTTGCCAAAACTATGATTATACCGCATTAAAAGGTCCGCTGTATAACTGGTGGACTTGTAAGAATAACGATAAGTTGTTGCCTGGTCCAGATTGCCTATATTTTCTTTAGGTGTATCAAAACTTTCCCTGAAACTGTAACGAGGCAGGTTTTTGCTATAGTGCTCATCCTCCCTGATATATTGGCTATAATTAAACCGGGCTTCGGCAACAATACCATTCCATACATCTGCATTGACATACCAGGATGTGTTAATCCTTGAATAATCATTTTGTCCGCCGGTGGCTGCTACCTGTTGTAACAGATTATCTTTTTGCGTCGTATTCGGATCTTCGCTTGCTCCGTATAACCCTTTATATATTGGCGTCATTCCAGGGAAAGCCTGCAATAGATAGGTCATAGAGGTACTTCCCGGATCTTTAAATTCCTTTGTGGCATAAGTCTGTGTACCAAAGGTGATAAAATCCGCAATTTTGGATTCCAGGTTAATACGCACATTATACCTTTGCAATCCTGTATTAGATAAGGTCCCGGGGTTATTCTGATATCCCAGAGACATTAAATAACTGGTATTTTTACTACCACCGGAGACGGAAACGCCATAGCGCTGATAATTATCCGGCTGAAATAAAAGCTGCGCCCAGTCTGTATTTGGATAAGCCAACCAATTGGGAATGGTCTGTCCTGTAACGGGATTTGTATACATCCCGTTAGGATCCTTATCTGCGGCACGCCACTCGTCAATAGTAGAATAGGCATAATCAGGTGAAGTAGATGTTGGGTTTGCATTGACTTTCGCAATATTGTGCAATTCCATCCAGTCAGCCGTGTTGGACATAAACTTAAGATCTGTCACCGGCTTTTCACTGGCATACAGTCCGGAAAAATTCACTTTGGGTGATTGATTCCTTTTGCCTTTTTTAGTGGTTACTAAAATTACACCATTGGCTGCTCTTGAACCGTAAATAGCTGCCGATGCCGCATCTTTCAAAATAGAAATACTTTCAATATCATCCGTATTCAGGGGCACCATATCTGCCACTACCCCGTCCACCAGGATCAGCGGAGAGCTATTATTAAATGAACCTACTCCCCTAATCTGAATAGATACACTCTCATTTCCGGGGTCACCATTCCCCTGGGTAACTCTTACACCAGGTGCCGTTCCTGCCAACGCCGACGCTAAATTCGTAACAGGTCTGTTGGTCAGCTGATCACCACCAACCGTAGCCACAGAACCTGTTAAATTAACACGTTTTTGCGTTCCATACCCCACTACGACCAGGTCGTTAAGGGAGGACTGCTGCTCCTTAAGAACTACATTAATCACCGTGGCGGAGCTGACCACTACTTCCTGCATTTCATAACCTACATAGGTGAATACCAGTTCATCACCTGGTTTTGCACTGATGGAATAATGCCCGTTCTGATCCGTAAACACCCCGGCATTGCCAGATTTGATTTTAACGGTAACTCCTTCTATCGCCTTTCCTGTTGTATCCGTTACTTTTCCGTGTATCTCCTGTTGCAAGGGGGCCGGAGTCTGCAATGCCAAGGTTTCGGCAGGAGCCTTTTCTTTAATATAAACCATCTTGCCTTTAATGGAATAGGTCAATTCGATGTCTGCCAGGCAGGCTTTAAGGGCCGTATTGATATCGGCACCTGTCACATCAACGGTAATTTTAGGTATATTATTTATTAATGACTGCTTCCATAAAAAAGAATAGCCCGTCTGTTCTTTGATTTTTTCAAAGGCTGTTTTTAAAGTCGCATTTTTCAGATGCAAATTCACCTGTTGCGCGTATCCTTTTGCACTCACCTGCAGTCCAATCAATAAAAACATTAGCGCCACAAGTGGAATTTTCAGCAAACCTATCCTGGGCCTGATACCATTATAACAATGGTGGCTGTTTGTGTTGTTAACCATATTTTTTTTCAAAGTTTTGGGTTAGATAAAAAAATTATAAATCAAATGCATTAATGTTCAGACATAAGGGTGCCTCCTGCTATTATGGATATAATAGCCTCCTCTGTTCATTTTCATTTGAACAGCTGATTTTTTAAAAGTTTTATTCTTAAATTTTAGGGAGAGACAATCAGAGTATTGTCAACCAATTTTAAATGAATACCATATGCGTTTAAAACTGAAATTATATCGGATAAATAAACTTTTTTGTCAATAAGTCCCCCTAATCGGATATTGGAGACATCGCCTTTATAAATAATATCCACATCATACCATCTGGACAATTGACGCATCAGCTCCTTTACAGTGACATTATCCAAGGATAACTGCCCGTTCACCCAGGCCGTATAGTCACTGGTATTGACCATTTGCAACTTGATCTGCCCATCGCTGCCTTGGGAGGCCTGCTGTCCGGGCTTCAGTAAAATATCATCCACCTTTACAACCCCTTCCACCAGGGTAGTTACAATACCGGGTTCATCCTGATAAGCATTTACATTAAAGGCTGTTCCTATATCCTCTATTACGGTTTTGCCTGCCAGCACCTTAAAAGGCTGCATAGCATTATGCGCCACTTTAAAATAGGCTTCCCCCGTCAATTGAACAATTCTTTCTTTTTGTCCTTTGAATGATATCGGGTAGTGTAAGGAGCTCTGCGCATTGAGCCAGACTTCAGTCCCATCAGGCAAGGTCATTTTCCATTGCCGGCCTCTTTGGGTAACAATATCATTATAGACCACCTTATCACTTGTACCGATATATTTCAATTGCCCGTTTTCTTTGACGATTTGTATACCATCCTGGTTAATCAGTGTTCCGTCCTCGATGCTATCCAATACGAGTGTAGAACCATTGGATAAATGAAGTACAGCACCTGCATGACCGGGAGCCAGGTCTCCTAATGCCGTTAACCTGGACTTGTTCTCCGTTTTAGAAATATTTGCAGGCTTAAAAATTTCCGTAACCAACAAGGCCAGTAATAAACAGGCCGCCGCGGTAGCGGTCCACAAAAATAATGGTCGATGCCTGGCGCTTTTGCCAGAGGGAACAACAAGCCGGTTTTTTAATTTTTCAAGCAGGACCTGTTCATGCTCCTTCTCACTATGTACATACACAGATGGAATCTGGGCATCCGCTCCCACATGTTCCATATACCACTGATCCAGCTGCTGCCTTTGTTCGGGGGTAATCGTTCCCTTTAAAAGCCGGTCGGCCAGCTGCTCAAAATATGCGACATCCTTATGTTGCCCTTGCTCCATTAACACCTATTTAATATACATGTATAACAAAATGTAAATACCCCTTACAAAATTATAATAAAAATTTAAATATTTTTTATTATAATTTATAAGTTATTTACTCCTAATAACTATTATAAAAAAGATAAAATTCCCTGCAGAACAGCACGTAAATGCTTCAGGGCACGGGTGATTTGAGTTTCCACCGTTTTTTCAGAGATTTTCAATTCATAAGCGATCTTTTTATTGGAATATCCCTGTTCCCGGCTTAGTTGGTAAATTAACCGACACCGCTCCGGCAGTTCATTGGACGCTGCCGTTAATTCTTGCTGAATCATCTTTAAACGGTAAATTTCATCTGCAGCCAGGTCCTGCCCGGGCTTTATAGTCGCGGCTAGGTTTTCCTGGTTTTGTTTTAACCGGTAACGGGCCGCAAGTTGGGTATACACCTGAAATTTAACGGCGCCTGCCAGGTAGGATTTCAAGGAGTTATTGATCTCAACAACCCCTCTTCTGTTCCACAAATCAGAGAAAATATCCTGAATCACCTCTTCGGTATCGGCAATACTGCTCAGTTTTGCATGTGCAATCGAAAACATCAGTTTCCAGTACCGATGATAGATCTCCTCAAAGGCCTTTACATCCTCTTTTTTTAACAAAAGAGTCAGCTGTTCGTCTGTATATGATTCGTATGCCAACATGGTGTTAAAATGTAAAATTAGCAAAATATATAAGACGAACAAGTTTGACTGAAAACATTTTCACACCAAATAGGACAACAGCCGCACACTTTTCCGTTAACCCCTTTTAAATCAAAGCGGACCGGAAAAATATTTCTTATAACTTTTTTATACGGAGACTACCGGCCCGGGCGGCATAGATAGGCTATCTTTTTTTAGCGCCTTTGATTTTAGACACTGCCCGCTGCTCTTCAGTTTTGGATTTTAGTTTTAAAGAAGATTCGCGGATGATAATTTCCGGCATCAGTACCTCTGTCTGATATTTGAGTGGTTTTCTTTTGGATTGGAGTAAGGCCAATAGCTGGCCGGCTGCGACTTCACCCAGTTTTTCGGACTGTTGCTGTACAACAGACAGACTGGGTGAGACATAGTCCGTTAAGGGAAAATTAGAAAAACCAATTAAAGCCAGCTCCTCCGGCATCCGGATATTATGACGCCTTAAATATTTATAGGCATCGGCCGTGACTTTATCCCAGGCCGTCAGTAATCCGTCCGGCCTTTTATCCCTGGGCAGCCTGAGCAGTCGTTCCATGGCGACTTCCGTTTCTACATAATGTACTCCCCCTTTGGGCAGAAAATGAATCCATTTGTCCTCCACCGTAATACCGGCATCTTCCAGAGCGCTCAGATAACCTGCCCGACGCTCCTGAACAATGGGCTGGGTGGCTGCCCCGCCCACAAAGGCTATTTTCCGGCAACCCTGACCGATCAGGTGCCTGGTGGCTTCATAAGCCCCCCGGTAATTATCAGAAAGCGTCATATGCGTAGGGATGTCCCTGCAGATTCTGTCATAAAACACGATCGGCATACCTTTCTCATATAAATCCTTTAAGTGTTCCGTACTCTTGGTTTCAGAAGAGATAGAAACCAGTAGTCCGTCCACCCTGGAAGACAGATACTGAATGGCTTTCATTTCTTTTTCAGTCGATTCACTGGTCTGCACGATAGACACCTGATATCCCGCCTTATAAAAGGCGGATTCCATACCATTGACGACCTGAGAACAAAAAGGATTATTGAACTGAGAGATGACAATACCAATGGATCTGTTTCGCTTAGCCCTCAGACTCAATGCAATAGGATTCGGGATATAATTCACCTTACGGGCATAATCCACCACCCTCTTTTTGGTGGCCTCACTGATCTCATGACTATCATGCAATGCTCTGGAAACAGTGGATATGCCCAGGTTCAGATCCCGGGCCATTTGTTTAATCGTAACAGGTTCAAATTTCATGGTTCCCCCTTTAAGGCCGCTAAGCGTTTAGACAATTCAACCCAAATATAAGTCCCCTGACCGGTTTTCCGGTAACGGTTGCGTAAATAAATAACAGAGACCCCGGTACTTGTACTGGGATGTTTTGTAAATTGCTGACCATAACTGAAAAATAACGAATAGTATTTAGTTATTAAGTATCATTTAATTTATAGCCTGTCCGGCTGGTGAATTGATTATAGGAGACCACTTACCATATACCAGACCTTTCTGGTAAATAATAAAAGGCCTCCCTCTGATGCAGCCAGGACCTCAAAACAGAAAAAATTAAAGACAAATGAGACCTTTCTTAGACAAAGACTTCTTATTAGAATCAGAAACAGCAAAGAAGCTTTACCATGAAGCGGCAGAAAACATGCCCATCATTGACTACCATTGTCATCTTTCTCCCCAGCAAATTGCAGAGGACCATCAGTTCAACGATATTACTGAAGCATGGCTTGGCGGAGATCATTATAAATGGAGAGCCATGCGGGCCAATGGCATCGATGAATCTTATATGACCGGCAATAAGCCATCCAAGGAAAAATTCCTTAAGTGGGCTAAAACCGTTCCTTATACCATGCGTAACCCGCTATATCACTGGACCCATCTGGAACTGCAGCGTTATTTTGGCATAACAGAGCTGTTAAGCGAAAAAACTGCGGATGCCATTTATGAAAAGGCAAGCGCCATGTTGCGTACACCGCAATTCAGCGTTAAAAATTTACTGCGTAAAATGGGGGTCAAAACAGTATGCACTACTGATGATCCGACGGATGATCTTAAATGGCATCAGCAATTAAAAGACGACGGTTTTGAGATTCCGGTATTGCCAGCCTTCCGTCCCGATAAAGCCATGGCTCCGGAAGACCCGGCCGCCTTTAATCAATTTGTCGCCTTACTGGAAAAAGCAACCGGCCATCAGATCAGCAGTTATGAAGACTATCTGACCCAGCTAAAAAACAGGCATGATTTCTTTGCTACCATGGGCTGCTCCGTGTCCGACCATGGTCTGGAAGAAATCTATGCAGAAGACTTTACCAATGAAGAGATTGAAATCGTTTTCAATGAGTTACGTAAGGGCAACACCATTTCACTGTCTCAAAACCGCAAATTTAAATCTGCCTTACTGCTCAAATTTGCGCAATGGGATCATCAAAAGGGATGGGTGCAGCAATTTCATCTGGGCGCGCTGCGCAATAATAATACCCGGCTGTTACAGCAAATGGGAGCAGATGTTGGCTGCGATTCCATCGGTGATTTTAAACAGGCTGTTGCACTCTCTAAATTCCTCAGAACCTTAGATGATAGCAATCAGCTGACCAAAACCATTATCTACAACCTGAATCCGGCTGATAACGAGATATTCGCAACCATGGCCGGTAATTTCAACGACGGCCGGACTATCGGAAAAATTCAGTTTGGTGCCGCCTGGTGGTTCCTTGACCAGAAAACAGGCATGATCAGTCAAATGAATGCCTTATCCAATATGGGCCTTTTAAGCCGCTTTGTGGGTATGCTGACAGATTCCAGAAGTTTCCTTTCCTATCCCAGACATGAGTATTTTAGAAGAATTCTTTGTAATTTGTTCGGCCATGAGGTAGAAAACGGGGAATTACCTGCTCAGGAACTTGACTGGATTCAGCAGGTCATCAAGGACATTTGCTTCAATAATGCGGCCCGTTACTTTGGCTGGCCCCAATTGCTGGATAGTAAATAACCACCGGAATAAATACCGGATTTAACAACAAAAGAATCATTCACTCAAATAATAAATAATTGAATAGCAGGATGCAAGAAATCCTTTGTTTTGGCGAACTACTTCTGAGACTTTCCCCTGAAGCGGGCTGGCCCGCCAAAGGGGGGCTGTCTTCCTATATCGGCGGAGCCGAACTCAATGTAGCAATGGCTCTTGCCGGCTGGCAGATACCCGTAGCCATGGGTACTGCTTTACCGGCAAGTCCGGTAACGGACCTTTTGAAGGTTTATTTAAACCAGGGTCATGTCACCACCCGTACCATTATCGAAAAAGAAGGCCGCATAGGTACCTATTATCTGACACCCGGCGCCGACTTAAAAAGTGCAGGGGTTGTTTATGACAGAGCCTATTCGGCTTTTTCCTTATTAACGCCGAAGGATGTTGATTTTGATGCTTATCTGCAAGGAATCAGCCATCTGCATTTAACGGCTATTTCTCCTGCAGTTTCCCAAACTGCGGCGGACAGCTGCCTGGCACTGGTGGAAGCCGCCAGCAGGCGGGCAATCACGATATCTTTAGATTTGAACTACCGTTCCAAATTATGGAAATATGGCAAAGCTCCTATTGATATTATTCCCGCCATTGCCAGCCATGCGACCTTTATTATGGGTAATATCTGGGCAGCAGGTCAGATGCTGGGCATAGACCCGGAGTCAGGAGCAGACCAGACCATGGATCCGGATGCTTTAGCGATCTTTGCAAAAAAAAGCGCTGAAAAACTCACTGAGGCTTATCCTACATGTCAGCAGGTTGGTTATACTTTCCGGTTCAATGCGCCACAAAGCGAAGAAGCGGTTCGGTATTTTGGCTGCCTGTATCAAAAAGGGGTACTTTATCAGTCCAGGCAGAAAGATTATGACGGGATTGCGGACAGAGCCGGATCAGGGGACTGCTTTATGGCAGGACTTTTATATGGCAATGCGGCCGGCCTTTCAGCACAACAGACCGTGGATTTCGCCACCGCTGCCGCCACCGGCAAATTCTATGAAAAGGGTGACCATACCAGACAATCCCTTGAAACAGTAGAAAAAAGAGTGGCATTACTTAACGCATAAAAAACTAATCCTCATATCCCGAACGCATTATTATGGCAACAATTTCAAATGAATCTAAAGCTATTTTTGAGAAAATAAAAAACCAGGGCCTCCTGCCGCTTTATTTTCATCAAAAAAGAGAAGTATCACTGTCTACCTTACAGGCACTCTACGAAGCCGGCATCCGTGTGGTAGAATATACCAACCGGGGTGAGGCTGCCCTGGAGAACTTCAAGGCAATGCTGGAACTCAAAAAGGCCTCTATGCCTGATTTATTGCTGGGCATTGGCACCATTAAAAATGAGCAGCAGGCCGAAGCTTATCACCAGGCAGGAGCAGACTTTTTAATTTCTCCCTGCTTTTATCAGCCCATCAGTGATTATGTGCAAAAACATAACCTTACCTGGATTCCGGGTTGTATGACCGCCTCAGAGATTAACCTGGCAGAACAAAACGGCGTGGGCTTTGTAAAGCTGTTTCCGGGCAATCTGCTCGGCCCTTCTTTTGTATCAGCCATTAAACCTTTATTTCCTGATATTTTGTTTATGCCTACCGGCGGAGTCTCCCTGGAACAGGAAAATATCACTGCCTGGTTCAAATCCGGCGTCTCAGCAGTGGGCATGGGCAGTAAATTAATCACCAAAGCAATACTGGAAAACGAGGATTACACTACGCTTACCAATACAACCCAGAAAGTACTGACACTCACCCAAACGATTAAAAACAATTTATAATGACAAATCAGATGCAGAAACAAGTGGGAAAGTACAGGTGGACCATATGTGCACTTCTCTTTGCTGCTACCACCATTAACTACTTAGACAGACAGGTCCTGAGTCTGTTACAACCTACCTTATCCAAAGAATATCACTGGACCAATACGGATTATGCGAATATCACCGCTATTTTCCAGTTCGTCTATGCCCTTGCCCTGCTTTTTGCAGGAAGAATCATAGACAGAATAGGCACGAAAAAAGGTTATAGCTGGGCCCTGATTATCTGGTCTTTAGGTGCGATGCTGCATGCGCTGGCCATTCCTATGGGAGAAGCCCTGGTTAACTTCTTCGGTCTGTTGGGTCTGACCATTTTCCCGTTTTCTGTATTTGGCTTTTTAATATCCCGTTCCGTACTGGCTATTGGTGAAGCCGGTAACTTCCCGGCGGCCATTAAGGCAACCGCGGAGTATTTTCCTAAAAAAGACAGGGCTTATGCCACCGGTATTTTCAACTCGGGCGCTAATATCGGAGCCGTACTGGCTCCCCTTACTGTACCCTGGATTGAAAAACACTGGGGCTGGCAGGCTGCTTTTATCTCCATCGGAGCCATGGGCTTTTTATGGCTGATTTTCTGGTGGATCTATTATGATAAACCAGAAAATCAAAAAAGACTTTCCGCTGAAGAACTGGCTTATATCAATAGTGATGAAACGCATGAAAAGGCACTGGTCAATCCGGATAAAGCAGAACAGAAACCTAAATGGCGCACTTTATTGGGGTATAAACAAACCTGGGCGTTTGCCATTGGTAAATTTATGACGGACGGTGTTTGGTGGTTTTTCCTGTTTTGGCTGCCCGCTTATCTGGATGCGGAATATGGCATCAGCGGCGAAGCTATTATGATACCGCTGGCAGTTTTATACACCATGACCATGTTTGGTAGTATCGGCGGCGGCTATTTTCCAAAATACTTTATCAATAAGGGCATGTCTCCTTATGACGGACGTATGAGGGCCATGTTTATTATTGCGCTATTTCCGCTACTGGTGCTTTTGGCTCAACCCCTGGGACACATCAGTTTCTGGGTTCCGGTATTTTTCATCGGCATCGGCGCCTCTGCGCATCAGGCCTGGTCAGCTAATATCTTCACCACCGTTTCAGATATGTTCCCTAAGAAAGCCGTAGGTACCGTAACCGGTATCGGAGGCCTGGCAGGAGGAATTGGCGGCGTTGTTATCAGCAAAATCGGCGGCTGGATCTTTGATGCCTATGCCAAAGAAGGTCACCTGTCTACCGGCTACACCATCATGTTCGCCATTTGTGCGGTGGCCTACCTGGTTGCCTGGGTTTGTATGAAGGCACTGGTCCCCCGCTATAAGTTGATTACAGATTTATAAAACTTAAAAAAGGATAGTGATGGCCTTAAAAAAACAACACTATTCTTTTTTTTAAATATTATTGTATGAAAAAACCTTTTCCATCTCCCGGAACATTGAGCTGGATTTTGGGGTTAGGGCTCACCCTCACCAGCACCCTCACCAGTCTCAACGCTTTAAAGGCACAACAAGTGATACCGTTATATTCCAACATCCCTGGCAGTAAAGCAGATGCCAGTTATAAAGAAGGTTCAACTACCGGCAAAGACGGCGTGATCCGCCTGAATAAAGTAACCGATCCTACCCTCACGGTCTTCAAACCTACCGGACCGGTGAATGCCCACACGGCAGTTATTATCTGTCCCGGTGGCGGGTATCAGATACTGGCTTTTAATCTGGAAGGCACTGCAATCGCCAAAAGACTTGCGGGCTGGGGAATCACAGCCTTTGTCTTAAAATACCGATTACCCTCCGACCAGATAATGGAAAATAAATCAATAGGGCCATTAATGGATGCAGAGCGCGCCATTGCCCTTGTCAGAAGTGAAGCGGCTAAATGGGAGGTATCACCCGATCAAATCGGCATTATGGGATTTTCCGCCGGAGGTCATCTGGCGGCAAGTCTGTCCACCCTTTATCATAAGGATGTATTAGGCAGCGCCCGACCGGCAGTCAGCAGCCTTCGTCCGGACTTTTCGATTCTGGCCTACCCGGTCATTTCCATGCAAAAAGAAATCACCCACATGGGTTCCAGAACTGCGCTGTTAGGCAGTAATCCTGACGCCGCCCTGGTAGATCAGTTCTCCCTGGAAAAACAGGTCACCGACAGTACACCCAAAACATTTCTAGTGCTGGCCTCTGATGACAACGGCGTTCCGCCGGCCAACAGCCTTAATTATGTAACAGCCTTACTGCGGCACAAAGTACCTGTTGAACTGCATATGTATCAAAACGGCGGACACGGGTTTGGCGGACACAACAAACATACTGCTGACGACTGGATGAAAAGGCTGCAACACTGGTTACAGCATAATAAACTGATTGCCGAAGACAAGAAAAAATAAGGTCTAGTCATTTGGAGCTTGCACAACAGATAGTCCCAGCTGAAATGCATGCGCTTTATATAAACATTTTTCACAAACATCATTCAAAAAGACTTAATTAAACAGATTCAAACAAAAATTATGATGGACGAATTTTCATTAAAAGATAAAGTAATTGTTGTCACCGGCGGAACCGGTATTCTAGGCGGTTCTTTTGTGTTAGCCATCGCGAAGGCGGGGGCAAGGGTGGTAATTATAGGCCGTAATAAAGAGCGCCTGGAAGAGAAAAAAAATGAAGTAGAAGCACTTGGAGGCGAGGCGCTGGCCATACAGGCAGATGTCATGCAACAGGAGCAGCTGATCAGCGCACGGGACCAGATTTTATCTGCCTATGGTAAGATCAACGGTCTGGTAAATGCGGCAGGCGGCAATGTGCCTGAAGCGCTGCTTAAACCAGAACAGGATATCTTTGATTTAAATATCGAAGCGACTAAAAAAGCCATGGATTTAAATCTATGGGGAAGTATTGTCCCTACACATATTTTCGGCGCCTCCATGCTGAATACCGGCGGCAGTATCGTTAATATTTCTTCGGTGAGTTCTAAAAAAGTGCTCACCCGTGTACTGGGATACAGTATGGGTAAATCTGCCATTGACACCTATACAGAATGGTTTGGCGTGGAGGCCGCCACCCGCCACCAGGGCAAGATCAGGGTGAATTCTATTACGCCCGGATTTTTCCTGACAGAGCAAAACCGCCGCATGCTCACCAACGAAGACGGCAGCCTGACGGACAGAGGCGAAAAAATTATCCGCGCGACGCCCTATGGCAGATTTGGCAAACCGGAGGAACTAAACGGAGCCCTGATATATTTGCTTAGTGATGCCTCTAAATTTGTAACCGGAGAAACCATTACGGTAGACGGTGGCTATACCGTCTACGGAGGCATTTAAATACTCAGCAAAGATAACGATAACAACATTACACATTCCCCACTTCTACAATTACAAAATAAGCGATTATGTTACAAAAAACAATGCGCTGGTATGGACCTCAGGACGGTGTCAGCCTTCGGGATATAGCCCAGGCAGGTTGCACCGGTGTGGTAACTGCGCTGCATCACATCCCGGTAGGTGAAGTCTGGACAGAGGACGAAATCAGAAAAAGAAAACACGAAGTAGAGGCCGCAGGCCTTAACTGGCAGGTCGTTGAATCGCTGCCCGTACATGAGGACATCAAAAAAAGAAGCGGAAATTACCAGCAGTGGATTGACAACTATAAAACCAGCCTGCATAATCTGGGCGCCCAGGGTATCCAGGTGGTGACCTATAATTTTATGCCGGTGCTGGATTGGCTGAGAACGGACCTGTTTTACCCTACCAAAACCGGCTCTGCCCTGCGTTTTGAATGGGACGCATTCAGGGCCTTTGACTTGTTTATCTTAAAAAGGCCAGGCGTAGAAAAAGATTATAATGAGCAGCAGACGGCTGCAGCTAAAGCTTACTTTGATCATTTATCAGAAGATAAAAAAGCGGCGCTTGCTTCCAGCTGCATGCAGGGTCTTCCCGGCAGTAAAGAAGCATTTTCCAGGGAAAACATTCTGGCGCTTTTAAAAGAGTTTGAAGGTATAGATGAAAAGACCTTACAGTCTCATTTATTTCAGTTTTTAAACGAGATCACTCCTGCCCTGGAACAAAGCGGGGTTAAAATGGCAATCCATCCCGATGATCCGCCTTTTGCGGTACTGGGACTGCCCAGGATTATGAGTCATGCGGACCATATCCGGGCTATGCTGGAGAACACAACTTCTTCTCATGTGGGACTTTGTTTTTGCACCGGCTCTTATGGAGCCCGTAAAGAAAATGATCTGCCTAAAATGTTCAGAGAGTTCGGCAGCCGCGTTTATTTTCTGCATCTGAGAAGCACGAAAAGAGATCCCGCCGGTAATTTCTTTGAGGATGACCATCTGGCAGGAGACGCCGACTTATATACCATCATTAAGCTGGCGGCAGAACTGCAACATACAGAAAACCGGTCCATCCCCATGCGGCCGGACCATGGACATCAGCTTTCCATCGATCAGCACATCGACAGCTTTCCCGGCTATTCATTTGTCGGCCGATTAAAAGGGCTGGCAGAAATCTCCGGGATGGAACATGCCATTTATCAGCAAAGAGCAGAAAATGGCCTCTAACGCTAAAGAATAGAGCTTTTAATTCAAACGATTCAGGTTCCTGAAGTAAAAGTGGTTCATGGAGTAATTACGCTATGAACCACTTTTGCTTTTAATCACCTGAATACAAGCACTTATTTTGTTTACGTGGCAGAAAAGAGAATTATCTGTAGGGTTTAGCTGATCCGATTACTTTCTTGAACTAACACTCTGACAGGCCACCAGCTCAGGCGCCCGGTCGCTGTAAGACGTATAATAAACCAGGACCGTATACGTATTTTCCGTTTCCCAGTAATTACCCTCTGTAATATCCGTACTCAGGCTCTGATCTGTCTGGCTGGCCAGACCATATAAATAACTATAATAGCCTTGCTTTAACAGCAGGGTCTTCTCATATAACCCCTTGGCAGGGTTATATACCATGCGGCTCTGATCGTCCTTTCTGTATTGATTAAATTGTCCCAGGATATACAGATCCTGGTTATCATAAGCGGTTCCTGTAGCGCTCTTATAGCTAAAACGCACCAGCGCATACTGTCCCTGAAAGCTCACCTGGTTATTGTCCGTGCTGGCAATCTGATAAAATCCGTTGTAGTCCTGGTAAGGCATATACTGCGAAGCGGCGCGCTCATCATCTACTTTGAGCGTTACTTCATAATCCGCCGGATTACCATCCAGTTCACGGGCAGCAGCCACCCGGTCGCTTAAAAACCTGAAACTTCTAAGATCCGCCCAGCGGTATTCTTTGCCCGCTGCAAATAATAAATCCCGCTGGCTATTGTATTGATAAGTTGTACCCCGCATAAAACTTGGCTGCAGGTTCCGCAGGGCCCCCACCCAGCGCCAGTTTTGTAAGACAACCACTTTTATCTGATCTCTGGGATTTTGCAGACTTAGGCGGTTCACCGTTATGGATAGATCCAGACACTGCTGATCCCCCTGTCCCATGGGACCTCCTCCACTGGGCCGGATAACACTTGCCGACACCGTCACCTTGGGATCCACCACCAGCATGCGTCTTTCAAAGGCCAGCTTGGAACTGTCCCCGTCCAGATATACTTTTATTAAATAATTACCGCTTTTGGTAATCTGAGACTGACCGGTAGGTAAAGTTGCCGTATAATGCACATATTTAGTCCTGGTCAGAGAACTAAATTGCCCTGCCTGTATTCTGTTTTGTGCAAACCCTTTGATATAGTCAAAGCTCGATTGTAACACCGGTTCCCAGTTCTGGTCACAACGCTGGTACGTATAACTGTAATTTTTAAGCCGGGCATCAAAATCATCAAAACTAAGCTCCAGTGTGGCAGTTCCGCCTAACTCCATTTCGGGGTAACTCAAGGGCGTCCCCGCTTTGGAAAACAGAACACCATGAATATCCGGCTGATCCGGCCGAAGGTGAGGAAATCCGCCACGCGTCGGCTGGGCACCTGCCTGCAGACAAAGACTTATCCCAATGATTAGTTGGACAACCTTCCGTATTTTATTGGTGCGTGCACTATTTTTTTTATCAATAATCAACTCTTTATAAACGATATTCATATTATTGATTAAAATATTCAATTTTCAGTAGTCAAAATTCCCATTAAATATAACTTATGTTTTCCTTCCTGCCTCAAACCGGTACAACTACTCATTGCATAAAATACGGGGTTATTACCGCTTCGTTTAATACTGCAGGAATGAAAAAACAGGGATACCCACCTACTAACGCAGGTTCATTTAAAAAATTGCCAGCCTCCTCCCCTTTGAATGCCCTCAGATTTATTAACTTCGCACCGGTCCAATAAATATAATTTTTCTTGATATAGAAACGTTTAAGAGTAAACTCGGAACGTACAACAGGTAAAAAAGAAGTCAACTAAGCGCAACTACATGAATGTAGCTTCCTTTATCGCCAGGCGAATTGCCTTTAACCGGCAAAAATCCTTTTCCAGATTCATTATCCGGCTGGCAACGGTGGCGACTGCCATCAGCGTGGCGGCGATGATTATTTCTTCTTCCTTTGTCAACGGGTTTCAACATGCAATATCTGATAAAATCTACAATTTCTGGGGCCATATCCGGGTGCAGCAGTTTGAACCCATTAAAGCCCTGGTGGCGGAAGAGACCCCGCTGGAACAAAATATGCTGGTGGATTCCATTCTCCAGCAAAATCCTCAAATCAGGAAGTATCAGGCCTTTGCCACCAAATCAGCCGTTATTGAGCACAAAAAAGATATAGAAGGCATTCTGATCAAAGGGGTGGATCAGGGATATGATTTTTCCAATCTGCAAAGATTTCAGGCGGGCGGCCGCTGGCTGTCTTTTCAGGACAGCAGCTACAGCAAGGAAATCGTGATTTCCAAACCCATCGCCGATGAACTGAAAATAAAACTCGGTGACACCGTATCCGTATATTTTATTACCAGCGCCAGCCAGCCTGCGCAAAGACGCAGCCTGAAAGTGGTCGGATTTTATAAGACGGGCATTGAGGAATATGACAAGCTTTTTGCCCTGGCCGATTTAAGACTGATACGCCGCATCAATAATTGGAATAAAAATGAAATCGGCGGTTATGAAGTATTTTTAAAAGATCCGGGCAACATGAATGCAATCGCCTCCCAGCTTTACCAGGTGCTGCCTGATACCTGGGTGGCCAAAACCATTCAGGAAGTCTATCCCAACATCTTTGACTGGCTCAATATCCAGGACGTAAACAAACAGGTCATCTACATCATTATGGCCATTGTAGCCGTCATTAACCTGATTACCTGTCTATTAATCCTGGTATTGGAAAGAACACCTATGACGGGTGTTTTAAAATCCCTGGGCAGCAGTAACTGGGTTATTCAAAAAGTATTTTTATATCACTCATCTCTGATTGCTATCAGGGGCGTGCTGTTCGGTCTTATTTTGGGATTAGGTATTTGCTGGCTACAGCAATATACCGGCCTGTTAAAACTGGACGAATCAGCCTATTACATCCGGGTAGCACCTGTAATGATCAACTGGTACCAGGTCATACTGATCGCGTCCGGCACATTTTTAGTCTGCTACCTGGCACTTTTGATACCTACTTTTTTCGTCAAAAAGATACAGCCGGTCAGAGCCATTAAATTCAACTAGGAGATTTTATTATCATGCGGCAAAAACCTATACACCCGGCCATGCAGCCCTTTTTAGACGGCCAGGTAATTTTACTCAATAAACCTTTGCACTGGACTTCTTTTGATGCGGTCAAAAAAATCCGCATCCTGACCGGGGTATCCAAGGTGGGACATGCCGGCACGCTGGATCCGCTGGCCACAGGGCTTCTGATTATCTGTACCGGCGCCTTTACCAAAAGGATTAATACCTTTATGGCTCAAATCAAGGAATATACCGGCAGCTTTACGCTGGGAGCCACCACGCCAACCTATGATCTGGAAAGTGAACCTGAAAACTTTCTGCCCTATCAGCAGATTACCAAAGAACAGCTACAGGAAGCCACACGGGTTTTTACAGGGGAGATTCTGCAGACACCTCCTATCCATTCAGCTATCAAAAAAGACGGTAAGCCGGCTTATTTGGCGGCCAGGAAAGGAGAAGAAATAAAACTGGATCCCCGTAAAATTACTATTGAAGCCTTTGAGATTACGGATATCCATAACTTTACCCTTCCCAGGATTCATTTCAGGGTCGTTTGCTCTACCGGCACTTATATCCGGACCCTGGCTAATGATTATGGCAGCCATTTACAAACCGGCGCCTATCTGAGCAGTCTGTGCAGAACAAAGATTGGAGATTTCAGCCTGGATCAGGCCTTCACCATTGAGGAATTTGAAGCCAAAATCAGGTCCATGAAAGAACATTATCATAGTGATGAACAACATCCGCATCCGCATCATCATGGACACCCCCATTCTGATGACCATAGAAATTAACCATTGAATTGACTATTATTAAAAAAGGTGACTTGTTTTAAGTCACCTTTTTTAATATAATTATAGTCTTTAATAGATTCATTTTAACGGCCGGCTAGGCTATGTCCGTTACTCTGGCCGATTTTTCGAGGCCTTTACCTTCAGGTTTCTCTGTAGGCAGATCGGTTTTCTTAGCCGCCAGTGTAAATCCGACGGTCGTTCCCACGCCTTGTTTACTGCGTACATGAATGGTCTGGCCATGCGCTTCTATAATATGCTTACAGATGGCCAGCCCCAGTCCCGTTCCGCCACTGTTGCGGCTACGTCCGCTGTCAGTGCGGTAAAACCGTTCAAAAATGCGGGGCAGGTGCTCTTCTGCAATACCGATTCCATTATCAGAAATTTCTATAAGGACCTGATTTTCGTCCATTTTATATACACTTGCCGTCACCTCGCCGATACTGCTGGCATATTTGGCTGCATTGGTCACTAAATTGATAATCACCTGACGTATCTTTTCTTTATCCGCATAGACATGTACGGGAGACTCACATCCTCTTTTGATGCCAAATTGCAGTTTTTTGCCTTCTATCTGTAAATTCAAATTATGCAAGACTTCCTTGATGACATCCTGAATGATAAAATCCGTTCTTTCCAGCTCCTGTTGACCGGATTCCAGTTTGGAGATTTTATCAATATCACTGACCAGGTGCACCATACGGTCTACATTATGCTCAGCCTTGGCTATATATTCCTGTATTTTATCCGGATCTTCAATATCTCCTGAAGACAGGATATTTAAATAACCCTGGACAGCAAAAATAGGCGTCTTGATCTCATGGGCAAAGTTCTGCAAAAACTCCTTGCGGTATTGTTCCATAAAACGCAGTGATTCTATTTCTTCACTGCGCCTATTGGCCCAGGCAGTCACATCCTGTTCCACTTCCTGGATGGACTTCTGCGGCAATACATGCTTATAATACATTTCTTCCCTTTTGGAGGCCTTGGTCTGATAGATTAATTTATAAATCAGCTTAATCTTTCTGAAGACGAACCGGCGCAGTACCTCCCGGAAAATAAAATAATTACACAAGAAAACACAAACGGTAGCAATAACGGCATGCCACCACAGGATGTTGAAAAACAGAAAACAAATACCCACTGCTACACTAATCAGCAGTGCGGTAAAGAGTGCCAGCTGGCTGGGCGAAAAGTTCTTTGTGCGCACCATAATTATACGCTTGTCCCGCGCGATTTTGGATGATTAACTGGGGAGTTCAAACTTATAACCGACTCCCTTTACGGTCGTTATACAATCCAAATCCAGCTTTGAACGAATCTTGCGTATATGTACATCTATGGTACGGTCACCAACAATAACATCCGTACCCCATACTTTATGGAGAATCTCTGTTCTGAGGAAGACCCGTCCCGGTTTTGAAGCCAGCAGATATAACAGTGCAAATTCCTTCTTAGCCAGTAATTTGGGTTGCCCCTCAATATACACAATAAATTGCACCGGATCAATTTTTATATCGTTAATTTCCAGAACTTTATCATCTTCTACCTTGGGACTCCGTCTAAGTAAGGCATTTATTCTGCTAATCAGCAACTTAGGCTTAATGGGTTTATTGACATAATCATCAGCACCCCCTTCTAATCCTTCAATTTCATGGGCATCCCCTCCCACAGCGGTCAGAAATATTATTAGCGTATCCTCAAAAGCCGGCTGCGCTCTTAAAATTTCCAGTACTTCAAGGCCATTTTTACCCGGCATCATCCGGTCAAGTACAATCAGATCCGGCTTTACCTGACGGGCCAGTTCAATAGCCCGGTTGCCGTCCGGAGCCTCATAGACATCAAAACCTTCTTTTCTTAAGTGATAACCAATGATTTCTAAGATATCCGGTTCGTCATCTACGATTAAAATCTTACGTGCTGGTGCATCCATATCTAATAATTTGTTGACACAAAATTAAAGGCTTATTCATCAAGCCCCTCTATTTAGAGATTATCTAATTGTTAACCGAAAACACAAATATAACATTATCTTCCATGTGTCCGGAAAGTCTGATTCTGATTCTCTGTTTGCTCAGCCCTTCTTACTGAGCTCCTAATTATCAAAGCAAAGGTTGTAATTGCTCCCATTTGGTCGTATTTTTGCTGTAATCCGAAAATATTAAAGGGCGATTTTTCCAAGTAAGGCCTCAGGGGTACTATTTTAACCATCGGGTATAGCATAGGCTATCGTTTAAACTAGCAATAACACCTGAAAATATAAACCTTTTCAGGTTCCGCAGGTCTGATACTGGTCTATTTATAACGTTTTAAACACTTTGGCAGTTCAGATTCAAAGCGGGTAGTTTGTAAAACTGACCTGCTCAACTAAAAAAGAAATTAAAAAACGTAATTTATTTTGAATCAATTATATTAATTCAAAATAAATACGACACCCTTGGGATAAAATAGAATGACCGGACAAATTATTATATTATACCATACACTAGAATAAAAATTAGAATAAATTAAATGAAGCGATTATTGACGAGTTCCTGCAACCTGCTGGCTAAATGTACAGCCATGACTGCCACTGCAGCCATGAGCCTCGGTCTTTTCTGGGGTTTTACGGCCAGCCGGGCTTCCGCTCAGGAAATTCCTTTTTCCAGACAAGGTTTTCACGCGCAGGTAGATAAGGCACAGTTATCCGTTTGTGCCGCGGATGGCACCAAGGATGATAAATTCACCCCTTATCCGGACAATCCGGAACTTAATAAGCTTGCTACAAAGGCCATTACCAAACAAGTAGATAAGGTTCAGAAATCCATAGAGAAGTCTGATCTGGATAACAATAGCAAGATTCGCTTTTTAAGAGGCCTGTATGAACTATTATACGCCTACAAAAATGCCTTTTTATCCAAAGATATTTCCGGAGCACAGCTGGCCAATACCGTCAAAGGATATGAGGACGCTATGGCTCTGGAAATCAAACATGAAGATATCAGCCCGATTCTCAAAGCCAATAAGGCAGAAGTGGCCGCTCTGCTGGCGGTCAACTTTTCATTTAAAGACAACCCGGGCAAGCCTAAATTCCAATACATCCTGCTGGATAAGGAAATTGCCTCCCATCCGGATAAAGCCTTATATATTCTTAGCAGAAATAGTGATTTTCCCGCGACCGACAGCGTAGTCAGTGTGGTTGCCAAAAGAGATGCTGATGCGGTTTACAACTACGCTGCCTCTTATACGGATTTAGGGGAGGCCATCCGAAAAAGTCAGGATCCGCTGGTGAACCTGATATCCAGGATTGCTTCTGCCAGGAACCAGTCCGGACAATTTATCGGCAGACAGCTGATGCCTTTTCTGGATGAAATCAGCGCCGGCAACCTGGATATAGAATCCATCGAAGCTAAAATGGACGACCCGGTCGCCTATTTTAAGCTCCTGGTACAAACAGAGATTCACTACGCTGCCCGGGTCATGAAAAAAGACACCCCGATGGCCATGCAACAGATTCAAGATAAGATACACCAGGTAGGCGTTGATTATTTTATTAATAAAATCAACGGTTTGCATGAGAAGCCCAATCAGGAGCGCTACGCCTGTTTAAAGCCTTTATCCGCCCTGGATCTTTATTATCTGACCATTACCAGCGAAGATATCATCTATACCTCCAGTTATGTGAACGGTAAAGATTATGGCGTGTACAATCTGCTCTGGCAAAAAGCAGGCAAAGGATTTTCCAGTGACAGCCTGCTGATGAAGGTCTATTTTGACAAGTATAAAAAATGGATCAAAATGGCCGCCAACTATAATACCCTGGATGATTTTCTGGGTCGTATGCAGCCTAAAAATGCCCAGCAGCTAATGCTGGCCTTCGTGCGAGGTCTGGATAAAGGCGTTGGTAAAGACTCCCTGGAAGATGCAGTGGATGTGGCGGGCAGCTATGCCTCCATTGATGATCCAAAGATCAGTGAACTGGTGCTCCATGAAGTACAAAGTCAGCTCCAGCAAGCCAGGGCTTCAGGTAATACCAAAAAGTTTAATATCTATGATATTTTAAACACCTTGTTTTTATCCATGAACCCCAAAAACAATATTGATCTTTCTGCCAGCCTGGGTATCGGACCTGTTTATTTTATGCCGATACAATACCTGAAAGACTCCAGCGGAAGGATTATTATTCAACAGTTTACCTATGGAGATGAAGACGGAAGGGCAAACTATGGCAATTTCATGAATGCCGTGAGCGGAGCAGGCTGGAAGTCTACTTCCAATCAGTACTGGTCCACGGTCTCCTCCACCTCCGGCACCCCCATTACCATCTATACCAATAAGCCGCTGGATGAGCTCCAGGCGCTCGATGACAAAGCCCAGCAGGAGCTCAACTCCTATCTGGAAGAAAATGATATCCATCCGACCATGGTCCTGCACAGAGGACATAGCTACTACCTGGAAAGCACGATAGACCAGTTAGTACCGTCCGCCCGGGTAGTGCTTTTGGGAAGTTGCGGAAGTTTCCAGTCCCTGAGCAAGGTACTCAATAAGTCACCGGAAGCTCAGATTATATCCAGTAAACAGACGGGTGTCGGAAACCTCAATCTGACCCTGATCATGGGTATGCTCAATACCCTTAAAAAAGGCGAGGATTTAAACTGGGTGAAAATGTGGGGCAATTTCTCTAAACAGCTGAGCGGAGATAACCGCTTTATTGACTATGTCCCCCCTTATGAAAACTTAGGCGCCGTCTTTTATATGGCCTACCGTAAACTGCAGGACAAGGAGCAGGAAAAGCAGGACAGCATTGAAGCAGACAAAGCAGGTATCACGATGAATGGCCAGTAGCCGGCCCCTGAAACCTGCCTTGCAAATACTTTTAAAACAGTGCATTGTCCCCGGTAGCCCATTGGCTGCCGGGGACAATTGCTTTTTACCGGACCGTCCGCCCGAAATTAGCATTCGCTTATAAGAAGGAATTGCTATCTTTATTGTACTATCCTAATAGACCAATCACCTAAAGCAGAAAGATCAGATGCAGATAATAACCTATGTTCCCAAAAAAGACAATCATACCCTGTTAAAGGCCCTGATTTGTCTTTTGACTTTCTTTTTAGTCTCCCGCAGCCCCGCACAAAAAATACCCTTTTCCAGGCAGAGCTTCCACGACAAAGTAGATCAGGCACAACTGGCTGTCTGTGCGCTGGACGGGAAAAAAGATGACAAATTCATGCCTTATCCGGACAATAAGTCACTGGATCAGCTGACCACTGAAGCGGTCAGCTCAGGCGTTGACCAGATCCAGGAAACGATAGAATCTTCCAGCCTTGACAATAACAGCAAGATACGTTTTCTCAGAGGCCTTCAGGAACTGCTTAATAATTATAAAACAGCCTTTCTGGGCAGAGATATCACCGGCATTCAACTGGTCAGTGCTATCAAAGGTTATAAAAAAGCGATGATGCTGGAGAGTCAGCATAAAGACATCAGCCCGATTCTCAGCGCAAATCATCCGGCCGTGGGCACCCTGCTGGCCTTTAACTTCGCCCTTAAAGACAATGTCGGCAAAGACCATTTCCAGTATATCCTGCTGGGCAAAGAAATCAATGCACGCCCTGGCAAGGCCCTGTATATTCTTAGCCAGAATAATGACTTTCCGGCCACAGACAGCATGATCAGTGTCATTGCCAGAAAGGATGCCGGGGCCTTATTTGACTATGCCGCCTCTACCACGCCGCTGGGAGAAACCATCCGCAAGAGTAAAGATCCGATGGTAAACCTGATAGCCCGTATGGCCACGGCGCATGATCCTTCCGGCAAGCATATCGGTCCGCAGCTGCTTCCCTTTTTAGATGACATCCAGTCCGGGGGCCTGGATGTGGATCAGATACGTGCCACCCTGGATAATCCCGTTAAATATTATAAACTGCTGGTTCAGACACAGATTCATTACGCGGCTAGGATGCAACAAAAAGATACGCCTCTGGCACTGCGGCAAATGCAGGACAGACTGCATACCATTGGCATGAATCAATTTATCAATAAAGTCAACGGCCTGCATGAAAGATCAAACGCCGTCAGGTATGCCTGCCTGAAACCCTTGTCCGCTCTGGACATATATTATCTGATCGTTTGTAACGAACTGGAGATCTATACATCCAGTTACATAAACGGGAAAGACTATGGCCTGTATAACCTGCTTTGGCAAAAGGCGCCCAAGGGATTTAACGCTGACAGTCTGCTCAGCCGGGTGCATATGGATAAATATAAAAAATGGATCAAAATGGCAGCCAACTACAATACGCTGGATAATTTTCTGGGACGCATGGCTCCGGAAAATGTCCAAAGCCTGATGACGGCCTTTGTCAGCGATCTGGATAAAGGGCAGGGTAAAGACTCCCTGGAAGACGCCGTAGACGTGGCAGGCAGCTTTGCCTCTATCGATGACCCTAAAATAAGTCAGTTAGTGGTGGACGAAGTCCAAAGGCAGCTGCAGCAGGCAAAAGCGGAAGGGAACAACAAAAAATTCAATATCTATGACATCTTAAATACCCTGTTCCAGTCCATGAACCCGGATAACAAAATTGATCTGTCCAAAAGCCTGGGCATCGGGCCGGTCTATTTTATGCCCATCAAAGACCTGGAAGATACCAGCGGTAGAATTATAATTCAGCAGTTTACTTATGGTGATGCAGACGGCAGCGCCAATTACAGTAATTTTATGAGTGCCATGCGCAGGGCCGGCTGGAAATCCACTGCCAATAAATACTGGTCCAAGGTGAGCTCCACCTCTGGCACCCCTATAACAATTTACACCAATAAACCGCTCGATGAGCTCCAGGGTCTGGATGATAAAGCACAGCGTGCACTGGATGATTATTTAATAGAAAATGACATCCACCCTACCATGGTCCTGCACAGGGGACACAGCTATTATCTGCCCACCACGATTAAACAGCTGGTGCCAACGGCCAGGGTCGTTCTTCTGGGCAGCTGCGGCAGCTTTCAATCCCTGAGTGACGTGCTTACCCAGGCTCCGGAGGCACAGATTATCTCCAGTAAACAGACAGGTGTAGGGAATCTGAACCTCACCATGATATTAGGCATACTCAATACCCTGAAAAAAGGTGAGGATCTGAACTGGTTAAAGATGTGGGGTAAATTTTCCAGGCAGTTAAGTGGTGACAACCGGTTTGCAGATTATGTTCCTCCGTATGAAAACCTGGGCGCCGTATTCTATATGGCCTACCGTAAACTCCAAGAGCAGCAACAGCAAAGAGCGGACAGTCTTGAGATCAATACAGCTGCAGTAGATGGCCAAGACCAGTAACATAGACCGGTAGCCAAAACCCCAGATCCTCCGCTGGCCATACTGTATTGAATAAGCCGTCAGCTTCAGGGAAATAGTCCGGGCTGCGATGGAGACTTCGCAGCCTTTCCTTAATGAAAGAGTGCCGGTCTGTTCTGGCTTTAAGACCGGCCCGTCATCCGGGCAAGACGATTATTATACCCCAGCTTTTTTTATATCTGCCGCTGTGTTTGCCTTCCCGCCAGCTTCATTACAACATTCGTAGCAAGGCAATACTTAGCTGATGCAAAGCACCGGACTATGAAGTAGGCAATATTTCTTATTTTTACGCCTATGTCTAATTCTAACCATTTAATCATCATAGGAGGTGGACTGAGCGGTCTTGTGCTGGCTTATCTGGCCACACAAAAAAAACGGCAAATAACTATCCTTGAAGCGACGGATCGGCTGGGCGGCAGAATACAAACCTATACAGGAGTTCGTGGTACTCCCATGGAACTGGGGGCAACCTGGTTTTCTGAGCAGCATCCCCATTTACTGGATCTGTTAACCGGCCTTGGATTAAACAAATTCCCTCAATATGACCGGGGTAAAAGCCTGTTTCAGACAAAATCCTTTGAACCGGCCCAGGCATTTGAAATCCCTTCCAATACCACGCCCTCCTACCGTTTTAAAGGTGGCAGTGAGACGGTTATTACAGCCTTGCAGCGGCTACTGCCTTCAGGCAGCATCCGGCTGAATAGCAAAATCATAGAAATCCGGCAGTCTCCTGAAATGATAATGGCCGTATCTGAAAACGGGCAGGTTTTTCAGGCAGATCAAATGGCCATTTGCCTGCCTCCCCAGGTGGCAGCCTCCATGATCAGATTCCCGGACGGTATGCCTGCGCCCTTGTTGGAACTCTTGCCCGAAGTTCAGACATGGATGGCTGGCGCTTTGAAATTCGTTATAGAATATGACCGGCCCTTCTGGCGTCAGGCAGGATATTCAGGCATGCTGTATAGTCATGCAGGAATCATTACGGAAATGTATGACCACTGTACGGAAGCGGAAGACAGATTTGCCCTGACAGGATTTTTAAACGGTGGCAGTAAAGATTATACCCGGCAAGTCAGGGAAAAATACGTAATACGTCAATTAACCGATTTACTGGGTCCCGAGGCAGGCGTTCCGGTGTATTATCAGGATAAAATCTGGAATCAGCCGGAACTGTTGGCGGGAAAACAGGTTTTTCAGGAGGCGCATTTTAACAACGGACATCCGGCCTTTGAGCAGACTTATCTGGACAACCGGCTTGTATTTGCAGGTTCTGAGACCTCTCTATTTCATCCGGGGTATATGGAAGGCGCTGTGATAGCTGCTAACAGGGCAGCCAGCCAGCTGCTTTTATAACGCTATGCAATGCCGGATTTGACTGAGCAAAGACGAGTTCTGGCATCCGTCAGAATTTTCTAGTTCAACTCTAATCTACCCGCCAGCCAGCTGTCCTTGATGGGTACCAGCCATTTCTCCAACAAATCCTTTTTACTGGACACCAGATTATTGAAATATAAAGTCTCCTTATTCAGAAATCCCTGGCTGATGGCATAATCCAGTTGATTTAAAGGCAGCACCTGGATTTCATCTTTAATGATGAAAGCCAGCAACTGGCGGTCAAAGAACTGCACCCCGAATTTCTTTTCCAGCTGTTTTACGAACCGAATGGAGCTATCGGTGCTACAGCCACTGACGGGCCCCTGGGCCTCATCGGCCATAATCACCAGAAATTGCCCGAAAAATAAATTGATATAAGAGGTATTGGCCCTTCCATGTGTATTCCAGTCAGCTGAAAAGGCCTGAATGTCGCTTTCCAGCTCTAAGGCTTCGGCCATACCAAGCCTTCTGCTGGCCTGATAGATCCACACTTTGGATCCGGCAGCAAATTCTACCGGTATATGTTTTTGATAATCTAAATCCATGCAACTAAAATCCTTAATTTAATGATTCTGCAATCAGTTCGGCAATGTCTTTTACCACGACATGGTCTTCCTGTTTTTTACTTTTAATTCCGTCTACCATCATGGTATTACAAAACGGACAGGCCGAGGCCACAATACTGGCCTCAGTTTCCAGTGCCTGCTCAGCCCTGGCTATATTAATACGGGTATCTCCCTTTTCTTCTTCCTTAAACATCTGGGCACCGCCGGCTCCGCAACACATTCCTTTGCTGCGGCAGTTTTTCATTTCTACCAGTTCCGCATCAAGAGCTTCCAGTACCTTTCTGGGGGCCTCATAAATATTATTGGCCCTGCCCAGATAACAACTGTCATGGTAGGTAATCTTCCTGCCTTTAAAATTTCCGCCCTCCTTTAATACGATGCGCCCTTCATCCAGCAGCTGTTGCAAAAACACGCTATGATGGATGACCTCATAGTTGCCACCGAGCGCCGGGTATTCATTTTTCAGGATATTAAAACAATGCGGACAAGTGGTCACAATCTTTTTAATTTGGTAACCATTCAGTATCTGGATATTTCCATAAGCCATCATCTGAAACAAAAATTCGTTGCCGGCTCTCCTGGCCGGATCTCCGGTACAGCTTTCTTCTTTACCCAGCACTGCATATTTTATCCCCGTTTTATTTAGAATTGTCGCAAACGCTCTGGTGATACTTTGTGCGCGTTGATCAAAACTGCCGGCACAGCCTACCCAGAATAACACTTCCGGGGTTTCACTGTTCATCAGCATTTCTGCCATTGTAGGAACCTGCATGCAGTAGATATATTAAATGTTTTTTGTTAATGAGTATTCTTCAGCAAATGTACGGCTAAATTGTTAATTCTGGGGATGTCCTCAGGGCTGACGCATTAAAATTATTTTATTGAGTTATCCACATTTGAGGGTTCCTGTGTATTTGGCTCTAATATTAGAGTTTTTATTCACATGAG
>NZ_FNQY01000046.1 GCF_900107765.1 Arachidicoccus rhizosphaerae | reverse complement strand
TTCCACATGTCCATATTCACAATATTTAGTTCAGGTAGCACTTCTTTTCCAGAAAGCTGATACAGCAATGTTTTTAGGTCCTTTTCACTCCGGCCTTCCTGCAGCTCCAGAATGTATTCCTTGTCACTGTCAAGCACAATTGTTGCGTAGTTATGCCCTTTCGTAAACGCTTTCTCGTCTATACTAATATTCTTAAAGGATATAGCTTCCCCGCGATTTAGCATGCCTTGCTCAACAGCATCTTCCATAATGCTTCTTATTATGTACGGGGTGGTTTTCATTATTTCTGCAACTGTATTTTGCACTTTAATTTTTTGCAACAACCTAATCGCTTCGCTTCTAAATAGATAGGTATAGCTTCTACCAGGAGGGGTAAAATTGGGCTTATAAGTTTTGATCTTGCCATTATGATCCTTATACCTCGGAAGCCTGGCTATTAGGTAGCATTTGTACTCAAACCAAGCTAAATGCTGCCACTCTCTTTCTGGTGCATAGTCATAAATGGGATACCGTTTCCCGTCAACTAGACAGTCTGTCAACTGGTATTTTAAATAAATTCGAGTGATCTTCTCAGGCGAAGTCATCTTCTCAACCTGAACGATCGCAAACTCATCTGTTATACCCAACATCTCCTGTAAAAACATGTCAAATTCCATCCCACAAATATGCAACTAAATAATAATGTAACCATTATTTATTTACGATAGCCTTTATTAAGTAATCATAAACCGACTTATTCTCTATAAAATTTTGAATAATAGGTAATACATAATTACTATATTCGCTAATGCTATCATCTTCATAAATAATAGGCTTGATATCTTGAAGAGCGCCAATGGGGTCCCATTCATCCAAAATTCTTTCAATTTGCTTATTTATTTCATTACTTTTCATCCTTGATAAATTAAAATCCATTGAATATTCCCCTGCCCCCATCTCCACCCTTAGCACTATAATCTCCCATTATAGAAATAATTTTTCCTGCATTCCTACCCGATATTTCAACGACAATACGATACCGACCAAGCAGATAATGAATTTGAGGACTTCCTTTATACGCAACTTCTTTAACAGTCCCTTCTTTTATAATTTTCAAAACTGCATCTTGAGTAAAGCCTCTTGTAGCCATTTGTTCTGCACCATGTTCCGTAAAATCTAAAATTCCCCTTTGAGCAAGCTTGCTTTCAAAGCTCATTACCCCCTTAGTGGCTCCCTGAACAGTTCTTAAAAATGTACGAAGAATGAATCTGTTTCTTCTCCTTCATCTACCATTTTGACTTCTAAAGAACATAAACCATCTACTGCTTCTTTCGCATCAATTCTACTCCATCCTTCTTTTTTTAGCATTTCCAATAAATTATTTTCCGAAACGATTATTTTATCACCATTAACTAAATTCATTTCATATAGAAAATCACAAAGCGATTTTACTCTACTAAGAATTAAAGTGTCAAAATCTATTTTGAAAACAAAATCTTGTCTATCTTCTTCATTAAGCCAGCCAACTGTGCCAAATATTTTTTTATTTACTATTTTATATTCTTCAATTTTTGCTTTAAACAAAGTGAAGAAGGACTTCAAAAAATTGATTATTATTGATTGCTCCATATTTAATGTTATTTAACTCCTTCGCCTAACCATATATGACGACTTCCAACGCTTGTACCTAATCCTTCGACCTGAATGTGTGGTTATAAAATTTTTCCCTTGACTGGATTTAAGTCATATCTCAATTTCCCACCAAACTGTTCAGTTAATTTTTCGAATTGTTGTAATTCCGTTTTTGTCAGTTGTGAACCTGGTTTAGATAGTTGTTGAACAAGTGATTTAAACTCTTTTAATGACCCCGCCTCAATTCTACTTACCCCCTTAGCGGCAACTGTTACTCAATTTTCAATAATTGCTTTGCAACTAATTTAGTTTGATATAACATTACTGGATTTTCTTTTAAAAGCAACTTTAATTTTTCTACTGAGGTAATCCCATCAACATAACATCTAATGTTATCATCTATGGCGTTAATTAATTCATCTTCATTTAAATTATCAAGGTCAAATAAATCTACTTTTTTCTCATTCAATACTATGCTAAATCTCGCCCTTACATCTCCATCAACATCTTTAGGTGTTAAAAGATTTGGATTTAATTCAGTAATAACATAACCAATGTTAATATAATACCCATTGGAAAAATTAGATTTTTGAAATCCAATCACAATTATCAAATTCTCAAAAGAAAGATAGTAAAAGTTCCCTTTTTTTGTAAATCCTTTTCCAAAAAGAAAATCACCAACAGTTTTTTTGAACGTTTTTAAATAAATCATATTAGTATGTATCTAAAATTGTTTTGAAACCTTTTCCATAAATACTTTCAACTTCTTGCTTGTACATTTCCAATTGTTTATACCCTTGTTTTATGGCCCTTGGATTATTTGGCTTGAGTTCATAAATGATTTTTTTCTCTAAATCAATAAAATCAATTCGTTTTCTACTAGGTAGCATAAACTCTTTAATCCGCACCCCATCCAATACATCTCCCGCTTTGTATGCTTTGTGCATTTGCTGTCCTAAACGATTAGCGACAGTACTTCCCGTTTTAGCAGCATCCTCAGCAGCAATTATCGAAGCTCTTTTTCCTAATAATTTAAGGCCAGCCCTTGTTAATGATATCCCTAATTCAATGGGAAGGGCAATCAGATCTTCTACATTAATTGTAGATGGATAAATTGCCTCTGAAACATGTCGCGGTCGTGAATCAGTTTGATAATACCTCACTGGTTCTAATGGCTCTTGAGGAAACAAGGGGTCATCAAGAGACCATTCCTTTCCATTAAAATGGAGAAGCTGGCCTTTTTCATTGAATTTTGTATCACCAAAATCGGGAACATATTCTCCAGTCTTGGGTTACCCGTTACCGTAATACGCTCAGGTAAATTTAAATAATTGTAGACAATCCCGGAAATATTTTTATTGGCATCTGATGCCATATTTCCATTATCCCTATCGACAAAGTCATTGAACTCTACGAAGGTCTGCTACAACTCGAACGAGATAAAGTTGAAAAACTAAAAAATGGAAGTGCTGTTTAACTAGATAAAAATGCTTTAGGCCCTTCCGGGGGTATTTTTGTTGTTGGTCGCCCGCGGGCGGTCAGAAACCCCAAAACTCCCCCCGGAAGGGCCACACACCTGACACACTTTATTATACACTTCCATGGTGGTTATGATAGCTTCTTCAATGTCTTTAATGCTTCCTTTCTTATTAAAGCTTTTGAGTGACTGGTCAACATTGTTACTTTCTCCCTTGCCTTTCTTGATTTCATTCTGCCCAACGCTTCTAAAGCGTGGAGGGTTACTTCCTCATCATCAAGCAAATTGACTAAAACATCTTCTGCTTTCTCTGATTTAACCTTCCCCAAAGCTGCTACAAACATTTGTCTTGACGTTCCGTTTGTTTTATCCAGAACTATTGGTAATATATTTTCAACGTCATCTTCTGTAATCGTTGTGTAGATTGTGTTTCCGATTGCCCAACGCAAAAGCGTTTTATCTTTAGGCGTTCGGTTGTATTCTGCTATTAAAACAGGACTTGCTTTTCCGATGGCTTCCTTTACCGCTAATGCTCTTACAATGCCTTCTTTGATACTAATGTGTCCTATTCCTTCTTGCAATAAATTAAGTAAAACAGGCACTGCGGTTGGATATGGCTTATCCGTATTTACTAAATCATAAATATCATTTACACTAATACCAGCCTTTGCTAATTCTGATTTTACTTTATTCATTTCGACTTCCATAGCTATTTGAACGGGATTGGTTTAATAATAATACTTCCATTATTTATCAAGTTTTGCAACGGCCCTGAAAAAGTTGTATTTGGCCTTGTATATAGGATGAACTGACGCCCCGTTTGTTGCGAGAACATATAAAAATCCCTCAACTGACTTGTAAGACTTAGATGACTAACATTTTTCACTTCTCCAAGCGTTGTAGATGTCAACTGGTCGGGTATCCTATATTTCGCAGTACCCGTTAATGATGGTATCCTTACTTGGACGCCAACCCCTACGGCTTCTTCTCCAGCGATACCTAATGCTCTTGCATTCCCAAGTCCCTCCTTAACTACATCCTCAGCAGCAATTATAGCAACTCGTTTCTCAAATAATTTAAAACCAGCCCTTATTAATGATATCCCTCCTTTAACGGGGAAGAAAATTAAATCTTCTACATTAATTAAAGACGGGTGAATTGCCTCAGAAACAAATCTTATTTTACCGTCATATTTATTTATTTGTTTATTTCCACCTGCAGATTCCCAGCCAGTACTGTATGTTTTTTGATCTATTTTTTTGGGAGTTTTCTTCTTTTTATCATCATCCCCGTCTTGATCTCCATCAGTTTGATCGTCCCGTCCTTCAGATCTCCCCATTTGCTGCCATTGTTTAAAAACTTCAACAGCATCCGCTCCTTGGAAGGTTACACTCTGCATCCCATCCGGGTCTTTAAATCCTAATGGATTATCATAAACATAATTGTAAGGCGACATCCTTCTGGAAACATCTGCTAGCGGATCAGCTACATGCCACCTGCCAATCTGAGCATCATAAAACCTCGTCCCATAATCATATTGATCTAATCCGAGGTCTTCCTGAAGCTCTTTACCGTTGTAGGTGTATTTATTATGTAGCGATGCCAACACCTGCGTATAACCAATCCCTTTTTGCTGTAACCCAAAAGGGTAGTAGCTATTGGTTTCCAGTATCGGGCTGGAAACGTTATAATCATCCGTTATAACAACTCTGGTGTTACCAAGATGGTCTTTCAGATAGTAATCATTAATAAAACTACTTCCAAGAGGCCTCGTCCTGCCTTCTTGATTGCCAAAGAACTGAAGCGTATCATTTTGATAAACGGCAGCACCCAGATAAGTTGTAACAGTGGTTATCACCCCATCTACGGTTTTCTTCTGTAACTTATTACCAGATGCGTCGTAAATGTAACTGACAGTACCCTTACCCGTTACCGTAATACGCTCAGGTAAATTTAAATAATTGTAGGCAATCCCGGAAATATTTTTATTGGCATCGCTGGTCATATTTCCATTACTGTCATACGTATAATCTACTGCCGAAGCTGCTTTAGTGCCTGTATAATGAAAATCACCCAGGGTGGTTGTCGCATCATTGGCGGTGTCCACTACATTTTTAAGTCGGTTGCTATTGGTATTATAATGATAAGCCAACTGATCGATCAGGCTGGAACTACTTCCAGACTTAAGGCCATATTGATTCATTGTCATGATGTTGCCATTCTGGTCATAGCTTAAACCAGATACACTATAATTGACATTTGCAGTTGAAAATCCGCCTGATTTGTATTGCCCGAAAGCAGCTCCGGT
>NZ_FNQY01000035.1 GCF_900107765.1 Arachidicoccus rhizosphaerae | reverse complement strand
AATCATTAGCTATTTTAAGTCTTCCTATTTCTGCATATAGATTCTCTTTTAAGGCCTGATCCTCAGACTGATCAGCAGGTGCATCCTTCTCAAAAACGAGACTGGCTTTGGCTAAAAACTCTTTTTTCCACGTGTTTATTTGAGTGGGGTGTATGTCATATTTCTTACTTAGTGCTTCTATGGTCTGCTGCTCTTTAATGGCCTCCAAACAGACCTTGGTTTTGAATTCTGAGGTGAACTTCCTGCGACTTGTTTTACTCATTTTTGAAAGGTTTTACGTTATAAAGTTATATCTTATTAACCTGTCCAAAAAATGGGGTCCATTATAATTTAACCGATAATTGGCATCGTTATGTATAAGCGGGTTGAACCCAACTGTTGTATATAAATGATTAATTAAATCGGAAGTCGAATTTATTTTTGTAAACCATGCGTGTCTAGGAATAACCTTTTTAATTGTCAATAAATCATCCTCATAATCTCCTTTTTCATAAGCATTCCCGTAGCATTTCTTTAAATACCAGAGCATAAAATCATTATACTTGGTTTCAAGGCCGTGGGCAAGATCGAAGCCGTTGCCAATGATGATAAGTCTATTCACTATATAGTTCTTTTTGGATAAAATAACAGCTTGATATGAGAGTAAGACCACCATCAAGTCATCAAATTTACTAAAAGTATTATCGATCTGACTACTTTTTTATGATATACTTGAATGAAAATCTCCGCCGTTTGAAGCCTTAACAAGGCTATTATGGAAAATATTATCCGAAATTACCTATTATAAAATTCGGGAAGGAGGTGTCCTTTTGTGATACCAGACTTTCGAAGTTCAGGTTAAAAGGTCCAAACCCTATAATTCGATCAATTTCGATAACTTAATGGAGATCTTTGATGAAGCCCTCTCTATAACAAGGTACGATCAAAAACACCAAAGAAGTTTACCGATTTTACGATAATAAAATGTTACTACCGGATCATTTCTTGATCCTCCGTTTGACATCTATTTGACTATTTGATCCTGCGGGTCTCGGTATTGGGGGAAAGTTGGAACGGGGCACATTTATAAAAAAGGGAATACTTTCTTTATATTTCTAACAAGAAGATAAAGGAGTGTTAAGTGATTAAAGAGCCCATAAAAATGTCGTGCCGAAGTTTGGACTGTCGGATATGGAAGGGGGTCTTGTGCGAATTTTGCACTCACAGCTGTAAAATTAACGTATTTTACTACCTATAATACAGCAACTGCCTATATTTTATTTAGGGGGCTGAATCGCTGGATTATTTATTTTTATATTAAATATATGGAAATAAACTGTACTTTTGTTTTACAGAATGAAAAAGGCTTTAGCCACCATATTATTTTTTATTTATCTTACAACAGTAAGCGGTGTAGGCATGAATCTACATTATTGTTGTGGGCATCTGGATAATGTGGTGTTAAGCTATACAGCCAAGACTTCAGCCAGGCCTTCTTGTGGTATGGAGTCTAGTTATAAAGGCGAGGATTGTTGCAAAGATGTGCATAAGCAGTTGAAAATTACAGAATCTCAGAATGTCGTATCGGACATAGCGGTTCCTGCCGTTTCTATTTTCACTGTTGTACTACCTTCTTTTCCTAAAATCCCGACCTCCTGTTTTTCGTCCGTTGCAAGGGGAAGCTTTTCTCCCCACGCTCCACCCTTTCGAGCGACGGCCCCCGTCTATTTGAAGAATTGTAGTTTCCTGATATGATTTCTTTTCCTTCCTGATACCGGGCAGACCATTGTTTGTCTGGCTTTTGGCGTTTGACTATGCCAAATAATCCCCTACATCAATTAGAGCACTAACGGTGTTGTATACCTCAGTGCACACTATATAAGGAAAAGCAATTATCATGATTAATAAACTTATCTCTTGGTCTATTCACAACCGTTTTATTGTCATACTGGCAACGCTGGGGCTGATTGGCTACGGCTTTTACAGCATGACCCAGACGCCTGTGGATGCCATTCCTGACCTCTCCGAAAATGAAGTCATCGTATTTTCCCAGTGGATGGGCCGCAGCCCGCAACTGGTAGAAGACCAAATCACCTTCCCCTTGGTGAGTAACCTCCAGGGTATCCCAAAGGTAAAAGATATCCGGGCTACTTCCATGTTTGGAATGAGCTTTGTTTTCGTTGTATTCCAAGATAACGTAGATCCCTATTGGGCGCGTACCCGTGTCCTGGAGCGGCTGAATTACGCCCAAAAATTCCTGCCAGAAAATGTTGTTCCTTCGCTAGGTCCGGACGCAACCGGTGTCGGCCAGGTCTATTGGTATACCCTGCATGCGCCAGGATACGATTTAGGAGAACGGCGCGCCTTACAGGACTGGTATGTAAAATTTGCCTTGCAAAATGTACCGGGCGTAAGCGAGGTAGCTTCCTTTGGCGGTTTTCAAAAACAATATCAGGTCACGCTGGATCCTCATAAGCTTGATTATTACCATATTACGCTTATGGATGTCATGAAGGCGGTAAAAGAAAATAATAATGACGTTGGTGGTCGCGTCTTCGATTTAAATAGTAGCAACTATATCGTTCGGGGAATGGGATATCTTAAAAACCCAGCGGAAATCGCCGATCTGCCGGTTGCTACCGAGGGGGCTACCCCCATCCGAATCAAGGATATCGGGGATGTCCAGATGGGCGGCGATCAGCGCCTGGGGATAATAGATGAAAACGGTGACGGGGAAGCCGTGGGTGGGGTAATCCTCATGCGCTATGGTGCCAATGCAGATGAAGTCATTAAGGGGGTCAAAGCTAAAATGACGGAGATACAAAAAGGGCTCCCGCCGGGCGTCACTTTTAAAACGGCCTACGACCGCAGCACGTTGATCGAAGCTTCCGTCAAAAGCATTGAACATACTATTATTGAAGAAATCATCTTGGTATGCGCCGTTATCCTCATTTTTCTCTTACACTTCCGCAGTGCGCTGGTTGTCATGTTAAGTATTCCTATAGCTATTTTGACGGCCTTCATCCTGATCCGCCTACTGGGATTTTCATCCAATATTATGTCACTAAGCGGTATCGCTATTGCCATCGGGGTCATAGTAGACAATGCCATCGTGATGGTAGAAAATGCGTATCGACATTTGACGGAGGCAGACAATTAATTATAAAACTATGAACAATTCAAATAAAATCAGTAATAAGGAACGTATCGCTATTATTGAGAAGTCCGCCAAACAGGTAGGTAAGCCGGTGGTACATGCCATTCTGATCATCGTCGTTTCATTTATCCCCGTGTTTCTACTCACGGGACAGGAAGGCAAATTGTTTCACCCCCTTGCCTGGACTAAAACCATGGTCATGGCTTCCTCAATGATCCTGGCCATTACCCTTATCCCGGTGCTCATGGTGCTGCTGATGCGGGGCAAAATGCGCCCAGAATCTAAAAACCCGGTCAGCAATTTCTTTGTCCGTCTATATGAGCCGGTTTTAAGCTGGTGCTTAAAATGGAAGAAAACCGTACTCACGGTCAATATAATTGCGCTGGTTTTGTCCATTTTTTTGCTAACAAGAATGGGGAGCCAATTTATGCCACCTTTGGATGAAGGTACGATCCTCTTTATGCCTGTAGCGCTTCCTGATGCCTCCAACGCAGAAATGAAACGCATCTTACAGGTGCAGGATAAAATTATCAGCAGCTCCCCGGAGGTTAAAAATGTACTCGGTAAGGCAGGGCGTATCAATTCCGCTACCGATAATGCACCGATTAGCATGGTGGAGACCATTGTGCTGTTAAAACCAAAAAGTGAGTGGCGTGCGGGGATGACCAAAGATAAGATCATCAGCCAGCTGAACGAGAGACTACAAATTCCCGGTGTCACCAACGGCTGGACACAACCCATTATTAACCGTATCAATATGCTCTCCACCGGTATTCGTACGGATGTAGGCGTGAAAATTTTCGGGCAGAATCTGGATACCATCTACCGGTTAGGGCAGATGATCGCCGGTGAGTTAAAAGGCATCAAGGGAATTACAGATCTGTATCCGGAGCAGATTACAGGAGGAAAATACCTGAACATCGAAGTGAACAAAGATGCCATCGGGCGTTACGGGCTGACAACGGACGATGTCAACAGTATTGTACAAAGTGCCTTAGGGGGTATGAATGTCGGTCAAATTTACCAAGGACGTGAAAGGTTCAGCGTCAATGTACGGCTGGCACAGGATTGGCGGGCAAGCCTGGAAGACATCAAGGGGACACTGGTGCAAACAAAAAATGGTCCGCTTCCCTTATCCGATGTAGCTAGTATCTCCCTAAAGGACGGGCCTTCGATGATCAGTAGCGAAAATGCGTTACTACGCGGTACCGTGCTCTTTGATGTCCGGGGCAGGGACCTGGGCAGCACCGTAAAAGAAGCCATGCAAAAACTGGATAAAACTCTGACGCTGCCTAAGGGTTATTTTATCAACTGGAGCGGCCAGTGGGAAAACCAGTTACATGCCCAAAAAACCCTGGAGTTGATCATTCCCGTCGCCATACTGCTTATTTTATTAATACTCTATTTCACCTTCCATGATTTGCGCGATGCCTTCAACACAATTCTAAGCGTACCGTTCGCCTTCGTGGGTGGCATATTAATGGTCTATTTATGGGGTGAAAATCTGTCCGTAGCAGTGGCCGTTGGGTTCATTGCCCTCTTTGGGGTGGCTGTAGAGACCGGCGTCGTGATGATGATTTATCTGGAAGAAGCGATGCAGCGTATGGTCCGGGAAAAAGGAACAGCGATAGACGTAGTTACCCTCAGGCACTATGTGCTGGAAGGTGCAGTAAAGCGCTTACGTCCCAAACTAATGACGGTGTGTGTCGCTTTATTTGGACTAGTGCCTGTGCTTTGGTCCAATGGCACAGGAATAGAACTCATGCGGCCGGTGGCCTTGCCCATGATTGGCGGCATGGTGACCTCTGCCATCAGCATTTTGCTGGTGATGCCTATCATTTTTGAGTTGTTTAAGGAAAACGAATTAAAAAAACATGGTAGTATCAAAGTAAAAGACAGTTTATAGGACTATATAGATCTTCAACCTCAGAATTTTACATTATGAAAATCAAATCCTTTATAACCGGAAGCAAAAGCCTAGTTGTTCTACTGATTTTGGTGCTTGCAACCACCCGGAAAACGCAGGCGCAAACCTACACGCTCAGGCAGGTACTCGATAGCATTGAAACCCGCAATCCCGGTTTACAGCAGTTTGCCCTGAAAACGGCGGCTAGCTTTGCCCAGGCAGATGCAGCGAAGGCATGGATGGCACCATCCGTAGGCGTCGGGCTCAGTGAGTTCCCCTATGGTGGCGGCAAGGACATGGGTGGTGGCGGCATGGCCCGAAAAATGGTGATGCTACGTCTGGAGCAGATGTTTCCCAACTTTGGCCAGCAAAATAAACAAAGAGACTATTATCAGTCTTTGCGCCTTCAGGATCAAGATGATAGCGCGACTATGAAAAATATGCTTTTTGCCGAAGCGAAAATGGCTTATTATGACGCCTTGGTGGCGGAAAAGAAATTAGCAGTGGTGGACCAGCAGCAAAAGCAGGTGCAGTTGCTGATTCAGATTTCAGAGGGCCGGTTGCCCTATGGTAAGGCGAGTTTACCAGAAATCTATAAGGCCAGGGCAAAGCTGAGTGACCTGCAATCCATGCGGGTACAATTAGAGGCGGCCAGCGAACAGGCCGTTGCCATCTTAAACAGCCTGATGAACCGTTCCCAACAGGCACCCTTACAAATTGATACGGCAGAAGACTTTGCCCATTCAGAGATCGCTATTTTACAAGTGGACTCATCCTATATTTTGGAAAACCGTAGTGATATCCACCGGGCTTCTGACGAAATACACAGTCTCAGGCTGAACAAAAAAGTCGTTTCCAGCGAGTCCAGGCCAACCTTTGGTATAAACTTGGATAATATGCGCATGAACAGTGGTGGCTACATGTATAGTGCGATGGCTATGGTATCTGTTCCTATTGCCCCTTGGTTTTCCAAAGGCTATAAATCAAAAGCAAAAGCCATCGATTATCAGATACAGGCCACCCGTAAAATGCAGGCGGGGCAGGTTCAAGAGGCTATCGGCGTTATACAAAAAGACTGGTTAAAGCTACAGGCCGCGCAAAAGGATGTACAAATTTTCCAGCAGGAAGTCATTCCTGCCTATAGTAAAGCCTACCAGTCCTACTTAAATGCATTTAGTGAAAACACAGGCGATATTTACGAAACACTCATGGCCTGGGATGAATTAACCATGAAGAAGATGCAGTACTGGGACAAAATAAGCGATCTGTTAAACATCCGTGTCATGCTGGAAACAGAAATGCAAAAGGATTAAAATTTATAAATGATGAAACTAATTAAAAACAGAAACTTGGTTTACCTTTTACTGATGATGGCCTTCATTGGGCTACTCATGGCGGGGTGTCAGGCGAACCAGCCAAAGGCGCATTCACAGGCAAAGGTATATTATACCTGCTCCATGCATCCGCAGGTACATGAAGATAAACCCGGGAATTGCCCCATATGCGGCATGAAATTGATTAAGGTCGAGGAGACTAACCAAAAGGATACGGTGTCTTTAGATACCGCTTTGTCTTATCTGACACAACCAGTTACCAAAACAGTGACTGGATCCTTTAAGACGTTCATACCAGTAAAAGGTAATGCGAAGGATACGATAACCGCCGATGGTATGATTAATTTTGACGAGCGGGATATCAACGGCGTTGCATCAAGGGTGACAGGTCGAATTGATAAGTTATATGTAAAATATAGCGGGCAGTCCATAGCAAAAGGACAGCCACTGATGGAAATCTACAGCCCCGAATTACTCAGTGTACAAAGAGAGCTGTTACAAACCGTGAAGGATAATGACCCAACACTTATAAAGGCGCTGAAGGTAAAATTACGCAATCTGGGGATGCACCAAAATGAAATCCAAAAAGTAACAGAAAGCAGAAAGCCCCTGTCACAGATTACCATTTTTAGTCCGTACCAGGGAGTCGCTCGCCCTGTAAGCGATCCGGCGATGGATAACAGTACCCCGGAATTACTGGACATTAGAAAAGGAATGTATGTGGACGCCGGGCAGAGCATTTTTTCTATTCAGGACATCACCAGACGTTGGGCCTTGCTTCATGTGTTTGCCAGTGATATGGCTTTTATCCAAAAAGGAGATCCAGTGGCTTTAAATTCGGAAGCCAGCCCGGATCAAATAATCAGCGGACAGGTGGATTTTATACCTCCATACCGAATGGAAAATGAAAAAACCACCACCATACGGGTTTATCTGAAAAATTTACCGGCGAACTGGAAAATAGGAACACTCGTAAGAGGTCGCATCGTCATTGGCCATGAGGACAGGGGCCTATATGTTCCTTTATCGGCGGTGAATAGACTAGGCATGCGAAGCGTGGTCTGGGTAAAGGATAGAAACAGCAATGATGTATTTCATGCAAGACCTGTGCAAACAGGTATCCGCACAGAAGATTCCATCCAAATAATATCAGGTATTAAAACGGGTGACCAAATCGTCGAAAACGCCGCCTATATGGTAGATAGTGATAGTTTTATTCAATAAAAAAAAGAGAATGTCATGCAATATAAATGGATCATCATCGGTAGTTTACTACTATTTTCTCTGGCTGCCTGTAATAATAGCCAGGATGGTAAAGCGGTAGTGCAAATGACAGACAGCCTGCCGCAGAAAAAGGAAGCGGTCATTTACACCTGTCCCATGCATCATCAGATACGGGAAAACGCACCAGGCAAATGCCCGATATGCGGTATGACTTTGGTACCGCTGGATCAGGGTCCTGCACAGAAAAATCCGGAAGATACCCTGGCAGAACTTAGGATTTCATCCCGGCAGCAGCTGCTGGCAGGTATTCATACTGATACAGCGCAAATAACAAATTTATCCAGTGAGCTGATGCTTACAGCAACCACCCTCTTTAATCCTAAACAGCAGGATGTAATCAGCGCCCGGGTAAATGGCTGGATTGAAAAAATGTATGTGCGCAATCCGGGTGAAGAAATCTTTGCCGGCCAAAGACTATATGAACTGTACAGCCCCGACCTGCTTTCTGCTGAAAAAGACTATCTACTGGCAATTCAGCAAAAAGGGCTTTTTAATAAGGCCTCTGTAGATTTTACCGCCACCATTCAGGCAATGAAGCAAAAACTCCTGCGATGGGGACTTTCCCAAAAACAAATTGACCACCTGCAAGAGCGGCAGCCAACCGGAAAAACGGCTATTTACAGCGAGTCCACCGGCTATCTCATCCAAAAAATGAAGGAGGAAGGTGGATACGTAAAAGAAGGAGAGGCGATCCTAAGCCTTGCGGAAAATAATACACTTTGGGTCCAGGCCCAGTTATACGACCAGCTATTGCCGCTTATATCCAAGGATACGAAGATCTGGGTGCAACTAGCGGGAAGCATGGGCCAAAAATTACCAGGCAAGATCGTATTTGATAACCCTGTTAATGAGCCGGCTTCACGTGTTCATCTTGTTAATATCGAGATCTCAAATCCAGGTGGAAATTTACAACCGGGTATGCTTGCCTATGTACATATGCAAACATCAAAGGGACAACCAGGTGTCGCTATTCCCAAATCATCCGTAATTTACGGACAGGACCGCGCCTATGTCTGGGTGAAACGGCCCGACAGTAGCTTTGAACGCCGGGAAGTAACACTCGGACAAGATAATACTTCACTGGTAGCGGTATTACAAGGGGTTAAAGTGGGTGAATCCGTGGTGTCTTCAGGCGTCTATCTGCTTAATAGTGAGTATATTCTCAAAAATGGTAGCGGTGCCAATCTTTCAGGGATGCAGATGAGTGATATGAAGATGAGCGGGAGAAGTAAGTAAATTGTGTATAAAAGCCGAATGGGAGGAGATAGGTTGTCGGTCGGATGATAAAAAGGAAGAATTGTTTAAATTGTTAATTTTGTATTTAAGTAGTTGCTTAAATACGCGAATGAGTTATTTTTGCACTTATGAACAATAATTCTTGTATCAGGCAACAGGCGGACATTAAGCAAATCGGTCGTTGCAAAGACAGAATTACAGCCATCAATGGGACGTTTGACTATATATCCAACGGACTTGAGCTGGCAGGTAATAACGTGCGACTTAAAATTCTTTTTCTTCTTTACGAAGAAAAGCAGCTCTGTGTTTGCGATTTGAGTGATATTCTCGGCATGACGATTTCTGCGGTTTCACAACATCTTCGAAAACTCAAAGACAGAAAGATTATTAAAACAGAACGCCGGGCGCAAATTATTTTTAACTCGTTAACAAAGGAGTATGAAGAAATGCTCCTACCATTTTTCAAAATTCTTGATGAAAACAAATAACAAACTAGTCGGTGTAGGATTTTTAACAGCAATAGCTGCTTCACTATGTTGTATAACGCCTGTTTTAGCCATCATAACAGGCTTAAGCGGTAGTCTTGCCTCGACTTTCTCGTGGCTTGACCCTTTCAGACCCTATTTTATTGGCTTAACTGTCTTGGTATTTGGCTTTGCCTGGTATCAGAAACTGAGGCCAAAAAACAAAATGAGCTGCGATTGTGAAGAAAGCGGAAAGCCAAAGTTTATCCAAAGTAAATTCTTTTTGGCGATAATGACGGTTTTCACAGCCCTGATAATGGCATTTCCTTTATATTCCACTATTTTCTATCCTAAGTCAGCAAAACAAGTCATTGTGGTTGACAAATCAGATATTCAGACCGTTGAGTTTAAAATAGGCGGAATGACTTGTTCCGATTGTGAAAATCCCATTCATCACGAAATAAATAAGCTTTCGGGAATCATTAAATCGTCTGTCTCCTATAGGAACGGAGATGCCATCGTAGAATTCGACAAATCCAAAACGGATATCGCCGAAATTGAAAAGGCAATGAATAGTACAGGATACACAGTAACATCAAAAAAAGTAAAATAAAATGGAAATCGTATTACAATCAACCATTACCTGCCCCAAGTGTGGACATAAAAAGGAAGAAACAATGCCGACAGATGCTTGTCAATATTTTTACGAGTGCGAAAGCTGTAAAAAGGTAATAAAACCCTTACAAGGTGACTGCTGCGTCTATTGCAGTTACGGAACCATACAATGTCCGCCGATGCAACAAGATAAAAAATGTTGCTGATCTAACGGGAAGCCATAGCCGCCTTATATAGATTACGCATTTTGCAATAAATTTGCCTCTCCTTTCAATAGTGACAGCTTAGACAGGGGCAATTCATAATAGTTTGAACAGATTTTTTTGTATTGCAATTTCAAAAGGGATTTAGATTAGGCAACACACAATCAATTTGTCTTAAGTGAATAATAGAGACCCATTAGTTATAAAAAGTCCAACAAAACAAGCGAAATAGTCGAAATTATATAATTTTTTCACTAAATCTTGTAACGATTCTTTTTCCAGAGTTCGTATTTTTGTAAAGAATTTAAAAAGAATCTGTATCTTTGATTTTCAAAATAATGGCAAAACAGGTTTTCATATTACTGGTTATTTTTACCGGCTTCTTTTTGGTGCCGAAGTTGTCCTATAGCTGTGTGTCAAAACCGGTTGTAAAAACATCTTGCAGCCAGCAGGGAAAAACCTGTGCTAAAGATAAAACCTGCTGTGGCGACCATCATTCAAAAAAAGATTCAAATGATAATTGTGGAGGCAATTGCCCGCATAATTCCTGTCATTGTCCTGCTTCTAACTTGACCATCGTCCTGCCTCATAAACAGGGTATAGATTACGGCGACTATGGTGCTGAGAAGCAAACGTATTACTCGCCTGGATTTGTCCTATCCCAAGGATTCCAATCTATCTGGCTCCCCCCTAAAATAGGTTAAATTTCTTTGATGACAGCCATAGGTCTGTCCTGTCTAAAGCATGAAATTGCTTTATTATTATTCTTTTATAGAAATTTAAACTTAAAAGTAATGAAACCATTCATTTTTATGGTAGCAATTATTGCTACTACTATCGCTGCATGCAGCAACCCCCAAAAATCAAACGCAAAAACTGTTATATCGTCGCCACAGTCCTCCCCTAAAGAAGCGCCTCAAAACGCAAGCCTCGGAGCAGTCATGACCCATTACCTGCATTTAAAAAATGCATTAGCTTCTGATAACACCAAGGAGGCCGCCACGGCAAGCGCTCAGTTACATACTGCTTTGGCAGAGTTGGGTAAACAACTCCTGAGTTCCGCTCAGAAAAAGGCCTATAGCGATATCTCAGCTGATGCGCTGGAAAATGCTCAGCATATTGCTGACAACGGGGGGAATATCAAACACCAAAGAGAACATTTCCAGGGTCTTAGTGAAGATATTTATGACCTGATAAAGGCCTTTGGAACTTCCCAAACCTTATATAAAGACTATTGTCCCATGGCTAAGGCGACCTGGGTGAGTGAGGTAAAGGATATCAAAAATCCCTACCTGGGCAAGAGCATGTCTACCTGCGGATCGGTAAAAGAAACCATCAGTAAAAAGTAACTCCCAGGCAATGACCAGACTTAAAACCATGATCCTGGGCGGATTAGTGGGTGCATTTGTCATGATACAGTTTATCCAACCTGACCGCAATGATAGCGGTCAGGTTTCTAAACAAAGTTTGACAGCGCTCTACCATGTACCGGATAACGTAACGCAGATTTTACAGCAGTCCTGCGCCAACTGTCATTCCAACAATACGGCGTATCCCTGGTATACCCATGTGCAGCCGGTCGGCTGGTGGATGGCAAGGCATATACGCAAGGGAAAAGCGGAATTAAACCTGGATGAATTTGCCGGGTACTCCGACAGAAGACGTGTCAGTAAGCTCAGGTCCATGAAAAACCAGGTGATGGACGGCGTCATGCCCTTGACATCCTATACCTTAATACATAGGGATGCCCGGCTTTCCAAGGAACAAAAGCAGCAGCTGGTAAGCTGGCTGGATAACACAATAGATAGTCTTAATCAATAGATAAAAAAGTATTTTCCAAAATGAAAAATGTATTCACCTTAATAGCACTGTTATGCCTGGGACGTGCTGGCTTCGCGCAAGCTTTTGATCGGGGCAATAATGATACTTTTAGGCCGTTCACAAGCTTTGCTGCACCAGTGGCCAGACCCACGCCGCTGGATTCGCCGCCACCCCCTGGTGTTATTTCCAATCTGGAGAAAGACCTCGCCACAAAAACGATAAAAGGGGCCAATTCAGGCATCCATTTTCCTAAGGGAACACCGGGTGTCAAAAGCGTCCGCTATGATTTATATGTGACGGATAGTACGGTCAACTATACAGGCAAAAAACGAAAAGGCATTGCCGTTAATGGCAGCATCCCTGCGCCGACGCTGGTATTCACCATCGGTGATACGGCGCTTATTTATGTTCATAATAATGCGGATGAACCGACCGCTGTACATTGGCATGGAGTACAGTTGCCGGACCGGATGGACGGGGTCCCCTTTCTTACGCAGCAGCCTATACCGCCCCATACCACCCATATTTATAAATTCCCCGTTGTACAGGCGGGCACTTACTGGTATCACAGCCATTTTTCTGTTCAGGAACAAATCGGCCTATATGGCGCCCTGATCTTTAACAAGCGAACAGAACCAGAAATTCCGACCATCCCTGTGGTGCTGAGCGACTGGAGCGATATGAGACCCAAGGAGATAGACCGGAGGCTGCATACGGCAAACGACTGGTTTGCCATCAAAAAAGGCACGGTCCAGAGTTACTCAGAAGCTATAAAAGCGGGTAAATTGGGTGTAAAGTTGACCAATGAATGGAAACGGATGAAGGCGATGGACGTCAGCGATGTCTATTATGAAAGGTTTTTTGTAAACGGGCAAACCGAGGAGCAGTTTCCCCAATTTAAAGCCGGCGATAAGGTTCGGTTACGTATTGTCAACGGCGGCGCCTCTTCCTATTTCTGGCTTAGTTATAGCGGTGGTCAGCTGATGGTGGTGGCTAATGATGGCAATGATGTCATGCCGGTGATGGTGGACAGGATGATCATTGGGCCGGCGGAAACCTACGACGTAGTCGTGACGATTCCAAAGGACATGCAATATGAGTTCCTGGCCACACCCGAAGACCGTACCGGTTCGGCGGGGCTTTGGCTGGGCAGTGGTATGAAAATGGCCGCCAAAAAGCTTCCGAAGCTGAAATACTTTGCAGGCATGAAAATGATGAATGACATGATGAAAATGAATGGGGATATGAAGCCTATGGGCATGAATATGACCCTACAGACTATGGATATGAATAGTGTCATGTATCCGGAAATGGATGAAAAAGCAGGTGACGAAAACATGGGTGGAATGGAAGGTATGAACGGAATGAGTGACGTGGATCACCCAAAGCATCATCAACCACAGTCATCATCCTCCGAGCAGACCTATGTCTGCCCCATGCATCCGGAGGTAACTTCAGATAAGCCTGGTAAATGTCCCAAATGCGGTATGGCTTTAGTCAAAAAGAAGGCAAACGGGAATAAGGATATGGCTGCTGGCAGTATAAAGATGAAGGATATGCCGATGAAGGATATGGACGGTGGAAGCCAAGGTAGCGTTAAGGCGGATGGAAAAATGACCTATGTCTGTCCCATGCACCCGGAAGTAACATCGGATAAGCCTGGTAAATGCCCTAAATGCGGTATGGATATGGTGAAAAAGAAGGCAGAAGTAAATATGGATATGGATATGTCTTCTGGTGGCATTACAACGCTGAATTACAATATGCTGGAAGCGCCCAAAAAGACAACGCTGCCCGAAGGTCCCTGGAAAGAACTGAAATTTGAATTGACCGGTAACATGAACCGTTATGTATGGACACTGGACAATAAAACTGTTTCGGAAAGCGATAAAATACTCATCAAGCGTGGAGAAAACATCCGCATCATTTTGCACAATAACTCGATGATGCGCCACCCCATGCACCTGCATGGTCATGATTTTAGGGTACTTAACCAATTCGGTGAAAAGTCCCCCATGAAAAATGTACTGGATATTATGCCGATGGAAACCGATACTTTAGAATTCCACGCATCAGAAAGCGGCGACTGGTTTTTCCATTGTCATATCCTCTATCACATGATGAGTGGGATGGGCCGAGTATTCAGTTATGAAAACAGTCCTGCCAATCCGGAGATTCCTGATCCGGATAAAGCCTATAAAATGCTGAAAAAGGATGACCGGATGTTTCACCTGATGGCCCAAAATGACTTCGCTACCAATGGCAATGACGGTTCCCTGATGTATGCCAATACACGCTGGGCTTTCCAGAGCGAATGGAGATTAGGCTACAACGCCCATCACGGCTATGAAGTGGAGACGCATTTCGGCAGATACCTGGGTAAGATGCAATGGCTTTTTCCATATGTAGGCATTGACTGGCGTTACCGCAAACATTCGGCACATGATAAAAGCCTTTTAGGGCAAGCAAACACCAAAGATGACCGTAAAGTCATTCACGCCGGGTTGCAATATACCTTACCCATGCTACTAGTCCTGGACGCCAGTGTGGATCAAACAGGTTATTTCAGGATTCAGCTGATGCGGGAAGACATTCCACTTACGCCAAGGCTGAGAGCATCCTTTATGGTGAATACAGACAGGGAATATATGGTTGGAGGAAAGTATATCCTGACGAAAAACCTGGGCCTCTCTACCCATTACGACAGCGACATGGGATGGGGAGCCGGGCTTACCATCACTTATTAAACGCAAAAATTCATGAAACATACTTACAAGATAACCGGTATGAGCTGTGACGGCTGTAGGACAAAAGTAGCGCATGCGTTAAATGCCCTTGAAGGCGTTTCAGCAAAGGTCAACTTAGATCCGCCTCATGCGATACTCACGATGGAGCAGCATGTTCCCATCGAAAAATTGCAGCAGGCATTATCTGCTGCGGGCGATTATACGATAGAAATGTTGGGACATGACGAGGGCATTGTTGTAGCCGGGGGGCAGGTGCCTGCCCATGGAACGGCCGGTCCACAACTGAACCACCATGCACCTATCCAACATAATAAGTCACATAAGGATGACGATCAGCAGACAGGTCATGGGACATATTATTGCCCCATGCACTGTGAAGGTGATAAAACGTACGACAAACCGGGCAACTGCCCGGTTTGCGGGATGAGCCTGGTGAAAAAGCCTGCATTACAAAAAGTCACCCGGTACAGCTGCCCAATGCATCCCGAGATTATCCGGGACAGCCCGGGTTCATGCCCGATATGCGGGATGGATCTGGTACCCATAAATGGCGGCGAGAAAGAGGAAGATAATACCTATAAAGATCTGCTACGCAAATTTAAAATTGCCGTACTGTTTACCCTACCCATTTTTCTGATCGCCATGACGGAAATGATACCCGGTAATCCACTATTTAATGTAATGGGCTTAAAGTATTGGAACTGGGTGGAGTTTGCACTGTCCATTCCTGTGGTGTTCTATGCGACCTGGATGTTTTTTGAGCGGGCGGGGCGCTCCATCATCACCTGGAGACTCAATATGTTTACCCTGATTGGTGTCGGTTCCGGTGTCGCCTGGCTGTTCAGCGTGCTTGCCTTGTTACTGCCGGGGATTTTTCCCGATCAGTTTAAGACGCACGCAGGCACGGTGTACGTTTATTTTGAAGCGGCCACGGTTATCCTGACCCTCGTGCTCTTAGGGCAGCTCTTAGAAGCCCGGGCACACGGTAAGACCAATAGTGCCATTAAAGAACTTTTGAAACTGGCACCCAATAGTGCGACTAAAATTGTAGGAAACCAGGAAAGCACGCTGTCCATAGAGGATATTCAAAAAGGAGATCTGCTGCGGGTGAAACCAGGAGAGAAAATACCTGTGGACGGAAGTATTAAAGTTGGAGCAGCCACCATTGATGAATCCATGATCTCCGGAGAACCCATTGCGGTGGATAAACAGGCGGGCGATAAAGTAAGCGCGGGTACGATAAACGGCAATAAGACCTTTACCATGCTGGCGGAAAAAGTAGGTGCTGACACCCTGCTCTCGCAGATTATTGAGATGGTGCATACTGCCAGCCGCTCCAAAGCACCAATCCAGAAACTGGCCGACAAGATTTCCGGCTACTTTGTGCCGATCGTCGTTGTCATTGCGCTCATCGCTTTTACAATTTGGGCTATTTATGGGCCTGACCCGGCCTATGTTTATGGTTTTGTCAATGCCATAGCGGTACTGATTATAGCCTGTCCCTGTGCATTGGGGCTGGCCACGCCCATGTCGGTCATGGTGGGTGTCGGCAAAGGCGCTAAATCAGGTATTCTCATCAAAGATGCTGAAGTGCTTGAAAAAATGAACAAGATCGATGTACTCATAATTGATAAGACGGGTACCATTACCGAAGGCAAGCCCTCAGTGGAGAAAATGGTCAGTACAAGCGCTCAATACGCGGAAAAAGAGATGCTTCAAATGATCGTGGCCCTCAATAGTCACAGCGAACATCCTTTAGCCGAGGCAACACTTAAATACGGCAAAGAAAAAGCCGTGCAGGCAAAGGCCGTTGACAAATTTGAAGCGGTCACGGGCAAAGGCGTTATAGGGGAATATGAAGGCCAGTCCCTGGCGCTGGGCAATGAGAAACTAATGGAGCAGGTAGGTGCGGTCATTGCGGCCGGGTTATTGAAGCAGGTTACCGACGAACAAAAGCAGGGGAAAACGGTTTCCTATTTGGCGGTAGGAAACGCCGCTGTCGGTTATATCGTGATTTCAGATAAGATCAAACAAACAAGTGCGGAGGCCATTCACAGATTACAGGAAGAAGGGATGGAGGTTATCATGTTTACAGGTGATAATGAAGCAACGGCAAAGGCGGTGAGTGACACGCTGCATCTTAATGGATACAAAGCGCAGATGCTGCCTGAAAATAAACTGGAGGAGATCAAGCGCCTTCAGGCACAGGGCAAAAAAGTGGCGATGGCAGGAGATGGCATAAACGATGCGCCCGCGCTGGCGCAGGCGGATATAGGCATTGCCATGGGTACCGGGACCGGAGTAGCCATTGAAAGCGCCGCTATCACCTTGGTAAAGGGTGATTTGAATGGAATAGCCAAGGCTCGGTTATTGAGCCATAAGGTGATGCGCAACATCAAGGAAAACTTGTGGTTTGCCTTGGGATATAACGTCTTGGGGATCCCCATTGCAGCCGGGGTGCTCTATCCTTTTTTCAGCGTTTTGCTGTCCCCCATGATTGCAGCCCTGGCCATGAGCTTGAGTTCCGTTTCAGTCATCCTGAATGCACTTCGGTTAAGGAATGCCAAGATTCATTTTAGTAGTTAGATATATTAGATTAAACCCCTTAAAATTTTAAAATATCCTGTCACGGAACCTCAAAATCACTTCTCCCCCATAGGGGATCGTCACGAAACGGATCCCCATTTGAAACTTCTTTTCATGCTGATACTGTCCTTTATCTCCATGTATATTTTAATGTATGCCATGGTAAACAGCCTGGAAAATGTATTTTCCAACATTACATTAACTAGTTTTATATGGCGGCACTGATGACCATGCCAATGATTATTATCGAACTAGCAATAAAGAGTAAAATATAACACTAGAGGCAGATAAAATTAATGAAGACAAAGTTGAAAACCTTGCAAAAATGACCACCAGAAAGTCAGCGTAAGTGTTTTTATGGTAACGAACCGGATCAACTTTATTTTACTTAAATACGATTTCTTATACTGTTTGCCCGTCATCATCAAAAAACTTCTAAAGATTTTTTTAAATATCTTTCACCCGTAAAGTTCATTTAATTGCGTCCGTTCATTTGGATAATACACACAGAAAATTATTTTTAAATGTCACGAAAAAAAAGATGATGAGTTATAATCCTAACGGAAAATTAAAGAATTTATTCTCATTTTGACATCACTTTATCATTTTATATATGTTACCCAGATATAATGCAACAGTGTATTAATAAAAATCAATTCAAATCGAGTATTTTTTAAAAATAATTTTTACTTTTGTCTCGAATGAAATTTTTTACTGCAATATTGGCATGCTATCTTGTACTTTTATCTGTAATTCCTTGCAGAGATAAGGCGAATACGGCTGTTAACGGTAAAGAAGTGACTACAATTTCAGCGAGAACTAATCATCAACAAGATAACCGACATAAAACCGATGCCTGTACTCCTTTCTGCAACTGTTCCTGTTGCCCGGCATCTGCCTTCTTCCAGCCAGTGCCTGTTTTTACAATAGCTAAAGTAGCCATAAGGGCATCTTACCCAATAACTGATTTGACTTTTGTATCCCACGACGATAAAAGCATTTGGCAGCCTCCCCAATTGTCCTAACATTTTGATTGCTAAATTGTTTTGTTGGTAACAGATTTGTTGCCCGCACAATAACATTATCCGCAATCATTCTTTTTTATTTCAATAATTTTTTTGAATCTGTCTGCCTGTTGCGTGGCGACTATATCAATAGTTAACCTGCACCAGATAGGCATAAAAGATTAAAATGTTAGATAAGATCATCAAATTTTCCATCCAGCATAAGTTGATTATAGGGCTTTTTACGCTTGGGCTAATTGCATGGGGCATATTTTCCCTTACCCGTTTGCCCATTGATGCGGTGCCGGACATCACTAATAACCAGGTGCAGATTATTACCTCCTCGCCTTCCAATGGGGCTACAGATATTGAACGGTTTGTAACTTTCCCCATTGAACAAACCATGTCTACCATCCCGGGCAAGGAGGAAATTCGTTCTTTTTCCCGTTTTGGGCTTTCCGTGGTAACGGTCATTTTTAAAGATAATATAGATGTATATTGGGCAAGGCAACAGGTCAGCGAGCGCCTTGCCGAAGCCAAAACAGAAATCCCTGACGGCATGGGAAATCCCGAGCTTGGGCCGGTCTCCACCGGTCTTGGGGAGATCTACCAGTATGTCGTACGGCCAAAGCCTGGATATGAGAAAAAATATTCCGACAGAGAGCTGCGCAGCATCCAGGACTGGGTTGTCCGACGCCAGTTGCTTGGCGTTCCGGGAGTGGCCGATGTGAGCAGCTTTGGCGGACATTTGAAACAATATGAAGTAGCACTCAACCCGGATAAACTAAGGGCCATAGGTGTTAGTATCAGCGAGGTATTTAACGCCTTAGCACTAAATAACCAGAATACTGGCGGTGCTTACATTGATAAAAAGCCCAATGCCTATTTTATCCGCAGTGATGGTTTGATAAAAAATTTAGACGATATCCGCAACATTGTTGTAAAAAACACGCCGGGGGGAACGCCTATCTTGATTAAAGATGTAGGAACCGTGCAATACGGCTCTGCTATTCGCTACGGTGCCATGACTTATAACGACGATGGTGAAACGGTGGGAGCACTTGTTTTAATGCTGAAAGGTGCCAATGCTTCTAAAGTAATTGGGGATGTCAAGGAGCGAATCGCGGAAATCTCGAAGACACTTCCACAAGGTGTTGAAATAGACCCGTTTTTAGACCGTTCCAAACTTGTTGGCAGGGCAATAAGTACTGTAACCAGGAATTTAGCGGAAGGGGCGCTAATTGTCATATTTGTCCTCGTGGTTTTCCTGGGGAATCTGCGAGCCGGGCTGATCGTGGCTTCGGTTATCCCACTCTCGATGTTATTTGCCATTTCCCTGATGAATGTCTTTGGTGTTTCTGGGAATTTAATGTCGTTGGGGGCGATAGATTTTGGATTAATTGTGGATGGCGCTGTCATTATTGTGGAAACGGTATTGCATCAACTTGCGATGCGAAAGCCGGGTAGACTGGCTCAAAGTGTCATGGACCACGAAGTGCATTATTCTGCCAATAAGATGATGAGCTCTGCAACATTCGGTCAGATTATTATCCTGATTGTTTATTTTCCAATTCTTGCCCTGACCGGTATTGAAGGCAAAATGTTCCGACCGATGGCAGAAACCGTTGCTTTTGCCATTATCGGTGCACTGATTCTTTCGCTGACCTATGTACCTATGATGAGTGCGTTGTTTTTGAGTAAAAAAGTCAAGCACAAAAGGACCCTATCGGACCGGATTATGGAAATTTTTCAGAAAGCTTATACTCCACTTATTCATCTTGCATTAAAACGACGGATACTGACTATAGTAATTGCCATCGTATTATTTATTGGAAGCCTGGTTACGTTTAAATACTTAGGCGCTGAATTTATCCCTTCCCTGGACGAAGGGGATTTTGCAATAGAAATGCGTGTCATGACAGGCAGCAGTCTTTCCCAGACAGTTGAAGCCACGCAAAAGGCAGCAAAGGTTTTGAAAGACAACTTCCCTGAAGTTAAAGAAGTAGTCGGGAAAATAGGCTCCTCAGAAATACCGACCGATCCTATGCCGGTGGAAGCAGCTGACGTAATGGTCATTTTAAAAGATAAGAAAGACTGGACCAGTGCATCTAATAAAGATGAGCTGGCAGAAAAAATGCAGGCAAAGCTGGAAGAAAACGTCCCGGGTGTAACGTTTGGGTTCCAGCAACCCATACAAATGCGGTTTAACGAGCTTATCTCCGGTGCTAAGCAGGATTTGGTAGTAAAAGTGTTTGGTGACGACTTAGATATGCTGGCAAAATATGCAGAACAAATAGGCGACATTGCGCAGACAGTAAAAGGTTCTGCTGATATTTATGTAGAGCAGGTAACCGGCCTGCCGCAAATCGTTGTTCATTATAACCGCAGCCAAATTGCGCGCTTTGGCCTTAATATTGCCGAAATTAACAGGGTCATTCAGGCGGGTTTTGCAGGAACCTCTGCCGGACTTGTTTTCGAAGGGGAGCGGCGATATGACCTGGTCATTCGCTTAGAAAAAGAAAACCGGCAAAGCATTGAAGATATTAAGAATCTATCTGTCACTACTCCGGCAGGCATTCAGGTCCCCATCAGCCAGTTGGCAGATGTAGAAATGGAAATAGGCCCTAATCAGATTCAGCGGGAAGACACTCGCCGCAGGATCATGGTAGGCATCAATGTGCGCGGCAGAGACGTCAACAGCCTTGTACAGGAACTTCAGCAAAAGATTGACCAGAAAATTAAGTTTGAACCAGGTTATTCACTTACCTACGGAGGGGCTTTTAAAAATTTGCAGGAGGCCTCCGCACGGCTTTCCATAGCGGTACCAGTGGCACTCCTATTAATATTTTTCCTGCTCTTTATTTCGTTTAATTCTTTCAAGCAGGCGCTGCTAATTTTCACTGCAATCCCACTTTCTGCTATTGGTGGTGTATTTGCGTTATGGATAAGGGGCATGCCATTCAGTATTTCAGCTGGCATCGGATTTATTGCACTATTTGGCGTGGCTGTATTGAATGGCATTGTACTGATAGCAGAGTTTAATTCGCTTAAAAAATCGGGCATCACTAATCTTCGTGAGATCGTCATAATGGGCACCCGTGTGCGCCTGCGGCCAGTGCTGATGACCGCCACGGTGGCATCCCTTGGATTCTTCCCGATGGCGCTTTCCCATGGCAGCGGTGCGGAGGTGCAAAAACCATTGGCTACTGTTGTCATCGGTGGACTTATAACTGCTACTTTCCTCACACTTCTGGTGCTACCGGTGCTGTACACCTATTTTGAGGGCATAAAATGGAAAAAAATGAAAGCCGGAGCAACAATTACAGTGCTTTTAGTTTTAATGTTTAGCCCTTTGGTGACAAACGCTCAAACAAATCAGCCAAAGCCACAGCCACAGACGTTAGAGATGATCATCCAAAAGGCGGTCACCCAAAACGCATCGGTAAAATCCGCAACGCTGGATATTCATAAACAGGAATATCTCAGGAAAACAGCTACAGATTTCGGCAAAACAAATATTGAAGGGCAATATGGCCAATCCAACAGCAGACGATGGGATACTTACTTTTCTGTGAATCAAAATATTCCCAACCCAGGATTATTTGGAGCACAGAAAAAACTGGCAAATGCCCGTATAAAAGAAAGTAAGCTCAATGTAAATGTGGTGAAAAATGACCTTATTTATAATGTAAAATCTGTCTATTACCAGCTAAATTATTTATTAGCCTACCGCCAACTGTTATATGCTCAGGATACAGTGTATCAAAACTTTCTAAAAGCGGCTGACTTACGGTATAAAACTGGGGAAAGCACTTTGTTGGAAGCAAAAACAGCACAAACGCAGCTGGATGAAATCAAGAACGTTGCAGCGAAAAATGAAGGAGATATCCTGATTGCACAAAAAGAGTTACAAACGCTGTTAAATTCGGCCGCACCTATTGCTATCACTGACAGTATGATTATAAAAGCAGATGCAGCTTCCTTTTTGCATCCGGCAGATTCATTAAGTAGCCCGGTTTTAAAGCTCATCCAGCAAAAAATCGAAGTTGCTAATCACGCCGTCCAGGTGAGACGCGCTGAAGCCGGGCCAGATTTTTCTATTGGCTATTTTAATCAAAGCATTATTGGCATGCAACCTGTAAAAGGACAAGAGATCTATTTTGGTGCCGGTAACCGCTTTTGGGGGGTGCAGGCAGGTATCAGTATTCCACTCTTTTACAAGCCTTATAAAAATAAAATCAAGGCAGCGAAAGTAGATGCACAGATAGCACAAAAGCAATTTGAATTGTATAGTACCAATATCAGGGGAAAATATGACCAGGCCATTTCAGAATACCTGAAGCAGGAAAAGAGTGTCCGATATTATGAGGCGAGTGCTTTGCCAAATGCGGAGTTCTTACGGAGGCAAGCGCAAAGCGCGTTTCAGCAGGGAGAAATCCAATATGTAGAACTATTGCAGGCACTGCGAACCTACTCAGAAATAAGGTCTAACTATTTACAAACCGTCCATCAATTCAACCGATCTGTCATTGAGTTGCAATATTTGTCCGGAAAAAATAACTAACTTTTAAATTAATTACGATGATACAGATAAAAAAATATGGCCTGTTGCTGCTCATAGCATTCACAGCTTTGCAAATAACCGCATGCAGCAGTAATGAAAATACTCCTTTACAAAACAAATCCTCAAGGTCGGATACTGCCGCCGAAGAAGTTTCAGACAATACTGTTACCTTAACACCACAGCAATTACAGTCCCTGGATATCAAGACCGGCAAAGCGGGGCTTCGTAATTTAAGTGCTGTCATTCAGGTAAATGGCAGATTGGAAGTCCCACCTCAAAATGCGGTGAGTATTACCATCCCCTATGGCGGTATCGTTAAATCAACAACACTATTGGATGGAAAAAGAGTAACCAAAGGTGAAAGGCTTGTCACTCTGGAGAGCCCCGAATTCATCCAACTGCAACAAGATTATTTAGATGGAACCAATCAGTTGGAGTTTCTTACGTCTGAGTATAACCGGCAGCAAGAACTGGCAACACAAAATATTAATGCCAAAAAGACACTGCAAAAATCCAAAGCAGATTATCAGGCTGCGCTCAATAAAGTAAAGGGGTTAAAAGCAAAGCTATCATTGATCCATATAAATACCAATACTTTAGAAGAAAATGGCATCCAGAATACCGTTACGATTTATTCACCCATCAACGGGTATGTAACACAGGTCAATGTAAACCGGGGAACGCACGTCAATCCCAATGATATGATGTTCAGGATTGTGAATTCAGATAATATGTATGTTGAATTGGCGGTATTTGAGAAGGATATCCCTAGACTAAAGCGGGATTTGAACATTCATTTTTCATTGGTCAATGACTCAACAGCATATAGGGCTCAAATTTACCTGATTGGCAAGGAGATAGGTAAAGACGGCAGCATACCGGTAAACTGCCGCATTACGAGCCCTATTACCTCATCCATGATCCCTGGTATCTATTTGAAAGCAACCATTGAGACCGGGACAAGCCAGTTAACCGCTCTTCCCGAAAACGCCATCGTAAGCTTTGGTGGAAAGGACTACGTTTTTCAGCCGGAATCGCCAAAATCGGGAAGCATTCAGGACGGGTACAGCTTCCGAATGCTCGAAGTTGAAACAGGTGTAACAGAAAATGGATATACGGCGGTGACCTTCACAAAAGATTTCAATCCCAACATGGCCATCGTAATCGAGGGTGCGTATGATCTGCTTTCAAAAATGAAAAATACATCCGAGGAAGAATAAACTTTAAATCAGCAGGAAGTCTATGCTATTATTTCTTTTAATACCGGTATTAACAATTATTGTAGGCGGTTTGGCGGCCATTTACCTAAAACCATCTCAGACGATATATAGTGTTATTCTTCACTTTTCTGCTGGAGTTGTTTTTTCAGTGGTTTCCGTAGAGCTTCTTCCTGATATTATTAAGATCCATGATCCTGTAAGGATAAGCATCGGGTTTGGATTGGGTATTTTTTTCATGTTGACACTAATGTATTTTTCGGGCAAAATGGAGGATAAGGCTTCTGTAAACAAATCTTCAGTATTTCCTATAGGGCTTTTGTTAGCAGTATGCATAGATATAGCAATTGATGGCCTTTTGTTAGGAATAGGATTTGCAGCAGGACGCAAGGAAGGGATTCTCCTTTCTTTGGCACTTGCCACAGAAAACCTGACTTTAAGTTTAGCAACTGCTTCTTCTCTTGGGAGACAAGGTATTCGCGCCAATAAAGTGTTGTCCATTATTATCATATTGGCTGCTATTTTCTTTCTTTTTTCAATGGCAGGAGATGCTTTATTTCATAACCTGGAGGATACATCAATGGAAATTATATTGTCGTTTGGATTAGCTGCACTGCTTTTTCTCGTGACGGAAGAACTGTTAGTCAAAGCGCATGCGCAAAAAGATAATATATGGCTTACCGCGCCATTTTTTATAGGATATTTATTGTTTTTGATACTTGGTGTGACAATGTAACTTAATGATATTAAATATTTAAAAATGAAAAATACAGACCCAAATCACGTTCATACCTATGATGCGCAGGGAAGAATAACCTGTTGTACGTTGGAAGAAAAAATCTATACAGACGCTGGTGGAAAAAGGCTATTGCATGAGGAGGAGCATGAGGAGGAGCCTGATGATAAAGAACAAGGACAGGCAGATATAAAAGGGAAAAGTGCTATTATAAAATATCTGCCTGCCTTAATTAGTTTGATGATGCTATTAATCGGCATTGCATTGGATAATTATGTAAAACCGGCATTTTTCACCGGGTATATCCGCTTTGCATGGTATGCCGTTGCCTATTTGCCGGTAGGTTTTCCGGTAATGAAGGAAGGCTGGGATGCGTTATTAGGTAAAGAATTCTTCACCGAGTTCACCTTAATGGTTTTAGCAACTATCGGTGCATTTGCTATTGGCCAATACCCCGAAGGTGTGGCAGTGATGCTCTTCTATGCCATTGGAGAATTATTCCAAAGTGCAGCTGTGAGGAAGGCCAAAGGAAACATAAAGGCATTATTGGATATAAGGCCAGATGCTGCAAGCGTTTTGAAGGACAATAAATATATAGAAACAAAACCTGAAAATGTTTCTGTAGGAGAAACGATTCAGGTAAAGTCAGGTGAAAAAGTGCCTTTGGATGGACAAATGCTTAGTGTGGGTGGCAGTTTTAATACCGCAGCGCTTACAGGTGAGAGCAAACCTAAATCCATTTACAAAGGGGAACAGGTCTTGGCGGGAATGCTCAACCTTGATAAAGTAATTGAATTGAAGGTAACTAAGAAATTTGCTGACAGTTCTCTTGCAAGAATACTGGATATGGTTCAAAATGCTACTACGCGGAAAGCAAAGACAGAATTACTAATAAGGAGATTTGCGAAAATATATACGCCTATTGTATTTTTTTTGGCGGTGGCTTTAGTGCTCATCCCATATTTTATTGTCGGTGACTACCTATTTACACAATGGCTGTATAGGGCATTGGTGTTTTTAGTGATCAGTTGCCCCTGCGCACTGGTTATTTCTATACCATTAGGCTATTTTGGAGGAATTGGCGCAGCCAGTAAAAATGGCATCCTGTTTAAAGGCTCGAATTACTTAGAACTGATGACCAAAATAAATACGGTAGTAATGGATAAGACAGGAACACTAACAGCTGGTGTTTTTAAAGTCCAGGACATTGTTACGACCGGGATGGATAAAAATGACTTTATTCCAATATTGTCCGCATTAGAAAGTAAATCCACACATCCTATTGCCAAAGCTATCGCCGAATATCAGAAAAACGACGTGCAAGCTTATGCCACAGAAGATATAGAGGAAATTTCAGGGCATGGATTAAAAGGGAAAGTAAACGGTAAATATGTGCTGGCTGGGAATACCAGATTACTTAGGAAATTTAATGTGAGTTATGATACAGCTATAGATCAGGTTGCAGAAACGATCGTTGTGGTGGCTATTAATAATAAATATGCTGGCTATGTACTGATAGCGGATGAAGTAAAGGAAGATGCCAAGCAGGCCATTAAGCAAATGCACTTGAACGGTATTAGGCAAACGATAATGTTGAGTGGGGATAAAAATGCCATTACACAAAAAATAGCAGGGCATTTAGACATAGACAAGGCCTTTGGTGATTTATTGCCCGAGGATAAAGTAGATAAAATTGAAGAGTTAAAGCAGGATAAAACGAACATCATCGCTTTTGTCGGAGATGGCGTCAATGATGCACCGGTGTTGGCATTAAGTGACGTTGGGATTGCTATGGGGGCATTGGGCAGTGATGCTGCCATTGAAACGGCTGATGTAGTCATTCAAACAGATCAGCCTTCCAAAATAGTTACAGCCATTAAAATAGGAAAGGCTACTAAGCGAATTGTGATACAAAATATCGCTTTGGCGTTTACCGTAAAGGCGGTTGTCTTAGCTTTGGGAGCGGGAGGCTTGGCAACCATGTGGGAAGCTGTTTTCGCAGATGTAGGTGTAGCTTTGTTAGCAATATTGAATGCAGTTAGGATACAACGAATGCAGTTTTGAAGTATTATGCTTTAATTTTCAGCTACTTTTCATTACAGAATTTTTAACGATGAAGATTGTTATTTAGTTTGTGATCAAATGACTGGACCTGAAAGGGAGCTAATTTTAACGTTTTTTCCTTTTCATCAGCCTTCGAAATTTTCTTCTGGACTATCCTGAATATCAAAACGATGACATTCCCTGAGCTACTGGGACTGTATCAAAATATCAATCTCGAATTCCAACATTCTCCCACACTTATATAAAGTTAATTAAGAATGTTCAGAATTTTTTCATGAATTATCTACAATTGTTAAGTGATTATCGTAATATTGCAATTGAAGAATGAAATATGGGCTCTACAAAAACGGATTTATTCAATAAAAAGCAAAATGAATTGGCAAATATGGCGAAGGCTATCGCACACCCGGCCCGGATAGCCATTTTAGAGCAACTTGTGAAGACAAATGCCTGCATTTGTGGGGATTTGGTAGTTGAACTTGGCCTGGCCCAGCCGACCATTTCCCAACATTTAAAGGAATTAAAGCTGGCGGGAATTATCCAGGGTTCTGTGGAAGGGACAAGCGTATGCTATTGTATTGACCCGAAAGTCTGGAAGAAATTCCGGGAATTTTTTAATAATTTCTTTGTAGAAGTGGGAGACCCGACGGGAGAAGGTTGTTGTTGATATTTTTTTTCTTCATTAAATCGCTTTATTGCAATAAACAAATACAAAAAATATGGAAAAGCATAAAATTCTGTTCGTATGCGTTCATAATAGTGCAAGAAGCCAGATGGCCGAGGCTTTCTTAAATGAATTAGGCGCAGACGCCTTTATCGCCGAAAGTGCGGGTTTGGAACCAGGTACCTTAAATCCCTATGTGGTGGAAGCTATGGCGGAAGCCGGGATTGACATCAGCGGTAAACAGACGAAGGCCGTATTTGACCTTTTCAGGCAAGGCAAGCCCTTTAATGCAGTCATTACCGTCTGCGATGCGGCAAGCGCCGAGCGCTGCCCTGTTTTTCCAGGCATGACCAAGCGCATTGCCTGGTCTTTCCCCGATCCTTCCGGGTTTAAGGGTACTAAAGAAGAAATTTTGGCGCAAACCCGCGAAGTGCGGGATGAGATAAAGAAAAAAGTAACCGATTTTATCGGCGAAGCGAAAGTCTTAAAATTCTGGATGTAATATTCTTAATGTATAAAAACTTACGAAAATGAACAACGAACAAAAATTAAAAGAGCTGGTACAACAAAAATATGCAGCTATCGCCCTGCAAGATAAGGCCACCAATGAAGCGTCCTGCTGCGGATCGGGATGCTGCTCCACCGAAGTGTATCATATTATGAGCGACGATTACAGTACCCTGGAAGGCTATAATCCAGATGCGGATTTAGGATTGGGCTGCGGGCTACCGACACAATATGCGCAGATAAAACCGGGAGATACCGTTATTGATCTGGGTTCAGGTGCAGGTAATGATTGTTTTATTGCCCGCAGGGAAACCGGCGAAACCGGTAAAGTGATCGGCATAGATTTTACGCCTGCAATGGTAGATAAAGCAAGAGCCAACGTGGATAAGCTGGGCTATAATAATGTGGAATTTCGCCGTGGTGATATCGAGAAAATGCCTGTTACGGCAAATGCTGCGGATGTAATTGTGAGTAATTGCGTTTTAAACCTTGTGCCGAATAAAGACGGGGTATTTAAAGAAATTTATAGGGTGTTGAAACCCGGAGGCCATTTCAGTATTTCCGATATTGTTTTAGAAGGGGAATTGCCACCTGCATTACAGCAAGCGGCCGAAATGTATGCCGGATGTGTTGCGGGAGCTATTCAGAAAAAGGATTATTTAGACCTTATCTTACAAAACGGATTCAGCAATATAACCCTTCAAAAAGAAAAGGCTATTCAAATTCCTGATGATATCCTCGCAGGCTATCTTTCAAAAGAACAAATCAGTCAATTTAGAAACGGAGATAGCAGCATTAAAAGCATCACCGTCTATGCAGAAAAACCCGCAGAGGCGGCTTGCTGCGGCCCTGATTGTTGTAATTAAACTCTTTAAACGCGAAAAATATGTCTGCAAAAAACTGCGCTCCTGCACATGAAAGGAAAAAGTTAGGTTTCCTGGATAGGTACCTTACCCTGTGGATATTCCTGGCGATGCTCTGCGGTGTTTCCATAGGGTATTTTGTCCCTTCCTCATCCGATTTTATCAATTCCTTTTCTTCGGGAACAACCAATATTCCCCTGGCAATAGGGTTGATTTTGATGATGTATCCGCCTTTAGCCAAAGTACGTTACGAGCAGTTAGGTAAAGTGTTTAAAAACACAAAGGTATTAGGCGCTTCTTTACTTCTTAATTGGGTTTTCGGGCCTGTATTAATGTTCTTGCTCGCGCTACTTTTCCTGCATGGTTACCCGGAATATATGGTCGGATTGATACTTATCGGCCTTGCCAGGTGCATCGCAATGGTCATTGTCTGGAATGAGCTGGCTGAAGGAAACCGGGAATACGCAGCGGGATTGGTCGCATTAAACAGTATTTTCCAGGTATTGCTATACAGTGTTTACGCCTACCTGTTTATTACCGTTCTTCCGCCACTCTTTGGATTAAAAGGTCTGGACGTTCATATTACCATTGGAGAGATTGCGTGTAGCGTAGCTATTTACCTGGGCATTCCTTTTGCCGCCGGTCTTATCAGCCGTTATCTGCTATTGCGCTTAAAAGGGGATGCGTGGTACCAGCAAAAGTTTGTTCCGTTTATATCTCCTATCACGCTTATAGCCCTACTATTTACAATAGTGGTTATGTTCAGCCTGAAAGGCCAGATGATTGTCCGGATACCTTTTGATGTGATCCGCATAGCAATCCCGTTAATTGTCTATTTTGCTATTATGTTTCTGGTTAGCTTTTTTGTAGGGAAACGTCTGGGCGCAGATTATGCGCAGAATGCTGCGGTTTCCTTTACGGCTGCAGGTAATAATTTTGAATTGGCTATTGCGGTGGCTATTGGTGTGTTTGGCATTAATTCGGGAGAAGCCTTTGCAGGTGTCATCGGGCCGCTGGTAGAAGTTCCTGCGCTCATTATCCTGGTGAATGTTGCTTTTTGGCTTCGTAATAAATATTATAATAAACCTCAAAAAAATCAAGGTAGATGAAAATAGCCCTGTTCAGTGATATTCATGCCAATTTGCCAGCACTCCAGGCATGTTTAGAAGATATAGATGCAAAGCAGCCCGATGCAATATATTGTCTTGGTGATCTTGTAGGATATAATATTTGGCCAAATGAAGTGACTAATATTATTAGGAACCGCGGCATTCCTACAATTGCGGGGAATTACGATTTTGGTATCGGCAGGGTAAGCAACGACTGCGGTTGTGCATATAAAACAGATGAAGAGAAGCACATGGGTAAGGTTTCGATTGCCCTTACCAATGAATTGATAAAAGATGCCGAACGCAAATATCTAAGAACGCTTCCCGCTCACATACGATTGGAATTTCAGTTGAATAACGACAAATTGAATTTGCTGCTGGTGCACGGCAGTCCAAGGCGGATCAATGAGTATCTTTTTGAAGACAGGGAAGAAAAAAGTATGCTGCGCATTATGGAACAGGCAGATGCCGATATTATGTGCTTCGGGCATACCCATAAGCCTTACCACCGTATCTTAAATTCAGGTACTGCCGGACAAGATCATTTTCGCCACGCTGTAAATATAGGATCGGTGGGCAAGCCAAAAGACGGAGACCCAAGAGGCTGCTATGTTTTGCTTCATATAAATGAGCAAAGTGCTATATCGGTGAAAGAAAGCATTCAAGTGGAGTTCATCCGGTTTCAATATGATGTAGAAAAAGCAGCCAAAGCAGTTGAAGAAAGTATTTTGCCCGATAGATATGCGGAAAGTTTAAGAAACGCGCATTAAATAGGAAGATTATGAATGATGCCTCCGAAATATTGAAAGATCGAAAATAAGTCGTCCAAATAATAAACACAAATGTACAGTTATAAATACTCAAGCAGAGTCTAATATTTAGTTTTCTCTATTGACAGATTAATCAAGATTTTTAGACTGCCGCGCTATGAATATTAAAATAAAGTTTACCTTTGCTTAGGTTCATTTGAATCCAGATTAGTAAGGTACCAATACGGTTATCAGGGTCAATTCAAATCTTCCTAAATAATTGTAATTCAATTCGTTATATAAAATATCATTGGGTGCCGCCCTCACCGCTTAAAACCGCCTGGAGCTATAAAAAGTTTCAGGCGGTTTTTTCATTGTATGCCGTGCATGTCGGTTTACTTGGAGGGAAAGTGCGGATCAAGTTGAATTCTTGGGAATCGAATGAACTCGTAGCTATTTGTAAAACAAACTGATACAAGGTCAGTTGGGACAGATCAAACGGATTCAATAGAGGTCAATTTGATTGACTTTGAAAACGTAAAATGGTATGATTACAAATCAAAGCTTTTCTATCCTGATTTGGACCAAAAAAGGTACAATTATTAAAGACATTCTTTATGTAAATTCCGGCAATGGCCTATGTGCGATTATTGTCAAATAAGGCTGCGCGACAATCCCTTATTTTGTTTATATCGACCATTAATCCACGTTTTTCCGTGTTTCAGAATGTTTTAAATTGGGTCTCTAATTTAACCCGGCAAGCTCCACAAGAGGCGGTTGGCCTTACCTTATCCGTCACCCAAAATGCACTTGGGGGAGTAGAAAAGGTAAAATATTTTGACGGGCAACAGTTTTGATGACAAATTGGCTATCGAAGGAAAATGGCGCTGGAGGGGGAGCCGCTTTCACACTTGATAACTATATCGGTGCACCCAATGATATAAAACTTAGTCCTAATGATCCTATACTGCAACATGAGTACGGACGTTACTTGCAAAGCCAGGTGCAGGGGTTAGCATATCGTCCTTTTACTGCCATTCCTGATTTTTTCTCTTCTGGAAATGATAACCCGACAGCTTGGGATGGGAATGCTAGAGCATTAAAATATTTTAATAAATATTATGATGGAGTGTATACCGATCCTAAAAACCCAGTAGGAAATGTTAATTGGAATTTGCTTAAAAACTATATAAATGGATATGATAAAGATTTACCCATTAGCGACCCATTCAATCAGGCCGCTCTCAAGAGAGCTTTAAGAAGCCCGGGAATATTTGATATTTTTGCAGACGCTACTCCGCTTTCTATATTTTGGTTTGCAGATGCAATAATCAATCACTCCAAAAATAAACAATAAAACCTCCTAATGAAAAAATTAACCGTTTTCGCATCTCTATGTGTTTTATTATATTCGTGTTATCCCACACATCCATGTATGGATAGTAATTTAATTCCTGCATTCACAGGGTTTGCTAATCCTTATGATTTCACCTCTATTATTTTCCGCGCATATAAAAAGGGGGATGGTTTTAGCCAAATTATGGATACAGCTTTGGTTCGAGATCCTGGAAGCCCAGCTTCCGGAGATACAGTATATATTTGGTTAAATGGAGACTATACTTCTCAACATCATTATTGGGTTCTTGGACCTGATTTTGATTGGGAAGTATATGTTCCTGCTATAAAGAGAACATTCCGTATTTCCGAAATTGCAAATAGGTGGACTGAAGGGAAGGGTCGATATTGCGTTAATGAAATAACGTCCTGTTCTGTTGACGGAGAAACAACGATTCCAGTATTTATCGATACAATTGGATATCCTACTGGTTTTGTTGTTAATATTAAAAATAAATAAAGGGTTGCCTTATATTTTGATAAATACTATGGGGGAGTTTATACAAATAAGGATAGGCAAGATGGGGGCCTTTATTGGGATTTATCAACAAACTTTATAAATGGTTACGATGTTGATTCACCTGTTACTTCACCAGTAAATCAAAAAGCATTAAAGAATGCCATAAGAACACCTGTTTTTTTTTGATATTTTTGTCGGAGCCACGCCACTTTCCTTATTTTGGTTCGCAGATGCAATAATCAATCATTCTAAGAATAAGCAACAAATTAAACTTATGAAACGAATATTTTATATTTTATTAATGAATATTTTATATTTTTCTTGTAACCCAACCCGACCTTGTATGGATAGTAATCTTATTCCAGCTTTTACTGGTTATAGTAATTCAAACGATTTTAATTCTATTATCTTTAGAGCGTATCATCAAAACGGGAAGTTTGATCAACTTATGGATACTCTTTTTATAACAGATATTCAGCCTAATCAGTTGATCTCTGGAGATACTCTATATTTTTGGTTAAGTGGCAATACAACATCTCAGAATCATTACCGGGTATTAGGTCCAGGTTACGATTGGGAAATATTTTTACCAGAATCAAAAAAAACGTTTCAAATTTCAAATATTGTTAATCACCAAAGTGAGGGCCAGGGGAGAAGTTGTTTAAACGAAATATCATCATGTAAAATTAACGGAGAAAAAATATATCCAATTTTTTCTGGTTTCAGAATTGGGTATCCCCGTGGTTTTATTGTTGTTCCGCTCCCCTAAATAATCGGACATAATTACAAAAAAAAATTGTAACTATGGGTATGATTCAAACCGAGAAGGGGACAAAAAAGTTTACGGA
>NZ_FNQY01000026.1 GCF_900107765.1 Arachidicoccus rhizosphaerae | reverse complement strand
CTAGAACATCAAGTGGATTACATGAAAATACAAACGGTAGAATCCAAGCAATTGTTGCAAAAGCAAGAGGGTTTGCTAACTTCGAAAGGTTCAGAATAAATGCCCTATTTTATTACGGAAATTTACAATACGACCATTAATTATTTAGTATACCCAATTTTGTTTCAATTGGAGATAAAACTTTAATAAATAATAGAGATATTAAATTTGTCAAGATACAAAACGGCAATCTGACAAAAAGCCATGCACCAATAATTAAATTGGGTGATTTTATACCATTTTATTTTGGTGTTCGAATGCCGATGTTGTACGTGATACAACATGGAGGGAATTTTGTTCCTAATGCGGTTAATCCTGAAAATATTGTATATTTAGCATGCTCCGTAGTGCAGGTAGCGAGCATAGGAAAGACGTTTTATTTCTCTGATGGCCACGGGACGGATCGATTTACCAGATTCTATGATTATAGTAAGTTACCTCAACTGCCGGATATTATTGATTGGGAAGCGATTACAAAGCAATATTGGGGTACAGCAAATTTGGACGTTAAGCGGAAAAAGCAGGCAGAATTTATTATTGAAGGAGACATACCTCCTCATTTAATAATAGGGTTCGGTTGTTTTAATAAAGATGCAAGAAATAGATTAATAGATATGGGTGTTCTGGGAACTAAGATAAAAATTATCCCTAATGCTTATTATTCAAATGGAATATAATATGATAAAATATATAACAGGCGATTTATTTGAAAGTGGTGCTGAAGCGTTGGTCAATACTGTGAACTTAGTTGGCGTTATGGGGAAAGGTATCGCGCTTCAATTTAAGAATGCGTATCCTAATAATTTTAAAGCATATCAAAATGCCGTTAAAAATAGTGAAATAGCTATTGGAAAAGTTTTTGTTTCAAGAGATTCTAGTAGCATTAGCGGAGAAAAAATCATTATCAATTTCCCGACAAAAACTGATTGGCGAAAGCCGTCAGAATATCAGTATATCGAAGATGGACTTGATGATTTAATTAAAGTAATAAAAAATAATGATATAAAGAGTGTCGCAATACCACCTCTAGGGGCAGGAAATGGAGGATTGGAGTGGGAAAGAGTTAAAAGGATTATTGAGAATAAATTGGGAGATCTTGATATTGAGATTTATCTGTTTGAGCCAACAACTCATATTAAAGAACAACTAAAAAAGGAAAGGGTGAAACTTACTGATGCCCGCGCCCTGTTGTTATTTGTTCTTTATGATTTAGTTAGAAATGGGGAATATGTCTCGGAATTTTCTAGCGAAAAAGTTTGTTACTTTTTGCAAAAATTTGGGGCTGAAAAGTATTTTAAATTAGAGTATGAACCAAAATTTTATGGACCATATTCTGGAAAGGTGAGATTTTTGCTAAATGCATTGAACGGAAGTTATCTGATGGGATATAGCGGTATGGATAAAAAACCATTTGAGCCACTGACTTTAATTTCGGATGGATATGATACAGTCAAAATGTATGTAGAAAGCAATAAAGAGATTTTTAAAATTGCTCAAAAGACAATGCGCTTCTTGGATGGATTTTATTCTGATTTTGCTTTAGAACTTTTGTCTTCTTTGGATTATCTTTCTATTAAAAACAATACATTTGAACCTGAAGATGTTGCTGAAAAACTAGAAGAATGGAGTGATAGAAAAAGAAGCATGTTTTCAGATCCTGAGTATATTGATATTTCATTGAATCATTTGAAACAAGCAGAATTTTTGGTGTAGAAAGACGCTTTCTATTTATTCGCTTGAATATACTTTTAGGTCAATATTCCCAATAGTTACAATACTGCATTTTTTCTCCGTTGCGCTTTATACTGGGTGTTATTTTGACATCCATTTTTTGACATAATGTGAACCAAAACGCATGCCATGTGCGTGCCTGAAAAGAGTAATGTAAACTTTTGAAAAGAGTGTGTTGGAGTTTCTAAAATAAATAAACCGTTGTAAATAATTTATTTACAACGGTTTAAGAGTGCCCAGGACTGGATTCGAACCAGCACATCCTTGCGAACGCTGCGACCTGAACACAGTGCGTCTACCAATTTCGCCACCTGGGCATTCAGGAGCGCAAAAGTAAGTTGAAAATTTGAAATTCAAAAATTAATTTGAAAAGAATTTATTTTATTATCGAATTTATCGAATTTTTCTAGTGCTTGCATGTGCATTTAAGTTACATTTGGAGCCTAAGAATTGTATAGAAAGATGCATGTAAAATCATTATTGGCAAGGCCCTTTGCGGGTTTTATCTATAGTAAGGTAAAAAAGGAAATGGCCAGTGCGGTGGAGGATCAGAAAAGTATTCGCCAGTACCTGATTAAGTCAGCCCAGCATACCGTTTTTGGTAAAGACCATGGATTTGACAGTATCAAAACCTATGAGGATTTTAAAAATCATATCCCTGTCAGAGATTATGAACAATTGCGTCCTTATGTAGAAAAAGTAAAGGAAGGCAAACAGAATATTCTCTGGAAAGGGCAGCCATTATATTTTGCCAAGACCAGTGGAACGACAAGCGGGGCAAAATACATTCCCATTTCAAAGGAATCTATTTCCAATCATATTAATACAGCGCGTAATGCGTTATTATGTTATATCGCCCAAACCGGCAAAGCTGACTTTACAGGAGGTAAGATGATATTTTTGAGCGGATCTCCGGTGCTGGATAGAATAGGCGGGGTTCCTTCAGGAAGACTCAGTGGAATTGTTAACCACCATGTACCGCCTTATCTGAGAACCAATCAGCTTCCTAAATATGAAACCAATTGTATTGAGGACTGGGAGACTAAGCTGGATAAAATTGTCGAAGAAACCAGTAATAAGGATATGACCCTGATAAGCGGCATTCCGCCTTGGGTTCAGATGTATTTTGACCGGTTGATCGAAAAGCACGGTAAAAAGGTGGGTGAGATTTTCCCTAATTTTTCACTAATGGTGTATGGAGGGGTTAATTTTGAGCCGTATAAACAAAAACTCTTTGAATCCATTGGCAAGAAAATTGATACAATTGAGCTTTTTCCTGCCTCAGAAGGCTTTTTTGCCTTTCAGGATTCTCAGACGGAAAAGGGAATGTTACTCAATACAAATTCAGGGATTTTCTTTGAATTTATTCCCGCCGATGAATACGGGAAGCCGGGAGCCAGCAGGCTGTCTTTGGAGGAAGTTGCCTTAGAACAGAATTATGCATTGATTATCAGTAATAATGCAGGCCTTTGGGCTTATGATATAGGAGATATGGTTCGTTTTGTCAGTTTAAATCCCTACCGGATTATTGTGACAGGCAGAACCAAGCATTTTATCTCTGCATTTGGCGAACATGTGATCGGGGAAGAAGTCGATTTTGCCATGCAGGCAGCGGCTGCTGAATGTGGGGCAAGAATTACTGAGTTTACTGTGGCTCCGATGGTTGTTCAAGGAGAAGGTAAGAGCTACCATGAGTGGCTCGTAGAATTTGAAAATCAGCCGGCAGATTTGGAGAAGCTGGCTTTGACAATTGATAATTATCTGAGAAAGAAGAACACATATTATGATGATTTGATTGCTGGAGGTATTCTTCAGACGCTTCGGATCACGCCCGTTAAAAAAGACGGCTTTATTAATTATATGCGATCTGTGGGCAAACTGGGTGGGCAAAATAAGCTTCCCCGCTTAAGTAATGACCGCAAAATCGCTGATGCATTAAATGAATTTTTAATTTAACCCATGTAATCACCGGTTTTTATTAGTTTGAACGGTATGTTTTAGGGAATTTGACTGAAAATTTACTCCGGCAGCGTTCTGAAGGCGGCATTTTCTATTTAGGCCTAAAACCAATATCTTTACAACGAATCATAAAAACCAGGTTTATACAACCTGCATTCTGAAAATTATGCAAAAAAGACGCATTGCAATATTTGGCTCTACCGGTTCAATAGGTAAACAGACCCTGGAAATCATTGAGGAAAATCCTGAATTGTTCTGTGCAGAGATCCTGACGGCATCCACCAACGTGGACCTGTTAATTGAACAAGCCCTTAAATTTGATCCTAATATTGTGGTTATTGCGGATGAAAGCCAATTTTCAACCGTCCAGACGGCCCTCATGCAGACCAATATTAAGGTTTTTGCAGGTGACCAGGCGCTGGTAGATGTTGCTGGGATGGACAGTTATGATTTAATGATTGCCGGCATTGTTGGATTTGCCGGTTTAAAGCCGACGCTTAAAGCGATAGAAAGTGGTAAGCCCGTCGGACTGGCCAATAAGGAAACACTGGTAGTAGCCGGTGATATCGTTATGCGGACAGCTGCGGAAAACAGAGTGCCGATAATCCCGGTGGATAGTGAGCATTCTGCCATTTTTCAATGTCTGGTGGGTGAGGGCCGCAATAAAATCGACCGGGTAATCCTTACTGCCAGTGGTGGTCCGTTTTTAGGAAGAAAGCCGAATTACCTGGTGAATGTGAAAAGAGAACATGCGCTTCAACACCCAAACTGGCAGATGGGCGCCAAAATTTCCATTGATTCTGCGACTTTAATGAATAAAGGCCTGGAAATGATTGAGGCAAAATGGTTATTTAACCTGGCTCCTCAGCAAATCCATGTAATTGTACATCCGGAAAGTATCATTCATTCAATGGTGGAATTTGAGGATGGCAGCATTAAGGCACAGATGGGACTGCCCAATATGAAAGTGCCTATCCAATATGCATTAAGCTTTCCACATAGAATTGCTTCAAAGTTTCCCAGATATGATTTTCTAAAACCAGATGCCCTGCATTTTGAAAAACCGGATTTAAAGACTTTCCGCAATCTGGCCCTGGCATCAGAAGCCCTGAACAAAGGGGGGAATTTACCTTGTATTCTCAACGCAGCCAATGAGTTAGCGGTTTATGCCTTCCTGCATAACAGGATAGGATTTTTAGAAATGACGGATGTCATTGAGAAAACCATGGCCAAAATCAGTTTTATAGAAAGGCCCAGCCTGGAAGATTACTTTGAAACTGATGGTGAAGCTCGTAATTTTGCAGCCACACTTGTAAATATGTAATCAAACCCGCATCAAAACTCAATTTTTTCATTACTTCGTAATTACATGACACTTTTAGCTATAGACTGGGCAACCGTAGGTATTAAAGCTGCCCAATTGATTTTATCTCTATCCATCCTGGTTGTCCTACATGAGTTTGGACATTATATAACTGCAAAATGGTTCAAATGCCGGGTAGAGAAGTTCTACCTTTTCTTTGATCCCTGGTTTTCCTTACTTAAGAAAAAGATTGGGGATACCGAATATGGTATTGGCTGGGTTCCCTTAGGCGGATATGTGAAGATATCCGGGATGATCGATGAAAGTATGGACAAAGCCCAGATGGCTGAGCCGCCCAAGCCTTATGAATTCAGGAGCAAGCCCGCCTGGCAAAGGTTAATCATTATGCTGGCCGGCATTATCGTGAATATCTTGCTGGGATTTTTTATCTATTCCATGATGCTATGGAAATGGGGCGATGCCTATCGTCCTACCGATAGTCTGCAGTATGGAATTGTAGCCGATTCATTGGCGCAAACAGTTGGGTTACAGAGTGGTGATAAAATACTGTCTTTAGATGGGAAAAAAGTGGCTCATTTTGAGGATATCCCCTTGAATATATTACTGGATGACGTTAAGTCTATTCAGGTCTCCAGAGCGGGGCAAACACTGAGTGTTGCGTTACCTTCTAATCTGACCTCGGTTATCATTAATAAGCATATCCATTTTCTGGGTGCCAGCGATTTTAGAATCAAGGTGCCAGCCATAGATTCTGTACAGACCGGCTCCGCGGCCGCCAAGGCAGGACTTAAAAAAGGAGATAAAATTATTGCCTTTAACGGAGCTCCGGTAGAGTTCTGGGATCAGGTGACACAGCCCACACAGGCCTCCAAGGGTAAAACAGTAAATCTTAGCGTTTTAAGAGGTACGGATACTTCCATGGTTGCTGTCAATGTTCCGGCAGATGGTATTATGGGAATTGCCGTTCAGTCAGAACCGCCTTATATCGTTCATTATACTTTCTGGGAAGCTTTACCTGCCGGCGTGGCCAAAGGCTGCCGGATGTTAGGCTCCTATGTAAAGCAACTGAAGATATTATTCGGGGGAAAAGTCAATTTATCTGAAGGAATGAGCGGTCCGGTGGGTATTGCGAATCTCTTTCCAGCCACCTGGGATTGGCAGGCATTCTGGTCGCTGACTGCATTTTTATCCATGATCCTGGCTATTATGAACTTACTGCCTATTCCTGCACTGGATGGCGGACATGCCCTGTTTTGTATTTATGAAATGATTACAGGTCGCAAGCCAGGCGATAAGTTTATGGAATATGCCCAGACAATCGGGATGGTTATTATATTGGCCCTGATGGTATTTGCCTTTGGTAATGATATATTCAGATTATTTAAAAAGTAGATCGTCTATAGCCTTGTAGGCAGATAGAGCAATAAATGTTTAAGCTGAGTCCTGTATGCATATCGTAATCCTTGGTCCGGCCTATCCGCTCAGAGGCGGATTGGCAAACTTTGATCAGCGTCTGGCCAGAGAATTTATGGCAGAGGGGCACAAGGTGACTATGTATACTTATAGTCTGCAATATCCTGGATTTTTATTTCCGGGAACTTCACAATACAGCGACGAGCCTGCTCCTGAAGATCTGGATATAAAGGTCGTCATTAACTCAGCAAATCCGCTGAACTGGCGTAAGGTAGGCAGGGAGCTTAGAAAGCTTCGCCCGGATCTGATTGTTGTACGTTACTGGATTCCTTATATGGGCGCCTGTCAGGGAAGTATTCTAAGGCAGGTAAAGAAAAACGGACATACCAAGGTTGTCTGTATTACGGATAATGTAATCCCTCACGAAAAAAGGCCGGGAGATACCTGGCTTACCCAATATTTTATAAAGCCCGTAGATGGTTTTATCACCATGAGCGCTTCCGTCCAAAAGGACTTGCAGCATTTTACGGATACGCCGTCAAGGCTGGTGGTTCATCCTTTATTTGATAATTTTGGAGATCCGGTGCCGCAAAGGGCAGCCCGGGAAAAATTAGACCTTCCTGATGGACCGCTCATCTTGTTTTTTGGTTTTATACGAAAATACAAGGGACTTGACCTGCTGTTTAAGGCCATGCGGCTCTTAAAAGACCGCAATAGCCGGGTTTTGCCAAAACTGATGGTAGCAGGAGAATATTACGGAGGTAAAGAAGAATACGAAAAATTGATTTCAGAATTGGATATTGAAAATCAATTGATTATGCGCACTTCTTTTATTGCGGATAGTGAGGTGAGGTATTACCTGAGTGCTGCCGATTTTGTGATTCAGCCTTACCGTGATGCCACACAAAGCGGCGTTACCCCACTGGCCTACCATTTTGAGAAACCCATGCTGGTGACCAATGTAGGGGGATTGCCCGACCTCGTGCCGGATGATCAGGTAGGTGTAGTGACAGAACCTACGCCGGGTTCTATTGCAGACGGCATCGAACAGTTATATACAAGAGGCGCAGCCCATTATTTACCATTTTTGAAGTCAGAAAAAGAGCGGTATAGCTGGGCTAAGTTTAGCGAGGCTATATTGGATCTTGGAAAATAAGGCGGTTTTAGATGGAGTGATGCACTTTACTTGATGCATAAAAGCTACCTTTGTGCCTTCCCGGGATAGGAGTAATTTAAATTCGAAGTACATGCAATCCATCATAAAAGACTGTATCTCAAGGTCTATTTCCGTAAAACAACGAATTCTTCAAGACCCTTCCTTTCTGGATCGTATGGAGCAGGCGGTCATGGTTGTCTCCCAGGCATTCAAAGAAGGTCATAAGGTTTGGTTTTGTGGCAATGGCGGCAGCGCAGCCGATGCGCAGCACCTGGCAGCAGAGTTTTCCGGTCGGTTCTACCTGAACCGCAAGGCATTGCCGGCGGAAGCCTTTCACTGTAATACTTCCTACCTGACAGCTGTGGCCAATGACTATGATTTTGATGTGATTTATTCCAGATTAATTGAAGGCCTGACACACCCTGGTGATGTACTCATCGGTCTTAGTACTTCCGGTGATTCTACCAATATAGTCAAGGCTTTTGAGTCAGCCAGAGCGGCTAAGGTATTCACCATTGGCCTTACGGGCGCTACCGGAGGCCAGCTTAAAGCGCTGAGCGACTTACTTTTTAATGTGCCGGCTACGGATACCCCCAGGATACAGGAAGCGCATATTTTGATTGGTCACATTATCTGTCAATTGGTGGAGGCACAAATCTTCGGGGATTTATCTTAATCACTGAGGCGCATAAATATTTAAATCTTATTAATATATTTTCGAATAAAAGAGCAATCGCAGCAAAGATTGCCGGAACCGGTTATATAGAACAATGGATAATACACAAACAGATAATGAAATCATTACGGATATTAAGGCAAGCGGACTTCCTTTAAAAATTGATAAAAGCTGGACCTTGTTTTTGGATAGAGACGGCGTCATCAATGAAGATCATGTGGGCTGGTATACGCTCAGTATTGATGAGTTTAGATTATATGAAGGTGCAAAAGAGGCTATGGTACAGTTTGCCCGGCAGTTCGGCCGCATCGTGATTTGTACCAATCAGCGCTGTATCGGCAGGGGGCTTTTGACAGAACAGGGATTGGCGGATATTCACGCTTATCTGATGAAGCTTATAGGACCGGATGGCGGTCGTATTGACCATTTCTATTACGCTAAAGAACTGTCTGATACTGATCCGCTCAGAAAACCCAATCCTGGTATGGCGCTACAGGCAAAAAAAGATTTTCCGGAGATTGATTTTTCCAAATCTGTCATGGTGGGCAATAATCCCAGTGATATGGAATTTGCCATGAATGCAGCCATCAGGCATAAAGTTTTTTTAAATACAACTATCGATGAACCTCCTATGAAAGATGGGGAGCCGATCAGTGATTTTAATTATCCGAGTCTGAAGGCATTTGCAGATCATATAAAAGTAGATTAATACATCCTAATAAATAATAAACAGGTTAATTATGGTGGGCGTTGAAGTGCTGACAAAATATTTCTCTGATTTTACGGATCATCAGTTGCAACAGTTTAAGGCACTGGGTACTCTCTATCCTGAGTGGAATGAAAAGATTAATGTGATTTCCAGAAAGGATATTGAGAGTCTGTATACCAGACACATTTTACATTCTCTTAGTATTGCGGCGCTTATTGAGTTTCAACCCGGTACCCAGATTATAGATATTGGTTGTGGCGGGGGATTTCCCGGCATTCCTCTGGCTATTTTCTTTCCGGAAGTTTCATTTCATATGGTGGATTCCATTAATAAAAAGCTGACCGTAGTCCGGGAAATTAGTCAGGCTATCGGGCTTACTAATATTACAGTTGAACATACCCGGGCAGAACAGATTACAAATCGTCAGTTTGATTTTGTGGTGTCCAGAGCGGTAACCACCCTTAAGAATCTCTGGCAATGGGGAAAGCCTCTTATTAAAAAAGGGAAGGAGCATGAAATTCCTAACGGACTCATTTGTCTGAAGGGAGGTGATCTGGCCGAGGAAGTATCCGAAAGTGGCCTCAGACCGCACATCTATAAGATTGATGATATTTTTAAAGAGCCTTTGTTTGAGGATAAATTTTTACTTCACGTCAAAAAAGGTTAATATTTACCGGGATACCTGGTTTTATTTTTGCTAGGGATATCCGAATGAATGTCGCCTTGACTTTAATCAAGGCAGTCACCTGAATGATTTGCAAATCTTAGTTTGTAGGATATGCTACTAAAAACAGCTAAAACAACATGAAGATCAGATTGGCTTTTTCCGGCTATTATTGGATGCTGGGTATTTTGCTGACGGGGTTTTGCGTAATATCCGGATGCAATAATGGGAAAGGTAAAAAGACAGAAGAAACGAAAAGGGTTAAACTGGTATCTGGCGTCTCAGCACAATTGGCAAGACACCGTGCTCATGTCATCAGTCAGTTAAGTTATACGGTAGATTATGATATTGCTGCCGACCCGGCAAAAGCAATCCAGGCGCATTCATCCATGCATTTTAATTTCCAGGACAGTTTAGCCAGACCCTTGCAGATCGATTTTAAACAAACCGGTGTGGCCAGCGTTAAGAAGATGGTGATTAACGGGACGCAGGTGGTGCCCAATTATCAGAAAGAACATATTATTGTCGATGCGAGCCAATTACAAAAAGGCCCTAATCAGATTGATTTCGAATTTCAGCCAGGCGAAGATGCGCTCAACCGAACAGCGGACTATATGTATACATTATTTGTGCCCGACAGGGCGCGCACTGCTTTGCCCTGTTTTGATCAGCCCGATTTAAAAGCGATATTTAAACTGACCTTGCATATTGATACCAGCTGGCAGGCGATTGCAAATGGAGCACTCCTGGACAGTACGGTGGACGGAAGCCGCAAAACACTGCATTTTGCCCCTTCAGATTCACTGAGTACTTATTTGTTTGCCTTTGTGGCCGGCCGGTTTAAAGTGGCAACAGGAAGGATAGCAGGACACGAGGCAAAGTTGCTGTACAGAGAAAATGATCCCGCCAAAATAAAAGCGAGTCTGCAACAGATTTTTGCGCTATCCGATAAGGCCGTTCGGTTTTACGAGAAATGGACGGGGATTGCCTATCCCTTCCATAATATGGGCATGGCTGCTATACCCAATTTTCAGTTTGGCGGGATGGAACATCCCGGTAATATTTTATATCAGTCTTCCACCTTGTTTTTAGACCCGGTAGCCACTGCCAGTCAGTTAAATAACCGGTCAAATTTATTGGCCCATGAGTTAGCGCATATGTGGTTTGGAGATCTTGTAACCATGTGCTGGTTCAATGATGTGTGGATGAAAGAAGTCTTTGCCAATTTTATGGCGGATAAATGCATGCGTCCTGCCGGTTCGGACGCGTCCTTTAATCATAAATTTTTAATTGATCATTATCCTCAGGCTTATGATGAAGACAGGACGGCAGGCGCTACGCCCATCCGGGGTGAGCTGGATAATCTCCAGAATGCCGGTCTGCTGTATGGCAATATAATCTACCATAAAGCGCCCATAATGATGCGGCAGCTTGAACAGGTGGCTGGCGCAGCAGCCTTCCAAAGAGGGGTGAAAAATTATCTGAAAGATTTTCAATTTGGCAATGCGGGCTGGCCGCAGCTCATAGAACTTATTGACAGGGAAACGCCTGAGGATTTATTAAAATGGAATAGGGTCTGGGTCAAGCGTGCAGGAAGACCGGAATTTGACTATCATTTGGAGACGAAAAATGGCAGTATATCCAAACTCCTCATTAGTCAGCACCCGGAAGTGGTTCCCGGTAAAAGGCCGGCCGTTGCCACCGGTACGGAAGATCAGGAGGATACAGCAACAGATAATCAAAAAGCGGACACTTCAGCAGTCTGGCCCCAGGTTTTTGATATCACGCTGTTTTATCCCAATGGCATAAAAGTCATCGGTGTTAAAAACGGAAGTGCTTCCATGGAAGTGAAAGCGGCCGAAGGCCAAAGGGCGCCATTGTTTATACTTTTTAATTCAAACGGTATGGGTTATGGCAGATTTCCTGCCAGCGGGATAATGGCGACCCATCTGAATTTAATCGGCACTCCTTTGCCAAGGGCCAGTGCTTATATAAATTTGTATGAACAAATGCTGGCAGGCAAAAAGTCGGCGCATGGATTAACCCCGCAGCGTCTGTTGAAAGCTTTTATGGAAGCTACTAAAACAGAAAAGGATGAATTGAATACGAAGCTTTTGCTGAATTATATTAAGACGATATACTGGGATTTTCTGCCTGCGGGTACCAGAGATTCGTTGGCCCCTGTACTGGAGACTGTCCTTTGGTCGGCAATGACCGGCAGCAGAACGGCTAATATTAAGAAACTGTATTTTGAAGGATTTAGTGATATCTTTTTAAGTAAGGAGGCTTTAGCAAGACTGCAAAGTATCTGGCAATTAAAAAAGGCCCCTACAGGTATTAGTCTTTATGAGGAGGATTATACCCAGCTTGCCGTACAGTTAGCACTCAGGATTCAGGATCATAAGGCAAACCGCGCCTTGCTGGATACAGCTTTAGCCAGGATAACCAATCCGGATAAAAAAGCCAGCTTTAAGATTGTGATGCAGGCCGCCAGTTGCGATCCGGACCAGAGAGATCAGTTTTTTAAAGCAATCAGTGATCCCGACGGACGTAAAAATGAAAGGGCGGTTCTGTCAGGATTATACCTTTTGAATCATCCCCTGCGTCAGCCGGAAAGTGAAAAATATATAAAACCAGGATTGAAAATGCTGGAAGATATCCAGGCTACTGGAACGATATTTTTCCCCAAAGGCTTTATGAGTGCTTTGCTTTATTATTATAATAGTACAAGTGCACGCTCTGTTCTTAATGAATATCTGGATGAGCATGCTGCAGATCAGCCAAAGCTGACTGAAAAATTATTGCAGGCGAGTGATCTGCTCAGAAGAAGTAATGACTGGGTATATTCAAAGCAGTCGGAAGAGAATTGATTATATTAGAACTTAAAATATACAGAAGTTTTTTGAATGTTATGTAGCGGATTGCGCGTGAAGTGCGTTTTCAGGGTATTCATTTTATTTTTAAAATTTATAACCGATGAAAAAAATCCTGTTAACCGCAGCAGCGGCTACTATGCTTATTGTTGCCTGTTCAAAAGACGATAATCCAGTTAAACCGGTTGATCCTACAGTTGAAATTAAAGGAGACTGGACGGGCGCCTCATATGAGATGACCGGCTTTATCAATGGTGTCGCAATTGAACAGACCAATAAGGATCAGGACGAACTGGTGAAGACACTTAATCTGACTTTGTTTAAAGGAACAGAAACAGCTGATTCAATTAAAGGTACTTATGGTACAGACAGTAAATCACTTTTAGGTACTTATGTGGTAAGTACAACCAATGATACTACGCGTATCGATGCTAAATTGACGCTTAGTGAAGATCAGGAGTTTGCATTTGCAGGTGATGTGAATTTGACCAGCGATTCTCTGATTGTCACTAAAGGTATTAAAGGTGATGTGGAATTTGGTGATCAAACAGCTGACAGTACTTCTACCGTCGTAAAATTTGTTCGTAAAAAATAAGAGCAGCAGCTATATAGCAGAAAAATTATAGTCGGATTCCTCTATACATGCTGTAAATAACATTTTGCGATTTTTGTTCGTTGAAGGTGGCCACCTCTTGATTGAATAATCCGGGGGTGGCATTTAGTGGTGTATATTTTATGGGGTCAGTTTTGTGCTGAATTTCATATGGTTATAAAGGTGCGGTTTTGTACTGTCCGTCCTTCACTGAACTCCGGTAAAAATTAACGTGTTGCTCTGGCCTAAATCCCGGAAAATTAAAATACCTTTGCATGACCTCCCTAGGAAAATGAGTCAAAATCCTTTTTCCAAAATCAATTATTAATAAGGTCACGTGCGTCATCCGTTTTTTGAGTATCAATGATCGGATGATTATTTTTTTTTGTATAAAAGTTGAATGTATATACAATATAATTATGGCAAAGTATGTATTTGTAACCGGTGGTGTGACCAGTAGTTTAGGAAAAGGTATTATAGCAGCTTCGCTTGCGAAGCTACTGCAAGCCAGAGGATTGAAAGTGACAATCCAGAAGTTCGATCCCTATATCAACATCGACCCCGGGACGATGAACCCCTATGAGCATGGAGAGTGTTATGTAACGGAAGATGGTGCAGAGACCGATCTGGATCTCGGGCATTATGAGCGTTTTTTGAATATTCACACTTCTCAGGCAAATAATGTGACGACCGGCAGGATTTATCAAACAGTCATTAACCGGGAAAGAGAGGGGGCTTATTTAGGGAAAACCGTACAGGTGATCCCGCATATTACGGATGAGATTAAGCGCCGTATGCTGCTGTTAGGCAGTGATGGAAATTATGATGTGGTGATTACAGAAATAGGTGGGACAATCGGTGATATTGAAAGTCTGCCTTTTGTGGAAGCCATCCGTCAGATTCAGTGGGAGCTACCCGAAGAAGATGTCTGTGTGGTGCACCTGACCTTAATTCCATATCTGAAAGCGGCAAAAGAGCTGAAAACCAAGCCTACGCAGCACTCCGTTAAGACGATGAGTGAAAATGGGGTTCATCCCGATATCATTGTCTGTCGTACGGAAGAGCCTTTAACCAATGAACTGAAAAGAAAGATTGCCTTATTCTGTAATGTGAAACAAGAAGCAGTCATTGAAGCGATGGATGCTTCTTCGATTTATGAGGTTCCCCTTGAAATGCTTAGAGAAAAACTGGATTTAATCTGTCTTAAAAAATTCCAGATTGCAGATATTAAAGAACCAAAATTAGAACAGTGGAAAATATTTTTGGATAAACTCAAATATCCGAAAAGTAAAATCACTATCGGCCTTATCGGTAAATATATTGAACTTCAGGATGCCTATAAGTCAATATTGGAGAGTTTTATCCATGCAGGTGCAGCCTGTGAGGTGAAGGTGCAGATCATTAATGTCCACAGTGAATTTATCACGAAAGAAAATGTTGCAGAAAAACTAGAAACCTTTGATGGTATGCTGGTGGCTCCCGGATTTGGGGAGAGAGGTATCGAAGGCAAGATTCTGGCCATTCAATATGCCAGGGAGCGCGGTGTGCCTTTCTTCGGGATTTGCCTGGGAATGCAGATGGCGGTCATTGAATTTGCCCGTAATGTGATTGGCCTGAAAGGAGCCCATTCCACAGAAATGAAAGAAGATGCCACTTATCCGGTGATCAGTATGATGGAAGAGCAAAAAAAGGTAAAACTGATGGGCGGAACGATGCGTTTAGGTGCTTATCCCTGTGAAATCAAGGAAGGGTCTCTGGCGCATAAAATCTATGGTGAGTTGAATATCTCTGAAAGACATCGTCACCGTTATGAGTTTAATAATGAATATCTGCAGCAGTTTATTGATAACGGCATGCTGGCAACCGGATTTAATCCGGAAACCGGACTGGTTGAAATTGTAGAAGTTCCGACCCACCCATTTTTTATCGGTGTACAATATCATCCTGAATTAAAGAGCACGGTTCTGAATCCTGCTCCTTTATTTGTACATTTTGTGGCGGCTGCCAAGCAATATAGCGAGAAGAGAATTGCTCATAAATCCTCAGCGGCAGTTATTCGTTAGCGTTATTCGAGCAGAGAGGATCAGGAAAAGTAATACATAAAAACAAAGTGCCCCATGTACCGGTTTAAGGTGTCATGGGGCACTTTGTTTTATGCTTTAAGGATTTCTCTGGCAATGACTATTTTCTGGATCTCTGATGTTCCTTCTCCGATCGTGCAGAGTTTGGCATCCCGGTAATATTTTTCTACCGGAAAGTCCTTGGTATATCCATACCCGCCGAATATCTGAACCGCTTCCGTGGCTGTTCGGACAGCTACTTCACTGGCGTAATATTTGGCCATTGCTGACTCTTTGGTCAGGTGGGAATGATCTTCCTTCATCTGACAGGCCCGTTGAATTAATAAATCCGCCGCATCTATTTCGGTGGCCATATCCGCCAATTTAAAGCTGATGCCCTGAAATGAACTGATGGGTTTGTCAAATTGGCGGCGCTCCTGGCTATAGGAGAGGGCTGCTTCAAAGGCGCCTTTGGCAATGCCCAGGGAAAGTGCTGCAATAGATATTCTGCCACCATCCAAAATGGTCATTGCCTGGCGGAACCCTTCGCCTACTTCCCCCATACGCTGGCGATCACTGACGATACAATTATCAAATATAATTTCTGCGGTTTCACTGGCCCGCATCCCTAATTTGTTTTCTTTTTTACCTGCCTTAAATCCAGGTGTGTCTCTTTCAATGATAAAAGCGGTACAATTATCCTTGGTATGTGCCGGCCCGGTCCGTGCCAGCAGAACAACTGTCCCGGCACTGATTCCGTGGGTAATCCAGCATTTTGTCCCGTTAATCACCCAGTTGTCTCCTTCTTTGCTGGCCACGCATTTCATGTTACCGGCATCACTACCCGTGTTCGGCTCTGTAAGGGCCCACGCGCCGATATGCTGTCCCGAGGCCAGATCTGGCAGGTATTGTTGCTTTTGATCTTCACTGCCGAAAGTGAGTATATGATTGGTGCATAAAGAGTTGTGAGCCGCAACGCTGAGGCCGATACTGCCGCAGACTTTAGCGATCTCTTCAATTATAATTTTATATTCATGATAGCCCAGCCCGGCTCCCCCATATTTTTCGGGTACCAGCACCCCCATCATTCCTAATTCTCCAAGTTGATGAAAAAGGTCTATCGGGAATTTCTGCGCCTCATCCCACTCCATTACATGGGGTTGGATGTTTTTGCGTGCAAAATCTCTGGCCATCTGTCTGATTTCTAAGGCTAAGTCACTTGTATGAGTCATCTGCATGATAAGAATTATTTAAACTAACTAACATTCGTTACAAAAATAGGCGCTTTTTTTATTTATGCAAAGAAAACAGCAGTTTTTTATGGATTTATACTATTAAAACGAGCAAAGCCACCTTTATCAGAGGTGGCTTTGCTCGTTTTAATAGTAAGTGTGTTTATTTTTTGGCTTTTTTGACGGCTTTTTCTTCCTGAGCTGTCAGATACTGATCTAATGCCACTGCCATATTAGGCGTGTTTTCTGCCGGAGCAACAATGGAGGCTTTTAACCCTTCCTGGCCGCAGGCTCTGAAGGTGCCACTGCCAAAAGTACCAAACAGGGTATCGGTTTTGCCGAAATCAGGGTAGGAGTCCAACAGACAACGAATGCCGCTGGGGGTGAAAAAGCAGATGATATCATAGTGCTGGTTATCCATCACACTTTTAATGTCATTGGAAACCGTCCGGTACATAAATCCGAGTTCAAAAGAACAATTATTGGCTTTTAACCAATTGACGATATCGCTATCTTGTTGGTTCTCACTGCAAACATATAAGAAATTTTCATTTTCTTTATGTTTGTTAATGACATCGAATATGCTTTTATTCGTACCATCGGCACCAAAGAAAACTTTTCTTTTCCTGTACAGGATGAATTTCTGCAGATAAAGGGCAATGGCCTCCGCTACGCAGAAGTATTTGGTGTCCTGGCTGACTGAAATTTTCATCTCTTCACACATGCGAAAGAAATGGTCGATGGCATTTCTGCTGGTGAAAATAACAGCGCTGAATTTAGAAATGTCTATCTTCTGTTTCCTGAACTCTTTTGCAGAAAGTCCTTCCAGTTTAATAAAAGGATGAAAAACCAACTCGGCATTGTGCTTTTTGGCTAGGTCGTAATAAGGAGATTTCTCACTACTTGGTTTTGGCTGGGTAATGAGTATTCTAGTATTCACCATCGCCGGAATCAAGCTCTTACCTTCACTTTTTACCATAAATTATTATAATGTCGATAGAATAATGTAATAGGATATTTGTTAAACGAACCTTCCTATATTGGTCAATAAAACTTTGTAAACAAGTAACAAAGGTATTATTTCAACCGCGCAAAGGTACAAAATAAAGTGGAATGCACTCACCTTGAGTTTGCCTTTAATTAGTAGAAAAGAGGCAATATATCTATATATTAAAAGAATTGATATTATAATCAAAATCGTTGTAAATACATGCCCTATGGTAGCATTGGTTCCGTAACTGATTAATACAGTGGCTGGCAGCAGTATTAATCCGATAATTTTATTAATAGAAAAGACGACCTGATTGTATATTGTCGCTGCGGCAGGAGCTGCGAAAACCCATCCGGAGAGTAAAATCACCAAATATTTAACAAGATATACCGCAGTCAGTAACCCGGAAAATAACAACCAGCTGGGCCAAAAATTAGCTCCGGGTATGCCGGGGCGAAGTATCTGTGTCAGAAAAAGTCCTCCGGTAAGCACAAAAAACAGGTTCAAAAGCAGGGAAGGAAGGATATGCTGACCCTGGATTTGTTCCGTAGCATTATTTTTCCGGTCGTTGGGATGAAGAAAAAACCAGAAAACCTGATTAAAATAGCGAGGGAATATAATCTTAATGAGACCCAACAGTAAGGTGATGCCCAGAAAGCCATAAAATAGTAAATCCCGGTTGCGATAATTATGAACATTCACTAAGGCCCCGTTTCCTGACCCGTTATTGCTGTTTTCATAAAAATAGTCGGGAAAATACAAGGTGTAATCCGCTGCGTTTCCCTTCTTATTTAAGGCGTAAAGGTATAATTGCTGCCTGATTTCAGTGCGGCGTGCCTTATAAACTGAGTCTTTTTGCTGTCTGATTAAGGCAGCGGCTGCCTCCTGTTGGCGGGCTGCCTGTTCTGCAGGGCTAAGTTCAGGCAGGGCAGAACCACTGCTGTCTCCCGACTGGTTATTATTGTTGGAGGAGCCTGCCGCTGCAGCCTGTCCACTGTGAGTCTTATTACTGTCAATGGCATTTCTTCGAGTGGCCTGCGTATTTTTTCTACCGGAATCAACCTGACCGCTTCGGGCGGATTGCAAAGATCTGTCACTGTCTTTTTGGGTCGCCTTTGCCGAAGGAACAGCCATGATCTGGCCTCCGCCCCCCGTATCCTTTGTACCGGCTCTGGTGCCGGTACTTTTTTGGGGAGGTGTGCTGTCTGATTTTGTTCGTTGTCCCATTACGGTTAACGTACAACACAGGGCAATCAATAATGTCCAGAAATGCTTCATGCACTGCAAAGTTGCCTAATTTTTAGTGAATCATGGCCTTAGCTACCGTGTTTTTTTAAACAAAGGTCTGTGCACGGGTTTTTATGCTCCATTTGTCCTTCCGGTCGGTAACATTTGGGTAATGTACCGGTAACTTATAGTTAATCCCTGGATAACATTTCGGTAATATGGCACCTCTACTTTTGCTCCGTAATTAATTTGATCACAAAATCACACTACTTGAAACGCTTTTTAAACCACAACTTGAAAATTAAAATTGTTTTACCTCAAATTTATCTACTCCTACTTATCAGTTTTTTATTAGCTGGAATTACCGCCACTCAGGCAAAACCGGTGGATGATAGTAAAATCCAGATTACAGGTCAGGTGCTAGATGAATCGGGCAGCCCCGTTGCAGGAGCCACCATTAAAATCCTCAATAGTCACACCGGAGCCGTCAGTGAGGCAGACGGGACCTTTGAATTAATGGCGCCCAAGGATACGACCTGCAGTCTTAGTATAGAAGCCGTGGGATTTGAGAAAAAACTTTTTGAAATCAATCCAAAGACACAAAAAGATCAGACCTTAAAAATCTCCTTACAGTCTGCTGCGGGTAATTTAGCAGATGTAACCGTGGCCGCCGTCCGACGGAGTGTAGGAAGCTTAGATCTGGTATATGCCAATCAAAAAGCCGCCTCTGCTATCTCAGACGGTATCAGTCAGGATGTTATTAAAAAATCTCCCGACAGAAACATGGGGGATGTTCTTAAAAGGATCAGCGGCGCCTCTATCCAGGATAATAAGTTTGTCATCATCCGGGGGCTGAATGAACGCTATAACACGGCCCAGATGAATGGTGCGCTTTTACCATCCACTGAACCGGATAAAAAGGCCTTTGCCTTTGATATTATTCCCGCATCTTTAATTGATCAGGTGGTAATCTATAAATCTATGACGCCTGATTTGCCGGCAGATTTTGCAGGCGGAGCCATAGATATTACGACAAAAGCTTTCCCGAATAAAAGGGTCAGTGAACTGTCCTTGTCTTTAGGTTACCAGGCAAATACCACCTTTAAGTCCTTTAAGAAATCTAATGTAACAGGTAGTTATGACTATTTAGGGTATTTTGATGACAAACGTAGTCTGCCCGCTTCTTATAACTACTACAAAAATAGTTTCAGTCATCAGGAAGATGGGATTAAAATGGCTGTGACTGAAAAATTCTCTAATAATTTTGGATATAAAAATGCAAGTAATAGTCTGCCTGATTTCAGTATAGGTTATACAGGGGGCGATACCCGTTATACCAAAGGAGATAAAAAGTTCGGGTATATATATGCAGTAGGCTTTAGTTCATCCAGAGAAGTAACGAAAGGTGTTATTAATGATTATACGATTGACAGGCACCAGATTTATAGCAGCAGTGCAACTGAGTATGCATACAAGTATGGTCATTATGGGTTACTGAATCTTAGCTATGCCTTTAATAATAAAAATAAGTTACTGTTCAAAAACCTGTATAATAACCAGCTGACCAGTGAGGTGACACTAAGAGATGGCTCCAATCTCTCCAATGAAACTCCTCAGCCTTTTATCAGCAGCTCCAGCAAGGCGACCAGAGATGGTTTATTACAATCCGTTCTGCAGGGGATACATGACTTTAAAGAAGACCAGGAACTTAACTGGAATCTGTCTTACGCCAGAACCTATCATTATAGCCCGGATGAAACAATCCTGGCATTAAATGAAAATGAGGCCGGTGGCTATGAAAGAAAGCTCAGCAATGAAAACTCTCCGGCTATCCAGGATGCGGGCCGGGTCTATTCGAGCAATTTAGAACAGCAATTCGGTGCCAGCTGGGATTATAGTCTTGGCTTTAAACTGGGGGATGTAAAACAGCTTTTCAAAGCGGGTATGAATACCTATTACAGACTGAAGGATGTTTCGGTAGAAGCTCTGGGATATGCCTCCCTGAGTGCTTATGGCGTTACAATGACTGCTGACCAACAAAATCCTTATAACCTGTTTACGCCCGAAAATATTGAACAATATAAGATAACGGTCGCCAATATAGGGAACAACTCAACGGATTATCAGGGAAAATCCTGGAATACCAACGGATTTTTAATGCTGGAAAATAAATGGCTGGAAAACTGGACCCTTAAATGGGGAGCAGCGGTCTCCAGTTATAATCAAAAACTGATTCCGACTTCAGGATCGGTCATCCAGAAAAATAATACGGACATCTTACCATCTGCTATTCTGACTTTCCGTCCGGCAACAAGTATGAACTTAAGGCTGGCAGGATCTCAGTCCGTGAATCGCCCTGAATTCAGGGAGCTGGCAGATTACAGCCTTTATGATTATAACAAGGACTTTATTTACCGCGGGAACCCGAATCTGACCCGCAGTAAAATTACCAACCTTGATTTTCGCTATGAATTTTTTCCCGGTGCAGGAGAGATTCTGTCAGCAAGCGTGTTTTATAAACATTTCCAGGATCCGATCGAACAGGTCAATCAGGGAAACGGGGTGCTGAACTATCAGAATGCGGATAATGCGCAGCTCTATGGTGCAGAAATAGAAATCCGGAAAAAACTGGACTTTCTGGGAAGCGCATTTTTAAGTAAATGGTCTTTTTACGGAAATGGTACTTATGTTGACGGAGATATACAGCTGAGCGGAACAAAGGGTAAGAGTCTGATGCAGGGACAGTCCCCCTATTTAATTGGTGCGGGCTTAAGTTATACAGACGGAGATTTCGCATTCAATCTGCTTTATCAAAAGGCAGGACCCAGACTTGCCTTCAGAGGTCAGGGAGACGGCCAGATGAATATCTATGAGAAGGGCAGAGATATCGTTGACGCGCAGATCAGCTACCGGATGCTCAAGTCTAAAAAACTGGAAATCAAATTGTCCGCTAAAGATTTACTGGCTCAATCCATCGATTGGTACTATAAGTTTGATGTGAGCGGAAGCTCCAGTAAAATGGGGTATAACGCATCAACGGATAAGATTACCAGACAGTTTAAGCCCAATACAGGTCTGAACCTTTCCCTTAAATATCAATTCTAATAAATAAAAAATCATCTAAAAATTAATTCCACTTTAAACCAATAAAATCATGAAAAAAAATCGAATTTCATTTAAATCGCTTCCCTTTTTGGGAATAGCAGCCAGCCTGCTGTTAACAGCGGCCTCCTGCAGTAAATCCAGTGACGGCGGCGAAGTTGTTACACCGGTAGATCCTTCAGCAACGACAGATCTCAGAGGATCCATCGACAAAGACCTTACTCTGTCTAATGATAAGGTTTATCGCCTCAGAGGTTATGTGTATGTTGAATCCGGAGCTACACTAACCATCGAAGCAGGAACTAAGATCGTTTCCAATAATGACTCCGCAGGTGTACTGGTTATTTATAAAGGAGCTAAAATCAATGCTAAAGGAACTGCTGATGCACCAATTGTTTTTACTTCCAATGAAACAACCGCAAAACCGGGAGACTTAGGAGGTCTGGTGCTGGTAGGTAAAGCAACCGGCAATGGCAACCACGCCAACCTGGAAGGTGGTGTGGATGATGCCCATAAGAATTTCGGAGGTACCGATGATGCGGATAACAGCGGCGTTTTACAATATGTTCGTATTGAATACGCAGGTAAGGCGGTAAACCCGGGTGATGAGGTAAATGGGCTTTCTCTGTATGCCGTTGGTAGCGGAACGACTATTGATCATATCCAGGTGGTCAGAGGGCTGGATGACGCCTTTGAGTTTTTTGGAGGAGCAGTGAACTGTAAGTATTTAATTGCTTATAACTGTGCTGACGATGATTTTGATATGGACGATGGTTTCCACGGTAAAATCCAATACGGTCTTTCTATTAAAGATCCGGCGTTCACAGATAGTAAAGGTACAACAGGTGACCTCTCCAATAACTTTGAAGTTGACAACACCAATGGTAAAATACCATTTAGCACCACACCAATGACCACGCCTATCCTTTCCAACTTTACGGCCATCGGACCCAATAATGCCAGCGGCACTTCGTCTGATTATGGGTATGGCATGCGATTCAGAAGAGGTTCCAACGTAACCCTGGCCAATTCCATCGTATTAGGAAGCCAAAAAGGTGGATTGATTATTGAAGATGCTGAGACTCAGGCTAATTATAAAGCAGGTACTTCCAGATTTTACAATAGCCTTCTGCAGGCGGTTACCAAACCATTCTTAGTGTTGGGAAGCGATTCATCTGCTCTGAGCACTGCAGCGCTTACTACGCTGACTGAAGGGACTAACTTATCAGTAAATCTGAGCAGTGCTGATCAGGCTGGGCTGAGTGATCCATTTAATAATGCAGTTCCTAATTTAATGCCTGCTACTGGTTCTAAAGCACTTGCTACTGCCGGTAAATTCGATGTGAACGGTCTGGATAACAGCTTCTTTGATAAAACTTCATACATAGGAGCGCTGGATGGTACCACGGATTGGACCAGCGGCTGGGCTGTTTGGAACAAATAGTCTCTGACTTTGCAGACTTTTTCAAATTGAACGGACCAACCAGTTTTAAGATGTAAGATTCAATATAAATGGCCGTCCTGCGGTATTAAAAGCGCAGGCCAGCTCCAACTTTTCAAGTGTGGCAATAGCGATCAAGGTTTCGATCAAGTTGCGGACCCGACTATACAAGATATAGCTCGGGTCTTTTTTGTATAATAATTAAGATGGAATTAAGCAGCACTGCAGCCAAAAAAGGTGGCGGGAGATTAAATATAAGTATCTCGCCCCCCTCAGTGTCCGGGCCCCGGGTACTGATTAAAAAGAGCCGCATAAGAGCCGCATAAGCGTATATATTGCCGGGGGAACTTAGCATAAACTGAAGCCCCTTGAACAACTATCCGGGTCCAGTGCCAGGCAGTTATTGTTCAGTAGCATCAGGCTCCTGATGAGATGCAAAATTCTATGATGGTCAGCGGGCTGTAATACTTCCTGATTTTTACGGCTCCATATCGCTTCTTTTATTAGTGGAGGATAAACCGGAAGAAGCGCTTGGGGGAAAACAATAGAAAGCCCGGTATACCTATGGGGAATACCGGGCTTTTAAAAATCTTAGTAGACTTACGCCAGAACAAAAGGCGGGTTTATTTTCCCTGATCTTTAGCTTCCTGCGCTGCATCTGCTTTCATCTGGTCGTTGGCCGTGATTAAGAATTCTACGCGGCGGTTTTGCGCACGACCATCTTCCGTATTATTATCGTATTTAGGGACAGTTTCTCCGAATCCTTTTACTGTCAGCCTTGAACCTGCAATGCCGTTAGCTTTTAGGTAATCAGATACCGCTGTGGCTCTTTTTACTGAAAGTGTCATATTGTAACTGGCGGCACCTGTGTTGTCTGTGTGGCCCTGAACTTCCAGGTTCGTCTGAGGGTATTTATTCAGGATGGTAATCAGGTTGTTGAGTGTATTTCTGGAGGCATCTGTCAGGCTGGATTGGTCAAATCCGAAAAGCACTTTACTGTTAAACTCAACGACGATTCCTTCTTCAACTCTCTGTACCTTAGCGTCCGGGATCTGTTCTTTAATATCTTCTGCTTGTTTGTCCATTTTCTTACCGATTACATAACCGGCGCCTCCGCCAACTGCAGCACCTATAATAGAACCTAAAGCGGTGTTTCCTGTTATTTTACCTATCACACCACCGGCAACTGCGCCACCTGCAACTCCAATGGCAGCACCGCGCTCACTTTTATTGGCGTTTTTGTAGGCGTTACAAGAGGTAAACATGACGGCACCCAAAGCGAGTGCTAGAATTGAGACTTTTAGCTTTTTCATTATTGTTTGGTTTTAAAGTTCAAAATATGCTATAATTGTGCCATAGTTTCGATTGAAAAAAATTGGCAACGTTTAATCACTGAGGATTAAATTCTTAGATAAGTAGTTTTATTTATATACTAAGATAGTTTAATAATGCTTCATAATTTCTACGAAGCTCATTTTCATACATTTCATTGCCCCAAAAGTGTACCACATTAAATTCATAGCGTTGAAGTGTACTGACAATGTCTGAGATTTCCATGCGATCCAGCCGGATATTTACCCAGATATTCTCGGTCTCCATATCGGTATAAGTATTGAGTTGCATGATATTGGCGTCCCCGGACTCAATCAGTCGGGTTAACTGGGACAGGGAATAATCCAGTTTTTTCATCTGAATTGTAAGGATGGCACCGCCGGATTTATGAACGTCCAGCATAGTGGCCAGCCCTGAAAGGATGGAAGCGTCTGTAATGACCCCCAGGTACCGCTGTTGCTGATCTAATACAGGTAGCAGGCCCGTATTGGCCTGCGTGAGCGTATTTAATGCTATGTATATATGCTGGTCGCTACCGATGGAAATATTTCTGACAACAACGCTGTCTAAAGAGTTGCGTTCATCAAGTGTTTGGAGTACTTCCAGGGACAGCAGTCCCATTAAGTGCTCTCCCTGCAGGAGGGGCAGGGCATTTAAGTTATGGTCTTCGAAGATAAGCATGGCATCTCCCACGGTACCACTGGTGGTCAGTGTCGGAAAATCGGGTGCTATGATTTGTTCGCATAACATATCTGACTTTCTTTTTGGTTAGGATTTGTGCTTGTTTAAGAAGGCCTCTAATAATACATTGAATTCTGAAGGCACTTCCATCATGGGTGCATGACCGCACTTATCAATAAAATACAGTTCAGAGTTTGGTATCAGTTTATGAAATTCTTCTGCCACAAAAGGGGGTGTGACCTGGTCATTTTTTCCCCAAATTAATAAGGTAGGCTGTTTAATTTCATTGAGTTCCTGACCCAGATTATTGCGAATCGCGCTTTTGGCTAGTGCTATAATTTTGATGACTTTAAGCCGGTTATTGGTAATCTCAAAAACTTCATTGACTAGTTCTTCCGTGGCCATTTTTGGATCATAGAAAGTAAATTCAGTTTTCTTCCGGATATAGTCGCGGTCTCCGCGTTTAGGATAGGTATCGCCCATCCCGTTTTCAAACAGACCGGAGCTGCCGGTAAGAATCAGGGTTTTAATTCTTTCAGGATGTTTTAGGACCTGTACAAGGGCTACATGCCCACCCAAAGAATTACCCAGCAAGTGCATGTCCCGGATGTCCAGTTTTTCAAAGAAACGATTCACATATTTTTGCAGCCCGCCAACGGTGGTACTTAATAAGTCAAGACCGAAAAGCGGTAAAATCGGAACGATTACCCGGTGGGTGCCTTTAAATCGATCAATCAGATCCTCGAAATTACTGAGCGCCCCGAATAAGCCGTGAAATAAAACAAGGGGTTCGCCCTCGCCTACATCAATATATTGAAATTTATCTAATTGTTTTACTTCGTAACTCATATTATAATATCTGTACAGGTATTTCTTGCTTACAAATAAACATAATTCAAATGAGAAAATATTATTTTTTTTAGCACATGATGCTGATAACGCTCCTATTATCCTTCATTTAAGGTCGAAAAAGAATCATTAAGACCGGTTTTAGCTGCTTTGAGCCGGAATTCTGGCCGCCATTTCAGCAAAAAAGTCGGATAAGTGTTTGAACATATCCTTAAACCAGGGAACAATTGCTCCAAAATGATCAATGACCCAGGGTCCCAGGTTATGGAAGTAAGGGTAACTGATGGACGCCGCAATGGTTTGCGGGCCGGTAAGTCCCATTTTCTCCGTGTAAAAGAGCAGCACACTAAAAATGGTAAAATAGACAAGGGCATATAACAGGATACCGCCTATTTTATTGGCCCAGCCCAGCATCACGGCCTGAACGACTTTCTCCAGCATCCTGGCCACTAACTTAATGCCCAGAATAACCAGCAGCAGTACCAGTATAAAACTCAGAAATGAGAGCCATTTACTGTGCATGGACTGACTGGTCAGATACCCGGCTACTACCACAGACAGCTTCATGGCGGCCGCGATGCCTATTATCAGCGCTACATAGGAAAAAGCTGCCAGTAACGCTCCTTTTTTATAGCCTTTAATTATGGCCAGTACCAGTAAAATTGCTGCAATCAGATCCAGTGTCATCTGTGCTTATTGTAATAAGGCTTTTACCTGTGTAGAAATTGCTTTGCCATCCGCCTTGCCTGCCAGTTTTTTGGTGGCAATGCCCATAACTTTACCCATGTCGGCAGCACTGGATGCACCTGTTTCTTTAATAATATCCTGAATAATTTCCTTTAATTTTTCTTCAGAAAGCTGTTCGGGCAAAAATTGTTCAATAACACTTAATTCAGCTTTTTCCTTTGCGGCTAAATCAGTCCTGCCTTGCTGTTCAAATATCTCCAGAGAGTCTTTGCGCTGCTTGGCCATTTTTTGTAATAATTTGATTTCTCCGTCTTCCGTAATCACGCCACCGGAACCGGCCTCTGTTTTAGCCTTGATGATTTCTGCTTTAATCGCCCTTAAACTGCGAAGGGCATCTTCATCTTTGGATTTCATGGCCTCTTTGAGGCGTGTCATAATTTCTTGTTCTAAACTCATTTTTTAAATGTATTTATAGGATGTTTATTGCTTTAATACTATTGTTTTGCATCGATTTTGTTTTGTTCGAGCTGTATTTTACGGAACTTTTGATAGAAATCCTTGGCGAAATTTTTCATATCCTCCACCAGCTCCGGCTGATTGACGGACCGGCTAAGGGTGTCGCCCATTGTCATAAGTGTCTGATAAAAAAAATCAGCCATCTCATCGACCATCATTTCTTTAGTCCATAAATCAATTCTAAGCGCACTTTTATCAGCTGCATCCCAGAAGCCTAACAGCATTGCTCTTGCTTTTTGCTGCTGCTTGTCCCGGTCGGTGGTGCTCCAGTAAATATTTTCAGGAACCCGGTCTTTATCTAACTCAACATCTATCTGAATAGTTGATTTAATCATCGATTGTCTTTTATTTTATTATAAATAGGCGGCACAAAGGTAATTTTATTATTGGAATTAAGGCCATTTGCTGCATAGAGGCCGGAAAAGCTAAAAAGGGAAGATTACAAAGCATCTTGAGTATCTTTATCAAAATTTAAATGATATGTCCAGAATTGAACCCAGCGAATATAACGCTCATTTTGAACCTTATGTGTCCATGGCCAAAGGAAGCTCTGTTAGTGAACTGATTGCGAATTATAGCGAATATCTGATTGATTTTGTCAAACATATGGATGAACAAAAGGCTACCCATCGTTATGCACCAGGTAAATGGGATGTTAAGGAAGTGTTGCAGCATATCATTGATATGGAAAGAGTATTTGCCTATCGTGCTTTATCGCTTGCCCGTGGAGTTAAGGATGATTTGCCGGGAGTAGATCAGAATGACTTTGCAGCACAGCATAGGTCTAACAGACGTGCTTTCAGTGATTTACAGGAGGAATTCGAGGCTATGAGAGCGGATCATAATATCCTTTTTCGCTCTTTTGATCAGGTCGCATTAATGACCGAAGGGCTGGTCGCACAAAACAGGACTACCTGCAGATCCTGGATTTATATAAGTTTTGGTCATGCGCTCTATCATGTCCAAATCCTCAAAGATCGCTATGAAATCCTAGGCTGATCAGGGTTTCAGGTGGATGCGTTTGACTGTTAAAAGGGGGGGTAAAAGTTAAAAAAAAGCCAAAGTCGTGAATTATTTTTGCTGCGCAAACGTTTGATATGATCATTGTGCATAATTTGTTATTAACCTAACAGGTATTCATATTATATTTATGTAAACATTTTTAACAAGAGAATATAGCTAGTGCTTATTTGAATTTAAACTTTCTTCAATGAGTGTCAAAAATAGTATCCGCTTTGTGGAGTATTCGAGTGTGTTCGTGTTGTGTGCGTTTTTATTAATGGTATTGTCATTAGTAGGAACGGATGATTCGCAGATTCATGTGAATTTTTATCTGTTGGGTGTGTCGGGGATTTTATTTTTAATTTACATCTTTAAGGATAAAATCATTTATTCCAGGATCAAACATTCCAGGGATAAGAACTTGTTTTGGCAGGTCTTGGAAAAGATTCATTTATCAGAAAACATCTTACTGGAACTTCCTCAGGAAAATAGTACTTTTAAATCGGATGTTAATCCGGTCTTGGATAGTTTTATCCGGGAAAATGGCCTTAATACCAAAGTAGGAACCAGAAGAACGCATGATTATATTATCTGGGCAACGATTGTCTTATATCTGGTTGGCGTCTATGCGGCCAATCAGTTATTATCCCTGAATGCTTCTGATACGGCCCTGATTGCAATTCTTGGGCTGGTTTGTATTGCATTCGGTTATTTATTTGGCAATTACAGCTTTTTTCGCAGTGGGGGGATAGCCATGGAATTTACCCCTGAAGCACTCATTGTACATCATAAAGTTCTCAGCTGGGATAAAATTATTGATTGGCAATATAACAGGCGGGATGCGACAAATAATTCCAGTGTAACCATTTATTACTATAACACCTATTTAGAAGTGAAGTCTATTAATATTGAGTTGTTTCAACTCAATATCCGCAAGATTGATCTGGTACTTTTACTCTCCCACTTTAAGGAAACTTATGGTAAGAATATTTATTGATTGGCTGTAAAATTTTGGTTTTAAATGCTTCCGAGTGCTCCTTTTCAGGGGCATTTTTTTTATAAATCCCCTTAAAATAAGGAAAAATTGCGAGAATAGCAAAAAGTAGGCCATTTATTAAAATAAAACAATTTATTTAGAAATTAAGCCCATAAATCATTGTACTTTTGGCAGTAGGTTTAATTAAAACCAAACCTGATTATAGAAGCAAACACATTGTTATGGCGTTAAGTCAAACCATCCAACAGAAGCTCATGCAGAAGTTGTCGCCGCAGCAAATTCAGTTAATGAAATTGTTGCAGATTCCGACAGCCAATCTGGAAGAGCGTATTAAAGAAGAATTAGAAGAAAACCCGGCTTTGGAAGAAAGCAGTGAGGAGGATATCCATGATGAACTGGAGACCCCCACTGATGAATTCGAAATGGAGCAGGATGATGATTTTGAACCCGATGGCAGTGAACAGGAATATGAGAATATAGATATTTCTGAGTATGTTAATGAGGGGGATGATGAAATCGCAGATTATAAACTCCGTTCCGATGGTTATCAGGAAGCGGAGGATAAACAAAATATTCCTTTTAAGGTCGAAAGCAGCCTGCATGAGACCTTAAAGTCCCAGCTAGGTATGCTTAGTCTATCTGATAAGGAATATGTCATTGCGGAGCAGATTATAGGAAGTATAGATGATGACGGATATCTGCGCAGAGAAATGGCCTCCATTGTCAATGATCTGGCCTTCAGGCAGAATATCGATACCAATGAGGCGGAGGTTGAAGCTATTATCGAGAAGATTCAGCAATTTGACCCGGCAGGCATCTGCGCCCGTGATTTGCAGGAATGTCTGCTGTTGCAACTGGGAAGGCTGGGAGCTGAATCGGATGAACCCTCACAGGTAGCCATTCAGATTCTGACCAAGTATTTTGATGAGTTTACAAAAAAGCACTACGAAAAAATACAAAGAGGGCTGTCGATTACGGAAGATCAGCTTAAAGGAGCCATAGGAGCCATCATCCGGCTGAATCCTAAACCCGGCGGCGGGGTGGGAGAAGTGAATAAAGCCATGAGCTATATTGTCCCTGACTTTTTCATATTTAATAATAATGGAGAACTGGAACTCTCACTGAACGCTAAAAACGCGCCTGATTTAAGAATCAGTGACGGGTACAGGGATATGCTGCGTGATTACGAGAAGGGGGATAAAAAGGATAAACGTCAGAAGGAAGCGATCTTGTTTATTAAACAAAAAATAGACTCGGCTAAGTGGTTCATTGATATGATCAAACAGCGTCAGCACACCCTGCTCAGTACCATGGGCGCTATCATGGAATATCAGGAAGAGTTTTTTAAGACGGGGGATGAGACGACCTTAAAGCCCATGATCTTAAAGGATATTGCAGAAATGATTGACCTGGATATCTCCACCGTCAGCCGGGTAGCCAATAGTAAATTTGTACAGACGGAATTCGGCACCTACCGGTTGAAATTTTTCTTCAGCGAGTCTTTGAGTACGGAAAGTGGAGAAGAGGTTTCTACCAGAGAGGTGAAAAAAATCTTAAGTGATGTCATTGATGAGGAGGATAAGCAAAAGCCATTCAGTGACGAAAAACTAACAGAGATATTACAAGAAAAAGGCTATAATATTGCACGCAGAACAGTCGCTAAATACAGAGAGCAGCTTAATATTCCTGTGGCCCGGCTCAGAATTCAATTATAATTATGACGGACAATGTAATCCAGAGACAACCGGCGCTTGTTCGGGTATTCGCTAAGGTTTTATCCTATGTTTTTCATCCATTATTTATTCCGACTTATATATTTATATGGATGGTAAGCCGGTTTCCTTATGAGTTTATTGGCCTGGAAGGTCATGAACTGACGCTCAGGGAAATCAGCGTATTTATGACCACTGCCTTTTTCCCGGCCTTTACCGTTTTTTTGCTCTGGAAACTGGGCTTTGCCAAAAGCATGCACTTAAGATATCAGAAGGAACGTATTATTCCTTATATCGCCACCATGATCTTTTATTGGTGGATGTGGTATCTGAGTCGCAATTTTACGGATCAGGCAGCTGCATTGAAATTCTTTTATTTTGGAATATTTTTAGCTACCGTTCCGGGGCTGATCCTCAATAACTTTGTAAAAATCAGTATGCATGCCATGGGTATGGGAGGAGCAGTCGCCGCAATCATATTGACCTGCCTGTTGTATCAGAATAATTTCGGGCTGGATATTGCCGTCGTGACGCTGATAGCAGGCGTCGTTTGTACTGCCCGTATGGCGCTCAGCGAACATAGTCTGTTTGAAATCAATCTGGGATTTGTGGTAGGCGTCTTGTGCCAGATTATCGGTTATCTGATAATGGTTTAAAACTTAGTTGCCCGTTTTCTTTTCCCGGATCCGTTTATAAATTTTGATGGCCATTACCAAGACAATAATCAGGGCAATCAGTCCGCCCAGTCCGTATAAAAGACTGCCGGCACTTTTGACCGTCGCTAAAAAGACGATAGCGAATAAAAACACGGTTGCTACCTCATTATAAAAACGCAGCTGGTTGCCTGAGTATTTAAATAGGCCCATACGCTGCTGTTTGAATATTTTGCCCAGGGAGAAAAAATATAAATAAAGCAGCACCACAAAACAAAGCTTAATGAGCAGCCACCGGCCTGTGGAATCCAACAGATGACGGTCCCATCCTCCGAGATGCATCGTTAATAATCCGAGTATAAGGGTGATAACAGCCGAAGGTACGGTTATGCCAAACCAAAGCCTTTTCATCATCAGCAGGTATTGTTTGGACATGGCTGATTTTATTTTCTCATCCGCTTCTGTCTGTAACTCTGCATGATAGATTAACAGCCTCGGAAAATAAAAGAGTCCCGCAAACCAGGTGACGATGAAAATAATATGTAAGGCCTTGATATAATAAAACATAGAGTAAAGTTAGTCAGATTTTACGAGGAACCTTAATGGACTTCACGAATGATTGCTGCAAGAGTGTCAATCCATAGTGGCTGAACGTTCATGCAGGGTATATACTGATAACTTTCGCCTCCGTTACCCAGGAAGTCTTCTTTTCCCCTGATGTCAATTTCTTCCAGCGTCTCCAGGCAATCAGAAACAAAGGAAGGGCAGACGACTAATAGTTTTTTTATGCCTTCGCCCGGCATTTCCGGTAAGCGGACCTGGGTGCTGGGTAGCAGCCAGGGGTCCCTGCCCAGCCTGGACTGATAACTTTGTTGCCATTTAGTTTTAGGAAGCCCTAGTTTTTTGGCAACCAGTTCACTGGTCATGGTTACCTGATGACGGTAACAGGTTTTATGACATTCTGATTTTGTATAACAGCAGTTTTCAGTCTGCATACAATGGCTGCCGGTGGGGTCGGTTTTTAAGACATGCCTTTCAGGGATGCCATGATAACTAAATAATAGCTGATCAAAATCCTGATCAAGGTAGGGGCGGATGCTTTCAGCCATGGCCTCAATGTATCCGGGATTGTTATAAAAAGGATCAATGGTCTTAAGTGCAAAGCGGTACCCTAACTCCTTATGTGCGGCCTTCATATAATCCACAGCCGTCTCAAAACTGCTCATGGCATAATGCGGATAAAGAGGAACCAGAATGACCTCCTCCAGATCCGGATTATCCTTTATCAGTGCCTCGTAAGCTTCTTTGGGATAGGGGTTGCCATAGCGCATGGAAGTGGTTATCGGGTCCGAAATCTTCTGTTCCAGTGCCGTTTTTAGTTTGTTAGTCAGAACAATTAGTGGGGAGCCTTCCGGCCACCAGATCTTTTGATAGGCTTCCGCGGATTTGGGAGATCGAAAAGGAACGATCAGGCCTTTAACCAGAAGGGTTCTTAACCAGTAAGGTTTATCGATCACTTTTTCATCCATTAAAAATTGGGTGAGGTATTTTCTCAGATCCGGAACGCTGGTAGAAGCCGGAGAACCCAGATTCATCAGTATAATGCCACGCTTTGCCATGTCAAATTTGAATAATTGAGTGCAAAATTAGTCAATAATGCGTAAATGCTAGCTGATAAAACTGCTTTAAACGCTAAGGAAATGATTAAATCTGCCTTGCATTTCCCTTATTTGAGTGAATATGACAAAGCGCTGACAAATGGGCGGTAACAGGTGGTGCAAACAGGATCCAGAGATAGATTTTTTAAGGGATGGTTTTAAGTTTCAACACTTGCCTTAAAATTTTAAGTAAGTGTCTGGCCAACAGATAATTTTTAGAAGTAAACCGCATTACAGATTGGCTTCTGGGGGTTTAGTTCTATTTTTGGAAAGCCACCATGATAGGGTTATTCACTCAGGTTATCCAGGAGGGAAACGTGGCCAGACAATGTAATGCATACAGATGCTTCCTTGGTTTAAATACTTTATTTACAACAAGGCGACTGATTCAATGTAATATTTTTTTATTTAATTTATGATGTGGGTTATATGGATAAATTTTTAAGTACGGGTGAGGGACTGAAAAGATTTCTGAAAAGCGGAAATAGCCGCTTTCTGACAACTTTATGTTTAACTGCCTTAATGACCATAGGTGGGTTGAAGCAACTAAAAGCAAATACCGTGAATTCTGGTGCCGGCATAAGCCGGCCTAAGGAGGCGGCCGGTCAGGCCCTGGACGCTGTTCAGGGGCTCATTCACCGGCTGCTTCCGGGAAAAGAGCGCAACTTTGAACTTGTTTGGCTGGATAAAGGCGCCATTAACGGATTAGACAGTTTTTACCTGGGAAGCAAGGGTAAAAAGGTCGTGATCAAAGGTTCCAGTCAGCTGGCTCTTGCCAAGGCTTTGAATACGTATCTGGAGCAATTTTGCCATACCCGCATCTCCTGGTATGCGGCTGATTCCATCTGGCTGCCAGAGGAGTTACCGGTAGTTAATAAACCCGTCAGCCAGACATGTCGATTTGAAAAACGCTTCTTTTTGAATTATTGCACATTTGGTTATACCACCCTATGGTGGCAATGGAAAGATTGGGAACGCCTGATAGACTGGATGGCACTAAGTGGGATTAATATGCCGCTGGCCATTACAGGACAGGAATATATATGGCAGAAAGTCTGGGAACAGTTTGGGATGACCGCGGGTCAGACCCGCGCCTTTTTTACAGGACCTGAACATCTGCCATGGCAAAGAATGGGAAACCTGGACCGCTGGCAGGGACCGTTGCCGCAGGAGTATATCGACGGACAATTTGAGCTTCAAAAACGAATTCTTAAAAGAGAAAGAGCCTTTGGGATGACACCCATTTTGCCTGCTTTTGCCGGGCATGTACCCTATGATTTAAAGAAATTATATCCGGATATTAAAATCAGCAATTTAGGATCCTATGACACGGGGCCTGAGAATGATGCCTATTTTCTGGATCCTATGGACTCATTGTTTATCAGCATTCAAAAGGCTTATCTTTCTTTACAGAATCAATTACTGGGAACAGACCATTATTATGGAGCAGATCCTTTTAATGAGATGACGCCTCCGAGCCTGGAACCTGATTATCTGGCAAATGTTTCCAGAACCATCTATAAAGGCATGCAGGACGTGGATACGGCGGCAGTTTGGGTTCAAATGGGCTGGACTTTTTATTATCAGCGCAAGGACTGGACCAATCCCAGACTGGAGGCCATGATTAAAGCAGTGCCGCAGGGCAAGATGCTGCTGCTGGATTATTTTTGTGAAAGGACCGAGGTCTGGAAACTGACGGACGGCTATTTTAATGCACCCTATATCTGGTGTTACCTGGGTAATTTTGGCGGAAATACCCAGATGGCAGCCCCCTTGCAAAAAGTAGCCAAACTGCTTCCTGTAACCGAGGCGGATCCTAACCGCCGCCATATGATAGGTCTGGGCAGTACACTGGAGGGCTTTGGAGTGAATGAATTTATGTATGAATGGCTGTTTGACTATGGCTGGAACCCGGCGGTCAGTGATGCTAAAAACTGGATTAAGGATTATGCCGATTCGAGGGTGGGGCATAAAGACCCTGTGTTGGAATCGGCCTGGGAAAAACTACTGGCCATTATATATAATGATCAGGTGTCCGGCGTCGGACTCGGCAATATCGTTCAGTCTCAGCCAATGCTCAAAGGGCACGGTTATTATAGCGGCCTCAGTAATTATGATTATAATCAAATGGCCACTATTTTACCGGTGTTTCTAATGGCGGATTCCGTCTCAAAAAAGAAGCCTGGTTATTTAAGAGACCTGGCCGTATTGGAAAAACAGGTGCTGGTTAATCTGGCTGTCTCTTTCAGGGATACCATTGCCAAAGCGTACTATGCGAAAGATTCTGTAAGCTTTAACCGTTATACCCATTTGTTTCTGGGTCTTTGCGATGACCTGGATCAGGTCACCGGAACCCAGTCTGAATTGCTGCTGGGCAAGTGGATTCAGGATGCCAGAGCCTTTGGGACAACTCCCGATCAGAAAAATTACTATGAAAAATGCGCACGCATTCTGATTACTACCTGGGGTGGGGAAACCAAAAATATAGTAGAGTATGCCGCAAAAGACTGGAATGGACTGATATCCTCTTATTATAAGAAACGCTGGCAGTTATACTTTGATTTTCTGAGAAAAACGCTGGCTACAGGCGCAGCTCCCGATCAGCAGGCATTTGATACACAGCGGCAGCATTTTGACTGGAATTGGGTCAATACACATGCTCCCAAACAGGAGTTTATGGTGGAGCCTTTATCTAATCCATTGGAAATCTGTGAAAAAGTATATAGGAAATGGGCTTTATATTTAAATTAATGATGGAGGTGCAACAAAGCCGCGGGAAGGCGGACCAAAAGCTTGCCTGCTCAGCCATATTTCTGTAATTTGCAGGCCTATGGAGCACGATAGCAGTAATAAAGCGTTTGAACAGGCCGTTTCATTTGTGAATTTTACCAGGAGTCCCCTTTTTCTTACCGGAAAGGCAGGAACAGGTAAAACAACTTTTTTGCGTTACATCAAAGACCATTGCCCCAAAAAAATGGTCGTACTGGCTCCCACGGGTGTGGCCGCCATTAACGCCGGCGGTGTGACCATACATTCCTTCTTTCAATTACCCTTTGGTATTTTTGCCCCTACCAGTGAACATGTCTGGGGAGTAGGTGAAGGACAAGCCTTATATAATAAACACCAGTTGCTCCACAAGATGAAACTAAATAGTGCCAAAAGATCCATCATGGAGGAGCTGGAGCTATTAATTATCGATGAGGTCTCCATGGTTCGGGCTGATTTACTGGACGCCATCAGTGAAGTCCTGAAATATGTCAGGCGTAATTCAAAGCCTTTCGGGGGGGTACAAATGCTGTTCATAGGTGATCTGTTTCAGTTGCCCCCTGTTGTTCGCAAGGAAGATATGGCTACATTAAGTCAGTACTATGACAGCCCGTTTTTCTTTGACGCACATGCATTAAGGGAGGATACGCCGGTTTTTCTGGAACTGAAGAAAATATACCGTCAAAGCAATCAGCAATTTATTTATTTACTCAATCAGATCCGTAACAGCACCATTAACCAGGATGAACTCTGGCAGCTCAATAGTTATTATCACCCGGAATTTGAGCCCAGTGAGGAGGAAGGTTATATTACACTGACTTCGCATAATGCCATTGCCGACGAAATTAACCAAAGGGCCCTTGCGGCACTTCCTAATAAGGAATACCGGTTCAAGGCCATAGTGGAAGGAGATTTTCCTGAAAAAGCCTATCCCGCTGATAGGGAAATTGTCCTGAAAGTGGGGGCCCAGGTTATGTTTATAAAAAATGATAAGGGGGAAGAACGCCGTTTTTACAATGGAAAGATTGGTGTAGTGGCCCAGATTGATATTAACAAGGAGATCAAAATCCAGTTCAAGGACGAGCAGGAGCTGCTGACCTTAGAACCGGAACTCTGGCAGAACCTACGTTATGAATACGATGGAGAAAAAGATGAGATTGAAGAAATTGAAGTGGGGAGTTTTACGCAACTGCCTATCAGACTGGCCTGGGCAATTACGGTGCATAAAAGTCAGGGTCTGACCTTTGACAAAGCCGTTATTGATGCAGGTGCTTCCTTTGCGCCCGGACAGGTATATGTGGCGCTGAGCCGACTCAGGAGTCTGGACGGTCTGGTTTTAAGGAGCCGTATCCTGGCGTCCTCCATACGAACGGACGAAGCCGTCATGGAATATTATGCAATGGCTCAGGATGATGACTCTTTAGAAGAACATCTGCGTTTTCTGCAAAGACAATATATCTATACCCTCATTCTTGAAGCATTTGACTGGAGCCGCCTGGATCATCAGATTGCGGCCTATATCCAGGAAAATGAACAAAAACTATTCGCTGACCATCAGGATCTGCTGGATAAAATGAAGGAAGTGTACGGGCAGGTTCAGCAACAATTGTCCACCTCTGCCAGGTTCAACCAGCAGTTGAGTCAGTTACTGGACCTGGGAGATGCCGGTAGTTTTAACCAGTTACATGAGCGGACAAGAGCCGCATGCGGATGGTTTACCGATGCGCTGGCCAGTCACGTAATTGAACCGTTAAAGGAGCAGCTGAAAAAACTCAAGAGCGTTAAGAAGACAGCCTCCATCCAGAAAAAATTAATCGGATTGATTTTGCCACTGGAAAGAAAGGTGGCGCAGATTAATCAGGTGATTCAGTTAACGGAATCCATGTGTAAATCAGAAGTCGTAGATGACTGGCTTTCCTCTGTTACCGGACTGCACCGTATCAATGTGACAGAAGCTACTAAAAAATTAAAACCTGAAAGCAAACCGCCCGTTGGGAGTTCAAAAAAAATGTCGCTGACCTTACTAAAGGAAGGGATGACCATTGAGCAGATAGCCGAATCCAGAAACCTGGTGGTAAGTACCATAGAAAGTCATCTGATTTCATTTTTGGAGACTAAAGAAGTCGACATCTCTTTATTTGTGACCAAAAAGGAATTGAAATATATTGAAGAGCTTATCTATAGTAATCCGGAGGCAAAATCAGCGGATATCCGCACACTTAGCGGAGACCAACTTAGCTTCACCCAGATCAGGGCGGTAGCGACACATCTGGGAATAAGACTGCCCTTAAAACCGACTGATCCACTCACCGAGTCTTCCGTCGAGGATACCCGCGGCCCCGATTTTTTGCCCTTGTAAAACATAACAGTTCAAGGTTTCTCTGATTTTATGATGAAAGAATCATCTGACCGCTGGTTTATCGATGGATTCAGGTATAAAGTATCATCAAAGCTATAAAAAGGGTTTTGTGGCTGAAAAGCTACAAAACCCTTTTTATACTTACAATACTTTTGTCTGGATTTGAACGCTGGGAAAGGAAAGAAAAGCTAAACTGTTTGGAGCAGGATGGCTGCGTATATTGACCGGATGATGCGATTATTTTGATACATTTAATGGAAATAATCGGGAGATATTTTCCGGTAAAAGCTTTCGGGATAACATAAGAAACCGGATCAAAGGAAAATCGAAATTCAAAAAAGGAGAAGCTAGGGGAGTAGTGCTTAAGAATTTTTTTTAACTTCTTTTAAAATATTAAATGGGAGTAACAGGAGCCGATTTAAAGATCAGCAGACTGTTCACGAAACATTGCCGTTATAGAATTCTAAAACCAACATGAATCAGTCAGTGACAGAAATGCAATAGTAAGTTGATGGACGGCGAGCATCTATATGATTGCGGCGGTTGTTCAAAATCTGTTCAGGTAGCCTGGTGAGTTGTCATTTTTAATTCAGGGGTTACTCACCACTACCGCTGAAAACCAAATTAAAAGACCAACTGTTTTTATGAGCATTCCTGAGTACCAGTAATGGTGTAGCGCTATAACGTGACTTAGGGATGAGAAACGGGTAGTTTTAATTAAATATTAATTGTAAAAGGTCATGTCATTCACGGTTTTAATTGCTGACGATCATTTTCCGGTACGGTTCGGACTGGAACTTTTGACGAAGGAAACACTAGGCACCAATACTAAGATCGACTTTGCGATCGATTTTAATGCAGTTTTGGAAAAAATAAATGAGCAGTCCTATGATTTACTGATTAGCGATATTATGATGCCAGGGATGGACTGTATGTCCATGATGACAGAAGCCTTAAGACTTCGGCCCGGGCTGAAAATACTCTTTGTAAGTGTAAATCCCAAAGAGATATTTGCATTACGGTACATGAATGCCGGTGCCTATGGATATGTTTGCAAGACGGATTCCGATGAAGAACTTAAAAAGGCCATCCGTAATATCTATTTAGGAAAAAGGTATTATCCTGAAGGAATCATGGACGGTAAAACGATGTTGGTAAAAGGGAAAAAGGTGAACAGTCTGTTTGATCTGTTGTCCCAGCGTGAATTTGCGGTGATGATGCAGCTTTTGGAGGGAAAAGGTATTATTGAAATTGCCAATACGTTATCGCTAAATCCCTCTACAGCCAGCACTTACAGAGGCCGTATTTTTGAAAAACTAAAAGTCCGGAGCCTGATTGAACTCTCTAATCTGGCAAGAGAGCATAATTTTTCACTGGATTAGTCCGGATCCTTTATGACGATTAATGCATTAAATAATAGACTGACGGCTCTCCCGGCAATTCTTTCGAAAAAATGTAAGCATCTATGGCAATAATAGAGAATGGATGCAGTTCCGAAAACCGGGCTGCATCCATTTTCTGTATTCAGACCTATCTGCAGGAGTTTATCTACCCAGCAGCCAGTTTTTAACGGAGTCAAAATCTGCCGCGAGCTTAACCGATACCTTATCCTGCGAATTTAATGCGGTAGCACCCTCAGGCAGTGGAATCTGTATGTCGAGTAAAGATTCGATCACATCCGGGAATTTAACGGGATGTGCCGTTTCCAGGATAAATCCTTTTTGGGAAGGATTTTGCTGCTGATAATCGGCCAGCGCCCGGTAAGCTACCGCGCCGTGCGGATCCAGTAAATAGCCCGTACCGCCGTATACTTCTTTAATAGTGGCTTTTGTCTGATCATCTGTGATGGAGACACTGCTGAACCGGGTCTTTAGCTTTTCTGCCTCACCTCCGAAAATTTCCAGGATACGACCGAAATTACTCGGGTTGCCTACATCCATGGCATTGGAGATGGTAGGGGTGGAGGCCTTAGGCTGATAATTGCCGGTCTGCATAAAGACAGGTACTGTATCGTTTACATTACAGGCGGCAATAAAATGCTGAACAGGTAATCCGCTGATATGGGCTAAAATGCCCGCGCAGATATTGCCGAAATTACCACTGGGAACGCAGATTACCGGTGGCTGCTGCTGTTGCCATTGCTGCAGGCCGTAAAAATAATAGAGCTGCTGCGGCAGCCAGCGACCTACGTTGATTGAATTAGCTGATGTCAGCTGATAGGCCTCTTTCAGGTCCTGGTCCATGAAGGCCTGTTTAACGATGGCCTGACAGTCATCAAAGCTCCCTTCAATCTCAAGTGCCGTGATATTCTTTCCACAGGTTGTCAGTTGCAGCTCCTGGATAGGACTTACTTTACCGGAAGGATACAGGATAATGACTTCTACGCCCTCTACGCCTAAAAAACCATTGGCGACTGCGCCACCGGTATCTCCGGACGTTGCTACGAGGATGGTCGTTTTTTTATTTTCATTTTTATGGAAATGACCCAGACAGCGGCTCATAAAGCGGGCTCCCACGTCTTTAAAGGCGTATGTTGGACCATGGAAGAGTTCCAGAGAAGCAATCTGGTCATTTATTTTTACTAACGGGAAATCAAAATTTACGGTTTCCGCTACGATACGTTTTAATTCCTGATCCGTCATATCTTCACCCACGTAGGGACGCATGACCGTATACCCTACTTCTTCTTTTGAGATGGTGGCCAGATTTTTAATAAAATCTGCCGGTAATTTAGGGAGTTCAGTTGGAAAATATAAACCTTTATCCGGTGCTTGTCCTTTCAGGACCGCCTCTTTGAAAGAGACATTTGGCGCCTGATGTTGTAAACTATAGTATTGCATTACGAATGTTTAATGTTGTTAAGTGAGCGTTGTTCGCCGCTGTTACCGCGATGAATTATTTAAAGGTTCAATTCTGACCCCTTCTTTATTAATCATAGATACATAGCTATGATAGTCGATGCCTAGGTTTTTGTAGGTTTCCTGCATAATACCTTCAATGGCTTGCGCCGTTTGTCTGGAGCTGCTAAGCATAAAAATTGACGGGCCCGAACCGGAAATACCGCCACCCAGTGCGCCTGCCTCCTTGCAACTTTTTTTCAGTTCCTGAAAACCGGGAATCAGGGTACTTCTGACCGGCTCGATAATATGATCTTCCAGGCTACGACCTATTAGTGGCAGGTCATTTTTGAGGATACCGGTAACCAGTCCTGCAATGTTACCCCATTGTTTGATGGCATTTTTCAATGGGACCTGTTGGCGCAGAATGGCCCGTGCGTCAGCAGTTCTGACTTCAATTTGCGGGTGAACGACACTGACATACAGATCCGGAGCGGCCAGTGGTATCACATCCAGGGGGGCGATACTTCTGATTAGTGTAATGCCGCCATAGATACAAGGGGCGACATTGTCTGCATGCTTAACACCGCTGGCCACTTTTTCCCCTGCCATGGCATACTGAATCTGCTGAACCTTGTCAAAGGGACTACCCAGTAAATAATTGGCTGCGGCCACAGCGCCGGCTGCGCTGGCTGCACTGGATCCTATTCCGCTACCCGGTTTAATTCTTTTATGGATGATGATCTCAAAGCCTACTTTCTGATCCAGGTCCTGCAGCATCTCCAGTAAAGGAGCACCTGCCGTATTCAGTGCCGGATCTTCGGGCAAAGGATAACCATCTGCACTTTTAATGATGATCTCAGCAGTGTCGAGCAGCCGGACTTCCATTTTATCGGCCGGAGAGTCCAGACAAAGTCCCAGGATATCAAAGCCGCAGACAAGGTTGGCCACGGTGCCCGGAGCGTATGCAATACATGCCTTCATTTATTGTATATTTTGTAAAATGAGCGTAAAAATTAATAAACCGTTTTAATAAGGTCTGCAAAAACACCGCTTGCCGTCACATCAGCACCGGCCCCGGCTCCTTTAATGACAAGGGGTTGATCCGGGTATCTTTTGGTGTAGAATAAAACGATATTGTCCTTACCATATAAATGATAAAAATCTGATTCCGGTGATACGGCCTCAAGGCCCACGCTTGCTTTTCCAGGCTCAAAGGTTGCCACATATTTAAGCTTACGGTTCTGTGCGGCTGCATCTTCATATAGTTTTTTGAAATGCTGCTCATGGACTTTTAATTGTCCGTAAAAATCTTCCACGCTTCCTTCAAAACAGGACGCAGGCAGAAAAGGCGTATTCTTGATATCCGCCATATTGAGCTCAAAACCGGATTCTCTGGCCAGAATCAGGATCTTACGCATCACATCCGTACCGCCCAAGTCCAGCCTGGGGTCGGGTTCCGTGTAACCGTCCTTCTGGGCGGTTCTGACCACTTGTTCAAAGCTTTCGGTTGCGTCATATTTGTTGAAGACAAAATTTAAGGTTCCGGAAAGTACTGCCTGTATTTTAAGTACCTCGTCACCACTTCTAAGCAGGTCATTTAATGTGCCGATTACCGGAAGTCCTGCGCCTACATTGGTTTCAAAGAAAAAGGGCGCATTGAATGCCTTGGAAAGTGTCTTGAGTTGCATATAATCCTCATAGGTAGAGGAACAGGCTATTTTATTACAAGCCACTACGGCAATACTTTTCTCCAGAAACTTTTTGTAGGTACCGGCTACTGCTGCGTTGGCCGTTACGTCTACCACGACTGCATTGCGGACATTTTTTTCAAGCACGGTCTGGGTAAAATGATGTAAATCATATTTATGACCTTCCTGCAGAGCTGATTCCCAATGGTCTAAGGATACACCGCCGTTATCTGAAAAGACCATTTTACGGCTATTGGCCAGACCGGCGATTCTGAGCTGGATATTCAGATTATGCAGCAGGTATTCTCTTTGCTGTTTTAATTGGGCGAGTAAGCGGGATCCGACATTACCCACGCCGATTATAAAGAGGTTGAGTTGTTTGTATACTTTCTCAAAAAAGGCCTCGTGCAAGACGTTGATCGCTTTTTTGACATCCTCAAATGAAATGACGGCAGAAATGTTTTTCTCGGAACTTCCCTGAGCAATGGCTCGTACATTAATGCCGTTTCTGCCTAATACAGAGAACATTTTACCACTGATGCCGGGGTGGCTTTTCATCTTGTCTCCAACAAGGGCCACAATGGAAAGGCTGCGCTCAATTTTTATCGGTTCTATTTTTCCTGAACTGATTTCACTTTGAAAGCTGATATCAAGTGCTTCTTTGGCCGCTTCCACATCTGCAACATCTACGGCAACGCAGATAGAGTGTTCGGAGGAGCTCTGGGTAATCAATATAACATTGATCTGAGCTGCAGCCAGCGTTTCAAATAAGGTTTTGGACGTTCCCGGGACGCCAACCATGCCACTGCCTTCAATGCTGAGTAAGGCAATCTCTGTCATAGAGGAGATACCGGTGACAATATCCTGGTCTAATTCATGAGTGGTGGGTTCATTGTCTATGAGTGTTCCGGCTGCTTCCGGTTCAAATGTGTTTTTGATTAAGATGGGAATACCGGCATTCATCGCTGGTATAATGGTGGGCGGATAGATGACCTTGGCGCCAAAATGAGAAAGCTCCATGGCTTCCTTAAATGAAATATGCGTAATGATCTTAGCACCGCTGACCCATCTTGGATCAGCTGTCATCATACCTGATACGTCCGTCCAGATTTCCAGCCGGGTCGCATTTACTGCAGCAGCAAATAATGCTGCTGTATAATCCGATCCGCCTCTTCCAAGGGTAGTGGTTTGTCCTTTTTTATTGCTGGCAATAAAGCCGGGAACGAGTATTATTTTTTCCTTAAACTCCGCAATTGTTTTGCTGATATTTTCCATCGTAGGCTCCATATGCACCTTTGCATTCGTGAATTTGGAATTAGTCAGGATGATGTTTCTGGCGTCAAGCCAGCGGTAGGATAAACTTAAGGAGGCAAAATAGGCGGCTATGATTTTACTGGAGAGCGTTTCTCCGAAGGCCAGAATGCGGTCTTTGGTCACCAGTGAGAATTCTCTTAAGCGAAAAATACTTTCAGCGATATCTTCCAGCTCGTTAAAATGCTGCATGACCATGCTCAGGCTGCTGCTCTGTCCTGTGATGGGAAGTAGGGACTTGACGACATTTAAATGACGTTCTCTTAGTTCATCTAAATGACCTTTATAATTTTCATCCCCGTCGGCGGCTTTCGTGCCCAGGGCAAGCAGTTCATTGGTCATGCCGCCCAGCGCAGAAACGACCACGACGACCTGGCTTGCCTCACTTGCCTGGACGATTTCCGCCACTTTACGGATATTATCCGCACTTGCAACGGAAGAACCTCCAAATTTTAAGACATACATAGAATAAATTTATTTTTGTTTAATGAGAGTTGCTTTGCATAACTTGATATCCTCGTAGAGCCCGGCATTAGCCTCTACAAAACAGCCTTAACGGCCCAGTGGATGATATATACAATGATTTACCCTTTACAGGGTAATAATAATCGTCCCGGTAGTGGAGGACACTACAGAAATGTAAGAGATGATATTTTGGGTACGATTATTCACTTATTTGTTAAATGTGGAGCTAAATTAGCCTACAATATTTAATAAAAAAAATATTTTTTCCAGAAAATTATAAAAGGCTTTGAAATTGAGTGCAAAAGTGATTTCTCTGCAAACGTTCGTTAGGCTTGCATTTGAGCCTCGTTCCTTGGATGGTATTGCGTTAAAGTTTGAGAGCAGATGTCCGGGCAAGGCAGGTACGCTTTTCATTCTTTGTTAAAGAAGGCGCAGTCATTTAAGATTCATTGATGATTTATTCCGGCAGACTTTCATGGCAGCCGGAAAAGCTATTCAGCGCATTTTACTTAGGATCCTGTATGGGAAGTTCCCACTGTTTTGCAACCTTCTGAATACGGGGGTCAGCCATAGATTTAGGGGCATAATGACCCTGGGCATTTTTTTGCCGGTAGGCTTCGTAGATGCAGATGGCACAGGCGACCGAAATATTAAGGGACTGTATAATACCCTGCTGCGGAATTAAAAAATTACCATCACAGTTTTCAAGCATTTCATCTGAAACGCCTTTTTTCTCATTACCAAAGACCAGGGCCAGTTTTTGAGTAAAATCTACATCGTACAAATTGACGGCTTTTTCATTAAGGGCAGTGGCCATCAGTGTAAATCCCTGACTGCGTATTGCCTTAACGCAGCTCTGGATGTTATCGTGATAATGGAGTGTCAGCCATTTCCAGGCGCTGCTGCTACTGCGGTAGCCGAGCCCGTCCCCGAATTTAGGATGGGGGGCAATGGTATGATTCAAAATATGTACTTCCTGAATCCCTGCAGATTCACAGGTACGCAAGACAGCGGCAATATTGTGCGGGTCCTGTACATTCTCAAAAATGACGGTTAAATCAAACTGTCTTTTAAGAAGCACGTTTTTTAATTTTTCTAATCTTTCAGGCGTCATTTTTGAATCAGGCGAACCTTAATACGGGCTTACCATTGTTTTTTAATAATGGGTTTTATGGTTGCATATGGGAAGCGGTTGCTTCCAGACTATCATAGAAGTCAGGACCATATTTGCGGATGATGGCTTCTTTTAAAAATTTATAAACCGGTACTTTCAGTTTTTTACCTAACACACAGGCTGCGTGACAGAGGTCTTCCCTGGGCACATAATTGACAAATTCCAAATCACTGTCCAGTTTGCTCTTTTCTGTTTTTATAGGGAAAAGATGACAGCTGACCGGTTTTTTCCAGCCTATTTTACCATCATTATAAGCCTGCTCGATGCCGCACTTTATAATTCCCTTTTCATCTCTATAGCCGTAGGCGCAAATCGCATTATTAATGGTAGGGGTTACCCAGCCAAAGTATTTGTCATAAACATATTTCCCCTGATTTTCAATCTCTTGAAGGCCTTCAGGTGTGAGATAGGGTTTGATGGCATCAAAATACTGCTGCAATTCTTCCAGTTCACTGTCCATCAGGGGCGCACCGGCATCCCCGTCCTCACAACAACCTCCTTTACACTTGCTTAGATCACAAACAAATTGCTCACTAAGGACATCATCACTGATTAATATATTATCAATTACAATCATATCAACAATTCTACTTAGGCAAAGGTACAGTTAAATGTGCTTTTTTAGCCGGAAGGCCCTTTAATTCCTGAAAAATTGGATAAATAACGCTGATTAAAACGACATGGACAATAATTTGCAACAGGTTGCCTAACTTGCACGATAATTATGAAGGACAAGAAAATCGCGCTCGCAATTACCGGAGCCAGTGGCTCTATCTATGCGAAACTCTTAATTGAAAGGTTGTTATCTTTAAAAAGCCAGTTTAAAGAGTTAGCTGTTGTAATGAGCAATAATGCCAAAACGGTTTGGGAAACAGAGCTCGGCAATACTGATTTTAACCAGTATCCGGTCCATTATTATGATAAATATGATTTTAATGCGCCTTTTGCCTCTGGATCTGCGAGGTTTACTGATTTAATCATTGCTCCCTGTAGTATGGGGACGCTGGGACGAATTGCCGCCGGTGTCAGTGATGACCTGGTTAGCCGGGCAGCGGATGTAATGCTTAAAGAACGCAGAAACCTGATATTGGGTGTTAGAGAAACCCCTTATAATCTTATCCATATCAGAAATATGGAAACGGTAACACTCGCCGGAGGCGTTATATGTCCGTTGACGCCTTCCTTTTATAGCAAACCGGAAAATCTGGAGCAGGTCGCTATGACTGTTGTAAACCGTCTTATTGATTTGATAGGGCTTGAGCAGGACTCTTTTAGATGGGGTCAGCAAAACCAAAGGGAGTTTTAATATCAATTGGCCAACAATTTGTTGCAGTAATTAATATGAAACAGGTTTATTCCATACAACTATTTATTTGTTTATTTTGTTTATCTTCATTTATGCCGATCAGACAAGCCCGACAGAACGTGATCTTTGAACTTCAGTTTACTGATAAGGCATTGCCCGGTACAAATGACAGCATTTTTTTAGCAGGAGATTTTAATGGCTGGCATACGGCAGATACGGCTTTTGCTTTTAAGAAAAACCGAAAAGGGATTTATGTTTTAAAAACAAAGCTATCGCCGGGGCAGCATGCGTTTAAAGTCGTCCGTGGAAGCTGGCAGACGGTGGAAACAGATAGAGAGGGCCAGGCGATCAATAACCGGATTCTGGATGTTGAAAAACTCAGTGGCCGCGGGGCCATACATCTGGAATTAAAGATAGCCGGCTGGGCTGACCATTTTGCCAGTGTGCCGGTCAAAAGCACGGCAGCCAGTAATGTGGATATACTGGACACGGCTTTTTTGATGCCTGAATTAAATAGACAAAGGCGGATATGGATTTATTTACCCAAAAATTATAAACAGGATACCTCTAGAGATTACCCTGTATTATATATGCAGGATGGGCAGAATGTTTTTGATGATGCCACGGCATTTTCCGGGGAATGGAGTGTCGATGAATATTTAAATAGTCTGCCGGATAGTAAGCAGTGCATTGTAATAGCCGTGGACAACGGCGGCAATGAACGGATGCTGGAATATAATCCTTTTAATAATAAGCAGTTTGGTAAGGGGGAAGGAAAGGCCTACGTCAGTTTTCTTGCCAGGACGCTTAAACCTTTTATAGATCAGCATTACCGGACAAAGCCGGAAGCCAGGTTTACAGCAATTGCAGGTAGCTCCATGGGAGGACTGATCAGTTATTATGCCGCAATTTCCTATCCCGGGGTTTTTGGCCGGGCTGGGATATTCTCTCCCTCTTTTTGGATTGCGCCGGAAATTTATGACTCGACCCGTACCGTATTGTCAAAACTAAATAATACCGCCTTTTATTTTTATGGGGGAGGCAAGGAAGGCGATAGTCTTCAGGGCCGTTTGGCGCAAATGACAAGTCTCTTAAAGCAGAATGCTTCCATTATAACAACGACAGATTTCAATGCGGAGGGTATGCATGAGGAAAAATACTGGCGGGCGTCTTTTAAGAACTTCTACGGGTGGCTAACAGAATTGCAGGCTCGTAATCCTTAGGCTGTAATTCTTAAAGTTGCTGTATCCGCTGAAAATATACCATTGAAAAAGTGCTGCTTTGCTGCTGGTATCTCTGGTAAAATGTCTGCGCCTTTGTAAGCAGATCTTTTTGACCGGTCTGCTGATATTGATAATAAAATAGATTAGCCAGAAAGTCAATTAATAGAAGGCTTCCCTGGGCGTCGTATTGATTGATGGCCTGCTCAAGGCCCGCATCATCAAGCGTCAGGAAATCTTCCTTGGATAAACCGGTCGCCGTATAAATCTGAAGGTCGATATCCGCCTGTGTAATGCCTAAATTGTTATCCGGAAAGGAACCAATGGCTTTATTTAAGAGGGCTGCCAGATCTTTTAACAACCGCATTAAAAAGTCTTTACTCTGAATCATCTTATTATACTATCAAGGCTTATGTAATTCTTTAGTGCGTTCCTTTGCAATTGCCGGATACGCGGGATCCGGACAAATGTAATAACAATTTGAATAACCCAAAGCATTCGGGTTATTTCGGTCGGATTGCCACTTAGGCCGGATTGGCCGGTATGTTCAGGATCTCCTGGGCCAGTTTTATCATTTTGGGATCTCCCGTGTATTTGCCTTTTTCATCAGAGAGCTTGATGGTAGCAATCGGCTGATCTTCACCTACTTGAACGGAAGATAGTTTGATGACAATATTCATGGGCTCCAGACCGACGTCATTGGTCAGATTGGTGCCGATGCCAAACGAGATGCCTATTCTGCCTTTAGTGGCATTTGCGATATGGGTGACTTTCTCCGGATTGAGGCCATCTGAAAATATGATGAATTTATACAGCGGGTTGATGCCCAGTTTCTGGTAATGCGCAATGGTTTTCTCCGCAAATTCAATGGGGTCACCTGAATCGTGGCGGACTCCATCAAAAAGCTTGGAGAGTTTTTTATTGAATTGCTGAAAGAAAATATCTGTTGTATAAGTATCCGAAAGCGCAACTCCCAGATCACCCTGAAAGACAGTGGCCCAGTTTTCCAGTCCCAGTCCTCCTGCCATTTTAAAGCCATAATAGGCGCCATGAAACATAAACCATTCATGGGCATGTGTGCCAATGGGCTTGACGCCGGTTATCCGGGCCAGATGAACATTGCTGGTGCCGATATAGCTGTTGCCATGGAACTTTTTTAGCGTCGCCGCAATCAGTTCGTGTACTTCGTAGGAATGCCTTCTTCTGGTCCCGAATTCTGCGACCGTTACCCCCAGTTCATTAAATAACCTGATTTTATCCGCCGTTCTGTCTTCTATTTGCTGGTCACAGATTCGTTGCTGTCCTGTCATTTTATAAAAAAGTTCGCTGATCAGAGACAGCAGGGGCACTTCCCAAAGAATGGTTCTAAACCAATACCCCTCAATAGTCACTTCCAGGTCTGTTCCCTGTTGCTCAATTTTTACCTCCTTTGGATGGTATTTGTATCCTGCCAGAAAATCAATATAAGCTGGGCTCAGATAAGGGCAGGTCTTGCGTAAATACTCCTTTTCGTCTTGCTGTAGTTTTAAATGGGCCATTTCATCCACGCACTGACGTAGCTGATCGGCAAATCCCGGGGGATAACGGTGCTGGCCTCTATTGATAAATTTGTAGGTAGCCTTAACATCTGCAAACAGACTTACCACTGCACATTGCATGGTAAATTTATAGAAATCGTTGTCTAGTATAGAGACCAGACGAACTAAGGGGGTTGGTTGTTCCATTAGCCAAACCTACGAAATAATTATAATTATTAATCGAAGCATTTGGGTGATTTATAGGCAAAATGTATATTTGTTTAGCAGTTTAAAGGCTAAATTAATGAAAGAATTACTTGTAATCCGCCATGCAAAAAGCAGCTGGCAGAACCCTTGGGAAGATGATTTTGACCGCCCATTAAATGATCGGGGCAAAAGGGACGCGCCTTTTATGGCTGCTGAAATACAAAAAAAAGGGGTGATGCTGGATGCGCTGATATCCAGTGACGCAAACAGGGCATTTTCCACCTGTGTATACTTTGGTCAGCAATTTCCCGGGGTACCCATTATCAAGGATTCAAGACTGTACCAGGCGAACGTAAAAAACTTTTTCGAGGTCATTCACTCCTTATCTGACGATTATCAGCGTGTCGCTTTGTTTTCCCATAATACAGGATTGACTGATTTTGTGAACCGGCTCACAAAGGTCCGTGTAGATATTGTTCCCACCTGTGGCATCTATGGTGTCAAGGCAGACATTGATCATTGGACGGCATTTAAAAATGGCAAGAAAGCCTTTTGGTTTTTTGATTATCCTAAAAACCACCTGATTCGATAAGCGGCTCCAGAATTTGCGCCAGATTTTCTTTTTCGATTGACGGAAGTTGATAGGTATAGTCTTCCGCCTGGTCGAACCGGGCTTTATAGTTTGGTTCGTCCTGGTTAAAACAAAACCCCCAATGCTGGTCCATGAGATGCTTAGCCAGGTACTCCTGTTCAGTCTGGCCGGGCGTCGGAATATAAATTCCTTTTTTCCCCAGCAATATCAGGTCCATCACCGTAGAATAGCCGGACCGGCAGATAATAAAATCCACTGATTTGATTAGCCGGCCTAAAAGTGCAGGGTCTGCATAATGAATCACTTTTAAGCCGTCGGGTCGCTGTTCGGCTTCAATAACGCCATCGGTCTTTTTCGCTTCAGCCGGCAATCCCCGGACGAGTATGGATTTTGCCTTAAGCTCTGCCGCCGCTTCCAGTAGTCTTTTTTCCAGAATGCTTCTTGCGGGCTCTGGACCTGATAATAAAAAAAGATATTTAAAGGAGGCCTCCGTGGCAGACTCATTATCCTGGACTACAGGGGTAGGTAGCGTTGTTTCTGTTAACCTGCTGAGCGGTCCGATGTAGTGAGCCTTGCATTTTTCAGGAAGCCGGGCAGGGTGGGAAAGTTTGCCCGCCAAATTTGGAGTACCCTTAAAATCCGGAATCCAGAGCTGGGAAAAGTGATTGATATAACGGTAGTTAATACGCTGAATCCAATTTTCAATCAAGGGTAAGGGGGCTGCAATGCGCAACTGATGGGTGATAAAAACTGAAGGGACGGACGGGTGATAAAATCCATACCGATTATCAGAAATAATGAGTTGAACGGGATAGGTCTTGATGATTTGGTTTACAAAGCGGCGTTCTTTTCTGATGGCCTTTAAGATTTTAGGAATCTGCAGGAATATTTTTAGAGAAAAAAAACGCTTTTTTTTCGAATAAGTAATGCCGTAGCCCGGTAATGGCACATAAATAGCATGAGGAAAATGTCTTTGAAGTATTTTTTCTGAAGCACTTTGAGGCTGGACAGCAATGATTAATTGCGCGTTTGTATTGTTAAGGTGTGTTAAAATCGGGATGGAGCGAGTCGTATGACCCAGGCCCCAATCCAGGGCAGAGAATAAAATGATGTGGTGATTTTCTCCCAAAAACTTATTTTTTTAATAATTTTGCCTTGGATGGCTTTGAAAACATCGGATCTGCAACAAAAATAAAAGGTTTTATTGAGACCTTAAAGGAAGAGGACGTAAATTTAGCCATTTGTGAGGAGCTTCATGATGAAAGCGGATATTGAAGCAGGCGGGTGATATGGCCAATAAGAATAGTAAAGCATGAAAGGGTATAACAACAGAGATTTAATTATTCTATCCAGATTTATGGATACGGATACTGCTGCTTTTGAGCAGCAGGTGCGCTCTATTCATGAAATGCTCTATCTGGTGGAAGGTACGGAGCAATTTTGCCAGGCACACGAGGTCATTGACCTGAACCATTACCGTATATTGCAGAAAAGTTACCTGGTCAGAAAAATAATCAGCGATCCTATTAAGCCTTTTGTCTTCCTTTTCAACAAGAATTAATCATTATTAATCCTATCCTCCTTTGCCCAGGTACCGGTACTTTGTCGTTTATAAACCTTATCAGACCTTGTCCCAGTTTTCTGAAGAACCGGGTAAAAAAACGCTGAAAGACTGGTTTATCGTTCCTAAAGACGTTTATCCTGTAGGTCGGCTGGATTATGACAGCGAAGGGCTATTGCTGCTGACCAGTGATCCTTCTTTTAATCTGGCCTTATTGCATCCAAAAAATGCACACAGCAGGACCTATTATGCCCAGGTGGATGGCCATGTGCCAGATGAGGCTATTAAAAAGCTTACAACTGGCGTGGTCATCCAGGTCAACGGAAAAGCCCATACAGGTAAAGCCGCCGACGCACAGTTACTGGAAGAAGAGCCGCTGCTGCCACAAAGAGTGCCACCCATCAGATTCAGAAAAACGGTGCCGGCGCCCTGGATTTCCATTACCCTGACAGAAGGCAAAAACCGGCAGGTCAGAAAAATGTGTGCTGCAGTAGGGGCTCCCGTACTCAGGCTGGTCAGATTGCAGATGGAGGATTTACATGTTCACGGATGGACATCCGGCCAGATAAAGGAATTTACCAGAGAGCAGTTGACCCGTTTATTACATATTTAACCGCTCAACGGCTGATTTTGCCTGAATTTTTGCCAAAGAATGCTGTATTTACTTGATTTTTGAGGGTGGTTTTTAAAATTGCATCAAAATAATTATTGAAAATCAATAAATTAAAAGAGTTGCCTGTAAAGAAAAGACTAAAATGCTTGTTATAACCAAAAACTAAACGCAACTTTGCACCCTAATTCATAAAAAAGCGACGGGATAGCGTCGCAAATAAAACATTTTAACAATGAGTAAACTACATTTTACAACCAAGCACGCGAATGCGGCTACCGTTCAACGCCAATGGCATATTGTGGATGGTACTAATCAAACCGTGGGTCGTATCAGCGCTAAGATTGCAGCCATTCTGCGTGGCAAGCACAAAGCTTCTTATACTCCACACGTAGACACTGGTGATTACGTAATCATCATCAACGCTGATAAAGTTACTTTTAGCGGTAACAAGTTGGATCAGAAGACTTATATCAATTTCTCCGGTTACCCGGGTGGTAAGAAAGAAGAAGTTGCTAAAGATCTTTTAAAGCGTCGTCCTGAAGTCGTTCTGGAAAGAGCTATCAAGGGGATGTTGCCTAAAAACAAATTAGGTCGCAAAATGATCAAAAAATTATTTGTTTATGCAGGTGAAACACATCCACACACTGCTCAGCAACCTAAAGAACTGAAATTCTAATTAAACTTAAACAATCTTACAAAGGTTTTCTTTTGTAAATAACTAATAATCAATGGAAAAGCAAAAAATAGCCGTAGGACGTCGTAAAGAAGCCGTGACTCGCGTATTTATCAGCCGCGGAAATGGTAAAATTACCATCAACGACAAGGACTATAAAGAATATTTTACTTTGGCTTACTTACAGAACCAGGTAGAAGTGCCTTTGAAAACTGTAGAAGGAAGCGATAAATTTGACGTTAAAATCAATGCAACCGGTGGTGGTGTTAAAGGCCAGGCAGAAGCTGCTAAATTAGGTATTGCACGCGCACTGATTGAAATCGATCCTGAATTCCGTCCCGCACTTAAAGCTGCTGGTCTGCTGACCCGTAATGCGAAAAGTGTTGAACGTAAGAAATTTGGTCACAAAAAAGCACGTCGCAGCTTCCAGTTCAGCAAACGTTAATACGAGATTATTTTCACAGTTTGCTACACGGTGGCAAACTGTGGAATTTCTTTTTAGAAAATATCATTTTAACCATACTATAATTTTAAATAAATGGAAACAAATACTTCTCTACAGCAGCAACTGCTTGAGGCCGGTGTACACTTTGGTCACCTCAGGAAGAAGTGGAACCCAAAAATGTTACCTTACATTTTTGCTGAGAAAAAAGGCATTCACATCATTGATCTGAACAAAACTGTGGATCATCTGCAAGAAACTGCAGCTGCTATGAAGCAGATCGCTAAAAGCGGTAAAAAGATCATGTTCGTTGCTACTAAAAAACAAGCAAAAGAAATCGTATCTGATTGCGCTAAGAGAGTAAATATGCCTTTCGCTACTGAACGTTGGCTGGGTGGTATGTTGACTAACTTCAACACTGTCCGTAAGAGCGTTAAGAAAATGCAGAGCATTGAAAAGCTGTTAAGCGACGCAAATGCTGATAGCCTGACAAAGAAAGAAAAATTAACCCTGGCTCGCGATAAAGATAAAATGGAAAAAGTATTAGGCGGTATTGCTCAGATGAGCCGTCTGCCAGCAGCTTTATTCCTGGTTGATATCGGACATGAGCATATTGCACTGGCTGAAGCTAAACGTTTAGGTATTACTACTTTTGGTATGGTTGATACTAACTGTGATCCTAATAAAGTTGATTTCGCTATTCCGGCAAATGATGATGCTACTAAATCAGTCGCTATTATCACCAACTACATCACTGCTGCAATCGCAGAAGGTCTGGCTGAACGTCAGGCTGCTAAAGATGAAGAGGAAGAAGAAGTAGACAACGAAAATGAAACAAGAGCAGCCAGACTGCAAGCTGAAGCAGAAGCTGAAGGCGGCAGCCAAGGTGGCGGACGTGGTCGTCAGGGCGAAGGAGCTCCTAAACGCCGTGCACCTCAGGGTGGCGGTACCCGCAAACCACAGGCAGGCGGAAAAAGATAATACCTTCCTTTGATAAAAGAAAGCGTTATTTTCAAATAAGTCAATCAAGAAGCCTGTAAATACCTTTTGCAGGCTTCTTATTTAAACCTATCAGTTAGGTTTTTATATAATCATATTAAAATATTTGGAGGACATAAACAATGGCAGCGATTACTGCACAGGATATTAATAAGTTACGCCAGGCCACAGGTGCCGGTATGATGGATTGTCGTAAGGCTTTAACTGAAACAAACGGTGATTTTGAAGCCGCTATCGACTGGTTACGCAAACAAGGTCAGAAAGTGGCCGCCAAACGCAGCGACAGAGAAGCTAAAGAAGGTGTTGTTATTGCAAAAACCAATAGCGATAATACCAAAGGTTATATCGTAAACATTTCTTGCGAAACGGACTTCGTTTCCAAAAATGCAGACTTTGTAGCTTTTGCTGAATCTATTGCCAATGCTGCGGTAGAAAACAATGTAGCTTCTGTTGAAGCATTAAATGAAGTTACTGTTGGTGCTGCTAAAGTTGCAGATCTGATTAATGATAAATTAGCCGCCATTGGCGAAAAGATCGGCATCGCTAATTTTGAAGTAGTTGAAGCTCCTTTTGTTGCTTCTTATATCCACGGTGCCAACAGAATTGGAGTACTGGTTGGATTTAACAAAGATGCCGGTGAGGCAGGCAAAGATGTTGCCATGCAGATTGCAGCATTAAACCCACTGGCTGTTGATCCGGAAAGCATCTCTAAAGAAACAGTGGACAGAGAAAGAGCTGTCATCATTGATACCATGAAAGCTGATCCGAAAATGGAAGGTAAACCTGAAGAAATGATCGCTAAAATCGCTGAAGGTAAACTGAACGCATTTTTCAAGGAAAATACTTTATTAGCACAGCCATTTGTAAAAGATGGCAGCAAAACAGTAGCAGCTTATTTAGGTAATGACCTGAAAGTAACCGAATTTAAACGTGTTGCTTTAGGTTAATCCAGGCAAATGAATAGATGACTTGGGATTTTTATAATTCCAGGTTGATTTATTGAATGATACTGTAAGCGGTTCTCATTTTTGAGGCCGCTTTTTTAATGGGCGTAACCAGGCATTGTGGCTATGGTGTGCTTTACGGGTTGCTTAAATCTGGTTTTGGTAAATACTAAACGAAACGATAAAGGGTTTTGATTACTTATGGTTGCTTTCTGAAAATTCTTTATCTTTAAATTAGAGTCTGCTGAACAACTGCCAAATTATATGTAAATTGAGGTTTCAGTGGATTTTTCATTAAAAAAGTGCAAGGTTTTATGCGTGGAAGTTATAAAAAGCGTGCACCATCTCCGGTTTATAGCAGTCCCAACCAGCTAAGTTTCGAGGGTTTTGAGACCCCATTCGAGCAGCAGCTGGACTTGAATAACCGGTGGGTTTTCCTTGCCAGGAATATTCCCTGGGACCGGATCGTTGGTGTATACGATAAAGTATTCAGCTCTGCGGAAGGGAGAAAACCTCTCAGTGGGCGACTCGTCCTTGGCAGTCTAATGATCAAACATCTCTGTAAGTTATCAGACAGGGAG
>NZ_FNQY01000019.1 GCF_900107765.1 Arachidicoccus rhizosphaerae | reverse complement strand
AGGCTATTGATACTTATGGTACCCCAGAAATCATAAACAGTGATCAAGGCAGCCAGTTTACCAGTGACATTTATATTGAACTTCTCAAAGCAAAACAAATTAAAATCAGCATGGATAGCAGGGGGCGCGCAATTGACAACATCTTCATCGAAAGGCTATGGCGTTCAATCAAATACGAATGTATATACTTAAGCCCGTGTGAGGACGGTCGAACTTTGCACTATCAAATCGATAACTATATGAGTTTCTACAATTATCACAGGCCCCACCAATCTCTTAATAATTCATGTCCCAGCAAGTTATATAAACATGCAGCATAAATGTAAGTATATTTGCACCAGGTCACCGCCTAACCAAGAAGAGGTATCCCTATTGCCTCTATTCTTAGAACCCAAAGAAATCTGTCTAAAGAATAGGGTCCACTTCAGAGTGCACTTTTCATTGCATCTAAATGCTTGTTGATTTCCTTGGCCTGCGGACTTCTACCTATGACCTTTTGGGTTTTAGAGTCCCAATGCGAAAACTCTACATATCGATTTGTGGAAATTTCTGCTCTTCGACCGTTGATGGTTATTCTAAGAGATAAAGGAACCTTGTCATTTTTTATTCTACCTTTTTTTGTCCAAATCAGGATAGAAAAGCTTTGATTTGTAATCATACCATTTTCGTTTTAAAAGTGAATCAAATTGATCTCTTTTGAATCCGTTTGATCTGCCTTAATCATCCTTGTATCAGTTTGTGTTACAAATAGTTACGGTGTCATTCGGTTACCAAAATTAGGGGTATGATTTGGTAACCGAATTGTTCCCTTTTAAGGTGGATTAGAATGGTATAAATTCGGTTGGGAAAAATAAAAAAACCGCCTAAATTATATAATTTAAACGGTTTTAAGTCAATTTGGATGCATTACCAGCGGTGAGGGCGGGATTCGAACCCGCGGTACAGTTTAACCCGTACGGCAGTTTAGCAAACTACTGATTTCAGCCACTCATCCACCTCACCGGTTTTGCTGAACACCATTCCTGTTGAATGGGAGGCAAAAGTAATTCGTGGTATCGTTATTTCCAAATTTTATTCGGTAAATTTTTACATGGATGCCAATTGGACTTTTTGGGTCAGCTCCAGGACATTTTCTTTGAAAATGGTATCCGTATCCATCAGGTCTTTGACCGTCTGACAGCTATGAATAACAGTGGTATGATCCCTGCCCCCAAAATGCTCGCCAATGGTTTTCAGAGAGTTTTTGGTAAAGTTCTTAGACAGATACATGGTAATCTGTCTGGCTTGTACAATTTCTCTTTTTCTGGTTTTTTCCAGCAGTCTATTATAAGGAACATCAAAATATTCACAAACCAGTCTTTGTATGGTATCAATGGTCACTTCCTTATTACTGGTCTTAATAATATTCCTTAAGACCTTTTTAGCCAGTTCTATATCAATTTCTCTTTTATTCAGAGAGGATTGGGCTAATAAAGAAATTAATGCGCCTCTGAGCTCCCGAACATTGGTATTGATATTGTAGGCCACGTATTTAACGACATCCGGAGACATGACCAGGCCCTCGTCTCTCATTTTCTGCTCAAATATCTCAATTCTAGTTTCATAATCCGGTACCTGAATATCAGCGCTGAGTCCCCAACGGAATCTGCTCAATAAACGATCTTGAAGACCGTCTAAGTCTTTAGGTGATTTATCAGACGTCAGAATGAGTTGTTTACCACTTTGCTGCAGATGGTTGAAAATTGCAAAAAACGCGTCCTGGCTTTTTTCAGCACGATTGAAAAACTGTACATCATCAATCATCAGCACATCTACCAGCTGATAAAAATTAATAAAATCATTAATTTGATTATTGCGGCTGTGGTATTGAAACTGGTTGATAAATTTTTCGCTGCTTACGTATAATACGACTTTGTTATGGTGTAACCTTTTAACCTCATTGCCTATAGCGTGGAGCAGATGCGTTTTACCCAGACCAGATCCGCCATAGATAAATAATGGATTAAAAGAGTTATTGCCCGGTTTTTCTGCAACGGTCTTACCTGCTCTTCTGGCCACTCTGTTACAATCTCCTTCTACAAATTTATCAAAGGTGTCCTCACTGTTTAACTGAGGATCAATCTGCATCTTTTTTATACCTGGAATGGCAAATGGATTTACATCACTGTTGCGATGAATTTTCATGGGTAAATCCAGTGTATTGGATACATCGGCCTTCCTTTGGGTAGAAGCCAGATCCATATGTCCCCTACCGCTGGTATTACCGCTATCAATCATGATACGGTATTCTAATTTAGCGTCCTTTCCCAGCTGTCTTTTTAAGGTCTTAGCCAGTAAGGTCACATAATGCTGTTCCAGATATTCATAAAAGAAGTTGCTGGGTACCTGTATCAGTAATACATTCCCTTTAAGCTCAATAGGAACAATCGGCTCAAACCAAGTTTTAAAGTGCTGCCATTCGACAATATCCTTGATAATATCAAGACAGTTCGCCCAAACAGATTCTGCCGTTTTATTCATAGTTACTTAAACGTATTTATATGTTATTACCAATTTTAAGGGGTAGAGGATTACAGAAATACCTGCACAATCATCATTTTATATTCCCGTAATTGTGTACGAAAGTGGCACAATAATGTTGAAAAAAAAAGTTTTTATTTTTAATTTTTTTGTGCATAGAATATTAATTAAATTCATTCCAAATAAATTATTGATAAATCCCCTTTAATCAGACCTCATGCGACTTTCAGCCAATTAATCTTTGTTTTTTTATTTGTTGTTTTCAAAATACAAATTTTACTTATGCAAAATTTACATTGAAAAAACTGTTTGTTTTTTGCACATAAGTCAGATTCAATTTAACTGCTGTGCGCTTACTGTTTTTATCCAACAGGCCTAATGCAACTTTTATACCCAAATAGGGCATAAAAATTATTTTTACCAATGTCGACAATTTACCGGACCTCACGTAAAAACCAAAAAATCTTTGGAGACTTTTCAGTAATGAGATCTCAGATAAATAGCTAAAAATTTGTATTAAAAAAATCCAGATGCAGCATCAATTGCCCGGCACACATTCTTCCCACTATTACTACAACAATTTTCCTGCATAATGCAATCTTGAACGGTAATTCTATTATAACAGACACCATTTTACAGCCTGGCACTCGTTAGGTCTACTTATAGGTATGATATTATAAGTTATAGCGGGCATTTTCTATGGTAATACTAACTTCTGTTTTGTTTAAAAATAATCCAGTTCAGGACGTTCTAAATGCGGCTAACAAGGTACGATTATTTTTTATATTTAATCAAAGCTTTTTCCATTTCTGAAAAAACTTTTTCTTTTAAAGCACCGGCATCCTTATCGGTTAAATCCGTAACAGGAATTTCGGGCAAATATACAGTTAGGCATCTGCCAGGCGTCATGCCAAAAAGGCTTGATGGCGGTATTCTGGCAGCTGTATCTAAAAATAAAACCGGTTGAATAGGAGTCTGCGTGGAGATTGCCATTTTGAAGGCACCATCGTAAAATTTACTCAAGGGGAGCCTCAATTCATTAAAGCCCCCTTCAGGGAATATAAATACGGAGATGCCCTCTTTTAATCTTTTGGTCAATTGGCGCATGCTGGCCGTTTTACTCGTGACAGATGCCCGGTCAACAGAGATAACGGCTGCCCGGTAAATAATACCGAACAAGGGTACCTTTGAAAGTTCCGCCTTACCGAGCACCCTGACCGACTGATGCATAGACCGCATTAACTGTGGAATATCTAGATAGGAACTGTGGTTAGCCACAAATATATAAGCCTTTTTTTTATCATGTGTTCCCTCGTGTATTTCCTTATACCGGAATCCTAATAAGAAGTACCAGCAGATAGCCCAGATCTTACAGGCGCCATAGATAATATTGCCTCCTCTTTTATAACTCACTACGGTGGTCAGAAGGGCAAATGGTATCACAAATAACATCAGCAGGCAAAACATGACAATGGCATAGAGTACATAAATTATTTGAACAAACCTTGCCACCTGCCTCATGTATAATCAGATATATTATTGAAATTAAATGTAATCTTCTGTACGGTTGCAAACCTACTTAAGGCAACCGTTCAATAAAAATAGGACATCCAGGTAACAATCAGTCAGGTATCTTTAATTTAATTTTGGTATAAATGGAAAATGCAGAACTTTGCCCCAGCGTAACGTTACTAGAAATTTTCAGTTTTTTTCACAAAGGCGCAGGGTTGGGTTGTTGCCTTTTTCGTATAAATAATATAATAAACAATGATGAAATTAAGCGGCTATTTAATAAAGGGGGCGGTGTTGTGCGGACTATGGTTTTGCATGCAAGGGCAATCAGCCGTAGCACAAAGCCAGGTAGATACCAGTCAGCAAATTGTTCCAGGCAGGGTAAACTTAAAGGCGCAGCAGCAGAAGCCTTATCTGGTCATGATCTCTATAGATGGTTTCAGGTGGGATCTGGCAGATAAGTACAATGCCCGGTTTTTGCAAAAAATGCGTGCCCAGGGCGTTAAGGCCCAATCTATGCAGCCCAGCTATCCCAGCCTGACCTTTCCAAACCATTATGCCATTATTACAGGCATGTATCCCTCCCATCACGGTATAGTAGATAATTACTTTTATGACCCGGTTAAAAAAGCCAGTTATAAGGTGGGTGACAAAAATGCAGTATTGGATAGCAGCTGGTATGGCGCAGAGCCCCTTTGGGTACTGGCCGAAAAAGCAGGCATGCTGACTGCCAGTTTTTACTGGGTAGGCACTGAGGCGGCTATTGATGGCGTTCGTCCAACTTATTATTATAATTATAATGAAACGATTCCCATTGATCATAGAGTAAGTGTAGTAAAAAATTGGCTTGAGTTGCCGCAGGACAAACGCCCTCATTTGATTACTTTTTATTTTCCGGAAGTAGATCATATGGAGCATATGCACGGCGTTGATTCGCCCGAAACACAGGCCGCGGTCCAGTATGTTGATCAAAGTATTGAAAAGTTATACGATAGTTGCATGGCCACCGGACTGCCTGTCAATTTCATCGTTTTATCTGACCATGGTTTTGCCAATTTAGATACAACCAAATATTTAAGCGTTCCAAAACTAGATACCAGCCATTATCTTATCAGAGGCGGAAGTGCTTTGACACATATCTATGCCAAGGATGAGCAGGGGAAGAAAAGTTTAAATAATCTTTATAAAGAATTAAAAACCAATGCGCAAAACTATAAAGTTTTTAAGGCTAGTAAAACACCCAAACGCTGGCATTACAGATCGAAGGACAATAAAGATGGCAGAATCGGTGATATTTTGCTGGTACCCTATCCGCCTTATTCCTTTTATTTTGGTGGCAGAAAAGGATTAGGGGCTCATGGTTTTGATAATCAGCTTCCAGAAATGCAGGCTACTTTTTATGCCTGGGGACCGAAGTTCAACCAGCACCAGGAAATTAAAAATTTTCCGAATATTGCTGTCTACCCGATGGCAGCCAGGCTGTTGGGATTAAAAATTCCGGTCAATCTAAAAATTGACGGCAAGCTGAAAACCCTGGCACCCATTCTTAAAAAGGATCAATAGCCATTGGCATTGCCGGGGCGTTACCCCCGGCCTGTCTAAATAAAAGATGCGCCCTTTGATACATTAAGTCTACTTGGTATCAGAGGGCGCATCTTTTTGGCCTGCATTTGTATAACAGCCCGTATATAGCTTTCGCAGGGAAAATTATCCCATATTATGAAAGACCTTATTTACATCGTCATCCTGTTCCAGTCTGTCAATTAATTTACTGACATCCTCGGCCTGTTCATCTGAGACAGGAACGGTAACGGTAGGAATCCATTCTGTTTCTGCGCTAAGCGGTGTGATATTTTTATCCTCCAGGCCTTTTTGCAGGTTCCCGAAATCAGTGAAGGCACAACGAAGCACGAGCACCGGATTTTCATGATCATCAACGGAATCTCCCATTTCTTCCAAACCGGCATCAATGAGTTCCAGTTCCAGTTCATCAGGATCTAATCCTTCCGGATTGAGTTTGAAAACCCCCATTTTTTTAAACTGGAAACTCACAGAACCATTCGTGCCCATTGAACCGCCTCCTTTATTAAAATGAGAACGGACATTGGCTACGGTCCGGGTGTTGTTATTGGTAGCTGTTTCTACCAGGATAGCTACGCCGTGTGGCGCGTAGCCTTCATATAAATGTTCTTCGTAATTTTCTGTATCATTACCCAGGGCTTTTTTAATGGCGGCCTCTACCCTGTCCTTAGGCATATTGACGCTCTTTGCATTTTGCATACAACGTCTGAGGGCTGCGTTTGTTTCTGGGTTACCACCTCCTGCCTTGACAGCAATGTTGATTTCTTTGCCTATACGCGTAAACTGCTTGGACATCTTATCCCACCTGGCAAACATGGTGGCCTTTCTTACTTCAAAAATTCTACCCATAAATTTTAATTGATGCGCAAAAATAAAGGTTATTATTGAATTTTGAAAACCGGAATCCCCCCTTATGGGGGTAAATCAGCCAAAAAAATTGCCAATTAAGCTTTAACTTCGTCGTTCGTTTATTCAATAATCAGAAAAGTCAGCATTACGTGGATATTATCAGGAAATTGCCGGACAATATAGCCAATCAGATCGCAGCAGGTGAAGTGATACAAAGGCCGGCCAGTGCAGTAAAGGAATTACTAGAAAATGCAATAGATGCCGGAGCAACGCATATACAGCTCATCATTCAGGATGCAGGCAAGGCCCTGGTGCAGGTCATAGATAATGGCAAGGGCATGAGCGAAGCCGATGCGGTTTTATCCCTTGAAAGGCATGCAACCAGTAAAATCAAAAAAATAGAGGATTTATTTGAGATAAAAACCATGGGCTTCCGGGGAGAAGCTCTGGCTTCCATAGCGGCCGTGGCTGAGGTGGAGATCAGAACCCGCCAGGCCGATCAGGAGCTTGGCGTCCGTATAGAAGCCTCCCATAGCACTATACAGCAAAAAGAGCCTTGTGCTGCTCCCAAAGGGACCAGCTTTAGTATGAAAAATCTGTTTTTCAACGTCCCTGCCCGCAGAAACTTCCTGAAAAGCAATGCTGCAGAACTAAGGCATATCATAGAGGAGTTTACCCGTGTGGCCCTGGCCTTTCCTGAAATTTTCTTTTCCCTGACCAGTAACGGCCAGGAAATGTTCCATCTGGATCCCGGCCCCATCAAAGCACGTATTGTACAGCTACTGGGCGCAAATCTGAAAAGCCAGCTGGTCAGTGTAAATGATGAAACGGACTATATAAATATCCATGGATTTATCGGCAAACCTGAAGTCTCCAAAAAGACCAGAGGAGACCAGTATTTTTTTGTCAACAATCGCTTTATTAAAAGTGCCTATTTGAACCATGCGGTAACAGGTGCATTTAATGAATTGATACCCAAAGAGAACTACCCGTTATATGTACTTTTTATTGATATAGATCCGAATCAGGTAGATATCAATGTTCATCCTACAAAACAAGAAATCAAGTTTGAAGATGAAAAAATCATCTATGCATTTGTGCGGGCAGCCATTAAACATTCCCTGGTTCAATCCAGCGTAGCTCCTTCATTGGATTTTTCCCTGAATCCCGAAATTCAACAATTAGATGCCGTCAATAAACCTTTCAATGACGCAACCCAAAAAGCCACTTCTGCCGGAGATCTTTATAAAACCTTTACGCAGAAAAACCAGGCACACTTTATAGAGGGATCTTCCCAGGGAAACTTAAAGAACTGGCAGGACTTTTTTAAACCTGCCGGCGGCGCATCCCCTAATCCAAAAGAAGGACTTATGGCCCCAGACCGCCTGGCTGATGACAAAAAATCAGAGAATTTCTCCCCTAAAGAACGTCCGGAGCAGTTCGGTAGCCAGGGACAAGAACCTAATAGAGACAGTGAAGCCAAAAGGATTGCAGACTTTTTAAATATGCCCGATGAAGATCCTGCTCCAGACACTGCCCCTGACACCGGACTACCCCTGAATTTACAACCGGGCAAAGGAGGCTATCAGTTAAGAGAGGATCCTGACGGCTTTTCTTCCCTGCCAACTGATTTACCGGATAACACGAGGGAACTTTTGCAAAATAAAGCCGGCAATCCGCAAAAAGCTCCGGGTTACTCATTAGATAACGGAGCGGATCAAAACGGGATGGATTACCATTCGGGGGCTACCGGTGAGCTCGGTCTGGATTATTTTGCATTAGCCGGCGCCGCCGGCGCTGCTGATTTAGGCCTTGGACTCGGCGCCTCCGTCGGCAAAGTAAAAAAAGCCATTGATCTGGTAGAAGGAGCTCCTTTATTGCAGATCCAACAAACCTATATTATTGCCCCGACCACGAACGGCTATGTGCTGGTTCATCAGCAACTCGCACATGAAAGGATTCTATATGAGCAGTTTAGCCATAAGTTGCATAAAAGTTCAGGAGCTTCCCAGCGACTTTTAATACCCTGCGACTTGCATATTTCAATGGCAGATGGCCTGCTGTTGGAAGAATTAAAGGATACGATTCAGGCACTGGGATATTATATTGAAAAAGACGACAAAGGAAATTATGGGGTAACAGCCGTTCCGGCGGATATGCCAACCGGCGGGGAAGCCAGGGCCATTGAACTGCTTTTGGAACAATTCAAGCATTTTAACAGTGAAATCCGATTTTCAAAAAAAGAAAAAGTGATTCGTTGCATGGCCAGGCAGCAGGCTGTCAAGGCCGGTAAAATACTGACCCAGGCAGAAATGCTCAGGCTAGTGGAAGATTTGTTTAATTGTGATATATCAGCACTTACCGCAGCAGGCGACAGTCCGACCTATATTGAGTTTAAAGAGGATTATCTGGATGGCCTTTTTGGTATCGGCAAATAATTATGCATGACTGCTTAATTATATAAAATACTGGTAATAAAAGATTTATATTATTTAACTTAATTATTACTTGATTTAATATCTTAAGTTTTTCATTCTGATTACCCAAGCTGAGAGCAGCCGGACACTACCAATAGGCAGGGGTCGATCAATATTTATATTTATCCTTCCAGTTCTCCTTCAGGTATTTTCTAAGGTCGTTTTCCCTGGGCGTAGGACCCGGATCATATAGTTTTGTTCCGGCCAGTTCATCCGGAAAATATTCCTGTCCGGCAAAATGGCCGTCAAAATCATGGGCATACTGGTACTCTTTGCCATAACCCATAGACTGCATTAGTTTGGTAGGGGCATTGCGCAGGTGCAAAGGCACGGGTAAATCACCGGTCTGTTGTACCAGTCGTTGGGCCTGACCGATGGCCAGATAACTGGCATTACTCTTTGGGCAGCTGGCCAAATAAGTAACACATTGAGACAGAATAATTCTGGACTCGGGATAGCCGATTTTAGTAACGGCATCAAAAGTGGTATTGGCCAGCAGTAAGGCGTTAGGGTTTGCATTACCAATATCTTCACTGGCAAATATCACCAACCGTCTGGCAATAAATTTAAGATCCTCTCCCCCTTCAATCATCCTTGCCAGCCAGTAAACAGCCGCATTGGGATCACTGCCCCGCATACTTTTAATAAAAGCCGAGATAATATCATAGTGCTGCTCCCCTTTTTTGTCATAAAGCGCAATTTTCTGATGGGCTACTTCTAGTACTGCCTGGTCAGTAATTTGTAAGGAAGCGTCCTTTGTTTTACCCTCTTTTTTATTTTGTCGGCCCACCCCCTGATTTAATAAATGCTGTACGGTCAGTTCCAGCAGGTTTAAGATCTTACGGCCGTCGCCTCCTGAAATCCTGATTAATGCTTCCGTCTCTTTGAGCTCTATTGGCAGACTTGAAAGCCACTCGTCTTTTTTAATAGAAAGTTTAATTAAATCTTCTAAATCATTTTTATCCAGTGATTTAAGATTATACACTTGACATCTGCTCAGCAAGGCAGCATTGACCTCAAAGGAAGGATTTTCCGTTGTGGCGCCTATTAGGGTGATGGTACCTTTTTCAACGGCTCCCAGTAAGGCATCCTGCTGGCTTTTGTTAAAACGATGAATTTCGTCGATAAATAATATGGCGCCCGTTTGCTTTTTGGCCAGATCCAATACCTCTCTGATATCCTTAACACCACTGCTGATAGCGCTGAGTTCATAAAAGGGCGCTGCTACCGTTTCAGCGATAATATGGGCGATGGTGGTCTTGCCTACGCCCGGAGGCCCCCATAGTATCATGGAGGGAACCCTGCCGCTTTCAATCGCCTTTTGTAAGATGGAGTTTTCCTGCGTTAAATGCTTTTGTCCTACCAAACCCGCTAAAGAGGTGGGTCGTATACGTTCTGCCAGTGGAGTTGTCGACGTTGCCATAAGACAAAAGTAACTAAACTGCCTGGATTTTAGTTTTTTGATACTGCCATCATAACAACAAAGGTTGTAACTTTGGAACCTATTAAAATTTGATATGGATTTAAGCAATTTATATAATAAAGCACTGAACCTGGAAGATTTAAGCGTGGAGGAAGGTGTCTTTCTTTATCACAATGCTCCGCTGGCGGAGCTCATGCAGGTCGCAGACACCATTCGCAAAAAACAGGTTCCGCACGGAAAAGTGACCTGGCAGATTGATCGCAACGTCAATACCACCAATGTTTGTATTGCCAATTGCAAATTCTGTAACTTTTTTAGGATACCAGGCCATAAGGATGCCTATATCACAGATATGGATACCTATCGGAAGAAAATAACCGAAACTTTAAGGCTGGGAGGTGATCAATTGCTGTTACAGGGAGGTCATCATCCGGATCTTGGGTTACAATTTTATGTAGATACCTTCAGCGCCATTAAAAATGAATTTCCACTGATTAAATTACATGCTTTGGGCCCCCCGGAAGTAGCCCATATCTGTAAAAGGGATGGCATCAGTCATAAAGAGGCGCTCACCGCATTAAAGCAGGCAGGAATGGATTCCTTACCGGGTGCAGGTGCTGAAATCTTAATTGACCGGGTACGCCGCTTAATCAGCAAAGGGAAGTGTGGCTCGGATGAGTGGCTGGAAATCATGCGCCAGGCCCATCAGCTCCATATTACGACCAGTGCTACTATGATGTTCGGGCATGTGGAAACCATTGAGGAAAGATTTATTCATCTGGTAAAAATCAGGGAGGTACAGCATGAAAAACCTGCTGACGCCAAAGGATTTTTGGCCTTCATTCCCTGGACTTTCCAGGACGTGGATACTTTATTGACCCGTATCCGTGGCGTGCATAACCTGACCACCGCTGATGAATATATCCGCATGATCGCACTATCCAGAATCATGCTGCCCAACATTAAAAACATCCAGGCCAGCTGGCTCACCGTAGGTAAAGCCACGGCCCAGATCTGCCTGCACGGCGGCGCTAATGATTTTGGCAGTATCATGATTGAGGAAAATGTGGTGAGCGCCGCGGGTGCCCCCCATCGCTTTACCTATAAAACAATTCAGGAAGCGATTCAGGAAGCCGGATTTGAACCCCAGCTTCGTAACCAGCAATACGAATGGCGTGAAATTCCTGAAACCATCGAGGAACAACTGATTAATTATTAGGAAAATCGCAGGATCAAGTGAGCGCCATTCAGGTTAGTTTTTTTGTAAATTAAATAATATAATTAACTAAATTTAAATTAGTTGTAATTATTTAATTAAGCTCGTTAAGCCTTCGGACACAGGATTATGGCAATCCCTCAAAACAAAGCCTGTAGTACATTTTTACTACAGGCTTTGTTTGAGGGAACTTTTACCGGATTACAGGTTACAGACCGGCGATTTTAAAATTTCCTACACCAATACGAGCTCCGTTATCCAGATTTGTGCTGGTGCTGATGTAAAAATATTTGGTTTCCGGGTTGGAAGCAAACATATCGGTATCCAGTACTTTTTCCTTGTCCAGGTATACCTGCATGTGTAATTTTTTGACGGTGACAGCTACATGCATTTTACCAATGGCATATCCTTCTAAAGGAAATTTAATCGTATTGTATTTTTTGTTGTCACTACTGGAATTTATAATCTCTTTATTCCAGTAATGAATCTCAGTTTGGGTTATCGCGCCTTCATTGTATGCATCTCCGATATAATTGGAAATCGCATTGTTATGGGCAAATCCAAAAGAGATACTATTTAAATCCCTTGCTTCCCCTTTGCTCAGGGTAATAATATCAAATTCTACGGTAAAATCCTCAGGCAAGGGCTGATCATTTTTTAGTTTATAAGAAGTGAACTCCTTTAAAAACAGCCATTTGCCGGGAAATGTTGAAACTGTTCCAATGGATCCGCTGCCACTGGATTTCCAGTGGGATGCCATCTCTCCGGTTATGTCTGCGGCAAAATCATCAAAATAAATACTATCGGTCCCCTGGACAAAGGTATAGGGCAACTCCGCTGACGCAAGGGCCTTTTGGTTAATGGTCGTCTGCGCATTGTCGGCACCATTTGTCGTTTTTGAACTGATATCTCCATCCAACGCCTTATCAACCTTGTTCTCTATTTTATCTGAGACTTTGTCTTTTAATCTTTTTAGCAATTGCGCCTGCGCCTGGTTAACCAGCATACAGGAAGCCGCAAACAGCAGGCTTAGTGATAGGAATGATTTTTTCATGGTTTTTAATTTTCTATGGGAATGATCTGCAAATTAACTAATTATCAACAGACTTACTTCATTTACCGCCAGTGATCAAAAATATAATCCTGGTTTACCTCTAATCTGGCTTTAAGACAATCCGGATCACCGGCATATCTGGCCAGTTCCAGATTAAAAATACCTTTTTCTATAAGCTGATCGCCCCTTAGGTTGTATAAACTCAGTTCTTTGGGATCAATGGTTATTTGTTGATGGACCCGCTGCCCGGGCGCTAAGGTGCACCGGCTGAATCCAACCAGTTTTCTGACGGGTGTGACCACGGAACTGGTCTCATCACTGATGTAGATCTGCTGGATATCGGTTGCTGTCTGGCTGCCTGCGTTGGTGACCTGGAAGCTTACCTGTAGTTGGAGGCCCTGCTGGTTTTCTGATTTGGATATTTTAAAATCGCTATAGGTAAAGGTAGAATAACTCAAACCGAATCCAAATGCAAACAAAGGCCCCGCAGCGCCTTCCACATAATGTCCTCCGGATCCTTTGGGCTGACTGTAATACACAGGCAGCTGTCCCACGGATCTGGGAATAGAAATGGGTAACCTGCCCATGGGGCTTGCATGGCCAAATAAAATTTTAGCAATGGCCTTGCCTCCGGTAGCTCCAGGATACCAGGCTTCCAGAATATCGCCTGCTAGGTCAGCTTCTTTTTCAATGGCCATCGGACGGCCATTGATGAGCACGAGGATAATGGGCTTGCCGGTTGTGGCCAGCTTTTCCAGCAGCTCACTTTGTCTGCCCAGCAGGCTCAACGTACTTCTGTCATTCCCTTCCCCGTTTTCCATATCACTTACCGTGCTTTGGGTAGAGATGGCAGCGCCGGTTGACTGATACTGCGTCTTAAAGTCCCGGGCGCTGGAACCACCCAGTACAACGACTATTGCCTCCGCTTTTTTGGCCACTGCCATTGCCTCCGCAAAGCCGGCTGTACTTGTATCCCGGATAGAGCAGCCCTTGGCATACAGAACCCGCGTGTTGGGACCTGCCGCCTCCCGGATGCCTCTGAGCACCGTGGTGACGGATCCTGTATCCTGAGGAGCGGTATAATCCCCTAGCTGGTTATACAGGTTATCGGCATTGGGACCAATAACGGCTATGGAGCGCAGACTCTCTTTCAAGGGAAGGACGGTTCTTTTTAATAAAGTAATGGATTCAGTGGCAAGCTGCTCATTGACCCTTTTTTGCTCCTCGCTATTTACGCCGTTGGCATTTGAGATAGAACGGTAAGGATGATCAAATAAACCCAGGGCAAATTTTAACCGGAGGACCCTATAGACAGCGCTGTCCAGTTGAGCCGCAGAGACCAGGTGGGCAGTAAGCGCACTGTCCAGGTTTTTACCATACCCGTATCCGCCCAGATCACTGTCAACACCTGCGCTTAATGCGGCCGCCGCTGCACCCACGGCATTTGGCGCCGTATGGCTGGTAGAGTAAATGCCGCTGATACTGCCAAGATCTGACACCACAAACCCCTGAAAACCCCAATGATTTTTAAGTAAGTCCTTTATTAATAGCTCATTGGCTGTACAGGGAACGCCATCGATCGAATTATATGCCGTCATGACGGATAAAGCGCCTGCATTTTGAATGGCCTCCTTAAAAGGGGGCAGGTAATCATCATACAGTGCTCTGATGCCCAACATGGCCGGTGCACCATTGTGTCCGCCCATTGGAATACCGTAAGCTATAAAATGTTTTAAAGTTGAGAGGACATGGTTACTGTCTACGGCAGCGGTTGCTGTCAGCTTGCCCTGAAGCCCGCGGACAAATGCGCTGCCCATTTTACTCACCAGGTAGCTGTCCTCTCCATAGGTCTCCTCTACCCGGCTCCATCTGGGCTCTCTTGCCAGATCCAGAATAGGCCCGTAAGCAATATGACTGCCCATGGAGCGCGTCTCAAGGGCAATGGCCGCGGCGGCTTTTTCTATGAGTTCCGTATCCCAACTGCTGGCCTGACCTATGGCCGTTGGAAAAACGGTTGTACCGATGGCCATCAGGCCATGTGCGCACTCCTCGCTGAGTAATAAGGGTATCCCTAAACGACTATGCGTAATGGCATAATGCTGAAGCGCATTGGTGGCTTCTACCGCCTGCTCAGGATTAAGGCCCGTTATCAGTGTTTTTTTTGTCCAGGGATCCGCCCTAAGCGTCCCCCAGAGCATACCGATATGGCCTGAATCGATGGCTTTTTTAAATGCACTGGTGATCTGGATCCGGGAAGACGATGATACCGCCGATTTTTGGTACATCTCCCAGCCAAATAAGGTTGACAGCTGTCCTATTTTTTCTGCCCGGGTCATTTTGCTGAGTAAGTTCAGGCTGCGTACCCTGGGACTGAGTGAACTGTCTTTATAGGTTTGTGCCTGAAGACGACTGCCACCTGTCTGCAGGCCTATCAGCAGGCCTCCCAAGGTAAACAGTTTGCCAAATAAGGATAAAGAACGGTTTACATATTCAGGGCTTATTTTTCCTAAAGACATTGATTATTAATTAAAGATACTGTTCGATTAAAATTATTCTTTCATTGGTTTTCAGTGATTCGCTTCAGACAGTTCAAACCTTTTATTGGAAAGACATCTGATGAAAGGACCTTACTTATCACTGCCACTAAGTTAACCAATGGTTGGTAAAAAATTAAGGATTTTACCCAATATAAATAATTACTTCTGCCGGAATATGACAAAAAGAGCCAGGATCAGATAACCCCTTTATGATTGGATGGCGAGTGTAGACGGAGGACTGACTATACGACAAAAAATAAGCCCCTATGGAAATAGGGGCCGCAACCAAAACTAACTGCTTATGAGAAAATTTAAATTATATCGAATCAGTTTCTTTTTGAAATCCGGAGGCTGATTTTTATTTGTTATTTATGTTGTTATTATTTTCAAATACTGTGCCAAAACATGAAACAAAACGAAATCATTTGTAAAAAATACCTTTAATTTTTTTTACGCTTTTGGCCAGACATTTAAGCGCTCCTTATTTACTCAGGTGCATGCTTCTTTCCTTGTATAACTTGCGGAAATAAGGGTCTCTGAGATCTTTGATAAAACGGATGGCCTCTCCTGTACTCTTCATTTCGGGTCCGAGTTCCTTGTTAACATTTGGAAACTTATTGAAACTAAAAACAGGTTCTTTAATCGCAAAGCCATCGAGTTTTTTCTCGATTTTAAAATCTTTGAGCTTTTTTTCACCTAACATGACTTTGGTGGCAATATTCAGAAAAGGTACGCCATAAGCCTTCGCAATAAAAGGTGTCGTACGGCTCGCACGTGGATTGGCTTCAATCACATAAACGACGCCGTCTTTGATGGCAAACTGAATATTAATAAGTCCGCGGATATCCAGCGCGCGAGCTATTTTTTCTCCGTAATGTTCCATAGTGGTTACTTCCAGCGGTGTCAGGTTAAATGCCGGCAAAACCGCATTTGAGTCACCGGAATGGATACCGGCAGGTTCAATATGTTCCATTACACCCATTACGTGAAAGTCTTCACCATCAAAAATTCCGTCAATCTCCGCTTCCTGGCAACGATCCAGAAAATGATCAATCAGAATCTTATTATCCGGTATATGTTTAAGCAGGCTGACAACAGCCTTTTCCAGGTCTTCATCATTGAGAACAATCCGCATCCGCTGGCCACCTAACACGTAGCTGGGTCGAACCAGTACCGGAAAGCCTACTTTTTGGGCGACTTCAATGGCCTCCTCTGCATTATAAGCGGTGCCATACTGTGGATAGGGAATATCCAATTCTTTCAGCAAATCACTGAACCGGCCACGATCCTCGGCAATATCCATATTGTCAAAGGAGGTCCCGAAAATACGCACGCCTCTTTCATGTAAACGTTTTGCCAGTTTCAGGGCGGTTTGTCCGCCCAGCTGTACAATAACACCCTCAGGTTTTTCCAGTTCGATAATCTCCCAGAGATGCTCCCAGAAAACGGGTTCAAAATACAGTTTGTCGGCAATATCAAAGTCCGTAGAAACAGTTTCCGGGTTACAGTTTACCATAATGGCTTCATAACCACATTCTTTGATTGCCAGCAGGCCGTGTACACAACAGTAATCAAATTCAATTCCTTGTCCGATTCTATTAGGGCCACTGCCTAATACGATGATTTTCTTTTTGCCGGAGGGAATGGATTCGTTGGATGAGATTGTTTGATTCATATTTTTTAGGAATTGCGCAAAGGTAGTAAATCAAAATCAAAGTGGGAAGCTTAGATGCTAAAACTTTACTCCAGATGTTTACATATTTTACCGGCTATTGAGGGACCTTCATAAATAAACCCGGTCCATACCTGTACCAGTCTTGCTCCGCCTGCCAGCCTCTGGCGGGCATCTTCCGGCGTAAATATGCCGCCGGAGGCGATTACCGGGATGGTTTCTGGAAGGTTTTGAACCAAAAAATCCATTACCTCCGTCGCTCTTTGTTTGACCGGACGACCACTAAGGCCCCCTGCTCCGATCGTTTCTATTTGCTCCTCAGCCGTCAGCAAGCCGGTTCTTTGAACGGTCGTATTAGTGGCCACGATACCACTTAATTCAATCGCTTTGGCCAGTTCCAAAATATCCTCCAGCTGCTCCTGGTTTAAATCCGGGGCAATCTTTAAAAGCACCGGTTTAGGCACGTTTTTTCCCTGATTGATCTGCTGTATTTCTGAAAAGATTTTAAACAGGCTGTCCTTTTCCTGTAGTGCTCTCAGCCCTGGAGTATTGGGTGAACTGACATTCACGGTGAAATAATCCACCACCTCATATAAAGCTTGATAACAAAGGACATAATCCTTATAGGCATCCTGGTTATCCGTGACTTTATTTTTGCCGATATTTCCGCCAATAATAAAGCCGTTTTGTAAATCCTGATGAGTCCGCCAGTTTTCCAGACGCATTCTGATGGCCTCGGCCCCGTCATTATTAAAACCCATGCGGTTAATAAGTGCCTGATCTTTAGGCAGTCTGAATAATCTGGGCTGGGGATTGCCAGCCTGCCCCTTTGGGGTAACGGTTCCGATTTCCACACTGCCAAAGCCCAAAGCCTCTAATTCTCTGAGGTACAGGGCATTTTTATCAAACCCTGCCCCCAGCCCCACCGGGTTCCTGAAGTCGAGCCCGAAAACCCGGGTCTTCAGGTTTTCTTCATGATGGGCACAAATACCCTTCACCAGTGCCCTGCCCCCCGGTAAACTGCAGATATTTTTAAGCCGGTTCATGGCAAAATAATGAGCTTTCTCTGGTGGCATTTTAAAAAATGCCTTGCGTAATATCGGATAAATCATGGCGCAAATATAAATTAGAGTAAGGGCTTTAAATCATTTTTATACCCAGATAACCCAGAATTTTAAAAAATAGTTCCACTTTAATAATAATCAAACCATTGCTTACGTTTATCATAAAACTATGGATGAGCTCAGCTTAGAACTCATTACATTTTAAATTAAGCTTAAGATATTAAATATGAGATTTAACTGGAAAAAATCAGCCATACTGGCGAGTGCTTTATTGGGAACTGGCCTCATGGCCCAGGCGCAGACTGATCCCATTAACATTGTAACAACTGCTACTCCCTTTTTAAGGATATCTCCGGATGCCCGGGCAGGTGGCATGGGAGAGGCCGGTATCGCCCTCTCCCCTGACGCAAATGCCACGTTCTGGAATAATGCAAAAGTCCCTTTTGCCAGTTCCAACGGTCAGATTGGGGTTACTTATACTCCCTGGCTCAAAGATGTGGCAAGCGATGTGTACCTGGTGACGCTGGGTGGGTATTATAAAATTGACGATCAACAGGCCATCAGTGGTGGTCTGCGTTATTTTAACCTGGGGAGCATTCAATTCGCAGATGAAAACGGCGCATTGCAGGGAAGTTCCAATCCAAAAGAATTCTCTATTGAATTTGGTTATTCCCGTAAACTCAGCGAACAGTTCGGTATTGGTCTGACTGCCCGCTATATTAATTCCAGTTTAGGTAATGGAACCGAAGGCAGTGACATGAAAGCTGGTAATGCCTTTGCGGTTGATCTTTCGGGTTATTACAACGGGCTGGATGAGGCAGGTCAGGGTTTTACAGCCGGGCTGACCCTATCTAATCTGGGAACAAAGATCAGCTACACCAATGATCCGGACGCTAAACAGTTTATTCCTGCCAATCTGGGTCTGGGCGGAGCTTATCATGCAGTTCTGGATGAAGACAATAAACTGACCTTTGCCCTGGACGTGAATCATTTACTGGTTCCTAAAACACCCGATTTAGACGGGACAGATGAGGAAGTGTCTCAACAAATGGCAGATTATTATAATACCGGCGTATTTGATAGCTGGGGTAAATCTTTTTCCAACAGTGCTTATTCAGGATCTCTGGGAGCAGAATACGGCTATAATGATCAGTTCTTCTTAAGAGCAGGTTATTATCTGGAATCCGCCGGTGCCGGTGACCGCCATTATTTTACGGCTGGTGCTGGTATAAAATATAATGTCTTTAATTTTAATTTTGCTTATTTAGCTCCTTCAGGCAGCAGCGTAAACCGTAATCCTCTTTCTAACACCTTACGCTTCTCTTTGGTTTTTGATCTGGGACAGCAAAAAAATTATTAGTCCATACAGGTTACATATATTATATAGTGTACAGGTTTTGTCAGGGTTTATAAATCAGATAGATATTATGGAACCAATTGACGATATTTGAAAAGCGAAGGTTACCTTCGCTTTTTTTATGCATCGCCTGACCCGGACGGCTACAGACAGATACTTTTAAATGATCTGATTTTGCCAAGGGCCACTTAAGCATTGTATTTTAATAAAAGATTATATTATGAGTTTTAGAATTGGACAAGGAATTGATTTTCATCAACTGGTGGCAGGAAGAGATTTATGGATCGGAGGCGTGAAAATTCCTCATGAAAAAGGAGCACTGGGCCATAGTGACGCAGACGTTCTTTTACATGCAATCTGCGATGCGCTCTTGGGCGCCTTGGCTTTAGGAGATATTGGCACTCATTTTCCGGATACCAGTGCTGATTTTAAGGATATTGATTCAAAGATATTACTGGAGCGCAGTTACCAGCTCGTGCAGCAAAAAGGATACCGGGTCATTAATATTGATGCGACCTTACTGCTTGAGCGTCCGAAGATTAAGCCTTATGTGACAGCCATGCGGGAGGTGATTGCCGCCATTATGGGCATCGGGACGGAGGATGTTTCCATTAAAGCCACCACCATGGAAACCATGGGGTTTGTAGGCAGGCAGGAAGGACTCTCGGCCCATGCTGTAGCACTACTGGAAAAGCTGTAATTTTTTAACAACGGTTACCCATGGCCTTGTGGAAAAAAGGTGCAGGAGATTAGGGGCTACATTTTTTAAATCCAGTATTTTCGCTGCAGGTTTAAACCGTTCGTTTCACTAAACACTGTGTTATATATTATATAATAGGTACCTAATTTAAAATATGGCAAATAATAAGAACCAGATCCGTATTAATATCGTCAATCAATCCGCTTTCCCGCTACCGGCCTATGCTACTGAAGGCGCATCCGGTATGGATCTCAGGGCAAATATTGAAGCGCCGGTAAGCCTGGGAACACTGGAAAGACAATTGATTCCCACGGGTCTTTTTATGGAAATTCCATTGGGTTATGAGGCACAGATACGCCCCAGAAGCGGGCTGGCTGCCAAACAGGGGCTAACCTGTCTGAATACTCCAGGCACCATTGATGCTGATTACAGAGGAGAAATTAAAGTGATTTTAGTGAATTTATCCAATGAGACCCAGACCATACAGCCGGGTGACCGAATTGCCCAGATGGTGATCCAGCAGGTGGAACAAATCCAGTGGCAGCCTGTGGAAGCTTTATCAGAAACCCTTAGGGGGGCCGGCGGTTTCGGACATACAGGTAAAAACTAGCGATAAAAAGAACAACCGGATAGATCGTAGCTCTGATATAACAGATTTATATCATACATATTTTTCGGGTCCGGCATTTCTATTTTTAACCCTTATTCTATTACATGAATCGTTTTAGTCAGATAACCCTTCAAATAACGGCAGGCCTATGTACGCTGCTGCTATTTTCATGTTCGAGCACCAAAAGGGCCCAGAAAATACCCAATAAATTAAAATCCGCAGATTCTTCAAAAGTAGTCCAGGTTACTGCTGATATGCAAAGTGAGGAACTGGATAGTTTACAAAGGGTGTTAATGGTATTGGATAGCCAAAAGATCCGACAGTTTTCTACGCTGAAAGCCAAGGTGAAACTGGATTATTCCACAGAAGATAACAGCGCCAGCGCAACTGCCAGCATCCGGCTGAAAAAGGACAGTGTCATCTGGATTTCCTTAACCGGTCCTTTTGCCATTGAAGGTTACCGGATGCTAATTCGTCCGGACTCGCTTATTTTAATGGATAAATTAAAGCATACTATAACCAGGCGTCCCATTGGTTATCTGGAAGAAATTGCCAAAATGCCGATCACTTTTCAGGATATGCAAAATATTATTTTAGGCAACCCCCTATTTACCAAAGGCAATCTGCAATCCTATCGTCATAATCATAACCGGTGGTATGCAGCGCTGGAAGGTGAGGTATTCAAAAGTTTCCTTTCCGTAGTAGCCAGTCCACATAAACTGGTTTTGAAAAGCAATAAGATTGAGCAGGACCAGGACGGGATTAAACGCAGCTGTGCCCTAGGATATTCAAATTACCAGAAGGTTGATTCAATTGAAATAGCCATGGACCGTAAAATAAAACTACAGGATAAAAAATCTACGGATATTAAACTGCAGTTTAAGGAGGTTATTTTTAATCAACCTTTAAGTTTTCCTTTCAGTATTCCTAAAAATTACGACGAGCGATAGGATTATCCAATGAGTTGATTAACTTTAAGCCTTTATAAATCTATCAGATAAATAGCTGAAAAATTAAGCATTATGTTGAAAAAATTGTTTGTATGCATCATACTTTGTAGCACACTCTGGGTGTGTAGTTATGGGCAGCAAACAAGAGCAGAGATTCAGCAGGAACAAAAAAGCCTGCAAAAAGAACTCAATGAACTCAATGAGACCTTATCTCAGGTACGTCAAACCAGAAAGCTGTCTTTACGGGAACTCAATTTGCTGGAAAAGAAAATTAAAGCAAGACAATCCCTGATTGAATCGATCAATGATGAAATGCAGGATTTGAATACTAAAATAACCAATTACAACGCAGAGGTTCAGACTAATAAGAAACAACTTGACACACTGACGACCAAATATGCAGAAAGCCTCGTTTTTGCCTATAAAAACCGAAGCAAATATAATTATATCAACTTTCTGTTTTCCTCCAATACTTTTAATGAGGCTTTACGCCGTGTCGCCTATCTGAAAAGTTACCGGGCATACCGGGAAACGCAGGCTGATAATATTAAAAAGGCCCAGGCTGCCCTTAGGGCCAATATCGCCAAACTAGAGTCCACCAAATCAGAAAAAAGAATTGCGGCCGGTCAGCAAAACAGTCAGCTTACGGCCCTTCAAAGTGACAGAAATGAGAAGGACAGTGCCATTTCTGATCTGAAATCCAGAGAAGGTGAGATAGGCAAGGAAATCGCTGTCAATGCAGCCAAAAGAAGAAAGCTCCAGGAGGTATTGCGTCAGGTAATTCGCAAGGAAATCCAGGAAGCAGAAAGAAAAGAAAGAGAACGTCAGCAAAGAATTGCCAAGGCCAAAGAGGAGGAAGAACGCCGGGCCAGAATAGCTGAACAACAACGAGTCCTCAAAGAAAGACAAGACCAGCTGGCAAGAGACAAAGCCGCTGCGGATGCCGCTGCCGCCAAAAAAGCGAACGCTGCCACCGCCGCAAACGATAAAGTGGCAAACGCTAAGGTTGAGAATAACACACCTCCGGCCAATGCTGCGTCCGCTGCTGATAACTCAACGGCCAGTGCAGATGCTCCGAAAAAAATCAGGGAAGAGCAAAAACCTGAAGAGAACCCACAAAGAATGGGACGTTCTTATAATGTACTGGAATCGACAGAGAAGACCCTGACCCAGTCCCTGGATTTTGAAAAAGACAGAGGCCATTTACCCTGGCCGGTTACAGGCGGATTTATTTCCGGAGCTTATGGAGTTCAGTCTATCCCAGGCACTTCCCTTAAAGAGGTGAATGATGGCATCGAGATAACGGCTACAGGTGGCAATATTACGGTAAAATCGGTCGCCTCCGGTACGGTTTCCGTGGTAATCAGCGATGAGACCTATGCCGTCATTGTACGTCATGGTAAATATTTTACGACCTACAGTAACTTAAAGGATGTAACAGTACAAAAAGGTGATGAGGTCAAAGCAGGAACCATTGTGGGCCATATGGCTACCGGTATATCTGGAGTATCCACCGTATTTTTCATGGTTACGGATTCTCAGGGTAATCCACTCAATCCGATGACCTGGATATCCGGCAGATAATAACCAGGATTAAAATCAGTAAATAGCCTTAATTTTGCCCGGGAAAGCCTTTTTTAATCGGGCTGAGTAGTTAAAATTATTATTATATTATAAACAAAATGGATATGAATAGAGGTCCGATTTCTACATTTATCGAGCACCATTACAGACATTTCAATGCGGCAGCTTTAATGGATGCAGCCAAAGGTTATGAAACGCATCTTTTGGAAGGCGGTAAAATGCTGGTTTCTCTGGCCGGAGCCATGAGTACAGCGGAGTTAGGTATATCTTTAGCAGAGATGATTCGTCAGGATAAAATTGCCATTATCAGTTGTACTGGCGCTAACCTGGAGGAAGATGTCATGAACCTGGTGGCGCATTCCCATTATAAAAGAGTTCCGAATTACAGGGATTTGACGCCTGAGCAGGAACGAGAGTTATTGGATAATCATTTTAACAGGGTAACAGATACCTGTATTCCGGAAGAAGAAGCCTTTAGACGTTTACAGACGCATTTACTGGACGTCTGGAAATCAGCAGAAGCAAAAGGGGAACGCTATTTTCCTCATGAATTTTTATACCAGGTTGTATTAAGTGGCGTATTGGAGCCTTACTATGAAATCGATCCTAAAAACAGCTGGATCCTTGCCGCCGCGGAAAAAAATATTCCGATAATCGTACCAGGATGGGAAGATAGCACTACGGGTAATATATTTACCAGTTATGTTATTAAAAAAGAGCTGAATGTGCATACGGTGAAAACCGGTATTGAATACATGATTTATCTCACCGAATGGTACCGCGCCAATAGTGGCGGTAAAGGGGTTGGATTTTTTCAGATTGGTGGCGGTATTGCCGGGGATTTTCCCATTTGCGTCGTACCCATGATGTATCAGGATCTGGAATGGGAAGATGTTCCTTTCTGGAGTTATTTCTGTCAGATCTCGGATTCCACCACTTCTTACGGTTCTTATTCCGGAGCTGTCCCCAATGAGAAGATCACCTGGGGAAAACTGGATATAGACACCCCTAAGTTTATCGTGGAAAGCGATGCGACGATTGTGGCACCCCTTATTTTTGCCTGGATCTTAGGACAATAGCCCCGGACGATCATTAACTATTAAAAAACCCTGAAGAGTATATGTGGATAATCTTCAGGGTTTTTTATGGGGAGTGACTTATGACCAGGTTTTGGCCAGGCTGTTACAGATCTTTTTTTCCGAATTTTCTCAAGGACAGCCATAAAGGAATGCCAATCCAGGCTAGCAAATCTACAATACCGGTCAAGATTCCTGCCTGCCCCCCCATGGAGGCTCTGAAAACAGCGCCGGTATACCCCATAAGGGCTGATGCGTCCATTTTTAACAATAAAAGAATTCTGCTAATATCAATAGGATTGAGTCCGGTAAGTATTAAGGCCAGTTTGTCTATCTGATAATCCTGAAACTGGAAAAGTAAAAACAGAACAAACCCGTCAAAGATTAAGCTGAAATATAACCATATCAATACCCCAATTCCAATGCCTCTCGCTTTGTCTTTACTATAAACGGCAGCCAGCATGGCAATACTGATAAAAGTAAGCGTCTGCAGTACCCCCACAATAATAAGTAATATCCCAATGGCATTACAACTGTAAATCATAACAGGTAGCCCCACTCCTATGACAAAGGCCAGGCTCATGGCTGCGCTGATGCCCATATAAAAACTTAACCAGATGGTTTTTCTTTTAATGGGCTGGCTTACCATAAGCTCAATAAATTCCCGGCTATTATAGATATAAATAGTAGAAAAAATAATCGAAATAAGCGGCACAATTATAAGGACGATACTAATCAGACTCAACAGCCCCTTACCGGAGGACGGTTGTAAATTAAATACGGTAAGTGAAATCATTAATAAAAGCACCGCATAGCCAATAATAATTTTACTGCGTAAGATATCAGCAATAATATATTTAATTATTTTTTTCATGAGATGGGGTTGGATTGCATGATTTGAGCAATGGCACTCGACAGTCGCACCTGACCTGTCTGTTCACGTAACTGTTCAATGGTTTTATTAAAAAGCAGTTTCCCTTCCTGCATATACAGCACGGCTGATACCAGGTCATCTAATTCACTTAAAATGTGGGAGGTAATAACAATCAGTTTCCCCTTGCTCTTTTCCAGTAAAATCTTTTCTTTTAAAATGCCCTGGGCCACAGGATCCAGCCCGGCAGTAGGCTCATCCAGCATTAATACTTCAGGATCAAATAAAAACGCAAGTGCTGCACTGACTTTTTGAGTCGTTCCTCCTGAAAGACTCCGCATGGTTTTATGTAACAACTTATTCAGTGAGAATGCATCGGACAAATCTTCATCCAAATGTTTTTCCCCTCTGATATCTTTAATCATATCCAAAATCTGACCTATGGTCATATTCTCCGGATAACGGCCGATCTGCGGCATATAACCGATACTGGATTTAAAGGCAAAATCCCCGATTATATTTTTCCCTTTATAAATAATCTGACCCTTATCTGGGTGAACGATGCCCAGAATGGATTTTGCCAGGGTTGTTTTTCCACTGCCATTCGGGCCAATCAGCGCCAGGCAGGTACTGTCGGGTAATTCGGTGGAGATCTGGTCGAGCGCCGTTAATTTGCCAAATGTTTTCGTTAATTGTTGAATGGATATCATATTGGTAATGCTTGCATGAGCGGATGATTGTCTACTAAGCTCACAGGAGTGAACTCCGGTATTATTTTTTCAATTTTATCCAGTAAAGTGGCCATAAGGCTCCTGAATAAAACCATCGTTGTAGGATTGTTGGCAACAATCATGGAAAATAAACTGACGGGATGATAGGCAATATCACCGGTTCTGTCCTTATTTAAATCATACCCTTCATATTTATCCCAATAATTATGATCAAAATTGCCAGCTACCGCAGAGCTGTTTGTTACGATATCAAATGAATTTCTGGTAAAATTATTGGAATTAACCCTACTCATCAGACAGCTGGCATCTACTTTTAAGGCCCATCCGTTTTCAGAAAAACTATTCAGTTCAATGCTCATCCGGTTTGCCCCTTCCACGGCAATACCGGTCGTATTGCCCGTGATCTTATTGCCATAAATTTTGCAATGAGTGATTTCTTTTAAAAATAATCCGTAACAGCCATCACCCCAATTATCCCTGAAGGTGTTTTTAATCATCGTCACATACTTAGAAAACATGACAGAAACACCGGCGTTATTTTGACCAAAAACATTGTCAATATAAAGGTCGTTATTGGAAAACATAAAATGAAGGCCATATCGCAGATTATTTTGGGACAAGTTTTTGTAAATCAATGAATGGGTGACAAACTCAAAATAGATTCCATCGCGGTGATGACTGATCCTGTTTTGTATTATACGGATCTGATCAGACTTCCATGCATGAATCCCGTTACCACTTCTCTGATCAGTTTGCTGCTGCCCGATGATCTGATTATTTTCAATCAGACACCTGGAGGCCTTGGACAGGTAGATCCCAAAAAAGGCACCTTCAATAATATTATCACTTATGACGATCTCCTTGCCTTGGTAAATTTTTATGGCTGCGATATCCCGCAAACTTGAAATGCCGGTATGTTGCAGCTTTAGGCCACTTACTTTTACGTTATCTGCATGTATGGAAAGTATCTGATAGGTATGCTGCCCATCCAGAACAGGCAACCCCTCTCCTATAATGCTAACAGGCTTATTCACCTGGAGATCCGCTACCTTATATTGTCCGGGTCCGATGAGAACCGTATCTGACGGCTGCGCTTCATTTAAGGCCTGCTGGATAGAAAAGGAAGGCTGCGACGCCGTAACTTTTATAATACCGGCCATGCCAGGCTGATAGCAGCATAACAATAGGGAAAGGATTAGAATTATCGGTTTCACGATCTTGGTAAGGTTTTCCAATTATAAATTTTACCCGGATATTGCTTTTGCATAAATGTCAGACTGTCTAGTTGATCAAAGGCCGCCGTCTGACCGCCCATTGGACTTTGCAATGCCTCGCTTTTGAGCAAAAAAGCTGCTTCGGCATTCAGCAGTTCATGATTGCCCAAAAAATTCACGAAGTAAGTCTGGAACGGCCTGGAAGTATCAAAACGCTTTTCCTGAATAAAATCCAGCAGACAGTGAATATCATCAAATTTGTAGATCTTACCTTTACCTGTAACGATTTCAGCACCGAACCTGTTATCATTATAAGGCATTTTACAATAGTCACAGTGATCTCTGCCTGGCACCATCGCTTCAGGTCTTATCTGGCAGCTGCTCATAATTGCGCCCAACAAAAGGATCATTATCAGCCTCATGGATCTGGCGGATGTAATTTTTATTGAATTCATGAAGGTTTATTTTTTCGATTGCTAATGAGGACCAACCCAAGCAGTATTATACCTACCGAGATAAAGATCCAACCTCCGACATCAGGCATAGAATACGCACCAAAATTGAGTAGTTGTTTATAACCCAATATGGGCGGCTGATAAGCCATTCCCGGAACGATGATCGGGGCGTTGGGATTCAGGTGGTGTCCGTAGTTATAATTCCATTTCCAGAAGTCTATCATACTGATGACACCAAAGAAGATAAAAACGGCAAACAGGATATTTAACCATTTGCGCTTTCTGACAATAGCTACGATTATGAACGCAACGGCAAAAAATATAATACAATAAGGAAGCACCTGAAATTCATAAAAATCTGCCGTGTGCAGCGTTTTCATCCCGATATAATGGTTCAGTCCATTGATTATATCTACATCACCTGATAATTTGTTCGCATAAATTAGTAGAATCAGGCCTTCCGGATATTGAGGGGCTTGCAGTTCGATATGCCAGAACGGGAAAAAAAGGACCGCGAAAATTAATAGGCTACAACAAATCAAAAGAAGACTTACGTAACGTGGAAGGAAATATTTTTTTTGCATAAAATTTAATTTTTTGCTTTGACGGGGTAGCCATTAAAAGGGCAACCGCCGTCCGTTCCACCCTTTCCGGTTGAGTGAATAAAGGATGACTTAGATCATCTTTGCAATACCTAAGTCATCCTTAAGCACTGTTATTTAATTTAGGTTTTCCTTTAAGTATTGCGGAGTATTAGCAGAATCAGGCAGATTGGTTCCCGTGCTAAAGCTCAGCGGTGTATTACTGTTTTCTGGGGATACACGTACGTAACCTTGCATTTCCTGGTGGAGGGCACTGCAGAAATCGGTGCAATAAAAAGGATAAATACCTGGTTTTTCGGGTGTCCAATAGAGCGTCTGCGTTTCACCCGGCATTACAAGAAGTTCGGCCGTATTGGCTGCCGATTTAATGGCAAATCCATGCGGCACATCCCAGTCCTGTTCGAGGTTGGTCATATGCCAGTAAACCTGGTCGCCCATTTTTATGCCTTCGATATTATCTGGCGTAAAATGTGACCGGATTTCTGTGATATAGATATCCACCCTTTTGCCATTTCTGACAACCTTGGCATTTTTTTCTCCCAAGGTGGCATAAGGGTGTTTGTTATCCTCCAGCTTAAAGAATTTAACGGATTTATCTTTAATTAAGGACGCCTCCACTGCCTGGGCATAGTGCGGCTCTCCTACCGTTGGAAAATCTAACAGTAGTTTCATTTTATCTCCCGTTATATCAAAGAGCTGGGCGGCCTGAGCGAGTTCAGGTCCAGTCGGCAGGTATCTGTCCTTAGTTATTTTATTATATACAATCACATATTTACCATTAGGACTTCTGGTATCTCCTCCCGGAATAGACAAGTGACCAGGTGAGTAATAAGTTGGCTTTCTGTCAATCACTTTCAGGTCTTTGATATTCCATTTGACAATTTCTGACGATACGAACATAGTAGTTATGGCATTGCCGCGTCCGTCAAATTCTGTGTGTAAGGGTCCCAGACCAGGCTTTTGCACTTCTCCGTAAAGTGCTGACTCATATTTGATAACAGGTATTCCCTCGTAGGTGCCAATAAAATCCTTTGTGGCAATCGCCTTTTGGATTTTTGTAAAGCTGAATACCGGAATAAGCGCTGCTAATTTGCCACTGCCAACAATATATTCACCTGTTGGATCCACATCACAACCATGAGGAGACTTTGGACAAGGTATATAATAACAGATATCTTTCAGGTCCTGTGCATCTATAGCCAGAACTTTATTTTCAATGGTGGAAGTAGCCGAATGGGTCTGCTCATTGTAGATGTTGTGGGCATATTTTGCGCTCTCGGTCCTGCCTTTTCCGGATTTTACATAGGCTTCCAATTTTTTCCAGTTAACGGCCAGAATAAAGTCCTTGTCCCTTTGAGACGCATTGACTTCCAACAAGGTGTTTGCCTGTTCCGTATTATAGGTAGAGAAGAAAAACCAGTCATGGGAAGGCCCCTTGCCACTATGGCTGAGATCAAAGTCAATGGGTGGCAGTCTTAATTGAAAGGCCAGGCTCATAGTGCCGGAATCTTTATTAACACTGATAAAACTGATGGAAGATTTAAAGTTTTTTCGAAGGGTATTGATGGGGACATCTCCATTTTGATCATCCATGGGAACGGCAAAACGGGTACCGGCAACGACATATTCCGTATTTTCCGTAATAAAAGGAGACGAGTGGTTGCCCGCACTATTGGGTAACTCCAGAATCTCTGCTGTTTTAAAGGTGGTTAAATCAACTCTGGCAATACGTGGAGTATTGTTCGCATTGGCAAAAATCCAGCGACCATCAATCTTACCTTCGGTCTGAGACAACTCAAGGTGATGCTGATCGTCCCACGGCACAAATCCGTGGGAGGTATTGAGCATGGGTTTAGTTTCCTCACTATATCCATAGCCGTTTTCAGGGAATACACTAAAAATAGGTACTATTTTCAATAGCCTGCCCGAGGGCAGCCCATAAACAGACATTTGTCCGTTAAAGCCACCGGAAACAAAATTATAGAACTCATCGTACTTGCCTGGAGCAACATAAACCTTAGAGGCGGCATCTCCTGAAATAGCATCAGAGGTATTCTTGGGCTTACATCCTAGGGCTGCTGCCCCTAGAAAAACCGCCAGTGAACATAACCTTAACAGGGAACTTTTCATATCTGTTTAATTTATTGGTAAGAATTTTAAATCGAATCATTAATCTGATTGTCAATTTTATGGTGCAATATTATTGAGCTTCTGAGGATTAAATAATGATGGGGCTCAATTTGCACGTCATTATCCTATGATACAAATCATCAGAGGATTTGTATATCAAATTGTAGTGATTGTCCAAAACCGGATTTAAAATGGTTAAAGTCCTCTTTTAGTAATAAGAATTCCTTTTTTATATTTTGTATATCTATATAAATCATCTGGAATCTCTTATTCATTAGCAGGTTCTGGCTTGTTTTAATCTGGCTTCTTCGCTGGCTGTATACCGTATTAATTTCATAACGCAGCAGTTCTACAATCTGATCGTTCTCGATAAATTTCTGATGAAACCACTCTGCTGTTCGTATATCGCCGGGAGTAATTTCCAGCTGTAATAAAACCGATAACTGATCTTTTAAGCCAACATTTTCCTGTCGGATATAATCCAGCAGACATAATCCATTAATAATTTTTTTATGATTGTACATTTCTGATTTGCGTTTAAAGGAAATACTGCTGCTTTGACAGCGGATAGACCGATATTTTACCTTAGCCTTTTAAAGTGGTAAAATTCAGTAATGCACCGTTCAGTATGAATGATTTAGATCAATCCTTCCCTTAATTGTAATCATAAACAGATGTATTCCATAGACGACCTATCCAACCCTCCGGCTAATTTTCAGAAACAGGTAAACCCAAAAGCACCCATTCTGAGTTTTAGGATTCTTAAATATCTATTAAAATATGTATGTCAGAGGTATGATTTACATCATATAATCATATTATTTATATAATATATATGTTTTCATGTATTAACCGGTGAAGTGAATAGCATTTTCAAAACCTTTTGTCCGGTATTCAAAAATAGAAAATACCCGAGATAAGCTTTCTTTTGAAATACCTGGTGATTTTGCAAAAAAAATCACCAGGTATGATTAAAATCATGTTTTTAATACCCAGCTGAATCCAGAATAATCTACAGGTCCTCCGCCAAAGCTGAGCCGGATTTTTATTGTCCATTTTAAAATAACTTTGTTCCGGATTGAATCAAAAACCGGCGGGTTAAGTAAGGTAATTAGTTAGTTACGCTTTAATTTAAGAAAATGACCAGAATATTATTAATTGAGGATAATGAACAAATAAGGGACAATGCACAGGAAATATTGCAACTTGCCAATTATGAAGTGGCGGTAGCTGCCAATGGTAAGGAAGGTTACGCACAGGCACTGACCTTTAATCCGGATCTTATTATCTGTGATATCATGATGCCTGTCCTGGACGGTTATGGTCTCTTGCATTTAATCAATAAGCATGAACAGCTTAAAGCCATCCCCTTTATCTTTTTAACAGCTAAAACCGACCGGGCAGATTTTCGAAAAGGAATGGAACTAGGGGCAGATGATTATATTACCAAGCCATTTACCGACCTTGAATTAATGACGGCCATTGAAAGCAGGCTTAAAAAAAGCAGTTTTATCAAGCAACGGCTAGGTGACATATTAATTCAGGAAGATTTTGAAGCCGCTTTGTCAGGACAGGATACCTTATTGCAATTAACGGTTTCAGAAACGATGAGCTCTTTTAAGAAAAAACAACGTATTTACGGGGAAGGCAGTTATCCGCATGGCCTTTTCTACCTGGTTTCAGGTAAGGTCAGAACTTATAAGAGCAATGAAAATGGGAAGGAATTAACGACCAATTTATATACCTCCGGAGATTTTTTTGGCTATAATGCCCTTATTGAAAACACGGCCTATAAAGAAAGTGCCGAAACACTGGAAAACAGCGAGGTCAATATCATTAGTCGGGAAGACTTTACTTCGTTGATTCAGAACAATAAAGAGGTGGCCGGGAGGTTTATAAAACTGCTTGCACGTAATAACACGGAAAAAGAAAGCCAGTTAATCAGCCTGGCGTATAATTCACTTAGAAAAAGAGTGGCAGATGCGATTATGACCCTTTATAATAAATATAAAGAAGCGGGTCAAAGTGATTTTGTAATTTATATGTCCCGAGAAGATTTGGCCAGGATAGCCGGTACGACAACCGAATCATTAATCCGGACTTTAGCAGATTTTAAATCAGAAAAATTAATTGAAGCCGAAGTAGGATATGTAAAGGTTTTAAATGAACAAAAATTAAAATCCTTACTGAATTAACCTTTTGGTTTATAAATAACCTTCATAGAAACAACCGGTATTTTTTTTATAGGTCTGCCATAAAATAAACCATGAGCAATCATTGCCAATCCTGAAACCATGAATATTGCGCAATAGAATAACAGGATACTGGCTCTCGGCATATTAGTTTGGTTAAACGCCTCAAAACCCTGTAACATCAATATTATTTCCTGCAAAATAAAACCTGTTATAAACAGAACAAGACCTGATTTTTTGTAACGAATTTGCGAAATTATGGGCAAGTTCAACAATGCACCCATTATAAAGAAGCTGAGTATACCTATAAATACTAAATGAAGATATCCAATTACAATTGGTCTGAAACCAAAGGCATAATGCGTAAAATAAGGAATGACAGATAAACTCTGTAGCGCAATTTTTATAATCAGCGCTGTTAAACCAAATAGCCAAAACATGCGGATTTGAGGTTTTAACGGGGACCATATTTTTGTCGGCAGCTTTCTAACCCATTGAATAACACAGATAATAACACCAATTTGTAGCAGGGCTGTTAGGTTTGCCAGCCAAACAATAACCCTGGGTAAGTTTAACCAGAGCGTCGATAAAAAATAGCTGGGAATTACGGTTATAACCATCCATTTAAATAATTGGATTCCCCAGAAATCCGCTCGAGACTCCAAGGAGCAAACCCCCAAATTATTGGTTTGTTTTTCAATAAAACCAAAGAGGCAACCTAATATGGCAAATAAAAACCAGCCGTTATATTGAAAATGTAAATACATATAAATGGAAAGGACATACAGATCCTGATTGGAGACATGACATGCCATCAGATAGGCCAGAGAAAACGGCCCCAAAGAAGAGAATGCCCAAAGCAGTAAAGCAGCCTTAAACCATTTTTTACTTTTCAGTCTCCCAGGAACTTTTTTGAGATCCTTCAAATAAAAATAAATAAATAGATAGGATAATAAGATGGTGGCTGTGGAAAGTATAATGGATAATGCGCCATACCCTTCGAGCGTGAAGGATATCAGCATCGCGTACGCTACCATTAAATGTGCAGCTAAAATGAGATGGTATTTTTGATAATTGGTATTTACCTGATGCTGGATTAAATAATGGACAAGCAAAACAATAAGTGCCATGGTAATCCATCCGATAAAGGCAAAATGAGCATGCCCTTGCATCAGATTTTTCTGGTCGATGACGGGAATGGAAAAATTGATTTTATAGCGCATTAATAATCCTGCCAGGGACACTACCATGAAATTTAAAAATACAATCTTTATCCAGTATCGGGTTTTAAAGCGTTCCTCTGACATTCGTTTTAGGCATTAAAAAGGTTAATGGCATTTTGCCCTCTTTTCATTTACTATGCAAATTTCCAAAAATCCAGGGCTTGGCTAATGAGCTAAATCAAGTGGGAATGACTGAATATATGATTCTTGTCATAATTTAAGATTCCCGCTGCCGCTAGATTTGCTTATCATTAAAAATTGAAACTATTATGAAAAAACTTATGATTTCTCTTTCGTTAATTCTTTCTGCAGCTATACTCACTATTTCTTGTGGAGGGAATAATAATGGACAAGATGAAGCGGCCACCAGTACTGCTGACGCAACTGCAACGAGTCCCAAGGATAATGAGTCGTCAGCTAATCCAACCTATGATCCTAAAAGAGGTGAGGGTAAATTCCACGATGTGAAACTAGGTGAAAAATTAGATCCAGCCATGGCTACCAAGGGAGAGAAAGTATATGAATTAAAATGTGCCTCTTGCCACAAACTTTCTGATGAAAAACTAGTAGGCCCGGGGTGGAAAGGTGTTACCTCCAGGCATGAACCGGAATGGATCTTGAATTTTGTTACCAATACTGATGAGATGCTGGACAAAGACCCTAAGGCTCAGGCAATGCTGGAAATCTGTATGGTTAGAATGCCTAATCAAAATCTGAGCGACGATGATGCCAAAAGTGTCTTAGAGTTTATGCGCAAAAATGACGGTGTAAAGTAATTCTCCTTTTTCATTTGAAGGATTATTCAGCACCCGGTTCTTTAACCTCATAAAGCATCATAAAATAAGGTAATGTATCCTTCTTGTCTTGTTCGAAATAGGTGTTAAAGGTAGAATAGCCCCTGCTGCTATTCGTTGGGACGGAGTTTCTTTTGAGGCTCCGTTTTTTATTACTGGCGTTCCCCCCAATAATTGCCGAAATGAGCAAACAGGTGATTTCACTAAACTTCTATTTGAAAAAACAGTCAAATCAAAGAAAAATAGAATATCTTTAGGTGACACTAAAAATGATAAATTATGTATGTTACGGTTCAATTTATTATTCTGGAAATCCTGCTGGGTTTGATATTTCTGGTTATCCTATATTTCATGTTACGTGAATTATTAAAAAAGATTATCAGAAGGGAACTTAAGGATTTAAAAGAGCCGTTACAGGTGCTTGCTAATTACCTGGTGCAGCAGTCTCAGGAACCTGAAGGCCCGGATGACCCGGATGGTAATGAAGGAGCCGGACAACCCGGTGGAGGACCACTCCCCGCGTCCAGTCCCGAAAAAATACCAGAGGTGCCGGTGGATATAGCTGATGAGTTTAATCAGTTGAAAAATACCAATCGGATCAGCGCTTATAATATCAGGGTACAAAAAATATGGGATTTATTTAAACAAAGGAAAATAACCCTCAAACAATACAGAGAAGAATTAATACGGCTTAAAAAGGAATTTGGGATCCCTACCGGTCTTGAGGATGCGCCTAAGGATGATCAGCTCCTAAAACAAGGGAACCCGGGCAAGGGTGCAAAGTTAAAACCGCTGACCCCTACTCCATCGGCCGCCCCTAAGGAGAAAGTAAAAAAAATCGATACCGAACCTGAACAGGGCGATAAAAAAGACCCGGAGGTTGAAAAGGGAGCGGCTAAAAAAAGTTCACCCGGAACCGATATGCATATAAAGCCGTTAAATTAGAGATTGTGTTATTGCTGGCATTCAAAAACAAGGTCCAAATGGCAATCTCGTAATAATCATTAGAATCATAAAATCATATATTATTGATATTCAAACAAATGCATAGACTAAAAGCACCCGCAATCCCGGGTGCTTTTTTTATAAAAACAGGGAATCTCCTACCTTTATGGAAACCTTATAACAACTGTTCGCTTTCTCCTGTTTTGTGGTAAAAGTTATTATCTTTGCAGCCATTCATTGCTAAGTGAGCATGCTTTTTGACCAACTTATTCTAAATGAATGCACTGGAAATTAAAAACATTTTAATAAAGATAAACTGATGAGCGAAAAAGTACATTGTCTGATTATTGGATCCGGCCCCGCTGGTTATACGGCCGCAATTTATGCAGCACGTGCCGGCATGAAGCCGGTTTTATATCAAGGGATACAGCCAGGTGGTCAATTAACTATTACAACTGAAGTAGAAAACTATCCTGGTTATCCTGAAGGTATTCAAGGTCCGGAAATGATGGTCGATTTTGAAAATCAGGCCAAAAAAATGGGTACGGATATTCGCTATGGGCTGGCCACTAAGGTAGATTTTACCGGACCGGTACATAAAGTTCAGGTTGATGAAAAGGATTGGATTGAAGCGGACACCGTTATCATTAGTACGGGAGCATCTGCCAAATGGTTGAATATTGAAAGTGAACAACGTCTGAATGGCTATGGCGTCAGCGCCTGCGCCGTTTGTGATGGATTTTTCTTTCGTGGAAAGGAAGTAGCGATTGTAGGTGCCGGCGATACGGCCTGTGAAGAAGCTGTCTACCTGTCTAAACTGGCCTCTAATGTTCATATGATTGTCAGAAAAGGAGAAGATGGCATGCGCGCCAGTAAAGTGATGCAGGACCGGGTAAAGAATACACCTAATATCACTATTTACTGGGACAGTGAAACGGATGAGGTATTAGGGGATACAAAGGTAGAGGCTGTGCGTATTAAAAACATAAAAACAGGCGCATTACAGCAGATCCCAGTGAGTGCATTTTTTGTAGCCATCGGTCATAAACCCAATAGCGACATTTTTAAAGAATTTATCGATATGGACGAAGCGGGCTATATTAAAACCATACCCGGCAGTTCCAAAACCAATGTTCCTGGTGTATTTGCTGCAGGGGATGTCCAGGATAAGATTTATCGTCAGGCAGTGACAGCTGCAGGCAGTGGTTGTATGGCCGCCCTGGATGCAGAACGTTACCTGACCGAGCAGGGACTGGCTTAATGTATCAATCCGGCATCCATCAACAGAAAATAAAAATGAAATGCTCAAAATAGAATTACTGGATCTCTGGTTCAGGGCGCGACATGGACTTTATGAAGAGGAGAAACAACTAGGGGGTGATTTTAAACTAGACGTAGAGCTCTATTATTTGCCCAAAACGGTTCCCTATCATATCCATGAGACCATTGACTATTCAGAGGTTTATGCAGTAATTCGTGGACATATGCAAAAACCTGAACCTCTGTTGGAGACGCTTGTCATTAATATCGGTAATGATATATTAAGGCGTTTTCAGTTAGCAGAGGAAGTAAAAGTCTCAATTAAAAAAATAAATCCCCCTATAATCAGTTTTACCGGTTCAATGAGTGTTTCCTATCAACAAACCAGAAAACAATTATTGGGTAGTACGGATACTGAGAAAAGCCACTTGGCTTAATTTTAATGGTCTGCCTGGATATAATCTGCCACCGTAAAAAGTCATTCAGCTAAAAGCTGAAAACTTTTTACGGTGGTTTTTTATTCATTTGTTTTACTTGCCATTATTTTTGGAATAGTACCTTTGTTGACAGTACGGGGCATATTTCCAGATCAGATAAATAGAAAATCTTTCTTATAATTTTGCAACCGAAATGCAGCAGCTCATTAGTAAAATTCAGTTCAGTACTTTTGAATCAGGAGAATTTATTCTGACTGCACTAAGATCTTATGACCAGTTAATCGCATTAATTGAAATTTTTCCCTGGGAAAAGCAGCATGCTCAATTCAAAGTAGGCCTTTGTGGCCCGTCTATTACAATTGAGACCTCTGACGGAAGGTTTCTTAAGCTATCCTGGTTTTACAATCGAAAGTTTATACTGTATTTTTTAAACGGACATAATAAAGTCTTTCAAAAGGTGTTGCCTCACCTTGAAGACAGTTATTTCTATATAAAGAAGTTCTATGAACAACAGCTAGATCTGAATGATTTTAAAATAAAAAGCACCTGGTCGAAACACAATGATAAATATTTTGTGAGCAAAGATTTTACATATGCTGTTTCCTTTAAATCTGCTGCCAGCTATTTATTTTATACGAGCTGGTTTGTTTTACTCACCTGGTGGATATTACCCAGTATGGTCTTAAATACGGAACATATAAATGCAATGGGCCTGCTATTCGCGTTTCTAATGCTATTTATATTTGGCGGCATCAATTTTTGGGTATTCCTTAATTATTACTTTTATGCAAGGGATAAAGTATTGATGCTCTCTAAAGGCAATGATTTGTTTTATTTTGGGAGCCCATCGGATTTTAAATCCTTTAACAAATCAGATATTTCTAAAATTATACAAATTCAGCATAGAGGCAGTAGAAGCCCGCTCGTTAATTTTGCGCTTTTCGTTATAGAGTTCAAAGACGGCACCTTGCTTCAGATACCCAATATTTTCATGCAAGAAAGTTTGTTTGGGGAGAAATTTGAGAGCAGACTTTTCGCCTATAAATCAGGAAATATTTTAGTCAAAAGAAACCGGAAAATATCAAAAGCCGGGAACCCCCTGTTTTTCAGGAAAAAGAATTAACGTAAGGATAGCTATAAATCTTTGCTTGTTTGCATGGTGCGTATTAGTTTTGCCAGTTGACGTTTGGCAATCTGTGCCATATTAATCTATAAATATAAATCCGGAAAATTATGACTGAGAAAAGAGCCCATGAATACCAGATCGATATAAAACATATCAAAGACATAAAAGGTAATGCTGGAAATGAGCAGCAGGTAAATCTGTTATTTAAAAATCACGACGATATTTTTAAAATTATGGATATGCTCACTGAAAAACAACTTTTTGAAAATCCCCAGGAAGCCAGACAGTTTGTCCTTGGACTTAAATTACTGGGGGATGTTATCATGCGTAACAAACAAATGGAACTATTTTCAGAAATGCAACCGGCTTTTTTGAACTTTATGCACAAGCTGAAAAGTAAGGTTAAATAGGCATTTATTTAAGCTAAAAAGTAAAGGTTTTTCATAGTCATAGCGTCTATGCATTGCCCTGTATAGTCATTTCTTAAAGAAAAGCGGCCAGCTAACGGAAATAAATCCGGTAGTCGGCCGCTTTACAATTTATTTTTTATTGCTTACTAATACAGGTATCTGCCTAAGCTGAAACAAATGGTTAATTAAAATCAGCTTCTGTAACCCCTTCATTGACTTTGTAGTCCGTAAATTTAATACTCATTTCCTGACTGCCCTGAGGAGCTGTAATGGTCATAGTCTGTGCCTGGTTTAAAAACACATCGCCTATTTTTTTATAATCACTAAAATCAGTTTTGATCTGAATGGATTGACCTTGCATTTCTGAACTGGCCTCAGATCGGACTAAAAAGCCCGAAGCCACATCATAGTATTCAACGGTAGATTTGCCTGAAGGACCTGTAACCGTCAATTGATTGGCATCTTTATCATTAATTTTGACAACTTTACCTGGGACCAGTTTATAGGTGCCATCCAAATAATACAATTGCGGAATCAGTGCTTTTGCATCTTTATATTTGGCTTTATCCTGTTCAGATAAATCTTTTTTCTGTCCCATCTGTAACTGATAACCCGTGGTGCCGTTAAAGACGGATTTGCTGACAACCTGGCCATTCATGCTCACTTCCATGGATTCCTTATTAGGGGCCATTGTTTTGATGGTAATAGGCATTTCCATTCCCTGTACTGACATGGTTCCGGTAGCCATAGTAGAATTAAGTTTGGACACGGCTTCTTTTCCACCAATTGCTTCCAGGTAACGATTGATGATATCACCTGCGGCAGCTGCTGGTTTGTTGGCGGCTGCTGCGTCGGCAGCAGATACTGGATTTGCATCCTTGTCATATAATTTCACAGGATATCCAAGTTTAGTCAATCCCGCTTTGATAGAATCCGCTTTACCGGCAATAACGATTCTTGTATTGCCATAGTTAAAGTATTTCTTAGCAGCATTTTGGACATCTTCTGCAGTTACCGCATTGATTTTCTGTAGGTAGGTCTTATAATAATCTTTAGGAAGGTGGTAGATCATTATATTTCTGGCAAAAGAAGCGATACGGGCTATATTTTCCGTTCCGAGTGCGAAATTTCCATTAAAGGCAGCCTTTGTATCCCTTAATAAATCTGCATCCACTTTTTGGTTTCTTATTTTGTCTATATTTTGCATAAACAACATAACAGAGCTGTCCGTTACTTCATTGCGAACGGAAGCAGTGGCATTAAACCTTGTCTGATGTACGTTTCCGCTAACAGAGCTATAGGCTCCATAGGTAAATCCATGTTTTTCCCTGATATCCTTAAACAGATAGGCATCTGCCCCGCCCCCTAGTATCTGATTGGCAATTAAGGTTGAAAAATAATCAGGATGGTCAATGGGCAGTGATATCACATTGGTGACGTTTATAACAGACTGGACAGCTGAAGGCACATCGATCAGGTCAATTTCCGTTGTAGCCGGGTTACTCACCGCTGCAATTTTGGAAACGGTAATGCTGCTGCCTGTCCAATCTCCAAAATATTTCTCTGCCAATTTGTGCGCGTCCTCTGGTTGAATATCCCCAATAATAGTCAGGTAACCATTGGAAGGTGTTATGTATTTTTGATAAAAATCCTTCACATCGCTCAGCTGAATGTTTTCTACTGAAGCACTTGTTTCAAATTCTCCAAGGGGGCTTTCCTTGCCATATGCGAGGGCACCCGTTACATTACTGGCAATCGTGTTAATGGATTTTTCACCGATTTTAAGACTGCTTAACTCTTGCTTCTTTAATTTGTCAAAGGAGCCCGGCTGCATGGCCGGATTGCGTAGTCCATCAGACAGTAATCCCAACCCTTTATCAAAATAACGAGTCAGTGCCCCGACTGAGCCTCCATTACTGTTCAGAGATATATTGGTACCATCCTGTTCTGCCGCCAGATCAAATGCTGCTTTAGTCAGATGCTGGGTACCTTCATTCAGCATTCCTCCCATAAGGCCCATCACTCCGGCTTTTTCACCTTCTTTAATGGGTCCGGTATAAATATAATAAGACGCACTAACGGTTGGCACCCTATGGTCCTCCACCACTAGGACTTTAATACCATTTTTTAGAGTATAGACTACAGGGTCCTTTAATTTTATGACTGGCGCTGGTCCTGGTTTAGGAGGGACGGTCCGGTCGATATTTTGTGCAAAGCTACCGGACATCATTAAGGCTCCGGCAACTAAAAAGAATATTTTTCGCATAATAGAAGTTTCTAAAGTTATTTGGAAATAGTTACACCCCGTTACTTATTTAGCTTTTGGCAAATAATAAAGCACCAATCTTTGATTGGGATTCAGATATTTTCGGGCGACATCACGTATCTGTTCACGTGTTACAGATCTTATTTCCTGGAGTTCTTCATTAATGTGATTGGTATTTTTATTATAAAAGGTATAGCTATCTGCGAGTTCTTCTGCAACACCCAGGCTGCTATTACTTTTATCTACAAAAGCCATCTCGGCCTGATTAAGTATTTTTTTATAATCCTGTTCACTGATTAAATTCGTCTGTAAATCCTTGATATTTTCATTAAAGGCCTGAAGCAGACTGTCTAACGGTGTATTGCCATTAGGAATTCCCAGAATCAGGTAAGCCCCATAATCTTCCAAAGCATAATTGAAGGAAGCTACCTGCAGGGCTGTTTTTTTATCATCTACCAATTCTTTATATAATCTGGAGCTTGCTCCGCCAGAAAGAATGGAAGAAATCATTTCCAGTACAACAGCATCTTTGGAATTTTCGGGAGGCGTTCTGTAACCTGTTAAAATAGCCGGAACCTGTATATTAGGATCATAGGCCGTGTCAATGATTTGCTGAGTTATCGGATCTTCTTTAACATCCGGCTGTATGACTTTAGGACCGCCTGGAATGGGTCCAAAATATTCAGCAATCAATTTTTTGGTAGAATCCAGGTTCAAATCCCCGGAAATACTCAGAACGGCATTGCCCGGAATATAGAACTTTTTAAAGAAATCCTGAAACTGACTTAATTTGGCACGGTTGATATCATCCATCGATCCAATGGGCTGCCAATGGTAAGGATGCTTGACAAATAAGTTTGTAAAAACAGCTTCCATCAAATGACCATAAGGACGGTTGTCCACCCGCATTCTTTTTTCCTCTTTGACGACTTCTCTTTGTGTGTTCACCCCTACCTGGTTAATCACAGGATGCATCATACGCTCGCTCTCCAGCCAGAGGCCCAGCTTCAGTTGATTGGAAGGGAACACCTCATAATAATAGGTTCTGTCCTGGGTGGTGTTGGCATTGTTGGTCCCTCCACCGGCTGAGACAATTTTCATAAACTCGCCTCTTTTTATATTCTGACTGCCTTCAAATAACAGGTGCTCAAAAAAGTGCGCAAATCCTGTTAATCCAGGGGTCTCATTTTTGGATCCGACATGATACATAACGGAAACCGCCACTACGGGGGCTTTGTTATCTTGATGCAGGATCACGTGCAGGCCATTGTCTAGGTCGTATTCGGTAAAATTTACTTTCTGAGCAGACGTGGCCATGGATAGCAACAGCGCTCCCGCAATCAGGAGGCTGCTTTTTGATCTTAAAAGCATAAGTAAATAGTTTTCAAATTAATTGAAAGGCAATTTAAGTAAAATTCCTTCTAAGAGGTTTGATTTTGGGTTAAATGGAACCTGTGCAGGATAAAAGGATATTTTCTGCATAAATTTTAAAAGTTTGCCAATTTTCACTAAACCCATTGATTAACAGATAATTAGTCTACATAAATAATGGACTTTTTGCGAGGGAATCAACCAGGAGGCTCGAATATAAAATGCTGACCTGGTAAAATGGCAAAGTGCCCACCTAATAAAAGATCGGCACTTTAAAAGTAGTTTTCAAATCAAATCAAGTCTTTGATATATAATTATTTAGCAACTTCTATTTTAACTTTTTTGTTTTTTAACCGCTGCTCTTTGATATTGGTCAATAATTTGGTGACTTTATGCCGGTTGATGGCAACAAATGAACTAAAGTCCTTCACTTCAATCAAGCCTATATCTTCCTTTTTGACACCTCCGGTCTTGGTGAGAAAACCCACGATATCTATTTTCCCAACCTTATTTTTCTTACCCGCTGCGACGTATAGTGTTACCCATTTAGATTTTGGCGGTAAGGGTTGGTTGGGATCCAGAATAATTTTTTCCATATCAGGATCCATATATTCCGGCAGGTATTGTTCGGGGCCTATCATGACGATTGCGGCACCTGACTTATCCATTCTGGCGGTTCTTCCATTTCTGTGAATAAAGATTTGTTCAGTCTCAGGAAGCTGATAATGAATGATATACCTGATCTGAGCAATATCCAGTCCTCTGGAAGCAAGGTCTGTGGTAATCAATAAGTTAACGGTTCCGTTTCGAAATCTGTTCAAGGCGCTATCCCGGTCTCTTTGTTCCATGGCGCCGTGATAATACACCAGATCCAGTCCTTGTTGTTTTAAGTATTGATAAAGTGTTTCGACATGGTCTCTTTGATTACAGAATATTATACTGCTACGCCCCTGCAAGGTACAAATCAATTCAAAAGCGGCCTGTTGTCTGCTAATCGTATTGTCAAAACTCAGTAACTTTTGTTCCAGTCTTGGTGCTGACTCCATTTGAGCAGATCTGAAGTCCAGCGTATTTATATTTTCCAATTCAAAGCCTGCCGGACTCTCCATTAAATGAGTAGCAGAAATCAACCATTTACGGTCCAAATTGATAAGACTGCCTTTGATAAAAGTAATTTCATCAGAAAAACCCAGTTCCAGACATTTGTCAAATTCATCCAGTACCAGGGTTTTTATTCCCGTCGGATCAATATTGCCCCTGCGCAAATGATCGGCAAGTCTGCCTGGGGTCCCTATAATAAGCGCCGGATTTGCACTTAAATTGTTTTCTTCTATTTCTCTTTTATGCCCCCCATAACAACAAGTGACGGAAAGGCCGGTTTGTAATGAACGGAATACATTTTCTATCTGGAGAGCCAGTTCCCTGGAGGGCGCAATAACAATCGCCTGATTCTGGCGAAGATCAGGGTTTATATCCCGGCTTAAAGGCAATAAAAATGCGAGTGTCTTGCCCGACCCCGTCTGGGAAAGTAGCAATATATCTTCCTGCTTTAAGGTCGCATTCAGCATTGACTCTTGCAGCTCATTGAGCGCCTTTATACCCAACCTTTCCAGTTGTGCTTCCAGATTATTTTCCATGGGGCAAAAGTAAGCGAAACTGGGCTATTTTAAGGGTCAATCTGACTTAAAAACGGTTTACAGAATTGTTTTATTGGTGAATAATGATGGTGAATTAGTTTTATATGTTAAGCATTATACAAAAAGCAGGTGAAACCATAAAAAAATAGGGTGTGGGTTAAACCTTGAAATCCATTTTAGGTCTTAAAAGGGAATCTCTTGTTTTTAATGATTTTTTTTCAAGCAGCAGGGTTAAATATAGGAAGGCGGACCATTCATTTGGTTCGCCTTTACTTTTTTTAGTGGCGATTCAATAGATATGTACCAGAGCTGTCCGAACCTGATAAAACTAAATACCCGGCTGTTGCTCTTTGCAAATACCGGGCATTTAATCAATTATTTATCAATAACTTAAGCTCTACCTAACGATCAGCTGATTCAACCATTTCTTTTAAATTCTTATTAAAATCCTTAAGTTCTAATAATTGTTCGATGGAAACAGGCATTCTATACCGCCAATACTGATCCGGATTTTCCGGGTGATTAATCTGCTCTTTATCCACTTCTGCTATATGCAGACTATCTTCCATATTCAACAGATCTTGCATCAAAAATATGCTCCACATCGCCGGGGATTGCAGGTGATGCCGGATGATTAACTGGTTGAGCCATCCCGGTAAATCATGGCCCGTTGGCGATTCTCCGTGTTGATGGAGGACCTGACGATAATAGAGTTGTTGTTGACTATGGCTTAAACTCAGCCACCACCCTCTCAGACTACTGGTATCATGTGTTGAAGGCGATACGACGCTTAAATAAGGCACTTTTGACAAATCCTCCGCCATCTCTCCCATCATCTTGGGCATGCGTTGCACATATAATCCCAATAATCCTAAATCATGCATTACTTCAGGAACTGAATTTGGCGTAAATCCCAGATCCTCCCCGCAAATCAACATTTGGGTGGCATTTTTCAAAACCGGAAGCTTTTCCAGCGCTTCTTTTTTCCAAAGTTGATTTTGCCTGTTAAAAAAATAATCATGGTAAAGTTCATTTAATGCGTGCTGCAGGCTCAGATGTAAGGATTTAAAGCTGGCCGTATGCTGCATGTTGAACCTAAAATGATATCCATTGTCCGAATTGGGATCCTTAATCAAAACGACGCTTGCATGCATATCCATTAAGGCCTGTCTGAGCCATTTATGGTAAGTTGTGGGTGCGAGTTTTTTAAAGTAGTTATCTAATTTTCTTTGGTTATTATAAGGTTCTTTGAACTGAAAATACCCCTCCTCTCCCATCTCCAGAAACTCATCTGCAATTTGCTGGAATGAATCTGAGAATATCTTTTTAAGTTCTTTTATATGAATATAAGGCTCATATAAACGGTTTACGGGAAAATGAACGCCGATCTGCTTGAGGTCTTCTTCGTAAATGGGTATGGCAGGTTGAAAGTAACCTAATATGCCTTCTACTGCACTTACGGGTATACTCCAGATTCTGAAAAAGCCCAGTATGTGGTCAATTCGGGTGGCATCAAAATATTGCTCCATATGTCTTAACCTGCTTTTCCACCATTGGTACTGCGTGGCCTTCATTTGAGGCCAGTTATAGGTAGGAAATCCCCAGTTTTGGCCACTTACGGTAAAGTCATCAGGCGGAGCTCCCGCCTGTGCTCCGACATTGAATAAATCCTGATTTTGCCAGACGTCCACGCTGTTTTTAAATACTCCGATAGCAATATCTCCTTTAAGGACACAGTGATGATCATGCGCAAAGGACACAGCTGACTTTAATTGCTGATGTAAATGATACTGGACATAATATTGAATAAGTAGCGCTTCCGCATCCAGCTGCATTAACCGCTCCGGCAATTCTGGCTGATACTTTGTCTCCGACCAGGTCGTAAAGTCGGCCGTACCATATTTATCTCTTAAAACAGAAAAACAACCATAGGGTTCCAGCCAGTGCTTATTGGCCTGAAAAAAACGCTGATAACTGGCTGAAGTAAATACTGCTTTTTTCTCGTTGGGGAAAATAGCCTTAACAATCTGCCATTTGCATTTTAAAACAGCTTCATAATCGACCGCTTCCAGTTGATTGAGCTCCTGGCGCATAGGCTCCATGGAGGCAAGCAGTTTTGTTGCAGCTGTCGACTGACTTAGGCCATTCACATCCAGATATAATGGATGCAGCGCATGGACAGAAATTGCCGCATACGGATAGCTGTCCCGCCAGCTGTGAGTCGCTGTAGTATCATGGATGGGCAGTAACTGAATAAGTTTTAACCCGGTCGCTGATGCCCAGAGCACCGCCTTTTTTAAATCAGTGAAATCTCCTACTCCAAAGCTGTTTTCAGTCCGTAAGCTGAAAACCGGAATAATAAATCCGGCAGCTTTGATTTTCCTTCAGTTGGTGCGGATAAATCCATTTTGAAGGACAAGTAACTGCGCACCAGTAGGATCCTGATCTAAAACCCGGTTATCTCCGTTTTCATAACCATCAAGACTTGAAGTCGCTAAATCGTAAATACCAAACTTATAGCTGGTGGACGTTTCAGTTAGTTTTAAAATCAGATCTGCCTGCCAACGGGTTGCGGATATCTGTTCTAGCAAAATAGCTTTGGCAGGGTCCCAACCTCCGAGCTCCGCGTCCTGGCCAATTAAGCAAACCCCCTTTCCGGCCGGTATGGAAGTAGCAGAAATAATAAAACGATGGGTATATTTTTTTCTGGAAGCAGCCGCTTTTTTTGCTGGTGCTGCCTGAGTGATAACCTGCAGGGCATCTGTTTCGTATGCGTTTTGCTCAAATCCCGGAGCGTTCCAGCTATCACGAACAGTAATGCTGTTGAAGGTAGCCGGTATGTTCAACTGATAAGGAGCTGAAAGTGTCAGCGCGCCATCGTCATAGCGAACCAGATAGGTATAAGTCAGACTGCCATCCTTAATAGAGTCTTTATCCAGCTCCAGGGTAAGACCCCATTTATTCTCATTTATATAATCTAATACCGGAGCCTGCTCCAGCTGTTCCGCACCCAATGCAGGATGTGCGCCAGAAATAATAATGGACTCCCCGAATTTAGTAGAAAAGAATACCTCAAATCTGACCTTTACTTTACCGCCAGCTTTAACGGCAACCGTCTTTTTTGCAGCGGTTTTTGTGGCAGTTTTAGTGGCCGTTTTTGTAGCGGTTTTGGCAGGTGCTTTCTCAGCAGACTTTGCAGAGGTTACTGTTTTTTTGGTCACTGCTTTTTTGGGGGTGGCAGTCTTGGTAGCACTTGTTGCCTTTTTAGTGGCTGTTTTTTCAGCAGCCTTTTTAGTAGTGGCGGTTTTGTCAGTTTGCATACGGATATTTTTAAGGGTTTTATTAAATTAAAAAATTATTTAATTTAAAAATAATTACGATGTAAAGATACGGCAATCCAGACAAACAGTTGATCGTCAATTTGGGCTCACATTTTCTTTGATCTTGGAAACAGCCGATGCCGGCAAAGACTGACCATTATAATCCACTGTTCCATTCATATTTAGAGTCAGATCCCTGGATTTAACCAGCAGCGTTTCCAAATCAACATACATTTTACCCTTTTGAGTACCCGAAAAATGCGTTTTAAATACGGCTCCGTCACTATTAATCACCCCTGTCTGGCTGACGGTCCCTGATATGGTCACCAACATATCTCCGTCTATAATGCTCTGCACTTTATAGGTCGTTACCCTTTTATTCCCATTGATGACCACTGAATCGGTCCAACTCTGACCAGCCTGGTTGATACCAGAACGACTAGCCAGTAATCCAAAGTTACTCCCCACCTCAAAATCGCCCCCGGATAAAGAAAGTCCACTGAGTACTGTATTCACCTGTCTGCCTAATTGAGTGGTATCCACTGCCGTGATTTTTCCGGTGCTATCCACCTGGATAAAGGTCCTTTTGCCGACGATATCAAATAATGGTTTAGCAAAAGTGGAGGTACTGTCTGTTCCCTGATTGGAATTATATTTTAACTGAACTCCCATCGTCTCTACTTCGGTGTTTAGCTTAACAACAGATACGTCAAAAAGAAAATTTCCCCCGCGTTCAGCGGTTCTTTGATACTGGGTTGTAAAATCAGCTGAAGTTTTATAGTCTACCTGTTGTTGTAATATGGTGAGGCTGGTGGTAGACGTAATACTGGTTTGTTTATCAAAGGTCCGAAAAGGCTTGAATAGTTCTGTAAATGGCGTATTTTTTGTCTGCAAACTATCCTGAATAAAATCAAAACGACTACTGGTATCTGTATCCGTCAGGTGACTTTTGGCGTCTTGTACTGGTGCTGTGTCCGGGACGGAATTTACCAAGGGAGCGGTTTGATGGCTGCTGGAATCTGCAGCCGCCATTGTGGAATCAAATAGCTGGTTCCGGCTATCTTTCACCTGCTTTTTGGTCGCATTTTCGGTCTGCCCGTTTTTGAGATAAGACAAAGAGGCCTTGGAGGAATCCTTATTGCGCTGCTGCCCCTTGAACATTTCTTTGGTGGAATCCGTTTGCACATCCTTCGCGTCCTGATAATTTTGTTCAACAGGCTCCGGCAAGGTAAAAATGCTTTGAATGGTATCTTTTTTAATCAAATCTGCAGCCGGCTCCTGAAGTGCACTGTCCTTTTTAGGGGTTAAAACTGTCTGACTTTTTAAATCAGTGATCGCATTGGAGTCATTTATTGCATCCAATTTGGCAGCCGCTTTAGCATTGTCGATTGCCTGTTTGGCTTTTTGTTCGGCATCCGCTTCTTCTTTTTTCTTTTTTTCCGCCTCTTGTTCTATGTTCTTTTTTTCCGTTTGCTGTTGGCTGGCTTCTTTTTTTATGGATTGGTCCTGTTGGTCCTGCGCCTTGGCCATTTCCTCAAAAATATCCACAATTTTACTGCTATCCTGGCTACTGTCCTTTCTGACGGCCTTTGGAAGAGCTGTCAATGCCTTCAGACTATCCTGCACATGAATTTGACGTAAACTATCTTTCAGTAGCTTATTCTCTTCAATGAGCTGTTTAGTTGAATCTCCAGGCAGGCTGTCTGCCACAGATTTTGGGCCGGGTATACTATCCTGTGCATGCGTGGTTTTACCTATTAGCAAGGATAAACCGAGGACTATACACAGTAAAAATGATTTCATTGTCTGTACATCTTTTTGCGGTCAGCTATACTGACTGTTTTGTCGGCTTTTGGCTTAAAAAAGTCAAGCAGTGACAGTAATCTTATCTGAACCTTGGGTTATGTTTTTGTTAGTTATAGCAGGCAGATGACCTGACTATTACATTTTCAACATTCTAAAAGCATTATTCTTGCCAAAAGTAACATTCCCGCATAAAACTTTCTTAAGGAAGCCCTTTAATTCCCTGCTAATTTTTTTTAAAGCCGGTAAGAGGTGCTAAACGGAACCGGGTTTATTAAAATCGCCGCAAAAAAACTCCTTTGGCTTTATTGCGGCGATTATTGTATCATCTTCTATTAATTGATATCCCGGGTCAGGCCTGTTAGCCGATAGCCTGGTTTAAATCGGCTATCAAGTCTTCTGCGTCTTCAATACCGACACTTAAACGGATTAAACCATCATTTAGGCCGTTTTTAATCCTTTCTTCCCTGGGGATGGAGGCATGTGTCATGGTTGCCGGATGATTGATTAAGGATTCAACTCCTCCTAAAGATTCTGCTAAGGTGATAATCTTTGTGGAAGTAACCACGCGGTTTACCTCTTCCAAAGAATCATTTTTAAGCTCAAAGCTTAGCATACCGCCAAAATTACGCATTTGTTTTTTGGCGATATTATAACCTGGATGATCCTCAAAACCGCACCAGTGCACCACTGCGACTTTAGGGTTATTTCTTAAAGCCTGTGCAATTTTAGCGCCGTTTTCACCATGTCTGTCCATTCTGACATGTAAAGTCTTGATACCTCTCAGGATTAAAAAGCAATCCTGAGGGCCGGGAACAGCTCCACTGCTTTTCTGAATAAAATACAGGTTTTCATAAAGCGCTTTATCGTTCACAATAACAGCGCCCAGAACGACGTCACTATGTCCTCCCAGGTACTTTGTTGCAGAATGAACAACGATATCGGCTCCCCAGTTCAGCGGGTTTTGCAGATATGGAGAAGCAAAGGTATTGTCCACGCAAAGCAGGGCTCCCGCTTTTTTGGCGATGGCTGCCACAGTCTCTATGTCAACAATATTGATCAGCGGATTAGTAGGGGTTTCCGTCCAGATGAGTTTAGTGTTGGCATTTAATTTTGCTTCAATATTGGCAGGATCTTTCATATCCACATAATGAAAATGAATGCCGAACTTTTCAAAAATCTTTGCGAACAAACGATAGGTTCCGCCATACATATCCGTAGCTGCTATGACTTCGTCACCCGGAGACAGCAATTTAATAACCGCATCTGTAGCGGCCACACCGCTACTGAACGCCAGGCCATATTTCCCGTTTTCAATCGCAGCTAGCGCTGTTTCAAGGGCCTGCCTGGTAGGATTACCGGCTCTGGAATAATCAAAGCCTTTTGTTACACCTGGGGCACTCTGTTTGAAAGTAGAGGTCTGATAGATAGGTGTCATAATCGCGCCTGTCAGAGGATCAGGTTCTGCACCGGCATGAATAAGTTGGGTACCAATCCCCTTTTGGTTTAAATCGCTTGCCATCTATATAAGTTTTTAGTATGATTCAATTGAGCAGCGAAGGTAAAGAATTTATTGTTACAAAAGTCTACAAAATCAGTAGGCAATTATAGCTTTAACAGAATCTGCAAGCTCACCTCAGGTTCTTTTAAATGGGGTTTGTTATCAGGGCCGCCGCCTTTAATTGAACATAGTCTGCCAACTGGGGAAAAAATTGACCGTACACTTCTTTAAGATAATCATGATGTTGCTCAAAACTTTTTAGTACCATAGCGGTCCCGTCGGGACGTCCTACCCTTTTCAGTAAATTGGCCATGGCATTTTCAATAAAGGGCTTTTGTGCATAATGTACAAACCAATTTTCCTTCCGCAGATAGGGGAAGTATCTTTTAAACCCACCGGTATGCCAGCTTATCTGTGCCTCTAAGGACTGGTAGGCCCACTGCGCAAAATGCTGCCACATAGCCTGGGAGTTAACGGCAGGGTCCGTTGCCAGAAAGTAGTCCAGGCTGATATCCATTATGGCCCCGCTATATAACCCGATATAAGGACGATAGATATCTCTGGCCTCGGTGGTTAATCGGTGTTGATCCGTAAAACTATCAATATAACGATGCAGCTGAATCCCGATTCTGACTTTAGGAGGGTAAAGATGGATTTGTTTGCCCTTGACATCATCACCCAGCATATTCCCAAGCAGAATTTCAGGATCCTGTAAACTAAGATAGGCGTGGGCAAGGAGATTCATCGGTGCTAATTTTTTTGTTGATTAATTAGGATATTCCCAGTTTTGCAGCAATCGTTGCCGCAATATTAGTACCGTCTATGGCTGCACTTATGATCCCTCCTGCATATCCTGCGCCCTCAGCAGCAGGATAAAGGTTGGTAATTTGAGGATGATGAAGTCCAAGCTCTTCCCTTGGGATTCTAACGGGAGAAGAGGTACGGCTTTCAGTGCCTACCAAAATCGCCTGATCCGTATAGTAGCCTTTCATTTTTTGACCAAAGGCCCTGAGACCGCCTGCCAGTGTATGAGCAATAAAATCAGGTAATAGCTGATCTAATCTGGCGGAAGTTACTCCCGGAATATAGCTGCATGTAGGTAAATCTTTTGATTTTTTCTGACTACAGAAGTCCGTTAGCCTTTGACCTGGCGCCCGAAAACCACCGCCGCCTGCCTGAAACATAACCTGTTCAACCTGCTGTTGAAAATCCATCAGCAGTAATGGGTCAGTCGGGTCAGGACATTTTCCCCGCAGTTCACGCTTTAAATATTCAAAAGCAGATTTATTATCTACCTGAACGACCATTCCGCTGTTGGCAAATGGATTGTTACGTTTGCTGGGGCTCCAGCCATTTACAACGAGCTCACCGGGATCAGTTGCAGCCGGTGCGATAATCCCCCCGGGACACATACAGAAACTAAAGACGCCTCTGTCTGCGACCTGAGCTACAAGGCTGTAGGCGGCCGGCGGCAGATCCTGACTAACCATTTGCTCCGGGCTACACTTATATTGAATCTGATTAATCAGACTTTGAGGATGTTCCACCCTTACCCCCAATGCAAAAGCTTTACTTTCTATCAGGATATGCTTGGAATGAAGTAAGCGGTAAATATCTCTGGCTGAATGTCCAGTGGCTAAAATGATATGTCGCGCATCGAACCGGTCATTTGTATGAGTAATCACTGACCTGATTTGATTCTCCTGTAGGGTAAAATCCGTAATTTGTTGATTAAAATGAATTTCACCTCCATAAGCCAAAATGGCTTCTCTCATATTGGTAATGATGGTTGGCAACTTATTGGTACCGATATGCGGGTGGGCTTCATATAATATGGAAGGATCTGCCCCGAACCTGACAAAAGTTTCCAGGGCTTTTTGGATGCTTCCTCTTTTTTTACTGCGCGTATAAAGTTTTCCGTCGCTATAAGTACCTGCCCCACCTTCTCCAAAGCAATAATTACTATTAGGATTCACGACTCCCTGCCTATTAAGTGCAGCCAAATCCCGTCGCCTCTGCTGTACATCTTTTCCTCTCTCAAGAATGACGGGCCGGATGCCATATTCCAGACAAGTGAGCGCAGCATATAAGCCTGCTGGTCCCGCACCTATAATCAATACCTCATGTTTAGCGTCTCTTACGTGTTCTGCCGGAAAGGCCGGCAGACTGAAAGCCTGGAATGCTTCCTCTATAAATACCAATAAACTTAGATTATAGTAAATCTGTTTTTGCCTGGCATCCATTGATTTTTTCAAAATCTGAAACCCGGTAATCTGACCCGGCTTAACGGTTAAAGCCTGGGCAATATGTTTTTTAATAAGGCGGGATTGATGATAGTCCTGGGCCGGGAGTCGCAGGTGTACTTCTTTTTGCATGATTTTCTGTTTGGGTCAGGTATTTATCCTAAAAATCCAAAGGAATGTGGGCAAAGTTATGCAATTTAAACGGAGAATAGAATTGATCCAGGACGCCTGCTTCTCCCTGGAAGTTAAAAATGGGTAAAATGCTGATTAAATGCATCTTACCCATTTTTAAAACTTGCGTTTCAATAATTAAATACTAATCCTGTCCTTATTTACTGACTAGAAGCGAATCCCTGCCGTAATAAAGAAGGCATTATTATGCAACTTTGCCCAGGATCCGTCATCATAAGTCACACCGCCATTATTTACATTGAGCAGCCCGAACTGGTATCTGGCGGATAAACCGAACTGTGTACCTCCTGAACCATCATTAGGGAAATAATATTCCAGGCCTACCACCCCGGATAAGTCACTTTTCTTATAATCATCTATAACAGATCCTTTTTGAAAATCAGCTTTAGCTGAACCGGAAGGTATGGTATTCGCATTGACTAAATAACTATACTGAGGTCCGAATAATACTCCTAAACCTGTAAAAGGTTGACTGTATCGAAACAGTATCGGTAAATTAATATAATCAAGGTTCAGATTAACATTGCCACCATAATTATCATCATAATAATTCGTTCCCATGCCCGTATAACTCAATTCAGGTTGCACAAACCATCCATAGCTGATGGGGACACTCACAGAAACACCTCCAATGAATCCTGCCTTGGCATTGTCAGAATAGCCATCTCCGTATACAGGATCAATGGTCACCTGATTGGCTACAGAAAGCCCGCCATAAACGCCTACTCTGGTTCTTTCTATAATTGTATTGCCATTGCGGATCTGTGAAAAACCCACTGTGGTTGCCAAACTAAATAATACAACGAATAGCTTTTTCATGTGTTAATTTTTAATAATATTTAATAGGTCTGTTCCGGCCTTTTTAATATGTTTTTTCATTGTTTAACTAATCCCCTGATATGGTACATTTTAGAAATGTAAATATAAGGGAATCGTCACCAACTTTTTAGATATATAATTATCTTTTAGGTTTAATCTAACAGGGCTTTTTTAACGCTTTAGGTCTTCTTTAGGTAATTTATTGATTGGCAATCAGTAAACTACACCCCCTCAGGTCGCTATGATCCAGCCTGCCCCATATTTCAAAATACCCTGAATGTACCCAACCTACATCCTCGGTGGCAATAAAACAGCAGCTATGTATATTGGCCATATCTATTATATTTATCAGCCCTTTGCCGCTTGTTTTCAAGTTAAAAGGATCACTTTCATCTCTGACCAGTACCTGCATATAGGGCGGACAATGATAGCGCCCCTCCCCTTTTGAATAAGCCTGACTCAGCAGTTCTGTCATTCCGTATTCAGAATGTATGGATAAAACCCCTAATGCTCCGGTTAAAACATCATGCACTTCCTGCCGCGTCATTTCTTTTTTACGGCCTTTCATCCCACCGGTATCCATAATGATGGTGTGATTCAGCGGCTGGCAGAAATTATGCTGTTTTTTTAAGCCGGTAAACACTTCTGCAAAATCCAGCAAGGCAAAAGTCACACCCAGCAGCAGGGTTTTTTGTCCCTGCTTTTCTAACGTAAACAGTAATTCTGCTAACTGGTCAAAGTTATACAAATAAAATCCACTGTCCTTATGACCGCTTAGCTCAATTAAATCATGAACCATTTTAACCAGGGAGGAATGTCCTTTTTCCAGATAATTAGGCAAAAGCCCTACAATACAATAATCCTTGGGGTTCCCATAAAATTGCTCAAAGGTCTTTAAAAAACTTCTCTGATACAGTTTTGCCTCTTTAACCAAATGACGGCTATTTACGGTCTGGGTAGTTCCACTGCTCTCAAATATAAGTTCCGGGTTAAATTGACCGGTCGTGACTTCTTTTGATTTAAAAAAGGAAATAGGTAAAAACGGAATATCAGTGATGTCTTTTACCTGTTCGGGATCAATTCCCAGCGTATCGCACCACTGGCGATACACCCCGTTTTCAAAACTGTATTGATAGCGAAACAGCTCCAATGCCAGTTGATGATCAAATTCCTTTATCTGGAATATCTTGTCTATCAATATTTTCGCTACTTTGTCCATATTTTAAATGAGGGCAAAATTACGCAATTGCAGGGCTTATATCCATATAGGATGTTAATTTAATTTACCATTCAACTATTTAGGATGCAACATCAGATGCAAACAAAGCGCCGATTTCTGCCTGAATCTCCATAAAATCACGATAGGCTTTCGCATGCAACATCTAAAATCGACAGGTACAAATTGTTTTACGGATTTAAAATGCCCTGAAATTCCAGGGGCCTCTATACGGTCTTGAGGCCATTAAATTGGCATATTCATTATCAAACCTTTCCTTTTTGGGGTCCCAATGGATATCTTTTTGAAGCTGATAAGCAATATTTACGGCATTGCAAACCGTTGCCGACCGGTGGCCCACCTCAACATCGCAAATGGGTCTGCTCCTTTTTTGAATGGCTGTAACCCAATCCTGATAATGATTATCACTGAAATACAGGCGTTTATCATTTTCCTTAAATTTTAATTGGGCCAGGTTCTCCGGGTTGGTTCTTAAAAAGCTTCTGGAAACCTCTATTTTACCTTTGTCTCCTATAAATTGAATGGCGTTCCCTTCTCCCCAGTTTTTGTGGTTAACCTGCACACCGCTATCATACAAAAAATAGAGCCCTTCCTGGCTGTCTGGATTCTTAGGGGGAATGAATTTAACAGGGCCCGATTCATCCATACCGAGGGCCCATTGAACGATATCAAACATATGCGCGCCCCAATCGGTAATATAACCACCTCCAAAATCCCTGTAGCCGCGCCACCATGCCCAGTCTTTAGCTTCGATAGGCGGTGCCAGAATCTCATTATAGCCACGAAACAAAGAGGGCCCCACCCAAAGGTCCCAGTCCAGATAATCCGGTACAGGCTGAGTAGGTAAATCACATTGCACCACGGGGCCTCCAACAGATACATTGATTTCTGAAACCTTACCGATATAACCGTTATGAACGAGTTCCGCTGCCTGCCTGAAATTATAGGAGGACCGTTGCATGCTTCCCGTCTGGAATACCCTTTTATATTTTCTGGTAGCCTCCACCATAGCCCTGCCTTCTGCAATGGTTAAGGACAAGGGTTTTTCACAATAGATGTCTTTACCAGCTTTGGCGCTATCAATGGCTATCTGCGCATGCCAGTGGTCTGGGGTGGCGATTACTACGGCATCAATGTCTTTATTGGCGAGCAAATCCCTATACTGTTTATAACCTTTCACCTGGCTGGCATTACTGAATTTGGCACTGTTTTGCGCATTGGATAATTCTATAAATTTATGTAGCTTTTTTGAATCCACATCAGATGCAGCACCGATAATCGTTTGTTTGGGGCCGTTAATATATTGCATCAGTCCATGGGACTGTTTACCATTACCGATATACCCTAAAACCAGCCGGTCACTAGGGGCTGTATGGCCTTTCCCTCCTAACACAAACCTGGGCACAATGGTCGCGCCCATTGCAGATAAGGCTGTTTGCTGAATAAATTTTCTTCTGCGCATGTAATGCCGTTTGAATGTTTAAAAAATTGTTGAAATAAAATAAAAGCAGGTTCTAAAATCTAAATTTAAGTATTTTGAACAGATAATACTCGTTTTTTTCAGTATTTGACGGATTATGGTAAAAACCAGCCCCAAAACTGCATTTGCTGCCCAGGTTTCTGGGGTAATTTGTCTATTTTTAGGGCCTGAAAAGCAAGCAGGAGCCTTTGCTAATCAAAAACAACAGAGCATCATTTATTTCAAGGTGTAAAGCAGTATTTTGAGAAAGAAATTAACCGAGTTTATATTTTTTGGTAATTATTTTTATGCGCTCTGCACGGTGGCACTGTCTATGGAAGCCTCATTGCAGCAGGGGGTCCCTTTAAATACTCCTGCCTATTATGTACTGCTGGTGACCGGCACTCTTGTTTATTATACGTATGCTTATATGGGTGAATTGCATTTGTTGAATGTTTTTAACAAGTTGGTCGGCAGGCCCAGGACATCCATGACCACCAACAGTTACTATAATCGCAGAACCGATTGGTATACCAGAAACTATAAACTCATTACGCTCACCCAGTTTTTCTATACACTGATCGCTATAGCGGCGGCCCTTTATTTGGTCATAAAAGAATTCCATGAAATCTTCAGCCTGCATGCCGACGAATGGCTGATGCTGTTGGCGGTACCTTTGGTGGCTTTCTTTTATTACGGCAATGATTATTTTCCGATAATAAAAATTAATTTAAGAAACTCCGGATGGTTAAAGCCTTTTATTATTGGGTTTGTATGGGCAGGCGCCGTAACTATTTATCCGGTGATGTTTTATAAATGGCAAATCAACCAGCATTATGAAATTTCGGTCATGTCTGTCTGGCTCTTGATTAAAAACTGGATGTATATATCTGTTCTTTGCATTATGTTTGATATTAAAGATTATGCGGATGATTATAATAAGCATCTGAAAACCTTTGTTGTCCGTGTAGGGCTTAGAAAAACCATATTCAGGATTTTACTGCCATTAATCGCCATCGGCCTGATAGCGCTTTGGGGTTTTGCCACCACCCAGCATTTTAGCTGGCCAAGGACACTAATCAATACCTTGCCTTTTATCTGCCTTCTGGCTGTTGCCTATTCCATGCACAGAAGAAAACCTATTTTATTTTATCTGATCGTAATTGACGGACTAATGCTTTTAAAAGGCATTTCTGGAATTTTAGGATATTTACTGTTTCGCGAAAATGCGTACTTTTGATTTTTATAAAACAGCACACTGATGGCAAAAGAAAAAAAACAAAAAGCAATAGCCCCTAAACTGGGCAAAAAAGACTGGCAATTTTTAACTGATTATATTAATAATGCATCCCCTGTCGGTTTTGAGCACAGTGGTCAGGCACTATGGCTGGATTATCTCAAGCCCTATGTGGATACACATTTTACGGACCCATATGGCACGGCCGTCGGGGTCATTAACCCGGAGCATCCGTTTAAAGTGGTTATAGAAGCCCATGCCGATGAAATCTCCTGGTTTGTTAATTATATTACAGAACAGGGCTTTATTTATTTAAAAAGAAACGGTGGTGTCGATCACCAGATTGCGCCTGCCATGCGCGTCTGGATCCACGGTAAAAAAGGACCTGTCAAAGCTGTCTTCGGATGGCCCGCCATTCATACCCGGCACATTCCTGACCAAAAAGAACCGACCCCAAGAGTGGACAACCTGTTTTTGGATTGCGGCGCCCGCTCCAAAAAAGAAGTGGAAGCTCTTGGAATTCACGTAGGTGCCGTTGTAACCTATCAGGATGGTTTTGATGAGTTAGCCAATGATTATTTAATCGGCAGAGCCTTTGACAATAGAATCGGAGGATTTATGATTGCTCAGGTAGCAAGATTGCTCAAGGAGCATAAAAAGAAATTACCCTTCGGACTTTATATAGTAAATGCGGTACAGGAAGAAATAGGCCTTCGGGGCGCAGAAATGATTGCACGTCGCATTAAACCAGATGTAGCCATCATCACTGACGTGACGCATGACACGCAAACTCCTTTTATCAATAAGAATATTGAAGGAGATACCTCCTGCGGAAAGGGTCCAGCCCTGACTTATGGACCTGCCGTTCAGAATAAATTGTTGCAGTTTATTCAGGATGTGGCCGCTAAGCAAAAAATTGAAGTTCAACTCAGGGCTACTAGCCGCAGTACGGGCACGGATACGGATAGTTTTGCCTATGCCAATGACGGCTGTCCATCAGCGCTTATTTCTATCCCTTTACGTTACATGCATACAACCGTAGAAATGCTGCACCGCTCAGATATTGAATCTACCATTGAACTCATGTATCAAAGTCTGCTGGCTCTAAGTCCTTCTACCAATCTGAGTTATTTTTCTAAATAAAATAACGGTAGTCAGCAAAAAAACCCTTAAAAAATGGAATTGCATCTATTTTTTAAGGTTTTTTTTTATTCAATGATCACCCATCCTTGATTCGATCAGGGGAACTCGGGATGCTGTTCCAGGATTTTAATTTCATAAAGGCCGTTAAACAGATATTGTTTCTTGCTAGGATAAGCAGTACACAAATAACGTGTCCTGATTTTCTTTTCCATAATATAGACTTTATTATCCCTTGTGACGAACCACTCGCCAGGCTTCAGGTCTTCAACCAGGCTTAGGCCAATGGAATCATTGTCATAATTTTTCAACACGCGCATCAGTCCAGGCTCGGAACAGCTACTGGCACCCAGATTATGCAGGGATCGGTGGAGTTCCATCGCTATATCACCCGGAAATACCTGCTTTTCTAAAAATACCCGCAATATTGCCGCATAACTATCCTTCCACTCCCTGCCATGTGGTTGAACGCGGTGCCGATAAGTTTCATAGGTGACTAAATGCGCCAATTCATGAAGCAGCGTGATTAAAAAGCTATACTTATTAAGGTTGCCATTAACTGAGATACGATGATTTTCTGTACCATGCGCATTACGATAATCCCCTAAAACTGATTTTCTGGCCCTGGTAATCGTGAGTTGGACCTTGTACCGGTTAATAAAGGACAGTACATCTTCCAGGGTATTATCCGGAAGATAATGGCTTAATGAAGATAAGGGATGGCGTTCAGCTTTTGCCATTTGTTTTTGGAAAAGAGTTGCTTTTAGGAATTTGACTTGTTTTTGTTCAGTCGGTAAGCAGCGCTTACTTCTAATACAGCATACAGAATATACAATCCCAGCGCAATCAAAATACCTGGAAGATTCCTGTTTTCTTTAGCAGTAAAAACATAAATCAATGCTGCAGCCACTAGTACAAAGAATTTTAGCACCGTCATACCCATGATGGATCGGATAAAGACATTAGGATTTTTATCTTCTAAAGCCTTGGCATGCCGATAGGATCCTAAAAGGGCCAGCAGGAATAGCAACAAATTAGCGATTACCACCACATATACATCCAAATAGAAACTTAAATGGATGGATCCGTCTCTGTAAAGAAGACAAAAGACATTGACAATCAAGAACAACAATAGCAAGTTGATGTAATTTCTTTGTAACCGGAATTTGTTCATGCGTTTAAATTAAGTAGCAAAAATAGTAATTATTTTGGTGACTGACGCAGCATTGTCAGGCAGTATGGTACGGATTGCCTGTTGCGTAATAATTGATGAACAAACCAGTTTACTCCTTTTACGGGCAAAACAATGATCCCGTACTATTGCTTTCCATTTTTGGAAAAATCTTTTACTAGTTTGACCAGCATATAAATGAGCAGTACGGTGGGTAAGAGCCATACAAGTAAGGGAAACTTTACCTTCAATACCTCGTCTAGCTTATAGCCTATAAACAATCCGATACCAATAGTGGCCATCAGTTGAATGCCATAACTAAGGTAACGCATCCAATTGCCAGAAAATCGGGCCTTATTATTTGTTTTTTTGTCGGATGTGTGCTGCGGGTTATTTAGGTTCATAGTTTAAAAATACAAAAAAATTGACAAAAAACATTCCTGACAATCTAAATTAATTAGTATATTTGTAATAACTCCAGTAAATTTATTATAAAATGGACCAGGAAAATACCAAAAATATACAATACCAAAAGGGTCAGGGGGCACAATCCAATCCCCACAATCGCTTTTTGAACCATAGTTATGGACAATTTGAGCCAGAGGGTATTGATGACTGGGCTTTGGAAGAGCATGTTCAGACGAATTTCATAAAAACCAATGCCAAGACCATTGTCAACAAGGTGGATAGTCAGGATGTGGGAATGGCCTATTCCTTAAACCCTTACCAGGGTTGTGAGCATGGTTGTATCTACTGTTATGCAAGAAATTCTCATGAATACTGGGGTTATAGTGCAGGATTGGATTTTGAACGAAATATTCTGATTAAATCCGGTGCACCCGGTCTATTCAGGGCTTTTTTGAATAAAAAATCCTGGTCAGGGGATACCATCTCCTTATCGGGCAATACAGATTGTTATCAGCCTGCGGAAAGAAAATTCAAACTAACCAGACAGTTATTGGAAATTGCCCTGGAATATCGCCAACCGATTAGTATAATCACCAAAAATTCACTGGTTCTAAGAGATCTGGATATCTTAAAAGATATGGCGGCAATGCAGCTATGTGCTGTATATGTCTCCATCAACAGCCTGGATGAGAAATTAAGGCAAAAGCTAGAGCCCAGAACAACAACTGCGACGCAAAGATTAAAGATAATCGAATCATTATCTTCGGCAGGCATACCTGTAGGGATTATGGAGGCTCCTATAATTCCCGGATTGAATGATACGGAAATTCCTCAGATTTTAAAGACTGTAGCCATGGCCGGTGCGAAATGGGCCGGTTATACCATAGTCCGTTTAAATGGACAGATAGCTGATATTTTTAAGGACTGGCTCTTTAAAACGTTCCCAGACAGAGCTGAAAAGGTGTATCATAGTATCCAGCAATGTCATGCAGGCAAGGTAAATGACAGTGTCTTTGGCAGACGGATGCGCGGAGAAGGGCACCTGGCCAGCATCATTGGTCAGACTTTTAAATTACATGCTCGCTTAAATCAATTAAATGAAACCAGATTACAATTGAATCATGAATTATTCAAAAGACCAGGTGAGGCCAGACAGCTCAGTTTGTTTGATTAAGGATTATTGTAAAATCGGTCTGCCGGAACGGTCATAGACCTTTTCTCCTCCAACAAAGGTCATAAGAATCCTGGTTTTTAAGATATCTCCCATTTCGGCTTGCATTAAATCTTTATCAGTCACAATAAAATCTGCCCTTTTTCCCGGCTCCAGACTCCCTTTTTCATCCTCCTCAAAGGCCGCTCTTGCCGCCCAGATGGTCATGCCTTTTATGGCCTGTTCCCGGCTTAAAGCATTTTCCATTTGAAATCCGGCAGGCGGATTGCCACTGGCATCTTTTCTGAATACCGCACTGAAAAATGTTTTTATGGGCGAAATATCTTCTACCGGAAAATCCGTTCCTAAAGGAATAAATCCATTTTGATCTAATAAGGTTTTATTGATATAAGCATTTTTGATTCTACCCGGCCCCAGGCGGCTTTCAGCCCAATACATATCAGATGTAGCATGAGTAGGCTGAACGGATGGGATAATCTGATAGTCGTTGAAATAATGCACATCGCTGCTGTCAACAATCTGCGCGTGTTCAATACGCCATCTTAAATCATTGGGACCTTTCAGGTATTTGGCATATATCTTAAGCATGGTACGCACAGCCGAGTCTCCAATGGCATGAGTGGCCATTTGAAAATGATGCTGATAAATGAACCGGGCCACAGAATCATAATGATTCACTGTATTTAATAAAAAACCATCATGCGCGGAATCATCTGCATAGGGCTCTAGAAGACAGGCGCCCCTGGATCCCAATGCGCCGTCCGCAAACACTTTGAATCCGGGTACATGCAGCCACTCAGTATGAATGATGCCTTTTTTGACCAGGTAATCAAAGTTGGAAGGATTATCCATGAGCAAAACATATAGTCTGATCTTTAATTGTCCGGCTTTATTTAGACTGTCCAGCAGTGGTATTAACCGGGCATCTTCTCCCATATCCTGAATGGAAGTCAGCCCCGCAGCAAAACATTTGCTTTGAGCGTCCATCAAAGCACTGGTTGCTTCTAGTGTATTTGGATGAGGAATTTCACGATAAACAAGATTGGTTGCATTATCAATCAAAACACCCGTAAGTAAACTATCCTGAACCAGAATCTTCCCTCCTTTTATAGTATCGCCGGCATGTATGCCGGCTAGATCCAGGGCTTTCTGATTGGCAATAATGGCATGTCCGTCAATACGTGTTAAGACCACAGGGGCATCGGCAAATAAAGAGTCCAATGCTGATTTATTAGGAAATTGCTTATTAGCCCAATCATTTTGATCCCAGCCATCACCCACTACCCAGCCAGTATCATTGGCTGCTCTTGTTTTTTTAAATTCTTTTAGTTTTTTTATAATAGACTCCCAGCTGGTGGTTCCTTTCAGGTCAATTTGATGCAGGCTTTGCCCGAAAGCTAAAAAATGTGCGTGTGCATCAATAAAACCGGGGTAAATAAACTTCCCTTGTGCATCAATATTTTGTTGACCTACATACACCTGTTGGATATCTTTGGTGTCACCGGTTGCTATTATCTTTCCATCCTTAATAGCCATGGCAGTCGCCTTTGAGAAACTAGAATCTACCGTATAAATGGTGGCATTATATATTAGTAAATCTACACTCTGTTTCGTGTGGCAGGAACCAAGAAATAAAAGAAAAAGCAGGGATAATATCGTCAGGTAGCCAGTGCGCATAAAGAATCTTTTTAATAGAGGCCTGTAAAGAAATACTAAACTCTAATATAGCAAAGATTTATTGAGAATGGCAATATTGAAACTAAAAAATAGCTAAAAATAGATTAAAGGCAGTGTACAGCGTACAAATGGTTACATAAAATCAAACATAGATCCCTTTTTTATATGTCCGGATGCTTCTGAACTTATTTTATTAGTTTTTAGGCGATTCCCAAAAATTATCTTCAAAATCGTCACCAACAGCCGGGCCATCTTTTATGGCTGCTGCCACGGCTTCCAGTTGTGCCTGCGTAAGATTTTGTTCAAAATAAGGGAATAACTGTCTTTCTTCAAACCTAACATGACTATCTACTAAGGACGCCAAAGCTTCCAGGTCAGCATAATGAGTGGTTCCCGGTTCTACTTTCATAGTGGCAATAATGGAAAGTATATGCCTGTGTTCATCAAGGGCCTGCTGGACATAAGGACTATCGCTATAAATAAAAAGGCAGGTTTCTTCTTCCTTGAAATGGGGAATCAACATATGGAGTTCAAAATAACGGATATAATCCACCATACGATCTATACTCACCCCTCGGCTGATTCCTTGACGTAATTTCCAGCCAAAGAGCAGACTGTAATGATGTTCCCTGGATAATGGTTTCAGGTATTCACTTCTTTTGATGGGTGCCATGACTTTATTTTTTTAAGAGATTTGTCAGTACTTCCTTTAAAACCACTGCATTGTTATGCTCCTCATCTTTGGCCGCATACACCAGGGTAATAACCGGATGCTGACGTACTACATTCAGTAATTCTTCCAAGGCTACTTTATTGGCTCTGAGCTCCTGCTTGTATTTTTGCCTGAAGTCCGGCCATTTTTCCACCTCATGACCAAAGGACTTTCTCAGCTCAATAGATGGAGCGATCACTTTATACCAAAGTTTGATGGCCGCTCTGTCTTTATTAATGCCTCTGGGCCATAGCCTGTCTACTAAAATGCGCCATCCATCATCAGCTGATGCGGGTTGAAAAGCTCTTTTTAAGTTTATTATCGGGATTGCCATAATTGCCAGATGAACTAAGTTAAGGAATAATTTTATCACTAAGCTTGTCACACTGATTGCGTGACAAGCTCAGGCAGTAGAATATTAAGCTAAAACACTGGGTTCAAGTTCAATAGATTTTGGGAACAGTATATTATTTTCTATATGAATATGTTGGTGTAAATCCTGTTCGAACTCCTGTAAAAGCCTAAATGTTAATCTATAGGTATTGCAGGCGTCATCAGGAGCATTAAAATCATTGCAGAGTTGACGAATCTTAGCGGAACGCTCGCCTTCTGCTTCATGGTCTGCCAGCATAGCATTCACAGGATTGGCAATGCTGCCAAATGGCGGCGGCGCAATTCTGGTTCCGTTTATAGAAGCGACAGTGATTTTCCGAATAAAAGGAAAGAGCATCAGCTCTTCTTTTTTCATGTGCATGGCCAGTTCACCGGCTGTTTCCAAAAAGATGTCCCTGATCTGAGAGAGTTCTGGGTGACGACCTCCATGTACCTGTACGATTTTATTAAGATATCCCTCAATGAGCGGTGTTTGCCTGGTAACATACCGGTGATGCGTCTTTTCCACGTAATCTGCCATTAGATCCAGTGGCCAGTCTTTTAAACCGGCAGGAACACCGGCCGTGGCATCGGTAATACCGGTCTTTCCATCTATTACCTGCTGCAGTTCTCTGGCAACATGATCCGTGTCCAGATTTTTGCCCAGACAGGCCTCTGCTAAACTGCGTGTTCCGTGACAGCAAAAATCTAATTGGTATTTTTCTAATACTTCAGCTGTCTGGTAGTTTTCTGCTACAATATCACCCAATATGGTTTCTTTACTAATTTGCATGATTGATTTTTTGATGTTTTTTGACTAAATAGGTACCTAGTAAAATCAGCAGGATGAGTTTCAATACTTCCATGCTCACATAAATAATATGCACGGACGGGCTATTATCCGCCCCACCTGCAATAATCTGATCGGCTATTTTATCAAGAGCCGGTAAGCCCCAAAAAGTTTCCAGGGCAGTCATCAAAGCTGCCCCTATAAAAATAAGATTGCGATAACTGGTTAATTTTTGTGGGACAAAGAAAAAATTAGCTGCAGTAATTATAATTAACACCCACTCTACTTTATTCAAGGCGCCAAATACCAATTTCCCTATGCCAAGGCCAATAGTAATTGTCACACCCGGCGCCCGGAACTTCAACCAGGCTTCCATAAAGCTAATGGCCATCAAAAAGCCAATCCATAAAAAAACTGCGGGTAATGCGTAGGGATAGCGCTGTTCAGCCTGTGAATTCATTTTTAATATATTTATCAATTAAGACAATAACCAACTGGTTATTAGTGAATTTAAGATTCTTGGAGTAGAAGACCTTTTTATCTTTTCTTGTAATTTTAAAAAAGAGGTTTTGCCTGGTTGTTTTTATAATATTGAATCTTAAAATTGAACATTTCAGCCATTTTTCCTGCACGCCAACGCGCTTCTGCAGCAATTTCTCCCGTAAAATGCTCATCCACTGTCTGATTGAACAGTTCCAACCATTTTTCAAAATGCGTCCATTCTACCGGTAAGGTTGCATGGGGCGGAAAAGGGCTGCCAAAATAAGTATGATCCTCTAATAGTACTGTTTGCCAAAAACGGTACATTTTTTCCAGATGCTCCGGCCAACGGTCCTGTATCACCGCATCGAAGATGGGGCCAATTAAAGGATCCTTGCGCACCTTTCCATAAAAATTATCTACTAAGGTTTTACAATCCTCCAGGGTAAGTATGTCTTTTAATTTTTCCATAATGTTATTGTGGCCTCAAATGTAGGTAAGAAATTAAATAATACATGGCCCAGCCAAAAAATCCGATAATAATAATCCAGACCCAGGACGGGATACTTCTGGGAGACTCGCTACCCACTATATTAAAATTTTGTGCATTTCCCTTTCCGTAAGCATTGATCATCAGCGGTAAAACTCCATCGACGACCGCATTTTCCTTAATGCCTTCAATGGCAATGGCCGGGCCGTTTTGTACCTCAAAGGGGATCATCCTAACCCCTTCTTTACCGTCGGGGTCGCGGCTTACAATCTTTAAGGTATGTTTACCATCCACTAATTTAGTGGTATCCAGCTCGAAATTTACGGGAGATATAAAATCTGCAATGGGTTTAGGCTCATCGTCAATGAAGATGAGAATACTGCTTCTTGCCTCTAAGGCTACTGTTTTGTTTAACACCATTTCCATATTACTCTTCGTTTAAAATGAATCTTTTTATATGGCCCCCATTTTTTTCCCCCGGACGTACCAGCCATTTAACGGAATAATAAAGGGTGGCCATGGTAATTACAACCATTATCCAGATAATCACATAATCGAACCGGCTTTGTGGACCGGCTCCATGGGTAATGCCTCTAAGAATCCTGGGTTGTTGCTTTTCGCAGATGCTGCAAGCGAATGCCAGACTACCCATGTTAATACTGCTGCCCCAAAGCAGCAGTATTAACACAACCTTACTCATTGGCCTAAAGGAAAATTTTTGCTTATTCATCTCAATTTATTTTACGGAATATCATAAATATTAATTATATATAATATTAAAAGCGAGATGGAAGTCGATGTTAAAAATAGTAGGTGGCGTTAAACACTCCCACGTTGTCTGTGGTCCGGAACACTAAGCTTTTTCATGATCAGAGAACTTTCTCTGTCCGCATATAAGCCATAACCGTTCACTAATACTCCTTTAACATCACCATCTACAGAGGCGATGGCATAGACGATCATCTCATCACCAGGATCTGTCATGCCTTCAAAACGATACAACTCATCAATCTCAAATTCTGTCGGCGATAAAGAAATGGTTTCGCCACAAATCAGGCAATCTTCGCCCAAATTAAAATCATGCGTATATCCTCTTTGATTCAAGTCATTTACCGCTTCGGTAACTGTTTCATAATTTTTCATTGCACAACATTTTAAGGTTTTTAAAATCCAGTTTATTTTAGTGAATTCGGCCTCGGCGTTGTTTTGTAAAATATCCGGCTCTTAATGAGTATTCTCGGCTTCGGCTTATAGCATAATCAATGGTGATTCTCCACTAATTTAAAACTTATTTTTAAGTAAGGTTGTTAAAAAATGTTGTTTTTTAAGCGGTTATAAATATTATTGCCCCGCAGATAACTTGGCCGCATCCATAAAACGTTTAACATCATCGACTTTGACTTCCGGAGCACTATTACCCCAGCTGCTTCGTTCATGGTTAATTATGGCTGTAACCTCCTCTGGACTCAAATTGGCGGTCGTGCCTACATTGGGCATGGGCCCAAACCCTTCTTTTTCTCTACCGGTATAGCCGTTCATAATAATACCAACATATAATTCCAGATTGTCACCGGTGACCACACTGCTGCCTTTGAGTGGCGGAAATGCACCGGGCAACCCTTCACCGCTCGCCTGGTGACAACTCTGGCAATTAGCGGTGTATAAAGCGGCGCCATCGACTTTAGCGCCGCCACCTGCTGCGTCAGTTTTGGCTGCGGCTTGTTTATATAAGAAATCCGGTGCTGTTGTTCCGTCTGGCAAATCCGTTTGCTTTAAAGACTGTAGATAGGCCAGTAAGTACATTGCTTTTTTGGTGGCTACATATTTTCCGGTTTTACCCTCCATAAATTCAGCAGGTACATTTACTACAATATCTGTTTTAGCTGGTTGTTCCTTATATATGAACAACCAGGGGTATGCGGGCATTACGGACTCTTTTACAACAGCTCTTGGGTTGAATAAATGGACCAGGTTCCAGTCCTTACTAGGCTGCCGGTTGCCGATATTGGTTAAATCCGGCCCCGTCCGTTCAGATCCCATAAGTGTAGCTGTATTATGCCATACGTCCGGTCTTTTATCCAAGGCATAATCAGCAGCCACGCTGGGACGCTTACCCCATACTTTATCCATATCCAGATTCCTAACCTGTTGAGTATGACAGGCAATACAACCATTGGCAACATAAATAGCCTTTCCTTTTTGTGCATCGGGGCTCAACTTTACAGCACCGGGCAAAGGCTGGTTGATTTTATCAGTTTGAACTGCCGGAATAATGGCTACCAAAGTGGTTAATCCGATAAAAAAGGCGGCGGCAGTGGTAAATAACTTCTTATGATTATCAAAAAGTTCCATGACGGTTTTATTTCTGCTGTTTATAATGATTGATTCAGTGAAGGGTTTAGTTTTTTAATAGCCGCGCTGGCGACATTGACTTCTTTTCTTTTAACCACCATGCGGTAAAAATTATAAGCAAAGAATAGATGAGAAAGCCACATCAGAGAGCCTCCTACGGCGCGCCATACCCAATAAGGCGCCATTAATACAACTCCGTCAATAAAAGGTTTACCCTGCATCCAAAGTATTCCTTTTAAAGTACTTCCATACATCAGAGGAACGGTATAGAACATTAGTCCGATTAATGCCAGCCAGAAATGGGCTCCGACCAGAATTTGTGGCGGCTCCTTTCCTGTCAGCCTAGGCACCAGCGCATAGATTCCGGCCCACATAAAGAAACAAATTATACCATACATAGTCAGATGTGAATGGGCGACCGTAAAATCTGTAAAGTGCCAATAGAGGTTTGTAGTCCTGAAGGCCTCTGCAGTCCCCTGCATGGAGCCGGTAAAATAAAAGATAATACCCACGATAAAAAACGGTAAGGTATAGCTACCAGAGACTTTATGCCAACCTCCTTTAAATGTCATTAAAAAGTTAGTCGTTCCTGCGATTACGGGAATGGCCATGCCCATACTTCCTACAATGGCTACGGTCTGTAACCACCAGGGAATCGGACTGAAGATAAAATGGTGAGTACCAATCAGGGTATAAAACAGAATTTGCGTCCAGAAAGCCAGGATACCCAGACTATAGGAATAGATTGGCTTATTGAGTTGCTGCGGCAAGAAATAATACACCACACCCAAGGTAAAAAGCATAAACCACATCCCCACTCCCTGATGCATATAATATCCCTGAGCAATGGTCTCACCGAGCCCATTTTGCCACCAGGGCAAATAAGCGACCAGCGCAATTACAATTGTAAAAATGATAGCTGCAATAATATACCAGTTGGCAATATATATTTCTGTGGTTTTGCGTCTTGCAACAGTATTTAAAAAATTAATCAGTGAAAGTACAAGAGCAATGGCAAAGGGCAGCATCACTGGCCAGATATACTCCCTGTATTCACCACCGGCATTATTAATGCCTGCCATCAGACAAAGGGAGCCCAGAATTACAGTCAGATTGATCAATATCAGGGAACACCAACCCATTTTATAGCTGGCTAATCTGGTATTACCGACTCTTGGAACAACATAGTTTGCCAGCCCCAACATGGCCAGAGAAGCCCAGCCCCAGAATACGGCATTGGTATGAACGGGTCTTAGTCTGCCAAAACTAAGCCATGCCAGAGAGTCTGCATCTGGCGCTACGAATTTAATTCCCAAATACTCTCCCACCGTTGTTCCAAATAGTAGCCAAAAGGTAGCACACCCAAGGTACCAGAGAACCATTTTGGATAGTTTGGGGTCAACCTTTGGCCGCTTTACCGCCTTTTTCTTGGGTTCCACTACTGGCAAACCTGCATTTGATTTTATATTGATCAGCCCCCTGTTATCTTCTGGTGATAAATTACCGGAGAGTTCCCTTTTGCTTAACTGAAAGTCCAATGCCGCTCTTCTTTTTTCCAAAGAAGCAATTAACTCAGGATCTTCAGTATCTTCCAGTATTTCTGCCAGGCGGTCAGCTTCCTTTAATCGCCTTCTGTTCGTTAATTGTCTTAAAACATTTGAAGTTTTAAGTACCATTAATACTAATCCCACCAAAACGGGTATCAGAATTAAGACAATGGTAATTATGACTCCTGTTTCCCCTAATAAATCGTTTGCTGTTTTAGCAGGTTCAGGATCTTGCGCCAAAAGAGCACTTGCCGGTAACAGCATAATCAGTGTGGCAATAATGCCGACCGGTTTTCCTGAGCTTTTGCGTGAGCTGGATTTGAATTTTAAAAACGCATCTATTTGTTCGCTATCCATATTTTTTATATAAGTGTCCAATTTATCTTCTTGTACAGGAGCATCATAATTTTTAGTCTCCTGATTGATTCGTCCTTGCCTTGATTTAAGCCAAACAGCCAGAGATACTATGCCTATGGTTGCCAATGCGATAAACAAAATGAAGCCTAACTGAGGATGAGTTTTAGCAAAAACGCCGGCTTGTTCCTGCCCAAAGACGGGCACAGTAGTACTGAGTAAGCTGACAAAGAACATAACCATAAATAGGAATTTGAAGCGTTTAATTTTCATGAGATGGTCAGTTTAAATAATAGATATTAATACCTTTTTATCTTGTATTATTCTAAAAAAATAGAACGAAATTCAGACTAATTTTTCAGACTCTAGTCTTTATAGGATTACCAATTTTTTATTTTAATTTCAGAAAGGTTTCATTGAGATCAACTTGTTCACTGATTTGTCCGATTTTAGAATTTCTGAACAATTCAATTATTTCCTTTCTGGTATGTTTGTATTGATTATGAAGCGGACAAGGCTTATTTTCGGAGCATTGCTTTAAGCCCAGTACACATTTGGTAAAAAGACTATCTCCATCTATTAATAAAACGATATCGGAAATAGTTGTTTTCATGTTCTTTTTGTCCATATAAAAGCCCCCATTAGGGCCTTTTACGGAATTTATAAATCCTTTTTTGCTTAAGTTCTGTAGAATTTTTGCGATAAAATGTTCCGGAGAATCAATGCCTTTAGCGATCTCCTTAATGGCAACTTTCTTGTCTTCCCCAGACTGTTGCGCTATATAAATACAGGCTCTAATTGCGTATTCGCAGGTTTTTGAAAACAACATATCTTTATTTACAGGGCAAAGGTAAAGTGAAAAACCTTAATAAAAGAGTTTTTTATCCTTTATTTTTCACTTTTTTAATAAAAGCCATTATACTCTCCTAACCTATTGGTTATTAAGCCTTATAAAAACATCAATTATCTTATCCATATAAATATCTAGGGATTAATATCTAATCTAAAATATTGAATTAAAGGTTTGAGTCAATAAAAAAGGACGATGAAATTATCCACCGTCCTTTTTATCTTACTAAATTATGAAAAAACTAGAATGTATATCTTAACCCGATTTGCATACTCCAACGGGATAAGTAATCAGAATAAGCCCATGGCTTATTAGTATACTGATTTAAACCGTAGGCAGAGTTAAAGGTATACACTGGTTTGATTACTTTAGGGTCACTAGTCGTCTGGAAACCTTTAAGAGTCAATGGAGTCAACTCTTGGTTCCCAGAATAATAAGCTTTACCCCAATTTTTACTAATCAGATTACCAATATTGAAAATATCAACGGATAAGGTAATTTTATGAGTAGCCGCTATTTGGAAATCTTCTGCAAATTTGAAATCCACATGATTTTCCCAAGGAAGGCGAGTGCCATTTCTTTTTAAATTCTTGCCTTTATTGGCGCTTAAATAATCGTTAGATGCTAAATATTTATTCCAATCTTCTAATTGTTGTTCTGGGGTAACGGTAGCGCCATTTTTTGTAAAGGCAGCAAAGTCATCTGCACTTGTAGGAATATACATCAAATCAGCACCGCCAGAAGTACTAATTGAAGTAGACTTAGAACCATCATCACCATTTAAGTCTCCATATACAACATAAGAGAGTGTCTGACCAGACTGTCCATTATAAAACAAGCCCAGGTTGGTCGAAAACTTTCCATAGTTAAATTGCTTACCAATCATTAAGGAAACTCTTGAACCTTGGTCCGTATTGTTACGTGCTACATCCAGATTATTTAAGCCATTAATATTATAGGCAAAACGGTAGTTAGATAACGCTGTGGAAGAAGTGCCATCACTAAGCCCATAAGAATGTCCAAGAGAGTAGGAAATGCTTCCCATCCAACCTCTGGAATACTCCTTTTTCAATCTTACGTATACATTGTAAGCGTGTCCCTGATTAGTGTTTGTCAGATAAAGAACATTCGTAAATCTAGAATCACGAAGCGAATAGCCATAGAATGGTCTGGTCACGCCGTTGCCTAAATCCAGGGTTGTATCAGCTGCCTTAAGATTTAAATCCTGATACATGATGTCTTTAATAATTTTGGTGTATACACCTTCAACAGTTAAAACAAGTCCCCAACCCAATTTCTGATCTAATGCCAGATTAGCTCTTAATGTTCTTGGCGCGACAAAATTACGATCAGTCAGGTCAATTTCTGTTGCTGTGGCTGCTGGAGTTCCTCTGTAAGGATTGCTAGGATCAAAGGTAATACCATTTGCAGCTACATCAGATGCTGTTGCTTTATATTTAATAGTGGCTTTACCAGTATTAGAATACTGATTAGATACCCAAACCATTGGTACACGACCTGTAAATAAGCCCACACCTCCTCTAATTTGAGTTTTTGCATCATTAAACACATCCCAGTTAAATCCAAGACGGGGAGAAAGCAGAATTTTAGATTTTGGTGGTTGATTATTTTGAACATTAAACTCCTTTGCTATGTCAGAAGAATTAAAATCATCATTAGCAACTGGATCGTTGAAGAAAACCGGTAAATCTGCTCTTAAACCATAGGTAAGTTTAAAGTTATTTTTAATGCTCCAGGCATCCTGAGCATATAAGCCAAATTGCCCCATTTTTACACTCGCAGGTGCATAAGGATCATTTGAATTGGTAGAATATGTTGTCTGGTACTGGTTTAAATTGGTATTATTATAAAAGTCATCAAGGCTTTTATATGTATAGTCTCCAAATAACCCTTGCAAAAATATATTCTTCGTTGTATAAAACTCATTATCTGTTCCTAAGGTAATGGTGTGATTTCCTTTGTAAATATTCAGGTTATCCGTAAGGGTGGCGATGTGCTGATCCAGACTGTTTGCCTGAGAACTGTAATCATTACCAAATTTATAGGTCGCACCATTATCAGTAATTGAAACGCTTGGGAACGGACTTCCTACATCACGTTTATCATTTACTGACGTATAAGTTAAACGAAGCATATTAGAAAGGCCACTATTGAAGCTTGAGTTCAATTCCAGTACGGTAGAATTTGTTTTAGATCTGAAAGTATAACCATTGTTACCGAATGACATTGAATTTGATGCATCGGAGATGCTGTAATTATTACCATTAACATAATTATGTCGGATCATTAATTTGTTCTTATCATTAATGTTCCAATCTATTCTTGCAAAAACAGAATTAGACTTTCTGGTTTGATTGAGGCCTGTTATTGCGCCTGCATCATAATTATATTCCGATTTTAGATAATCAGACAAATCCTGTGCTGCTGCAATTTCATCGCTGCCGAGATTTGAAGAGCCGGACCCTGGCTGATTAGCTACTGGTTGAGAACGACTTAACCCTTCATAATTAATAAAATAGAATAACTTATCCTTAATAATGGCGCCACCGAGCCTTGCACCATATTGCCAATTTGAGAATTTCCCATACTTATCACGTGTATCAATACTTTTGCCAACTAATCCCTGGTTTTGGAAAAAGCCATACGCAGAACCATGAAGTTCGTTCGTTCCACTTCTGGTTACCGCATTCATACCCCCTCCTGTAAAACCTCCCTGGGTTACATCATATGGGGCTAATATCACTTGTAACTGATCAATCGCATCAAATGGAATGGGGTTAATTCCGGCTTGACCACCATTTGTGCCGTTACTGGAAAGACCAAATACGTCCGTTGCATTTGCACCATCAATTGTAAATTGATTATATCTAGTGCTTTGTCCTCCAAAACTTATTCCCATTGGACTACCATCAGAACTACTAGTACGAACCTGTGCAATTGGACTTAACCGTGCAAAGTCATTGATATTTCTGGAGATGGTTGGCAGCATCGACATTTCTTGTCTACCAACAGAAACACTTGTCCCTGTTAAGTTTTTACTAATCAATGAATTACGTTGTGCCAGTACACTGACGTCTGCTAAGTTGGTGGAACTATCAATTAAGACAGGTGTCAGTTTTGTGGGATCACCTAAATCCAAATTGATATTATCATACTTTAAATCCTGAAAACCTACATAGCTAATTGTAATAGTATAAGGCCCGCCAACACGCATATTTGGAATGGTGAAATTACCTCCGCTTCTGGATAATGTTGAATAGACTGTCCCTGAAGGAGTATGAATGGCCTTGATGGTTGCACCCTCAAGTGGGGCACCTGACTCATTGCTCACCGTTCCTATAATCGAACTGGTCGTAACCTGAGCCATGGCAAAAACAGGTAATAACATGATTACCAAAAGTTTTAATGCTTTTCTCAATAACATAATTTTAGAATTTTAATGCAAAAGAAATAAATTCTTCTTCGAATAGATCGCCCTTCTTAATAGTTAATTATAAATTAATACTGCAAAGAACGTGTTAAGTTTTGAGATATTCAACAAATGGTTATTAAATGATATATACAAGTTAGTCACATTTTGCTTTTACATATTAATTTAAAAAATATTTATTAATAGTCTTGTTTTTTAGTAGAGTAATAATATATTTGCATCATTAAACGCTTTTATCATTTTTTAAATATTAAAACTATGTCCATAAAATTAGGCGATACCGCTCCTAACTTTCAGGCTAAGACTTCTATAGGTGATATAGATTTCTATGAGTTCCTTGGCGACAGCTGGGGAGTTTTGTTTTCTCATCCTGCAGACTATACTCCTGTTTGTACAACAGAATTAGGAGCTACCGCTGCTTTCCAAGGTGAGTTTGAAAAGCGTAATGTAAAAGTGCTTGCACTTAGCGTGGATGGTGTCGAAAGCCACAAAGGCTGGATCAAAGATATTAATGAGACCCAGAATGTTGATGTTCAATACCCAATCATTGCAGATGAAGACCGTCAGGTTTCTAATCTTTATGATTTTATTCACCCTAATGCAATTGCAACTGCTACGGTACGTTCTTTGCTGGTGATTGGTCCAGATAAAAAAGTAAAATTAATCATCACCTACCCTGCCAGTACAGGTAGAAACTTCCATGAAATCCTGCGTGTAATTGACTCCCTGCAGTTAACTGAAAATCAAGGGTTCTCTACACCGGCAAACTGGAAGCAAGGTGAAGATGTAGTTATCTCTCCAAAGATTTCTACTGAAGAAGCAAAACAAAAATTCCCTAAAGGAGTTAGAGAGTTAAAACCTTATTTACGTTTTACTCCGGCTCCCTAATGGAAAATTCGTGTAATTTTCATTAAATTACACCCATAAATTTTTCTTAGTTAGTTATTACATTGTACTTGCGGCCCCAATTTCTATTGGGGCTTTTGTTTTGCCCGTATAAAAGGGAGAAAACATATGATTCTTTGCTAATTCTTAGTTTAAAAATCTTAATAAATTTTTATTAGACGCTAACTTATTTGGGTTGTACTTCCTTATTGCTTATGTTTGCCACCATCAGGTTATTTCAAAGTAACCTTGTATTAGGGTCAATACCCTATGTTTCTAATAAACAGAAGTACAAAACTATTTTTCTGTTTATGATTCTTCATTATTGCCGATGCGGCAATTGAAATAATTATGTATGCTATTTTCTAAAGAAGCCCTATTGGGTATTGTCAATGTTTCTGCAAATTCAATGTTCAAGACCATGGATGAATGGATCATTCAAAATTTTCATTTAACCGGTGATCATATCAATTACATTAAAATTCCTCTTTTATTAATTAGTGTAATCTTATTTTCCTGTCTAATATGGTGGATTGCCAGAAAACTATGTCTGTTGGTTGTTCATAAAATCGTCAAAAAGACTAAAACGAAATGGGATGATTATCTGATCAAAAGAAAGGTATTTTTGAAAATTTGTGCTTTACTGCCAATTTTTATAATTAAGGCAGCTGTACCAATCATTTTTTCATCTTTGCCAACAATCTGCCATTACATGCTTGGATTGATGGATGTACTTATTATTGGTATCTTTGCCATTGTTATAGTCGCCGTATTAAATACTCTAGCTGCTGCATTGTCTGAAATGCCAACTTTAAAGGAAAAGCCCATCTTTAGCTATATTCAGGTTATAAATATTTTTGTTTACCTTATTGCAGGCATTCTGATTTTATCTGTTTTATTGGGCAAAAGCCCTCTCTATTTTTTAGGTGCTATGGGCGCCATGACAGCAGTATTAATGCTTATCTTTAAAGATACCATTTTGGGCTTTGTAGCCAGTATCCAGATTTCAGCCTATGATATGATCCGGGTTGGAGATTGGATTGAAATGCCTGATTATAACACGGACGGGGATGTAATCTCCATTAATTTAAATACAGTAAAAGTAAAAAACTGGGATAAAACCATTTCCTCTGTTCCTACAGCTGGCTTTCTAACCTCTTCATTTAAAAATTGGCGTGGGATGACCGATACAGGCGGCAGACGAATCAAACGCCCGATTTATTTAAAGATGAGCAGTTTTAAATTTTGCGACGAAGACATGATTGAAAAATTTAAAGGGTATCATCTATTGCATGATTATATCATTACAAAAGAAAATGAAATTAAACAATTCAATCAGCAGCTGGGTGCAGATGCGAAAATAAGTGCAAATACAAGGAGGCTGACCAATATAGGTCTTTACCGAATTTATGCAAAAAACTACCTGGATGCTAATCCGAGACTTAATCATAGTCTCACAACTATTGTTCGTCAACTGGATCCGACGCCAGAAGGATTACCTCTGCAGTTATGGTGTTTTACAGCAGATGTCAGATGGGCCCCTTACGAGGATACCATGAGCGATATATTTGATCATTTACTGACCATAGCCCCCGAATTCGGGCTTGAAGTTTTTGAGTCTCCTACCGGTAAGGATATGATAAGTGCATTGGAACAAGTTAAGTTCTCAACAAATAATTAGCCATCTTGGTGTCCCTAAAAAACCCCTTCATTTTTATAGTTGATAGTTTTCAGCTATAAAATGAACGGGTTTTTTACTGCCTACAATTATGGATATAGTAAAATTATTTTAATCTAGCTCCGCAGTGTTGACTCTTGAAGGAGTATCCTCTCCTTGTACGATACTACGTGCACTCAAAGCAATGCACCGGATAATTCGGTTCATATTTGGTAAATCCAGCGTACTTATTTCATCGGATACTTTATGGTAATTGGGTTCTGCATCCATTTTGGAGGTGGATATAGTATGAGCAGGGACTCCTAACCTGGCTAAGGTTGCATTGTCTGAACGGTAAAACAAATGCTGATCTGTATAAGGATCCGGATAAAAGGTAAATCCGGTACCTTTTAAATTCTTTTGCAGAATTTCCCCCATATTTGTTTTTTCATACCCAGTTATATATGCGGAATTCTCCCCCCATTTACTTTGAGTTCCTATCATCTCAATATTAAACATAGCCATTACCTTTTGTGGATCGAATTGTTTGGAAAAATAAGTAGATCCAAATCCACCTTCCTCCTCACCCGTAAATGCAGCAAAGACCAGCGTCCTGGCATTGCCCCCTAACTTGGTATAATATTTTGCCAGCTGCATGACTGCTGTAGTGCCTGAAGCATCATCATTAGCGCCATTATAAATACTATCTTCTGGGTTCTGCGGGTCAATACCTAAATGATCATAATGCCCGGAGAAAATAACAATTTCATCGGGTTTTGTTTTCCCCGGCAATATTCCAACGATATTGGCTAAATGGGTAATTTGCAATTGATTTTCCGCCTGAACATCAAAAGATTCAACAGGTTCATCCAGGCATATTATGATGGTATTATAAGGAGAAGAAATTTGGTTGCTTTGAAGTCTTGATGCCAATTTTAGCAAGCGCTGAAATCGGCTAGGCAGTACGACCAAGGCATTATTTTTTGGATTGCGACGAGACATCAGCATTTTATAAATCTCTTGCTGATCCTTTGGAGTCAAAATTTCATATCCTTTTTTATCGCTTGCTGCAATCTTTGCCTGAGTTGAAATAATGGCTGATAAACTATCTGGCAATGTAATGCTGTTCACCTCAATTGACTTCTGAGTGATTTGACTATTCACCAAGGTGAAATTTTGGTAATAACCGCTGTCTTTGGATAGGGGTTTTAACCCGGCCTTTTTAAATTCATTCGCGATAACAGCTGCCGCCTTTTGGATACCGGGAGTTCCAATTTTACGTCCTCCCATATCATCTGCTGACAAGGTTGATAGCAAACTGGTCGTAGTAGATGCTGTTATGGTCTTGTCTAAAAGCTTTTGAGTATTTGCCTTTTGAGCACAGGCAGGCATAATAGCTAAGGTCACTATAGCCCCGGCCGCTATTTGCATTATTTTTTTATACATGATTATCAATACTTTAGATTTCAATTAACTGTATTCAATTCGTATAATCTCCACTACAATGATACTCTAAAAGTATAAATCCTGCAAATACTTTGTGTCAAATGGCGCTTATTGACTAATCTCCCCCCATTTCCTTTATTCCATTACAGGTCTCAGCCATTTTTCTGCATATTCTTCGCTCCAACCCTGCCTTTGCTTATAATCATCATACTGGTCTTGCATGATTTTACCAATTCCAAAATATTGGCTTTGCGGATGTGAGAAATACCAGCCGCAAACACTTGATGCCGGATGCATCGCCAATGATTCTGTTAATTCTATGCCTACATTTTCAGTGGCCTGTAATAAATCAAACAACTTGATTTTTTCCGTATGATCCGGACAGGCCGGATAACCTGGAGCTGGTCTGATGCCCGTATATTTTTCGTGAATAAGATCATCAGCACTAAACTGTTCTTCTTTATCATACCCCCAGAGTTCCGTTCTCGTTTTCTGGTGTAACATTTCTGCAAAAGCTTCTACCAACCTATCTGATAAAGCCTGAATCATGATTTTGTTATAATCATCATTGTCTTCAATAAATCTTTTTAAATGAGGGTCAATTCCATGGATGGTAACGGCAAAACTGCCTAAATAATCTTTACCATAACTTGCAGGACGTAAAAAGTCAGACAAAGAAATATTGGGTTGGCCTACGGCTTTTTTTACCTGTTGGCGAATAAACTGTAAAGTGGCCTTTTTATCACCCATGGCAACTTCTACCGTATCAGGCCCTGTTTTTACAGCTTCCATAAATCCAACCATTCCATCTGCATGTAGCCACCTTTCATTGATAATGGTATCCAGCATTGCATTTGCATCATTATATACTTTGGTGGCTTCCACCCCAACTATTTCATCGGTTAATATATCCGGGAAATTGCCATGTAGTTCCCAGCTGATAAAAAAAGGCTTCCAATCTATATAACTGCGAATCTCCCTTAAATCATAATTTTTAAAGAGCTTGGTTCCAATAAAGGACGGGATAGGAGGTGTATACCCCTCCCAGTTAATCTGTACTGGATTGCCCTGCGCTTCACTAAATGGAATATATTTTTTTACAGGTTTTTTATTCTCAAATTGGTGTTTGAGCTTTACATAATCTTCTTTTGTCACTTTTAAGAATTCGTCCCTTAAATCCGGGTTAAATAGTTGGCCCACAACGGTGACACATCTGGATGCGTCTAATGTATGAATAACACCATTATCATATTCGGGAGCAATTTTAACCGCTGTATGAATGCGTGAAGTAGTGGCTCCTCCTATCAAAAGAGGAATGGTCATCCCCCTTCTTTTCATTTCTTTGGCGACCCCTACCATCTCATCCAAAGATGGGGTGATCAGTCCACTTACTCCGACAATATCTACATTTTCCTTAATAGCAGTATCCAATAATTTCTCTGTAGGAACCATAACACCCAGATCCTGTACCTGATAACCATTACAGCCAAGTACTACACCCACTATGTTTTTACCAATATCATGAACATCACCCTTAACCGTTGCCATAAGAATTTTCTTTGCGCCAGACTTTTGGGCACCCTGCTCCGTCGCTTCCTTTAGTTTTGCAGCAAGTTGTTCAATCTGTTCAATTTTTTTTGTAATCACATGTTGTACCAAATCTGCATTTTCCAACAATTCATTCTCAGAAATAGCAAGTAAATGATATCCATATTGTTCCAACTGATCTTCTAATAAAGTCTCTTGAGCGATAGCAGCCTCTTCAGCCTCTTTCGTAGGTGGATTCGCCTCGACATCTGCTACTGGTAGTAATTTATTTTCTGCTGTTTTAATTACTATTGCCAGATGAGCTGATTTAGAAAGTGCGTCTACCGTTACCTGGTCTACTCCTATCGATTGATTTATTAAAAAATCCCCGGTGGCGACTTCCGATTTAGCCAGCATATCAGAAAGTTTTATTTGCTGGGCCACTACTGGCTTGGAAGCATCTTTACTCTCTGCTGGCTCCATAGGCAAAACGTGGTTAATCCTTTTTTCTTTTTCAATAAAAGGAAATAAATAGGCAACGCTTTTTTTCATAACACGTGCACTTTTTACTACCTGAGGCAGGAACATTTTACCAGACCCGAACAGATCTCCAACAATATCCATTCCCACCATTAACGGTCCTTCAATAACTTCTAGAGGTCGTGCATATTGTAATCTTGCTTCTTCCGTATCCTGGTCAATATAATCTGTTATCCCATTTACAAGCGCATGGCTTAAACGATCCTGTACAGAACCATTGCGCCAGGCATCGTCTTTTTTCACGACTTTCCCTTTCGCCTTAACTGTTTCTGCAAAAGTAATCAGCGCCTCAGTAGCACTATTGTCTTCATTATTCTGGTTTAAAATAACCTTTTCTGCCAGATCTCTGAGTTTGGGTTCTATCTGGTCATACACCACCAGCTGTCCAGCATTAACGATTCCCATATCCATGCCTACTTTAACGGCATAATATAAAAATACACTGTGCATGGCCTCCCTGACTGTTTCATTACCTCTAAAGGAAAAAGACAAATTACTGACTCCCCCGCTGATTTTAGCCAGGGGAAACTTTTGCTTCAAAGTTCTGGTTGCCTCAATAAAATCGACAGCATAATTATTATGTTCTTCTAATCCTGTCGCAATAGCAAAAATATTTAAATCGAAGATAATATCCTGTGGAGGGAACCCTACTTCTTCTGTAAGAATTTTATAGGCTTTGGAACTGATTTCAACTTTCCTCTCCATTGTATCCGCCTGCCCTTGCTCATCAAAGGCCATCACAACAACCGCGGCTCCGAAGTTTCTACATATTCTGGCTTCTTTAATAAATTTCTCCACTCCCTCTTTCATCGAAATGGAGTTGACAATACATTTACCTTGTACGCATTTTAAACCGGCCTCTATAATATCAAATTTAGAGGAGTCAATCATAATTGGAATCTTAGCAATTTCAGGTTCTGACTGTACCAGGTTTAAAAATGTGGTCATGGCCGTTTTGCTATCCAGCAAAGCATCGTCCATATTAATATCGATAACTTGAGCACCATTTTCAACCTGATCCCTTGCCACACTAAGCGCTTCTTCATAATTCCCTGACCTGATAAGCCGGGCAAATTTTTTGGAACCTGTCACATTGGTTCTTTCTCCAATATTGACAAAATTTGTTTCGGGACGTATTGACAAAGGTTCAAGGCCGCTTAACTGTAAATAAGGTTTTAGCATGATATTTTATGAAACTAAAAAGCGTAATGATAAAAATTGCATAGAAACAGGTTTTCCTGAACAAATAGCCTTATAAAGTAAGGGCTACTTCCGGACGCTTCCTGGGTTTAAGCTTTTTAACCGAATCGGCTATATGCTTTATATGATCCGGCGTCGTACCGCAACAACCTCCAACTATATTTACGAAGCCATTGGCAGCCCAATTCTCCAGAAAATGTGCTGTCTGATCAGGCGTCTCATCATACTCCCCCATTGCATTGGGTAGACCGGCATTTGGATAAGCTGAAGTATAACAGGATGCTATCGTACTAAGTTCTTGAATGTAAGGACGCATTTCAGAGGCTCCCAGAGCACAATTTAATCCAACACTTAAGGGATTGGCATGATTTACAGAAACATAAAATGCCTCCAGGGTCTGACCGCTTAAAGTTCTGCCACTGGCATCTGTAATCGTACCTGAAATCATAATAGGCAGTTCCGGTCGGCCATCCTTTTGAAAAAAGTTCTTAATGGCATAAATAGCCGCTTTGCAATTTAATGTATCGAAAATGGTTTCTATTAATAGCAAATCTACACCTCCATCGACCAGCCCTTTAATCTGTTCTTCATAAGCCTGGGCCACTTCATCAAAGCTGACGGCGCGGTATCCGGGATTATTGACATCCGGGGATAAGGACAGGGTCTTATTCAAGGGCCCTATTGCTCCGGCCACCCACACCATTGCTTTTTCTTTTCCTGCTGGAGTTTGCAGATACTTGTCGACAGCCTTACGGGCACATGCAGCAGAAGCCACATTCAACTCATAAGCAAGATTACTCATATCATAATCTGCCTGTGCAATACTTGTTGAGCTGAATGTATTGGTTTCTAATATATCCGCACCTGCTTCCAGATACTGCGTATGAATTTGTTCGATAATATCAGGACGGGTAATACTCAACAGGTCATTATTACCTTTTACATCCTGATGCCAATCCTTAAACCTTTCTGCTCTAAAATCTTCCTCATCGAGTTTATAGCGCTGAATCATGGTTCCCATGGCGCCATCAATAACAAGAATTCTTTTTTCTAATGCTTCTTGAATAATCATTATAACCTGTACATTTAAATTTTAAGGTCCATCAGCAATAAATACGTATTGCTGACAAGATGGGCAAAACGATTATTCGTTTACCTAATCTTCTGAAGAATAAAACGTTAGGGGTATATTAAAATAAGTGAAGTCGATATCCTCAACGTTTATTAGTTCTTTGAAAAGGCTGAACAATAAACAAATCTGCCCAAAATTTGAAAAAAGCGACAACTGCCACCTGTATTTTCAGTTTTGCAAAATTACAAAATACATTGGAATTTATAAAATGCAAAATCAATCATCAGTAATTCAGAGTGAATTATTTACTTTTTCCGGTTTAAGACAGGATTTTCGATATCAGGCATAGTTTGGCCACCTCAGTAGGCTGAGTCTTAA
>NZ_FNQY01000021.1 GCF_900107765.1 Arachidicoccus rhizosphaerae | reverse complement strand
TCCCTGTCTGATAACTTACAGAGATGTTTGATCATTAGACTGCCAAGGACGAGTCGCCCACTGAGAGGTTTTCTCCCTTCCGCAGAGCTGAATACTTTATCGTATACACCAACGATCCGGTCCCAGGGAATATTCCTGGCCAGGAAAACCCACCGGTTATTCAAGTCCAGCTGCTGCTCGAATGGGGTCTCAAAACCCTCGAAACTTAGCTGGTTGGGACTGCTATAAACCGGAGATGGTGCACGCTTTTTATAACTTCCACGCATAAAACCTTGCACTTTTTTAATGAAAAATCCACTGAAACCTCAATTTACATATAATTTGGCAGTTGTTCAGCAGACTCTACTTACGGAGGTGCATATAGCAATTATTCACCTTTTAATGCTTATGCAACCTATCCTCCTGTAATAGTAGATAATGATGGCGGCTTTTATGGTTATTTGACAATAAATCCTTATAAAGATAAAAGAGCAAATTTTGAACTGGCCTTAACGATCTGCAAATATTATAAAGACATTGAAACGGATCTGGCTGAATGGTATAAAAAGATTTTTTCAAATTGATTTTATACGGCCATAAACCCCCACTATCAAGCCTTTCTTAAAGGTGCAGAAAAAAAATGTTTACTGGCTGTGTCTGTTTACCTAATCTGCACATGCCTATTATCGTTTCTTATATCAGATTGCGGTCGCCCTGCTTTTCCTTACCACCTATCAGATTAAGCATGGTTGGAAACACAATTAAAAGCAGCGGTAAGGCTACCAGAAAACCGCCTATTACAGCTATTGCCAGTGGCTGGTGAAGTTGAGCTCCTGTTCCGATACCTAATGCCAGGGGCATCAGTGCAATAATAGCTCCGATTGCGGTCATTAGTTTAGGGCGTAACCGGGTGCTGATGGCATAAATAATTGAGTGCTCTTTACTCATTTCCTTTAGTGATGCTTTGAACTGTGTATAGGTGAATATAGCGTTTTCGCCAATAATCCCCACAATCATGATAATACCCGTATAGCTTCCGACATTTAAAGGAGTGTTGGTAAGATATAATAGCAGATAGCTGCCAGCAATACCCAGTACCGATAGCATTAGTATGATTAATGCGACTCTGATGTCTTTAAACAAAAACAGTATAGTCGTGAATACCAGTAAGCTGGATAAGCCGAGAATAAGCGCCAGTTCCGTAAAAGACTTTTGCTGGGCTGCATAAGCTCCTCCATAGGCTATGGAATAGCCGGGCGGTAAATTAACTTCTTTGTCTATTCTATTTTGAAGTTCCTGCATGGTACTGCCCAGATCCCGGTTTTCTAATCTGGCGCCCACCGTGCCCATATTTTGTAGATTCTCCCTTTGCTGTTCCGCCACCCCGCCGGTAATGCTGAAGTCTGCAAATTCCGAGAAAGGTTTTCTTTGACCGCCAGGCAGGAAAATCTCCTGATTTCGGATAGCACTTAATGACATATTACTATTACCGGGATAAACCAGCCTTACAGGGGTTAATTGCAAGGGATCAAATACACTTCCTACTTCATTTCCTTCCAGTCCGTTTTGCAGCTGAAACTGAAAATCGGTAGGTGTGATGCCATATTGAGAGAGTCTCATAAAATCAGGATGGACCATTAAGGAAGGGCCGGCGATGGTTATCCCGTCAAAAACATCTGCCGTGCCTTTTACACTGTTAAGAATAGCAGCTATCTGTCTGGAATACTGCTGAATCACTTTTTGATCACTTCCAAAAACCTTAATTTCAATAGGTTGTGCCGATTCCATGAGATCTCCTAGCATATCACCCATCACCTGTCCAAAATCTACCCTAAGGGCAGGCTGTGTGGCCTCAATTTGCTGTCGTAAGGAATTAATGACCTCATCTGTTGTAACCGACCTGTTTTTCTTAAGCTGAATCAGATAATCTCCTGTATTAGGCTCTGTGATAAAAAAGCCAAGCTGGGTGCCTGTTCTTCTGCTATAGGCTTCCACACTCGGGTTCGCGGTGATGATTTTCTCTATCTGGTGCAGCATCCTGTCGGTTTCCTCAAGAGTGGTTCCGGGTGGAGAAGCATAATCAAGTACTACGCTTCCTTCATCCATTTGGGGAAGAAAACCGGTTGACAAATGAGGTATGACTAGGATAATAGACCCAATGAGTATAATTAAGAAGATAATACTGTAAACGGGACGGTGGATAAAGAACCGGACCCATTTTTTCTCCTGCACAGGATGTGAAGGTATATAATTGCTAACAACCTTATTAGATGTAGATAAAATCAAATAAATAACCGGTAAAAAAATCCAGGTGATAAAAAAGGAACAGATCAGGGTGATAATCATAGTGGAGGTCATCACCTTAAAATAAGCGCCCGCTACCCCGGACATCAGCACAAAAGGGATGAAAATAACAACGGTGCTGATGGAAGAGCCCAGCATGGCTTTAAACAGATACCGGATAGCCTCACGGGCGACAGATCCAGCCGGCTGATTTTCAGACTGTTCATGGAAGCGTTGTATTTGTTCAACGACTACGATCGCATCATCAATAATCAGCCCGGTAGCGGCTGCCAGGGCTCCGAGCGTCATAATATTCAGATCCTGGCCGGTTAGCTTTAAAACAATAAGGGTAAGGCTCAAGGTGAGAGGCAGGGTCAGTAATAAGGTGATACTGGGTTTTAGAGACTTTAAAAAAATAACAGCCACTATGACAGCTAACAAGAGACCAATCCACAGGCAGTCCATTACGCTATGTACCGTATTATTTACAAAGTCTGCCTGGTTATAATAGGAGCGGATCTGAACGCCCTTAGGCAGGATTTTCTTTAATTGACTGATTTTTGCCTGCATGGCCCTCGATAGTTCCACGACATTGGCACTTGGTTGTTTGACAATAGCAATGAGGATACTCTCTTTCCCGTTGGCATTGACCTTAATATATTGTTTGGCCGGATGAATCATCACATCCGCTATATCTCTTAACTGTACCACCCGCTTGCCACTGCCCTTCACTACCATTGATTCAATCTGTTGCATGCTGGTTAACTGCGCATCTGTGAGTGTCAGATACATTGATCTGTAATCAGACAAATATCCATTGGAAAGAATAAAATTCGTACTCGAGAAGCTCTGTGCAACCAGCTGTGGTGTGATGCCAAGGGCGCTCATTTTAACCTGGTTGAGCTGTATCCAGTATTCTTTGTCCTGACCACCAATAATCCGGACATCACTAACCCCTGCCACCTGGGACAAATAGGGTTTGATGGTATATAACGCAAGTTGCTTTAAAGCAATGGGATTTAACTTATTGCTAGTCAGAGAGTAGCCCATGACCGGCAGGATAGAGGGATTCATTTTTTCAACGCTTATGCTGGCATCAGCGGGCAACTGATTGCGGATCTCATTGATGCGGGATTCTATTTGCTGCTTAGACAGGTCAATGTCTGCACTCCAGTTCATAAAAGCTGAAATCTCGCAACTCCCCCTACTGGTCGTGCTCCTTATGGTAGCCAGGTCCGGCACCTGCTTTATGGCGTTTTCTAAAGGCCTCGTGACACTGACCGCCATCTGACTGACGGGTCTTTGTCCGGCGTCTACAATCACTTTTATTTTTGGAAAAGTGATTTCCGGAAAAAGCGCCACTTTCATTTTCGTAAAGCTATAACCGCCGGCGATCAGTGTGATCACCGCTAAAATGAGTAGCGGGTATTTAAAAGTAGAAAAAAAATCGCGCTTCATGGTGTCTTATTGTTGAAAATGAAATAGTTATCCAGAGGCCAAAGCTTCAAAGGGCACAGAGCTATCACGGAGCTGTCACTGTACTGTCAAAGTGCAGCAACCGTGCAGCCTTAGCGCTGCAGCTCTACTTTTGCCGTATCTGTTAACCCGTATCCGCCTTCCAGGATAAATCTGTCCTGCGCGCTGAAAGAAGGTGACAGGATCAAAACGCGCTGGTTATTTTCCAGCCCTTTTTTAACGGGTATTTTAACCGCAGTGGAATCATTAATCAGTTGCATTACCCAAAAACTATCCTGGCTGTCATCTGCAAAAACACAGCCTTTGGGCAGGGTAAAGCAAGTGGCAAGCTCCCTGGTTAATACCACGTTTGCGATCAGGCCACTGGGTACATTTAACTGCGTATTGCCGCCGGATATTTTTAAAAAGACCTGCTGCGTTTGGGAAGCACTGTCCATTTGGGGCATGAACCTGGTTACGGTGCCGGTTAATCTGGAACCGTCCGGCAACTGAATATCCACCTTTTGATGTAGGTGGACGAGCGCCCTGTTTTCAAAAGGCAGATTCAGTATAAATCCAAAGCTGTTTTTATCCGTGATGCTGGCAAGGATTTCGCCGTCCTGGACATAATCGCCCTTCTGATGATTTAGCATGGTGATGTAACCGCTGGTGCTGCTTTTAATCCGGCTGATCCCGGAAAATTTAAAGGATGAATCCAGCTTGTCGATGGTATTACCCAGGCTTTTGGCTTCTTTGGTCTCCAGTTCAAAAAGCAGCTGTCCCTTTGTGACAGCGTCTCCCAGATTAAAATCTACCTGGTTGATATAACCGTTGATATTGGTTTTTATATCGGCGCTCAGTAAATAGATGGAAACGGCGGGTAGTATAAGACTGTCTTTCAAGGTCCCAGTGCTTCCCGTACTAACCGTTACTGGCGTCGTTATCTTAGCGGCACCGGAGTTGTCTCCGTCATCCGTGGCAGCGGTATTTGTACACCCTGCCATAAGCAGAGCCGCAGCCGAGAGGATTATCAAAAGTGGTTGACTCATTTTAAAATAATATGGTGTATTTGATTGAATAAGGAAAGCCGGTTCATATCATTTTGAATCACCACTGTTCTGAGATTCAAATAATTATTGACAGACAACAGATAATCCGTAATACGGACATCGCCCGTACTGAGTTGTTTTCGGTTCGCCTCCACCAGGGTTCTGGCATATAAGAGCTGCTCACTGGCTCGCTTCATTAATTGTTCATACTGACTGAGTTGCTCTGTCAGCTGCCTGATTTGTTGATTATACTGCTGATGATAAAAACCGGTGGCTTTACTTCGGGAGGCTTCCAGTAACTTATTTTGCAGGAGCGCATATTTTTTTTGATGGCCATCATAAAGTGGAAGCGTCAGGGCGAGACCTATACTGCCCCCGAAGTTTTTCTCCGCCTGATATATGAAGGAGGACTGATAACCGCCATCAGCAAATACATTGATTTTAGCTTTGTAGTTCAGTTTTGTCAGCGCTGCATCATTTTCGTTTTTCAGACTATCCAGCAGGCTTGCTTTATAATAGACCGTCTGTTCAAAGGGGAGAAGCGCGCTATCTTCCAGCACGGGCCTTTGAAGCTCTGCCCAGCTGGAGCCGTCTAAGCCACACAGATAATTTAAGTTTCCCAAATCATTTAAAAGTTGCGTTTTGCTCTGCGCTACCGCAAGATGCTGCTGCAGCAGGGCGACTTTAAAAGTCAGATAATCCGTCTGTTTAAAGACAGCTGAACGCGTAAGCTGCAACAGCACCTGATCCTCATTTTGCAAAAAGGTATCGATTTCCACAGCCAGACGGTATGTCTGCTGACTGCCGTAGCTGATAATGTATTGTTGAATGACTGCTTGTTCCAAGGTCTTTTTGGAAAGCATTGCCTGGTTGCTTAATTGCTGCTGCTGAATGGAAAAACTCGCAAGCCTGGTCTCAAGATTATTTTTACTCCCTATTTCTTTACTGACGGTAATCACTGCAGAAACATTTTGTCCGTTGGTGATGGCTTCATCATAACCCCATCCTTTGATAACAGGTGCATATAATAGGTTGCTGTTTGCGGATAACTGCGGTCCGTAAGTAGCTCTTAGTTTCAGGCTATCTATCCCTAATGATTTTATCTGATTTTCTGCTAAGAAAAGCGCAGGGGCATTACTGGTTGCCTGAGATAAATAGTAATGCAGATCCTTTTTTTGCGCCAATGCTTTTTTAGTCAGGAAAGTAAGAAGTAATAAGATAAAGGGAAGATATCTTTTCATGATACAAAGATGTTACCTGAATCTGAATAAATTCAGAAGCATGGCTGCGGTTGTGCACCGGTGTAAAGGACTATCTGCAAAAAAGATTTTTTTAAAAATATTTTAACCAAATGATCCTATGAAAATGGCCGTTTTTTCAAATTTAATTCAGTAACGGAAGATATGTTTGCCCTGACTTTTAACCTTAAAAAAGATAATTAAAATGAAAACGCAAATGAACGCGAAAATGAAAACAATGTCCGTCTTACTATCAGCTCCGTTTTTTTTCTTAACCGCCCAGGCGCAGATAGCTGTACCTCAAAAGGTAAAGGACGCTTTTGTAAAAGCGCATCCAGCTGCGCTTAATGCTAAGTGGGAGAAAGAAAATGGAAATTTTGAAAGTAACTGGAAGGGAAACGGACAGGACCACGCTGAGTTATATGCTGCTGATGGAAAATTTATCCAGTCAGAAGCGGATATTGAGGTAGAGAAATTACCGGACGGGGTAAAAAGCTATATGAGAGAGCAGGTGCATAAAAAAATCAAAGAGGCTTCCGAAAACAAGGATGCAGCGGGTGTATGGACCTATGAAGCGGACGTAAAAGGCGTGGCCTATATATTTGATCACGAGGGGAAGTTTATAAAAACGGCTAAAGCAGACTAGTTTAAAATGGGAGCGTTAAAGCTTAAATAGCGACCCATAATTATATAGAAATGTTGACTGCCCACGTAGTTTTTTTACTTGGGATTTATAGGACCAGATATTATCATTATGTTTATTCGCAGGCTTTTTATTATGCTGTTATCTTTTTGTTTTATGAGTGTACAGGGGCAAGACCTTGATTCTCTTACCTATACAGGAGACTCTATGGCTATGCCTTTACCGGTTCTTCGCTATTCGCAAAAGCAGCTCTATGTGCCGGGGGCCTTACTCGTGGCAGGGATGTCCACTTTCTTTAATAAGAAGGAGGGACTGAAAAATGAACTCGCAGAATTCAGGCAGAACCATTTCTCCAGTTTCAGGACGCAAATTGATAACTATCTGCAGTTCTCACCGCTGATGGCAACCTATGCATTAGAAGGCCTGGGTATCCCGGCAAAGACGGACTTTGCCAACCAGACTGCGCTCATGATAAAAAGCGAGGGGCTGATGCTGGGAGTGACTTATTTATTAAAAAGCAGCGTCAGGGAGCAAAGGCCGGATGGCAGTAATGATATGTCTTTTCCTTCCGGCCATACGGCTCAGGCATTTATGGCGGCGACTTTTTTAAGTCAGGAATATGGTTACCGGTATAAGTGGTTACCCTATGCAGCCTACAGCCTTGCCTCCGGTACCGGTCTGCTTAGAATGGCCAATAATAAGCATTATATCTGTGATGTATTTGTAGGTGCCGCCGTTGGCATTTTATCCGTAAAGCTGGCCTATTGGACTCATCATTATAAATGGGGTAAACATAGAGCCAGGTAACAGGAATTTGTTTGCCCCCTTCATTTTTCATTCAGAGTCTGTTCAGGTTATTTTCATAATAGCGGGGCATCTTTGCAAAAAGTCTTTATGGTCAGAAGGGTGTGGTTGGTGGTCTGTTTTTTTATGGTTGGTTATTTGCCGGTATCCGCGCAGTTCTCAGCGCAGGATAGCACGGTTCAGGGTTCAGGTAGAACCCTACAGGCCCTACAACCTAAGATTGATTTCTCCATGGAGGAGCTCTACGCGCCGGCTGCTATGATAGGCTCAGGCGTACTGCTGGATCTAAGTTCCGGGATGAAAAATACGCAGCTTAGCTTTCATAAGGATCATCTCACCCATTTTCAGACAGCTGCAGATAATTACCTGTTATATGTTCCGGCCGTAATCCCTTACGGCCTGGATATGGTGGGCATACCATCCAAAACGGATATCCTTAACCGTACCGCTATATTGATCAAGGCGGAAGTGCTGGTGGCAGCCACGGGTTTTGCCCTCAAACATAGCATACATGAATGGCGGCCGGATCATTCCAATCACTATTCATTCCCTTCCGGCCACAGTCTGCAGGTTTTCGCTACCGCGACCATGCTGAGTGAGGAATATAAAGACCGGTTTTCCTGGATGCCTTATGCGGCATACGGCTTTGCCTCCGGCGTAGGCCTGCTACGAATAGCCAATAATAAGCACTATTTAGGCGACGTCCTGGTAGGAGCAGGCCTGGGTGTTTTATCCATGAAAGTTGCCTACTGGACCCATCATTATAAATGGGGTAAACGGTCGGTGAAATTCAATTAATGAGGTTTACGTTCAGGTTTTAAACCAAGCCTTTTTTATAAAAAGACTACTCTATTCAGCTGTTATAAAAATAGAGCCCTCTACCTTTTTTTCCTAAAAGGATTCAAAGAAATACCAAGGTTCAGATAAGCGGTAGGGTCCGGTTTCGTTTCAAAAATATAATCACTCACGCTTTTATCCCGATCAAAGATTCTGGCATTGGGGCTGATTCTGACACCGCCTTTGAGACTCAGTATAAAGTCTTTGAACAGGAGGTGTTCATAAATAAAGCCGTTGTTAATATCTCCCTGATTATATTCATAAATTTTACCGGTATTGTCCAGATGATAGAGATAGAAATTGGTACGGCTGATTTCTGTTCCGAGAGAAATCCTGCCATTGCCAAAGACATGTTTACGGATCAGGACATTTCTGGGCAGCGCGATATCCAGCAAGTAACCGTCACCTAACTTGTGCTCATAGCTGAATACGGGCATGACCGGAATCTGGGAGCTACGGTCAACCGTTACAAATAGACCCACCGCTATTTTTGTCTCAGCATTACTTTTTAGGACCATAGAGGCAGAGGCCAGCCCTTTGACCCTTTCAAAGCCTTTTTCACTGCCATCCACGGCTATACTGCCGTAGTAGACCATGGGCTTATTCCATAGCCTGGAAATCCGGGTCAGGTTCAAAGAGGAGTTATGGTAGTGGTAGTCATTACTTATGCTACCGGTTTGATCAGGTCCGGTGACGGGTTCACTAAAGTCAGCTTTCAGGCCGGTATAATGATAGTTAAAACTGGCGCCAAGGATCCATTTTCTGGTCTGGATAAAATTAATATTGATATTAGCCGAGGCCTGACTCATATGGCTGACCCTGCCTCTCAGGAGCGCCGCTGCGCCGCTCCTGAGCCTGGACGTAAAGTCATAGGCGCCCAGCTGGGTAAATTCAAGATTAAGGGTCCGCCTGGTGGTAAATTTATCCGCCTGGTAAGCTGTGAATTTCTGCGTAGCAGAAGACGAGTCTCTGGACTGCGGAAAGGCCGACGGCGACAATAGTAGTAAGGCTAAAAGGAAAAAAAATGGTTTCATACGATATGTTTAATGGATGAGGTACAGATTTCAGCATGCAAAACAATCCTATCCCGCAGCTTTTACGGCGGGTTTTAGACTAAAGCCATTAGAAATTCTACCAAGCGTCGTTTCGGAGGTTTTTTTTCGGCGTTTTGGTAGGAAAAAGGCCGTACTTGGTAGAATTTAGCCGTCCCGGGCAGGTAAATAGCCTAATTTTGTAGGATCAAAAAAAATCAGAGTTGGTTCAACCCCATTACCAATACACGGAGAAACAAAAAAATGAGCAGATCATTCGACTGATCATCAGCAAGCGGTTTAGGGTGCTCAGGCACGCCTTATTTCTGGTCATGCTCTTTATTTTTGTCTACACCGCAAAGCAGATTCCCAAAGCCCCCGGCATTTTCAATAACGGGCGGTTGTTTTTGATCTATTTTTGGTTTGTGGCAATGATTTATACCAATATTTATGTGTTAGTGCCCCGGTTCTTTTTTAAAGCCAGATATTTTCTCTATCTCTTGCTGCTGACCATTATGGTAGTCACAACGCTTCTGGCCATTTCCTATATCGCCAACACCTATATGGAGGCTGCTCAGCGGTATTATCCGGAAAACAGCGATATGAGCATCGGCACCGGTATAATTATTACCATTTCCATTATTTTTATGACGACCACCATCAAGTTATTCGGCCGGTGGACCCAAGACCGGGAAACGATTACGGAGCTCAGCAATCTGACCCTGCAAATGGAGCTGAGTGAACTCAGAAATCAGATCAATCCCCATTTCCTCTTTAATATGCTCAATAACGTGAAGGCTTTAATCAGGATTGATCCGGCCAAAGCCTCCACGGTGATACTTAAGCTTTCCGATTTTCTGAGATACCAGCTCTACGAAAACGGAGATAATAAGACCACGCTGAGCTCGGAGCTTCATTTTCTGTCTAATCTATCCGAACTGGAAAAGCTCCGCCGGGACCATCTGAATATTGATTTACAGACGGATATCCCCCTAAAGGCCCAAAATAGCATTCAACTGCCGCCCAATCTGTTTACCACCTTTATAGAAAATGCCATCAAATACAGTGCGGATATCCAAGGGCGCCCGGAGCGCATCACCATACATATTACACAAAAAGATCAGGAGCAGCTCCATTTTATTTGCCTGAATACCCATGATTTAGGCAATATGCCCAGCCGGGGCAAATATGGCGGGCTCGGGCTGGCCAATATAAAAAGAAGGCTCAGCCTGCTCTATCAGGACAGGCATACCCTTCAGATCACCTCCACTGCCACCGAGTTTTTAGTAGACTTAACCATTCCCTTATGAACTGCATTATAATAGACGATGAACCGCTGGCCCGAGATGAAATGGAGAGCCTGATTCGGGAGGTATCTACCCTTGAAGTCACCGGCAAGTTCTCCAATGCCAATAGTGCCATGGAGTTCCTTAAAACGCACCAGGCAGACCTGCTGTTTTTAGATATACAGATGCCCGGTTTAACCGGGCTGGAATTTGCCAGCCATATTCCCAAAGAAAGCCTGGTAATCTTTACGACCGCCTACCCTCAGTATGCCCTTAAAAGCTATGAGCTGGACGCCATTGATTATCTGTTAAAACCCATTGATAAACTCCGGCTGGAAAAAGCCATCCGCAAGGCCACGCTCTATAAGAAAATGTTGTCAGATGCTGCCCTGCAGAACACCGTGGAAGGCAATAACAGCGATTATCTTTTTATCAAGGCAGACAGAAGGTACCATAAAGTAAAATTCCGGGATATACTTTATATAGAAGGCCTGAAAGACTATACCATGATCTTTACACCCCATCAAAAGCTGATTACGGCTTTGAACCTGAAAAATATCCATCTGAAAATGCCCTCAGAATCCTTCATCAGGGTCAGTAAGTCTTTTATTGTCAATCTGGAACATGTAGACTCCTTTGACAACCATAATGTCTATATAGCAAATACAGCCATACCGCTGGGAGACATCTACCGCAATGACTTTTTAGACCGGTACTGGAATATATAAAACCGTAGAAACTTCGCTTTTATAAAGGAGTCTCTAGCGTTAGCAGGAGAGGTTTTAGTCCGGTTTTTAAAGAGCTGCAGGAAGGACTGGGGATATTGGAATCCTAAGCTACAGGCAAATATCACTGACAGATAAGCCGGTTGCGGGCAGCAGGGTTTTAGCGGCATCATTTTCAGGGCAAAGGTCCTTTAGAAGCAATGACTTTTATAAACAGAATCTCTTTAAGATGAAGCAAAATCCCTGATTTTATTTTAAAGTTTTCAGGGAAAAGCTGTATCGACTGAATACGAAGCTTTTATAAAGATTATCAAAAAAGTCAGGTAACGAAAACGGAAAATCCTTTTCCGTGAAAGCGATATTCGCAAGGTGTTGGAATATAACTATCAGTGTTAGCTGATTGTGTGAAACTGTAACCGTATCGTCAATTAAAGAAACAGCCCACTGCTAAAACAGTTGGCTGTTTCTTAATAAGAAATTTCTTTTTAATATTTCTTATCAAAAACTGTTAATTTTCAATGTTTAACAGCTCTATCATCTTCTCTAACTCTTGTACTTTATCTTTTTGGCTACGATTACTGAACTGCTTTTTTTCTACAAAAAATTCTTTATCAAGCCGTTCACTTATTAATTTTTTAGAGGTATCACAAATAGGTTTTTCTTCACTTGATAAAACAGATAAAAGAGAATACAGGTTATCATAATTATTAATAAGTTCTAACTCATAATATTCTTTAATAGATGGAAGTATTTGATTGGCAACTAAAAATAATAAATGTAATGGCATTTGATAATATTCTGAATTGTCGACCTGAGAATATCTGTCTTGGATTAAAATATGACTTAATAATTCTTTGAAAAAGATTTCTTTATCATTGTTGTTATTGAATGCTGATTCATTTTCAAGCAGCAATGAAATACCCGAATAAATAAAAGTTTCCTTCGTTAATAGCTTATAGTCAATTTTATATGGATTCCAACCTTGATGAATTATTTTAAATTTATTTATTAACTCTTTTGCCTTTTCAATAGGTTTTTCTTGTTGACCTATTATAAATCCTAAGCCTTTTAATGCAGACCAATATGGCTCTACATAAGTTTTATCCCAATAGAATTTATCGGAGGAGATATAAATTACCATTGCCCCAAGTAAAGTTGACGCATTTTTTTTGTCTTCTTTGTCTTTGATTACTTCTACATAAAAATTGAACTTTTGTAAATTGAATGATTGCAAATCTAAACTCAAAAATTCAACACATTTTTCTTTGTAAACCTCCGTCAATAACTTTATTTCTAAATTGTAAATATCGTTTGGTCTATATTGACAGTTATTTGTTCTTGGTCGGTAACTAAAAATCCAATCTTCAATTTCCGAATTTGATAGCTTTTTCTTCAAAGATTGGATTAGAGCCTTATAGTTCTTTTTCTTTTCTTCAAGCCATTTTTTTTGTTGCTTAATTCCTTTCTCAAAAAACTGTTGGTTTCTTTCATTTTTTCTTTCTAAATCTTCATAGATAGAAAAGCGTTCCGTCAATTTATTTGATGCTTCAAAATAATTTTGAGCAACAATAAACAAGAGAACTTTCAAGTCAGATTTTACAGATGTTTTTTCATCTGTAAGTATAGAAACCAATTGTAAATATTCTTGTGGTACAAAATTCAACGAGGACATAAACACACAATCTTGAATTGCGGGAAGTTTCAGATTATCCCAAAATTCAATCCAAAGAGAAATGTCTTTTCTAATCAGAACGGAAGATATAAAGCTAAACTCGCGGTTCAACATCATATAATCCGAATTACCTGTTGCTTCTTGAACAAAATTCCAAAGATTTTCTTTTGATAGTTTTGATAAAGAACTCTCATATCCATTGACAAATTCTTTGTCAAACGTCCTAATATTATCAAGCAATTTATCAGGACTAACATTTACATTTATCCATTCGTCTTTGTTACTTAAAATCCATTCAGTTGGGATATTTTTAATTAAGTCAACATAAAAACCGTGAAGCATTTCGGTTTTATCCAATAACGATTTTAGTACCTCTAAAGAACTAAAGCGTGAATCTTGAACAATGTTTATAGCTAAATTTTTCTCTAACCACGAATGAATGTAATCTTGAATAACGTGAGTTTCGTTATTGTGACCGTCCTTTTTGAATATTCTTCTTAAAAATTTATTGAAAACAAATTTCGATAAGCTTTTTTCTGAATGAGATTTATACGAAGTATAAAGTGGACTGTCTGCTAATTTTTTTTCTAATTCTTCGTCTATGTTTGGTGAAACAATTTCTGTAATTTCTATATTTTTATCATCTTTGATTGATGTGTGCAACAAGTCGGTAACATTACTTATGAATGGCTTTATAGAGTCATTCAGCGATGAAATTTGTTCTAAAATTTCAACAAATTTGCGTTCAGGGTATATTCGCTCAAGAGCGTAACAATCATAATTATAAAAAATTTCTTTATTCATTATTTAAAGGTGTAAAAAGGTCAGTGGAATTTCGTGCTTTGTAGAATTATCCCAATAGTGTTTGAAAATTGATTTAATGAAACCTTTTGTTTCATTGTTAGACACTTTAAAGATTCCTGTTGATAGTTCCGGCTTAATATGATAACCAACAGAACTTCCAATTAAAAAAACATCATTGTTATCAATAATTAAAAATCTGTCATGAAAAAAGCGACCTCCTTGATTATGAGTGTCATCGCCATTTATAAATCTCATACCAAACCTACAATCCTTATCAGGTGGAATAACGACTTTTAAAGTATTTTTAACATCGTTCAAATAATTCCTATTATTTTGAAATGACCTATAAACTAATATTTTAATAGTAATATCATTTTTTATATTAGCAAAGATATTTTGGTCTTCATTTTTTGGAGGATTTACATTAAAATACGGATCCCAAATAACTATTTGACTATTGGCGTTATCAATCAACTCTTGATACAAAAGAGGATTGTCATTTGGGAAAGAACCTTTATGGTAAAACCAGTATTCACCCTCCCCACACTCGTGCATTCTAAGTGCGGTATTTTCAGAATTTGTCAAAAAAATATTAGCCATTTTCTGTTTCTTTTGTAAAGTCTATAATATTTTGAGAAAACTCATCTGAATTATACCATTTTTCAATCTCTTTGATGATGAGTTTACCTGAAGAGTCTGGAATTTTGGCTATGCATGATGCTCTATTTCCAAACTCATTGAATGAACTTCCTATGAACCAGACGTTTTTATCAGTAACTATAAATCGATCGTGGAGAATGCTGTTGCCTCTAAGAATTCGAACTTCAATTTTTCCAAATGGTTTGCTGTTGTATTCGTTTATTACGGTTGCTATTTTTTTAGCTTCTTCTTTTGAAACGGCTTCTTTACTGTTAAGTATATTTATTTTAACTCCTGAATTTTTAATTTGAAATGCAAATTCAACAATGTCCATACTGCTAAAATATGGGTCACATAAATAGCAAGTATCGTTAGCGTTGTTTATGATTTCTCTAATTATAGATTTTGCATTTTCTTTCAGTTTTGTTTTTTCGGCTTCCTCTTTTGCTCCCGGATAAAAAATGAATTCTTTGCGTTGGGCAAGTTCTATGTGTTGTCTCTCTTTGTCTGCGTTTTGGAAATAATATTCAGGGGCGAAATCCTTTGTTTTACCTATAATATTAGGCTTCTGTTTAGAAAATTTTTCTACCATAAATTCTTTGTTTCCTTTTTCTGTTTCTACTTTGACCTGAAAATCAGCTTGTTTTATAGACATTCCAAATTGAATGCTTCGTAGAAAAGTCGCAGGCTCGTGAATAGCAATCAAGTCATTATCTTGATTGTATATTCTTAGTTCAAATAAGTGAGGTTCGTGCGGAAGTTCAATAAGGTCTACTTGCTTTGTTATTTCAATGGTTTTGTCCAATGCTATTGCACCTCCATGCTTATCTATAATTCTGAATTTTAGTGGCTCAAAATTATTTTTGCGCGTTAGTATTTTATAAAACACACCCATTGGGTCGGTAGAAAGAGACATTTCTACTTCTCTGAAATATGGATTTGGTGCAGATAGGTAGATGTTTCCTATGTGCTCTCTTTTTTGTAAAATGTCAAAACCTAACCACTCCATAGTTAGCTCTTGCATTGCTGACATTTCCTTTGTTACACTTGCAGAAATAAATTTATTGTCGGTTTTTCGTTGGTTGTCAATTTGACACCAAACCAATAAACCTGACTTTCTTTTTGGAAGGATTGAAGCAATACCTTTGTCTGTGTAGAAGTTAGAAGCGAAAACTAAAGGATAATTTCCAGATGGTTCTTTTACAAAAGATGAATTAACGAAAGATATTTTTTGTCCGTCAATGAAAAAGTTTTCAAACGGTTTTTCAAAAGCCTTTAAAGCCTCATCAAAAGAAACTATTTCATCAATTGAAAGATACAATGAATATTCTTCTAATTTTGACTGTTTGGCTCTTATACACCCTTCTATCCAATCACTGTTTGGAATCTTATAAACATATTCATCCTCTGTGAATAATTCTATTACAGAAAATAAATGGTACCATTTTTTAGATAATCTATCTTGAGTCAATAAGGATGTCCTAATAGCTTTTTTATAGTATGGTTGCAGTTTTTGAATCATTGACTTTATATTGTCTTTATGATAAGTATACGCTTTATTGTGCTCTAAAGTACAAAAAAAGCCAATGCAAAACCTGCATTGACTTTCTTTAATCGCTTTATTGGTTTAAAAGTTGCGAAACAAAAGACCGTTCCAACCCTTTAAATTTATGCGGTACCTTTTGCATATCCTTACCAACTTTCTCGTTGAGTATCTTGGCATAAATCTGCGTAGGGGCAATGTTCCTTTCATATCTGAATAGGAAAGACCAGTAAAGCAACTGATAACAAACATGTCTTTTACTAACTCGTCCTTCCTTAAGTCGCAGTTGAACATTACAAGCTGTTCCAGCTCATTCCGCAACAGGTAACCACGGTCTCTGTCCTTTTTGGTTTTCTTATTCTCGCTGAACGGATTGAAAGCAAGATGCTTTCTGCTCATTGCCAAACGAAAAAGCGTGGTTAATCCAATCATATGCAGCCAAATGGTGTTATGTGTCAAGCTTTGGTCGTCACGCAGTTAGTAATCAAAGTCCTGTGCAAAATCAGGAGTAAGGTTGTTAAAAGACACATCAGAGTATCCGTATTTTGTAAGTGCAAAGTTGCGAAGATGTCTTAATAGTGTTTTATACTTACTTCGTGTTCCATTTACTCGAAGTCCGCTATCGACCTTTTTCTCATTTTCGGATAAGAACTGTTCATAGAATTTGAAAAAGGTCAGTTCTCCGCTTTCCATACCGAGGAAGGAATTTTTAAATTTAGTACTGTTTACAGCCCCCTCGTTCTTCGGAATTTTGGAATAGCATTCCTCAATACCTGAATGGATTTTGTCAAGTTTGCTGTTTGTTTTTTGGGCTTCCCGGCTTTTACCTAAAACCCTGCCGTGCTTCAAATCCCAATTTGTTGCGGAAATATCCAGCTTGGTACTGAATGCAGACTGTTTGCCGTTTACGGTAATCCTGCACATAACCGTAACTTTTCCGATTTTCTTCGGGGCGTTCTTTTTAAGGTAGAATAGTACCTTAAATGTTGATTTTTTGTCGTTTCCATACTCGCAATTCTTAATGATAAAATTAAATCTATGTGAGCTACGAACAATATGAAAAACCATGCAGAAAGCTGAAATACAGCATTTTAAATCGGTTGTTTCTAATGCTTGAAAGTAACGTTTTAGTAACCTTACTTTTGCCTAACCTCGCTTTTTTCTGCTTTTTACCTCATTACCAAAAAATTAAAAAACGATTGCAAAGCCTTTATTTACAATCGTTTTACCTGTTATTAATCTTTGATGTTTTTTTACTGAAAATTTATTTTAAATATTAAGTATTGGGGTGGCTGTCGCGGGTATGATTACTGATGCCGTCAGAATGATAGAAAACATCGATTATTTGAAAGGATTTGTCGGGTCTTTTCTGCCTAGTTAATAGAAATTTGTAGAGTAGCCAGAATATTAGTCTCAATTAGGTAGGGAAATGCAAGAACCAAACTGACAAGTAGATTAACTTCTGCTTTTAGGTCTATTGCTACTACAACTTCAACTCTATGCTCAGGCTTATCAAAAGCAAAACAGTCATGAAATAACACTGAATAACACTGAGGAATTACTGACTGTTATACAAGACATGTCGACTTAATGAAGCATTTATTTTAAAAAATCCGGCAAGGAGATAAGACGGGACTGAAGTTGAGGCAGAGGCGGAGTTGTATCTACTTATGATTCAATTAATTATAAGAAAAGGAACAAAAACAGATCATTACCATGATTCTTAAACAGGGAAATAGCAAGAAATGCCAGGTCGCAAGCTTAATAATCGCAGTGTTGACGACAGCGACGCTTTTGCCAGGGCTAATAAAAGCGCAGTTAGTAACCGCGTCATTAAGCAAGCCCTCAGCTAACGAGTCGGTCTTTTTAAGATCTTCGGATAAGAAGGCCGCCAAGGGCTTAGGTGTACCAGGCAGTCCCTGGGTTATGCAGCGTGCTGACTTACTGGGTGCGGCTAACGGTCAGGAAATCTCCCAGGTTGATTATGATGATAAGCAGCAAGGGTGGAAAAAAGCAGTTGTTCCAGGCACCGTTTTAAACTCCCTTGTAGCAGACGGTAAGTTTCCTGATCCTTATTATGGGGATAATAACCGCATCAGCCGGGGACTGATTCCGGACATTGCCTCGGCCGGCCGGGAATTCTATCATTATTGGTTTCGGACCACTTTTGAAGTACCCCGAAGCTTCCACCAGCAGCGCATCTGGTTAAAATTCCATGGAATCAATTACAGATCCGTTATCTGGTTAAATGGACATAAACTGGGCAGTATGGCCGGTATGTTCAATAGTCAGGCTTTTGACATTACAGGTATAGTAGACAAAAATGGGGTAAATGCCCTGGCGGTGGATATATTGCCAGTCGACTATACCGGTTCTAATCTGCCTCCAAAAACCGCCATGCCTGGCGCCAAGGGGGAGGGGCAAAATGGCGGCGATGGAGAAATTGGAAAAAATACCACCATGCTCATGAGTGTGGGCTGGGATTTTACCTTCCCTGACGGAGTCAGAGACCGCAATACCGGTATCTGGAAAGATGTGGAACTCTATGCTACCGGTCCTGTTCAGATTCAAAATCCTTATGTACAGTCAAAGCTCCCATTGCCAGATACTACCAGCAGCAGAGAAACCATATCGCTGGATTTGCAAAACAGCTCGGATGTTATTCAAAAGGGAGAGGTACGGATAGGTATAAAGGAACTGGGGGTTTATATACAAAAGCCGGTTACCCTTAAAGCCCGGGAAACCCGGCAGATTGTTCTGAGTGCGGAGGATTTCCCGGAACTTAATATCCGGCGTCCCAGGCTTTGGTGGCCCATACATAAAGGGGAGCAGCATTTATATCAGCTGGACCTCAGTTTTGTAAGTAATGACAAGGGGGATAACCCTGAAGGTGCTAATAATAGGGATGACAGATCTCATGACGCTGGCCGCAATGTCCAGCAAAATGTCAGCCATCAGCTGACCAGTTATTTTGGTGTCCGGGATATCTCTACCGACCGGCAGACGCCGGACTCCTCCAGGCGGTTTTTAGTGAACGGGGTGCCCATCTTTATCCGTGGAGCCAACTGGATTCCGGAAGCCACGCTTAAAAACTCAGTGGAGAGGACTTTTACCGAGCTCCGCTATATTCATCAGGCAGGCTTTAACCTGTTAAGGCTTTGGGGTGGGGGGATCGCAGAATCCGATTATTTTTATCATCTGTGTGACTCTTTAGGTCTCATGGTCTGGAGTGAGTTCTGGATTACCGGTAACACCCGGTTTCCGGAAGATACAGCTATTTACATGCACAACCTGCGCAGTACCATCCAAAGGATCCGGTCTCATGCATCGGTAGCCTATTATGTCTCCGCCAATGAGTCCACGGAGCTGCCAGGGGCAGGTCAGGTGATTTACGCGCTGGACAGCGCTACCAACTATCAAAAGCAATCCGAATGCTGCGGCGTACATGACGGCAGCCCATATACCTATGTCAACCCCATGCAGTATTTTGAAAATACGGCGTCCAAAAGAGGCAGCAGGATTGACGGGTTTAATCCGGAGTATGGCGCTCCCTGCCTGCCCATCCTGTCTTCCTTAAAAGAGATGATGCCCCAAAAAGACCTATGGCCCATTGATAAAAAAGTCTGGGATTATATGGACGGAGGTGGGTTTCATAAGATGACCACGGATTATCATAAGGCGGTAGAAGAGTGGGGGCCGTCTGCATCCATAGCAGACTATGTCCGTAAAGCCCAGCTCGTAGGGGCCATGAACTACCGCTCTATCATGGAAGTCTGGAATGCCAATAAGTTCGGCTACGGCGACCGCTTCGCCTCAGGGTTCCTATTTTGGTATATAAATAGTCCGGAGCCGCAGGTGGCCAGTCGTTTATACGACTGGAGTCTGGAGCCTACCGCTGCGCTCTATTATGCTAAAAACGGTCTTGAACCCCTGCATGTTCAGTTTGATTACCTAAACAGCACGGTGTCGGTCTATAATGATTATAGAAAAGCCTTCAGCGGATACACGGTCCGCTATGAATTGTATGATATGAATAGCAGACTGTTGAATAAAGGTGAAAAAAAGACCGATATCCCTGCAGACGGCCTGGCTGGTAAGATAATGACTATAGCTTTTCCAAGGGATATCTCCCCGGTGCATTTTTTGAAACTGCGATTACTGGATAACAAAGGTAGAGAAGTGGCCAGCTCTTTTTACTGGCGCTCAACAGATGTCTATAAAGGCGCCTGGACCGTAACGGGGCCTGCCGTAGGCGGTTTTAAGGGAGCGGCCCAACTGCCGAAGGCTGTAGTAAAGGTGAGGGTCAAAAAGAAAAGGGCTACAAAAAACGGCGCTATAGTACGGGTGAACTTAAAAAATACGGGCAGTCACGTTGCTTTTTTTATCCAGCTGCAGCTGCTTCATCATAACGCCATACCGGTCAAAGGAGCACTTTATACAGATAACTTTATCAGCTTACTGCCTGGAGAATCCAGAGAGATTTCCATAGAATATAGTGATCAGGATGCCAAGGAGATTAAGTCTTCCATGAAACTGCAGGTATCCGCCATTAATATGGATCTTAAAACATATACTGTTCACTGATTTTAGTTTTGTCTGAATTTTATTAAAACAGGAATTTACGAGTGATCCCTCAAAAAAAATAAAAGCAGGCAGGGCCCACAGGCAATAGCATCTGAGCGTCCAATTCTTTGTGAATAGGAGGGCAGCGACTGGCGAAAGAAGGTTTGTTGCAACGAGGGCAGTGTATGTGCAGCTTCAGTTTTTTCGGCAAAGCAGGCATGCTTCATTCGTCCATCAGAATGTCTATTTTGTATTGTTTTTGCTTAAATAATGGTTTTATCTGCCAGAGATATAAATAAATTGCTATTACGCAAAATAGCCCCAAAAAATTGGCTCTATGATGATTAGTGTGGGAAAATGAAAGTTATTTTGTATAAAATTAAATGATAATTATTTAAATCGGACTACCCAACCTGCATTAAGTAGTAATTTTTGATTCTACTTATAACCATAAGTTACAGATAGATGTGATAAAAATAATTGAAGAATTGCTAAGGGACATTGCATCACTTAATCATAGTTTTATTTATACTTAGGCTGGTATATTTCACATTATAGCCTTTTTACCCCAACGCCTCTTTTGAATACTCCACACATTTTTTAACCTCTTTAACCGCATCTGAGCCTTCAGGAATCTGGTATTCCAATTCAATCGTGGCCGGGAACTTATATTGCTTATTTTTTAATAGTTGCAGGATCTCTTTAATGGGTGTATCTCCTTCACCCCAGGCCAGGTTGGCACCGCCGTGGGCCTTTGTTTTACGGTCCTTTATATGAAGAGAGGTAATACGGTCATGTTTATGTTGAATTAGTGCCAAGAGTGACTGCGCGGTATTTGCACCACCAGAGGCTATATAATGACCACAGTCCAGATTCATCGTGTTATTGGGAGATTGCGTTAATGCTGTATCCCATACCGTATCTGTAGCCTGAAGGTGTGCATGATATCCGATAAATACGCCATGCTTTTCTCCCATTTTACCCAGCCGCAGCGTTTGCGCAGATTCCTTCGGTAATTCCGTAGTAGTAGTCGGCGCTCCAAGGATCTTAGTGACCCTAAGTGCATAAGCGATTTCTTCATCCGTATTGTTCACTCCTAAGGCATTGTCCGGTTTAAATGCGTAAATACGGACCCCTGCCTTATCAAACATACGACGGATCTCCTTAAACTTTTCCATACCGACAGTAGCGCGCCATTCCGCAATTTTTGATTTATCCTCCGGCAGCCCGGCATATTTTTCAACCGCATGTCCCTTGAGTTCTACAGCGTTGATGCCACTTTCTACAATATATTGAAGAACATGATGAATCTCGTCCACCATGCTGCGGTAAGAATAAGTGGTAACCCCAACCTGCACCCCATGAAATTTAGAATTAGGTGGACTTGGTAAAAATAAGGATCCCGCACGTAAGGAACGGCTGGCAGTTAAAACTGCCAGGGAAGCGAGCGCGCTTCTTTTCAAAAATTCACCGCGGGAAACCATACTACCGGTCACTACATTTTTTGAAACTTCTTTTGCTTTCATAAATTGTTATCTGAGATTATGTAAATCAACCACCTTTCTATTATCCTGCTACCATATTGCCAAATAGACAGCTTCCAAGCCACCATTCAATGATTTCTTAATAAAAAGCCTTTATCAGTAAAAAAAGAGACAAATTACTGGAAGCTGTGCCTGCTGCTCCCTTTTGTCCTTTTAATTAAAGGTCAGAAAACCATTGAAGCGCAATATCTAAATATTGCGCCCTATAAATATAGCAATAATTAGTGAGACAGGCCTTGCTGTCAATCACGGGATATAAATATCCGGTTTAAAGAGCTGGTTTTGCCTTTTTAATTATTTGACCAACCTTCCTGTAAGTTGTCATCTGGGGACTGAATATCTTTTGCAAATTTGTGGTCTCCATTCATATTTATAAACAAAAAAGACAGCCCAAATCAAATGATTACCCAACACTATTATACTCCCTAAGTACACGGTTTTAAGAAGCACTGTATTTTAAGAAGGGAATAACTGGCACCTGGGCATCTCGATCGCCTATCACCCCCATACCAAATACAGGAACGCATACCTAACCCGCAAATGTCCGTGCCTATTATGGCAAACTTGCGTTTAAATTGCTGGTCAGCCAGGTGTTCTTGGTCGGTCGCATTTTTTGACGGCTTCTTGGTGGGAGGACAATGTTTGAAGTCTACCGGGATAGCTCTTGATGGACCGCAGAGGTCTTTTTCAATGAGTGATAAAGAGAGTTGAACAAATCGTTGGCCCCCAATGAAATTATTACAAAACGGGGGCCAAGTGGATACCTTTGCCATCCGGTCCCTGATATTTTCTTCCCTCTGTTCCTTAACAGGGTATCGTCCATGTATGCATAAATAAAATCGCCTGTCTTTCTATTTTGATACACGATCTCCTTTCTAACTTCAGAAAAAATGGCATTCATATCCATTCTTTCACCCTTAAATATTCGATAGGCCGCACTCCAGTCTTAAACTGATTCCCACTTGCTGTTAACATCCCTGTTATCGTACAACGTCCAATACATGAAATAACTCCGTGAGACAAATCCTGAGCTCTGTGAAAAGTCCTGGATTGGTTGAAAGCTGTTATACATCTATCGAATAATTCATTAAAGCAAGCAACTACTCCTTCTTTTTGGGGAGTTTTTTTAAAAGATCTTTTACAGATTCATCACTACGCTGAAGTACCAGGCGCTGGTGATCATCTATCACCCACTCACCAATCTATCCTTGCTTAAATTCTATTGCCTGAGCCACGGCAGCTGGATAATTTACATACCACTGCTGACTCTTTGCTCTTTTTATTATCTGAATTTTAGTTGGATATCCCATATCTAGTCGTTTAATCAGATATTAATATAATAAAAAATAGCAATATAACTAACTATATTGCTATTTTTTGCCTTATCTAGAAAAAGGCCAAACTAAAGACTGATGGAGCTGCCCTTCAGGGCAGCTCCATCAGTCTTTTAAAGAATAGGCGCTGGGTAGAAGCAGGATTTTGCAATAAATCAATTAAACAGTAATTTGCATAGAGATGATAACTAACGTATGAAGACTTTATTTTTATTTATTTCCATTTGCTTTTCTTTGGTTTGCTCCGGCCAGAAGCCGGATCTAAGTTACACTTTGTCGAGAAAAGATTCGACGACCCTGATAATTAAAGTGGCTTTTACCGGAAACGCTACCGGAGAGACGACGCTTCATTTACCGGATAAATGGGCCAGTCAGCAGTCACTTTATAAGGCGGTATCCGGTTTAACTGCCCTTTCGCCTGCAACAGTTATCAGTGCGACGGATAGGCGGGATAAGTATACCGTTCGATACAAGCCGGGCACGAATGTCGTATTTAGTTATTTACTACATAAGGACTGGGAAGGACCTTTAAAGTACCCGCTTTATTTCAGGCCTGTTATTAATGCGGATTATTTTTACTTTGAAGGTTACAGCGGTCTCGTTTATCCAAGTTTGGCGGATACGGCACATATAAAATGTCGGCTGAGCTATGAAGGGTTCTCAAAAGATGATTTTTTCGGCAACAGTTTTTATGCCAATGCTACTGACGGGAAATTCACCGTTAGTCAGGAAAGCCTTTTGAATGCTGTTTTCTGTGCAGGTAAGTTAAGATCCAGGACGACAAAGGTTGCAGGACACCAGATTGTGGTAGCGCTTACAGGTAAACTGGCGTTTTCGGATGATACTGCTTTTTCCAGCATAACGAATATTATCCAGGCCGAAAGGCGTTTTTGGAATGAAAAGGGGCCTGAATATTATTTTACGTTATTTCTACCCCTGTATGACCAGGGCAATACCGGTGGCACGGCGCATTATCATGCTTTCAGCCTTTTCCAAAGTGTTGGGCTTGACCTGAAAAGCAATCTGCTGCCCATGATTGCCCATGAATATTTTCATAACTGGCTGGGGCTCGGGTTGAAAATGCCGGAGCCGGATGAGCCTTATAAATGGTTCAGCGAGGGTTTTACAGAATACTATAGTTTTAAAATCCTCTTTCAATCCGGACTCATCTCAAAGGATGAGTTCCTAGGTAGGATCAACGGCTATTTAAAAGACTATTATTTATCGCCTTATTTTAATATGGCAGCTCAAAAGCTGATCGGCAGGTACTGGGAAAGCAGTGAACTTAAATTGTTATCCTACCGGAGGGGCTTGATACTGGCTTTTCTCATTGACAGCCGGATCAGGGAAAAAAGCCAAGGGTCACTGGATGATCTGCTGCGTGACCTATATAGACAAAGCGGCCCTGCCATGATTTTTTCAAATGTGTTGTTCAGCAGATTGGTTCGTTCTTACAGTGACGCGGCTACGGCCATGGCCATAGATAAGGCGAACGGTGGGGACAATAGCCGGTTAACGAAACTGCTATTTATCGGAAGGATCTATCAGGCAGATAGTTTACAGGTTGACAAGGTGTTTGATCTTGGTTTTGACTGGCAGGCGAGTAGAAAAGCAGGTGAAATTAGAGGATTGGAAATAGCAAGTAACGCCGCCAAAGCGGGACTTGCCAATGGGATGAAGCTGACGGACAGGCTATCTGTCTGGTTCAATAATACCAGCAAACCTGCCGAAATCGGTGTAGTGGATAAAGGGAAAGAAAAGGTTATCCGGTATATTCCTGTCTTACAGGTGGATAAAATCATACCCCAAGTGAAAGCTTTGAAGTAAGCGTAAAGAGATTGCCTTTTTCAATGATAAAAGCCCACAATAATTCCTGCGGGTGTTGTACCTTCAGGTCAGAAAAACAAAAATGGATTTATACGGTACAAATAGTAAAAGTATTCCACAGAAAATCACCATTCACGTTATTGAAATTTTTCTTTTGTGGTTGTCCTTTTGGATATTGTTTCAGAAAGGAGGTGACTGGTTTGCCAATTTATTCAAGGTAAATAATGAAAATGCGTTTCCGGCGAGAAGAATTATTATTTTTATCTTTAATATCATTACTTTTCTACGATTAGGCTATATGATGTTTTTTCTGTTAAAAAGAAAAATACCCTGGGAAGAAAGTATAAGCGTCCCGTTTGCGTTTTCGCTATATTACATAGGATTCAGTTTGTTTGTGCTGCCCACCACTAAGCCCGTAGACGGAGTAGATATTTCTGCTGTGCTTTTATTTGTCGCCGGTTGCGTGCTGAACAGTGGCGGAGAGATTCTCAGAAACCGGTGGAAAAAAAATCCAGCAAATAAAGGGAAAATTTATACAGGGGGATTTTTTCATTACGCCCGTCATATTAACTACTTTGGTGATATTCTTTGGGTGAGCGCCTATGCGGTGCTAACCCGTAACTACTACGCCCTAACTATACCGGTATTTTTGTTTTGTTTTTTTGCTTTTTATAATGCCCCGAAACTGGACAAATACCTGAAAGAGAAATACGGAGCGCAGTACAGCCAATACGCCCGTAAAACAAAAATGCTGGTTCCCTTTATTTACTAAATGGGAAAAAGGCCACCGCTGAAAGCTGTTTTCCTACTGATAGAAATTAGGTTGACAAAAAAAGATTGCTAAATGATAGCGGTTTATGTGAAGATTTAGTCGTTTTCAGAAATATAAACCATCCTGATTCGCTAATCAGAATGCCCTGCTTTGAGGCGATATATATTTTGCTTAAAAGCAGGACTTCTGTCAAAAGGTAGCATTATTTCAAAAAGTCATTCAGGTAACCCAGGATTGCCCCGGTCTGCATCATCAGGCTGACATGGCTCTGAGCCGGTAGTATAGCTAGCCTGGATTTCGGCATGGGACTCAAATCAGCGCTTATGCCACCGCCTAACAGCTCATATGTTTTCATCAGTTCAACCTTATCTAGGCCGTCATTATCACCAGAAATAAGCAATACTGGTGCTTGGATTTTGGCAATATTAGAATCCCCGCAGTCAAAGGTATCCCTGGCAAAAGCGAACATTTGACTTAAGAAACTTTTCCATTTGGTTGTATCCGGTGCTACAGCGTCGTAGGCTGTTTTAATGGGCGTGCCATCAAAGATTTCTGGTGTAAGGTTATCAAACCCACTGTTGACCACGGGCAGCCAGCCACTGCTTTTATAGGTGGAAGATATAATAACTAATTTTCTTAACCGCTCAGGATATTGAATGGCAAACTGATAAGCTACGGAACCGCCCATGCTGTATCCGGCGATATCGGCCCGGTCAGTTTTCAGGTAATCCATAACCCTTTTGACATCGTCTGCCAGGGTGTTTATGGATAATTTCCTTTCAGAATACGGCGTATGGCCATGCCCCTGCAGTTCGATGGCAATAACTTTTCTTGTTTTAGATAATTCCGGGATTAATGCGCCCCAGTTTAATCCGATGGTATAAAAGGCCCCGTGGATTAAAACGATGGGCTCGCCCTTTCCATACACTTCATAATAAACTTTCGCGCCGTTAGCCGGTGCATATCCGCTTTCAGAAGGCTTAATGGATTGCCCCGTTGAAAGCAGTGCTGCCTGCAGGAAGATGACCAGCAGCAAAACTGCCCTATATGGTTTAGGTAGTTGGAATGTCGTTTTCATAACATATAACTTTTAAGGGGAAAGAATACAGATAATGGACTTCGGGATTTATTTAGCGGCTTTCAGCAGTTCATCCAGTTGATTGAAGTCCGTCGTCATGCCCTCTTTAAAGCCCATGGAAATAACGGCTTCAAGATCCGCCAATGTTTCAAAAGAGATCAGGACATCAACCTCAACCTTATTTTCTTTTTGGTCAAATTTATTTTCCCATATATTGGGTGCGAAGGCTGGGTTCTCTACGGCGTTTTCGTCGCAAAAATTGTCTTTTTGCGTGAAGGATTTCTCTTTTTCAATAGAGATAAAGGTGCATTTACCCCAATGTTTTTCTCCTTCGGGTCCCACCATGGCGTACAGCCAGTATCCTCCTTCCCGGAAGTCCATTGATTTGGTTTCGGCACGCCATGGTTTGGGGCCCCACCACTGATCGAGTAGCGTTGCAGTGGTCCATGCTGCCCATACTTGCTGAAGGTCTGCCTGGAATTCACGTGTCATGTGAATGGTGTTGTTTTCTTTGTCGACGATAAAGTCAAATAATAAGTGGCTGTTCATTTTTTGGATTTTTTTTAAATGTTTAATCATTGATCTAACTGATTAAATTTTGTTTCCCATATCCTGCGGAATCGTTTAAGGCAAAGGTCTACTTTTTTCATTTTTTCGAGTTGTAGAGGGGTAAATAATTGCTTTACGCTGATCTGATCAGGGAAGTTTTCGGCCTGTGGCACCGGACATCATCCGACTGTAACGGAAGGGAGGCCCAAATAGCCTAAGTCTCGGACTTATCCTTGCATAAATAAAATTTCCTCTCAATATCGAAATTCTTTTTTATGAAACCGTTCAGTTGTAAATATACGCAACTAATTGGTTTCTCATTTTTTTTTCTTTCAGGTCAAAGCGCGGCAGATCTATCCACTTAGCGCTGAAATAATTGTATATTTCATTGATAATCAGATGAAATTGTTTTGTTGAATAGCTGCGTGAGCCAGCCATTTGTTTTTCAGTGAGCCATCTGGCGGATCTTTTAATTTCAAAAAGAACCTAACACTGTGTGCCTTGGTTGGCTTTGATTCCTTGCGGCTTTTGTTTGCCATGCCTGCTGTTGCTTTACCTAAAACCACAAAAAAGATGAAACACGTCTTGTCGTCCCTTTCGGGAAATTTTGGTAAGTGATAAGGAAATGGAGGTACCAAAGGAAGAGGGACTGCCAGCTACATTTGTGGTACAATAAAAAATCAATATTATGAAGCCTAAACACTTAACCTGGATCTCAGTTGCCTTGATGGCACTGATGTCCGCCAGCTGTAAAAAAGATGACAATGGTGACATGTCCGGTGGTTCTGCCACCATCACTGTTGAAAATGTGCTGGATTCCAGGCCGCTCGTTGAATCGGGCACCTTTATGAATACGGGAAGTTCTTCATTAATTATGCCGGGACAGTCCGTTTCCATACAATTTTCTGCGGCCAAGGGGCAGGCATTAAGCTTTGCGACCATGTATGGCTGGTCTAATGACCTGTTCTTTGCTCCGGCCAGCCCGGGCATAGCATTATACAATAGTGACGGAACGCCTATAGAAGGGGACGTTTCATCTGAAATTCGGCTCTGGGATAACGGCACCAGGATTAACGGCAAGCCGGGTAAAGCGCTCATGCATCCGGGGACAGCGGAAACGGCGCCATCGGTGATAAAGGAAATTAAAGGCATGGACGATCAGGGTAACAGCTACGCCGCTGCTTCGGATCTTATGGAGGCGAAACTGCATTATGACGGTAACTCCACCTTTACCTTAATGATAACCAATACATCAGGGAGTACGAGTAACCCGACACCATTTAGTCCTGGCGTTTGGGCGATATCCTATATCGCCGGAGGCAAACTGTTAAACCCGGATCCGCTGTATAAAGAAGGTCAACTCAGCCAGAATGGACTGACGGACATAGCAGAAATGGGAAATCCTGAACAGCTGAGTGCTTATATCGACGGACAAACCGGCATATTTACGCCTTTATCTCCTGTTCTGGTGGTGGTATATAACGGTATAGAAAATCCGGTGTTTATGCCGGGGGCGAAGGATCCGGGAAATGGCCTGACAGATATTGCCCAGAAGGGAGACGCTACCGCACTTGCCGGCTATCTGAAAAAGCTGCCGGGCGTCAAATCTGTATATGTGCTGGCCGCCAGTGGCACCACCGTATTATTACCTAAAGTGGGAGAGGATATGGGAGGCAGCGTATCTCAAAAGCTGACCCTGGATAAAAATGACAAGATAGCAGTGGCCACTATGTACGGTTTTTCCAATGACTGGTTTTTTGCCAATCAAACTGGTATTGACGGGTCTACAAGAGGAGACGTTGCCGCGGATCTTGGCCTCTATGACGACGGTACGGCCATTAGTCAGTATCCAGGTGCAGGAATCACCCAGTTCAACCTGGCCGGAACGCCGTTGGGAGAAGATAAGGAAATTTCAGAAGTGCCCAATCCAAATATGTTTACGACACTTCCGGATGTCAAGGATATGATTCGGGTGACAATAAACTAGTGCTCAGAAAATAGGTAAGACAAATAAGACGACAAACAATAAAAAAGATAAAGTGGAAAACAGCAATTTTAAAGTGCTCAAAAGAGCAGAAGTCTCTCAAAAAAATCAGCAGGTCTTTGACCGGTTAACTAAAAGTTACGGTGCGGTGCCTAACCTATATTCAACACTCGCTTATTCCGAGAATGCTTTGGAAGCATATATTAACCTGGAATCCACTAAGCTATCGCTGTCGGATAAACAGGCTGAGGCGGTGAACCTGGTTGTCAGTGAAATCAACGGCTGTATTTATTGTACCAGCGCGCATGTGGTGGTTGCAGAGAAGACCGGTTTTACAAAAGAGGAAATACGCCGGATCAGGTCGGGACATGCGGATTTTGATCCGCAGCTTGACGCACTGGTAAAATTAACACATGCATTAACGCTCAAAAGAAAAGTGCCCCATCCGGAGTTATTAAACAGATTTTTCGAGGCGGGCTATACCAGGGGGCAGTTAGTGGATCTCATTCTGTTAATTGGAGACCGGACCATCAGTAACCTGCTGCATGCGGTTACCCGGGTCCCGGTAGAATTCCCGCTGGCGGAACCACTGGATTAAAAAGGCAAGTATAAAGGTGACATAATAGATAGCCGGCTGTTAATTTTGTTGATTAAGGGCAGCCGGTTTTTTTCTTCTTAAAAAAAGCAAAATGATCATGGTAAAAAATAACAGATACAGGCTGTTTTTAACCGGTTTTTTATTATTCGCAGGTGTTTTTGGCGGTGCGTATGCACAGCAGGCTGCGAACCTGCAGCAAATAGGCCCAACGGACAAGGCAGCCACGCATGCAAAGCTAAAAGCAACTGCCACTGAGGCAGGGTCCGGAAAAGAGATCTACCCCATGACTCCCTATGATATCAGCCCGCTTCTGATAGGCGAGAAAATTGAAGAGGCCAGCCTGAAAGATGCAGATGGCAGGTCAGTGGAGTTAGCAAAGGTTTTTGACAACAAACCGACAGTGCTGGTGATGTACAGAGGAGGCTGGTGCCCCTATTGTTCAAAACAGTTGTCCAGCCTTCAGGAGCTGGAGCCCGAACTGATAGCTCTGGGGTATCAACTCGTGGCTGTCAGCACAGATGCGCCTGAACAGTTAAGAACCACCCTGGAAAAAAAAGAACTTAAATATACACTACTCTCGGATGCGGATCTGAGTTTTGCCAGGAGCCTGGGAATTGCCTATAAAGCCCCCAAGGAATACCTGCAATTACTTCCCACTTCCACAGGTGGAATGGATAAGGACCTGTTGCTGCCCGTTCCGGCTGTCTATATTGTTGATAAAACTGGGTGTATACAGTTTGAATATATTAATCCGGACTCTCGGCGTAGGTTAAACGGGGATTTATTAAAAGCTGCCGCCCTTAGCCTGAAACCTTTCCTATGATTAAATTATTATTCATCAAAGGGCTGCATCGGGTGGTGAGGAGTGGGGCAGTTAACAGGAAAAAAGCCTTATTTTTTGTAATTTTACTAACAGGGCTGTTGACTGGCACTGTGTTGACTGCGCAAACAGCAGCGCATCCGGAAATTGATTTTTTTAGGGGCACCTGGCAGCAGGCCCTTCAGGAGGCAGGGAAGATAAACCGGCCGGTCTTAGCAGAAGTGGGCGCAAGCTGGTGCCTACCGTGCAGGCAATTACAACAGGAGACCTTTAAAGATTCAGGGGTTGTCCAATTTTTGAACAAACATGTTATAACCATCACCTTAGATGCTGAAAATAAGGAGGGGACGGGACTGGTGGACCTTTGGCAGGTAAGTACTTATCCTACGCTGCTGTTTTTTGATGTGTCCGGTAAAATGCTGATGCGCTATGAAGGTTTTATAGGTAGTGACTCACTGTTGGCATTAGCAAAAAAAGCCCAGGGGCTCATCAGTCATTCCCGGATTAAGGCCAGTGAATGACACGGCAGCGCGTCAAATGGATAGAAAATGATGGCTTTGAACGGTTAAACATATATATGCGCAGAGAATATATAGAAGATAAGACAGCGGCAAAATTTGTCATGCTGAGTCAGGAACCATCTTTAAAAGGAAAAGGGATGCAGGGAGGGCAGCCCGAGCCTATCAATACTTTTGTTTTTAACCAGGGGCGCGCTCAAATAGTAATGATAGATGAAGTCGCCTATACCATGCCGCCTAACTGTATTTTACCTTTGGTGGGTGGTCAGCATTTTGTTTTTGAGCATCCGGAGACCCTGACGGCCTGGCAGTTTAACAGAGAGTTCTACTGTATTGTGGATCATGATGCAGAAGTGGGTTGTGTGGGTTTTTTATTTTACGGCATTCAACATCCCATGTTTATAACCTTAAGTAAGGAAGAACTCGCTGAAATCTCGCACCTGAAAAAAGTTTTTGCCGAGGAACTGCTGTTAAGTGATCATTTTCAGGGGGAGATGTTGCGCACCTTATTAAAAAGAGTCATTATCCAGACGACCAGGATCGCCAAAAGACAGTCCGTGGGTTATCAGGCTGCCAGCGAAGAAAAGATGGATCTGGTCAGAAAGTTTGCGTTGCTGCTGGAAGGGAATTATAAAACGCATCATGACGTCGGGTTTTATGCGTCGCTACTCAATAAATCACCCAAGACCCTGAGCAATGTATTTTTATTATACAAGCAGCCCGCTCCATCTGTCATTATCCGGAGCAGGATCTTACTGGAGGCTAAACGGTACCTGAATTATACAGACAAGACAGCCAAGGAAATCGCCTACGAGCTGGGTTTTGACAGTCCGGCACATTTTAGCCGTTTTTTCAAGAATTATACAAAGACTAATATAACAAGCTTCAGGCGCTCCTGAGCATGAATAGTTGTACACAGCTTTTTATAAAAAATAAACGGGCCTTGTTTTAACTAGTCAAATGCAGCGTATTGTAAAGTTTTTTTGCTTTACGGGTTTTAGCGGTAACAAGCCCTGATACCACTTGCAGGATGGCCCCTGCCCTGGACTGAGTGATAAGAAAACCGGGGATACAAAAAATCTTGAAGCTATACTATTTAAAACTATTAGCATGAATAAAATACAGCATTCAAAAAAGGGATTTAGTTCATTATCCGTCTTACTTGTGATCATTCTAACGGGGCTGACTATTGCAGTCCGGGCTAGCGCTGATATAATTCATAAAAATAATATAATCAAGGAAGAAGAAATGTTCATTGGAGGCAGGTGGGATACCGCTACTTTTGCGGCGGGTTGCTTTTGGTGCGTGGAGGCGCAATTCAGTCAGTTAAAAGGCGTGAAGGCTGTGATCTCAGGTTTTACGGGCGGTAAAGTGGCTAATCCCAGCTATAAGGAAGTCTGCACCGGCCTGACAGGCCATGCGGAAGCCTGTAATATCATATATGATCCTTCCGTTATCAGCTTTAAACAGTTGCTGGCCGCCTTTTTCGTGGCGCATGATCCTACCAGCCTGGACCGGCAGGGGGCAGATGTCGGCACGCAGTATCGTTCCGCCATATTTTACCATAATCCCTCACAAAAGCAGTTGGCAGAAGCAGTCATACGTGCGTTAAATCAGCAAAAAGTCTATGATAGCCCGATTGTAACAGAGGTTACTCCCTATAGCGTGTTTTACAAAGCAGCGGATTATCATCAGGATTATTATAATCAAAACAAGGGCGTTCCTTATTGTCAGTTAGTTATTAAGCCCAAACTTGATAAATTCAGAAAGGTTTTTAAATCGCGTCTTAAATGATGGAAAGAGCATGGTTTGATTAAGCTGTTTGATCTCGGCGGCGGGTATGCTGATTTGGTTAATCTTACCCTGGCTGTTTAGAGGCCCGAAGAATCAAATTATGAATGGTCGGGATTGTCCAGCATAGAGCCAGGAAGGATTATCTGACTGCAAAGCCGGTAACGTGCGCAAGAGACATAATGCGCTCCATTTTGCCGTCCACCCAGTAAGCAGGCGAATAATAGTCCACCATGCCTGCAACATAGACTTTTCCATCCACGACGCATATATTATTTGCCTGAGCAAATTCTGAACCATCCAAAAGAATGTGTGTCACGCCGCTTTTCCAGTAGACTGCACGCATGCCGCCGCCGGTGTTAGGTGTCTCGCTGCCGGAAACGTAAATGTCATCTCCCAGAACGAAGATGCCGGTTGCCCGGGCTGTACAAGTATCAGGGCAGGTCAGGTTCACCATTTCACCGTTTTCCCAGTACCGCGCCACCTTGTCATTACCTGCGGCATATACATCATCTCCTTTTCAAGTTCAGTCCAGTTTGAGATAATATTTTTACTCGTAACTTAAAGGCTCTTATTGGAATTAATTTAGCTTTTTACCCCTTCGGATTACTATAAATATTCGTATATTTGCTATATGCCCAGAATTTATCCACTTGGAATGCAAAGTTTTCGGGAAATCCGAGAAGGAGGCTATGTTTACATAGATAAGACCGAGGATATTTATCAAATGGTAAATACTGGTAAGTATTATTTTTTGAGTCGTCCCAGGCGCTTTGGCAAAAGCCTTTTAGTGGATACAATTGACGAACTTTTCAGCGGAAACCAAAAACTTTTTGAGGGCCTTTGGGTACACGAGAAGTGGGACTGGGCGAAAACAAACCCGGTAATTCATTTTGATTTTGCTAATATTGGCCTTAGGACAAGAGGCTTGGAAAATGCTATTATAGGGGCATTGGAAGATAATGCGAATAGGTTAGGTATTTCGCTTCACAGGAAGGAATATGACCTAATGTTTAGGGAATTGATAGAAAAGGCCTCTTTAAATGGCAAAGTAGTTATCCTGATCGATGAATATGATAAGCCTATTATTGATTTTATGGATGATCTGGATCTATTGGAAGCAAACCGCTCCATTATGAAGAGTTTTTATTCTGTCTTAAAACCAAGTGATGGGTATATTCGTTTTTTACTGATTACAGGTGTGAGCCAATTTAGCAAAGTAAGTATTTTCTCCGATCTAAATAATTTGGACAACATTAGCTTAATACCTCAATATGGCGGAATTATAGGGATCACACAAAAGGAGCTGGAAGAAAATTTTGCAGAAGAAATTGATGATCTGCAAAAGAGCAACCCAAATATTCTTACCCAGATCAAGGACTGGTATGATGGTTATACGTGGAATATGAACACCTGGGTTTATAATCCATTTTCATTACTAAAATTCATGAAGTATCAAATATTTCAGAATTTCTGGTTTGAAACTGGAACTCCAACTTTTTTGTTGAAGCAACTAAAAATGCATTCGATTTACAATGTGGAAGATATTGAGGCCAGCAGCCAGGATTTATCTAGTTTTAATACAGATAATCCCGACCCTGGTTCTCTACTCTTTCAAACGGGTTACCTGACGATTAAAAAAATTTCCTCGGACCGTCAACTCTATAAATTAGGTTTTCCAAATAAGGAAGTTAAGTCTAGTTTTTTAGGGGGCCTGCTTAGTACATATAGGAATACCTCAGGAGGCGATACTCTACAGTTAATCAAGAAGTTAAACAGGAGCCTTAGAGGATTTGATATAGAAGGAGTGGTTAACCAATTGAATGCGTTGACTTCATCAATAGCCTATGACCATTGGAAGGGAGATACTGAATCTATTTTTCATATCCTCACCTATTTAACCTTCAAACTGAGCGGAGTAGATGTATATACTGAGGTTCATAGTGCCACGGGCAGATGCGATATTCTTGTCAAAACAGAGCTCTATATATACGTTATGGAACTAAAGCTGAATGGTACCGCTGAGGATGCCCTGCATCAAATTAAGAATAAAGGATATTTAAAGCCTTACGAGTCCGATTTAAGAAAGAAAATAGCGGTCGGGATTTCTTTTTCCTCAGCGCAACGTACAGTGAATGATTATAAAACAGAAGAATTGTAAAATGGCTCTTTTATTTGATGTTCTGCCTTATATGAAAATTAATTCGTGTACTCCTCAAGTGATAAAATTGTGATTTATATCCGGTTTAGATTGCAATTTAGACTTTAGATGAACTTTGCGGGCCTCCATGGTCGAACGTAGCCTATTTATTAGCATACTTTTCTTATCACTATTGTCCGGGTAAAATTTAAGAAAAAAGGGGTGATTTAGAAAAACCACCCCAAAATTTGGTAAATTTGAGATAACTACAAACCAATTTTACCATGAGCAAATCTAAGGAATTTCCCGGACAGCCGGTTTTGTCTCAAATATTAAATCTTATTCCTGCCCAGATTATAGAATGAACTAGCTAATCATGTTTTTAAAATTTGCAGTGGGTGAATTAGGGTATATAGCGTGCAAAAGACCAGTGGGCTTCGCACATATGAATTCTTTTGTAACGGGCTAACCCTGATTTTACTTTATGATGTTTTGGCAATGGCTTACTTTTAAATGGATATTAATTTTCTGGTTTAGTCATTCAGATATGCGGTGGTTCCATACCGCCATTCAGTATGTATTGTGCCTTGCTTTTGCCTGCCAGGCATAGGTAGTGGTACAGATTCTTACAAAAACACGGTCGAAAAAGAGCTTTCCCTTGGTGATAAGTAATAAGATTTAATATACTGCCGGATTCCCTTTATATCAATTGAATGTATCCTGTCCAGGCATAGACCCGTATTGAGTTGTCTTACCTTCATAATATGTATGCAGCATAAAAAAGGACGGACCTGAGGAGCATAGGGTCCGTCCATGATTGGTTAGGCTGCTTTACCCGGATTTCAGAGGGCTGCAGCCATATTAAGCTGAGTCAACTTACCGTCTTTAACGGGAAGACATATACGCCTCAGACTTGCCGGTCATTCAGCTCCTTAAAAAGGCTACCTGCCCGGTTCAATTAAAAAGCTATACTGCAGCGTCTTGTCTTCAGGCATTTCAAATTCTTTTAATGGCTGCGGTCCGCAGCTGGCATTGCCCAGTCCCCGTTGCAGGCAATCCAGACTGAGGTAGACCTGCGGACGAATGATCTCTGGCAGTTTAAAATCATGATAAGTCTTCCAGGCCGCTGCATCGGTAAAATGCAGGGCGCTGAAGCTTAATGTATCCAGAGAAATGATTTTAATGCCCTTTTGCCCATTGCCGTTTAGGGAAATCCATCTGGCATCTCCTCGCTGACCCATGCTTTGTAGCTGCACATAATGTTCATGGCCCATATCTGTGGCAGTAGACTGATAAATCCCGAGGAAAGCACCGGACTGTCTGTCGGGGTAATTCTCAAAGGGTCCTCTGCCGTACCACTGTACATTTTCGTTTTGAGGAGTGAGGCTCATGCGCAGCCCGAACCTGGGCGGCATATATCCATGTCCTGTATGGAAAACGGCGCTTACTTTAATAATACCATCAGGGGACACTGCGTATTCCACCTCGTAAGGAAAATGGGTGTTTTCATTCGCGATATAGGCGTCCATCTTTGTTTGAATCAGGTCAGTTCCGTCTGATTGTTTTTGAACGGCAAAATCACTAACCGTAATTTTCGTGTCGCTGTATCTGCGGGGATCATTATTAATGCTGCGGTACCAGTTAAAGGAAGGGCCTTCGCTATTAAAAATCTGCTCCTGACCGTTATATATAAGAGAAGTCATTAGACCGCTCAGCTTGCTAAACACCACCTGGTAGCCCTTACCGCTGATACGGACCGAGTCCGGACCTTCGGTAATAGTGCTTTTTGTTGTGCCGGTTAAAGTAGCCGTAGCAAATGTAGGTATTACCTTGCCTGACAAGCGGAATTGCTCTCTAGCTATGGTATAACCTGCCGCAGCCCAGAGGGTTGGACGTTTAAGGCTGGCATATACATTGAGTAGGTATTCATGACCCGCCTTAAGTGGGCTATGTATTTGGGGTTTATAGGACAGGTTGCCGTCCGGGGCCACTGCAGGCAGGTTAAAGTCCGCGGAGTCTATCCTTTTGCCGTCCTTCAGCAGTACCCATTTAAAATCAAACTGATCCAGCGTAGTAAAATCATATTTATTCAGTACAGTGATACCCTGATCGCTGTTATAGATGAATTTCAGGTATTGATAGACCTTTTGAACTTCCAGAAGTTTTGCGGTTACCCTTCTGTCGGGTGTGGTCAGGCCGTTCGCACAAAAAGAGCCGTCATTAGGCTTATCCCCAAAATCACCGCCTAAATAATAATGATTATCCGGCTCTCCAGGTTTATTGAGTCCCTGATCCACCCAGTCCCAGATACATCCTCCGACCATCCTTTTAGAGTTTTCAATATAATCCCAGTACTGTTTCATGTTACCCATGGCATTGCCCATGGAGTGATCATATTCGCAAAGAATAAAAGGCTTTTCGGTGTTTTGTTCGTCTACCTTTTGCATGTCTTTTATGGAAGGATACATGCGGGAATCAACATCCGCTACCTCATTATAGCCTTCATAGTGGATGGGTCTTTCCGGATCGATATTTTTAATGGCTTTATAGACGGCTTTAAAATCAGAGCCGGCACCGCTTTCATTGCCCATCGACCACATAAAAATACTCGGGTGGTTGCGGTGCTCCAGCACATTACGTACGTTGCGGTCTACAAAGGCCGGTATCCAGTCGGGATCATCGCTAATGGATTGATTGCCATGGCACTCCAGGTCCGCCTCCGCGATAACATACAGACCGTAATAATCATAGAGTGCGTACATCCTCGGGTCATTGGGGTAATGGCTGGTACGGATGGTATTGATATTATGGCGCTTCATCATCAGGATATCTTTTTGCATTAGCGGTACCGGCACGGCTTTGCCGAGCCGGGGATCTATATCATGGCGGTTAACGCCTTTAAAGAATACCTGCTTGCCGTTAATATAGATGCGCTTATCATGGATCTTCACATCTCTAAAGCCAAATTTACTGCTCAGCACTTCCTGCACTTTGCCTTTGGCGTCGCAAAGGGTAAATATAGCCGTATAAAGACTAGGAGATTCTGCTGACCAGAGTAGCGGCTGATCCACACTACCTTCCAGTTGCAGGGGCGTAGTGCTGTCGCCACCCCTTGTCGTTACCATGCCTTTGAAGCTTTTGACCAGTTTTCCCGCAGTGTCCAGTATGTCGATTTTTAACTGATGGGTACTGCCCGGCTGCTTGACAGCGTCACTCGTAAAGGAAGTATGGATGCCTAAAAGCGCATTTTGATAATCCCCATTTTTGAAACTGGTGGTAATATTAAAGTCCTGAATATGAAATTTAGGCGTGGCAAATAAATAGACCCGGCGGTGGATCCCACTGAGCCGGAACATATCCTGATCCTCAATATAGCTGCCATCACTCCATCTGTATACCTCAACAGAAATGTCATTATTTCCTGCCTTCACAAATTTCGTGATATTGAATTCTGCCCCGTTATTCGCCCCCTGGCTATAGCCGACCTGCCGGCCATTGACCCAGACGTAGATGGCGCTGTAAGCGCCGTCAAAATGCAAAAATATGCTTTTGCCATCCCAGTTCTCCGGGATCTCAAACTGCCTTTTATAAGAGCCCACTGCATTTGGCTCCTTTTCCAGGGTCCAGCCTTTCACTGGTTTTATAAAAGGCGGATCGCTTTGGAAAGGATAGGTATAATTGGTATAGATCGGTGTGCCGTATCCCAGCATCTCCCAGTTGGAGGGGACAGGGATCTCTTTCCAGCGGGACACGTCATAATCCTTTTTATAAAAATCTACGGGTCTTTCAGAAGGCTGTTTTACCCAGTTGAATTTCCAGTTACCGTCTAAAGACTGCCAGAGATCACTATTGGTCTTTTCCCAGGGCGCGTTAAAAGTCGGATCCTCTTTAAGCGCAGCCTCGGAGCCAAAGGGCACGTAAAGGCTATGGGCAGGCAGCTTATTAATCCCTATAATATGTTCGTTTTCCCAGTTTTCCTTGCCAACAGTAGGCGGCGCTGTTATTTTTTCCTGTACAGGTTCGATACGCCAGAGGTTCATGCCGCCGGGACCGCCATTTTCCTGCATCGGCCTTTGAAAAAGACGTCCGCTGATGGCATCTTCTGCGATAACCAGCTTTGGATGACTGGCGTCCCTTAACACAAAATGCTGGCCGTCGCCCCCATTTTGACCGACCGGATCCATTATCCAGTGCTGATTTTGGTTGGATGCATTATGGGTCCAGAGCACCAGCTGATTACCTGTTTCTGGCGCCATGTTATTATTATCTATGCCCAGCTTTCTGAAGGGGTGATAGATTAAAAAAGACCGGTCGTCTGCTTTTTGGATGCACCAGATCTGGCGGTTGTCTCCCTTTTTCAGATTAGACAGTACAATAGCCGCATTATTCTCAGCATTATCCGGCAGGGATATCACCTGCCCGTTACTTGCGACAATCCGGTAATAAGCAGCTGTAAAAGATTGACTGAAGCCCTGAGCCGCACAAATAAGCGTGCATACCATTAGCAGGGCACCTTGATAAATTTTTCGTGTCGTCATGGATAATTAAAAATAGAAATATTGATAGAAAATGAAGAATGGAGGATGTAAATATCCAAAAAATAATTGAAAATAACCGTCGCATGGGTTCAAAAATATATTTGCTGTTGTTCTTTTCCGGGGTCCGTTGCTTGAAAATGGCCCGTTACATGTGCACAACGGGGCTTTTAATAAAAAAAACGGCACGCAAATAAATAAACCGGTATATGGATTATTAACAGGCTGCTGCCTATACGTATATATAACAATCGCTCAGATAAATATAAACGCCTGCTTACTGAGCGAAACGGGCACTTTCCAGGTTCCATAAAAAAGAAACAAGCCTCCCGCTTTTTACCTTACTGCCTGAAACGGGATAACCGGCCACAGGCCTCCACCTTTTATGGATGAATGACAAAAAAATTTTCTGTAAATCAATAGTATACCTTATTAAAAATTAAATGAAATTTAAATTCACTAAAAATTATCCAAAATAATTATAATTTGGGCTCCTGTTAACATTCTAATCGGAAATCTAAATGATCAATTATGCGAATACTGCAAGCTTATGACGATCATACCCTGATGGAGCAAATAAAAAATGACGATCAGGCGGCTTTTGAAGTACTGTTTGATCGTTATAATGGCCTGCTCATCAGCCATGTTTATCAAAGAATCCGGGATATTTCTGAGGCGGAGGATGTGGTACAGGATATATTTATTAAACTATGGGAAAGACGAAATGAGATTGCCTGTACTAATATAGCGGGATATCTTTTTACTGCTGCCCGCAATAAAGTGCTGAACCTAATAAAACACCGCCAGGTAATTGTCCAGTATGAAAATGATTTTAAACGATTTGCCGCCGCTCACCCTATGAACTCCACAGAACACCAGCTGGAGAAAAAAGAACTGGAAGCCATTTTGGACGCGGAAATAAAAAAACTTTCGCCCAGGATGCGACAGGTATTTTTGATGAGTCGTAAGGAACAGCTGAGTCATCAGCAGATCGCCGACCAACTGGGGATCACCAAATTTACGGTCAACGATCATATAAAAGCTTCTTTAAGAATACTTAAAGCCAAGATTGGGGTGATTATTCTGCTTATTTTATGGACCGGTCATCTTAATCCTTAATTTTTTTTATCTTTTTATCCCTACTGTACCAAGCTAAGTTGTTATTATAACCGGAGACCCATACCATGGAGGACAAGGACCTGAGAAAACTCATAGAAAAGTACCAGAAGGGTACTGCCACAGCGGTAGAGAAGGACTATCTGGAATCCTGGTATGCGCAGTTAAACGAACGGGAGAGTCAGCCTCTTTCAGAGGCAAACATACAAAAGGCGGGTAAAAAGGTAAAAAAGGCGGTTTTGCAGCGAATGAATGGAGACGCTGGCAAACCGGTTTCTTTCCGGATGCTGGCCGCAGCTATTGCTGCCCTGATAGTGCTGACCGGCAGTATTTTGTTTTTCGTGGAGAAAAGCAGAGGGCCTGCACTGGCCACGGACGTCGCCCCGGGCGGCAATAAGGCAGTGCTGATACTCGAGGACGGCAGTTCCGTGAATCTGGACGCTGCCGGCACGGGAAGAGTCGCTGCTCAGTCAGGCAGCAGTGTTGTAAAGCTGGACAGTGGCAGCGTCAGGTATGATGCCACCCGGCAGCCTGCTGCCGGGGCCGGTACGCCCGCCATAACTGCCTATAACACGATTAAGGTACCGCTTGGCGGTCAGTATAAACTGACACTGCCTGATGGTACTAAAGTATGGCTGAATGCGGGCTCCAGTTTGAAGTTCCCGGTTTCTTTTGCCAGACTTAATGACCGCAGGGTCTTTTTACAGGGAGAAGGTTATTTTGAAGTGATCCATGACCCGGCCCATCCGTTTTATGTAGCTACAGACCGGCAGGAAGTGCGTGTTCTGGGTACACACTTCGATATAGAAGCCTACCCCGATAACAAAGCCGTTAAAACGACCCTGTTGCAGGGTAGTCTGAAAGTGAAAAGCGTAAGAGGCGGGGACAGCTGTCTGTTAGTGCCGGGTAAGCAGTCCATATTAAAGGATAGGTTGCAGGTGCGTAGTGTAGATACGGAGACGGTAATAGACTGGAAGGACGGCTATTTTATTTTTAACGGAGAAACGCTGCAAGATATTTTGACCAAAGTCGCCAGGTGGTATAATATACAGATCGTCTATGAGCGTCATGTGGAAAATGTCCGGCTGGATGGTATCATTTCCAAGAACACGGTTCTCTCAGAAGTGTTATCCATGATCAGTGCAACCAATAAAATACAATTTGAGATCAGAGGCAGTGTCTTATACGTAAAGTAATAACCTAAACTATAGGGTTTAAATACAACTGACCGGCAAAAATAATAAAATGTTTGCCGGGAGGGAGTCGTTTGTATAGCCGTAGGCAGTGTTTGGTAAAAACAGCCCCCGGGGGTTTTCTTATCCGCATAAATAAATTACCACAATGAAATTAAAACGCTTGAAAAAAAACAAAAAGAAAAGGCCGGAACTAGCCGTTTTGAGATCCAGGATGCGATTGGTTTCGGTGCTCCTGTTATTAACAATGATGCAGGTCTATGCCAAAGGGCTATCGCAGAACATTAATCTGCGACAAAATGACATCAGCCTGTTTGATGCGATAAAAAGTATCAGTAAGCAAAGTGGTTATAATATCCTTTATAATGCTTCGCTTATTCGCAGTTCAGATAAGCTGGATCTGGACCTGCAAAATGCAGATATCAGAACGGCGCTGGATCAGTGCCTTAAAGGCCGGAGTCTTTCCTATACCATCAAAGGCAAGTCCATTATCCTTCGGGCTAACGAAAAGGCCGAACCCGGTGTGGAAAAAATCACCCGGGCTCCAGGGGGTAATGCGGCCGGTGTCCAGGTCCGGGAAGTCATCGTGACCGGGAAGGTCACCGATGATCAGGGCCATGCCCTGGAAGGCGTGAGTGTCGTGATAAAAGGCACATCCAAGGGTACTGCCACAGACGCCCAGGGCGTCTATCAGATAAAAATGCCGGAGGGTTATGACCGGCTCATATTCAGTTATGTCGGTTATGAGCAACAGGAGATCCAGGTGGACAGCAAAAGGATTATAGATATTACCTTGCAGCCGGCCGCGGCTGAGAAGGATGACGTGGTCGTCGTCGGTTTTGGCACCCAGAAAAAGGAGAGCATGGTAAGTGCCATTACGACCGTGGATGTGCAGAAGATCCGTCAGCCCTCCAGTAATCTGACTACCATGTTTGCCGGACAGATCCCCGGTATGATTGCTTATCAAAGGACCGGCGAGCCCGGCAAGGATAACGCCTCCTTTTTTATCCGGGGACTGAGTGCATTTGGCTCCGGTAAGCAGGATCCCTTGATTCTGATCGACGGTATTGAGTCCTCCACCAATGACCTGGCAAGACTGCAGCCCGATGACATCTCCAAGTTCTCCGTACTCAAGGATGCCACGGCCGTAGCCGTATACGGTGCCCGGGGCGCCAACGGCGTGCTGTTGATTACCACCAAGGCCGGCATGGTAGGTTCTGCCAAGTTTTTCTTCCGGATGGAAAACTCCATTAATTCCAATACCGAGCATATTAATTTTGCAGATAATATCACCTATATGCAGCTGGCCAATGAGGCGGCGCTCACCAGGGATCCGCTGGCAGCCGTTCCTTACAGCCAAAATAAAATAGACCAGACCATGGCCGGTACTAATCCGTTGCTCTACCCGAGTAATGACTGGATTCATACCATGATCAAGTCCTACACCTATAACCAGCGGTATAACCTGAACGTGACAGGTGGCGGTAAGGTAGCCAGATACTATCTGTCCGGCACGTATAACGTGGATAACGGGATCTTAAAATCCAATCCGATTAATAACTTTAATAATAACATCAAGCTCAAAAACTATAATGTACGCTCCAATGTGGATCTGAATGTCACCTCCACCACCAAGGCCGCGGTGAGGGTCTATGCGCAGTTTGATGATTATAACGGGCCTAATAATGGCGATGGTGGCAGGATATTCAATAATGCCGCCTATTCCAACCCGGTAGCCTTCCCCGCCATCTACCCTTCGGAGTATCTGCCCTATGTAAATCATCCTTTATTTGGTAATGCAGTTATCCCCGGAACGCAGAGCTTATATGTGAACCCATACGCCTATTCGGTCTCCGGTTATTATCAGAGCTTCGCGTCCACCATCAACGTGCAGTTTGACGCTTCGCAGGATCTTCGTTTTATCCTGCCCGGCCTGAATTTCAACTTCATGGCCTATGTGAAAAGATATTCTAATTATTCCATCAACCGGAACTACAACCCCTTTTATTACAGTGCCGAGTCGCTGGATAACAGAACGATTTCTGATCTGTATGTACTCAATGACGGCAGCGCTTCTTCCATTGGTACGGTGGGCTCGGAGTACCTGAGCTATGACGAGTCGTCCAAAGACGTCAGTTCCATGTATTACGCGCAGGCCACGCTCAATTATTCCCATAACTGGGGCCCGCACAGTGTTTCCGGCATGCTGACCGGGCTTTTGCAGAGCCAGACAGAAGGCAACAGCGGCAGCCTGGCAAAGTCCTTGCCCCATAAAAATGAAGGACTTTCCGGCCGCTTTACGTATGGCTATAATGATAAATACCTGGCAGAATTTAATTTTGGCTATAACGGTTCGGAAAGGTTTGCGAGGAACAAGCGTTTTGGCTTTTTCCCTTCCATCGGCCTGGCTTATAATATCTCCAAAGAAGCTTTTTTTGACCCACTGCTTCCGGTGATCAGTAAGATGAAACTACGCTTTACCTATGGGGTAGCAGGTAACGACCAGATCGGCAACTCCGACGACCGGTTTTTCTATCTTTCTGATGTCAATATGAATGACAATGACTATGGCTCCACCTTTGGGCTGGATTACGGGTATTCCAGGCCGGGTATTTATATCAACCGGTATCCTAATGAGAGCATCACCTGGATGCATACCAGACAATATAATCTGGGTGTAGATTTGACTTTGTTTAAAAATCTGGATATGGTCATTGAACTCTATAAAAGAAGTACCGACAATATCCTGATGACAAGAAGCTATATACCCAATTCCATGGGACTTATGTCTACCCCTCAGGCCAATACCGGCAAAGCGGAAAACAGAGGGATAGACTTTCTGGCCAGCTATAAGGCCACGCTGGGTAAACATAGTTGGCTGGAGACCCGGGTCAACCTGACCTATGCCACTTCCAAGACCCTGATCTATGACGAGCCGATCTATCCGGATAACCTGTCCTATCTTACCCATGTGGGTTATCCTGTGGACCAGGTATTCGGCTATATTGCCGATCATCTTTTTATCGACGATGCGGAAGTTAAAAACAGCCCGACACAGACCTTTGGAGAATATATGGCAGGCGATCTTAAGTACCGGGACGTAAACGGTGACGGTTCCATTAATCAAAATGACCTGGTCCCGATCGGCTACCCGCTCACCCCCGAAATCATCTATGGCGCCGGTTTCTCCTTCGGTTATAAGAAAATTGATATCAGCGCTTTTTTTCAGGGTTCAGCCCGTTCTTCCTTCTGGATTAACCCCGAGAATATCTCTCCCTTTGTTATTAACGGCAGTTACCAGAACAACCTGCTTAAAGCGGTTGCCGAGGATCACTGGTCTGAAAACAACCGCAACAGCTATGCTTTCTGGCCCCGGCTCAGTGACCGCTTTATCGGCAATAACAACCAGACCTCTACCTGGTGGATGGAGGACGGGACTTTTCTGCGGATGAAAACCCTTGAGCTCGGTTATTCCTTTGGCGTTCCGGGACTTAAATCCATCGGCTTTAAAAATGCCAGGGTCTACGCCAACGGGAACAACCTGTTTGTATGGAGTAAGTTTAAACTCTGGGATCCGGAAATGGGTGGCAATGGCCTGGGATATCCCATACAGCGAACCTATAATATCGGTATCAATTTCAATATTGAATAGGCTGGATGATTAAGCTGATTGAATAAGCTCATTCAATCAGCTGCGGGAACAGCAAACTATCATTGAATCCTAAAGAAAATAAACGTCATGATAAACAAGATAAATATAAAAATAAATATAAATATAAAAAGACGGCTTGCACCTGCAGGGCTGGTAACTGGGTTGCTGGTTTTTCTTTTCGCGGGCTGCAAGAAATTTATGGATGTGGTGCCGGATAATGTAGCTACTATAAATAATGCCTTTACCTTAAGAAATGAGGCGGAGAAGTATCTGTTTACCTGTTATTCCTATATTCCGCATGACGGCGATCCCAATAGCAATATAGGCATGCTGGCTGGCAACGAAATCTGGTTGTCCACCTCCAAAAGAGACCTATCCGTACCTGCCTGGGATATTGCCAGAGGTTTTCAGACCTCTTCCACCGTGATCTGTGATTACTGGGGCGGCGGCAATGGCGGCATCAGACTCTTTCAGGGCATCTCCAATTGTAATATCTTTTTGGAAAATGTGGCGGATACCAATAAAGTGAAAGACCTGACGGCCACAGAAAGAGCCAGATGGATCGGGGAAGCGCTGTTTTTAAAGGCTTATTATAATTTTCTTTTGCTGCGCTCCTTTGGCCCCATACCCATTAATGACAAGAACCTGCCGATTTCTGCAACGCCTGCCGAAGTAAAAGAATACCGGCAACCCTTTGACTCCTGTGTCAATTATATCGCAGGGCTGTTGGATTCTGCCCAGACTTTATTACCGATGACCATTTTAAACCGGGGTACGGAGCTGGGAAGGGTAACCAAGCCTATTGCAGCAGCTGTCAAAGCCAAATTACTGGTCCTTGCGGCAAGTCCCCTGTTTAACGGTAATCCGGATTATGTAAATGTGGTGGATAACAAAGGTGTTCACTTATTCAATAGCCAGCAGGAGGATCAGAAATGGGTCCGGGCAGCGGCGGCCTGTAAGGCAGCCGTTGAAACGGCTGAGACTGCCGGCTTTCATTTGTATTATTATCCCAGGACCTCGCTGACCAATCTCTCTGATGCTACATTGACTCAGTTAAATATCCGCCAGGCGATATGCGACCGCTGGAACAGCGAGAAAATCTGGGGATTGTCTAATTCCAGGGTGAATTATCTGCAAAATGTAACCATGGTGAAGCTGGCAGACCAGTATTCCAATATTTCAGGGGCCAGGGGACAGTTCAGCGCTACGCTACGCATGGCCGAATTATTCTACACAGCCAACGGAGTGCCGATTCAGGAAGATAAGACGCTTGATTTCAGTCATATCAATACGCTCAGGACCGCTACCCATGATGAGCGCTTTAATGTCAAGGAAGGCTATACGACGGCCCGCCTGAATTTTGACAGAGAAAACAGGTTTTATGCGGACCTGTGTTTTGACGGCGGTGTCTGGTATTTATTGAGCAGTCCTTCGGGCAACGATGAAAATACCTATACTTTGGAGGCTAAACTGGGGCAGTATGGCGGCAATAATGAGATTGGTTATGAGAACCAGACCGGGTATTATATCAAGAAATTTGTGGATTATAATTTTTCTTACAGCAGTAACGGTGTCAATACCAGGGAATATGAGTGGCCGGAGATCCGCGTTTCGGATATCTACCTGCTTTACGCGGAAGCGCTGAATGAAAGCTTACCTCAGCCCACAGCAGAAGTCTACCGGTATGTGGACTCTGTCCGGATGAGGGCAGGACTACAGGGAGTGGCGGACTCCTGGAGCAATTTCTCAAAAAATCCGGGTAAATATAAGACCAAGACAGGTATGCGCTCCATCATCAAACAGGAAAGACGTATTGAAATGGCCTTCGAAGGATCCTCCTACTGGGATCTGAGAAGGTGGAAAGATGCCGCGGCCGAGTATAATACGCCAGTGGTGGGGTGGACCACCAACCAGGCCTCGGATATTTCTTATTATCAGCCAAGGACACTTTTTCAGCAATCCTTCGTAGCCCCCAGAGATTACCTGTGGCCGCTGTGGATTAATGAGTTAAGGACAAATAATAATTTAGTACAAAACCCCGGCTGGCCTAAGTAATAAAAAAACAAATCACAATGAAATACAAGACTTATATATTAAACCCGTTTATCCGCTCTGCGGTGCTGGTAGCTGTGATGTCCCTGTCCTTTTTAAACTGTAAAAAGGAGACTATGGAACACAGTTCGCTTAGTAACAATGATGAAACGCCTCAGATGGTTTCAGATATTACCGTAAATAACGGTAAGGGAACGGCGACCCTGCATTATACAGTTCCGGCAGATCCTAATCTCTATTACGTAAAGGCAGTCTATGAAACAAAAAAGGGGGTCGAACGCATCGTAAAAGCATCTTATTATAAAAACGAACTGGTGCTGGACGGTTTTGCCGATACACTGGAACATACGGTAAAGATCTATACGGTCAACCGCGGGGAAAAAGCATCTGAACCCGTGCAAATCAAGGTGCATCCACTGATCAGTCCTATCTGGGAAGTCTATAACTCCCTTAAAGTGGCACCGGATTTTGGGGGCATCAATATCAAAGCGCTGAATGAAGAAAAGGCCGATGTGGCTATCCAGTTATTGACGAGGCAAAAAGGTGACTGGGCGCTTTATTCCGGTATTTACACTGCCACAGATACCATTGATAATTCCATAAGGGGGTTGGACACAAATGCCATTCAGGTGGCTGTATTTGTCCGGGATAAGTATCAAAATACCACAGACACGGTATTTACCGAGATATCGCCCCTTTATGAGGCGTTGCTGGATAAAAGTAAATTTGCGAGAACCAGCCTGCCGGGCGAACCTACCTATGATTTCTATAATCAGAATTCCAAGGGCCTGAGTTCGCTATGGGATGGCAAGACCCGGGGAGATGCATGGCCGGACGTCGTCTGGACCAATTCAAATAGTATGGACCCTCAACATGTAACTATTGACATCGGCACGCCTACCAAGCTCAGTCGTATGGTCATCTTTGAGTACTCAGAGAACGCTACGCCGAGCTCCAGCGGCCTTAGAAATTATTTTTACGGGGGCAATCTGAGAAAATTTGAAGTCTGGGGCGCTACCGAGCCTGCCAGTGACGGTAGTTTTAACCAGTGGGACCTGCTGGGCAGCTATGAAGTCAAAAAGCCTTCAGGTCTGCCTTATGGGTACCTGACGCAGGATGATTTTAATCAGGCCGCTGCCGGCTTTAACTGCACCTTTCATTCAGGCGATAAAAAATACCGCTATCTCAGGATTAACTGCCTGCAGAACTGGCTGGGTACCACTTATATGACCCTGGTGGAAACCAATGTGTACGGAGATCCAAGGAATTAAACTTCAAAGAAGCAATAAAAAAATAGTTATGATGGGTAAATTAAAAATAAAAACGTATCCGGGAGTCGCAGGTATTTTCTTTGGCTTGTTGACAATTGCCTTCTTTATGACAGGTAGTACCGGCTGCACCAAGATGGATGATTATAAAAAGCAATTTGTAAAAGGTGATCTGATATATCCGGCAAAGCCGGATACCATACTGGTATATTCCGGAGATTACCGCGTGCGGCTTAGTTCGGTACTGACTTCCGATCCGAATATTGTCAAATCACATATTTACTGGGACAGCCGTTCTGACTCTATGGAGGTAGATGTCAAAAGAACGCAGGGGGCTGATACCGTCAGCCTGCTCGTTAAGGATTTACTGGAAGGGTCGCATACTTTTGAAGTGGTCAATGAAGACGCCGGCGGTAACCGCTCCGTGCCCGTCTATGCGGTTGGCGTCGTCTACGGGGATAAATACCGTGCCTCACTGATTAACCGCCCCATTGCCTCCTCTTTTCTGGACACCGGGCTGCAGGTACATCTGAGTTTTGCCAGTATGGACGAAAGTGCCGGACCTATACTTACAGAACTGCATTATGAGACGACAAATGATGATTCGGTACGTCTTACCATCGGGCTGGACGTAACAGATACGTTGCTTATGGATTATAAAAAGGGCAGCGCTGTTGTCTATAGAACTTATTACCGGCCTGACAGCCTGAGTATTGACACCTTTAAGACCGCTTATGATACCTATATGCCTCAGATTCAGGATGTATGGGTGGATCTTACGGCTAAATATCTGAAAAATCCGGGCAATCCTTTTTACTACAGTACCTGGGATGGCGGCCGTTGGGGCGATCTGGACCAGTGGATTACCACACCCAATGTTAAAAACGCAGGCGGTTACGGCGGCTACGAAGTAAAAAATCACTCCATGATAGCCATGGAATCCGGCTGGGGCAAGTCAGCCATTACCAATGGGAAGATTTATCAGTCGGTATACCTGCCATATAGCGGTAAGTGGCGGATGACCGTCAATATGAACGATCTGAATGATCAGGGCCGAAAATACATCCTTGCGGCCGCGGGTCAGCAGTTCCCTGATATTGACCATGCGGAAGACCAAAGCCTGGCTTATTATGAATTTTCGGGCAACCACGGCGGGGATAATATCAGTATCAGCTTTACGATTGACCAGCCAGGTGATGTAACACTTGGTTTTCTAGCCAGTATGACAGATAACGGATCCTTCTTTGAAGTAAACAACCTGAAATTGGAATATAGTTACAGCAATAATTAAAGCAGTTAATATCAGGTGGTAATGTTTACCGGGGTAACCCATAAACCGAATAAAATATAATGATCTGCTGACACAAGGGAGCCTGAATAAAACCAGGCTCCTTTTTTTATGTGCGCCCGGCATGGTGCATTTCTAGGAGGTGAGAGACCTCTATTGGCCCGGTAAGGGGAACAATTAGCCGAACGGCAAGGGTGTCCTGGGTGACTGGGAATCTGAAGGCAGCTGTAGGCAAAGCGCTGACATGACGTACAGGAATCGTATGAGGCTGTTTGTCTGGATCAGGAGGCATTTATCTCTAAAGTCCGATACTTACACGGAAAGACAGGCAGTAGATACGGCATGTATAAGCGTGACAGAAATGCATCTTACCCGGGGAGATCTGATACCCTGTCAGCGGAAGGAACACGAGGTATTCTGCACCGGGACAACCCTGATGTCAACATCAGATTAAGGTATCAGAAGTCAGCAGAGGCCATAGTAAGCCCGAGACGAGCTGGGCGACCGACCTAAAAGGAAACGCAGGAAGACTCACGGAAAGGATGAAGGGCCGAACTATTAACGAATGGATTAAAATCATCATTATGAATCAACAGTCAAAGGCAGAAAAGAAGGTGGGAACATCTTCATCATCAAGGGAGGCAAAATCTCCGGAAGAGACAAGGGCCCTTGGTGGTGCCGTTTCTGTAGGTCCCATAAAGAAAGGATGTAATCCCCCCGAACTCCGATTAATCGACAGACTCCTTAATGTAGACAATCTGAACGATGCTTTCATTAAAGTTGTTGACAATAGAGGGAGCGCAGGAGCAGACGGGATGGAAGTAGGAGATTTAAAATTATTTCTAAGGAAAAACTGGGAGGCAATTGAGGGACAGTTAAGACAGGGGAAGTATCAACCACAGCCAGTCAAGAAGGTAGAAATACCAAAACCTGATGGAGGGGTCCGAATGCTTGGCATTCCTACGGTACTCGACCGGTTTATACAACAGTCTCTATTACAAGTCCTTACTCCAATCTGGGAGCCAATCTTCTCAGACAACAGCTTCGGCTTTCGTCCTAAAAGAAAGGCAATAGATGCAATAAACCGTGCGAAGGAATATCAGGATGAGGGATACCGGATTGTTATCGACATAGACCTCTCAAAATTCTTTGATGAGGTTCCTCACCAAAGGTTAATGAGTAAAATCATGCTAAAAACACCCGGAGAGTGGGAAATTCACAAACTCATCCACCGATACCTACTTACAGGAATGATGAAAGATGGAATGCTAGAAGACCGGGAAAAAGGAACCCCGCAGGGTTCCCCAGCTAGTCCAATTTTATCAAACATTGTACTCGATGAACTGGACAAGGAATTAGAGAAACGAGGTCATCGACATACGAGGTACGCCGATGATTGTAATGTGTATGTCAAGACACGCCGAGCCGGAGAGCGCGCCTTTGCTTCTATCCAAAACTTTATAGAGAACAAGATGAGGTTAAAGGTCAATAAGGAGAAAAGCAAGGTGGATAGCCCCGTAAAGGGCAAATTTCTTGGTTACTCCTTTTATTACAAGAAAGGTGGCACTGGTCTTAGGGTTGCCCCGAAGAGCGTGACACGCATAAAAGAATCCATTAAAGAGTTGTGTCAACGAGGTAGAGGCAAACACCTGCCCAAGTTTATTTCCAAAACGCTTAACCCTGCTATCAGGGGGTGGTTCAATTATTACCGCTACGCGGATATGAAGAAACTGGCTCATGAACTCGACGAATGGTTGCGACATCGCTTGCGGAACATCCTTTGGCGACACTGGAAACGCAACTGGACAAGATTCACCAACCTTCGGAAAGCTGGGCTCTCCGAACAGCATGCAGCTCGGAGAGCCTTTAATCAACGCGGCCCGTGGTTCAATTCGGGGGCATCACACATGAATCTCGCATTCCCCAAGAAATATTTTGACGAATTGGGTCTCTTTAGCTTCGTGACTGCCCTTAAGGCCTTTCACGCTAAACTCGAGGCTCCTATAATCTAAAAGTTAATAGAACCGCCGTATACGGAACCGTACGTACGGTGGTGTGGGAGGTCAGGTAGCGAAATAATCGCTACCTTCCTACCCGATTTTTCATCATCCAATCAGGTAAAATGGATTTTGGTCAGTAGAAGTAGAAATTCCGGGAAGTTCCGTAACTTTTGCGGCCGCTTAGACCGCTTTTTTGTTTTTTACTTCCTCTTTAAAAGCTAACAGGTTCAATAAGGTTGGTAACACCATTATAAGCAGCGGCAACGCTACCAGAACGCCGCCAATAACCGCAATTGCCAGCGGCTGATGGAGCAGTGCACCTGTTCCTGTTCCTGTACCAAGGGCCAGTGGCATCAGTGCGATCATTGTACTGGTGGCTGTCATGATTTTGGGCCGCAGCCTTGTGCTGATTGCATAGATAATGGAGTTCACCTTATTCATTTTTTTGTGGGAAGTGCTGACCTGAATATAGGTAAATATGGCATTCTCATTAATGATGCCTACCACCATAATAATTCCTGTATAGCTGCCGACGTTTAACGGGCTACCCTCAGAAAAAACAATAGACAGTTGCTTCAGGTGTCGAATTCTGCTGTTTTAAATTAAAAGAGTCCCTGCTATCATAAAAAGGCAATAATAAGGTTGTGAAGACAAGAAGACCAGCTATTGAACCCTGTATTAACCGCAAACAGAATCTTTATTTTGTAATACTGTTTGGAGATTTAAGGTATGCCATAAAACAATTTTTTTACAGCACAATGCGTCTTTCACTGCTGATTTTGCCGCAAAATCGAAAAAAGGTCATCATTTAGTGGATTTAATAAGATTCAATAAATTGCGGGCTGTTTTTGTATTATAGTATAAATGGAATATATTTAGTAATAAAAGGCTGGTTCAAAATCCGGTAAGGAAGGAAATTATTTATCAAGTGAACATTTTTAATTGTCTATATTTGACTCTTGGTATGAAGGATTTACCAGATGCCATATCAAGAAATATTAAAAAAAGTAAAATGAGAAAGCAATTAATAAATAATACGGTCTTAATTCCGATTGGGATTTTTATAATCGTAGGTACACTGATGGCTTCACAATTGATAAATTTGCCTGACATGGTTAAAGGCTTTTTGTTTGGTATTGGAATTGGATTAATGTTCCTTTTTTTTATATTTAAAAAGTTTAAACCTACTTCAGATCAAAATCATTGATAGTTGTGAATGAAAGGAAGGCTGGCCTTAAAGGATGCGTAGTAATTACTGTATTAATTAAATCCTAAATACTTTAATGTGTAATGAATCTGATCCTGGTAAAAGGCATTTTTAAAATAATTTTTAGTCTGGTCTGGATTGGTCACTAGTAAATAATAATATCAGTATCAGCTTTACAATTGCCAAACCCGGTTACGGAACTCTTGGTTTCCTGGCCAGTATGGCAGATAACGGGTCTTTCTTTGAGGTGAACAATCTGAAACTGGAATACAATTTCAGCAATAATTGAAACAGGCAATACCCCATGTTAATGTTTACCGGTCTAACCGATAAATATTAAAACGCCTTACGCAATGGAATTTTAGCTATTAAATCTATGCCTTGATATGTAAAGTCTAAGATTTAAACTGTTTTTTGATTGCCCTTTAAACATTAATCACTATCTTTGTTCACAAATTTGTTATGTTCACGTAACGTGAACGATTAATATTTATGAACAATAATAGAGATAAAATAGTAATCCATGCCCTTGAGATATTGAAGGAAAATGCCGGAATCACTGGTAAATGGGAAGCAACTCCTCTAAATGAGACAGATGGGAAAATTACTTTTATCATGGATGGTGAACTGTTTTTGTTTAATGCCATTGTAAGAGACACGATTAGGAACGTTCAGATTCCTGCAATTCTAGCAAACAATCTAACAAGCAGTCCTGTCATCGTAGTTGCCCGCAGTCTTTTTCCAAATATAAAGCATACATTAAGGCAGGCTGGAGTAGCATATCTTGAAGCAAACGGAAATATTTTTCTAAAGCGAAATGGTGTTACACTTTGGTTGGATGGGCAAAGGAGCATCCCTGCTAAAAATGAAAAAGGGAACCGTGCATTCACTAAAACAGGTCTTAAAGTACTTTTTAATTGTTTAGTCGATCAGGATCTACTTAATCTTACGTACAGAGAAATCGCAAAAATCACCAACGTAGCGTTGGGAAATATTAATTACGTTATAACAGGTTTAAAGCAGCTACATTTCATAACAAGTGTTGATGATAAAAGGCTAGTATTGAATAATAAGAAGGAACTGCTTCAAAAGTGGGTAACTGCTTACGAAGAACGGTTAAAACCGACACTTCTCATTGGAACGTTTCGTTTTCTCAGAAAGGAGGATTTCGGCAATTGGAAAAACATGGAATTGAATATAGAAAAGACAGCCTGGGGAGGAGAACCTGCCGGCGATATACTCACTGATTACCTGCACCCTGGCGAATTGACAATGTATACTACCGAAACAAAAGCTGAACTGATGAAAAATTATAAGCTAATTCCAGACAACAATGGCAATATTAAGATATACCAAAGATTTTGGGAGAATGCCACAGAGGCTAATACAGTACCTCCATTACTTGTATACACGGATCTAATAAACGCTGGTGATAGGCGAAGCTTTGACACCGCTCAAAAAATTTATAATGACTACCTTCAAAATCAATTTGAATCAAATCAGATGGGACAGTAATCACTGCGAAATGCTTGACGCATTAGAAAGAGGATTTAAGAATTTTGGAATAGACTACTATTTGGTCGGCGCAGTAGCTCGCGATATTTGGTTACAAGCTATTAATGACATTAAACCAAGTAGAACGACTAAAGATATTGACTTAGGGGTGTTGATAAATGACAAAGGTAAATTCGAATTATTGCGGGCTTACCTCGTTGAAAATGAAAATTTCATACCCACGCATGACAATGCATTTGCATTATTGTGGAATGACAGAATCATTATAGACCTTATGCCTTTTGGGGCAATCGAGGATTTTGATGGAAGTGTGACGGTCACTGGTACCGGTTTTACAAATATAGACGTGCCAGCATTTAAAGAAATATATCTATCAGGCCTGCCGAAGATCGAATTAGAGGACAAACATCAATTTAAATGTTGCACACTGCCTGGAATTGTCATTTTAAAACTTTTGGCATGGGAAGACCGCCCGGAAATCCGTCAAACAGATTTAATTGACATTTGTGAGATATTAAATCATTATTTCGAAATAAACGATAACGAAATATGGGAAAATCATTCTGACTTGTTTACAGATGAGGACGTGGAATTAATTCAGGTTTCCGCAACGGTCTTAGGAAGGGAAATCAAAAAGATTATCAACACAAACCAGAACATTTATACCAGGTTGCAGAAACTTATTAGGTTTAATATTAAGGATTCAATTAATAGTCGAATGATTCGCATAATGACACAATATTTTGAGAATTCTATTGAAACAAATTGTGTAATCTTGGAAAACCTCCTAAGGGGCATACAAGAGTAATACCTCGTTCCAGACTTTAGCAAAGTTAGTATACAAAAGGTATTCTGAAGTTAAACCTACTTATATTGCCATGTGCTCATTTGGGTTGTTCTCATCTACAGGTAAGGTGTAATTTAAAGTGGGTTGATCAAATTTGGATTAATTACCAGTGAATTCTAGATCTACGCTGATTCGCAGAGTAAATGGTGTATTCAGAGACGATTTATCTAAACCGGTTAATTCCACGGTAGTTTTCGATTACAAAACAGCCCAGTTGTGATACTTCGATTGCGTGAGGTGTAGGAAGTATCCTCATCGGAACGAGTTTGGTAGCTTAAACAATTTCTATATCTCCAATGACTATGACTTTCAAAAATCAAGAAAATAGAACAGTATTAGTAAAAATCGGATTGCTGTAAGGATTATATCTCATGTTTATTTGATTTTAATGAATTTCCCCAAAAACAAAAGGGTGATTCGAAATTTAGTGGTATACAAAATCAATACATTATAAGCTGGAACCTTTGTATATTTGAATTATGATTCGCAAATATCCGATTGGCTTGCAGAGTTTCCGGGAAATCCGGGAGGGTGGCTATGTTTATATTGATAAGACGGAAGTCATCCACAGGCTCGTGGAAACGGGCGTATATTATTTTCTTACTCACCCCAGACGTTTTGGCAAAAGTCTGCTAATCAGTACCCATTAAAGAGCTATTTGAAGGCAGTAGAGAACTGTTTGAAGGTCTTTTTATTCGTGACAAATGGGACTGGACCAAGACAAATCCGGTAATTCACTTTGACCTTGCAGCGTTACCTTACAAATAAGAAGGGATGAGTGCAGCAATCATTTATGACCTTAGTTTAAATGCTAAAAAGTACGGAGTTGAATTAACAGGCAAAGGTATTGTGCTGCAGTTAAGGGAGTTATTAGAAAAGCTGGCAGAGAGAGGTAAAGTGGTAATCTTGATTGATGAGCACGATAAACCAATTATCGATTTTCTGGATGACCGGGATATGGTGGAAACGAACCGTTCCATTTTAAAAAGCTTTTATTCTATTCTCAAAGGAAATGATAAGTATATTCAACTGTTATTGATTATTGGGGTAACCCCGTTCAGTAAGGTAAGTATTTTTTCAGATTTGAATAACCTGGATAATATAACCCTGTCCAGTCATTACGGAGGGTTGGTAGGAATCACTCAATCCGAACTGGAGGAGAATTTCTCCCGGGAAATCACGGAACTACAAAAAAACAAGCCCGACATACTACCCCAGATCAAAGATTGGTATAACGGCTATACCTGGAATATGAAGGAATGGGTGTATAATCCTTTTTCTTTACTTAAGTTTTTGAAAGACCCGGTTTTTCGTAATTATTGGTTCACTACCGGAACCCCGACTTTTTTAATCCAGCAGCTTAAAAGGCGGGCGGTTTATGATGTTGAAGGCATAGAAATGGGCAGCCTTGCTTTATCGACCTTTGACACGGATAATCCCAATTCGGGTTCCCTGCTTTTCCAGACCGGGTATCTGACCATTAAAAATATTTCTTCTGATGATCAGATCTATGAGCTTGGCTGTCCGAACCGGGAAGTAAAGGCAAGCCTGTTGGATGGCCTGCTGAGCCTCTACCGGGAAGCCCCTTGGGAGGATTCAGTGGCCATCATTGCTAGTATCAAAAAAGCCCTGAATAGCTGCGATATTAAGCATCTTGTCACTCAGCTAAATACTCTGATTTCAACCATTGCCTATGACCACTGGAAAGCAGATACGGAATCTATATTTAATATTATCGTCTTTCTGACCTTCCGTCTGGCGGGTGTTGACGTCTTTACTGAAGTGCACAGTGCAAGGGGCAGAAGTGATGTACTGGTCAAAACTGCAGATTATATATATGTGCTGGAGTTTAAGCTGGACGGGACTGCTGCCGAGGCGCTACATCAGATTAAAGATAAAGGTTACCTTAAGCCATATTTAACCGATCCCAGACAGAAAATCGCAGTCGGCATCACTTTCTCCTCCAAAGACCATGAAGTGGCTGAATTTCTGACAGAAGAACAGTAGTATTAGAATTTTTGGCTCAGGATAAAATTTATAGTGAAGGCTGGTCGCCTTGTTATCATACTATCTTAATTTGTAACCACTATGTCGCATAAAAAGTACGGAACCTGAGCTCTTGCCTGGATGCTGGATGCTGCCGGACCCAAGCGTGATAGCTGATCTGATTTTGGCAAGATGCAATTCAAAAATAGTAACCAGATACAAGGATCTCATCTGTCAACCCGCCAGTAGTGCTGGCCGTACTGAAACTTACTTCAATCTTGAAAGTTTCTGATATACAGAAAAGCTATTTACGCTGTATTGGTTAGAAGAATCGTTTTTGCAATTTTTAGCCCATACCTGCTTTCCATTAGAAATCAAGTGATTGTTTGAAAATTAGAAAAAGTCATACATAATATAATTTGGAACATTAAATTTCTCTTATCTTTAGACTCAAATTTTAGTCTACGTGTTGGAGGAAATCAAAATAGGGAATCAAGTTACGTTCAGGCAGTTTTATGACGACTGGAGCGAGCGGCTCTATTTATATTTTCTTAAAAAGACGCATGTTGATCAAAGTGCACAGGAACTAACTCAGCTTACTTTTATAAAATTTTGGGAATATCGTTCGACCTTAACCAGCGAGTATCCGCTGGAGGCGCAGCTTTTTAGAAAAGCCAAACTCATCTTTATTGATTTTCTAAGAAAATCAGCCACGAAGGTGAAGCAAAAGGAAGCTGAATTAAGTTATCATGAACTTAACAGCGGTAATAAATGTAGCAATAGCTTTGAAGAAAAACAACAGCTTAGGACCGCTCTAGAGCAACTCCCCCCGATACGCCGTAAAGTGATCGAGCTCTCTCATATGGAAGGCTATGCCTATAAAGAAATTGCCCATCAATTAAAGATCTCCCGTAAAACGGTAGATAATCATGTCTATCAGGCACTTAAACAACTCCGCAGTATTTTATCATTGATCTTTTTATAATCTCTTTATCATTTAAAGAAATGACTGGGTCGTCAAAGGAATTTTGTAAAAATTCATATTGTTTTCATTGTCATCTATTTACGTAATTGCTGGCGTTTTTCCCTAAAATTTTTTATATTTTTTTTTAATTCAATAAGGAATTTCCCTTTGTCATACGTACATATATTTAACAGATGGATCAAAAAGTTACAAAAGAACAAATTGAAAGCTTTTTAAGCGGCAAAAGTGATACGGAGCAGGCCGCTATTGTCGCTTCTTATTTAAAGACGCTTAATGCCGAACAGTTGGCTGAGTATCTTCCAGATGAGGATTGGCAGGATTTTAATTCTGGTGAAACGGTCGATGCATCTGTTTTAGAAAAAATGTGGGACGAGATATCATCCGGTGTACTGGACAAAGGCAAAAAAAGTCCCATTAAGAAGTTCTTTATTATTGCAGGGGTCGCCGCCAGCCTGACTTTGGCAATCATGCTAAGCAATGGATATCTCGGTAACAATCTTTCAAAGTTATTGGGTCGTAATAAAGCCGATGTGACTGCAACTGTAAGCACTGTATTTACCATGGTGAGAAATTTGCATCAGCAGCCAAAGGATGCTTTACTTCCGGATGGTACTAAGGTTACATTGATGAAGGGGGCAGAGGTTGCGTATACAGGTGACTTTAATGCAAACAGGCAGTTGGAATTAAAGGGAGAGGCACGCTTTACGGTTGTGCATGACATCAGTCGTCCTTTTGTCATTCATACAAAGGGCATCATTACTGAAGACTTAGGCACCTGCTTTTGGGTGATAAGCCCAGAGCAGTCTAATAAAGTCACAGTTAGGCTCCTGGAAGGCAGTGTATCTGTCGGCTCCAGTGACAAAGGATTTGTTATGAAAACAAGGGTTTTAAAACCCGGTCAGCAGATTATGATTGATAAGCTAAGGGGGACTGCCTTGGTTAGTGAATTTGGAAAAGAAAAACCGGAACCAGACAAGGGAAATAGTGAATCTTCTTTGTTAGCTGAACAAAATTCGGTAAATTCTGTAGAATGGAGCAACCAGTCCGTGCGTTTTTTCAAGACATCGCTGGCTTCCACATTCAAGCAATTAGAGAAAACATATAAAGTTTCAATAGACACAGATAGCGCAGATATCAGGGATTTACAGTTTACAGGAACGATTTATTATTCGGATTCAATTGAAACAATTCTACAGACAATCTGCTCCATGAATGATTTGCGTTATCAGATACAAGGAAATCATATTATCATAAAAACTAAGCTATAAATTCATATAAATGGTTTAGTTACATCTTTATATTTTAAAGATGCAGCTATTTTATTGCCTAAAAAAATGTAAAAACATGCAATCTAAACTCAGAATTGGTACGCTACTGCTTGCAAGCCTGATTGCCATAAGGGGGGCCGCTCAAAATACTACACAGGTAAAAGGAACGGTACTGACCCAAAATGGCAAGTCCCTACCTGGAGTAACCGTGAAAGTTGTAAATGAATCTTCACATGCTGCAGATTTTACTGTCAGCGATGAGAATGGAGCATTTAAGGCCAAATTAAATAATGGCACTTTCTATAACTTTTACTTCTCGTATGTGGGGTATGCTGATGACTCTTTAACCCATTTTTCCATTAATGCTGGAGAGCATAATTCCATACTTTTCCGGTTAAAGGAAGTTGCCGGCACTTTGGACGATGTGGTTTCTATTGGTTATGGCTCCGCTCGCCGTGGCGATTTGACAGGAGCTATTTCCTCTTACACCCCCACGGAAAATGAAGCAGCCACCAGTGTTTCCGTGGATCAGATGTTACAAGGAAAAGTGCCAGGTGTGAATGTGACCAACTCGGCTTCAGGGCCAGGAGCTGCTTCGTCTGTAGTTATCAGAGGCGCCAACTCGCTTCGCGGTGATAATCAGCCACTGTATATTATTGATAACGTTCCTCAGCCTTCTACCGGTGAGTTTGACGCGAATAAATTAGGAGATAATCAGATTCCTGAAAATCCCCTGACTACTTTAAACCCTAGTGATATTGAAAGTGTCCAGGTATTAAAGGATGCCTCTGCTACGGCTATTTATGGTTCCAGAGGTGCGAATGGTGTAATTATCATTACCACTAAAAAAGGAAAGGTTGGCAAAGCTAAGGTGAACTTTAATTCTAATGTTACTACGGCTCAGGCGGTGGGCCTGCCACAGATGCTCAATCTGGAACAATATGGGGAAATGATTTATGCCAAATCAGGTGTGCAGCAATTCTATAACGTAGATGGTGAGACCAGGTATGTATTTGCTGGAAATACTTATGACCCGGCCGACACCAGCAGCTATAAGGTGATTCAGGAAAAGAACTGGGAGGATGAAGCCTTTAGAACCGCTATTTCCCAAAACTATAATCTATCCGTGAATGGTGGTGCAGGTAAGACAACCTATTACCTTTCCGCAGATTATAAGAATATTCAGGGTGTAATAGACGCAACCAGCATGAAGGTGGGTAATTTCAGAATGAACCTGAATACTGACTTGTCGGATCGTCTTAAATTGGCAGCGAGCTTAAGTGGGGGTGTTCGTAAAAACAATATGATGAATGGAGGTGACTCCAGAGGCGGGGCTACAGGCTCCATAGTGAATGCTGCCCTGTACGGCGTTCCATTCGAATATCCTGCTGATGATCCTACACTTACCTCCTCTACGGATGCCAGGACAACGGCACTGTCCTGGATCAATGATTATGAGGACTTGACTACGGAGAAGACCTTTCGGGCCTCTATGAATCTTAGTTGGAAGATCTCTAATTCTTTCTCTTATAATCTAAGAAGCGGATTGAATCAGACCATACAGGACCGCTCCAGATGGTTTGGCCTTGAGCTGTTCCAGGGTTTTAATAACAACGGTTACCTGAGTGTTTCTAATATGAATAGAAATAACTTTACGGTAGAAAACCTGTTGAATTATAATAAAAATATACGGGGCATTGTCAATATATCGGCTCTTGCCGGTGTTACTTATGATAAATACAGCTCCTTAAATAAAATCACCGTTGGTGCGGATTTTCAAAATTACCTGCTGACCGTTAATGGAATGAACTATGCCTCTAATGTGACAGTCTATCAACCGGCGCAAAGTGATTTTCAGTTGCTTTCCTACCTGGCCCGTGTGAACCTTTCGTTCTTACAGGATCAACTGCTGCTGACCGCAAATTTCAGGGCGGATGGCTCCAGTAAATTTGCCAAAGATAACCGTTGGGGGTATTTCCCTTCTACAGCCATTGCCTGGAGAATGGAGAAGGCGAAGTTCATGAAAAGTGTCGACTGGGTGAATCAGTTAAAATTACGTCTGGGTTACGGTAAAACAGGTAGCCAGTCCATCAGTCCATATCAGACACTGGATTTTTATTCTCAAAGCTCTTATTATGCAGATAATGAAGGTGGCATTCTATTAGGTATTAATACGGGCGGCCTGTCCAATAAGGACCTGACCTGGGAAAGCACTGCCTCTTATAATGCAGGTGTGGATTTTGCCTTGTTTGATTCCAGATTATCAGGTACTGTGGATGTATATAGAAAACAAACAGATGATCTGTTGATTAATAAGAATATTCCGGTGTCCACTGGTTACAGCAGCGTGATTTTAAACCAGGGCTCCCTGTCCAATAAGGGGATTGAAATTAGCCTGAATGGAGATATTATTAAAAAAGATAATTTTAGTTTCTCTTTGGGTGGTAATATCAGCTTTAATAAATCAAAAATCATTCAATTAGGATTGCCTGAAAGTACCTTTGGCAGTAGTTCTTATGTTGGATATCTGGGTAATTCACTGGGAGATCATTATGGAGTTGGCAATATATTTATCCAAGGGATGGCTCCCGGGCTTTTCTGGGGATATAAGACAGATGGTATCTACCAGACAGGCGATGACATCAAGGTTACGCAGGATCTGAATAATACGGTTCCGACCCCGGGTTCGATTAAATTTGTCGACCAAAATGGTGATGGAGTCATTGATAGCAAGGATATGACCATTATAGGCAATCCGAATCCGAAATTCACCTATGGGTTTAACCTGAATACAACCTATAAAAATTTCAATTTGAGTGCCAATTTTACCGGCGTCTACGGGAATCAGATTTTAAATGCAAATTTAAGAGACCTGGCGACACCATCCACCTCATCTGGTAACTTTAGTGCGGAGGCATTTGAAAATATGTGGACGACAGAAAACCCCAGCAACATTTATCCAAGTGTCACTAAAGCAATTTATAACGTTGTAACGGACAGGTATATTGAAAGTGGAAGTTACCTTAGGTTATCGAGTGTTACGCTTGGATATACTTTCCCGGATGCAGTGACAAAATCAATAGGACTTAGCCGCTTGAATATTTATGCTTCAGGTCAGAATTTATTTTTGATCACGAAATATTCCGGCTTTGATCCCGAAGTAAACTCATTTGCTTTTGATGGCTTGAGGCCTGGAATTGATATGAACTCATTCCCCAACTCCAGAACCTTTATCCTTGGACTAAATGTCAACTTTTAATGCTAACGGTTTAAACTAATAATATTAATTATGAAAAAGTTATTGTTTATAATTTTGGCCGGGATGCTGTTCACTTCTTGTGATAAGCTACTGGACGAATCTCCTGACTACTCCGTCAATAGTACGAATGTTTTTGATAATACAACGACAACACAGACAGCGCTGAACGCATGCTACGGTTATTTAATAAACTGGAATGGGTATGGTCAGGCTTATTTTGAATTGACCCTGGGCGCTTCAGGCCTTAGCTGGGCACAGACCAATGGGAGCGATCAGGACTACCTGGTCTCCTTAAATACCCTGAATTCCAATGGTACCTTAGGGCAGGTCTGGACAGGCTTTTATAAAACGATCGGGGAGTGTAATTCATTTGTACAGAATATAGAGGGAGGCTCACTTACAACTGACCAGAAGAATTATTATGCCGCTCAGGCCCGGTTTATCCGGGGCTTATGCTATTATAATTTAGCTGGCATCTTTGGAGATGTTCCTTTGAGAATAGCAGCCTCGGATGTTGATAGTTTAAATATGGCCCGCACTCCGGTGGCTGAGGTATATAACCAGGTAGCAACAGATTGGAAATTTGCGGCCCAGTATCTGCCAGAGGAACTTACCAGCGATCAGAGCACCTATTCTATGCCCACAAAGTACACGGCTTATGCTTATCTGGCTAAGCTTTACTGGACACTGGGAAGTAAGGAGAATGCCAGCTCCTCTTCCAATTGGGGGGTAGCGAAAGCGTATGGTGATTCTGTAATCAATGCAGGGGTTTATGCGCTTCAGTCCAATTACAACCAATTATTTGTGACCGGAGAAAATGATACAAAGGAATCCATTTTTAAACTCAACGTATCTACCAGTTTAAGTGGAATGGGCAGCCGGCTCAGCTGGTTGTTTGCTCCATATGGATCCACAACGGGTATCTCCTGGGCAAGGTTTAAACCCTCCAAGGCTTTTTATAACTGGTTTAAAGGTACTTATCCCGATGATCCAAGATTAAAGGTGGCTTTTTCAAATAGCTATACAACACTGTCTAATAGTAAGAAGAGCTATGCTTACCCGAATATTTCTTATTCAGCAACGGTGAATGGGGTAGCGCAAACAATTGTCGATTCCTTGGATTATTCTAAATTGGCAGATCCGACCAATCCGACGATCGATGAGATTACAGCGCAAAATGCAAAATTTGCCGCTGTCTGGACCGCCTCCACCGGATCGAATGAAGGTTGGCCGTTTTATGCCAAATATATTGATCCTAATGCAACGGCACAGCTGGGCAATAAACAGATATTGGTGTATCGGTATGCAGACTTTTTGTTGCTGATGGCGGATGTTAATAATGAGCTGGGTAATACAGCGGTCGCTGTTTCCTTGATTAATCAGGTCTTGACCCGGGCCAGGAATTCGGCAACTCCAACGTCTACTTATCCCGAAAATGTGAGTGGAAGTATTTCTCAGACCGCTTTAAGAGATAAGATTTTTAATGAAAGGTTGTTTGAACTGGCAGGAGAACCGGATAATTTTTACGATGTCAGAAGACGAGGAACGGAGTACTTTAAGCATGTACTGGAAAGAAACAATAATGACCATATTACAGCAGCTTTTGCTGGCAATAGTGCTGTTTCCTTAAATACGTATAAAGATCGCCTCTTTAATAATGGTACATTGAGTGATGACTTTTTAAAGAAGAACTTACTAGAGCCTATTCCTCAAACTGAACTTAATACGAATACCCAGATTACGGCAGGTGATCAAAATTTCGGGTATTAATAAGTAAGGATTATTTTATTTTCAAGATTATATATTGTATTTCAACTATTTATAATTTAATTAACGGGTGATTTAAGTCCAGCCTGGCAGGCAAATGCTGTCTGAATGCAGGCGAGGCTTTGAGTGTATAACAGAGAATATTTATTATTATGAAAAGATCGTTATTTGCAATACTTGGGCTGATGTCCTTTTGGGCTGTTAGGTTAAGTGCACAAACTGGTTCAAGGACAGATAGTCGTCCCAATATCCTGATTATCGTCTCTGATGACCATGCTTATCAATCCATTGGCACCTACGGATCTCCCTATGGAGCCACTCCACACATTGATAAACTGGCTTCAGAGGGAGCCACCTATTATAATGCGTTTGTTACCAATTCTCTTTGTGGTCCCAGCAGAGCTTGTCTACTGACGAGTAAATACAGCAATTTAAATGGCTTTGAAGATAATTTTTCCAAATTTGATCCTGCTCAGCCAACCTTTGCCAGTTATCTGACAGATGCCGGATATCAGACGGCCTGGATTGGTAAATGGCATCTGGGTAGTTTACCACAACATTTTTCCTATTTTAATATTGTACCCGAACAAGGTTATTATTATAATCCGGACTTTATTGATATGAATAATGATACGACGCGTAAAAACGGATATATTACCAACGTCATTACCGATTTAAGTGAGAACTGGTTAAAGAACAGGGATACGACAAAGCCCTTTTGTCTGGTCATCGG
>NZ_FNQY01000003.1 GCF_900107765.1 Arachidicoccus rhizosphaerae | reverse complement strand
CCTTTCCCTTGTTTTATTCTCCGCTTTCGCTGCATTATATACTTTTGCACCAATCCCGCGTTGAGGAACATTTCTTTTCAATTCCCTGCTAATGGTGCTCTTATGGACCCCAATAATATCCGCGATTCTAGACTGCAAATATCCTTGCTCATGCAACGCTGCAATTGTGTACCTTTGCTCCAGGGTGAGCTGATTATATTTCTTTGTCATGTGGTAATAACAAAGGTAATTTTTTTCGGCTCTACCCGCCCGGGGTTCCGTTCCGCTTCGGCTACGCCTCCGCTACACTTCACCCCGGGCGGGTACCAACCCTGTTGCACTTATCATTTGAACTTGCGATATATATTACAAACAGTGCAACATGATTAGCTTTTAATAGAAAAGTTGTTACATATTAGAATCGTAAAATATAACTGGCTATTTTAAGTTTTTTCTGCCGCTGTTCTACCCACAGCGTAACTGATCAAAACACCCGAAACTAAATAATATAGACCCTTTGCCTAACCCTATTTGGCTATTTACCGAAAAGATAGCGGGATTGATTGGCATATTCTCTCGTGTTCATTACCTTTGCCACTCAAATTTTAAAAATACTAGGCTAGATTATCTTAGTAAATAACACTGAATGAAGACAGATAAAAATACCATTATCGGACTGGCGCTGCTGGGTATCTTGTTTATTGGCTATTTTGTAATAACCAGCAAACAAAAGGATGCCTATGAAAAAAGTCAGCAGCATATAAAAGATTCCATTGCGCTGGTGCAAAAAGCGATGGCTAAACCTGTTGATACTGCGGCACTTGTCCAGGACTCATTAAGCGCAGATTCACTGGCCCGCGTTGGCGCTGCCGGAAGTTTTACAGGAGCTGCCAATGGAACCGAACAGATCCAGGTGGTGGAAAATGATTTAATGAAAGTGACTTTTTCCAATAAGGGAGGTCAGATTCAGAAAGTCGAATTAAAAAAATATAAATCTTACGATTCAACCGGGGTTATCCTGGGAGGTGATTCCAATAGACTGGGTTATGCGATTAACACCTCCACCAATAGCTCCGCTCAAACCACAGATCTGTATTTTACTGCAGAGCCTGTTACCAAAAATCAGGACGGCAGCCAGGTTATTACTTATAAACTGACCAATGCAGCAGGACAAGTAATTGAACATCAGTTTGTTATCAAAAAGGATAACTATATGGTGGACTGGAATATCCTGATCAACGGCGCCCAGAGCCTGCTGACGCAAAATAAACTGAATGTCAACTGGGTCAATGTCTTGCACCGGCAGCAATTAGCGGTAAAATATGAAAAGGAACAATCCTATTTAGCTTATAGCGACAGCAAAAAAGGATATGATGATACCCGGGCTGCAAACGGCGCTAATGAGCAGTTTAAAAACGGGGTGAACTGGATGTCTTTTAAACAGCAGTTCTTTAATATGACCCTTTTGGCTAAAGGGGGGATCGCTTCCGGAACAGCGACCATGACTGCACAGCCGGGCGATGACGGTGACCCTTCCGTTAAACAGATTTTCCATGACACGGCTGCGCTGACAATTGAAGTACCGGCAACGGCTTCCGTAAACATACCCTTACAACTTTATTTTGGGCCTAATGATTATTATGTATTAAAAGCTTATGATAACGGCATGCATAATATGGTGGATCTGGGATCCGGTATTGACGCTTTTGCAAAATATGTCAACCGCTGGTTTATCATGCCCGTCTTTAATTTTATCGCCAGCTTTGTCAGCAACTATGGCTGGGTTATTATCCTGTTGACCATCTTTATCCGTCTGATTACTTCTCCGTTAACATATAAGAGCTACTACAGTAGTGCGAAAATGAAAGTGCTGAAACCGGAAATTGACGCACTAAAAGAAAAGTTCGGTAAGGATCAGCAGGGTTTTGCCATGGAGCAGATGAAACTCTTTAGGGAGGCAGGCGCCAATCCGCTGAGCGGGTGTATGCCGATGTTGCTGCAGATTCCTATATTTTTGGCCTTATACCGGTTCTTTAACTCCAGCATTGCACTCAGAGGTCAGAGCTTCCTGTGGGCAAAGGATCTGTCCGCTTATGATGCCATCATCCATTTTAACACCCATATTCCATTACTGGGAGATCACTTAAGTCTGTTTACCATTACTTATTGTGTTACCAGTATGTTTACCAGCATGTATAATATGAACATGTCTCCATCAACCGGTCAGAATCAGGCCATGATGAAATACATGCCTTATTTTATGCCGTTTATCTTCTTCTTTGTGTTTAATGGATTACCCTGTGCCCTGACCTTGTATTATACGGTCAGTAACCTGGTGACCCTGGGTATCCAGCTGGTGATTCAAAAATATATCCTGGATCATGATAAGATTCTGGAAGAAATCAACCTGAAGCGTAAACAACCCAAGCAAAAGAGTAAATTCCAGACAAGGATGGAAGCGATGCAGGAACAGCAAAAGAAAATGCAGGAAATGCGCAAGAAAAACTAATCCTGTCACGAAGCAAAATCTTGTTTTGCTTTACTGGGGGCAGGGATCAAAATAATCATAGAGGACGGTACTTTTCTTTCAGAAGGAGCACCGTCCTTTATTTTTTTGAGGATTGCTGGGCAGGGAAAAATATCTTTTAATGAGCTTTCTGTACTTTATCGATCTTGTTGTCAGTCGTTCAAAAAACTTAATGTAACTTTGTTGTATTATATCACTAATTTAATAGACTATGTGGCTGAACAGCATTTTAGAGACCATCGGTAATACGCCTATGATTGAACTGAATAAATCAGTTAAAGGACTGCCATGTAAGGTTTTAGCTAAAGTGGAATATTTTAATCCCGGCAATTCTGTGAAAGACCGGATGGCTATCAAAATGGTGGAAGTCGCTGAGAAAGAAGGCCTGTTAAAACCAGGAGGAACCATTATAGAAGGCACCAGTGGCAATACCGGTATGGGACTGGCGCTGGCAGCCATCAATAAAGGCTATAAATGTATTTTTACGACTACCGATAAACAAAGTAAGGAAAAAGTGGATATTCTAAAGGCTTTAGGGGCTGAAGTGATTGTCTGTCCGACCAATGTGGAACCTGAGGATCCGCAGAGTTATTATTCTGTATCCAGAAGGCTGGCACAGCAAACACCCAACTCTTTTTATGTCAATCAATACGATAACCTGGCCAATCGCCTGGCGCATTATGAACAAACAGGCCCGGAAATCTGGGAACAGACCGAAGGTAAAATAACCCATCTGGTGGTAGCCTCCGGTACCGGCGGAACAGTAACCGGCACCGGTAAGTATCTGAAAGAAAAAAATAAGGATATTCAGGTGTGGGCCATTGATAGTTACGGTTCATTGCTAACTAAATATTACCGTACCGGGGAGTTGGATACTAAAGAGGTGTACCCCTATATAACGGAGGGCATCGGAGAAGATTTTGTTCCGCAGAACTTTGATATGCAGTATATCGATTACTTTGAACAGGTAACTGATAAAGACGCCGCCATTATGGCCCGGAAAATCACCAAAGAAGAAGGGATTTTTGTGGGCTATAGTGCAGGCAGTGCCTTACAGGGGGTTTTTCAGTTAAAAGATAAACTGAAAAAAGATGACGTGGTCGTAGTGGTTTTCCATGATCATGGCAGCCGCTATGTAGGTAAAATCTATAATGACGAATGGATGATGGAAAGAGGGTTCCTGGAAGTTAAAACCCTGAAGGATATCATCAGCGGCAGAAAAGATAATAAGTTAATCGCCATTGACCCGGATCAAAGCGTGGTGGAAGCGGTTGAACTCATGAAAAAATTTGATATTGAAAATATCCCGGTAAAAAACGGTGAGGAATTTATTGGGTCCATCAGTGAAAGCGGACTGTTCCAGAAGATTTTTGCCAATCCCGAACTTAAAAATGAAAAGGTCAGTGCGGTAATGGAAAACCCGTACCCGATTGTTCCTATTGAAACGCCCATAGAAAAAGGCAGCCATTTAATCAGTCGGGAAAACGGAGCCATTTTAGTTTCGGATGAACTGGGCAATCACCATATTGTCACTAAATTTGATTTTATCCATAGTTTTGCCCAATAAAACAAATGTCCTCTCTAATGGCTGATTTACCCATACAGCGCAATCCCTGGAAAATTACGAAGGCAAAGCCCATTTATGACAATCCCTGGCTCCAGATTACAGAGTTTGATGTCATCAATCCGTCGGGAGGAAATGGCATTTACGGGAAAGTCCATTTTAAAAATCGCGCAATCGGTATTGTCGCACTCACCCGTGAAAACGAGCTCTACCTGGTAGGCCAATACCGTTTCCCCCTGGACCGGTACAGTTGGGAGTTACCCGAAGGCGGCGGTCCGTTTGACCAGACACCTTTGGAAGCGGCTAAAAGAGAATTGCTGGAGGAAACCGGACTGGTTGCCGCAAAATGGGAGGAGCTCCTGACAATGGACCTCTCCAACTCAGTTACGGATGAAGTCGCAACCATATTTATCGCTACGGATCTGGAGCAAAGAGCGCCGGAGCCTGAGCCCACCGAGCAGCTGATGACTTTGAAAAGGCCGCTCAGCCAGGTTTTTGACTGGGTGATGCAGGGAGAAATTACAGATAGTATAACGGTGGCCGCCGTCTTAAAATTAAAAGTCCTGGGGTATTGCTAAACCCAGGACTTTTAATTTGGTAAGGTGGTAATAGGCCCTTATTGGCCGATACCGTAATATGTAAAACCGGCCTTGGTTAACTGCACATCATCGTAAATATTTCTGCCATCAAAAACAACCGGATTATTCATTAAAGATTTTATTAGTTGCCAGTTGGGAAGCCTGAAGGCGTTCCATTCCGTTACCAGGGCAATGGCATCTGCCGCTTTCACGCAGTCATAAACATCTTCCGCCCAGATGACTTTGTCCTGTAAAAGTTTTTGAGATTCTTTCATGGCTTCCGGATCATAGACCTGTACTTTGGCTCCTGCCTGTAATAACGATTCGATTAGGACCAGTGCAGGTGCTTCTCTGATATCATCCGTATTGGGTTTAAAGGCAAGTCCCCAGACCGCGATGGTTCTACCTTTCAGGTTCTGATCGTAATGCCGTTGAATCTTGTCAAACAGGATTTGCTTTTGCGCATTATTGACAGCCTCCACTGCTTCGAGCAGCCTTAAAGGATAATCATAATCCTTGCCGGTGCGCAGTAATGCTTTGACGTCTTTTGGAAAGCAGGAACCGCCGTAACCAACCCCGGGATACAGGAATTTTTTACCGATTCTGGGATCTGCACCAATACCCGCTCTGACGTGGGAGACATTGGCACCGACCTTTTCACAGAGATTGGCTATGTCATTCATGAAACTGATGCGCGTGGCCAGCATCGCGTTAGCGGCGTATTTAGTCATCTCTGCACTGGGGATATCCATATAAAGGATCCGGTAGCCATTAAGTAAAAAGGGTTTGTACAGCGTGTCCATGGTTTCTTTTGCCCGGTCGCTGTCAATGCCTACCACGATTCTGTCAGGACTCATAAAGTCCTTGATGGCTGCGCCTTCTTTTAAAAATTCCGGATTGGAGACGACGTCAAAGGGTATGTCAATACCTCTTTGATCCAGTGACTGTTTAAGTGCCGCACGTACCTTCTCGGAAGAGCCCACCGGTACCGTGCTCTTGGTGACGACCACCGTATAATCCTCCAGATACTGACCAATTGAGCTGGCGACAGCCAGCACATATTGCATGTCCGCACTGCCGTCCTCACCAGGAGGCGTGCCTACTGCAATAAAAATAGCCCCTGCACCTTTAATGTTATCCTGCAATGCGGTACTAAAATGTAGTCTTTTACTCTTTACGTTGCGGTGTATGATATCTTCCAGGCCCGGTTCAAATATGGGAAGTATGCCTTGTTGCAGGTTATCGATTTTTTGCTGATCAATATCCACGCAGCAAACTTCCACACCGATATCTGCCAAACAGGCCCCTGTGACAAGGCCAACATAACCTGAACCTGCTATAACTACTTTCATGAACTCGTTTTTTTGTGTTGTAAAGTCCCTTGCAACTTGATGTAAGCCGGAGGTAGAACTACGCTGCCCAGAGAGAACCGCTGTCAGCGCCGTCCCTGGGGCAGCCTCTTACTTACTGAAGTTAAAAAGTTCCGGCAAGATAATACATCCTTTTTAAGCTTTTTTAGAAAAAAAGCATAATTGTGCGGGGAGTACCTGCGTAAACGGAACTGAATGGTTAAAAATACGCCTATCCGGCCACTGCACTGCTAATTTTTTGTACTTTGTGCGCAAATCAGATTAATTAATATTATGGCTAGTCAATATAACTATACCGTCTCGGAGCGTTTTTTACGTTATGTCAAAATAGATACCCAAAGCGATCCGGATAATGCCGCCTTTCCTTCCTCAGAAAAGCAAAAGGATTTAAGTAGGCTGCTTGTACAGGAACTGCTTGAAATAGGGGTAAAAGACGCCGCAATGGATGAAAACGGCTATGTGTATGGTACCATTGAAGGGAATACCGATAAAAATGTACCGGTCATCTGTTTTTGTTCCCATGTGGATACGGCGCCCGATTGCTCTGGCACCGACGTTAAGCCGATTGTTCATGAAAATTATAATGGTCAGGATATAATCTTGCCGGATGATCCGGATCAAATCATCCGCATGGAGGATTATCCCTATTTAAAAACGCAACTGGGAAAATCCATCATAACAGCCAGTGGCAAGACGCTGCTGGGTGGCGATGATAAAAGCGGCGTAGCCATTATTATGGATATGGCGCATTATTTACTGACGCATCCGCAGCATCCCCATGGCACCATAAAAATATTATTTACTCCGGATGAAGAAACAGGCCGTGGCACGGAAAAAGTAGATCTCAAAAGGGTAGGCGCTGATTTTGGTTATACCCTGGACGGAGGTGAACTTGGCAGTTTTGAGGATGAGACCTTTAGCGCGGATAGTGCTAAAATGACCGTCCATGGTATCATTGCCCATCCCGGGTATGCAAAAGGGAAGCTGGTGAATGCACTGAAAATTGTGGGAGAAATTCTGGCAGCACTACCTAAAAATGAATTCAGTCCGGAAACCACCAGCGGTAGAGAAGGATTTGTGCATCCGGTCAAAGTGGAAGGCATTGCAGAAGCGGCCTCCATTGATTTTATTGTCAGGGATTTTGTAACGGACAACCTGCAAAAACATGAGGCAAGACTTAAGCAGATCGCTCAGAGCGTTACGGGAAAGTATCCCGGTGTAAAAATGGATTTTACCGTTAAAGAGCAGTATCGTAATATGAAAGAAGTACTGGATAAGTATCCACAAGTGGCTCAAAATGCGATTGCAGCTTATAAAAATCTCGGAATAAAAGTCATCAATGAACCGGTCCGAGGGGGGACGGATGGCAGCAGACTTAGTTTTATGGGATTTCCCTGCCCCAATATCTTTACGGGTATGCAGGCCATTCATAGCCGCCATGAATGGATTGGCATAGAAGATATGCATAGAGCCGTAGATGTACTGGTGGAGTTGACAAAAGTATGGGAAGAAAACGCTTAAAATAGCTGAAAATACAATTCTAGCGATTATATTTGCATCCCGGCAATGCAAACCGGGATGATCAGGCCTCGTAGTACAATGGATAGTATATGAGTTTCCGAAGCTCCAGATCCAAGTTCGATTCTTGGCGAGGCCACACACAGCGCTGATTACATTGATAATCAGCGCTGTTTTATTGCTATTTGACCATAAAAAACGTTATTTATTGCTTATATTTGTATCAAATTGGTATCAAATCTATCTCATTTTTCCAGAGTTTACGGCGCATTTCAAGCTTTGATTTTCCGTTCACTAAGGACCTCCTTTAGTATATTCATCGCGTTTATCGTAGCCGGAAAACCAGCATAAACGGTCATGAGTAAAATAATTTCCTTTATTTCATTTTCGTTCAGACCGATATTTATTGCTGCCTGGATATGAAACTTTAATTGGGGTACGGCGTTACCCAGTGTAGCCAGCGCTGAAATAGTTGCAATCTGACGATATTTTTTATCCAGATTATTTCTGGCATATATGTCCCCATAAGCATACTCGAGGGTAAAAAGAATTAATTCAGGAGATATCGATTCAAAATTATCCCGCAGTATCTGTTCCTGAATTGGGTCCAGCAGCGATAGTTCTTGAGCGCCTTGCTGGCCTCTGTCTTTATAATCACTTTGTTCATAGGCCATACCTTCAAGGTCAATAATACCCTGACCCTGACGTTCATTCAGCACTTCGCGCAGTGTATTCATCCCACAGATGCATTTTGGAAAACCTGCATAAACAGACATCTGCAGTATAATTTCCTTGACCTGACAGATAGTAAGACCGGTATTTAAAGCCGCATTCAGGTGTACTTTTATTTCCGGGACGGCTCTTTGTGCAATCAAGGAAGATAACGCAACAATTTCCTTTGATTGGTTGTCTAAAGATGTCAGGCTATACACGGTCCCAAATGAATATTCGATAATAAAACGGCTTAACTCCGGTGAAATATCCTTTAATCCGTTTATCACTTTATTTCCTGCTTCGCCATCTATTTGCTGCAGTTTATCCCAACCGCGCACAAAACGTTCTGATTTTGTCATTTGTCCATAATTTGAATATTGACAGGGGCGTCAATATAATGAATAATAAGGCCCCAAAATTAAAAGAGACCATGACAAAGAGGGTAGGACTTTCAGGGTTGTTTTCGGTACTTTTTCAGGAAATCAGAAGGAGAAAAAGTAGTTTTCTTCCTGAATATACGGGCAAAGTATGAGGGGTCTTCAAATCCTAAACCATAAGCTATTTCGTTTATATTATGTTCGGAGTATATGAGTTGCCGTTTTGATTCCGTTATTTTAGCATCCAGAATAAATTGTTTAACGGATATTCCGGTTGATTTTTTACATTGATGATTGAGCTGCTCTTCCGTAACCTGCAGCAGGTGGGCGTATTGCGTGACCGTGATAAGATGCGGGTTTTTAGCGATCATACTTTGTAAGGTTGTAAGGGTCGGACTTGTGAAACTGGCCTTTAATGGCTGATTTTCGGAGTTTCTTTTGATCAGACCATATAAATAAGCAATCCCGGATTTTATAAGGGTTACGGATAACGCATCGCTGCGTTTTTGTTCTGCTATCAGATGGATGAAAATGTTTTTGAAAAAGGGAGCTTCTGCGCTCAGATCTAGATAGCAGCAACCTGAATCTAGCTTCAGTTCCAAAGCCAGTGCTGCATCAATCATCAGCACATAGCCTTTACTATTTTCGGCGTAATCCCAGTTATGTATCTGCTTGGGGTTGACTAAAAATATTCGGCCGGGTACTATGGCATATTCCTGAAAGTCGATGACATAAAACCCGCTTCCCTGCGTAAACCAAACCGCCGTATAAAAAGCGTGTCGATGCGGCCAGTCGATTTCGGGGGCGTCCGGCGTATCTTCAAATGTTCCGATATAATAAGGGATGTGGTCTAAGCTGGAGGATAGCAGATCCCGGATGGCGTATTCTTTTAACATAGTATGGAACTCATCAGGTTCTTAGTGGATAGATAGGTAACCCTAACCGAGCTGCTTTTGCAGACCATTTGGAAAACCATCGCGCTCACAAAAAAACGGATATCGTTTGCTGATATCCGTTCTTAAAAAAAGGTTTTGTGTCTTAGCTGATTTGTTTTTTTAAGGAAGCCACTTCCTGCTGAAGGTTGTTGACTACTCCTGCCAGACCAGCCATCTGTCCTACGTCCCATCTTTGATGTTTATCAATTTTGGTGATAATCATCTGGGCTTTCCAGATTTCCATAATATCAATGGAATCCAGATTATAGGGCTCGTAAATAGGATTGTCACTCACCAGTGTGACTTGCTGATCCTTGGTCTTATTATTACGGACAATTCTTTTATACACAATGCCATTGGATCTGGAGACCACGATATAGGCATTATTATTTTTGACATCGTTTAGATGTTCTACTTTCTCGCCCACTACAACACTGCCACTTGGGGTAGGCAGCATGCTGTCGCCCACGATTTCAAAGGCACGGTAAAAACCAGGAGCCAGCATGGGAAGCGTGAAAGTATTGAGTTCATCTAAAAATTCATTATCCTCATAACCCGCCAGATATCCGGCAGCGGCTTTCACAGGGACAAACTGGACTTTTGCTTCGGTGGTACTGGCCATCATTAAGGCGCGCCGGCGATCCAGATAAGTGCCTTCTCCGGGTTGATCCAGATCTTCCAGAAAGAGCTCGTCGAGGCTTAATTTAAAAATCTGACCTATAGCGGTAAGTACATCAATGCGAGGCTCAGCACGGCTTTCCTCGTAGGCTCCGATCAGGGAGCGTTTAATACCCAGTTTATCAGCCATCTGCGCCTGTGTCCAGCCACGCAGCTTTCTCAGATATTTTAGATTTTTACCAGCGTATGTCGTCATGTTTGTAAGTTTTAGAAGTGAACACTAATACGATTAGTGCAATTTACTAAGTATTGACATTGCTCCCAAATATTTTGGAGTTTTTTTCGAATAAAAAACTAAATATTTTTATTTTGCTCCCTATTTTGCAAAAAATCCGAAGATCGGATTAGATGAATGTCTAATGATCTTCGGATTTTTCTTTTTATAAATTATTGATTAATAATTTATTGTAATGATATAAATGTATTTCAGCTTTTATTTTCCCTTATCCTTTCCGCCGCCAAAGATTTTTCTAAAAATCCCCTTTTTTTTTGGCTCTTCTTTCTTGGGGGCGGGCATGACGGCCTTTGCTTTGGTTTTCTTTCCGGAGGAGCTTCCGCCAATTAAAGGAACATCATTCTGATCCTGGCTGTTGACATTGGTGTCACTCTCCGGACCAATTTCCTGAGGTTTGAGCCCGGGTTGATTTAAAATCGTATTCTGGATACTGTCCGTGCTGTCTTTTATGTCATGGGCCCAGTCATAAATAATGGATTCTGCCGGATTGGCACTTCCCGGGTTAAATCTTTGGCTGCTATTCAAACCGGCACTTTTATCCGCATAGGCTTTCTGGAAAAAATAAGCCCAGATAGGCAGCGCCAGCGAAGAACCCTGGCCGATGGCCGTGCTGTTGAAGCGGATAAAACGGCTGTCGCAGCCAGTCCAAATGCCGACTAATAATTGTGGCGTAAAGCCGATAAACCAAGCGTCACTATTGTCGTTGGTTGTACCGGTCTTACCTGCGATTTCACCGGGAATATCATAGCTGGCCATTCTTCTGCCGGTACCATAGTCAATAACATCCTGCATCATGGATACCAGAGAACTGGCCGTAATATCGCTGATGACCTGTTTGCGTTTAGGTGTGCTGGTAAATAATATATTATGATGCGCATCTTCAATTCGGGTGATGATCATGGGTTGCACCGTAAAACCTCTGCCCGGGAACATGGAATAGGCTTCCATCATTTCATACAAAGAGATCTCACCACTACCAAGGGCAATGGAAGGATAGGGGTCTATTTTGGAGGTAATGCCACAGGTCTTTAGAAAATCTACAAATTTCACCGCACCTTCATTTCCGTTGGGCCCCATCTGTTTCATGATATAAGCCGTGGCACAGTTACGGGATTCGGCCAGGGCCTCACTCATGGGCATCGTTCTACCCGTACAGGTAGCACCGGTAGCCGGTACATTGCCATAACCTTTAAAATATTGCTGAACATCTTCTACGGGTGTGCTGGGGGTAAAACCGCCCTGCTCAATAGCCATACTATATAGCAGCGGCTTGATGGTGGAACCTACCTGTCTTTTGGTATTGATATTGACGTGATCAAACTTATAGGTCTGAAAATCAATACCACCGACCCATGCTTTTACTTCTCCGGAAATAGGATCCATTGCCATCACACCTGCCTGCAGCATTTGTTTGGTGTACTTGATGGAGTCATAAGGGGTCATGACCGTATCTGTTTCCCTTTTACTGTTCCAGGCAAAGACTTTCATTTTAGTTTTTACATGAAAGGACTTTTCTATATCGGCATCACTCATGCCGTTTTCTTTGGAAGTCCTCCAACGGTTGGAGCGTTTCATGGAGCGTTCAACAGTGATCTCGTGGCCTTTCCATATACTCCCGTCTTTGACATTTTCCTGCGCATTGAGCAATTTCTGCATTGAACTCATGTTTTTGGAAACGGCACTCTCTGCATAACGCTGCAGGTCCGGGTTAATGGTGGTATAGATTCTAAGGCCGTCTCTATATAGATTATAGGTAGTGCCATCGGGTTTTTTATTGGCAGGGTCCGCACACCACTGTTTAAGCTGACGAATCAGTTCGGTCCTGAAATAAGGCGCCAGCCCATTGGAATTACTCATCTTATGGTAGTTGAGCGTAATGGGCTCTTTTTTAATCTTTTCAGCATCTGCTGCTGACACAAAACGGTTACGCACCATCTGATTGATCACAACATTGCGGCGTTGCAGTGCCCGGTCCATATGAATGCGTGGATTATAGGCGGTGGATGCTTTCAGCATCCCGATTAAGACGGCAGCCTGGTTGACGGTCAGCTCGGAAGGATTGACCTGAAAGAAGGTCCTGGCTGCATTTCTGATGCCATATACATTATCCCCAAAGGGCACCGTGTTTAAATACAAGGTGACAATTTCATTTTTGGTAAAATTGCGTTCCAGCTTAATGGCAATGATGGATTCTTTGAGTTTTTGTATGATACGGATAAAGGCGTTACGCTTATAGTCGGTAAATAGATTTTTTGCCGTCTGCATGGTTATTGTACTGGCGCCGCCGTCCCCGCCTAAGGAGAAAAAGGCCCGGGCCAAAGAACGGGGATCAATACCGCTATGTTGATAGAAACGTTCATCCTCTGTCGCAATTAAAGCCTGGATCACGTGCGGGCTGATTTGTTCAAAAGAAACATTGATTCTGTCCTCTGAATAGATTTTCCCCATTAATGTCCCGTCATCCGCAAAAATCTGGCTGGCTTCTGAGGCATTCGGGTTTTGTAGCTGTTCGATGGAGGGCATTTCTCCCAGCAATCCATAATTGGCCATGGCAATGATTAAACAACCACCCAGTAGGCCCGCAAAAAATATAATCCATAACAGGCGGACGACTTTGTTTTTGGGTTTGCCTGCTGGTTTACTATTTGCACCGGATTGGTTACCAGCGCTTGACTTATTTTGCTGCGTCATGCTTTAATTTCTTGTTCTTAATATTGGATCTTTCAAACAAAGCATACCATGCTTTTAAAAGATACTGCTTTTTGCTACTTTATCAACTGCTACTATTAATCAAAAATTGAACCGATTGCCATTATTATCCGCTTTTTTATGCAGGCAGTTGGCATGGGCAGTTTTTGACTGACTGGTCAAAAATAATGACTTCCTGATAGATAGCCATAAAATTACTATTTTGCCTCAAATTGCCTGTAGGCCGCCTGGTAATTTCTTAGATCCTCTGGCGATTTTAACTTATTGGTATTCTGCGGACTTATAATGATATACTCATATTTGTCAGGTGTGAGCCAGGATAGGAAGGTGGAAGCGGCAACTTCCTGAATCTGTTTAAGATAACTTTGAGCGGACGCATAATCTTTAAAAGGTCCGATTTGTACCATATCTGTCTGTTCAATCGTCTGTAAATGGTCTACCGGCCATTTTTCATGTTCAAAAGCCAATAGGTTATAACGATTAAAGGCATTGGTGGCCTCGCTGGCAAATACAGGGGCTACTTTGTGCAGAATAACCGTAACATACTGGGGGGCCGCCGGATTAAAAGTAAATCCGCCGATGGTCTGTTCACCTTTGGCCGCCGGAGCCGTCTCGGTCTTGGACGCTGCCGGAAGAATTTCCTGTGGCGCCGGCTTCTCAGCTACAAGGGAGGTATCGGTATTGTCCGGATGTGTGGGTGGCAGGTTGTTTACCTGGACACTACTGTCTTTTACCGGCGGCTGTTCAACAGGAGGTATGCCCTGGTTGATGGCCACTTTGGTGCTATCGGGACCTGCGGGCTTATTGGTGGCCAATGCCGGGATGCTGGTAGCGGCCACCTGAAGGCTATCTCCCTTGGCTACTTTTAGGCTATCCGGCGCTTTTATGCCAATCAGGCCATGCTGATTGCTGACTGCGCCTGCCAGCTGCTCAGCCTTCTGAGCCGTGCTGTCCGTCAGATTCAGTATTTTTTGATTTCTTAAAAGGCCGATCCGGCGTTCTCTTTGGTCAGCCAGCTGCGCTGCCGCTGCTTCCAGTCTGGCAAGACGGCTGTTTTGAAGCTGCCCTGCAGGGGTGATGACCAGTTGTCGTAGATAAGCCTCAATCTCACCACGCCTTTTTAGGATGTTCAGCAGATGCTGGGCCTGGGGCTTTATCGGGGAGCTGGAAAAATGCTGGATCAGATAACCGAGTTTTTGGGTAGCCAGGCTGTCTTTTTGACGATCGATATCATAAATGGCTTCTATATATAACAGCTGAGGGGTCCAGTAAAAACGGCCGTACTTTTTATCGGCTATTTGCTTCAGGGAATCTGCCTTGGCAAAAGCTCCTGCTACAAACAACTGATAAACCTCGTTATAGGCGTAAGTCGCCTGATTTTGCAGGCTGGTTTCTTTTACCGGACTTAAGAGGCTGTCCTGCGCCTTGATTTTTTGAAGCCAGGAACTTCTGGGGTAACCGGCAGCCAGCTGTCCTAAAGTTTTATCCGCCTGCTCTTTTTTGCCTAAAAGTAGCCAGCAGATATATTTATTGTATAACAGCAGGTCGGTGGAATCCCAGGCCGGAAACCGCCGGTTGAGTGAATCATACACGTATAGGGCTCCGGTGAAGTTTTCCATCGTATTTTGCAGGGTCTGTCCTGCCATGAATAACGCAGTGGCGATTTTCTGATTGCTTAAACGAAGCGCTTCAGCGGTTAGCGGCAGGTCTTTTAATAAGTCTTCTGCCTGGATATTGCTGCTGTCCAGCTTTAAGCTGCCATCAGGGTTCAGGCCTGATAATAAATCCGATGAAGTGCCTGATTTACCCGGCGCCCTGGCCGTCCCGTTAATGGCGCTGAGCCTTTGCCAGTTATCCACATTCGGCCGGTTTCCAAATTTTTGTTTAAAAAGCTGATAACCGCTGTTTTTAAGACTCAGGTTGTTAAAATACCAAATGGCGGCACTTCCCTGGCTTTGGGGAAATAAAGTGGTAGGGGTGGTGGACGGAGGCTTTCTGATGGCCGGATTTATCTGATTGCCTTCTGCCTCGCTTTGTTTGCGGGCAATGGTTTTACGGATATCCCTGGCTTTTTCTTTTAGAATCTGCATCCGGTCATTTTGGGGAAGGCCGGCCAGTTTTTGTAAGCTGTCCTGAAAATACACGGAATCCAGCTGTTGGGCGACCTGATTTAACGGGCCCATTCGCTCCTGTAGGTCCTGACGCTCCCGGCTGGTGGTAAGGTCCCCGGAGCTGACACTATCATAAAATCCGGAGGCTTCAAAAAACCGGTTATCCTGGTAAGCTAAATTGGCCAGGGCAAAATAGGTTCTGCTTTTTTGCCAATCATTGGGTGGTGTTATTTTTTTACCGGCCGCAAGACTGGATAATAATAAAGTCTCCGCCTCCTGCGTATGATTTTGGGCTATCTGAATGGCACCCTCAGCGTAATAGATGACATCTTTGTAGCGATGGAATTTTTCTTTCCGGGAAAGCTTTTCCAAGAGGGCCGTATGACTTTGCCGGGCATCGGGCATTAGTGCAACCGGCTGCCGCTGAGGCTGCATGGAGGCTTCCGCAAGCGCACTGTAGATGCTGAGTAAGGGGTCAAGGGCACTGTTTTTGGCCTTGGCAAACCACCGGGCGGCCTCAACGCTGTCCCTGCCCAGGGCATATAACTGCCCGGTTAGGTAATACATCCTCGGACGAACGGATCTTTTATACCCGTCAAAATCTGTTTTTACCAGGTAGCTGGCGGCACTGTCATATGCCTTTAAACGGTAAAACAAAAAGCCATGGGTCTCTGCTACCAGCGGTACCAGTCTTTTAGGCAGCAGGCTGTCTTTTTCTACATATCCGAGTAGTACGCCGGCCTGGACATAATCACCTGACTGAATATAGTTTTTTACCTGCCAGATAAGGCCGTCATTTCTTCTCTCTTTGCGGGCATAACTGTTTTTACTGATTCCCTTATGCTCTGGGTTCAGGATGGTGAACTGATCTTTTACCTTGCTGATATTACTGCCGATAGGCAGGTCATAGCCATCGTCCTTGGGGGCAAATGCGTAGTTCAGATACTGAAAAACCTCATGAGCGGTATCATATTTTTGCTGATAGTAATAGGCTTTTCCCAGCAAAAAATACAGTTCATCGACGTACTGATTGCGCAGATCATGAAGCAGGATGCCAGCAGTGGCGTGTTGTATGACGGAATCTAAAAACGGGTTGGTGGCCAGTCGTTTACTGTCATAGGGATAATAGGAGAGGAGTTGGTTATAATCTTCGGAATAGGCAGTGATAGCCTGGTCCATGATTGCTTTCAGGCGTTCATTGGCATTATACAGATAATTGAACCGGGTAAAGGTGTTTTGCATCAGCTGCTGAAACTTGCCTAATGGACCGTAACCGGTTTTCTCGGAGCGTAATAGTTTCTTGGCAAATTCTGCAGGTTTGATGCTGGTCAGATTGATGGTGGTCCCGGGTTGCGCATACAAATCCCGGACGCTGCATAGCAATAACAGCGTCAGTAATGCACACTTAAATAGGCCCGCCAGGCATTTTCTTTTTTGGGACATCCAGTGACCGGTATTATTGCTGCTTTTAGCAGCAGTGCCTACCCAGGCTTTTGCCAGTAACCCCATATTAGCATTAAAACGCCTGGATGCTTTAATTATTATTGAATCAGAGATTTGTTTGTTTAAAGAGCTGGCGGCGGCTATCGCCACCGCATAACAGAAAAGTGATGAAAAAAAGCCGGGAAATGCTACCGAAGATATCCATAGCGCTTCCAGGCTTTTGTGATGATATATAATGCTTTTCCTTACTGAAAAAGTTTCTCTGCTATTTTGGCGTCATGACCGTAGATATCTTTACGGAAATTAACCTGGCCATCTTTATCCACCCAGGTGGTAAAATATACCAGATAAACCGGTACTGTCTGATCAAGTGTTACCCATTTTTCCTTAGGGTTGTTATTCATTAAAGAGTCTATTACCTTGACCGGGTAATGGGTGGTGTCATTTCTTAAGAGCCATTCAGCCATTTTCTCCGGTTGAGACAACCGGACACAACCATGACTGAGTCCGCGGTTTCTGGAGGTGAATAGATCGTGATTGGGGGTGTCATGCAAATAGATATTATAACTGTTGGGGAACAGGAACTTGACTCTGCCCAGGGCATTGTCAGGGCCGGGCAGCTGTCTGACCAGTGGATACTTACCATCCTTACCATAGATTTCCATATTATGGTTTCTGATATAGTTGGGATTGTTTTTCATGCCGGGCAGAATCTCATTTTTAACGATGCTTGTCGGAACGTTCCAGTAAGGCGCAAAAACGATGTATTTGATATTACCCGAGAATATGGTCGTGCCATGCGCCGCGGAGCCTACAATAACCCGCATATTGAAGACTTCCTTACCGCCTTCATAGGCATGCAGTTTATAATCCGGGATATTGACCCAGACATATTCCTCGGGCAGTTCACTGGGAATCCAGCGTACCCTTTCCAGGTTGATGGTAATGGTTCTTATCAGTGTGTCCAGCGGAATATTCAGGGCATTCATAAAATTAGGCCCTACAACGCCGTCACTGGATAAGCCGTATCTTGCCTGAAAGGATTTGACGGCCTGCTCAGTTGTTTCATCATATCTGTCATCGGAGGGCGCCTCTGCCAGATCACCCAGATAATGGAGGCGTTCTTTAATGGCCTGGATGGAACCACCTGAATCCCCTAAGACAAGTTTGGGACGTTCCAGGACAATGGAGTCCCAGGGATGATCTTCGTTTTTAAGGTCTATATATTTTTGAAGCGCTGCTCTAAGCATTTTAAACTGTGGATTGAGCAGCTTTTCTTCATCCGGCGCCTGTTTACCGTTGATGGTAGAATCCAGCAAGGCGGAGAAATCTATTTTTTTTCTGGGGATATACCAGCCTAACTGGGTGGCATCAATGCCGCCCTGCCCTTTGAAGACTTGTTCCGCATGGCGGAAAAATTCACCGGTCATCACAAGCTCTGAACGGATCAGCTCCTCGTGGGTCAGGCCGGGAGGCAAGCTGTCCGAAAACCGGTCTAATATGGCGGCTATTTTCTTTTGTCCTTCCGTGCTGTCCTGCTTACGCATGGACTTGGCATCGGCACTTAGTAAATTGATGAAATTATGGGCCTGCTCCACCAGTCCGCTCGTATCAAACCAGGCAAATTCAAAATTCCTGTGCCGGTAAAAATTAATAAACATATCCGCATAAGGACGATAAACGGAATCCTTGTCTATGAACTGCCGTATGGCACCACTGTCTAAGAACAGGTTGTTGTAAGAGGTCTGCGGGGTGATGGTCTGATCTATTTTTACCTTTCTGTTTTTACGCTGGCCGCAACTGGCCAGGATTAAGGTAAGAATAGCGGTAATAAAAAGTAATTTTCTAAAATTCATTAATTGTCAGGTGTTTAAAGTTGTTGGCTTTTATAATCGGTTTTTTGCGAAGGGATTATTCATTGATCGCGAAATATTGTTTGTTGTCTATAGATGCTGTTTGATGTCATTAAATTATTTAGCGCCGCCCATTTTTAATAAAACGCCGGCCACCAGACCCGCCGTTTCTGTCCTGAGCCGTGTCTCTCCCAAAGTTACTGGTTCAAATTGATTTTCCGCGGCTAATGCCTGATCAATTTCCGCAGCGGAAAAATCTCCTTCCGGACCAATGAGGATAATATGAGACTGGTGGTCTGATGCCTGGTTTATGGACTGCTTCGGACCGTTTTCCAGACAGTGGGCTATCCATCTATGGGTAAAACCTTTACTTTCGGCTATCACGGCACCGAATTTTAAAAGACCTTTCAGTTCGGGCAAAAATACTTGTCTGCTTTGCAGCATGGCGGCAATCAGGATCTGTTCCAGCCGGTCCTGCTTGATGGCCGTCCGTTCTGTTCTTTCTGTACTCATTAAAATAATCCGGGAAATACCGATTTCCGTCAGCTTCTCCAGTAGCCATTCTATACGTCCTATATTTTTGGTAGGGGCTATGGCGATGGTAATATTTGAGGCGGGCGGAGCGAAGGCCTCGGTATCAGTAATCGCTACCTGGCTATGCTTTTTATGGGCCATCGTCAGTCGGGCTGTGGCCAGCAGGCCATGGCCATTGGTTAACTGCAGCTGTTCCCCCTCAGTCATCCTTAGTACCTGGACACAGTGCTTACTGGTGGCCTCGCTTAACGTAAAGGCGCCTTTTTGCTGCGTGAGCAGGGATTCGAAAAAATAAGGTAATTGTTCTGTACTCAAAATAATCGGGTTATTTGTCAGCAAATTTAGCAATACTCCTTTAAAACCTATGCAAAAAAGTCATTAAATAGCTGTTACTTCGGTCAAATTGTGCCAATTTAACGGCTAAAACAAGGGTTATGCCCTCTGGCACCTAAATTGACTAGTTAAAGCCGCGGAATTTTAGCTTTTAAAGATGACATATTGACCTCATGAGCAGAACGAAAAATAGGAGGGCTGGTCACCAGGTGCAGCGCACCGCTACTTATTGCGTATTTACTTTAGTAACCTACAATTATTATGAATCAAAAGATTAGCGATTTATTTTTACAAAATATGGATGAAAGTGATTTTTTGCCTTTACTGCCCATGAATGAAATGGGGGATGATAAGGAGGTGTTGGATATTCCAGATGAAATCATCCTGCTGCCCTTACGCAATACGGTCTTATTTCCGGGTGTGGTTATTCCTATTACCGTTGGGAGGGATAAAAGCATTCAGGCGGTGACTGAAGCTTATAAAGGGGGTAAACTCATTGGAGTGCTTGCTCAAAAGGACGATCAGGTGGAAGAACCCACCGCTGAGGATTTGTGCAATGTGGGTACCGTGGCTAAAATTGTGAAACTTATCCGCATGCCGGATGGAGGAACCACCATTATCATCCAGGGTAAAAGAAGATTTAATTTAAAGAAAATTACCCAGTCCGAGCCTTATTTTAAGGCGCTGATTGAACTCAGTTCGGTCCAGAAAGCGCCGGAGGCAGAAGATTTTCTGGCCCATATTGACAGTATTAAAGACCTGGCTGCCCAGATCATTCAGCTGTCACCCAATATGCCTACAGAGGCATCCATCATTTTACGCAATATTGAAAGCCCTGAATTTTTAATCAATTTTGTGGGCGGTAATATGAATGTGGATGTAAAAGATAAGCAACAACTACTGGAAATTAATTCAGTTGAAGAGAGGAGCTTACTGCTGATCAATCTATTGCAAAAGCAACTGCAATTTGTGGAGCTTAAAAATAAAGTCACCAATAATGCCCGCACTGAGATTGATAAACAGCAAAGGGAATATTTTTTACAGCAACAGCTCAAAAGCATTAAAGACGAGTTAGGCGCAGATAATGACATGGAGCTGAACGCCATGAAAAAGCGGGCTGAGACCAAAAACTGGCCTGAAGCCGCTAAGGATTTATTTAATGCCAATATCAGCAAGCTGGAGCGCATGCATTCCAGCACGCCTGATTATTCTGTTTTATACAACCATACTGACTTTTTACTGAATCTGCCCTGGCAGGATTATAGCCAGGATAATTATGATCTGAATTTTGCAGAACAGGTGCTCAATCAGGATCATTATGGCGTTAAAAAGATCAAAGAGCGTATTTTGGAATATCTGGCGGTTTTAAAACTCAAAGGGGATATGAAGAGCCCTATTTTGTGTTTTGTGGGCCCTCCGGGTATTGGTAAGACATCGCTGGGTAAAAGTATTGCGAGTGCCATAGGCAGAAAGTATATCCGGCTTAGCCTTGGAGGTCTCCACGATGAAAGTGAAATCAGGGGACACCGTAAAACATATATAGGCGCCATGCCGGGCAGAATCCTGCAGAACATTAAAAAGGCAAAGACGTCCAATCCGGTCATTATATTGGATGAGATCGATAAAGTAGGCGCTGATCACAGAGGAGATCCCTCCTCTGCGCTTTTGGAAGTTCTTGATCCTGAGCAGAATGCAACCTTTTATGATAATTATTTAGAGTTGGAATATGATTTAAGTAAAGTACTCTTTATTGCCACGGCCAATGATCTGGCCAGTATTCAGCCGGCCTTAAGAGACCGTCTGGAAATTATCAACCTGAACGGTTATGCCATTGAGGAAAAACTGGAGATCGCCAAAAAATACCTGGTTCCTAAACAAAAGCAGGCACATGGTCTGGAGAAAACCAAATTTAAAATCGCTCCTAAGGTAATCGAGAAAATCATAGAAAAATATACCAGAGAAAGCGGGGTTCGTGAACTGGACCGCCAGCTGGCCAGTGTCATGCGTTATATGGCAAAACTGGTGGCTTTGGAGCAGGAGGTGCCCGGCTCCATTACAGAAGAACTTGTGGAGCAGATATTGGGTAAAAGCAGGTACTCTAATGAACTCTACCGGATTGCCGGCATCAGCGGCGTCGCCGTTGGCCTGGCCTGGACGAGCGTTGGCGGTGATATTTTATTTATTGAAGCCTTGCCCAGCGAAGGCAAGGGGGAACTGCGCCTTACCGGTAACCTGGGAGATGTTATGAAAGAAAGCGCGATGACCGCACTGACCTATGTAAAGGCGCATGCCAAGGAATTAGGAATTGATCCGAAAGATTTTCAGGAAAAGAACATTCATATCCATGTTCCCGAAGGAGCGGTGCCAAAGGACGGCCCCAGCGCAGGAATCACTATGTTATCAGCTATCACTTCAGCTTTTACAGGAAGAAAAGTAAAGTCTTACCTGGGCATGACCGGAGAGATTACCCTGCGTGGGCAGGTGCTGCCGGTAGGAGGTATTAAGGAAAAGGTCCTGGCTGCTAAACGCGCCGGATTAAAAGAGCTGATCTTATGTTTTGAGAATGAAAAAGATGTACAGGAGATTGATCCAGCCTTTATTAAAGGTGTGAAATTTCACTATGTACGGACCATGAAGGAAGTTTTAGAGCTGGCGTTAACAAAATAAACTATAATAATTTTGTTTGTATTCGCTTAAATGGTTACTTTTGGTAGCCTAATTTAGACATATATAATACTATATTATATCTATATATAAACGCTTTCATGTTGGTTGTTTTAAGGGTTATAATTCCTACATTTCTATGTAGGAATTTTTTTCAAAGGCCATTTATAGATATTTTTCCTTATTATTGCGAACCAGACATTAAAAAACTGAGCAATGTACCCTAATTTATATTATTTATTTTGGGATTTATTTGGCATAAAAATATCGATATTAAAAGTCGTTAACTCATTTGGGTTCTTTGTCGCGATTTCTTTTCTGGTGTCGGCCTGGCTGATCTCAAGGGAATTTAAAAGAAGACAGGCTTTAGGATATTTTACCTATACGGAAAAGAAAATCACCATCGGACAACCGGCCAGTTCAGGGGAACTGCTGGCTAATTTTTTATTGGGGTTTGTATTTGGCTATAAGATCCTGGGCATCTTTTTTACCAAGGGGGCCATGGCAAATCCGCAGGCCTTTATTTTTTCCGGAGCAGGCAGCTGGCTGGCCGGTATCTTACTTGGGGGATTGTTTTTATTTTTAAAATGGAAGGATAAGAATAAATCTAAACTGGATAAACCTGAACAGCGTACGGTGCGTATCTGGCCGAGCGACCGGGTAGGAGATATCGTGATTATTTCTGCCATCGCAGGCTTTGTAGGGGCTAAGATTTTTGATAATCTGGAAAACTGGGACCGGTTTATCCAGGACCCGATCGGTAATCTGTTTTCTCCCAGCGGGCTGACCTTTTACGGCGGATTGATTGTGGCCATTATCGCCTTATGGATCTACTTTAAGAAAAACAATATGCGTTTTATTAATGTAGCCGATAGCGTGGCTCCCATTCTGATGTTGTCTTATGGACTGGGCAGGATTGGTTGCCAGGTTGCCGGAGACGGAGACTGGGGGATTATCAATAGCGCTTATCTGTCCAATCCGGACGGCTCTTTAAGGCTCGCCACGCCCCAGCAGTTTCAGCAGGCAGCCGTTTTATTTAAAAATCATACGGAGCAATATGGGATTGTCGGAGAAATTCAGCATGCGGCCTTTAAGGGAGCCAGCTGGCTGCCTGACTGGTTATTTGCTTTTTCCTATCCGCATAATGTAAATAGCCAGGGTATTGCGCTGGCTAATTGTGACTGGGGACAGTACTGCAATTATCTTCCTTTGCCCGTTTATCCGACACCGCTATATGAAATCGTCATGTCGCTTATTTTATTCGGAATTCTGTGGAGCCTGAGAAAGAAAATCACTTATCCGGGTAAACTGTTTGGTCTGTATCTGATTGTAAATGGTGTCGAGCGTTTTTTAATTGAACAGATACGGGTAAACACAAAATATGATATTATTTTCCACCCATCCCAGGCAGAAATCATTTCCTTTCTGCTGGTGATTATCGGAATTATTCTGGTTACGATGGCCCCTAAAATATTTAAGCCACTCACTATTATTAAACCTACCGCTTCTTCGTCTTCAAAATCATCTGATAACCGATGAAATTTTTGGTCATCCGCTTTTCCTCTATCGGAGATATCGTTCTGGCTACACCTGCCATCCGGTGCCTGAAAAAAAGATATCCGGATGCGGAGTTGCATTTTCTGACCAAAAAGAAAATGAAGGCAGTTACGGAGGCTAATCCCTATATTGATAAGTTCCATTATTTTGACAAGGACTTTAAGGGTATGGCCACTGCTTTAAAAGCCGAGCAGTTTGACTATGTCATTGATCTGCATAAAAACCTAAGAACGCTGAGGCTCAGGTTCTGGATCCGGGCTAAATGGTATAGTTACCGCAAGCTTTCTTTACAGAAATTCCTGCTGACAAAATTTCACTGGGATGTGATGGCTAAGGAGCATATCACCACCCGCAGCTTAAACACGCTTTTGCCGCTGGATGTTTCCGATGACGGATTAGGGCTGGACTATTTTATCCCCGATAGAGAAAAAGTAGATCTGCGGACGCTGCCGGAATTTCTGCATCAAGGCTATGGCGCCGTTGTTATAGGGGCTTCTTATTATACCAAGAAACTGCCCCCGGAAAAACTTACCGAATTAATCGACCGGTTGAATTATCCGGTCATGCTGATGGGCGGCCCCGAGGATACACTCATCGGAGACCAGATCATCAGCAATACTAAAAATAAAAAAGCCTGGAATAGTTGCGGAAAGTTTTCCCTGAACGGTTCCGCTGACCTTGTTCGTCAGGCGGACTGGGTGATTTCTCATGATACAGGACTGCAATATATTGCCTGTGCCTTCCAAAAAAGGGTAATGGCAATCTGGGGCGGTACATCTCCTAAACTGGCCGTAGAACCTTACTATGGCGCTAAAGCGTCTGCTACAGCTAGGAGCTACCGTAATTATATTGTGCCGAACCTCCCTTGTCAGCCTTGTTCCAACTTTGGATTAAAGGCTTGTCCTAAAAAGCATTTTAATTGTATGCGTTTGCAGAATATCGAGGCCATTGTGCGGGATGCGCTGCAGGGATTTTAAGTTTTGGTTTGTTGGAGGGTAGTATGTGCATAAAAAAGTATAACTAAGGAAAATGCTCTTAAAGCTTTAATATCTTTGATTTCTTCTTATTTTTCGTTCGTAAAGTATCTTTTTTTGATAAATTAGTATTTATGTTCAGGCAATTTATGACTTAGTTTTGTGCTGGTCTTGTAATCATATATTTCTCTATAGCTTTTATATACCTTTTATTGTAAAAAATGATGAATCATCCAAAGAATTATTTTAAATCCATATTGGTAGCATTTGCTTTACTGGGAGCGGGTAATGCGGTGGTGAATGCACAAGGAGTAAGTACGACTCAGTTAAAGCAGTTTAAACTGATGAGCTCCACTCAGATCCACGCTGGAGGCAAGCAGATTTCTGACCCGGCCTTTAAAGGAGATCAGGCATGGTTTGATGCGGCGGTGCCTTCTACCGTGCTGACGGCCCTGGTTGCAAACAAGGTATATCCGGATCCGCATATCGGCATGAATAATATGCTGATCCCGGATGCCAATGATAGTTTTAGTACGGCCTATGGACTGGATAAGTATTCTTATCTGCCTCATGTTAAGAATCCATGGAAAGATCCTTATTGGTACAGGACTACTTTTAATGTAGCAGACGCAGACCCTTCCAAAAGATTTGAACTGATATTTGACGGAATCAATTACCGGGCGGAAGTCTGGTTAAACGGCCACCAGGTAGCGGACTCTTCCAAAATGGTGGGGATGTTTGCTAAATATCAATTTGATGTAACTCCTTTTATAAAGGCGAATCAAAGTAATGCGCTGGCCGTTAAGATCTATCCGTTGGACTATCCGGGAACGCCGGATACGGAACAGTTGCAGGCGCTGGGTAGTTTTTATCTGAACGGTGGTCCTACCGGAGATATTGGTAAAAACGTGACCATGCTGTGTTCTGTAGGTTGGGACTGGATGCCGCCTACCCGGGATCGTAATATGGGTATCTGGCAACCGGTCTATTTAAGAGAAACAGGTGTGGTCTCTATTGGCAATACACAGTTAATTACTGAGCTGCCTAAACTGCCAGACACCAGCGAAGCCTCCCTGAAATTGAATCTGGCCTTACACAATAGCAGTAGTGAAGCCGTTAAGGGAAAGCTTCAGGTCAGTATCCACCCTGAGAATTTTAAAGGTAACAGCAGTGACCGGATCTCATTTTCCCAGGACGTGACAGTAGGAGCCAAGGGGCAGGGGAGTGTCAGTCTGGATGCCAATAAAATTAAGGACCTCTTGGTGAAAAATCCAAAACTTTGGTGGCCGGTTGGTTATGGAGATCCGAACCTGTACCGTATCCAGCTGAAATTTACCAGTCAGGAAAAAACACTGGATGATACCAGTTTTGTTTTTGGGATCCGCACGGTAAAATCAGAAGCAGAATCCGTTGGCGGACATTATGACGGATTTTACAGAAGAAATTTTTATGTAAACGGCAAAAGAATTCACCTGGTGGGTGGTGCCTGGGTCCCAGATATGATGCTGGACAGGGACGCTAAACGTTTTTATACGGAACTATCTTTATGTAAAAATGCCAACCTGAACCTGATTCGTATCTGGGGTGGGGGCATTACACCTCCTGAACCCTTCTGGGACGCGGCAGACAGACTCGGACTTTTGGTCTGGAATGATTTCTGGGTGACCGGAGATACGCAAGGAGAATTTAAAGGCTCACCGGATTATCCATTCCAGGGTAATGTATTTTTGAAGAATGTGACCAGTTCTATCTTAAGCATACGCAACCACAGTAGCTTACTGGTCTGGACCGGCGGTAATGAAGGCCATGCCCGTAAAGAGCTTTATGATGGGATGCGTCAGGCGATTATAACGCTGGATGGCACAAGGCCTTATATTCCCAGTTCTTCCGGCTATGCTAAAATGCCTAAAGGCTGGCTGGGCTCCTGGCCTGATAATAAGCCTGCTGGTGTATATAGCGGCGGACCTTACGCATGGAAAGATCCCAAGGTCTATTACAGCCTGGCAGATACTGCCAAAGACTGGCTCTTTAAGGATGAAACAGGGATTCCTTCTCAGCCACCTTTAAATACTTTAAGAAAAGTGATTCCTGATATGGTCTGGGATACGACCCTGCCTTATCCGTTCAATAATACCTGGGGGTATCATGACGCCTGCACAGGTGCCGGGAAATATGATGAGTACTATCAGGATATGGTCAGCCGCTATGGACAGCCCCTGCAAATAGACAGCTTTTCCAATAAAATGCAGCTAATGAATGCAACGGGGTACCAGGGGATATTTGAGGCAGCCAATTCTAAGATCAGCGACAACGGTGGTGTGATGCTCTGGAAACTGAATGCCGCACTGCCTAGCGTAATCTGGCAGATCTATGACTGGTATTTACTGCCGAATGCGGGTTATTATTATATGAAAAAAGCCTGTGAGCCTGTTCATATTCAGTTTAATCAAAATGACTCAGCAGTGGCTGTCATTAATCGGAGCCGTTTTGATCAGGGTGGATTGACAGCAGAAGCGACCCTTTATGATATTACAGGTAAAGTAACCGGTAAACAGACGGCAAAAGTAAAACAGGCTCTTGCCGATCATGCCATCACGGCACTTAGCCTGAAAAAACTTTTACAAGGACAAAGCGAATTTAGATTTATCCTGTTGTCTTTAAAAGATCAGGCTGGCAAAGAGGTCTCTAGTAATGTTTATTGGACAGCTGCAGGAAATGATTACACAGCGCTTAACCAGATGACCGGTACCAAAATTTCGGCCTCTGTTGTTAACTCAGACCAACACCGTGGCTGGGAAAAAATGACCATTAAACTGGAAAACAAAGGCCAGCAGATTGCCTTTTTTAACAGGGGGCAGGTGCTGGTGGATGGCGAGGAAATCAATGCCGCCTTATGGTCTGACAATTATGTAACCCTGGCGCCTGGTGAGTCCAAAGAGTTAAGTGTGACTTTTGAAAGACTTCAAGGTGTCGGTCGTCTACAAGTGAAGTTCTCTGGTTGGAATACAAAGGAGGAGCTGATGGATTTTGCAACTGAATGGTAGGGATTTAAACAGTATATTATAATGTAAAAAATTATTTAATATATTAATTGTTCAGTTAGTTATTTGACTAAGCGCCGGCAGAAATTTAAAGGAACTTTTCAAAGACAGATAAGATTTGCTGCCTGCCTTTTTTGTTGACACTGCGAAACGGACGTTTGCGTGTCCATAAAGACCGGTTAGGGGTGGAGATTACAATAAGCGACTTTGGCTTTTTTGTGCTAGGGGGAGCGGTTTGGCGGCGTGTAATAATGCCTTCCAGCAAAAGTAACAGAAAGGCAAATAGCAGCGTGGATATAAAGAACAGCGAACCCCAGCTTAGCCATTGTAGTCCTGTGAAGGCGAGTATGTTATTAGGGGCGGAGCTTGTAGTGGCGCTGCTGTTGTCTGATGGAAGTAAGAAAACCGGACTTTGACAGGCGGGTGCTACTTTTACGTTGTTTAAATTGCTTAGTCTAAGCAGGCCGCCACTAAAATAAATATTAGTCGGACCTAGTCCAAGAGGTATTGCCTCGGTTTTTCCTGTCTGGTTGGAAGAGGAGCTGTAGTAGAGCAAGGCTAAACTGGCTAGTATACTCAGTAAACCTAGCCGGATAAAAAGTCCCGGTAGCAGGAGTCTCAGATAAGATAACCTACCAGGTTTATAGGAGGTAATTTGCTCCTGGATTATGCTTGGCGTGTTTGATTTTGAACTGGTTATATGATTCATGGGTTCAACTTTACGGTAGACATAGCCGGGTCGTAAGACCTTAGTACGCAAAGTAAAATCACCCCGCTGACAACCCTATGTCAGTTGAAATTTATGCACCTGAAAATATTATTGGCCTGCTATGGCTTTTTATAAAAGCCTGCTTTACTAACGATTTCTAAGATATTAGGGTAGGTGTCCTGCATGCAAAGGTCAATTTGGATCTGATCGGCCCAGATTAGCTGTTCAATGTCTTCTTCGGTCTGGGGAGTCAAGTGCTGGCCGTCTGCTGCCTTCATGGCAAACCAGTGTGTCTGTTTTTCTACATCCTGATGGGTCCATTGATCAAAATACTCATGTAAGGTAATCCCTAGCAGTTCTCCTAAGGTTACCTCACTGATACCTGTTTCTTCCTGAACTTCTCTTATGGCACAGTCTTCTACCGATTCTCCTGGGTCGACCTTGCCTTTAGGCAGATCCCAATAGCCTCTTCTATAGATTAATAGTAAATGACCTTGGCTGTCGGTAATCAGGCCACCTGCGGCCTCTATTCTGGGCTTAGACATATAAACGTATTTTGAATAGGATAATTTAATTGTATTTGAGGGACTAAATTTACCAATAATGACCTAACAAGGCAATAATATTTTACCTTCGTGAAAATTTTTTAGAGCTATGGCAAAGACCGACGAAAAAGTAATCGCCGAGAAATTATTACAGGCAGGAGCCGTAAAACTGAGTCCCGAACAACCCTTTACCTGGGCCAGTGGATGGAAAAGTCCAATTTATTGTGATAATCGTAAATTATTGTCATTTCCTTTTATCAGAGATTTTATTAAAAGCGAGCTATCCAATGTGGTCTTTGATGCGTATCCGGATGCAGACGCAATAGCCGGTGTGGCTACTGCGGGGATACCCTGGGGCGCCTTGGTGGCAGATCAGCTTAAATTACCTTTTGTCTATGTACGTTCCAAGCCTAAAGGTCATGGTATGGGCAACCAGATTGAAGGTAAATTAGAGCAAGGCTGGAAGGTGGTTATGATTGAAGATTTAATCTCTACCGGTTTAAGTAGCCTTGAAGCTGTAAATGTATTAAAAAATGAAAATGTTGATGTTATAAGTGTTGTCTCAATTTTTAATTATGGTTTTCAAAAGGCAGTGGATGCCTTTGCAGCCAATGAAACAAACTTCAAATCCCTTACCAATTATGGAGCATTGATTGAGCTTGCTAAAGGAAAGGGAATGATTCAGGCAGCGGATGAAGGCAAACTACTAGAATGGCGGGAAAAACCATCTGAATGGGGGAGATAGGCGGTCATTGATAATCTTCTATGAAATTATTGACTAAGTCTGTTTACTAATTAATTGTAATATATTGTTAGCTAGTATTATATTGAGTTTAATTGCAATTAATTTTATGAATGATATGGTTGGATATCAGGAGATTGTCAAAAAAGCTAAAAAAATAAGAGTAATTTTATAACTTACTATTAAATAATAATTTATGGGATTCTTTGGGAATTTATTTGGTAAGAAAGAAAAAGAGACACTGGATCAGGGATTAGAAAAAACCAAAGATAATTTTCTATCAAAAATTACAAAAGCAGTTGCCGGTAAAACTACGGTAGATGATGAGGTACTAGATAATCTGGAAGATGCTTTAATTACAGCTGATGTTGGTGTGGATACAACTCTGGAAATCGTTGATCGTGTACAGAAAAGGGTTGCTAAAGATAAATACGTAACTACCAGTGATTTAAATAGATTACTTCAAGAAGAAATTGAAGAGATTTTGCCTGATGTAACCGAAGCTAATTTTGGAACTTTTGATCTGGGTGCCGTTAAAAAGCCTTATGTATTATTAGTGGTTGGCGTAAATGGAGTTGGTAAAACAACGACCATTGGGAAACTGGCTGCCAGATATAAGGCGGCAGGCAATAAAGTTGTGCTCGGAGCAGCTGATACTTTCAGAGCTGCAGCGGTGGACCAACTGACTATCTGGAGCGAAAGAGTAGGTGTGCCTATTGTAAAGCAGCCAATGGGCAGTGATCCTGCTTCCGTAGCTTTTGATACAGTTCAGAGTGCGGTGGCAAAAAATGCTGATATTGCTATTATTGATACAGCAGGACGATTGCATAACAAGGTTCATCTAATGGATGAACTCAATAAAATTAAAAGAGTGATTGAAAAAGTAGTGCCTGATGGCCCCAGTGATGTACTGTTGGTACTAGATGGATCTACCGGTCAAAATGCTTTAGAACAAGCTAAACAATTTACTGAGGCAACAGATGTATCATCACTGGCTATCACTAAGTTAGATGGAACTGCAAAAGGCGGCGTTGTGCTGGCTATAGCCCACCAGTTAAATATTCCTGTGCGCTATATTGGTGTTGGAGAAAGGGTAGAGGATCTGATGATTTTTAATAAACATGAATTCGTCGATAGCCTATTTAGCTTAAAGTAGAGGGCTGGATTGTTTGAAAATGTATTACTTGTTTGACTTTATTAATGGTAGGCTAGACTGATGGCTAGTATATGCAGTTTAAACCGAGAGACGGGTAAAGTGCCTCCGATGCTTAGTTAGAGGTAGTAAAACTATAAAGAATTTTGATTATATACTTCAGCAGATTCCCGTATAAGATTTAATTAAATGAATGCAATCTGTTGAATATCCTCTGCAAACTTGTGTAATTTTTGCTCAATTTTCTCGACAGTTTTTTTGCTGGGCTTCCTGTATCCGGTTGCGTAGTGGCTCAGCTGGCCTTGATTAATGCCTGTTAATCTTTCTAAACCAGCCAAGGATAAGATATTACTGTAGTAGGACAAAAAGGAGGGCAGGTCGTAATAGTAATTAAATTCAGCTTCTACAAACTTTTTACCCAGTTCATTATAGAATGCTTTCATCTGTTGATAGGAAGCCTTGAAGTCTTCCAGCGCTTCTTTTGCAGATTTGCCCTCACCATGAATACCATAATTCAAGGTATTATCCTCTAAGTCAATATATACACCGTAGGTGCCGTCGCTCCCTCTTTCGATAAATGCTTTTACTGTTTTCATTATTATTAATTTAAAACTTTACTTCAAACCTGAATCTTTTAAAATGCTTTGAAGTGTACCTTTTTTAACCTCTTCGCTTTTATGATTGCTCATTTTAAAATATTTATCCGTTATGGGACTATACCATAATGGATGACCGTTCATCTTTTTACCTGTATCATTGCAACCGATTTTTTTTATTTTCTTTTCGAGTTCCGAATATTTCATCTGGCATTTGTTTTTGATAAGTTCGGCCAATAAAGATACGAATATTAATATCATATAAAAAAGGAAACTGAATAAAATCTAAATTTCATGATGCATTTATCATTACAGCTTAAACCAGGCAGTATTTGTCAATGATGGGAAAGTGGGCTCTCGAATTCCTATTATGATTTATTGGAAATTGTTTTTTTTAATATATTTTAAATAAATATTATATATTTACATTATTATCATCCGTTGAGTCTATTTTTTTTGAATGAAAATAATCGGGCTGCAGTTTGTCAGCCTTTAGACCGCCTAACCCTTCTTTTATCAATCTTCATGATAACAAATCTTCACTTCAACGAAGAGGACTTGTTGTCATGAAGATCATGTGCCAAGATTGTTTGAGAAATCGGATTGTCGAGTAAGGAAATAGTGGAAGTTGCTGAAAGGTCAATGGTCGTCAAATATTTTTGATGAAATAGAATAATTTGGTTATTATTAAATTGCTCTATCGTTTTGAATATTATTTAGTTATTATAGTTAGTTATAATTAATTGTCGAGCCTAGCTGGTTTAATAATGATAATTTTCATTGGCTGTCCGGTAAAAATTTATGAAATTGTATTCTTTAAGAAACTTCTTTATAGTCCTTAAGTAAAATTTTCACTGCGGGTTTTAATTCATTTTTTGATAAAATCATTTTGTCCTATGTTGAAGCCTCTAAGAAATATATACGGAGTAAATTGTTCTAAGTTTTCTAGATTTAGTAATATAGTATTTTGTAAATCATTTATTTATATAGTTTTATTTATATTTATTTCCCATCCTGTGATGTCTCAAAGGGAACGATCTGAGACTCTGATAGCTGTTAATCCAAAATTATTGCAGGGAACCTGGCCAGGTCATTGGATTCATATGAATGAGCAGCAGGCGGATCCAAGGGCCTATGGTGTATATCATTTTCGAAAGGCGGTTAACCTGGCTACATTGCCAAGTCATTATATTATACACGTATCTGCTGATAACCGCTACCGGCTTTATATTAATGGACATTGGATAGGGGACGGACCTGCTCGAGGTAATCTGACGCATTGGGCTTTTGGCAGTTATGATCTGGCTCCTTATCTGAAATTAGGTAAGAATGTCCTTGCGGCAGAGGTCTGGAATATGGGCACCTATGCACCTGTGGCACAAATTTCAAATGAAACGGGATTTTTAGTTCAGCAGGATAATATGGATCAGGGTAATCTGGACAATTTTAATACAGGTCCCAGTTGGAAAGTGATGCATGATACAGCCTACCACCCAACGGCGTTGAATACGGGAGAGGTACTACATAGTTATTTCGTATCCGGGCCAGGGGACAGGGTAGAGGGAGCTCTGTATCCTTGGGGTTGGGAAGCAATAGATTACAATGATAGCGATTGGTTATCGGCTACTAATATCGCAGCGCCGGTTGCACCTGCAGGCTATGGTACGGATAATAGGTGGACGCTTGTACCGAGATCTATTCCTCAGATGCAGCATCAGATGGAACCGGTTGGGAAGATTCGGCGGGTTGAATCTGAAAACGAGATTGCCGAAAAAACGCTCAAAGATTTAGAGCAGTCTTTTATGTCAGATTTTAACGCGGGAAAAGCCCTCAAGATACCTGCTCATCAAAAATTAAATATTTTAATAGATCAAGGTTATGAAACGGTTGGATATCCCGAGCTGACTGTTAGTGGTGGCAAAGGTGCTATAATTAAATTAACTTACACGGAAGCGCTTTTGGATAGTACCAATCAAAAAGGGAACCGGGATTCGATTGAAGGTAAAACCGTTAAAGGTCTTTTTGATGAATATTTGCCGGATGGAGGCGAAAAGAGAGTTTTCCGTCCGCTTTGGATCAGGACCTTTCGGTATGTTTTATTAAGTATTGAGACGTCAGAGATGCCTGTGTCTATTGAGTCATTTAAAAATACTTTTGCAGCTTATCCCTTGAAAAGGTCAGCAAAATTTAATAGTTCAGACAGTTCACTCACTAAAATTTGGGATGTCGGCTGGCGTACTGCAAGACTTTGTGCAGGAGAAACCTATTTTGATTGTCCTTATTATGAACAATTACAATATGAAGCGGATACCAGAATCCAGGCTTTAATTACATTATATAATAGCCGGGATGACCGTTTGGTTAGAAAAGCAATTAATGATTTTTATTTATCACTGACACCCGAAGGACTAACCGAGGGACGGTATCCCAGCAACCGTTTTCAAGTTATACCACCGTTTTCGCTATGGTGGGTGACGATGCTACATGATTACTGGATGTTGCGACCAGACCAAAACTTTGTCAAAAACTATCTGGCGGGAGCTAGCCAGGTACTGAGCTGGTTTGAAAACCGCATTGATTCGTCAACAGGAATGTTGGGCCCTTTAAACTGGTGGAATTTTGTGGACTGGAATCCTGCCTTTAAAAATGGGGTGCCTGCTGGAGTTAGCGAAGGCAATAGTTCGGTGATTACTTTGCAATACGCCCTAACCTTACAACAGGCAGCTAATCTCTTTGCAGGATTTAATCAATATAAAAAAAGTGAACATTATGCAGCCTTGGCAAACAAGCTGGCGCAGGCTACTTACAAATCTTGCTTTGATGAGCAGCGCGGTGAAATGGCAGATACGAGAGATAAAAATCAGTTTAGCCAACATGCTAGTATCCTGGGAGTTTTAACAAATGCAATACCCGTTGAAAAGCAGAAGGAAGTTATGGAGCAGATATTGAAAGATACTACGCTGAGCCAAGCAACTTTTTATTACCGTTTTTATCTGACAAGAGCGATGGTTAAGGCTGGTCTTGGTGATAAATATTATGAATCGCTCACTCCATGGCTGGATATGTTGAAAATAGGATTAACGACGTTTGCGGAGAAACCGGAGCCTACGAGATCAGATTGTCACGGTTGGTCAACTAGTCCGGCTTATGACTTTTTAGCTACTATCCTTGGAATTACACCATCAGCGCCGGGGTTTAGTAAGGTAAGGATTGAGCCGCATTTAGGAGATCTTAGGTCTGCGAACGGAGCCATGGATGTGCCAGCAGGTCAGATTACAGTGGGACTTGAGAGGAGAGAGGCCGTGGCCGGAAATGGTTCCTCAGGTCTGAATGCCAAAATAACCTTGCCTGACGGACTTACGGGTGAATTTATCTGGGCTGGGAAATCATATGCATTAAAACCAGGAAGTCAGACCTTGACCATCAGATAATCTTTGAAGATTTTATGCAAGTCATTTTAAATATTCTTCCTACAACAGTAAATAGTCGAAAAGGTAGTGAATTGAAATGATATTCAACAAGTTTTTATTCATGGTTCAATAATTTTACTAGAGATTTATTGAATGTAGGTAATCCAGATTTTAGTTTACTAAAGAACTCTTTATCAAAGTTTTCTACTATAACGATGGCTTTTTTGACAAGTTCCTGTCCCTTTTTTGTAAGTAAGACGGTTTTGGCCCTAGTGTCAGTAGGGTGCTCAATACGCGTAATGAGTTTTTTAGTATTAAGTTTCCTTAGAACTGCTGAAACGGTCATTGTGTCAATTTTTGAATGTTTTGATAACGCTATTTGAGTAACGTCCTGCAATTGCAAACTTAGCCAGTGGGCACTGGCTAACACAACAAACTGCGCATGTGTCAGATCATAAGGCATCAAAACTTTTTTGACCGATCGCTGCCAAACAGTGGTAAGCTGCTAAATTAAAAATCCTGTCGAATCTTCAGCTTTTTCTACGCTAAATCCTTGTGCTTTCGATTTACGAGTCATGTAATAACATTTTAGAAGAAATGAGTTGATAATCATGTTCTGAGATTTCAAAGAAACCAAATCGGAATGGATAGCCCCACCGTTGCTTATTTTCTATGAATTGCAAATCTGGAATTAAATCAATAATTGAAACTTCCTGACATTCTAAGAATTCAATCTTACGGCGGAATGGGCAGAAATCTGGGGTCATTTGAAAAGGATACACCTCATTGTCTGAAACCCTTCCGATGGCCGTAAATTTCTGATACTTAATAGTATCGGACATATTGACTTTAGAGGAATAGACGATAATATAATCGCCCATTTTCATCTTTTGTAAAGGTGCTTTCTTTCCGTGGCATACTTGTATAAATCCACCTTGAATACCTCTTGAAGTATGCTCTTTCGATATTGCTGCCATCCAGTATCTGATCATAATTTTGAGGCATTAATTAGTATAAATATTTATTATTAGATAAGCATATAATAATATTAATTATAATCAAAATATATTTTATTTAATAATTTATTATAAATTAAATTATTATAAAGATACTATTAATAAGTGAACTTACTAAAATTTTAATTGCTTTAAGGTTTTTAAAATATCTATATATGATGAAATAATATTGCTCAAAAATTAAAAAAAAATAAATTTAACGCATAATTCAACTCACTGACTGAGCGTTACATGGCTTTTAAGTTTGTTTTGTTTTGCCATTGTTTTTAATATTTAAAAAATCCGAGCTTCTTCATCTTAGGGGTTAGTTTGTTAATCACAAGACGCTGGGGAAAGTTGCCTGATTTGATGGATTGTAATGGTGAATCGTTTCTTAGTGTCAGATATGAACCTAATTACGGATCTTAGTTTGAGAATGCATTTTATTGGATATGTATAAGGCGGGTAACATTCAGTAGTTGTTACTTAGCCATATGTGTGTATTTTTATTGCCTGTAGAATCTATCGAATATTAAATTAAAGTATTGATATATAATTATATATGGCGGAATCATTTTTCATAAATTTGTCCCATAATTTATATTATGTTAAGCGGGATGTAGTGTTTTATGTGTTCATTTCTTGCGTTGTTTTTGAATATTGAGGGCCGCTGTAGTGTAATATTTTCGACGAAGCCAAAAAGCTATATTTACCAAAGCTATCAGAGCAGGAACTTCTACCAACGGGCCAATGACACCGGCAAATGCTTCCCCGGAATTAATACCGAATACGCCGATGGCTACAGCAATAGCAAGCTCGAAATTATTTCCGGCTGCCGTAAAAGAAACAGCAGCATTTTGTGAATAATCAGCGCCCAATTTTTTGCCGATAAAAAAACTTACCAGAAACATAATTGCAAAATAAATGACCAATGGCAGTGCAATTCGTAGTACATCAGAAGGTATTTGTACAATCATTTGCCCTTTCAGACTAAACATGACAACTATGGTAAATAGCAGCGCTATCAGGGTGACGGGCGAAATAAATGGAACAAATTTGTTTTGATACCACTGCTCTCCTTTTAATTTCAGTAGTATATAGCGGCTTATGATACCTGCAGCAAAAGGTATTCCCAGATAAATAGCTACGCTTTCCGCAATCTGACCGATAGTAATATTTACATCTAATCCCTTGAAACCAAATAAAGGAGGTAGTACCGTAATAAATAGGTAAGCATATATACTATAGAGTAATACCTGGAAAATGCTGTTCAGAGCGACCAAACCGGCTGCATATTCCCGGTTCCCTTCCGCCAGCTCATTCCATACGATGACCATTGCAATGCATCGCGCAAGCCCTATTAATATCAGGCCGGTCATATATTCCGGGTAATCATGGAGAAACAGCAACGCCAAAACGAACATTAAGGCCGGCCCGATGACCCAATTTAGTAGCAAGGAGACTGTCAGCACCTTCGTATTGCGAAATACCTTCCCTATTTGCTCGTAGCGTACTTTCGCTAATGGCGGGTACATCATCAGGATAAGACCTATAGCCAATGGTATATTAGTCGTTCCTGAAGAAAAGGAATTAATAAATGCCGAAGAAGACGGCAGAAAATAACCGATGGATACTCCCACTGCCATTGCCAGGAAAATCCAGAGTGTTAAATACCGGTCGAGAAAGCCAAGCCTTTTTCTTTTATGAATTGGGGCACATTTTGTAGACATAATATAAAAATCAGTGATTAATTACAACAATCCGGACCACAGCAAATCGATTTTTCGGCCTTTTCCGCATACACGGTAATGCTTTGAATGCCCCCTCCTGAAGTTTTAAATTGATTGATTTCTTCCGCAGACAGATACACAGCTAATATATCGTCAGGTATTTCAATGGCCTTTTCCTTTTGAAGCGTGACATTGGTAAATCCATTCTTGGCTATCAATCCGAAGTATTCCTCTTTTTGAATTGCACCAGTGACACATCCGGCATACATCTCGGCTGCCTGCCTTAATGCATTAGGTAACTCTCCTTCCAGCACAATGTCCGATATACTGAAATGACCGCCTGGCTTCAGTACCCGGTATACTTCCCGGAACACACCGTCTTTGTTGGGGACAAGGTTCAGTACACAGTTGCTTACCACTACATCAGCCTTGTCGGCTCCCACAGGCATAGCTTCAATATCTCCTTGACGGAACTCTACGTTGTTATAACCCAGTTTTTCTACATTTTCTCTGGCTTTTTCAATCATTTGCGGCGTAAAATCGATGCCGATTACTTTGCCAGATCCGCCTGTTTCCCTGCGGGCCACAAAACAATCGTTTCCGGCGCCTGAGCCCAGGTCTATAACCGTGTCTCCCTTTTTAATTTGGGCAAATTGAGTAGGCAGGCCGCAGCCTAAACCCAGGTCAGCCTCGGGATTATAACCTTCCAGCTTGCTGTAATCTTCACTCATTATGTTATAAACATCGGTAGAACAGCAGCCAGATCCGCAGCAAGACGCCTGATTCATGGCCTTATCCTGGGAGGCAATTTCCGCATATTTTTGCTTTACCAGCTCCTTTAACTCTTGTTCGTTATTCATGATTTTATTCATTTAAGATGATTAAATAATATTATATCCAAAATTTCACCGCACTGGCTTCCAGTATGAAATCCTCCACTTTCTGCTGTATGGCATTCCTAACCTTCCGGGTTTGTTCCATTATCTGTTCTTTTGTTCCTGCAAATCCGGAAGGGTCGGGAAATGACCAGGCTATGCGCCTAGTTTTACCGGGAAAAACCGGGCATTTTTCGGCGTTCGCCGCATCACATACGGTTATCACGGCGTCATAGTGCTTACCCTGCTGTACCAAGTCAAATGCAGCTTTTGTTTGCTTGCCGCTGATGTCTATTCCACTTTCAGCCATTACTTCAACAACATAGGGATTGAGGTTCCCCGGCTCTATACCAGCGCTTTCCGCTGCAAACTTGTCCTTACCTAATTCATTTAAGAAAGTTTCTGCCATTTGGCTCCGTGCGCTGTTATGTACGCAAACGAAAAGAATTCTGTATTTGTTGTTATTCATTTTTGTCGTTTTATTTGTTTATTGCAATGATACGATTATATAATATAAAAAAAATCAACAACAGTCCTCTCTGGCAAGTTCATTTACGGCTACAAAGAAGTCATTGAAAAACTGCCGGTATTTTTGCCAGACCTTTGGGTCAATACAATAGCAAACGCTTGTACCTTCCACCGTGCCTTGGATAATACCTGCCAGCTTTAGTTCTTTAAGATGCTGCGAGATAGTGGGTTGCGCTAAGCCGAGTTCATCAACTAAACTTCCACAAACACAAGCATTCAATTTCATGAGCTGCTGTAAAATGGCTATACGAGCCGGATGCGCAATAGCTTTAGCCATGCTTGCCAGTTCGTTTTGTTCTTTGGTAAATAAATCCGTTTTCGTCGCTCCCATTTCCTACTAATTTATTGCAATATTACGATTAATAATTTTACTTTGTATGCCTTTCTCGAAAAAAAATAATAAGAAATGACTCCCCAGGCAGAAATGAACACCCAAAATGAACATAAACTCGGGGATTTGAGTGACCAGGAATATCCAAATGTACTCTACGAAAGGTGTGTAAGTGATTGAGTTTTGAAAAATGAATAGCATCCACTGTATATTAGTTAAGTATAGCGTCGGATTAAAATACTGAAAATTCTTTAGTTATTTTCCTTTTTCAGCTTCCACTGTATTTGAATGTCACAAAAATTATTGAGAATGTTTAGTATTCATTTAAAGTTCTTGGTTCTTTTACTAGAAAATCTGTAACCCTTTTCTCCTTTGAGGAAAAATTTATTCCGATAGCAACTTTTTGTCTCGGATCAGTAGTGTATGGCGTTAAATATTGTTTGGACAATATTTGCTCTAGCGTTATACGGAACCGTACGTACGGTGGTGTGAGCGGACAGGTAGCGAACTAATCGCTACCTTCCGACTCGATTAATGTATATATTACACCAGGCCCTGAGCTAGCATTGCATCTGCTACTTTTACAAAGCCAGCGATATTGGCTCCTTTTTCGTAGTTAACGAATCCATCTTCTTCTTTACCGTACTGAATACAACGCTCATGAATTTCATGCATGATCATTTTTAATTTGGCGTCCACTTCTGCCCGGCTCCAGGAATATCGTTGTGAGTTCTGCGACATTTCTAAACCAGAGACTGCGACACCGCCCGCATTGGCTGCTTTTCCGGGTGCATAAAATATTTTTTCTTTGAGGAAAGTGGCTACAGCTCTTGGCGTACAAGGCATATTAGCACCTTCAGCAACACAGATACATCCATTTTTCAATAGTGTTTTAGCATCATTGGCATCCAATTCATTTTGAGTCGCATTTGGAAGGGCTATGTCACATTTTATTTTCCAAGGCCTCTCCCCTTCGAAATATTCACAATTATATTTTATGGCATATTCTTTAATACAACCATGTTCAATATTTTTAAGATGCATTAAGTAAGCGAGTTTTTCTTTGTCGATTCCAGCCGGATCATAAATAAAGCCTTTTGAATCGGACAAGGTTAAAACTTTAGCTCCCAACTCAATGCATTTTTCCGCTGCATACTGAGCAACATTGCCGGAACCAGAGATTGTTACTGTTTTGCCGGACATGGAATCTTTTTTGGTCTTCAAAATTTCTTCAACAAAATATACCAGTCCGTAACCTGTAGCTTCCGGCCTGATCTGACTTCCACCCCATTCGCTGCCTTTACCGGTTAGTACCCCATTAAAAGCGCCAGCAATACGTTTGTATTGACCAAATAAATAACCTATTTCACGACCACCAACACCTATATCTCCAGCAGGTATGTCAGTATCAGCACCAACATGACGATAAAGCTCGGTCATGAAACTCTGGCAGAATTTCATGATTTCATTGTCAGACTTACCCTTTGGATCAAAATCTGATCCTCCTTTGCCCGCTCCCATAGGCAGGCCGGTAAGGCTATTTTTAAATGTCTGTTCGAAAGCCAGAAATTTAAGGACACTTAGGGTAACGGAGGGATGAAAACGCAAACCTCCCTTATAAGGCCCGATTGCACTATTCATCTGAACCCTAAAGCCTCTATTTACCTGTATTTCGCCTTTGTCATCAAGCCAGGGTACCCTAAAAATAATAACGCGTTCCGGTTCTACGATGCGCTCTAATATTTTAGTATTTTTGTATCTGGACTCAGATTCAATAAAAGAAATTAAGGACGTGGCAACTTCTTCAACCGCTTGTAAAAATTCTGGTTCACCAGGATTCTTCTTATGTAAGTTGCTGATAAACAGACTAAGTGTTTCACTCATTTTTCAGATATGCATTGTGATTATTGACAAAAATTGCATTGAAATTAGCAAATAATTCTGCGGGTTCCAACAACGATTGTTAGTAAATACGTCCGGTTGTGCTTCTGCAGGCTACATCACTATTGCTCACCAAAACTGTCGAAAGATGGCCTATTTAAAGTGGGTAAATTGGTTATCTTGTTTGGCAGGAAGTTCTGATACTAATGCCATTATTGTAAGGAACATTGACCTTAATCTTGCTAATTGTTCTGTGATTGTTGTTTACTTCTTCCCGACTGTTGTATTCTATGTACAATTTTTTTTCTTCTATTTGCTTTAAGAATTGTTTCGGGATACACTTTTCTCTATTAAGTAAGCACTCACCAAAACTGAGTTGGCGGATTGCTTTTTAATAAAGATTTTTTTCATGTGTGAGCATTTGGTCAGATAACAACTGAACCTTCAGGAGCTATATCAGTACTCATCGTAGATTTTAAGAGGAACCATGCGCAAAAATTATGAACAATAGGCTGATTTAGGTTTATTATTTCTAATTCAACTTTCAAATACCAATGAGATCGTGATTACTTCTGGTTAATGATCCATTTGGATAAATCAGTTATGACGTAATCAGGTATGTGCTTTTCGCCCTGATAATCTTTGGGACTGGGTATGCCATTACTGGACATAAATAGGTGTGAAAGTCCGGGATAACTTTTATAAGTAAAATTGGACATTCCCTTGGTATTTTGTTTCCAGATATTAAAATCAGTCATTCGGACCTGATAGTCTTTTTCTCCCTGCAGTATTAAAACTGGCAGTCTAAGCCCTGTTATGGTACCTACCTGGTTATAAGATTTCAATGACAGCCAATAGCTGGCAGGCTGATTTAATAATAGCGAATCGAGCGGCGAACGCTCATTAAAAGCCGGACTATGCATATAATGCAATTGACGGGCTGTCATACGTAAGGCTTCATCTTGTTCCTTACCAGGAAACAGGGAATCCAGATATTTGGTTTGTTCCAGGATAATGTCGGAAAGTTTTCTTGCAGGTGCTGCCATCATAACGATGCCACTTATTTTATCCCCAGCTTCTTTGGCAATCCTGGGTGCCAACATTGCTCCCAGGCTATGACCGATTACATAAATTTTGTAATTTCTGAAAGTATCATTGCTGCTAAAGTGCTCAATTATATTGAATACATCAGTGGTTACTTCATCGTCTATTGTATAATCAGCGGGCAATGATCCTGGATTGACAAATGTTCTTTTGTCGTAGCGGTAACTGGCGATACCATTTTTTAGAAGGCCTTCGGCAAGATCCATAAAAGGTTTTATTTGACCCAGGGTTTCATCTCTGTCACCTGGACCGGATCCATGGACCAGAATGACAAGCTTATGTTTGTTGTCACTTTTCGGAATAAGTAAAGTTCCTGGAAGTAAGAGATTGCCGGACTGTATATCATAAGCATTCGGGTTGGTCGCCTGATTATAGGCTTCTTTGTGGGGGGCCATATAAAAACCTGATACTGTAAAATCCTTATTTGTTAGCACTTTTAGGTCCAGATTGCCCTTTTCAAATTGTGAATAAAGAATGATTAATTGATCTTCTTTATAAGGCTGTTGTGAGGTTGATATAATATTTTTAAGGGAACCTAGTTGTTGAACAAGGCCATTTCTAATTTGTTGAAGCATTGATTGAGATACCTTTACTTTAAATAAGGTGTCGCATAGACTCAGCGCTTTTTCATAGCGTTCCTGCATGATATCCTCAACAAACTCTTTTGCAATCTGCTGCTCTTTTGGTTTGGCTGATTGAGCAAAACTCAATATGGGGAAAATGAAGGCAATGGCAAATACTAATTTTAGTTTCATAATACTGAGTTTAGTAAGGAGGTGTCATCTTGATATTATTATCAATAATGGAAGATATATTCAAAGATAGGCGTAAAATCTCATTTTATAGACCTTTATATAAAAAAGGGGTTGCAAACAATCTGAATTGTCTGCAACCCTTTCTGTTTCCCATGAATTTTAAAAAAATGTTTAAGGCTCCGAGAACCAGCTTTCAACCGTATGATAATCGGTAACCTGAGATCCATCCGCATCTACCGCTCCAACTAAGGTTAGTGAAGGGATGTCATACAGGTATTCAGAATTATATCTGGGCCTTGCACGGTAAACGTATTTGCCATTATTATCTACAAATAAGGTGCCTCCTCCCGGTTTAAATCCGGCATATATCTGATTGCCTGTAACCGGATCTTTATCTGTGTAATGATACCTGCGCATATCGGCCCAAGTCTCCTGGAATCCCCATCCAAATAATGCAATATATTTTTGCATCATGATATCTGACAAGGTCAGATCCGAAGAAGCACTTGGAACGATGGCGGAATTATTTAAATAGGCATTTTTACTGTTTGAGGATATGATATGATCTGTTGGGACATTGGTCGCATAATTAGTACTTAACATATCAAAATTAAGGCTAATCGCATTTTTATAAGCGGTCAGCGCACTTCCCTTCTCCCCTTTCTTATAATAAGCCTCGGCTAATAAGAATTGCATTTCCGAAGCGGTCATAATTGGGAACGCTGCATTATCCCTGAATATATACCTGCCGGAATCCGTGGCAGGACTTGATGTGGATAGACCGGATTTACCCCAGAAATTTGCAGGCCACTGATTTGCATCCGGTAAACTTTCATCCAGGTCTTTTCCGATGGTCACTCCATAAAAGGTCCCTTCCTTGTTTTCCCGAATCAGGTACCAGGCCCTTGGATCTTCCACACCAGTAAATATTTGGGGGTTTCGGCCGGATAATAAATCTGCAAAATAAGCGGATTGTCTCATGCTGCCGACATTTCCCCTGAAAGGGCCATAGTAATTAGAGCTGCCTGAAGTTCCGATGGCGGAAAATTTCACGGTAGCATTTTCGTCATTGGTGGAAGCGGCCAGAGTGGCATATTTAATGACAGAGTCAGCGCTGTAACTACTTTTGTTAGACAGGTAAGCATAACTCCTGGCCAAAATACCATAGATGAATTTCTGCCATTTATGAATGTCTCCCTGATTAAAATAGGCATCCGCCGTTTTAAAGGAGCTTGAGCCGCTGCCAGCCTGATTAAATGCAGCCAGGGCATCAAAACATGCTTTTCGGCAGGAATCGTAGGCTAAAGACAAAGAATCATAATTAAAGGTAGACAGGTTAACGTCGAAGGCCTGCTTAATGATGATTGCATTGGCGTACTCATTACCAAGCTCTAACCAGCCCCAGGCCCTGAGTGCTTTCGCACCGCCGACAAAATCCCATTTCTGTTCTGAGCTTGCACGGGAAACAATATAGTTCAGATTTTGCCCGTGGCCAAAATAAAAGGCCGCCCACATGCTCCCAAAGGCATCGCTGGAACCAAGAACTCCGCCCATCTGATCAAATTGTGTACCTCCATTGTCGGTTGCTGTGGCCGCATAGTTGTTCCAGTATTGGACATACCGCCCGATGTAAGTGCCATCTCCGGCAATGCCATAAGCAGACCCTGCAGCTGCAGAACTGCCGATTATGCTACCTATCAGGCCGGGGAATATATTCTCCACAGGCTCATCTGGTGGTGAATTAGGGTTTTTATAAGCTTCATCCAATTTTTTGGAACAGGATGATAGTGCGAGGACTGCCGCGGTAATAGCCAGCAAGGACAGCCGGACGGAGATTTTTATATTGGGTAATATTTTCATGATTGTAATTTTAAACTGGATTTAAAAATTAGCCTTGAGGCCAAAATTATATGAAACTGGAGCGGCCACATTGCCGTAATCCATGCCAAAGCCTCCTACCCCAACAGAGCCGGCTGTAGTTCCACTTACATTTGGATCTGCCCCTTTGTAGTTGGTAAATAGAACTAAATCATTGCCCGTAAAAAAGAAACTCAAGGACTTAAATACCTTCCATTTGTCAATTAGGGTTTGCGGTATCTGATACGTCAGCGTGACATCTCTTAATCTAAATGCATTGATGTCCTTTTGGATAAAGACTTCATCGGGAAAGCCCTTGGTCTCTGAGTAATAAGTACTAGCTACCTCATTAGGGATAAAGGAGATGGTATTTTTGGTAGGATTGGCCGTATTCTCATTGCCATCCTGCAATACCCCTTCAATAACCGTCGACTTCATGCGGTCTTTGGTGAGCTGACTTTTACCCATATAGGTCAGATACTGTTCAGTCGCATTATAAATATCTCCTCCTACCCTTAAGTCCCATAAAAAGCTTAACTGCCAGTTTTTATAACGGAAGGTGTTATTGGTCCCTAAAGTGAAGTCCGGGTTTCTGTCTCCGATCGGGCTAAAGCTAGTATTGACAACAGGCATACCCGTTTCAGGACTGATCAAAATCTGACCGTTGTTATTTCTTTCAAAAGAATAACCTGTCAGTTCTGTTGTCGGATAGCCTCTTACAAACCCTCCCCTTGTGTTTAGATAAATCCAGGTATCAGAAATATAATAATCATTTTTATCAGCAATAGATGCCGGGATATCCAGCACTTTGCTCCACATGTGGTTAAAATTGAATTCGATATCCCAGTTAAAGTCTTTTTTACGGACCGGATTGATATTCATCGTGATTTCTATACCCTGGTTACGGGATTCAGTTGCATTCTGCGTATTGAGGATATATCCTGTACCATAGCTGGCTCTATATCCTACACTGATCTGATCCAGGTTATGGGTATTATAATATGCCGCTTCCAGAGAAATTCTGTTATCCAGCAGACGTGTTTCTAAACCCATTTCATAAGTTTTCTGCTTTTCTGGAACCAGATTGGGGTTATTATTATAGTAGGAATAGGAATAAGCCGGAATGTCTGAGCTCGCATAGTTATCGACAAATACCGCCTGGTTCAGGTAAGGTGGCATGAGTCTGGCTGTTTGTGCTCTTGAAGCTCGCAGTTTTAAGTAATTTAAGAAATTGCCTTTAATGCCAGGAATTATGTCGCTTAAGATGGCGCTGAAGCTGATACCCGGGTAATTATAGCTTCTTTTATCCGGAGCAAAAACAGAAGCCTGTTCAAACCTATGGGTATAGGAAAGGAACAAAACATTGTTATAGCTGACGGCTGCTTCACCAAAATAGGCAACCTGACGTGTAATGCTCTCATTGGGTAAGCCTTCCTTATTGCGGGCCAGTCTGGAAGAGACCATGCCAATATTGCTGCTGTCGGTGCTATGAGAAAGTTTATTGTCGGCGTCCAGTAGCTGTGATCCTGCCAGCGCATATTCTCTGGTTTGATAATCCTGCCACATGGTTCCTACCATTGCTCTGAGACCAAATTTTCCGACTTTTTTGGTGGCAGTCGCTGTAATCGTATGATTGTATCCTTTATAATTCAGGTAATAGTTACTCAAAAAACCTTGTGAGGCAGCGGTTAATGTGCTGGATTGCGGATCGGTTAAAGAATAGCCATCCTGGTCATAGGTGTCGTAGCCAAATCTGCCGGCGATGGTCAGCCAGTCTACCGGTTTTAGATCAATGCCTAAAGTGGCGATCCACCTGGAGACATTATCCTGGCCATAATTACGGTAGGCGCTAAAAAATGGATTATTTAATACTTCAGAATTTGGATCATCTGCGTAAAGTAACCTTTTATTCCCCTCTGCGTCCTGATAATTAGACGCATTATCAATGGTTGGCCATGCGTAAAGGTCTAAAATATATCCGCCTGCCCCTCTTGTTGGTTTGAGGTTTTCAGAATTAATATAACTGATGGAAGGGCTGATGACCAATTTGCCGTCCCATAGTTTCGTGTTATTGGACAATTTAAAATTGTAACGTCTATACTTATTATTAGGGATAACGCCACTATTATTAAAATAGGATCCGGTGAGCCGGAATCCGACATTTTTGGTACCCATATCAGCCGCTACATTTTGAGTATTGGCAAAACCAGTACGGAAAAAGGAAGAAATATTGTCGTATTTCTGGGTGCCTGCCGCATAGGCTGGACCAAAATATAAAAATGCTTCTGAGGGTATATTAGTGGCTTCCCCATTTTTACCCTGCCCATATTCATCCAGCACTTCAGGGAAACGGGTTATTTTATTAAAACGGAAGCTATTGTCATAACTGACATGAACCTGACCGTTCATGCCTGGTTTCTTGGTCGTTATGATAATGGCTCCGGAGCTTGCCTGACTCCCATAAAGGGCAGTTGCTTCCGGTCCTTTCAGAATAGTAATAGAAGCAATATCGCTCGGATTGATATCTGAGATTCTGTTGGCGTAGTCACTGGTTCTGTTTGGACGGTCATCTGCCAGACCAATGCCGGAGCCACCGTTGGACGTCTCGTTAAAAGTTGTATTGTCAATGATAATCCCGTCCACCACAAATAAAGGTTGGTTATTCAGGGAGGCGGAATTAAAGCCACGAAGTACGATTTGAGAGGAAGCGCCAGCCTGTCCGCTGGTCGGGTTAATCGTAACCCCTGCTGCCCTACCCTGCAATGCATTGACAAAGTTTTCTCTTTGCGTCTGCTGGATGTCATCTCCTTTTATGGTTTGCACGGAATAACCCAATTCTCTGGAATTTCTTTTAATATCCATGGCCGTGACGACCACGTCTTTTAGGTTATTATCGGCGCTGGCCTGCAAGGTGATTTGGTAGTTTAATTGGCTGCCCACTGTAATTTGGGTGGAGATATAACCAATATGGGTAAATACCAATACGTCTCCCGTTTGGGCTTTAATGGAAAACGTTCCCGTCTTATCAGTTAATGAAGCTTGTTTGGTACCGGCCAGTTGAACCGTAACACCTACAAGGGCAGCACCTGAACTGTCCTGAACCTGACCTGACACGGTTTGTTGCTGTGCCATGATATTACTGGTCAGACAAATACCGATCAGCGTAATCCAGATGCTTAACCGGTTAAAAATGATCTTTTTTCGCATAGGGGAAATATTATAGGATTTACATATAGACTTGTAAGGAAATCATTCAAGAATTAGCCTGTGCTATTATTCTCTTGGGACAAAAATTACCTGGCTCTGCCAAACGATCTCGCTGAATTACAATCAATCTTATATCAGTTATTCGGATTCAGTTTTAAATCACAAACACTTTCAAACCAATAAATTCCTGGCGGAACAATTTGAGGTGTTTTGCCTGTTATCCAATGCTGTTTTTTTGTGTTTATAGGTTAAAGTAATGATTACAAAATCCCGTACATTGCCAATAAAATATTAAGATTTTATGAAAAACCTTAACTTTTGTAGTACATAATTACAATAATATTTTGAGAATTATACTGATTTCAGATGAATATTTTTTTAATTCATATCTTTTTTTTGCATTTGAATTTGTTTCCGGAATTACTTAAATGTCCTTAATTTGATTATATGTAGAATTTATTAATACCATTTTCTCCCAAAACAATTTTATTATCTTTTACTTGCGAAGGATTAAAGCCGAAATACTTTTTAAATGCAAAACAGAAATTACTTTCTGAACCAAAGCCCAGCAGGAAATATATTTCCCTTGAACGCTTCCCCTTTTCACTGATCATATAATAGGCATTTTGCATTCGCTTTTCCACCAGCCACTTTTTTGGAGGCATTTTGAAGGTTTTAATAAAGTCTCTCTTAAAGGTTGAAATACTCCTGCCGGACATATAGGCAAACGCTTTTAAGGAAACATTAAACATGAAATTGTTTTGCATAAAATCATCAAATACTTTCCTGGTCGGTTGGTTAAAGTCAAACAAGGCGTTTTTAAGCTGCGGGTGTTGCTCCAAAACGATCATGGCCGCCTTTTCCATTTTGGCCAGTGTGGCGTCTGGGTCCACAGTCATGGTGTTACTTTCATTGTTAATAAATGAAGCAAAGATTTCCTGCATGGACAGGTTATTTTTGATCATAATAACGCCTGCTTGTTTTTCCATCCAGGTACTGCGGAGCTTTTTTTCCCGGGCGATTTTTTTCAGCAGTTGTTCATCTAGCTCCATCCGGATAAACTTGCATGGCGTGTCTCTGTCTTGGGGGATTTTTTGATATTTCAGAAATTGGTTTTTGTAACAATACCAATAATCCCCCTCCTTACAGATATATTCCTTTTTATTGTCTAGAAACTTAATGGTGCCAGATATAAGGTGATAAATGACATGTTCCGAATGTAGTTGATCTTTATGATCTTCTCTGAGGTAGTGGCAATGAATTTGAATCTGTTGTTTTGCAATGAATTTTTTAGGTAGCATGTTTGATCAATAGGCTATTTATAGGAATTGAATTTTATGGTTTCATTCCTGGTGAGCAAATCAAATATGGAGTGGCTTTTAAACGACAATTACTTCAATTATATGTACTTGAAGTAGTTATGAGGGTGAAATTACGAAATTTTATTTTATTTGTTGCAATGACAGGTACAAAAAATAAAATACTTACTGATAAGCCGCTGTACAAAAGGTTGTAATAGGGCCAATGCTCAGGCCTGCCACAAGTTCCTTGGCGTCTGTGTCTGAATAGACACAGAAATTAATGTAATGCCGCCGGTTGTTTTCTTTATATAATGCCCATTTGTTTCATGAGCGTGGAGGCATTCATATTCTGGCAAACGCCATCGCGGTACTGATAGCTGAAAATCATTTTATCTCCCTGCATATCGATTTCAAAAGCTATGTTTTTAATATGATCCGGATAGCTGGCAGCCAGATTAGTAAGCTCTATGTCATGGGTGGCAATCAGTCCTCTGCCATTATTTTGAATAATATTTTTAATCAGGGCCGCGGAACCCAGGTGCTGATCTCTGGAGTTTGTACCTTTTAAGATCTCATCCAGCATAATATAAATAGATTTGCCTGATTTGATCTGATCCATAATCCATCTGAGCTTTTTAAGCTCGGCATAGAAAAAAGAGGTATGGGTAAATAAAGAATCATTGGTCCGCATGCTGGTGTATAAAGCAACCGGCGTCAGACGCATTGCCTCGGCTGCTACATTGGCGCCTGCCATGGCTAGTACCATATTTAATCCCACCATTCTAAGAAAAGTGCTTTTGCCGGCCATATTAGCCCCTGTAATTAAATAAAGATTAAGCAGGGCTCCCTGATGCAGGCTATTGGCAATGGAGGCTTCCGGGAAGAGCAAAGGGTGTCTTCCTGAGGTAATATCCAGGGTAAATTCCTGTTCATTGCCTGGAGACCTGTCTACAATTTCCGGACGGACATAATCCGGGTGGTTAAAGTTAAAGATAGACAGGCTGATTAAGGCGTCCAGTTCACTGCTGATCTTTATCCATTCTCCAAACTGGCCTTTAAATATCTGCTTCCATTGCTCTATACGGTAAAGACAGTTAAGGTCCCACAGGAGCAGGCCGTTTAATATAATGTTCATCAGAAAATTAAGGCGGTTATCCAGGGCGGCAATTAACCGGATAAACTTTTTAAACCCTCCTGTGCCTTGTTGTTGAAGATGGAGCTTTTCCTTTAATGTCTCCAGCGCAGGCTGTTCAAAGGGTTGGTTCATAAAAAGTGCGACCAGCTCATGATACTTTTTAAGCGTATCCGCTCTTTTGCTGATTAACTGATGGCTTTCATTAATCACCTTTGACTGCCTGCCAGTAATGCCCAGTAAAATAAGTGAGAGGCCGATAGCAGGCCAGGCAGGTATCGGACCAAAAATATAAAGCAGCCAGGCAAGGAGAGTGAATACCGGCAATACCGTAATCAAAAGTTTCCATTGCTTACTCGGATAATATACCGGCGGCATTTCCAGCCAGGTTTCGATATTTTCCTGGTCTTGCTTATCTTCCTGGTTCAATGAACCGGTAATCAGAAATTGCTGGCACCACTTTGGCAGATCCTGGATAGCCTTCACCATAGATTGTCGCCCCCTGATGAGGGTACTATCCTGCTCGGGACTGGCCAGATAAGCGGCCAGCGTGTTTTTACCTCCAACAGTCACCGTTCTATTGATTCTTTGAAAGAGCGAGCGGCTTCCAAATAAATCCAGATCGAAGGCAAACGGATGATCTGAACCCACCATACCCGCTCCCCCGTCAAATGCTTCAAACCGGCCTTTGAGGCCTTCGAGTTCCTGCTCATTGAATCTTTTACGGTTGGATTCAAAAGTCTCCTTTTGTTGTAAATCACCTGATCTGCGTAGTAGCAGAATAAAAGTAATCAGTAATATGATTAGGGCAAGCCACCAGGCGGCAGCGCCGAAAGTTCTGAATAAACGGTAAATACAAAGTATAATGGCGATGCCTGTGATAAGCCTGCCCGTTGCTACCAGACGGATTTGCTTTTGTAACTCCTTTAATAATTGGTTGCTTTCGGAAAGTTCAGTCAGGTAAAAGGCTGCCGGCTTCTCTGAAGCGTGTTGCGCATCAGCGCTGGCAGGTGTCGAGATATTTATGGTCGGATCTGTGAGTGCCATAACTTTATTGTGGTCTAGCCAGGGTTAATAAAAATGCTTGTCTGTTGCTTTTGGGATGAAGTTAAGCTGTCTTTTACAAAGAAAGGCATTCCCTGGCAGATTTACCAGATTCCAAGGCTCAATTTGCACAAGCTTGTTAATGCCGGGGGCCATTATACTGGGTTGGGGAGAGTTTTTTATCTTTAAAGCTGATTGATCAATTATAAACTTCTACTTTAATGATTCTACGAAAGCATAACAGGCGGACTCAGGAACCTAAAACCGTTGAGCTGTCCGGTTTATCTATAGCGGTAATGGGCATGTTGATTTTTGTAATCATGCCTGTTCTGAACGGACTGCGGGCTCAGAAGGTATACTCATATAAGGTTAGCAGTATGTCAAAAGTCCGGATAAAACGGCCGCCGCCTCCTACACCTGCAGTTAAAACCTTAAACGGATATATAAAAGGTATTTACAAACAGCGTAGCTATGTTTTTATGGGAATCCCTTATAGTGCGCCCAGAACCGGGGCAGCCAGATTCAAAGCACCGGTAGCGCATGATAACTGGACCGATACATTAGACTGTATGGGTTTCAGGTCCGAGTCAGCCCAGCCCGGATCCGGTCAGGCGCCGCTCAGGGGCAGTGAAGATGGCCTGTTTTTAAATGTATATACACCTTCCTTGGCACCTAAAGCAAAGATGCCGGTCCTTGTCTGGGTCCATGGCGGCTCCATGGTTTCTGGTTCAGGCGATGGCATGAACGGGAATGCCTTTTCTGATCAGGATTCGATTGTAACCATCACGCTTAATTACCGCTTAGGGGTCTTTGGTTTTATGTATATGGGTGATCTGGGACCCCAATATAAGAGCTCGGGCAATAATGGACTCCTGGATGTGATTCAGGCATTAAAATGGATCCGGTCCAATATAGCCAGATTCGGAGGTGATCCATCTAAAGTGACAGTGATGGGAGAATCTGCCGGCGCTAAATTAACCAGTGCTTTAATAGCCACTCCAAGGGCTGAAGGTCTCTATTCAGGGATTATTTTAGAGAGCGGAGGTTTTCAGTGTATCCGGGACTCGATAACTGCTAAAAGGATTCGCGGCCGGGTAATGGACAAGTTAGGTATTACAGACCCCAGGGAGCTGTTCAATATTTCCACGCAAAAATTGATTCAGGCCGAAGCGGAAGTTCTGGGCGGCGCGCAGGGCACTAATTATTTTGGTCCCGTGATGGATGGGCAGGTGATCCAGGGGAATCCTTATTTATATGTCAAAAAACAAGGCCGCAATATGGTCCATTATCTGATTGGCGCTAATGAAAATGAGAGTAAGATTTTTATGGATATGGATAAAAGACTATATCATCCGGACTCCACAGTCATATATGATTGGTTTGGCATAAATTATCCTTATTGCCTGTCAGATATCCGAAAAGCCCGGCGGGGATTAAAGCCCGGATCTGCTGCTGATAGCCTGGCCGTGGCCGCCGTATTATCCCAATACATGTATCAAATGCATGCCAGCCGCCTGGCTGATACCCTGTCCATAGCCGGACGATCTGTCTGGATGTACCGGTTTACATATCCGCCGGCCCATCACGCATCCGAACTGCGTTATGTCTGGTATGATCAGGCAAGAGATCATATGAACGCAAAAGACAAGGCCTTCGCCCAGGTTGTTCATCGTTATTGGGTAAATTTTATAAGGACCGGACGGCCAGGAATTGTTCAAAATATCAATTGGGGCTCCTATTCCCATGCCAATCAAAATATTATGGTATTGAATACGAACTATTGTTTGCAAAAATTTAGGAAATTATTTAACAATCTTAATCAACCTTCTGCTTGTTTTTTGTTGAAGTAGCCACCAGCAAATAATGATAGGTGTTAATGTCTGAAATAATTGATTTACTGGTTTTTAAGTTAGCAAGGATCAAAACTTTCCTGATTGATTTTCGGCGATTTTTTCTCAGATAACAAATAATTGTTATCCAAAAAACACTGATATTTAATATAGGATTTTTCACGCAAACGATTGATTTCAGTTACATTTGCATTCCATTAAACTACTAAAAGATATTATTTATGTGTGGAATTGTAGGTTACGTAGGGTCCAGACAGGCATATCCTGTTGTCATCAAAGGACTAAAGCGTCTTGAATACCGCGGTTATGACAGTGCGGGTATCGCACTGCTAAACGGAGGTATTAAGCTGTATAAAAAACAGGGAAAAGTAGCAGACCTGGAAAATTATACCATCGGCAAATCACTGGAAGGCACGACCGCTATCGGCCATACCAGATGGGCCACCCATGGTGAACCCAGTGATGCAAATGCACACCCACATTTATCTGGCAGTGGTGAACTGGCCATGATTCATAATGGGATTATAGAAAACTATGCATCCTTAAAGGCAGATTTACTTCAGAAAGGATATCGTTTCAAAAGCGATACGGATACAGAAGTACTGCTGAATTTTATTGAAGATATCTATAAAAATAATGGAGGTAATTTAGAAGAAGCCCTGCGTATTGCGCTTAAAAGAGTGGTAGGTGCCTATTGTATCTTATTGATTGAAACGAAAAATCCGGATACCATCATTGCGGCCAGAAAAGGCAGTCCGCTGGTAATCGGTATTGGTAAAAATGAGCATTTCCTGGCCTCTGATGCGACTCCTATTGTGGAATATACAAAGGAAGTGGTGTATGTCAATGATTATGAGATTGCCATCGTTAAACCCGATGAACTGATTTTGAAGAATCTGGGTAATGAAAAGCAAACGCCATTTATCACCAAGTTAGACCTTGAACTGGATACTATTGAAAAGGGCGGTTATGATCATTTTATGCTTAAGGAAATCTTTGAACAGCCCAAAACCATTTTAGATTGCCTGAGAGGCAGACTCAATGCGGAGAAAGGTACTATTCAGGTCAGTGGTATTGAAAATTATCTGGAAGAAATCTCTCGTGCCAACCGTATTATTATTATTGCCTGCGGCACCAGCTGGCATGCCGGCCTTGTGGCAGAATATATTATTGAAGAGACTTGCAGGATCCCAGTGGAAGTTGAATACGCTTCTGAGTTCCGTTACCGCAATCCGATTGTGCATAACGGAGATATGATTATCGCCATTTCACAAAGTGGTGAGACCGCGGATACTATTGTAGCCATTGAAAAGGCTAAGGAGCAGGGCGCCATAATCATGGGCATAGTCAATGTGGTAGGCTCTTCCATTTCCCGGATTTCTCAGACAGGAGCCTATACCCACTCTGGCCCGGAAATCGGTGTGGCCAGTACCAAGGCTTTTACAGGACAATTGGCGGCACTCATGCTTGTGGCCTTTAAAATTGCCCGTCATCGTCAAACAATTACTGAAGAACGTTTCAAGGAACTTTGTTCTGAGCTGGCCCTCGTGCCTGGTAAGGTAGAAAAAATCCTGGAACAAAATGAGTCTATCAAAAAGATTGCAGAAAGTCTGAAAGATAGTTCCGATGCCTTGTTTTTAGGAAGAGGTTATAATTTCCCTATTGCACTGGAAGGAGCCTTGAAGTTAAAGGAGATCTCATATATCCATGCAGAAGGCTATCCTGCAGCAGAAATGAAGCACGGTCCGATTGCGCTGGTGGATGAAAATCTTCCGGTCATCTTTGTGGCCACTAAGGATGTCTACCATGAAAAGATTGTCAGCAATATGCAGGAAATTAAAGCGAGAAAAGGCCAGGTCATTGCAGTCATTAACGAAGGAGATCTGGTGACACCGGCCATCGCAGACAGCGTCATTACGATTCCTGAGGCTGATGAAATTATTGCGCCTATTTTAAATGTAATACCCTTACAGCTACTCTCCTACCATATTGGTATTGCCAGAGGATGTAATGTGGATATGCCAAGAAATCTGGCAAAATCTGTGACGGTGGAATAAGTCGTAACATCAAATTCTATCTGTCCAACAAAAATATCAGGATTATCCCTGGCTGGCTGCTGGGCCAGCCAGGGAATTAATCTTAACCCGATTGATCGCTAAATCTGTTTGCTTTATCTTTTAGGAAGCAGATTTGCCCGTTACCTGGGTTATCTCTCCGGATTTTCTAACATAAACCTGCACCAGATGAATAATATTACCCGATTACCCCTGGATTCTCTAGGGTATGATTTTATAAAGAAACAATACCTGCCAAAAGGAAAGGATGAGTATTATCTACGCAACCTTCAAAACAGAAATGGTACAAAATATCGTCAGCTCTCCGCCTTTGAGATTGAAGTGCTGGTGAGGAACAGAAATACCAGTGATAACTGGAATAATATCCTCGTTTCTGACAACTTTAATCCTGAGCTTGTTAAGAACTGCAAGTTTTACGGGCTGGTACGTATTGGCAAGCTGGAACCATTCTTCTTAAGTTTCAGTGATCTCAAAGTGGCCGTTGGGTTATATGATTCAACGATTATCTCCAGCGATATTGGTGATAACAGTGTCATCAACAACGTTCATTATCTCTCCCATTATATAATCGGTCAGGAAGTCATTCTGACTAATATCAATGAAATCCAGACGACAGATATCTGTAAATTTGGTAATGGTATTATTAAAGAAGGCGAACAGGAATCTGTAAGGATCTGGCTGGAGCTCTGTAATGAAAACGGAGGCAGAAAGATACTTCCATTTAACGGCATGTTACCGGGGGATGCCTGGCTGTGGAGCAAATACCGTGATGATGAGGCCTTATTGGAAGGCTTTAAACAACTCACGGAAACTGAATTTAAAACTGCCCGGGGCTTTTATGGAAAAATCGGAGACAGAACCGTCATTAAGAACTCCAATATTATTAAGGACGTCTGGATTGGATCCGATGCCTATATTAAAGGAGCCAATAAACTGAAAAACCTGACCATTAATTCCGGAGAGGAAGGGAGAACTCAGATCGGGGAAGGCTGTGAGCTCGTCAACGGAAGCGTAGGCTATGGCAGTCGTATCTTCTATGGGGTGAAAGCCGTCCGCTTTGTGACCGCCTCCCATACGCAGTTAAAATATGGCGCCCGTCTCATTAACTCCTATCTGGGGAGTAATGCCACGATCTCTTGCTGTGAGGTCCTTAACTCCCTGATTTTCCCGGGGCATGAACAGCACCATAATAACTCCTTTTTATGCGCGGCTACCGTCATGGGGCAAAGCAATATTCCAGCGGGAGCCACCATTGGTTCCAATCACAACTCCAGGGGAGCTGATGGTGAGATTGTAGCGGGTAGAGGCTTCTGGCCGGCCTTATGTGTCTCCTTAAAGCATAATTGTAAGTTCGCAAGCTTTACGATGCTAGCCAAGGGAGATTATAATTATGAGCTGAATATTCCTTTCCCTTTTTCTTTAATCAGTATTCATCCCATCACCAATGCGCTGGTTATCATGCCAGGCTATTGGTTTATGTATAATATGTATGCACTGAAAAGAAATGCATGGAAATATGGCGATCGGGATCAGCGTAAAGAAAAGGCCCAGCATCTGGAATTTGATTTCCTGGCACCGGATACGATCTGGGAAATGATGGAATCCATCCGACTTTTGGAAAAATACACGGGTCTGGCTTATTTTAAGAGCCAGTCGCCTCAGGGCCAGCCTTTTAAAGAGCCTGACCTGGATACCTTAATTCAGAAAGGGAAGGAACTCCTTTCAGATCCTGATTCGCCTGTAGAATCGCTGACCATCCTTGCCAGCGGTATTGAAAATAGCAAAAGGAATGTAGAAATCATTAAAGTGCGGCATGCGTACCGCTGTTATAATGATATGGTTCGTCTTTATGGTTATCAGGCCTTATTTTCCGAACAAAGGTTGAATGAAGTTAAACACCTGAAAGGATTACTGGAAAATTTACCGACCAGTCCCAAAAGACAGCCATGGCTTAATGTGGGCGGACAGTTGATTTTAGAAAAAAATGTAGAAACTTTAAAAGACAGGGTCCGTAACCGTAAGATCCAGAGCTGGGATCAGCTCCATGAGTTTTATAAAACGCAGGGAGATAAATATGAAGAACAAAAAAGAACCGATGCGCTGGCCGTCTTAAGCGAGGTGTTAGCCCTGAATCCGGCAACGCTCAGCAAAGACCAGCTTACCGGTCTGGCCGAGGATTATCTTCGGATTCAAAAGTGGATGGTGGATCAGATCGTTATCTCCCGGAAAAAGGATTATACCAATGCCTACCGAAAGATGATGTATGAGAATGAAAAAGAGATGGAAGCAGTCGTAGGTAAGTTTTCTGATAACAGTTTTATCAAGGATCAGAAAAAGACGCTGAAAAAACTTACAGAGCAGCTGAGTCGTTTTGTGTAGCATTTCAGGGGAAATATTCAGAGATAAATAAAAGAGCCGTCCGGATTTTAAGACCGGGCGGCTCTTTTAATGCGGCCTCGTCTGGCCATGAAAAAACGCCAGGGCTGCTAAGGCATCTTAGCCAGCCCTGACGTCTTTACTATTATTTGCGAAAAAAAACAGCGCAAAATTAACCGGTAATCTTACCTGAAGTTAAATTTTAGCTAGTCTTTTCTTTTACTTCTTTTTCAATGAGTTGTATGAAATCGGAAACCTGCATGGCACCTAACTCTCCTGCGGATTGTTTACGTACGCTCACTGTTTTTGCCTCTACATCCTTTTCGCCGACGATCAGCATATAAGGGATCTTGGCCAGTTCTGTGTCGCGGATCTTACGACCCACTTTTTCGCTACGCTCATCAATCAAAACGCGGACATCTGCTGCCTTTAAAGTCTTTTCCACCTCCTTGGCGTAGTCATTGTATTTATCAGAGACAGGCAGAATTTTCACCTGTGTCGGCACCAACCATAAAGGCAGTTTTCCGGCGCAGTTTTCCAGTAAAACGGCAACGAATCTTTCCATGGAGCCAAAGGGTGCTCTATGAATCATTACCGGTCTTTTGCGGGTATTATCGCTGTCAATATACTCCAGCTCAAAACGTTCCGGCAGGTTATAGTCTACCTGTATGGTACCCAGCTGCCAGGATCTCCCCAGGGCGTCCTTTACCATAAAATCCAGCTTGGGGCCATAGAAAGCCGCTTCGCCATATTCGACAATGGTAGGAAGACCTTTCTCCGCTGCAGCCTCCTTAATGGCTTCTTCAGCGATGTCCCAGTTGGATTCGCTACCAATATATTTGCTGCGGTCGTTCTGATCACGCAATGAGACCTGCGCCGTATATTCATTAAATCCAAGGGATTTAAATACATATAGGACCAGATCAATCACTTTTTTAAACTCATCTTTAACCTGATCCGGGCGGCAGAACAGATGGGCGTCGTCCTGGGTAAAGCCGCGCACCCTGGTCAGGCCATGCAGCTCCCCTGCCTGTTCGTAGCGGTAAACGGTCCCGAATTCTGCAAAACGCACCGGCAGGTCTTTATACGACTTCGGAGACGTTTTATAAATTTCACAGTGGTGCGGGCAGTTCATCGGTTTTAACAGGAACTCCTCACCCTCATGTGGGGTTTTAATGGGCTGAAAACTGTCTTTACCGTATTTTTCGTAATGACCGGATGTCTTATACAGATTGATATTACCAATATGTGGGGTGATAACCGGTAAATAGCCGCTCTCAATCTGCGCTTTTTGTAAAAATTGCTGCAGTCTTTCCCTGAGCATGGCACCATTGGGTAGCCACAGCGGCAGCCCCGCTCCCACTTTTTCTGAGAAGGCAAAGAGTTCCAGCTCCTTACCGAGTTTACGATGATCCCGTTTTTTGGCTTCTTCCAGAAAGGTCAGGTAATCATCCAGGTCCTTTTTAGCCGGAAAAGTAACCCCATAAATACGGGTCAGCATTTTATTTTTTTCATCTCCTCTCCAGTAGGCACCAGCAATATTGGTCAGTTTAATCGCCTTGATATACCCAGTATTAGGGATATGCGGTCCCCGGCACAGATCGGTAAATTCTCCCTGGGTATAGAAAGTAATTTGCCCATCTTCAAGGCCGTCTATGAGTTCCAGTTTATAAGGATCCTGTTTTTCAGTGAAATAGGCAATGGCGTCAGCCTTAGATACCTCTTTGCGGCTGAAGCGTTCTTTATTAGCCGCATGCTCTTTCATTTTCTTTTCAATGAGCGCTAGGTCTTCGTCGGTGATTTTCTGCTCACCCAGGTCAATGTCATAGTAAAAGCCTTTTTCAATGGGTGGTCCGATGGCAAATTTAGTGTCAGGATAGATTTCCTGCAGCGCTTCAGCCATCAGGTGGGCGGAGGAATGCCAGAAGGTGGATTTACCCCCTTTATCGTCCCAGGTCAGAAATTTAATATGGGCGTCCTGGTTAATGGCTCCGAAGGCATCTACCACTTTACCGTCCAGCTCAACAGCCAGTACCTTACGCATCAGCCCTTCGCTGATGGATTTTGCAATATCTAGTCCTGAGATACCGGCCTCATATTCACGGACCGCTCCGTCAGGAAAAGTAATATGAATCATAATATTTATTAATATATTATACATTCCTGGCTATTGCCAGGAATTGTTTGATGGAAAAAGTGCTCAAAAATACAACTATGCCTTCAAAATCCCTCAATGCGCAAGCCCTAAAATTAAATTGGCTGCCTTCGGGATATCCTGAAATTCCTGCGAGAAACATTTAAGAATGTACAAAAGCAATAGAATCTTCTACGGAGCCGCAGCCAATCATGCCGCTATGATAAGTAGGATCCTTGGTGCCAAAATAAGGGTTTACGATTTTGGTGGAATCACTTAACCAAAACCCTTCTTCATCGCCGTTAAAAGCCATGGGGCATTTAATATGATAAATAATTTTTTTATCATATTGCACTGTTCTAAGCAAGTTGTATAAGGCTTCCGTCGCTGTATAGAAATCCCTGCGTTGTCCGGTGATGGCTGTATCCTTGGTGATAGCCAGACAGGCGTCCTGAATGTTTTGTCCGAAGTCTTTGGCTGTCTGAATCAAGATGGAGTCGGCTTTAACCTCGGTAAAAGGGATTTGCGCCGTTTGTTGGCTAAGTCTACCGGCCAGCAGACTGATGGAATCCAAAGGGGCCCAGCGGACCAGTCCGTCATGCAAGGCATTGTAGATGGCTAAGGTGCCGTCCAGGCTTTGATTGAGTTTGTCTGTATTTTTACTGATTTTAAGGGGAACTTCTTTTTGATTTTGAACATCTTTCTTGCCGGATTTGGCAAAAAATAACCAGGCGGCAATACAAACGACGAGCGCCAAAATAATAAATACACCTTTTTTAAGCATGATTTTTATATAAATAATGGTTTAATTGGTTGTTACCGGGCGCCAATCTATCCTGCGCCGCCACACAAAAGTAAGGCAATTTTCAGGGATATACTAACTCCGTTCGGCTCCGAACTGGTAAGAAACTGATAAGAAAATAACAGGCATGGCTAAGTAAACCCTGATCGGGTTTTTGAAAATTAATAAGAAAGGCAAAGCCTGCTCTCAGCAAAATAAGAAGCTTGGGCTTCGCTGCGTCAAGGTATTCCATTTTAAGACTTGAAAGTCGTGTTTTTGACCGCAAGTGCTTACAATTCAAAAAAATATAAATGTTAGCACTGAATTAACTTATCTTTGTTTTAGTGGTCGGAGCATCCCGACCGGCGAGCGTTACGTCAAGTTTAAAATGAAAAACTAAAAACTGAATGCAAAAATATTATTACACCAATGGTATAACGACTTTCGGGCCCTTTACGCTGGAGGAACTGATTAAAGAAAATATAAGCAGAGAGACAAAGGTCTGGTTCCAGGAGTTGCCCGAATGGCAGCCTGCCGGAACGGTGGCTGAGCTGAGCATCTTATTTAAAGATACGCCTCCTCCTTATACCTATTCTGCCAGTCCAAGGCCTGCGGCGGAGCAGCCGCCGCTACAACAAGGTGTCCCGCCGGCCCAGGGGCAGACTCCGCCCAAGACCTGGCTGGTGGAATCCATTTTAGTGACACTTATTTGCTGCCTGCCCTTTGGTATTGCCGGCATTGTGAACGCTGCCAAAGTGGAATCCAGATTTTATGCCGGTGATTATGATGGCGCTTTTAAAGCATCCGAAGAGGCCAAAAAATGGACGAATATTGGCTTTTGGCTAGGTATTGTATCCGGAATTATATATGGTTGTTTTATGTTTTTCAGCTTAAGTAAAAACCTTGGTCGTTAAATCTTACTTGAAATGGACGGCGGGTGCGCTGTTGCTGGTACTGCTGGGCTGGGTGTATAAAAGCTATAACCCGCTGGATTACGCCTGGTTCCCAAAATGTCCCTTCAGGACATTAACCGGGCTGCTTTGCCCTGGCTGCGGCGCACAAAGAGCTGTCCATGACCTGCTAAATCTGGACATACTCAGCGCACTAAAAGAAAACGCCCTTTTAGTGCTGGCCTTTCCTTATTTGCTGGTGGCCCTTGTTTTTAAACTGGCATCCCCCCTCTCAGGCTCCATGCTAAAATGGCGTAAAATGCTTTTTGGTGCGGGCGCCATTAAATTTATATTAGTGCTGGTCATGGCTTTTTGGATCGGCCGGAATGTATTATAGCGGGCTGCCCCCGGAGCAGCACTCAGCGGCTGGTTAAATGTGTCTCACTACGCTTATTCAACTGCATTTCAATGGCTTTTTTATGTAATTCCATTTCTCCTTTTAAATAATGGATGTCAATGACTATGGGTGTCTTATGTAGTTTCTGACGTATTTTCAACGACCACCGCACCGGAAGGCTGGTGGCCTTGTTGATGATTTCCTCTGGATGTTTTACAAATAAAAGCAGATATCGGTATTTTCCGGATATATTTATTTCGGGTCGTATCATCTCTGACCATGCAATCTCCAAAGGCCCCCAGACTGAAGTATGAATGGTTATCCCGAATGGATCCAAAACAACGGCCGGTGTCTTTTTGGTTAACAAAATGACATAGTAGAGAACTAATCCCAGCATTAATAACTGGAATATGGTGAAATACAGAAGCGTTTTACCGGTTATGGATGCTGGCGTACGCCCTAAAATTTCCGGATAAAAGAGCATGAGGACCATTAATAGCGATAAAACAGGCGCTATTATTACCAGTAAGATCATACCCGTTTTTTTAAAAGGGATATCATAGCTGTCCGTTCCAGTTAGCATATGGTAGTTGTTTTTAGATGTAATAAGAATTAAAGATACTCTTTTTCAGCTACTTTAATTGTTATGAAGCAATGAGATTAGCTATTTTGCCTCCCTGCGATTTGGACGTTTTTTACTTAAAATGGAAATTGTCGGACCTATTGATCAGTGCATCTGATAAAATAAATTTGGGTGATTTGAAAATACTAAAGTAACTTTACAAAGTTAATTTATAAACTTTGTTTAGTAGTTTACGTTTTATTCGCCTGTAAAACCTGCAAGATTATGGATCCAGCCATTCAAATTAATGAGCATGATTTTAAGCTTTCCGTGGGACTGTATAATGTCCTGGGGAAAATCCTGAGAAAACTCAGAAAACAGGCAGGTAAGCAGCCTTTTTCTACGACTGAGCAGGCTATAATGGCACTGCTTGACAGCAATGGTAAAATGCTGCCTTCTGAACTGGCCGATGCGCATTTTATTTCTGCACAGGCCATTTCCCAGATTATTAACAGGTTGTATGAACAGGGTGCTGTCCACAAACATCCCGATCCGGAAGATAAAAGAAAGGTCTACTTATCGCTGACCAGTAACGGGCAGCAGCAACTGCTGGCCATTCGCGTTTCAAGGAGTAAATGGCTGTCCGGGGCTGTCAGTGAACAGCTCAGCCAAAAGGAAAAAGATACCTTAATCAAAGCTGTTGAGATACTGGGCCGTCTGGCCAGTTAACCCTGTGCAGCGTGGTGCTGATTTAAATTATTTTATGCAAGTTTTTCGTTCTCTTTCATCCAGAAATTTCAGGTTTTTTGTGAGTGGGCAGTCTGTATCCATGCTTGGGACATGGATGCAAAAAGTAGCGGTGAGCTGGATTGTATATCAACTGACGCATTCTGCCTTTTACCTGGGGCTGACTATGTTTGCCAATCTGATTCCGTCACTTTTTTTATCCCCTTACGCCGGCAGTTATACCGACCGGCATAACCGCTATAATATCCTATTGATTACACAGATATTACTGATGGTTCAGGCCGGATTATTTACGCTGGTTATTTTTTTAAAAATAGACAGTATAGCCATTATTCTGGCCTTGAGTTTAATGCAAGGGTTAATTAATGCTTTTGATACCACGGCCAGACAATCCTTACTGATCAATATGATTGATAATAAGGAGGACCTCCCCAATGCGATTGCCATTAATTCCTCTATGGCCAACCTGACCAGGATTCTGGGTCCTGCCCTAGGTGGCATATTGCTAAGCACGCTGGGAGAGACTTCCTGTTTTCTGATTAATTTTGTGAGTTACTTTTTTGTGATTTATTCTTTATTAAAAATGAAACTGAACCTGCCCGCCTCCAAAAAGCAGGAAGTCAGGATATGGCAAACGCTAAAAGAAGGCCTTATCTATTTAAAACAGTCGCCTGATTTATCTTCTTTAATTGTACTGATGGCGGGCTACAGTTTATTTGTAATTCCCTTCAGCACGTTATTGCCCGTATTTGCCAAAGACGTTTTTCACGGGGACGCCGGGACCTTCAGTTGGTTTGAAAGTGCTGCCGGCGTGGGCGCCTTACTGGGGACGGTGTATTTTGCCGGTATTAAGCCAGGCAGAAATATTATCCAGATAGTGGTATTTGCCAGTCTTATTTTTTCTATCGGTGTATTGCTGCTTTCGGTAAGCTTTGATCTGGTATTAGCCCTGTTTTTTACCTTGGTAACAGGTATGGGCATGATGACACAGACGGCTGCCATCAACACCTATTTACAGACCCATGTAAGTGATGAAATGCGGGGGCGCGTCATCAGTTATTTTATTATGGGGTATCAGGGGATTATCCCGGTAGGCAGCCTGTTGATTGGTATCTTATCCTCCAGTTGCGGAGCTAAGGTTGCGGTCGCCGTAGCGGGTGCCGCAGGTGTTATTAGTACCCTGGTTTTTGTTTATTTTAAATACAAAAACGGCCCCAGAAAGAAAATTACCTTTTTTCCCAGTCATTAATGTTTAGAATAATGGCCGCTTGATGTAGTCCTCAGCTACTTAGTTGGCTGTTTAAAAAGCGGACTTTCCATGATCCTTTGTGTCATATATTGATAGACGGCTGCGGCCTCCGGATCATTGACCAACAAAGCAGCGTGTTGCTCAGTCGTTGGAATATCCTGCCTGATGGCAGGGCCGGTTTGTAGTGTAGCCGGATGCAGGCCTTCTCTGCCAAGCCGGTTGGCGGTTTCTTCAATGACCGGTAAGACACTGGTGAAATCCAGTCCCTGGCGGGTACAGAAATCTTCAGCCAGGGTATACAGATAATTCGGGAAATTGCTGCAGAAAACAGCTGCAATATGCAACTGCATCCTTTGGTGGTCATCCGCCCACCTATAATCCAGTGCTGCTTTCCATGCAAAGTTTTCCAGTATTGCTTTACTGTTCCGGTTATTACTATCCAGATAAAAAGGAATCCGAGCAATAACAGAAGTCTCCTTTCTCAGACTCTGTAAAGGGTATAAAACGCCATAGTTTTCAAAATACCCCTTAAAAATATCTATAGAAACGCCGCCGGCCGTATGCACAATCATCGAAGCTGCCGGAATATGAATCTTAGGCAACAGGCCCTTAATTTCCCGGTCCGTAATAGACACAATATACAGATCAGCCTTTTGAGTTAATTGGTCCGCAGAAAGAATATAAGGGCAATTTAATTTTTCTGCAAGGACGCTTGTTGATTTTTCTGACCGGCCCAGCAGCTGCGTAATCTCTACTCCCCGGCCCTGCTCATTGAATAATCGTCCCAGGTTGGTGGCCACGCCTCCGGCACCAATCAGGGTTATTTTAATTGGCAGGACAGATGGATCCAAGGGATTTTGGGCCTGTTTATCGGCTTGGTTATCTGGATGATTCATTGAATGGATGTTAAAATTGTTTGTAGATCAGATCTTTAATCGGTAAAACAGGTTTTTAAATTTAATTAATGCGTTTCTCCCCAATGATCCATTAACTGTATAATCGACTCAAGCGATGATCCCAGTTCGCTGAGCGAATATTCTACTTTCGGGGGCACTTGCTGATAGACGGTTCTTGTGACCAGGCCGTCATTTTCCAGTTCCTTTAATTTTGCAATCAGCATTCTTTCAGAAATACCATGCAGTCTTTTTCTCAACTCATGATAGCGGAGTATCTTTTCCTTCAGTAGGAATGCCAGAATATTGATTTTCCAATGACCTCCTATTAAACAAAGCGTCCGGGTAATCCCGCAGTTCTCTTTCCAGTAATTTTCATTAAGGGAGCTGGTGGAGTTTTCTTTTCTTTTCACCATACTTACTTTTTTGTCAGTATCCTACAATTTAGTAGGTTCTTTTAATTCTGCAAGTTAATAAAGAATTTTGCAGCATTCATCAAAATAATGAAAAATGGAAAAAGTATTATCCGCCATTTATTGGAGCAGCTACGGCTATGTTTTGTATGTTTTTGGCTACGCTTCCCTTTTCAAGGTCTTTCAGAAGACCTCTATGATGCAGGGGATGGAAAAACTGGGTTTCAATAAGAGCTGGACCATTGGTATCGGCATCGCAGAATTACTGGGAGTGCTTTTACTGGTTACGGGACTATTTGTACCCTTTTATAAAAACCTGGCTTTAATATTACTGCTACCTTTTGCCATTGGCGCTTTTACGGCCCATATGGCGCATAAGGAGTATCACCATTTTTACAATGCGCTATTGATGTGTATACTCTGCGTGCTGTTATTATTGCTGGATCAGGATTTCAGGGTCGTGCTTTAAATGACAAACACATCAATAGGTCCTTTGATCACTTATCCCCCGCTCTCCTCCATGAGTTTATTGAGTGTGTCCTGTACCTGTTTCTGATAGGTAATGGAGACCGGTATGGTTTTGTCTGCGATGGTGATCGTGTTTTTATTCCAGCTGGTCACCTTTTCAATGCCGACAATATAAGAGCGGTGTACCCGCATAAAGCGCTCTGGAGGTAATTTTTCTGTGACGACCTTCATGCTCATATGTACCAGGTAAGGCTTGGGTTTCACATTGATTTTAATATAGTCATCCAAAGCCTCAATATAATCTATGTCTTTATAGCTGATTTTAAGCCATTGGTAGTTGTATTTGACCAGTAAAAAACCTTCTTCGACTTCTTTGGCCTGCCTGAATCCGATAAGTTCTCTGGCTCTTTGAACGGCCGCCTCGAACCTGCTGAACTCATAGGGCTTGACCAGATAATCGACAGCGTTCAGGTTAAATCCTTCCACCGCATAATGACTGTACGCGGTGGTGAAGATGACTTCAGGTTTTAAAGAGAGTTCTTTGTAAAAAGTAACCCCGTTGACATCCGGCATCTGGATATCCAAAAAGAGTAAATCAATCGTATTGTTTTCCATATATTCCTTTGCTTCCATGGCATCGGAAAATGTGGCATCGATCTGCAGCCAGTCTAACTTTTGTGCATATTGTTCAATTAACTGTAAGGCTAATGGCTCATCATCGATGGCAATGGCGTGTATAATTATACTCATTGTTTTTCTGTTATATATTGTCAGGGTTTGCCAACAATTCAATCTGTCAAGTGAGCACTAAGGTAAGCATTAAGGATAAAATTAAGCCTTATTACCGGTTTTACCTTCCTGAGGAGCAATATCCAGTTCCAGATATACCTGATATTTGTGGTCTGCGGTCTGGATCTGCAGCTGATAGTTCTTTTTATACAACAAGTCAAGCCTTCTGCGGACATTGACAATCCCTGTCCCTGTCCCTTCCGGTGTATTGACTTTGGGCAGCAAATCATTGATGCAGGTGAAAATCAGTTTGTTATTTCTGACCCGGATGCCGACTTCGATCTGGGTGTGTTGCCTGGCGCTTACTCCGAACTTGAAGGCATTCTCAATAAAGGGGATCAGCAGCAAAGGGGCTATTCTTACCTGCTGGCTGACCGTATCAACTTTAAAAACGATCTGGACCTTTTCTGTGGATCTGATCCGTTGAAGTTCCAGGTAATTATTGATGAAATTGACCTCATTTTGCAGGGGAACATATTCACTTTGTGATTCTTCCAGGGTATAGCGCATGATACCGGATAACTTCATCACCGCGTCGGAGGCTTTCTCATCGCCGCTGACCGTTAACGCATAGATCGAGTTTAAGGTATTGAACAGGAAATGCGGGTTGACCTGAGAGCGCAAAAGAGACAACTCGGTCTGTAGCTGCTGTTTGGAGACTTCTTCTTTTATCTTTTCTGCATAAAACCACCGGGCGATCAGCTTGGATACGCTGCTGAAAGTAAAGGCCAGCAGGAATAGAACGATGGGGCCGAGTCGAAAAAAATAAAACCAGCGCCATTCCCTGCGTCTGCCCCTTCTGCGGGCAAAACCCTCTATGGTCTCGGCCGCATTATACCACAGCACGTAATAGATGGTTAGATAAAGCAAAAAAGCCCCTAAAATGCATAATGAATAAATTAAGGCTTTCCTTTTTCCTAAGAGCCTGGGTATCAGAATGCCGGAGTTGACATAAAAGAAGGCAGCCAGGTACAGTATGGAAAATATATAAAGCTCAATGAACCGGCTGCTCTGAAAAGCAGACTTATCCCTGTCAAAAGGAAAGAATAAAAAGGGCAGCATTAAAAAGCAGGCCCAGAAGACCAGGGTAAAGACGGACTGTAATATTTTGTTTTTTCCGGTTTCCATAAAATTTAAAATATATGGATGGTTGGTCTTGCCTGAGGTTTAATAGGACTCTTGCTCACTGGGGAAACTGCCGGATTTAATATCCTGAATATAGTTTTGTATGGCACCCGTCACCTGGGACTGTAAATCCAGATATTTACGAACGAATCTGGGGTGAAAGTCCTGATTGATGCCCAGCAGGTCATGCATAACGAGGACCTGTCCGTCGCAACCGTTGCCGGCTCCTATTCCGATGGTCGGGATACTAAGTGAACCGGATACTTCCCGGGCTAAATCGGAAGGTATTTTCTCCAGCACCGTGCCAAAAGCACCGGCTTCCTGCAGGGCCAGGGCGTCTGTTTTTAATTTTTCTGCCTCGGCGTCCTGTTTGGCTCTTACCGTATAAGTGCCAAACTTATAGATACTCTGCGGAGTGAGGCCCAGGTGTCCCATGACCGGGATGCCTGCGCCGATTATTTTTTTAACGGCCTCCACGATCTCTACCCCGCCCTCCAGTTTGAGCGCATGGGCACCGGATTCTTTCATCATCCGAACCGCAGAGGCAAGGGCCAGTTCCGGGTTGGACTGATAAGAGCCAAAGGGTAAATCCACCACCACCAGGGCACGTTTTACAGCTCTCACCACGCTGGACGCATGGTAAATCATCTGATCCAGCGTAATAGGTAGCGTGGTCTCATGACCGGCCATGACGTTACTGGCGCTATCCCCCACCAGGATAACCTCCATGCCTGCCTCATCAAAAAGGCGGGCAAAGGAATAGTCATAGGCGGTAATCATGGATATTTTTTCACCAGCCGCTTTTAGCTTCTGAAGCGTATGGGTGGTGACTCTTTTTATTTCCTGGGTGGCTGCTGACATAAGTATTATAAATAAATGAATTGAATAGTAAAAGCGAGGACCGAAAATATTCAAGGTAGGCATTAAGGCATGTTATCCAATAAAACCTGCAATTCTGCGTCGGTTTTAATCAGGACATCTCTGGCTTTTGACCCCTGGTTGGCTCCTACAACGCCGGCCATTTCCAGCTGATCCATCAATCGCCCGGCGCGGTTATAACCCAGTTTCATTCTTCTTTGAATCAAAGAGGTGCTGCCGACCTGGTTTTGCACAATCAACCGCGCGGCGTCCTCAAATAATGGATCTCTGTCTTCCAGATCAGAGCCACCAGATGACCCCATTTCTTTCTCATCAATATATTCCGGTAGTAAGAAAGCCTCGGGATAACCCTGCTGTTCTCCGATAAAATCACAGATCTGGTCTACCTCCGGAGTATCGACGAAGGCGCATTGCAGTCGGGTAATCTCACCGTTATAACTGATCAGCATATCGCCTTTTCCGATTAACTGTTCCGCTCCGCCGGCATCCAGGATGGTTCGGCTATCGATTTTGGAGGAGACTTTAAAGGCGATACGGGCCGGGAAGTTGGCTTTAATGGTACCGGTAATAATATTAACAGAAGGACGCTGGGTGGCGATGATCAGGTGAATCCCTACGGCCCTTGCCAACTGGGCCAGACGGGCAATCGGCATTTCTACTTCCTTGCCGGCCGTCATAATCAAATCCGCAAACTCATCAATAACCAGTACAATAAAAGGCAGGAACTGATGGCCTTTTTGCGGGTTCAGTCTTCTTTTAATAAATTTCTCATTGTATTCCTTGATGTTTCTGCATCCGGCTTCCTTTAACAGGTCATAGCGGTTGTCCATTTCAATACAAAGCGCATTGAGCGTGGTCACTACTTTTTTAGTATCCGTAATGATGGCCTCTTCTTCCCCGGGAAGTTTGGCTAGAAAATGATGTTCAATGGTACGGTAAATACTGAGCTCTACTTTCTTTGGATCCACCAGGACAAATTTAAGCTGGGAGGGATGCTTTTTATATAGCAGCGATACCAGCAGGGCATTTACCCCGACGGATTTACCCTGACCAGTTGCTCCCGCCATTAACAGGTGCGGCATACTGGCCAGATCCACAATAAAGTTCTCATTATTGATCTTTTTCCCTATGGCAATAGGAAGGGAAAATTTATTGTTTTGGAATTTCTCGGAAGAAATCAGGCCGCGCATGCTGACAATGGTCTTATTGATATTAGGGACTTCAATACCAATCGTTCCCCTGCCGGGAATGGGCGCAATGATACGGATACCGAGTGCTGCCAGACTTAGTGCGATGTCGTCTTCCAGATTTTTGATTCTGGAGATACGCACACCCGGTGCAGGTACAATCTCATAAAGGGTTACCGTAGGCCCCACGGTAGCTGAGATACGCTGGATATGGATGTCATAGTTTTTAAGCGTGGTAATAATCTGGTTCTTGTTTTGTTCCAGTTCTTCGGGATCATGCACGGCTTTCTCTGACCCGTGCATTTCCAGCATATCGATATTGGGATATTTATAATTACTCAGATCCAGCGTAGGTTCATAATCTCCCTGTGCGACTACTTTTGCGGCCGGATTTTCCTCGCCCACTATAATTTCTGAGGGAACATCATCCACCTCTTCACTAATCTCCAGCTTAAAGTCTTCCGGACTCGCGTTCTTACTGACTTTAGCCGGTGTGTTATTAGTCGGCATGGTGGTGGCAGCACGGGACGGCTTATTGTCTAAGGCTATGCTTCCATCGGAGGACAGCTCTTCGGCATGCTGACCGGCCAATTGTTCATTCACGCTGAGCGGCAGGGTGCCTGAAGAGGCCTGCCCGGCTGCTTTTTCAGAGAGGGAAAGACCTAATGACGCGTCTTCGCTGCCCTGGTCCGGCATCGTGACCGTGACGCTGCCGCTACCATTTTTCAGTCGGTTGCCTGCCTGGTTAGCGGCCCCCGGTTGTTGAATATAGAGGCTTCCTTCCTCCTCATTGTCCAAATCCGGTGCAGTGTCCGTTTCATTGTCATGGATATACTGGCTATCTGATTTTTTACCTTTTTTGCGTTTACCACTGCCGTTGAGTTCCGGTTCAGCATCTTCTTGTTGCATATCTGTTGCTCTGAAATCAGCCACACGCTTTTTAAAGCTGGCGATACTGAATTTAGGATCAAAGCGCCAGATGATATAAAAGAGTACGGCCAGCAGTAAGATACAAAAAGTGCCGAGCGAACCAATCCATTTAATGAGCCACTCGCTGATGAGTTCACCCGTGCCGCCGCCCCAGGCAAAGCCAGTGTGCAGCAGCTGACTGTTCAGGTAGGCAAATGCCACACTTAGAATCAGGATGCCTGCAATCACATATTTAATGTTGCGTTTCAGGCTGAAAATCTTCTTGCCGCTCATCAGGTTCACGCCCAATACAAAAAAGGTCGTACAGATTAAAAATGAAGCGAGGCCAAATCCGTTATATATCAGGTTGTGAGAGGTATAGGCCCCTAAAACGCCGAATAGATTGGATACTTTTACGTCATCGGTGCTGAATATCTTTATGCCGAAATTGACCACCTTATCCTGGTCTTCTTTCCAGCTAAACAGATAGGACGCAAAGGATATAAAAAGGAAAAATCCGATCAACAGCAGGGTCGCTCCTACTATTTTATAGGTTCTTTCATCTTTTACGAATTCTGAAACAGTCACCTGCACCTCAGGCTCTTCTTTGAGCTGCTGGGTGGCACGGGCCTGTTTTGGGGATGTTTTTAATTTATTAGCCATAGATCATAACAAATACTCAATAATGCGGCAAATTACCGAATTTGACCCGAATTTGAACCCTTGTGGACAACCTTTGCCCTAATTAAGTGGTTTTCGGGGGCAAAACAGCTTCTTTGAGGGTAAATCAAGTAATCAAAAACTTATATTTGCACGAAAATCAATGTTATGGAGGCAAAAAAAGCGGCTGACTCGCTGGTGGTCATGAATGAACTGGTCCTGCCCAATGATACGAATACCTTTGGTAATCTGATGGGGGGACGCCTGATGTACTGGATGGATATCGGAGCCGCTATGGCTGCAGGAAAACATTGCAATAAACCCTGTATGACGGCCAGCGTGGATAATATCAGCTTTAAAAACCCCATCAAGCTGGGTAATATTGTGCATATCGAAGTGAAGCTAACCAGGGCCTTTACGACCTCTATGGAAGTGCGCATCCGGGTCTGGGGAGAGGATCCTTTGCATCAGCACCGCTATGAGAGTAATGAAGCGTATTTTACCTTTGTGGCCCTGGATAAAGATAACCGTCCAAGCCCGGTTCCGGAACTGATTGCCGAGACAGAGGAAGAAAAAAGCCAATATAAGGCTGCCCTCAGAAGAAGGCAGTTAAGGCTGATCCTGGGTGGTAAAATGGCTCCTGATGACGCGACAGAGCTTAAAGCGCTTTTTGTGCCTGCTGCCGGTGCCACTGAATCCAAGACTTAGGCTATGGATAAATTGCTGCTTATCATAATATAAATAGCCCTTAAGCGTTATAGAAAAGTAATCCGTCGCGACAAAAGGCTGTTTATGTTTAAATTTTATAATAGATTGAGTCAGTTAAACAGAGTTCAAAATAGGGTCAACTTCGGTGGGCAGGGTAAAAAAAGCAGAATGTATTGCGGTCCTGGTCAATTATTCAGACGGCTGGCATGGCTGCTCCCCTTGTCAATCCTACTCTTTGCCGGTCATATTAACGCGCAGTCCTCCACTGCCCAAAAGCTGGGCTTTGAGATCAGCGGCGGGGCCATGCGTTACGGCGGGTCACTGCCCACCGTGGATACGAAAGCGGCCGTTTCTCTGGGACTGCATTATGAATTGACGGATAAAATTCATATTCAGCTTGTTTTTACGGCCTCCGAAGCCAAAGGCGGTGATTCCTCCCTGGTAAATAGTGCTCACTTAGGCAATGATAACCACAGCGATCATTATTATTTTGCGAGTAATATCAATGAATTTACCCTCACCGGTTCCTATGATTTCTTCAATTTAAATGAAGGGTACCGTTTTACGCCTTTTGTCATGGCGGGTGGTGGCTTTTATAATTTTAAACCTTATCAGGTCGTAGAATACACAAATGCGAAAGGAGCCCTCAGAAAGGAAAACAGGGCCATGACCCAGGTGGAACCTTTTAGCAACTGGCAGGTGAATGTGCCTCTGGGGGTGGGTATCAAATGGGGACTTTCTGCTAACACACAGCTGAAACTGGAAGGTAAATACCGGGTGCTTTTTAATGGTTACCTGGATAATTATATAGCCGACGGCTCCAATGATCATTATTATTCCATCTCGCTGGGTTTTATATTCCGGCTGGGCAAGAGAAGCGGCGGATATAGCAGGCCTGCGGGAAGAGCCGGCAGAAAGGATTGCAATTGTCCGCCGGTATATTAATATGGATCATCCCCCGCTCTTCTTCTGATCCAAATAATCCGGGTCATATAGTGCCCCTGAACACTGGTGCCGCTTGCTCGCAACCGTGCCTCTTCCCGCTTGCCGCCATCTGCCACAGGGCCTGTGTATTATTATATCATTATTTGCCCATTCAAAATGCCCGGCTAAAGGGCTTTTCGCATTTTAACCTGCTTATATTGCAGGTCCACTGAATTTAGGGTAAATTTGCCAGGGTTAGAAGCAATTGAATTATTAAGCATTTATAACTTATAGACGATGTCATATAAGAGTTTACAGCAAGCAGTTGAAGACCTGGAAAACACGGGCAGACTTATCCGGATTAAAGAAGAAGTGGATCCTTATCTGGAGATGGCTTCCATTCAGCTGAGGGCTTATAAAGAAGGCGCCCCTGCGATCCTGTTTGAAAAAGTCAAGGGGTCTAAATTTAAGGCGCTGGCAAATCTTTATGGCACGATGGAGCGTTGTAAATACCTATTCAGAGATACCCTGCCCAAGGTGCAGCACTTAATGGAACTCAGGGGCAATCCTATGGCGGCCTTTAAAAAACCTGTCGCAGGGGTTAAATCGGGCGTGGCGGCGCTGACGGCCCTCCCCCTGAAGGTAAATGCAAAGGCCTCGGACTACTTTGAAGAGGTGCAGATTGCTGATTTGCCGCAAATTCAGCACTGGCCTTTGGATGGCGGCGCTTTTATTACATTGCCACAGGTGTTCTCTGAAAATCCCGATCAGCCGGGCGTGATGCAGGGCAATGTAGGGATGTACCGCATTCAGCTCTCCGGGGGGCAGTATGAGCCAAACCGGGAGATCGGGTTGCATTATCAGATCCACCGCGGTATTGGTATTCATCAGTCGCTGGCAAAAGCCAGCAATAAACCCTTAAAAGTAAGTGTTTTCGTAGGCGGACCGCCCGCACATACGGTGGCTGCCGTTATGCCGCTACCCGAAGGGATCAGCGAGCTTACTTTTGCCGGTCTGTTGGCCGGTCGCAGGTTTCGGTATTTCTATGAGGACGGTTATGTTATTTCTAAAGAGGCCGACTTTGTCATTACCGGAGAAATTGCCAGTGATCAGTTGAAGCCGGAAGGACCTTTTGGCGATCATTTGGGTTATTATAGCCTCTCCCACCCTTTCCCCTATTTAAAAGTACATAAAGTCTTCGCCAAAAAAGATGGCATCTGGCCCTTTACCGTCGTTGGGCGACCGCCCCAGGAGGATACCAGTTTTGGGGATCTTATTCATGAAATGACCTCGGGAGCCATCAGTCAGGAGATACCTGGTGTTAAGGCGGTGAATGCGGTGGATGAGGCAGGCGTCCATCCTTTATTACTGGCCATCGGCTCTGAACGCTATACGCCTTATCAGGCAGTTGCAGAGCCTCAGGAACTGTTGACCCAGGCTAACCGGATTTTAGGAACAGGGCAGTTAAGCCTGGCCAAGTACCTCTGGATAACAGATGACCCTTCGGGTAAATTATCCGTCAGAGATATCCCTGGATTTTTTAAACATATACTGGAAAGAATCGATTTAAAAAGAGATTTGCATTTTCAGACCTGTACGACTATAGATACACTGGATTACAGCGGCACGGCGCTCAATAAAGGCAGTAAGCTGATCCTTGCCGCCTCGGGAGCTCCCATACGGGCACTGTCAGACAGGGTTGCAGGGCCTTTAAAAAACGCCCTGGAAGACCCTATATTACTGCAAGACTTTCCGGTACATCTGGTTATGCCGGGTGTGATTGGCATTACCATGCCTGCCGCTAAGGACGAGGCCCAGGCCAATCATAATTTACAACAGCTGCAAGGTATTTTAGCAGATCATAAAAAGGAATTACAGGGATTGCCACTCATTGTGCTTACAGAAGACAGCCATTACCTGGCAGAAAATCTTTCCAATTTTTTATGGATTAGTTTTACCAGAAGCAATCCTGCAGCGGATATTTACGGGGTGGAGTCCTTTACCCATCAAAAGCATTGGGGGACGGATACCGCCATTATTTTGGACGCCAGGGTAAAACCGCACCATGCACCTGCCTTAACAGTAAACCCTGCAACAGAAGCCAGGGTGGACCAGCTGTTACAGGGTTATAAAAAGTATTTTCCGACAACGGTAAAATAGGGGTTTGATCAGGATTCCAGAGCTGCCCAGGTGTCCAGTACTTGTTGGGCCTGGTCTTTGGTGTCGGGCTTGGTGATGATCGCCTTTATGATGCCTTTTTCATCTATTAGAAAGGTCGTTCTATGGATGCCTAAAAAAGAACGCCCCATGAATTTTTTAGGGCCGAATACCCCATACGCTTCTAAAATGACTTTGTCTTCATCCGCAATAAGCGGAAATGGCAGATCAAATTTTTCTTCAAATTTTTTGTGACTCTTTACGCTGTCACCGCTGACGCCGATTACCTGATAACCCTGCCCGGTTAAATCATCATAATTATCTCTGAGATTACATGCCTGCGCGGTGCAACCCGGTGTATTGTCTTTTGGATAAAAGTATAAGACCACTTTTTGCCCTTTAAAATCAGACAGGGAAATGACATCACCGTTCTGATCTACACCTTTGAAGGCAGGGGCTTTATCGCCTGCTTTTAATGAAATTTCGCTCATATATTTGTTGTATTTATTGAATGCCTGTTCAAAGGTAGTTAATTTAAAAGCAACCGGCCGGCAGTTGTTAGGGCCTGCCCTTATTTTTTCTGATGCTAACCTGTTGCCTCATCTCTTTTTCTTCTAATTTTTTGCTGCGCCTGTCGGCTGATTCAACCAGATAAAAGACTACGCCGATGACAATAAACAAGATGCCTGTATTAACACATAGGTCTTTGATGTATTTAAGACAGGCTAAAATACCCATAACAATAAGTAATCCCGAATATAACAGCACGCTGCGGTGTTTGGTGAAGATGCCTTTCAGTATGATATAGAGTCTAGCCATAGGTTATAAAGTTTGCCCCTGCCTTGCCGTCAGGAATTATTTTGGTTTTTAAATAAAAAAAGTCGTTGATTTCTATCTGAAAATTATGAAAATTATCGGATAATACAAAGGCGCCGTGTAAAATTTAATATTGGGATACCTTCCCTACTGAAGGTGGCAGGCTTAGGGAGACCAGGCTTTGTAAGCAAGGCCGATTGTTAGCTCTGATGACAGGCAAATTTCTCCTTATCTGAGAAGGATGTGAAGCAGGCAGTGCATTGATTTAGATAAATACGCGGGAGGTCATATCAAGAGCCGCCTTAAGGGCATTGTCATTTAAGGATAAATCAAATCCTTTTTCATGAAAATAATGAATCATCAGCTCCGTATCCATATTGCCGACCAGGTCGTCCTGTGCCATTGGACAGCCTCCGATTCCTTTTAGCGCGCCGTCAAAGCGGCGGCATCCGCCCTCCAAAGCCGCCTGTATTTTAGCCAGGCTATCTTCTTTTTTTGAATGCAGGTGCACGCCAAAAACAATGTCCGTATATTGAGGTATAAGGATGGTTAATGCGTCTTTTATCTGCTTAGGTGTGGCCAGCCCTACGGTATCTGCCAGAGAAATAATCTTTATGCCAAGCCCCGCAATTTTCTCCGCCCATTCGTTTAATACGGATGAGTTGTAGGGATCTGCGTAGGGGTTGCCAAATCCCATGCTCAGGTAAATGACCAGCTCTTTGCCATGTTGGATGCAAAGCTGTTGGATGGCTTTCACTCTTTCAAAGCTCTCCGCGCGGGTGCTATTTGTATTACGGATCTGGAAGGTCTCTGAAATGGAAAAAGGAAAGCCCAGGAAATGAATTTCTTCATGCAGGCAGGCCTGCTCAGCGCCTCTCTGGTTGGCTACAATTGCCAGTAGTCTGGTAGGGGTCTTAAGGCTTTTAAAGTCCAGTCTTTGAACAACAGCTGCCGTGTCAGCCATTTGTGGGATAGCTTTAGCAGATACAAAGCTTCCAAAATCCAGTACCGGAAAACCAACTTCAAGCAACTGGCGCAGGTAATCTACTTTGGTTGCAGTTGAAATAGGATGTGCCCAGCCCTGCATGGCATCTCTGGGACATTCCACCAACTCAATTTTAGAAAGATGCTCTGGCGCAATTTGTTGCATTTTGAACGGTTTTAATTGATTTTTTCAAAAGGGAATAAACCGCCTGTCTGACAAAGGCTTTAAGCGGGCAGGTTTGCTTTTTATGCTAGCTTCCCTGTCTTTGAAGCTTTTGTTTCATGGCTTCATATAGGGTAATGCCTGCTGCAACAGAGACATTTAAAGAATCAAAATCGCCGGCCATCGGAATGGCGTATTTGTCTGTTGCGGCTTTGGAAATATAGGACTGAACGCCGGTGTCCTCACTTCCCATGACAAAGCAACAAGGAAGCGTCAGATCCAGCTCGTAGAGTTTTTTAGAAGCGTTCATTTCAGAGGTAAAAATACTGATGCCGTTTAGCTGCAATTCTTCCACCGCTTTGAGCAGGCTCCCGACCCGGCAGATATGAATCTGTTCCAGGGCGCCGGCGCTGCTTTTAACGGCGTCCTCTCCTAGAGCGCCTACGCCTTTATCCGGTATGATAATCGCCTGGGTACCGGTGCAAAGGGCACTACGGGCAATGGCTCCGATATTGCGTACATCTGTTACTCCGTCCAGCATTAATAGCTGTGGCACTTCTCCGTTTCCGACAATCATATCAATGACCTGTTGCAGATCCTGATAAGTAACGGCGGACTTATAGGCAATGACTCCCTGGTGATTGGTATTGGTCAGTTGATTCAGTTTCTCCTGCGGCACGGGCTGTACCGGAATATTTAATTGCTTCGCCTGATGTCTGATGGATTGAATCACATCGCCCGAGGCATTTTTAAACAACAGGATCTTATCAATATTGACACCGCCTTTCAGGGCCTCCATAACAGGATTGCGACCCACAATGATATTTTTCTTGGATTGATAGTTATTTGTACTTTTCTTATAAAAGGCCATATATCGGTTTTTAATAAGGGCTTTGATAAACTGATGGATGGCCTGATTTTGCCATCCCTATATTTTCCGCCTGCCCACTTGAGGCAAAGGTAGTAATTAAGCGTCAATAAGCTGCATTTCCCCGGGTCAGGACTATTAAGGGAATTGTACATGCGTGCTATTAGTGTACTGATTATGAACTTATTTAATAAAAGGCCCCTGTATAAGATCTGGGCTTTTACAGGGGCTTTAAAAGGCAATTGGGTATTGGTTTACCTGGTTATTTTAATCACTCTTTATGGAACGGCGGCCTAAAGGGTCCCTGCAGGATTCATTTCCCCATTATTTAGCTTTGTTGTAGGCTTCCATGGCGGCAGCCACACTGCCGTAATTCAACAACAATTGTTTCGCTTTTTCGGGTTCAAGGTTCGTTTTTTCAAGAATCATCCTGGTTCCTCTTTCAATAAGTTTCTGGTTGGTGAGCTGCATATTGACCATTTTGTTGTCCAGCACCCTGCCCATGCGGATCATGGCAATGGTGGATAACATATTTAAAACCATTTTCTGGGCAGTACCACTTTTAAGGCGGGTGCTGCCTGTCAAAAATTCCGGACCGACCACGACTTCAATGGGGAAATCCGCCACCTGGCTGATAGGTGCATTTTTGTTACAGGTAACGCAACCTGTAACGATGCCCAGTGATTTAGCCTTTTGCATGGCTCCAATTACATAGGGGGTGGTGCCGCTGGTCGCAAGGCCAACCAGTATGTCTTTTGATCCAATCTGATGCGCCTGCAGGTCCTGCCATCCCTGTTCACTGTTATCTTCTGCATTTTCCACTGCGTCGGTCAGGGCAATATTACCGCCTGCAATTACGCCGATAACATAATCCTTTGATACGCCGAAAGTGGGAGGAATCTCACTGGCATCCAGTACGCCCAGACGGCCACTGGTCCCGGCGCCAATATAAAACAGACGGCCACCTACTGCCATGGCCTCCACAATGGCCAGCGCCAGGGCTTCTATTTGCGGTAAGGCTGCCTGAACAGCTTTGGGTACCTGCTGGTCTTCTTTGTTCATGGCACTCAGTAACTCGTTCAGTGGCATTTTTTCCAGATGACGGTAATGAGAGGGTTGCTCTGTCGTTTTAATAAAGGACTCCATAGGTAGATCTTCGGTTTAGTTATTACATTTAGATATTGGTCATAAAGTTATAAAGAATTTGCTCACCAACAGCGGCACTTTTTTCCGGATGGAACTGTACGCCGTAAAAATTATCTTTATGTAATGCGGAGCTATAGGGTTGAATATACTCCGTACGGGCAATGGTGTGCTGGCCGACTGCCGCGTAGTAACCGTGTACCAGATAGATATAGCTTTGTTCGGGGACCTTATCAAATAAAGGTGTTTTTAAATCGGTGATCTGGTTCCAGCCAATCTGGGGTATTTTTAAGGTCTCTGACTTAAAACCCAGCACTTTCTCCTCAAAGATTCCAAGGCAAGCGGTGTCGCCCTCCTGGCTGTGGCTGCACATCAGTTGCATCCCCAGACAAATCCCTAAAAATGGCTGTGTTAAGGTGGGTAAGAGCTGGTCCAGCCCTTTTTGTTTTAAATATGCCATGGCGGAGGCTGCATGCCCAACGCCTGGAAAAATGACTTTGTCTGCATTTTTAATCGTCTCGGGGTCGTCCGTCAGCAAAATGTCCTTGGTGAAGCCTACCCTTTCAAGGGCATACAATACGGATTGTACGTTGCCGGCATTATATTTTACAATTACTGTATTCATGTGTGTACTAGTGCGGTTCTAACTAAATAACAAGGTGGCAGCTGCATTTTTCGAAAATGCTGCTACCCGGCCGTTATAAAACGGTATCCAAAAATGATTGGGTGGCCGTTGTAATAGCGGTTTTTCCTTTTTGTCCTCCAAGGGCTTTAATATAAGCGCTGCCTATTATCGCTCCATCGGTATATTTGGTAGTTCGGTCAAAAGACGCTTTATCTTTAATGCCAAAACCGACGAGAACAGGGTTTTGTAACTGATAGCCCTGCAGCCGGGACAGGTATTTTTCCACTTCTGAAAAATCCTTGTCATGGCCCGTGGTGGAGCTGGATGAAACAGCGTACAGAAACCCGCTGCTGAGTCTGTCAAGCTGCTCAATACGGTCCGGAGCCGTTTCCGGTGTGACTAAAAAGATAAAATCCAGTGTATATTTTTTCAGGATCAGACTATACTCCTGTTCAAATTCCATGGGGGGTAAATCAGGCAGTATCAAACCATCGATGCCGACTTCGGCTGCCTTTTTGCAAAAATTTTCAAAACCATATTGCAGTACCGGATTCATATACCCCATCAGGACAACGGGCACGGAAATCTTTTGTCTGAAATCTTTTAACTGATCAAACAGGACGCTTATGGTCATTCCGTTGTCTAAGGCCACTGCTCCGCTTTGCTGAATAACTTCCCCGTCCGCCAGCGGATCACTATAGGGCATGCCTAGTTCAATGAGGTCGGCCCCGTTTGATTCCAGGGCTTCCATGACATCCAGGGTGCTGTTCAGTTCAGGATACCCGGCGGTACAGTATACGTTCAGGACCTTTTTTGAGGCCTGTTTGCTTTTATCAAATAATTGTTCAATACGACTCATATTGCTGAAAAATAATAATGATTGACGATGGTTTAGGTGATCTGGAAATCTCTGAGCATCGGCATACTATTCAAAGTCTGCCATATGCTTCATATACGTATCCATATCCTTGTCTCCTCTTCCGCTAAGACATATCACAACCCGGCTGCCTTTGGGGAAGTCAACCTGCTCCAGGCCGCTTAGGGCATGCGCGCTTTCCAGTGCCGGGATAATGCCTTCCAGTCTGGTCAGGTTAAAGGCGGCTTTCAGGGCCTGGTCGTCTGTGGCACTTAAAAAGCGTCCGCGACCGCTGGCAAATAAATGGGCATGTAAGGGGCCGATGCCGGGGTAATCCAGGCCTGCAGAAATACTATGAGGCTCAACTACTTGTCCGTCAGGGGTCTGCATTACGATACTTTTGCTGCCATGCAGGACGCCGGGGGTACCTAAAGTAGTTGTTGCCGCAGAATGGCCAGAGTGAATCCCAAGGCCGGCCGCCTCTACTGCAATGAGCTCTACGGTGCTTTCATTTAAGAAATGATAGAAAGTACCTGCCGCATTGGAACCGCCACCAACGCAGGCTATAACATGGGTGGGGAGTTCATGACCTGTTTTTTCCTTTAACTGCCAACGTATTTCCTCACTGATAATACTCTGAAAACGGGCCACCATGTCCGGATAAGGATGGGGTCCGACGACACTGCCAATCACATAATGCGTATCGGTGGGATTATTAATCCAATCGCGAATGGCTTCATTGGTTGCGTCTTTTAAGGTTTTGGAACCGCTTTTGGCGGGGATGACTTTGGCGCCCAGCATTTTCATACGGGCTACATTTGGTGCCTGCCGTTCGATATCCACTTCGCCCATATAAACGATGCATTCCAGGCCTTTTAAAGCACATACGGTGGCGGTTGCCACCCCGTGCTGTCCGGCTCCGGTTTCTGCAATGATTCTTTTTTTACCCAGACGCTGGGCTAGCAGGACCTGGCCGATGGCATTATTTATTTTATGGGCACCGGTATGGTTCAGGTCTTCCCTTTTAAGGTAGATCTCAGTGCCGATTTGTGCAGATAATCTTTCTGCCAGATATAAAGGGGAAGGCCTGCCTACATAATCCTTTAACAGGAAGTCAAATTCTTTTTTAAAGGAAGGGTCTTCCATGATGGAAAGATACTCTTTTTGAAGCTGGGCTACATTAGGATAGAGCATTTCTGGAATATAGGCACCTCCAAACTGGCCATAGTATCCGTTTTTGTCTATTTGAATCTTTTGTTGCATCTGGCGTTAAATGATATTGATGATGATATATTTTTTTCTGACTAAAATTTGAGAAACGGTATTTAAAAGGATAACGCGCCATCAATCGCTCCGCTGATCATGGAACTCATCAGCTCCTGCCTGCGCTGTAGCTGGGCAAATACATTTTCAATGATACTTTCCATACAATTGTAAATGGTGGCCATGGAGTAGGTTGCTCCTGAGTTGTAATCCTGAATCGTTTCGGTGTGTCCGTCGGCATAAGTGATGCTCAGGTAAACCGGAAGTGCTTCACTATGCTCGTCTGGGTGGCAGAGGGTCGTATCCCCTTTTTGTATGCCGGTAACATAACTGCTTCGGATCAGCGTATCCATATGCACCCATAAAGGTTCTGCCAGTCTGGCGCGGTTGATATCGGGCTCTTTTTGTTTGGCTCCTTTGACAATAATCTGCATATTGGTCTTTTTACCTGAAATAAGATCAATGTCCAGGGCGTGATAACTACCCTCTTTATCTTCCATGGCCTTATAATTTATATGCGTAATGGCAGAGGCTCTCATGCCTTGTTGATGATAGTTCAAAAAAACATCCCAATAGCTGGAGTAATAGGTGGTATCGCTTATGAATGGTAAATCGCCAGGGCTGTTCTGACTTAACCAATGATTGATTTTTAAGTAGTTATTGCCCTTAATGTTTATTTGTTGGATATAAGTGGGAAACTTCTCCGTTTTAGCGGGGAGGATATTGGCCTCTATATAGTTTTTGCCGGGTTGCGATAAAAAAACAAGGACTTTAAAGGTGGCGGTGGCCCAGTCACCGGGTTTTTTAGCAATATATCCGCTCACCAACAGATCTGTTTTACCGTCATGGTTCAGATCGGTCTTGATCCATTTGGAGGGCTGCTGCTGACTTTGGTAGGAAGCCTGCTGCTGTTCACTAAAGTTAAAATAGGAGGCCCATTCATCTCCCTGAGTCAGGTAGAAAAATTTCCATTGGGGCGCTTTTTTAGCCTCATAGTTCATCGTTTTGACATATCTGAGCACGGCGGAGTCGCTGTCTAACTGGTCGATAGATGGCTCCTGTGCACTGATGACACCAGATGTAAGCAGTGTTATCAGTAAAATGCCAGCTTTTGATAAGTATTTTTTCATTACTATTTTGCTTTTAATTGCCTGAGGAACGCCTGAATCTTGTCTAAGTCCTTGATTCCCGGTTCCTTTTCAAATCGGCTGTTTATATCCAGCGAAATTAAACTTTTTGCCACACTTAATTTCCTAAAGACCTGTAGATCCGTTAAATGCTCCTCGCTGATGCCACCACTGAGGAAAAATGGCTTTTCCAGGGGCAGATCTTTTAGTATATCCCAGTCAAAACGCTTGCCGGAACCGCCAAAACTCTTTGTATTGGTGTCGAAAAGGAAATAATCAACGATTTCCCGATAAGGGACAATCTTATAAAGGACATCATCGTTATTCAGTAGCCTGAAAGCCTTTATAACCGGTATGTTTTCGGCGATTTTTTCGCAAAGCAGCGGCGCTTCATCGCCATGCAGCTGCACCATGTCCAGGCCGGCGGTTTCTACGGTCTGCAGGATTTCATCCTTGTCCGCATTGACAAATACCCCGACTTTCTTAAAAGGGCCACTAATAGCTTTAATCTGTTCTATGCTTATTTTTCCTAATACATATCTGGGTGAAGCCGGATAGAATATAAAACCGATATAATCCACCCCCATCTGACCCAGGGCCGCTACCTGCGCCGGGTCTGTCATTCCACATACTTTTATCTGTAAAGCGTCCGTTTGAGTCATGTTTTTTTCTAATCCTTTGATTGTAATGCGTTTAGTGCTGAAAAATACTGGTTGAAGGCGGCTCCCGGATCTGTATTTTTCATGAAATACTCGCCAATAAGAAAGCCTTTAAAGCCTGCCTGGTACAGTTCATCGGTGACTTTAACGTCATTGATCCCGCTTTCTGCAATGGCCGGCCTGTCCTTGGGTAACATGGATAAGAGCCGGATGGAATGCTGAATATCTACTTCAAATGTTTTTAAATTACGATTATTGATGCCCACCAGGTCAATATCATCACATACCCGGTCCAGTTCCTGTTCGGTATGGATTTCAAGCAAGGTCTCCAGACCTAGTTTTTTAGCGTAGGCGGCCAGTTGCTTTACCCTTGCCTGGGAAAGGCAGGCCGCGATTAATAAAATCAGATCCGCCCCTGCTGCTCTGGCCTCCAGTATCTGATATTCATCAATCATAAAATCTTTTCTGAGTATAGGAATATCATTGGCTCTGGCAATTTTTAAATCATCCAGGCTGCCGCCAAAAAAATGGCTATCCGTAAGCACTGACAGGCAACTGGCGCCTGCTTTGGTATAAGCTGCGGTGACGTCCTCTACCCTGGCCTGGTCGTTAATCACGCCTTTTGAAGGCGAACGTCGTTTATATTCTGCAATGATTGCCGGACGCTGCTCCGATAATAGGCGCTGCTTTAAGGAATTCGGTGTTCTGGAAAATTGGGGGCTTTTCATGAGCACCGTAGCTGGCATGTCGGCCATGGCGGCTGCTACTTCTGTTTTTTTATAATCGACAATCTGTTCTAATATATTTTTCATCCTTTCGGCTTGATTTGAATACGGGTTGTTCTTATTATGAATACCGGAATAATTTATTGATAATCCTGGTTGATTTTGATGAGTTTTTCCAGGGCGGCCAGGGCTTTGCCTGATTCCAGGCTATCTACCGCACTCTGGTAAGCGTCCTGGTAGGAAGGGTAATTGCCGGTGCAATGTAAGGCGGTTGCGGCATTGGCCAGTACTACGGCATTTTGTGCCCAGCTGCCATTGCCATGAATGATCTTTCGGAATAAGTCAGCCGCTTCCTGCAGTGTATTACCACCGAAGATATCTGAAGCGCTCACCTGTCTTTTGCCCAGCGCCTCGGCAGATGCTACCTTTTCACCTGCACGGGTAATGATCTTTGAATCTCCTGTCAGAGAAATTTCGTCATATCCTTCCATGCTATGAACGATGGCAAAATCTCTGTCAGATTGCTGTAATAAGTAATTGTATAAGCGGGCCATCTCCAGGTTATAAACACCCAGTAACTGGTACTTGGGCCTGGCCGGATTCACCAGCGGCCCCAGCATATTAAAGAAGGTACGGACACCCAGGTTTTTTCTCAAGGGGCCGACGGTCTTAAGTGCCGGATGGAAGGAAGGTGCATGTAAAAAGCAGATGCCAGCCTGCTGTAGTTCCTTTTGTAATTTGTCCTGGTCTGCTTTAAAGACATAGCCTAACTGCTCCATTACGTTAGAGGAACCACTTATGGAAGTGGCACCATAATTACCGTGTTTAGCCACTTTCTGACCAGCGCCGGCCGTGATAAAGCAGGCCAGTGTAGAAATATTAAAAGTGTTTTTCCCATCCCCCCCTGTCCCGACGATATCCATCAATGGGTCTGGTCCCAGATCCACTTTGACGCATAATTCCAAAAGGGCATCACTGAATCCTTTGAGTTCGTCAATGGTAATGGTGCGCATCAGAAATACCGTGACAAAGGCGGTAATTTCTGTTTCTGTGTACATGCCCTTGGAAATCTGAATCAATATATCTTTAGCGGCCTCAGTGCTGAGCGTTTTATAATCGAATAAATACTGAAGAATCTTTTTCATCTTATTTATGGTATGGTTTATTTGTGATATTGGATGATCTGTCAGGAGCCTTTGCTATCTATGAAAGTGTCCATGGTGAACAATTTGTATTAACGGGCCAGCCAGTTCTCCATAATCTTCCTGCCTTCCGGTGTAAGGACGCTTTCCGGATGAAACTGTACACCCTGTACATCATAAGTTTTGTGTTGCAGTCCCATAATATAGCCGTTTTCTTCTTCGGCGGTAATTTCCAGCTGATCAAATGGAAAGCCTTCTTTACTGACTACCCAGCTGTGGTAGCGACCCACGGTAAAGGTGGAGGGTAAACCCTTAAAAAGCGGACTTTGAACATCTGTCAGGGTGCAGTCTGAGCTTACCCCATGAAATACATGACTTAAGTTTTCCAGTTTAGCGCCAAAAACTTCGCCAATGGCTTGTTCGCCCAGGCATACGCCTAATATGGATTTGGACGCAGCGTAGTTTCTGATCAGATCTAGCAGAACGCCTGATTCTTCGGGAAGACCAGGTCCTGGAGACAGCAGGATTTTATCGTAATGACTGACCGCCTCCAGGCTGATTTTATCATTGCGGAATACGTCCACAGCGTTGCCGGTAATCTGACGGACAATCTGCACCAGATTAAAGGTAAAGGAGTCGTAATTATCTAAAACTAAAAGTTTCATTATGTGATCGGTTATCTGATTTGTAAGGATGGTTACCTGAATTTGTCCTTTTTAGACTGGTTGAGTTCTTAAAAAATTTCGTCGGCTAAAATAAGCGCCTGTTTAAGCGCTCCGAGTTTATTGTGCACTTCCTGGAGTTCCGTCTGTGGATCAGACTTAGCCACGATGCCGCCTCCTGCCTGGTAATAAAGCGTATTGTTTTTACTCATAAAGGAGCGAATCATGATGGCATGGTTAAAGTCTCCGTCAAAACCTACAAAACCAATGGTGCCGGCATAAAAACTTCTGGAATCGGCCTCGTATTGATCAATCAGCTGCATGGCTTTGAACTTTGGCGCACCACTTAAAGTGCCGGCCGGAAAAGTCGCCGCCAGCAGTGCAAAAGGATTGGCGCCTTTTGCGAGGCTGCCTCTTACCTCACTTACAATATGCATGACATGAGAATAGTGATGTACTTGTTTAAAATAGCTTACGTGGACATCATCGCAAAGTCTGCTCAGATCATTACGGGCCAGATCAACCAGCATGGTGTGTTCTGCATTTTCTTTAGGATCCAGCAACAGTTTTTCACTGAGTGCCTGATCCTGAATAGGATCACCGGTTCGTTTAAAGGTGCCGGCAATGGGATGAACAATAGCTGTTCCGTTATCAATGATCAGTTGAGATTCTGGTGATGAGCCCATCAGCCGGTAATCACCATAATCAAAATAAAACAAATAAGGGGAAGGGTTAATGGATCTTAAGGCGCGGTATACATTAAAATCGTCTCCTGTATAACTTTGCTGGAACCTTCTGCCTAGTACAATCTGGAAGACATCACCTCTAAGGCAGCTTTTAATGCCTTTGGCAATCATAGCCAGATGCTCCTGATCCGTTTTATTGGAAGACTCCTGCCCGTTAAGTGCAAAAGGGAATTCCGGAACGTCCTTGCTTTTTATGATGGTCTCCAGTTCAGAAATATTGCTGTCCAGCCCATGGATTTTGTTTTCGCAGATGAACAGCTCATTTTTGAAGTGATTGATGATAATGACATATTGGTAAAGACGGTAGCGCATATAAGGCACTTCTCTGTCGGGCTGATTACCGGCAGCTTTCAGTTCAATGGTATCAAAAAACTGAACTGCATTATAAGACACATACCCGAAGAGACCTTGTGCTCTTTTGGCTTCCGGACAGCTGGACGGCTGAATCTCATATTGATTCATATAATCCCATAAAATACCCGGAACCTGCTGACTGTTGTTGATGTCTACTTTTTCCGGTGTTCTGCCCGGATATTTAAGTTCTATGGATTTTAAATCCCTGACTTCAATGCCCCCTATGGCACCAATGCCGATGATGGAGCGACTGGAGGAGGCCACCTGGTGTTCAGCACTCTCCAGTAATATCGTATCCCTGTATCTATCTCTAAGTCTCAGATAGATACCCACCGGTGTAAATGTGTCAGACAGTATTTTTTTGCAATGCGTTTCAATTTTTATTTTCTGCATCATTAATATTTTTTAAATGATCCCTTTTTTTGGATAAGAAAAAGCCTCGGACGAGTAATCGCCGAGGCTTGAATATATTGCTTAACTTAATTTTTCACTTTATGATAGTAGAATAAATAACGGTGCTATACTTCAAACGAACCCGACGTCTTTGAGCATTGCCACCACCAATGAATATTTACTCTGTTTAAAATCATGACGCAAATTTAATGTGATTTTTGATAAATTAAAAAAATAATCTGGAATTAATTTTTAATTATTTGAAAATCAGTAATAAAAATAGAGAAAAAAATTATTAAATAAAAAGCTAAAAACAGGCTGAATACTGTATTTACCTTTTAAAAGTTCTTAAATTTGAATAGCAATGACAACTAAGATCGCTTAAAGCCGCTCATTAGAATTCCTTGCGAAGGCTTTGGGGAAGTTTTTTATTTGCAATTGTTTACCGCTAAAACGCCGATATATGAGTACTTTTTTTCCGTTTGAAGGAGATAATCAACAGAGTTATGAATATCTTGGTAAATCCGAAGAGGAATATTTTGCGGATTTTATTAAGACGCACCCGATTCGCGTAGACAGACTGGATTTTATACTGCGAACGTTTTTTAGCCAGGGGTTTAATGATGGCTTTTTTCAGGGACTACAGCAGGGCTTCGGGGAAGGCGGTGAAGATAAAGTGAATGAAATAGTCGGAGACATGCTTGAAATGAAGCAGTTTACGATTGATCAGATTGCTGAAGCTACCCGGATGGATAAATCAGAGATTCTTGAGCAACAAAAGCGGCTTGAAGAGTCTGAAAAGAAGTATAAGAACCAGGGCAAGGGTGGTAAAAATAAGAAGAAATAGCCTTTTATTGGATACATGTAACGTGCCCTTCGTTATTATACCATGCCGGGGACTTAAATTATGACACCTAAAAAACAAGAAAAATATATTTATTTTTTAGCAGCGCTCTTGCTGCTGCTATTAACTTTCAGCCAGTCTTTACAGGCGCAAAGTGCAGGGATGTTGCAGGGTTTAATTACCGCTCCCTATGATAATAGTATCGAACTGGGTACTGTCCAGATTAAAAGTTCAGGGGGGATCACCACCACCGCTGATAAAACCGGGTATTACCACATAGCCGTTCATCTGGCAGACACTGTCCGCTTTTATTACAGACAAAGGCTGGTGGATGCATATATCTGTTCTGCTCTTCAGTCGCCGTTAAATTATAATGTTACCATAGTGATGGATGAGTCAGCGGCCGCACATGAACTAGCTACGGTGAAAGTCTACGGAAAAAGCTACCGGGAAGATTCTCTTGCCCGAAGGCGAAGGTATCAGAACTTATATGATTATAAGAACCCTAAGCTCAGCATGGGAGATAACAAATGGTCCTCTTTTGCAGAGGTGATGGGTGAGAAAATGCAGCTCAATACTGCGGATAAAAAGCTCAGCCTGATGGATGTGCGGTCCCTGGCAAATGTTTTTAGCTTTAAAAAGAAAAAGCAAAGAAAAAGAGACCAGCGCTTTGCGTTGGAAGTTGAACAAATGGCCTATATACGGCACCGGGTAAGCAAGAATCTTGTAGAAAAATATGGCCAGATCCATAACGAGGATTCTCTAAATGTATTTATTCAGCGTTATAGTCCCGGTTATGAAGCCTTGAAAAAAATGTCGGATTTTGAGTTGTTTCAGGATATTATTACGCAGGCAAAATTGTTTAAGCAGGGACTGCCTGCCAATAGAAAGTAATTCGAATGGGAAATATAAGCGTTCTGATTAACCCGCGGGGAATAATCCGGACTATTTGCCTTTTATAAGAAAATCTGTCTGCCAGTAAAGGATATTTTTTCCAACTTCTTCAATTTCCTTTTCTAAAACTAGGTAAAGGCGGCAGGGAAAAATAGACTGTCATTACCCAAGTGCCGGCCTGGAGGTATGGGGCCGTATTTACCGGATTTGAAGATCTATCAGCTCTTTGCCGCGTGTTTGCGCAACTGGGTTAAGGTTGCCTGCATGTCTTTTGACAAGGGGGATTCAAAATGATAGTCTACTCCTTCCAGTTGAAATTTAATCTGGAAGGCATGTAGCGCTAAACGACCCATCAAAGGGCGCTCCTCCAGCTCATTTTTGGATAAATTAAATTTCTTTTTAATAGCGGATAATAGTAGCGGTTTGCCGTCTCCATACACCGGGTCGCCTACAATACTATGACCCAGGTACTGGCAATGTACTCTGATTTGGTGGGTTCTTCCCGTATAGATTCTGAATCTGACCAAGCTGTATCCTTTAAAGTTTTCTTCACTCTGGTAGGCTGTCTTAGAGGGTTTTCCTTTCACATGGTTGATCATCTTACCTCCTGCCGGATGCTCCATGATGCCGGTTTCAATGATTCCGGAATCTGGCATAAGATTGCCTTCAACTAATCCGAGATAGTATTTTTCTACTTCTCTGGTTTCAAATAATTTTGAAAGGGTTTTATGTGTTTCCAAATCACGGGCAAATACAATAAGCCCACTGGTCGCTTTATCCAGACGGTGAACCGTATAGACTTCCGGGTACCGTTGCCGCAGCAGATCTTTCAGGGAAGGTTCAGACTGGGTTCTGTCGGGTACACTTAATAATCCGGAGGGTTTGTTGATGACTATAAAATGATCGTTTTGCTGTATGATATCCAAACGCATGGGCAATTCTACAATAATAATTTTGGAATGCTGAAGATGATTGCAGCGGGATCAGATACGGATAATTACAGTAAAGGATCCCGCTGAAAAATTATTCTTGACGGTTAAACGGGTAGTTAATGCTTTTCCTTGCGGGTCGTTTTATGGCCATTAGGTTTTACTGCCTTTTTAGGGGCCTTATCCGCTGCGGATTTGGCGCTGGCTACCTTAGGCTTTTTAGCCGCCGGGGATCTGTCATTTGTGGCCCGTTTGCTTAAAGGACCCGCGTGATCTCTGTCTCTACCGCCGTCGGCTGCTTTTTTGCCGGTGCTTGGGATTCTGGCTCTTTTGATTTTTACAGCTGGCTGTTCCGTGGTCAGCTCTGTAGATTGAGTGGACTGCTCAGAGGCCTCTGCTGCCTTTTTTGACTTTTTGGTTCCCCCGGCGTTCATGAATTTTAATATGCGCACTTCTTTTTCTGAAAGATAACGCCATTTGCCTCGCTCTACATTCTTTTTAGTGAGTCCGGCAAACATGACCCGGTCAAGTTTTTTTACTTCATAGCCCAGATGTTCAAAAATACGGCGCACGATTCTATTTTTACCGCTATGGATTTCAATGCCGACAACGGATTTGTCCTTGGCGTCAGGATAGCCGACCTGGTCAGCCTTGATGTCTCCGTCCTCCAGGGTTATCCCGCTGGCGATGGCTTCCAGGTCTTTTTTAGCCACCGGGCGGTCCAGCGTGGCTTCATAAATCTTTTTCACTTCAAAGGAAGGATGCGTGAGCTGTTGGGCCAGTTCGCCATCATTTGTGATGAGCAGTACGCCGGTTGTATTTCTGTCTAATCTGCCTACCGGATACAGATGTTTGGCCTCCTCGATATCTTTAAATAGATCAAGCACCGTTTTTCGGCCTTTTTCATCCTTCGTTGTAGTAATATGATCTTTAGGTTTGTTAAGCAGGAAATAAAAATATTTAATCTGAAGCGTGAGTTTTTTGCCTTTTAGCTTTACAACATCTTTTTCAGTAACCTTGGTGGCCGGTTCAAAGACAATATCGCCGTTAACCTGCACCTGGCCAAGTTTGACCATTTCTGCGGCTTCCCTTCTGCCACAGACGCCTGCATGGGCAATATATTTATTCAGGGGCATGGTGCCATCATCTGACGCACTGCCAGGCTGCTTGCCAAAAGATGTTTGCGCCTCCTGCTGAGCATTATCCCGATCATACTTACCGGGTCTGCCTGGACCTTTAACACCCCTTTCTTTGTAAGACTCATTATTACGGCGGCTGTCATAGCGTTGATTTCTGTCGTCACGATCTTTGGAATCTGCTCTGAATTTTCCCTGAGAAGAACGGTCTTCGGAAAATCTGCTGTCCCGACCTGTTTTGTCAAATCGTTCGTTATTAGTGCCGTGTTTGCCTTTAAAGCCACGCTCCTGCCCTTTTTGCGTTTCAAAGGATTGATTTGTTCTGCCGCGCTCCTTATAGGATTTACCGCCTCTGAAATTTTCCAGGTCCCGGTCTTCTCTGTACTGGGTATTCCCTCTTTGCTTCTCCAGCTTTTGGCGGCGCATTTCATCCCCTGCAGCGCGCAGCGCTGCCTTGGACTTACGTTTTTCCTGCCGATGTTCTTCTTTAATCTTAGCGGCAGATTTTTTATTGATGAATTTGTCAAATCCAAGCTTGCTCATGGGTTCGGGATTGTATGGGTGATGGAGTCTTTTTTATAAATTTCCTTTTCAGTACTTTTTGTTTGGGGCGGCAAGTTATTGCTGGCCGCCTTTGTTGGCCAGCTGACCGCAGGCTGCGTCTATATCCTTGCCTCTGCTGCGCCTGAGTCTTGCATTCACTCGGTTCGCCTCCAGATAACGCATGAATAAATCAGTGCTTTCTTCAGAGGGCTTACTGAAATTACTCTGTTCAATGGGGTTATATTCAATAATATTAATCAAATCGGCAGGCACCTGTCTATATAACCTGACCAGCTCCTCTGCATCTTTGGTACTTTCATTAAAGTTTTGAAACAAAATATACTCAAAGGTGACGTGCTGCTTGGTCTTTTTGTAATAATAATTAAGAGACTCAATGAGTGCCTTGATATTATTTGTCTCGTTTATGGGCATGATTTGATTGCGCTTCTTATCATTGGCCGCATGAAGGGATAAGGCCAGCTTGAACTTAGCCTGATCATCGCCCAGACGGGTAATCATTTTAGCGACACCAGCTGTAGAAACGGTTATTCTTCTTGGGCTCATCCCGAGCCCGTCCGGTGCGGCAATTCTTTCGACGGCCTTCATGGTATTGGCATAGTTGAGCAGGGGCTCTCCCATTCCCATAAAAACAATATTGGTCAGTTTTTGCTGATAATTATCCAGGCTCTGTTCATTAATCATGGCTACCTGGTCGTAGATTTCATCAAAATGTAGATTTCTCTTACGGTCCATAAATCCCGTCGCGCAGAATTTACAGGAAAGGCTACAACCAACCTGTGACGAAACGCATGCGGTTTTCCTTTCATCCGTAGGAATCAGAACTCCTTCCACCATATGGTGGTCGACGGTCATAAAACGGCTTTTCAGGGTGCCGTCATTGCTGTGCTGAACCAGTTCTACCCGGAGGGCGGGTAAGGAAAATTGTTCTTCCAGTTTGCCTCTGAGCCCTTTACCCAGATTGGTCATGTCTTCAAAGCTTCTGGCATGTTTGGCCCAGATCCATTCATAAACTTGTTTGGCCCGGAACTTAGGTTCACCTGCCTGCTGAAAATACTGCTCCAGTTGGCTCAGGTTTAAATGCCGGATATTTTGTTTCGCCCCTTGATTCATGCCGCAAAGATAGACCCTTAATTTGTTAATTTACGTTTATTGTCAGGGATTTGCCGCGGATGCATGGTTTTACATTAAAATATAATACAATTTTATGATATAAAGGCAGATTTTGGCGAGAACTGTAGCTTAAAAATTATCCAGGTTTCCGGGTGTTTTACAGATGGGCCAAATTTTAATTGATTTGCTGATTGTTATCAGGGGCAGGGATCTGTGAGAGGACTTATCGGTTTTTACTGGGAAAACTCCTTTTCTACGGGTATTTCCACCGTCCATTATTTGCGCCTGAAAGATGGACAAAATGACCAAATTTGAATCTTTGTTCACGTTTATTTTTTTACCTTTGGGTTATGAAAGAAACGGATCTTACCTATAATCAAAGGGTCGGTTACCCCGAAGTTTTAGCCCCAGGCAGTTTTCAAAATGAGACAAAGCCTTGGGAAAAGGGGCAGACGGATACCCTGGTAGCCACAGAGTTACCACTGCAGCTGATTATTTGGAATGATCATTATAATACTTTTGAATGGGTCATAACGGCTCTGGTAGAAGTTTGCGGACATACGGAGGAGCAGGCAGAGCAATGTGCCTTTATAATCCATACCAAGGGTAAATATGCTGTCAAGAAAGGTGACTATGATACCTTAAAACCTATGAAAGACAGTATCTCGGAAAGAGGTATCGGAGCTACAATAGAAGCTGTCGTCTAATTGTCCTTTACAATTATTCGCAGTAATTATTTGATAATCAGGTTTTATATATTAATTGTATGGATATTAAAACTGTATTTTTCTTTAAAAATACCTGTTGCTTTTCTGTTTTAATATGTTGATTCCCCCTGTACTTACTGATAGATTATGGTTTCCGCCGGTGGATAGCGGGTTATCGGACGGCCTGCTGGCCATGGGAGGAGATTTGTCCAAAGAAAGGTTACTGTTGGCCTATCATATGGGAATCTTTCCCTGGTATGACGGGGATTTGCCATTATGGTGGTCACCTGATCCCAGATTTGTTCTTTTTCCGGATGAGTTGAAAATCAGCAAGTCCATGCAAGTGCTCCTGAAAAAAGACGCTTTTGATTTTACCGTCAATAAAGCCTTTGGGGAGGTAATTACCGCCTGTCAAACTATTTACCGACCGGACCAGGATGGAACCTGGATTAATCAGGAGGTTATTGATGGTTATACGGCATTACACGAGGCGGGGTATGCTATAAGTGCAGAAGCGTGGCAGGATAACAAGCTGGTGGGCGGGCTTTATGGTGTCCGTTTAGGGAAGATGTTTTTTGGTGAGAGCATGTTCTCCCAAAAAAGCAACGCGAGTAAATATGCGTTTATTAAACTCGTTCAGCGGTTAAAAAAAGAGGGAATAGTGCTGATTGATTGTCAGGTGCATTCTGCGCATCTGGAAAGCCTCGGTGCCAGAATGATTCCCAGGTTTAGCTTTATGAAATTCTTAAAATTCGCAGTGCCCAGAGTGCCGGGGGTGATTTATGAGCAGAGGGACATTGAGTCTTCTGAGCAATAGGCAATGCCCCTGCACGTCTTACATCAGCAATTACGACTGCTTATCCTCACTGGCCATTTGTTTGGGGGGGATGTCAATTTTAGGCAGCATGGACATAATGATCATAAGGATGCTGGAAATCAGAACGATATAAATCCCTGCTTTTTTTTCCTGACAGTCTCCTGCAGAACACATGGAATAAAGCATGTAATTTTTGACGGCCCAGGCAAGGTTAAAGGCACCAATAAAAATATTGGTACGTTTACTCCAGAGTTTGGGAATGAGAAATAAAATAAAGGCCAGCAGGCTAAAGGCGATATGTAAAATGCCAGGTTTGCCAAAATCAGTGGTAGCGGTATACATACCTGTTATAGTGGCATTCAGTGATGGAATATAACTCCAGGGAATAAAACAAGCGCCAATGACGATTAAAGATAATATAGCCCCTATTTGCTGTGAATATTTCATGATTGTCTTTTCTGCTCTATTTACCTGACTCGTTGATTTTTGTCAGACAGGTTGCGCCTGGCTGTTGTGCTTTGCCGGCCACGCTGGCAAAAGTAATAAATCTTACCGCAATTGTGTAAGGTTGGAAAATCATTTTCCAGGCAATTTTTGCTGTTTTTAAAATTTTTGTTATCTTGCAGGCCATGCAGGCTTTATTCTTACATAGCTTTCTTGATTATCTGAATCATCCCTTGGGGTAACTAATTGTTTCCCTTTATCCGGTTATATCCATACTTTTCTGGCTCTCTTATATTTATGTCCAATCGTTTCGGGGAGCGATTGCAGGGCCTGAATATTCTCACTTTTATAATTTAAAATATTATGTCTAATCATACTCAGGCAGATACTGCGTTGTCTGCGAAATCTCAGCATTTTCTTGAACTCGAAGATAAATACGGTGCCCACAATTACCATCCCTTACCCGTCGTTTTGGAAAAAGGCGAAGGTGTTTTTGTATGGGATGTGGATGGCAAGCGCTATTATGATTTTTTAAGCGGCTATTCTGCCATGAATCAGGGGCATAGGCATCCGGATATTATGAAGGCGCTTACCGATCAGGCCGCAAAGCTTACCCTTACTTCCAGAGCATTTTATAACAATGTACTGGGGGATTTTGAAAAATTTATTACCGCCTATTTTGGTTATGATAAAGTACTGCCCATGAATACGGGTGCCGAAGCAGTAGAAACGGCGCTTAAACTGGCTCGTAAATGGGCTTATAAAGTAAAAGGAATTGAAGCAGATAAGGCCGTTATTTTAACAGCCACTGAAAATTTCCATGGTCGAACCATTTCTATTATTTCCTTTAGCACAGACCCCGTTTCCAAAGAGGGATTCGGACCCTTCACTCCTGGCTTTGTAAATGTTGAATATAACAATATTGACGCCTTGAAAGCTGCACTGGAAGATAAAAACGTAGCAGCCTTCCTGGTTGAACCTATTCAGGGGGAAGCGGGTGTACATGTACCTGATGAAGGTTATTTGTCCAAAGCTGCCGCTCTGTGTAAGGAGCACAATGTATTGTTTATCGCAGATGAAATTCAGACTGGACTTGCCCGTACAGGTAAGATGCTGGCCTGTGACCACGAAAATGTACATCCCGATGTGTTGATTCTGGGTAAGGCCTTAAGCGGCGGAGTATTGCCTGTAAGTGCCGTTCTGGCGAGTGATGAAATCATGCTCACAATTTTGCCAGGAGAGCATGGCTCTACCTATGGTGGCAATCCGTTGGCCTGTGCAGTCGCTATCGAATCATTAAAGGTGCTCAAAAGAGAGCATATGGCTGAACATGCCCAGCAAATGGGGGAACTTTTCCGGGAGAAAATCCGTGGTCTTAATAGCCCTTTGATTAAAGAAGTCAGAGGTAAAGGCCTTTTAAATGCAGTAGTGATTGAACATGCAGATAAAGACGCTGCCTGGGAAATCTGCCTGAAATTAAGGGACGCCGGATTGCTGGCTAAGCCAACCCATGGTGATAAAATCCGCTTTGCCCCACCACTGGTCATTACAAAAGAGCAGGTGCTGGAATGTGTGGATATTATTGCTAGTTGTCTGTAATTAATTCTGATAGTTTCACTGAAAGGTGGATGCTTTAATAGCTACTACTTTAAATTAAAAATCCCCCGAGTAATTGTTCGATACAATTATCCGGGGGATTTTTGATTAGGCTGGGTGACAACCTCCCACGAAAAGCCATTGTTTATAGCGCTTACCTAGGGCTCTGTCCCTGGTCACTGCTGCCTTCCAGCATAGGAACAAAAGAAAAGTGCTCAAAGGTTTCTTCTTCCCAGGTGCCGTCATCATTTTTGGTGATGCGCATCATCGTCTGAAACTCTTCCTCATCCTGAACCGGTAAGACCATCTTACCGCCTACTTTGAGCTGCGCCATTAATTTTTCTGGAATATAAGGGGCCGCAGCGGTAATAATAATCTTATCAAAAGGCGCGTAATCAGGTAATCCCTTATAGCCATCTCCATAAAAGAAATGGATATTGGGAAAGCGCTCCCTTAGCGGGAAATCATTTTGCGCATCAAAGAGTTTGCGCTGCCTCTCAATGGTGAATACATCGGCTCCCATAGCAGCCAAGACACTTGCCTGATAAATACTTCCTGTTCCAATCTCCAGTATACTGTCCGTAGGTTTTACTTCCAGTAACTGACTTTGATAGGCAACCGTATAGGGCTGAGAAATCGTTTGTCCTTCTCCTATCGGAAATGCTCTGTCATCATAGGCAATCCGGTCAAAGGCGGAATCCAGGAAATAATGACGGGGTACCTGGTTCATGGCTTCCAGTACCCGATTATCCCGGATACCTCTGATATCTCTTAGGTAAGTAATCAACTGTTTTCTGAGTCCTTTGTGCAAGTATGTATCTTCGTATCTTCTCATAATCGGCTGCAAATTACAGCAATAGCCTATTGTACGCTTATGTTGTGGATAAATTTAGCCTGTATTCAACCAATTGATTAAGCATGTGGCTCCAGTGTCTGGGGCTCTGGAATATTGTTAGGCAGTAACCATTTGTATACACCGCCTGCTAATATGGCACCTACAATCGGAGCTACCCAGAATAGCCATACCTGACCCAGTGCCCAGCCTCCCTGGAATATTGCCGGCGCCAGTGAACGTGCCGGATTAACAGAGGTATTAGTGACCGGAATGCTGATCAGGTGAATCAGGGTCAGCGCCAGACCAATGGCTACGCCGGCAAATGCGCCGGATGCCTTTTTATGTGTAGCGCCCATAATGACCATGACAAACATAAAGGTCATGACTACTTCACAGATCAAACAGGCAGCCAGATTGTAACCTCCGGGGGAATGTTCTGCATAACCGTTTGAAGCAAAATCGCCAATGGATGTGAAATCCGATTTGCCGGTGGCAATGACATATAAAATGCCGGCACCCAGGATACCTCCCAGTACCTGAGAAATGATATAAGGAACGACTTCTTTACCTGCAAAACGTCCTCCGGCCCAAAGACCGATAGAGACAGCAGGATTAAAATGTCCCCCTGAGATATGCCCGAAGGCATAAACGCCAGTTAGTACGGTAAGTCCAAAGGCAAGCGCAACACCCAGAAAACCAATACCTAGATTCGGAAAGGCTGCATCCAAAACGGCTGCTCCGCAACCGCCCAGTACCAACCACATTGTGCCGATAAATTCGGCAATGTACTTTTTCATAAATTTTTATTGTTTTAGGTGAATAATTGAATTGATAACGCAAAAATGCCTATCATTCTTGTACTCAAAATACATAATATTATTGTTATGCTCAAAAGTTCTTTATTTTGCAGCCATGGAAAAAAGAACTTTACATACGGTGTTGTCTCCCAGACTTCTGGATTTATATTCCTTATCTGACGGGGTGGTTGTGGTTATAGATGTTTTCCGTGCCACTTCTACCATTGCCACTGCCTTAAGCAATGGAGCCAGAGCGGTGTATCCGGTGGCGGGCGTGGAGCAGTGTAAACAGCTTGGTCAGAAGCTGGGTGCTATTACAGCCGGTGAAAGAAATGGTCAGGTGATTGAAGGGTTGTTACATGGTAATTCTCCAGCAGAATATCCCCGTTCATTTATAGCGGGCAAGGATCTGGTGCTGACGACTACGAATGGGACCAAATTGCTTAAAATGGCATTAGATCAGGGTGCTGCCGAAGTCATTACCGGTTCTTTTGTTAATCTGGGGAGTGTCTGCCAGTATCTGGTGTCAAGTAATAAAAATGTGATTTTGGCCTGTTCTGGCTGGAAAGACCGGTTTAATCTGGAAGACACAATGTTTGCCGGAGCCGTAGTCGCTCAAATTGAACGGCATTTTCATATGAACTGTGATAGTTCCTTAATGGCCAAACAGCAGTACCAGCTGCACGAGGCAGATATGAAGACTTTTATCAGACAGACTTCACACTGGCACCGTTTAAAAGCTTTTGGGCTGGAAAAGGATTTGGAGTTTTGTGTGACCCCTGGTGGTGCAGAAGTGCTGCCTTTATATAATCCCCAAAACGGTACTTTGAACGCAGTTGCTTTGGGATAAATTAATTTTCTTTGGCCCTGGCCGCCTAGTTGTTAACAAAGAATTTAAAAAGTATTCCCAATCTTTACAAAGAAGATTTTTTGAAACTAACAAGCAGATTAAATTTGGAATCTATGTTTAAACGGACGATTCTCGTAATATTTTTATTGACTGTTGTTAAGGTAGTGCTTTTGGCACAGGCCGCTGTAGAGTTGCATGTTTCTGATCAGACGATCGGATCAAAGGATGGCTTACAGGTGACGTATGAATTTAAAAATATCAGCAATCCGCAAATGCCGGATATCTCTTTTCCGGATTGGAAGGTTGCAGGAACTTCTGTTTCTCAGAGTACTTCTATTATTAATGGAAATGCTACTTCTTCCTATTCATATGTGTATTCCCTCTCCCCAAGGCATATGGGAACTTTAAATGTTCCGGGAATCACTTATAATTATAATGGAAAACCACTGACTTGTCACGACCAGTCAGTTAAGGTTGTCCAGAAAGATCATGTGAAAAAAAGTCAGGGTGCCTCTGGCTCTCCTTTTGGAGGCTTGTTGCAGGGCATGCCAACCATGCCCGGTATGAACATGCCGGATGATATTTTCGGTCAGCCGAGTGCTCCCCCGCCCACCTCCGGGGTAATCGTGCATCCGGGGCAGAGCTATGATGAGGCAGCCCGCCATGATTTTTTCATTAAGATAACCCCCTCTAAATCCACTTTCTATGTTGGCGAGCCTATCCTGGTGGATTATGAATTTTTTGGCGCAGCCTCCTGTAACTGGAAACCTTCCCGGTTCCCCTCTTTTAATGGTTTTAGTGTAACGGATATAGAACAGAATCTCTATCCTTATGATGTAAAAGTGAATGGGAGAAATTACCGGGCCAGAGGGATTAGAAAAGCGCAGTTGATTGCACTTAAAACAGGGGATCTGCCACTGGATTCTGCATCTGTAGAAGTACAGACGACTTTTATTGATGCCGGTAATCCGGCTGATCGTAATTCAGCCACTGCCATCATTAAAAGTACGCCCAGAAATGTGACGGTACTACCGCTTCCTACCCAGGGACAGCCCGGAAATTATTCCGGTGCCATCGGTAAATTTTCCATTCAGGCTTCCGTGGATAACAATAAGCTGCCGGCCGGGGAAAATAACCGCCTGCATATACGCATATCAGGAATGGGGAACCTTGATGGCGTAAGCGTACCGGAGATTAAATGGCCGTCAGGTATTCAGGCTTATGATCCCAGAGACAGTCAGTCTGTCAATAAAGCGCAGTTTCCGATGCCCCGCTCTTTAGACTTCGATATTCCTTTTATCGGCAATAAGGAAGGTGGGGTAACGATACCGCCGATTGTATTTAATTACTTTAACCCGGATACCAAAAAGTACGAAAAAGACTCTACCGATGCCCTACAAATTCAGTTTACTGCTCCATTAAAAGATAACGGTATTGCAGAAAGTCTGGCACAAAACCACCGAACCAATAAGGATTATCTTTGGATTGTGGGCATGATCGCCCTGATTGTTGCGGTAGTATTTGGGGCAGTTGAGTTGAGGAAAATGAAAAAAAATAAGGCGGTTAAAAAATCTAATACACCAGGCGGTGCCGGTATCGTAACTGCAGTTCCTGAGCCAGAGAATACGAGCAAAGCGAACTTGGCTAAAACGTCAAAAACAGGTGGCGCAGATAGCTTTAAGGACAATCCCAAGGTGGGGGAATCCGTAGCTTCCGTCTCTGCAAGCTCCAGTGAAGCTGCGCATGAAGCAGATCATCTGCATTATTTACCCGAAGGACTGAGTCAGAAGATTAAGGCAAAGGCGGCGACCTCTAAGCCTTCGGAATTGAATAATGAAACCGGTGACAGGATCAGTTCCCTGCCTGTAAAGTCGAGGACTGAGCTCAGAGAGGACGCTTTAAAAGAGCTTAAACAACGGTTGGACCCCAAAGAATTTTTCGTGCTGGCTAAAGCATATATTATTGAAGAATTACAATATCAGTTAGACAGCAGGCAAATCGATGAAAATAAATTATTAGATGCGCTTAAAAACAGGCGCCCGGATTTGTTTAATGATTTAAGTAATCTGATTAAAATCTGTAATAAAGCACTTTATCTTCCGGTTGGCGCTGAAACGTCCAGAAAACAGGTCCTGGATAAGATTGAGTCCATGGTATATGCCAATGGCGATGGTGATAAATCAGATACGCTTGGCTAATGCATGAATGGGCCTTTTGACGCTTTACAACATCCGGGCCTTTGTGCTGTAAATACAATTCGACTTCATTATATATCAGCCTGACTTAGGAAAGGTTTCCTTTCCTAAGTCAGGCTGATATATAATGTAAATCCCGATCAATATCCTGGCCTTCAATTTACGGCTTTTTAAAGCCGACAAAAGAGGCGAAGCACAGATTTTTATGCAGGACATCTACCTGCTGAAAACCCACTTTTTGCAAAAGGTTCAGTTGATAAACGAGGCTGCGCGGGCTGTCTTCCTTTTCAATATAAGAAAATACATGGTCCCGGTAGACCTGATCCTTCAGCCCGCTCAGGTAATCACCATATAATTCCTTATAAATATACTGCTGAAGCCTTACGTCAGTCTGCTCCACTAAATCGAATATCCAGATACTGCCCCCGTCTTTTAACAGATGAAATAGCTTATTAAAGGCAGTCTCCCAGTCCTTGTCGTCTCTTAAATGATGCAAAACGGCGGTGGCGATAATTACGTCAAACTGCTCCCCTTTAAAATCAACGGATCTGAAATCCCCTTTCTTTGTGACGGGTTTATAATTGGCTACCTGTGCCACCCGCTGTTCAGCCCGGTTCAGCATAGGCTGACTTAAATCGACCAGTGTTACCTCTATTTCAGGATTTTTACCAGCCAGTTTTACCGGGAAATTCCCTGCTCCGCAACCAATATCCAGGACCTTGGTCTTGCCTGGATATCTTCTGGCGATTGCCGAGGTAATAAGCTCCATATTAAGTGACGCGTCCAGCGTTGTTTGCTGTCCTGTTTCCAGTTTTGAGAATCTTTCTACATCCTGATCAAACCTGGCTTCAATTTCCTGAATGGTGGATTTTGTCATGTTAATTTTATTTACAACAAAAGTAAGGAGTCCGTTGATACCCTAAAAATACTAATTTTGTCAATTATTAATACTTATTAGGTATGGAACTGCGTCATTTGCGATATTTCATCGTCCTGTCAGAGGAACTTCATTTTGGCCGTGCAGCTGCAAGATTATTCATGTCTCAACCACCTTTAAGCAGACAGATTAAGGAATTGGAACTGGAATTGGGGGTGACTTTATTTTTGAGAGATAATAAAAGGGTGCAGCTGACTGAGGCAGGAAAATATTTTGCCTCGGAGGTGAATTACCTGCTAAAAAGACTGGAACAGGCAAAGACCCAGTTAAAAAAAATTGATTTATCCTTAGCTGGAGAAATCAAAATTGGTTATATCAGCTCCATTGACAAAAAGAAATTGGCGATTTTGATACGGAAATTGCATGAGACGCATCCTTATTTACAAACAAAACTTTTTGAACTATCTACGGAAAAGCAAATCCAGGCACTTTTGGCGGGTCGCCTGGATTTGGGTATTATCCGTGGACCCAATTTAGCTGCCTCCATCACCTCAGATAATCTATATAAGGATGGATTTTGTCTGGTGCTGCCTGCCGACATGCACTTGCCTGAGGATTTTGCCACCCTCGGAAAAATTCCTTTTATATCCTACCCTGCCAGTCATGTACCGGTGTATCATCACCAGATGCTGGCCTATGCAGCCAGACTCGGGTTTACACCCGGCATAAATTATGAGTGCAATAATATGGCTGCGATATTAGAGCTAGTGGGTCTGGGAGAAGGAATCAGTATTGTTCCGGCTGATTTAATGACTCAATATCATCAATTAAATATTCAGTTTTATAAAGACAGTGTTTTTGATATCAAAACAGAAGTACTGCTGGCTTATCCTAGTGAACTGGCGCATCCGGGGCTTAGCACAACCAGACAACTGATTTTTGAGCTTTTTAAACACTAATGCTGTGTTTTGATCCAGTCCTCCATATAGGATTTCAGTACGGTTAAGGGCATATCTCCCTGGCTGAGTAGGGCTCTGTGAAATTTTCTGATATCAAAGTTTCTGCCCAGGGCTTTTTCACATTCCTGTTTAATGTTAACAATGGCAAGGACCCCGGTTTTATAGGAAAGCGCCTGCCCCGGGAAACCGATATACCGCTCCACTGACAGTGTTGCGTCCGCTCTGCTGATTGATTCGTGTTGGAGCATATACTGGATCGCCTGTTCTTTAGTCATTTTTCCCGTATGAATGCCCACATCTGTTACTAAGCGAATGGCCCTGTGGATATCATTATTGTAAGCTCCCATCAGCTGATAAGGATCTGTATAGCAACCAAGCGCTTTACCCAGGGTTTCCACATATAAGGCCCAACCTTCGGTGAATGCACTAAAGTTGATTTGTTGCCTGAACTTTGGCAGCTTGGTGTTTTCCATTTGCAGGGAAATCTGATAATGATGCCCTGGAATTGCTTCATGTAAAAAGGTTGCTTCCATGCCCAAAAAGGTGACATTGATCTTAGTGGCATCGGGTACAGGTACATAGAAAATGCCGGGGCGTTTATCTGTAAGGGAACCTACCAGATAACTGGGGCCGTTTTGCGCGGCTTCCCGATAGGCTTCTACACGTCTAATCTCAAATCCGTTGGCCGGTTGGATATCGAAGTAATCTTTTAAATGAGGTTGTATTTTCAGATAAATGTTTCTGTATGTTTCCAGCACTTGTTCGGGCGTAGTAAATGGCATAAATTGCTTACTGGTCCTAAGGTGTTTAAAGAATGCTTGTAGGCTCCCTTTAAACCCGACCTTGTTTTTCAGTGCATTCATCTGTTTTGTAATACGGTTCACCTCATTTATCCCGGTCTGGTAGATCTCTTCAGGTGGCGTGTTTAGTGTGGTGAATTGACGTATGTAAATTTTATACATTTCTTTGCCACCAGTAATGGCAAAGAGCCCTGGTGTTGTCTGGGCTTTCGGCAGATATTCATTTTTTAGAAATACTGCAAATTTTCGGTAGGAGACTAATAACTTTTGATCGATAATTCGTTCAAATTCTTCTTTGATCTGTTGCTTTTGCTGCTTGGTGAAATTATCAGGCAATGCTCTGATAGGGTTGTAAAAAATGTTTTTTGAATGGTCCTGATTTCCCAGATCTTCCATTTGGGGAATCATTTTCTCTACCAGAGCCCTGGGCAAAACAATACCTGTTTCCATGCCCTTTTGCATATTGTTGACAGCTGTATCCATCCACTGTAAGAATGCTGTAACCCGTTTTAGCCACTTTGAATAATCCTCAGGCGTATTGAAAGGCTGACCAGCTGCTCCTGAACCTAATTGGCCCATCAACAGCGGAATGCAGAAAAACTGGTTGACGGGCAGATATTCGAAGTGGTATTTGCTTTTGGCCAGATCAACACGGATGAGTTCTGTAAGATTACCATAGGAAATTTTATCGGTCGTATTAAATTGGCGGATGTCGAACTGTTTTAGCTGCCGGAGGATTTTGCGCTCATAGCTATATTTTTTTTCCAGAGAAGCCGCTGAAATATCATTTGGCAACTGATCATCAAATCGGTGATCGCCACTAAGTGTTGCGGTAAGTGGATCAAAAACCATACTTTGTTGATAATAGGATTCCAATATTGCATGAAATGCTACTGTATCATTTTTAAGGTTGAGATTTGCCTGACCATATGTCTGGTTGGACCGCAAGGTCATTAATACTGGGATGAACAGTAAGGTAATTAATGGACGTTTTTTCATAGAATTGTTTAAGTCAAATCATGTATGTTTCCGGGTCCACCTGTTTTTAAGTGAACAGGCAGAACAGAGCGCAAAAATGGACAAGAAATGCCAATAAAAATTGTATGAAATTAGCGTTTGGTAATGGATGATTCCCTTTAAAGGGCCTTATATTGTTTAGGTGAAAATCCTGTTATCCGGTGGAAAGTTTTGGTAAAATGAGCCTGGTCACAAAACTCACATAAATAGGCGATTTCGGTCAACGTATATTTTCCCTGACGGATTAAAGGCAAAGCGCGCTCTATTTTTATCCTGCGACGATACTCGCCAAGTGTACAACCGAAGTATTTTGAGAAGTACTTGGATAAGGTGACAGGGTGAATGTCCAGGAGTTTTGATATTTCTTGTAAAGAAACGGGCTGATTCCAGGTGTCATACAGCAAAGGCCTGATTTTCTTTGCCCAGCCGGGAAAAAAACTAATATTATCTGCCGCATGAGTGATTAGTTCAACGGTAAGTTGATTGATCGACAACGTACTCTGGTCATCCTGTAACCAATGTTCCCGTAGAATTTTTACAAGTCCCGATGCGTTTAATTGCAAATTTTCGGAGAACATGAGTGTTTCAGGGGGTATGTTTAACTGGTACTTTTCGAAAAAGCCGCTTCCTAATTCAACATTAAAGATCCTCGTTTGAACCCTGTATTGAATATTTTGGTGGGCGATACCGGGATAATAATAAAATCCTTCACCAGGTTGCTGAATCTTAGTATTGTTTTCATTAATTTCCTGGCTTCCGCCATAAAGGATGTGGGAGAAATGCGGGTTTTGGTGATAGTGCCAGTCTGAACTGTATCCCATGGGATATAGGGTCTCGCTGGCAATAATATGGTCATAATGCCTGGCCAGTATATTATGGCCTACATAACAGCCTTTATCCATGGCAATAACTTCCATTGCACCAGGCTTTCCCTTTAACAACATTTAATTGTCGGTAAATTTATAACCAACGCCCCGTACAGAGTGAAAATAGCTGGGATTGCGGCTGTCTTTTTCAAAGTATTTTCTGAAGTTCAAAATAAAATTATCGATGGTTCTGGTAGCCGGAAATACGTTATAGCCCCAGACAACCTGTAGGATTTTTTCCCGGGGTACTACTTCATTTTTGTTTTCAAAAAGCAACTTAAGCAGCATGGTTTCTTTCTTACTGAGTTCAATGGTCTTCCCATCCCAGGTCGTGGCCTGCTGCGCATTAAAAAATATCTGGTTATCACCGAAGATAAAAGAATCGCTGATCGATTCCTTATCCTGCAACTTCTTGTTTTTTTCTATGAGTTTATATACTCTTAGTAAGAGCTCCTCCAGATCAAAGGGCTTTGTCAGATAATCATCGGCCCCTTTCTTCAATCCTGTTACTTTGTCTTGTGTTGTGTTTTTAGCGCTAAGAATTAATATAGGAGTCTCTATATTCTGGATCCGGATGCGTTCAGTGGCACTGATGCCGTCCAGCTCGGGAAGCATGACATCCATAATAATCAAGTCGAAATACTCATTTTCCACCGCTTTTAAAGCCTTATTACCATCAAAGGCAGAAGTAACACTATAGCCTTCTAGTTCAAGGTTAAGCTTTAAGGTGTCATGTAAATTCTCTTCATCTTCAACTAATAATATATTTCCGCTATTTGCTGTTGTCATGTGCGTGTCTAATGTTTTAGTAATGGAAACTGTATCGTAAAGATAGCACCATTTGGCTGATTATCCGCTAACTGAATCAATCCTCCGTGTTCCTTGGTAATCCTTTTACATAAATAAAGTCCGAGTCCGGTGCCCTTTGTTGTACGGGTGGATTCATTGCCGGCTCTGTAGAATTTATCAAAAATTCTGGCCTTTTCAGTTGTGGGAATGCCAGGACCCTGATCTGCAATATGCAAAGCGGCGTATTTACCTTTCAGATTTTCCAAAGTAGCGGTAATAGGTGTAAGACCGGGCGCATATTTCACTGCGTTTTCCAGCAGGTTACTGATGAGTAGTTCCAGCAACAACTGCTCACCTTTAATCCATAGTTCAGGGGTTAAGTTCAGACTGAATTCTCTTTGTGGATAACGCAGTTTAAACTGTGATATCTGATCCTGAAGAATATTTGATAAATTGAGTTCTTTTGCACTCAATGCATGTTGGCCACTTTCCAGCTGGGCGGTGGTCAGGATATTGCTGGTCAGTGTATTCAGCCTTTTGGTTTCGCTGAGGGTATTTTCCAGCAGTTTACGCTGCTGTTCTAAGCTAAGGTCTCGCTTCAGCAGAGTCTCCAGATTGAGTCTGGAAACCGCGATGGGCGTTTTGAGCTCATGCGTTATAGCCATCATGAAGTTTTGCTGTTGGTCGGCCTGCTTGAATCCCTGACGTATGGTCCTATATACATAAGCCGCACCCACCATAATTAAAAACAGAAAGGTCAGCCCCTCTCCCACGTATTGCAGGGATTTACGGTGTCGGGCATCCTGCAAGGCCAAAACTTTGTCCTGATATTGGTAATCGTCTGTCCTTAGTTGTTCATACCTGTAAAAAAACATTTGTTTGTTCTGGGCTTCTAAAGAAATAAACCACCATACCAGTGCAGAGACTATATAGAGCAGCAAAAACCAATAGGTAAATGAAATAAAATAGAACTTATGTTTTTTCATGTGTAATAAGGGCTTAATTTTGCCCCTCAGACGGACCCTAAAATTGAATTTACAGGGCAATTTAGCCAAAATTAAGTAGGTTTGTTTTAAAATTTATCAGAATATGCTTCTTTCAATGACAGGCTATGGCCGCTGGGAACAATTAATCGGAGACAAAACCTTTTTAGTGGAGATTAAATCTCTGAATGGCAAGCAGTATGATATCCGGTTGAACCTGCCCGTTTTGTTGAAGCCTTTTGAGTTCAAAATCCGCAATCTGATTGCAGATCAACTAATACGCGGCAGTGTTGAATGTACCGTGACCATTAAACAAAACGGTGCCGGAAAATCAGTCGCCTTAAATGCTGATCTGGCCAAACATTTTTATATTTCTGTTGAAAGGCTGGCCAGAGAATTGAATGCGTCAACAGAGCACCTGCTGGGTGCTGTTTTAAAATTGCCGGAAGTTATCTCCAATTCCACGGAAGTGCTGACGGAGGAAGAATATCTGGATTTTGAAGGAATCCTGCAAAATGCGCTGGACGGAATTGTCAAACACAGAGAGGATGAAGGTGCTGCCTTGGAGAAAGATTTATTGCTCAGGATCAATAACATTGAATCTTTTCAGCCCCAGATTGCAGAAAAAGAAGTGAATCGCCGGGTCAAAATTAAAGAACACCTGACCAAAATACTGGAAGACCATGTTGGCAAGGATTCTTATGATGCCAACCGACTGGAACAGGAACTGGTCTATTATATAGAAAAAATTGATATCAGTGAGGAACAGGTTCGATTAAAGACACACTGTGCCTATTTTAAGGAGATTTTAAACGAACCGGGTAAATCCAAAGGGAAAAAACTGGGTTTCGTGCTCCAGGAAATTGGTCGTGAGATTAATACAACCGGTTCTAAAGCCTATGATCTGGATATCCAACGCTTTGTGGTACAAATGAAAGATGAGCTGGAAAAAGCCAAGGAGCAGATTTTAAATGTATTGTAATGCCGGTTTTGCGTGTCCGGATCTACGATAGGTCCACACCCCCTTTATCATGAAATACCCTTAAGCAATAATCAACATCTGATATGCATCGTCCTTATATTTATATACCAGTCAGACTGAATCATTGGCTTAGGCAGTATGGCTGCCTCTTGGCTGTGTCAGTTATGCTGGTCATGGGTCAGGGATGTTCCGATCAGCTAACCAGACAGGAGAAGCTGGCAAATCTGCCCGACCAGCTATGGCCCCAAAGGCTGCAGCCATGGATTCATATGCAAATTCAGGATTCTACCATTGCTTACCGGCTCTATGCGGTAATACGCCATACGGAGGCTTTTAAATATGATAATCTGCTGCTGCGTTACGGTTATATTGCTCCGGGAGACAGTGCCGTATACCATGAAGTAAATCTTCCACTGGCTAAAAATGATCAGTGGTTGGGTGATACTTTAGGCTCAATCATTGAAACCAGGGTCAGACTGAATAGGGCACCCCAGAAAATGCCTGTCGGAGACAATGGATTTGTCTTACAACACATGATGCCCGATGAACCGTTGGTGGGTATTTTACAAATAGGGATTCGTCTGGAAGCGGTCTCTTTGCCAGAAAATGGAACTGTCGCAGGCAGAACCGCGCTCCCGGATACGGATAGTACCGGTGGCGGGCATAGATCCGATACCCTTATCTCCGCCCACGGCGCAAAAGAAAAACGGGTAAAATAAACCTGTAATCCTGTTTTCTTTCAGGAAAAGAACCATCCTCAGCCGTTAAGCCCTTGCTATAAAAAAACTGACCTAAAATTATTTAGGCACGGTAAAAAAACGGTAACGCTTATCATCTTTTGATAACCAGGCCCGTACCAAAGGGTAATTTTTCGGTGACTGTGACTGGCAGTTTTCCCTGAGCACCTGTTTTACCTAACAGGAAATCGGAGACCGCCTGCTGGAAGACGCTGCCGTCTTCATAGCTCACCAGTAGGTTTTTATAACCCGTAAAGTTTTTAAGTGCATAGGGATTACCCATTACCATTAAGGTTGCGCTATGATTGTAATCTTCGATGTCCCGGATGAGTTTAAGGGCAGCAGTACTGATCTGGAAATTATTTGCCGGTCTTTTGCTGAACCCTTCAATAGATACGACGATACGGTCAAATTTTCCGGTTTTAATCTGGGATAGAATTTCATTGGCCTCAGAAAGGTCGTCAGAATAACCAAAATAATAATTCCGGGTACCTGCATTATCCTCCAGGCTTTTGGCCAGGATATCTTCAGGCTTGCCTCCTACTTGCAGATAAGCTGTCTTTTTATTTGGACTTAAAGGTATAAACCTGTTGTTTTCCAACCGGACAGCGGTCAGGGCCCTTTTGGCAACTACGGAACTCAGAGAGGCTACTTCCTTATTTAAATCCTGGGTCAGGTTCTGCGAAGCAATATTTTTTGAGTCAGCGCTGCTCAGCCCCAGATGGTATTTGGCATATAACACTTTTTTTACCCGAGGTTCTAGTTCTGTCCAGCTGAGTTCTCCTTTTTGAATGGCCGCGTTTATTTTTTCAATTCCCAGCCCGACATCCTCTGGCAGGCATAACATATCATTGCCGGCTTTTAAGGACATCACGCAGACTTCTCCCTGCGGAAAATACTTGGCCACTCCTTTCATGCCCAGTGCATCTGTGAAGGAGAGACCGGTAAATCCAATTTTTTTACGCAGTAAATCGGTGACAAATTTATGAGATAAGCTGCTGGCCAGATGGGGCGTAGGTTCAATCTTAGGAATGGATAAATGCGCAATCATGACAGAACCTATGCCTGCTTTAAATACTTTTTTAAAAGGAACCAGTTCCAGCTTTTCCAGCTCAGCCAGTGACTTTTCTATAACCGGCAAATCCAGGTGGGAATCAACAGAGACATCCCCATGTCCCGGAAAATGTTTGGCGCAGGCCATAATCCCTTCATTTTGCATCCCTTTCATGATGGCCACCCCATAATCTGCCACGACATTTTTATCCTGACCAAAAGACCGGTAGCCAATGACTGGATTGGCCGGATTATTATTAATATCCACCACGGGAGCATAATTGACCTGAATGCCCATACGGATGCATTGTCTGGCCATGGCAGCGCCAATTTTATAAATAAGGTCTTTGCCGTTTCGAATGGCACCCATTGTCAGCTGATCCGGGAACTTATCAACGCCGTCCATGCGCATACCCAGACCTGTTTCTCCATCAATACAAACCATCAGAGGTGTCTGTGCCGCGTTCTGTAAACCGGCCAGCACTTGAGCCTGGTCCTTGGGACTGCCTTGAAATAAGCAGATTCCTCCGATATTGTAACGCTTGATCAGATCCATCACTTTTTCTCCATAGATTTCAGGCTGTCCATTTTCCAGCCCACTTTCTCTGAGCACCATGAGTTGGGCTAAGCGCTGATCAGGCGTGAGAGAATTATAAACACTGTCGACCCAATGCGTGGCCTTAGGCGTTTTTTTAAAGAATTTCTGACTCATAACTGATCCGGATAAAAGACTGGCTGACAGAAACAGCGCTATAAACTTGGTTTGTGATGTTTGCATTGATGCGAATTCTTAAATGATGAAAACAGGCCTGCATAAATTTTGCCTGCTTATGCCATAAAGTTAATGGTTTAATGGTTTATGCACAAGTAAAACATGAGAAACGCATAAAAACGCAAAAAGACAGTTTTAACTGGGTGTGTCAGTTAAAAGGAATAATAAAAAAGGCCGTAGCTCCTTCCAATAAGGAGCTACGGCCTTTAAAGTATTTATCCTGCAAATTTTTTAAGGAATCTGCAGTTAGTACATGGATACCTGGAAATCCGGTTATAATTCTATCTGATGGGTTGCCATTAATTTGCGGAGATTTAATAAACCGTAACGCATCCGGCCCAGTGCTGTGTTAATACTGCAATCCGTCAGTTTTGCTATTTCCTTAAAGCTCATATCTCCATAGTGACGCAGTACAAGGACCTCTCTTTGGCTGGCGGGCAGATGATCCAGCAGGCGATTAACGGTCTGATATGTCTCCTGTTTGATTCTTTCTGTTTCGGCATTTTCGTTATGATGAATGCCCATGACATCAAAGATGTCCCGCATGTTATTTTGATCGGTGGCGACAAAAGGGGCTCTTTTGACCCTGCGAAAATGGTCTACACACAGGTTATGGGCGATACGCATAATCCAGGGAAGTACTTTCCCCTCCTCATTGTAACGGCCACTTCGTAGTGTGTCAATAACGCGAATAAAAGTTTCCTGGAAGATATCTTCTGCCAGATACTTATCCTTTACTAAAAAGAAAATGGAAGTGTAAATTTTCTCTTTATACTTCTCAATTAGTTGCTCCAAGGCGTTCAGGTCGCCTCTTTGGAATCTGGATACTAATTGAGTATCCAGTGGGTATTCATTATTACTCATGGTTAGTTCACTTAGCTGGATCTCGGCAGCAGTTCTCAATTTCTGGTATTAGCAGCCTTGTTCCAAATGAATTATTTTAGTTCAGAGTAAAAATGCTCAATAGGCGTATAAAGTTTTAACAGGACAAAAATAAGGAATTTGTTAAATAATGTCCAAATCAAATCCCTCTTTTTTTTTATTTTACATATACGTGTTTTAACATGGGTGATGTGATTTGGGATGACTTGCTACATTTTTACGAAAATATTTATTTTTTAATCCCTTTTGATTAGTAACTTTATGCTTAATTATGCAAACCGAGAAACCATCCATTCGTAAGAAATCCGCTGAAAACGTGGTCAGTAAGGAAAAATCTGCCGTAAATGCGATCCGTAGTAAGAAGGAAAATAAAGCCGCTCAAGAAATAGAGGATATTCAGCAAATGGAGGTCCTGGCCAGTAAGCGTCAGGATATATTTATCAAAGGAGCCCGTACCCATAATCTGAAAAATGTCTCGGTAGCCCTTCCCAGGAATAAGTTAATTGTGGTTACGGGTGTTTCCGGTAGTGGAAAGTCTTCCTTGACCATTGACACGCTATTTGCCGAGGGCCAAAGACGTTATGCGGAAAGTCTCAATGCCTACGTAAGACAATTTATGGCCCGAATGGATAAACCGGATGTCGATTATATTAAGGGCTTATGTCCGGCGATTGCCATTGAACAAAAAGTAACCACCCGGTCACCCCGATCTACGGTAGGCTCCATGACGGAAATCTATGATTACCTAAGATTACTTTATGCCAGAGTCGGCGTTACTATTTCCCCGGTCAGTGGTCAGGAGGTTAAAAAAGAGGACGTGGCAGATGTGCTTAAAGCGGTAGGAAATGCACCTGATGGTTCCAGAATTTATATATTAAGTCCTTTTAAACAGCATAGTGGCAGAGATCTGAGAGAGGAAATGGATATTCTGATTCAAAAAGGCTTTTCCAGAATCAGTTTACAGCAAACAAACGGCAGTAGCGAGCTTGTAGTCCTGGAAGAACTATTGCAGCAGTCAGACAGCGCCATTAAAAAGAAGCTCGCAAAAAAAGGAGTTTTTGTGCTGATCGATCGTATTAAGAAAAGAGATTTTGACGAGCAGGATATCCACCGCATGACGGATTCCATTGAAACAGCCTTCTATGAAGGTGAAGATTTGATGTCCTTATTGGTGGAACAAACATTGCTTAGCTTCAGCCGTAAATTTGAACTGGATGGAATTGTTTTTGAGCAGCCGGTACCTAATTTGTTTTCCTTTAATAATCCCTATGGAGCCTGCCCGACTTGCGAAGGCTTTGGTCAGGTGCTGGGTATTGATAAGGATCTGGTTATCCCGGATCAGCGACTCAGCGTCTTTGAAGGAGCTGTAGCGCCCTGGAAGGGGGAAAAATTGGTCTGGTGGAAAAAGCAGTTTATTAAAAATGCGCATAAGTTTGATTTTCCGATTCACAAACCTTACCAGGAATTGAATGCGGCACAGAAAAGATCTTTATGGAATGGTGATGTCGATGCTTATGGTATCAATGACTTTTTTAAGGATGTGCAGCAAAATCTCTATAAAATCCAATTCCGCGTATTACAAAGCAGATACCGGGGACGTACGGATTGTCCGGATTGCGAAGGCTACCGCCTCAGACCGGAAGCGCTCTATGTAAAACTCGGCGGATTACATATCGGGGAACTCTGCCGTATGCCGGTTGCGGACTTAAAACCCTGGCTGGACCAGATGATCTTGACCCTGAGTGATACACAACAAAAAATCGCAGCCAGGCTGCTCATTGAGCTTCAGCAAAGGATGCAGACTTTACTGGATGTAGGTCTGGGATATCTGACCCTGGAGCGTATGGCTAACACGCTTAGTGGCGGCGAAAGCCAGCGTATCCAACTAACCAGAAGCCTGGGCAGTAATCTTACCAATTCTCTCTATATTCTGGATGAGCCATCCATAGGATTGCATCCAAGGGATACGGACAGGTTGATTGGCGTATTAAAACAATTAAAATCCCTGGGTAATACCATTGTCGTCGTTGAGCATGATGAAATGATTATGCGCCAGGCGGATTATATTATTGATATGGGCCCGCTTGCCGCTCATTTAGGGGGTGAAGTAATTGCAAAGGGAACAGCTGCAGAGCTGATGGAAAACCCTAAAAGCCTTACAGGGCAATACCTGAGCGGAGATTTGTCCATAGAAGCACCCAAAAAAGTGCGTTCCTTTACCAACAGCATCCAGGTAAAAGGTGCCAGGCAGAATAATTTGAAAAATATTGATGTACAGTTTCCCTTAAATGTCATGTGCGTGGTGACAGGTGTTTCCGGTAGTGGAAAAACCACCCTGGTTAAGCAGATCCTCTATCCCGGCATCATGAAACAAAAAAGTGGTACCGCAGAAAAAGTGGGGTTGCATCAATCCATTACCGGCGATCTTTCACAGATACAGACCGTGGAAATAGTCGATCAGAATCCCATTGGCAAGTCCTCCCGAAGTAATCCGGTGACTTATATTAAAGCATATGATGAGATTCGTCAATTATTTGCTAAACAGTACCTGGCCAAAGTCAGAGGCTTTACTGCCGGTTTTTTTTCTTTTAATGTAGATGGCGGGCGCTGCGATGCCTGTAAGGGTGAAGGGGAACAAACGGTTGAAATGCAGTTTCTGGCCGATGTGCATCTGCTCTGCGATGTTTGCAAAGGAAAAAGGTTCAAGCAAGAGGTACTGGAGGTGACTTATAAGGAAAAAAGTATTCACGATATTTTGGAAATGAGTGTAGATGAAGCCATTGAATTTTTTAGTGAAGAGAAAGGCCTCTCGGCTGCTTTAGAACCGTTAAGACAAGTGGGGCTTGGTTATATTAAGCTGGGACAGCCTTCCAATACATTAAGTGGCGGTGAGGCGCAAAGAGTAAAACTGGCCAGTTTTTTAAGCAAAAATAAACCTACGGCTCCTACCCTGTTTATTTTTGATGAACCTACAACCGGTCTTCATTTTCACGATATTCGTAAGCTTTTGGACGCTTTTAACGCCTTAATCAATCAGGGGCACTCTCTGATTATCATCGAACACAATACGGACGTAATTAAATCCGCTGACTGGGTCATTGATCTGGGGCCGGAAGCCGGGGCCGATGGCGGCCATCTGGTTTTTGCCGGTACCCCACAGGCGCTCAAAAAAGTTGCTGGTAGTTATACCGGAAAGTATCTCTAAAATATCCTATATTTAAACTGGAATTAAGAAAAACAGAACGGGCCTTGTATGTCTGAGCGGCAATTTGATATTCAGCATAGCAGTATCCGGTATGCCGATGTCCGTTTATATTCAATAACCTAAAAGCAATGTATATATGAATCTTAGTTTTCATGGAGCAGCCAGAATTGTTACCGGTTCAAAACATTTAATTGAATTAAAAAACGGCAAGCAAATACTGCTGGATTGCGGGATGTTTCAGGGAATGGGCAAGGAAACCGACCAATTGAATGCGGAGTTTGGTTTTGATCCCACCAAGATTACCTATATGTTCCTCTCCCACGCCCATATTGATCATACAGGATTGATTCCTAAACTGATCAAAGATGGTTATCAGGGAAAGATCTATTGTACCGCAGGAACAAAGGATTTGGCGGCTATCCTGCTTAGGGATTCCGCTAAAATCCAGATGGATGACGCCAAATATTTTAATAAGCGCCGGGCTAAACAACATTTGCCACCTGTGGAGGCCTTGTATGATGACCAGGATGCGGAAAACGCGATTCCCCATTTAACTGCCGTTGATTATGACAAGTGGTTTAAAGTAGATGATCAGATTGAGGTCCTTTTTGAGGATGCAGGCCATATTATTGGCAGTGCATCGGTTCATGTAAGAATCACGGAGGATGGTAAAACAGAGCAGATTTCCTTTAGTGGTGATGTAGGCCGTTACCGGGATATTATATTAAAATCTCCCCAGACTTTTCCACAGGCGGATTATATAATTATTGAAAGCACCTATGGCAATAGTCTGCATGATGATGTTTTTAATACGCCCGAACAACTGCTTGGATTTGTTCAGAAGACCTGCGTGGAGAAAAAAGGTAAACTGATAATTCCTGCCTTTAGCGTAGGCCGTACGCAGGAGTTGTTGTATTTTTTGAATCAGCTTTCTAATGAAAGAGTGTTGCCTAAAGTACCTGTTTATGTGGACAGCCCGCTAAGCCGTGAGGCCACTAAGGTGACGGAGATGCATGAAGAAGGTTTTAATAAAAGGATCAGAAAAATGATGGAAACCGATGATGACCCTTTTGATTTTGAAGGGCTTCATTTTATTCAATCGGTCGAGGAAAGTAAGGCACTTAATGATAACCATCAGCCGATGGTTATTATTTCTGCCAGTGGAATGGCAGACGCGGGAAGAGTACAGCATCATATTTTGAATAATATTCTGGATCCCAGAAATACGATTCTTATTGTAGGTTACTGTGAACCGCATTCATTGGGCGGCAGGCTGATGCGTGGTGCCCAGCAAGTGCGTATCTATGGAGATGACTATGATGTGAAAGCAGAAGTTGGTGTTATGCGCAGCATGAGCGCCCATGGTGATTATGATGATCTAAGCCAGTTTTTAGCCTGTCAGAATCCGGCCGCTGTTAAAATGGTTTTTATCGTTCATGGAGAATATGATGTACAGCAGGATTTTCAAAAAAGCCTTCAGAAAAAAGGATTTAAAGAAGTCTATATTCCGGATATGCATCAGCAGTTTAATCTGCTGTAAAAACCTGTTTGCAACAAGTACGTTTTATAAAAACAGCAAAGCCGCGTCGCAGTATAAGCACGTGGCTTTGCTGTTTTTAATCGTTTTTTATTCAAGGAGATGATTTTTGCCAGAATTTAGCGTCATTTATAGCTAAATTACTTATCTTAGCTGCTCATGGTAGGGCACTCTGATGTGCCTTTTATTTTAATCAGCCCTGTCCCAATTTGGGGCACCTCGGGTGTCCGGGACTTTATTTCATCAGGGCCATTCCCTTTTTGCATCTGCAATTTCGTTTTTGTTTCAGGGAATAATACATTTTTGTTATGGAAAATAATCAGCAGGACGCACCCCGTCAAGGTGCGCTGGTTCGGTCTTTTGGGCTGAAAATGGCCATTATCATTGTAATGAGCGCGATTATCGGATCCGGCGTATTTAAAAAAGTCGCGCCCATGTCTCAGGTCTTATACGAGCCATGGCTGGTGGTGCTGGCCTGGGTATTGTCTGGGATAATTATTCTTTTCGGTGTATTTAGCATCGCTGAACTGGGCACCATGTTTCCTAGGTCCGGGGGCCCTTTCGCCTGGCTGGAGGAGGTCTATGGGAAATTAATCTCTTTTTTATATGGTTGGTCTTGTTTTACGGTGATTCAGACGGCGGCCATCTCTTCTGTCGCCTTTGTATTTGCAGGAGCGCTGGCTAGTTTTGTTCCCTTACCTCATTTGCCTCATGCCGTTGAACAGATTTCTATCGCAGGTCTTACTCCATTTTCAAATTTTGGGGGCAAACTGGTGGCCAGTCTTTTAATCATTTTATTGACTTTAGTGAATATCAGGGGAACTAAAAAAGGAGGACATGTAAGTCTGGTCTTCACCTTTTTAATAACCCTGGCTATTTTAATCATCGTTTGTCTGGCTTTTGGATCCTCGGTGGGAAACGTGGAAACCTTAAAATCGGTTAGTCAATTGATGCCAACGGAAGGTTTTACTTTTCTGACCTTTATTACTGCCATGTTTATCGCCATGCGGCATGCATTCTGGGGATATGAAGGCTGGGTAGCACTTGGATTTATATCCGAAGAACTCCACCAGCCTAAAAAGAATTTACCCAGGGCCATGATTATCGGTATTGTTCTGATTATTATTTTATATGCGCTTCTGAATGCGGCTTATTTGTATGTGCTGCCCATTGATGAGTTACTGGCCGCTGTAAACCTGAATGAAAATAGCATTGCTGCAGTGGTCGTCGTAGATAAATTAGTGGGAAGTACAGGGGTGTATGTGGTGAGTGGCATGATACTGATTTCAACCTTTGGATGCACGAATGCAACCATATTGCTCTCCTCAAGAATTTATTATGCGATGGCAGGTAACGGTCTGTTTTTTAAAAGCGCGGCAAAGTGTCATCCAAAACGAAATACACCTGCAAATGCACTGCTGTATCAAGGCATCTGGGGCGTAATATTGGTTTTCTCTGGTTCTTTTGATTTGTTGACGGATTTATTGATTATAGCGGCTTTTGTCTTTTATGGCCTCATTGTCCTGGGGGTTATTGTCCTGAGAATACGAAAGCCGGCCTTACCAAGGCCCTATAGAACCTGGGGATATCCTCTGGTTCCCTGGATCTTTTTACTGTTTTGTTGTACGCTGCTGGTGGTTTCTGTGGTAGAATCTCCGGTTAAATCCATGATAGGATTTTGTCTCATATTTTCGGGGCTGCCTTTTTATTATTATTGGAACAATAAAATGGAAAAAGGTGGACTGCATAAGCCTTCCTAAACCAGGTCCTGGGGCGGTTATGCAGACAATAATTTTTTTGGAATCATTTTCTAAAACCAAATAGACAGACCGGCGTAATAGTTCCTTTTTGGTGCCGGGTTGAAGTAACGGCCACCATAGGCGTTAATATCATTGCCCAGACTATAATGCTGATTTAAAATATTATCTAAGCCGCTATATAAATCTACTGTAAGAGACTGCCAGGAAAACCGGTAACCCATCTTAGCCTGCCATAGCTGATAGCCGTCCTGGTAAATAGTGCTGGCATCATTTAACGGAATGGAACTGGTCGCATTTATCAGGGTATTCAGATAGATCCCATTATGAGCCGTTAGTTCCACACTAACTACTGCTATATTTTGGGGAACACCTGTTAAAGGGTGCCCCTGATAGTTTTGATCCTCCTGCTGATAATTTAAAAAACGATAAGGTTGATAGCTATAACTGCCGCTGATGGTAATCTGATGAATCAGTGAATGACTTTTGGACGAAGTTTCCGACAGCAGCGGTGTTTTTATAAACAGCTCTGCTCCCGCTTGCCTGGTAGAGCCCGCATTGACAAAATATTCGCTACTTTGCGCATCGACTCTGCGGACGATGGCGTTTTTGAGCGTAAAGTGGTAGATACTGCCGGAAATTGCAAGTTTTGTTCCTGGTATAATCCCTTTAATACCTCCTTCCAGATTCCAGCCACTTTCCGGCTGGAGCGCTTTTTCAAATCGACCGTCAGAGGGATGTAGCTCTGCGATGGTAGGTGTAGAAAACCCCTTGGCCAGGGATGCGAACAATGCGACGCCTGGTTGCCATTCGTAGGTCAGGCCTAATTTAGGCGACCACTGGTATTTTGTTGAGGCGCTTTGCATGGAATTGAAATCCGGGTCAGATAATCTTTGGTAGTTGATGTGCTGCCGGTTGGTACTGATACCTGCCTGCAGGTGCCATTTTTGAAAAAGGCTCATCTGGTATTGGATAAAATAGGTATAGTTCTCAATGGTCAACCGGTCTTTATACTGAAGCGTGTCTGGGATGCCAGATCTATTAGCGTAGTTATCAATATGATAATGGCCAGACATCCATTCCATGCCAGCAAGCAGTTGCCAGCTTAAAAGAGTGCTGTTTAGATGGTCCTGCCATGAAAATACCGTCCTTGCGCCATCGTTTAATTCTTTTCTTTTCTCGTAATTACTGGTAAAAGGATTTTTAAAATCAGTATAACTAAAAACAACGCCGGTCTCATTTTGGAGCCGTGATCCCAGGGCCGTTTTTAATTGTAGTCCCGTCCAGAGCGTTTTGTTAAATATGGCTGCTTTTTGACGCACCGCCAGCGCATAGGCCGTTGTGTCGGATTCCCACTGGCCTTTGGTAATACCGCCCGGTGTCTGGTAATGTAAATTGCTGTAGAAGCTGCTTACGCGGACCTCCGTTTTCGAAGACAGCCGGTAGCGGCCACTATAATGAATGACAGTTTGGTTTAAAGTGTCCTGATCTCTAGCGCCGTTTGAATGAAAAAAATTACCGCCTACCTGACTAAATCCCTTTTTGCCGAAGTGTGTCCAGCCGGCCACCGGATGTATCCTGCCATAGCTGCCACCCGTATAACTGAAATGATATTTGTTGATTGTACTGTCGGTGTAGGTATCCAATGAGTGGAGTAATACAGCGCCGCCTGTACCTGCTCCATATAGGCTGCCGGCGGGTCCTTTGATAATTTCTGCTGAAGACAGCTGATCCGGCAAGAGTGATTGAAGATAGGTGTTCCCTCCTGCATCCGTGAGCGGCATCCCGTCCAGATAAAATTTGACCCCTCTTATGCCATAAGGCGACCGTAATAGACTGCCTCTTATGGAAAGTCTGAGACTACCGGGGGAACGTTGTTCAAGTCTGACTCCGGGTGCAGTATTCAATGCGCTGAGTAAGGAGCTGTTATCCAGTAATTGAAGGGTGGACCGATCCAGAGAAAAAATGGAGGCAGCAATATCTGAACCGTCTCCCCTGCCCTGAAAAGCGGTGATCGTTACGGGAAGCAGATGTGGTGTTAATGTATCAATGGGTATTAATGAGTCATGAACAATGGCTTTTTTTATATCTATTGAGGGGGTATGTCCGTGCCTCTGGGCAATGCCCCTTGTCGGGATTGAAAAAAGAAAGGCCAGCGTAGTCGTGAGCAGCCAAAAAAATAGAACCCTGTGGCTACAAGTACTACCTACCGGTCCGTTTTTACTTTTCCAGTTCCACATTATTTTTTTAATGGCCATGGTTTAAAAATACGCATAAGGTGCGTGTTTGGGCAAAACTGCCATATTATTTTAAATGGAGCTTTTTGCGGTATTTAACCAGCTTTCTAAAGACTTTTTGCAGACCCTGAATCAAATCTTCTGCAATCAAAGACTCCGGACTTGCTTTTTTGATATATAAATCTGCGGATAGCCCGTGAATATATACTCCGAGAATTGCCGCATCCCTGGGTGGGACTCCTTGGGCTAACAAAGAGGTGATGATACCAGTGAGCACATCTCCGCTGCCAGCTGTTGCCATACCGGCATTGCCTGTTAAATTATAATTTATTTTGCCTTCCGGTCCGCAAATAGCGGTATGATGGCCTTTCAGTACAATGACTAATTGCCATTTTTGCGCCATCTCGCTGGCCAGATTCACCTGATCCATGCTATTGTCAGAAGGCCCGAAAAGTCTTTTAAACTCACCGGGGTGCGGGGTTAAAATGCTGTTTTTAGGTAAGAGGGTAAGGTATTTGTCAGGATCCGTTGCCATAATATTTAATGCATCCGCATCAAGCAATACCGGCGCTTGTACGTTTTTTAGAAAATCATATAGTGCGCTGGCAGATTCCGGGTGGGTATCCATGCCGGGCCCCAGGCCGTAGGTGGCATTTTTGACAGGGTTTATTGCTGCAACATAACTTTCTCCTGCCGGTTCAAACATCGATTCAGGGGTCAGCGTTTGCAGGATTTCATAGCCGCATTTGGGTGCCTGAATAAATACTTTGCCGACACCAGTTCTGAGCGCAGACATGGCTGACAGGCCGATTGCCCCTATTTTACCATAACTGCCACCAACAAGCACGGCGGTTCCAAAACTGCCTTTGTGCCCAAATGGCCGGCAAGACCTTGGCTGATACCTTCTGACAGCAGCCCTTAAGTCAACAGCCAGAAAACGGGTGCGCTCCATATGTGCATAAACAGGGCAAAGGCCAATATCAAGGATTTTTATTTTACCGACATATTTGGCGGCCTCCTCATGCATAAAACTTCTTTTATACGTCTGAAAGCTAAGCGTATAATCGGCCCTGACAATTATAGGCGGAATAGATTTTAATGCATCTGTCCTTCCTTCCGCAGCAGCAGTTGGCTCCATAGGCAATTGATCCGGACTCAGGCCGCTGGGTAAGTCAATGGATATTGTTTTTCTGCGCCGGTATTTGCGCTCACCATGCGAATAGTCATTGATTGCCTGAATACCGAGCTGCGTTACCAGATGCGCTTTATTGCGGGGGTCCTGAAGGACTTTTAGGGCTGTTGACGCGCCGGGGTTGACTCCTGTGCCCAGTACTGAATCAATAATAATGCGGGCACCGGACTGCTCCATGGACTTCATTAAAAAGTCTAGCAGCTTTTGCAGCCCCTCATGAGTAAAGTCAGTGTGTTGACGGATTGTTTCTTGTAGCCTTATAAATTGTAATGCCTCCTTTTTAAAATCCTTTTCAATTAACTGCCATTGATCCAGCGCCCCGCCCCGGAAGGTAGCCGGATCCGCTAATAATATAATCGTAACTGTACGGCCTTTTAAAAGCAGGTGACGGCCAATGACCAACCCATCTCCCCCATTTCCTCCTTTCCCGCAGATAATACAAAAGTTACTGTCCTTGGAGAACTTTTGTAGAAGCCAATGGGCTGCGCAGTCTCCTGCCCTTTGCATCAACTTCGTTTGGGAGATTTGCTGACGCTCCATGGTGGCTGCATCCCATTTATTTATTTGTTCAGCGTTAAATATTTTCATGATTATTGCTTATAACGATTAGCTGCGTTATCAGGTAAAGGTAAGAAAAAGTTTCAGGGGTTTTCGCAATTCAGGTAAGCTGAATGGGAGCGTCAAGTTGCTATCAGTTATTAAAAACTTTAATCATCCCAAATAGACCATGATAAAGTAATTGATGTATTAAGAAATGATTTAATTTATTAGTGCCTGAATGAATGGAACATCTTATATTTGCTTATAAAACATCTTTAACCTCCTATTGAATCCTATGAAAAAGCATTTGAAATTATTAGGTGCCTTTGCACTTTTTTCCATACTGGTAATCTCCTGCAGTAAGGATGACAGCGGACCGGGTAGTGTCAGCGGAACCTGGACTTTTGGAGACTATACATATACCAGGGCTACTTCAACTCAGGGTAATGAAGAGACTTCAGGGATTTATGCCATTGTTATGGTGGCAACTGGTGGTGACGGCGGAAATTTCGGAGACTTTTCAGGTAGTGCAATGTCTTTTATATTCCCCAGTGCGCTTGGAGCGGGAGAATATAAACTTGCCACCAACGAAGAAATGCAGGCCAGTTATAAAACAAAAAAACTGATGGACATCCAATGTCAGATCGGGCTTGCGGGATCAAATGGTTCTACACTATATGAAAGTAGCCTGGCTACTGGAGGCACAGCCAATGTCACGATTGACAAGGATGGTAAATATCATATCACCATTAAAAAACCGGCAACTTTAAAAAAATGGGTGGAGTTGGAAGGCGGAGTCTCTGGTGCTAAAGACAGCTATGAACTGAAGGTCAATGATCTTTATTAAACCAGCGCAAAGAGTCCTGTTTAGCGTATAGTGATTTTAAATGGAGGGCATGATTGAAACCACCCCTCCATTTAAAATGGGTAATACCTATGTGTTATCCGGCCAGACTCACCTGAACACGGATATCAGGATGGCTGTTTAAATAATCAATCAGTTCGTCATTTAAGGTGACACCCTGTCCCAGTGTATACATACTGACGGAGCTTTCATCCTGGAAATCTAATATATTGAATTTCAGCTGAGCAGATCCCGGGTATTTAACCATGTTTGCTTCCAGGAAATTGACCAGTTCATCTGTTACCTGTTGCAAGGGCAATTCCATGTCCAGAGATTTGGGCATCGAATTTTTAAGTGAATCCAAAAGGCTGATGGAAGTGATTTTAAACTCATATTGTCCCGCATTAAATCTTTGTTTAAAATGCCCGGTAACACAGAGCATCAGACCTGCTTCAATGAAGTTTTTAAAATTTAAATAGTCTTCCCGCCAGAGCATGAGTTCTGTTTTCCCTGAATAGTCTTCCAATGCCAGAACGCCAAAATCCATTCCTTTTTTAGTCTGGCGGTGTTGAGCCCCTACTACCATGCCGGCGAGTCGGATATTACTGGTTCTTGGATTTTCATCCAGCCGCATCGTTTCAAAATCACTGATGTGCATCATATTAAAATGCTTCATTTCAAAACGGTAATTATCCAGTGGATGACCGCTGATATAAATCCCTGTTACATCTTTTTCATGCTCCAGTTTCTCAATAAGGGACCAGGGCTCTGAAGGTAAAATTTTGGGCGTAGCTATTTCTGGCATGGTGGCCTCTCCAAATAAGCTTCCCATCGAACTCTGTTTACTGGTTTGTACTACATTCCCGAATTTAATGATTCTTTCCAGGTTGTTAACCACTTCGCCTGTCTGGATGGCAAAGTATTGTCCTCTGTGCATTTGTTCAAAACAGTCAAATGCACCGGCATATACCAGGCTTTCAATCGCTTTTTTATTGACCGTTCTTTGATTAATACGTTGAATAAAATCAAAGATATCCTTGAAAGGGCCGTTTTGATCTCTTTCTTCAATAATGCTGTCAATGGCTGCATCACCGATGCCTTTCAGTCCGCCAAAACCAAAACGGATCTCACCTTTCGCATTCACCCCAAAACCTTTTTGTGATTCATTGATGTCACAGCCCAGCACCACCAGGCCCATTCTTTTACATTCCTCCATAAAGAAGGTTATTTTTTCAATGGCACCGGCATGGTTTAAAATCGCTGCCATGTATTCACTGGGATAATGGGCCTTTAAATAAGCCGTCTGATAGGCTACAAAGGCATAACAGGTAGAGTGAGATTTATTAAAGGCATACTGTGCAAAAGCCTCCCAGTCTTTCCAGATTTTATCCAGTTTGTCCACCGGATGTCCTTTTTTGGTGGCTCCTTCCACAAATTGGGCCTTCATCTTGTTTAGAACGGCTATTTGTTTTTTACCCATAGCCTTTCGTAAAACGTCCGCATCTCCCTTGGAAAACCCCGCCAGTTTTTGAGACAGAAGCATGACCTGTTCCTGATAGACGGTAATACCATAGGTATCCGCCAGATATTCTTCCATTTCCGGAAGGTCATAGGTGATTTCCTGTTCCCCGTGTTTACGTTTGATAAAGTCAGGGATATAGGCAATCGGGCCCGGACGATACAGGGCGTTCATGGCTATAAGATCAGCGAAAACGTCGGGCTTGAGTTCTCTTAAATTCTTTTGCATCCCGGCACTTTCAAACTGAAAGATGGCATTGGTTTCACCTTTCTGGAAAATTTCAAAGGTTTTTTCGTCATCCAGAGAGATATAATCTATCTCAATGTCAATATTGTAATTTTGCTTGATCAGTCCCAGTGCTGTCTTGATAATGGAAAGGTTTCTGAGTCCTAAAAAGTCCATTTTGATGACCCCGGCTGATTCAATGCTACTGCCTTCAATCTGAGTTACCCAAAGGTCAGAGTCTTTGGCTACTGATACAGGAACCAGTTCTGTCAGGTCTTTAGGGGCAATGATGATACCTGCGGCATGTATACCTGTATTACGGACACTGCCTTCCAGCCTCTCTGCTTCGTGAAGCACCTGAGCCCGCAGGTCATCTCCCGCATAAATTTCCCGGATTCTTTTGATGTTTTCTATATCTTCCGGCTGATAACCTTCTTTTTCTTCCAGGGATTTTTGCCCGTCCTTGGCTTCAGCCGCAGTGATAGGCGCCTTAAGTACTCTTCCCAGTTTGGTGCCGGGTTTATCGGGCACCAGTTTAGCCAGGGCATTGGATTCGGACAGGGGCAGGTCCAGTACGCGTGCAACGTCTTTGATGGACATTTTGGCCGCCATGGTGCCGTAAGTGATAATCTGGGCAACCTGCTGTTTTGAATACTTTTCTACTACATAGTTAATCACTTTCTGGCGTCCTTCATCATCAAAGTCGGTGTCGATATCCGGCATGGATTTACGGTCCGGATTTAAAAAACGCTCAAACAGTAAATTATATTTAATCGGGTCAATATTAGTAATGCCGATACAATAGGCTACCACGCTTCCGGCAGCTGATCCACGGCCTGGTCCGATAAAGACCCCAAGATCCCGTCCGGCCTTGATAAAGTCACTTACAATCAAAAAGTAACCGGCAAATCCCATTGTTTTAATGGTGAACAGCTCAAAATCCAGTCGCTCCCGGATCTCTTCCGTAATCTCACTATAGCGTTGTCTGGCTCCCTCATAGGTCAGATAGTGAAGGAAATTCCACTGATTAATATTGCTGTCATTTGTTGTTTTAAATTCCTCAGGAATCGGGAAGGCCGGTAAAAGAATGTCTTTTTTTAAATTCAGTACATCTATTTTATCAACGATGGCCTGTGTGTTTTCTAGTGACTGGGGGATGTCCTTAAAGACCTGCTCCATTTCTGCAGTAGTCTTAAAATAAAACTGATCATTTGGAAACTTAAAACGTCTGTTTTTTATGATCACGTCATCATTGACAAAGTCATCAAAACCGGGCGTTGTCTGTTTCTCCCCGGTATTGATACAAAGTAAAATGTCATGTGCATTGGCATCTTCCTGATTGGTATAATGGCTGTCGTTGGTACATATGACCGGAACTCCATATTTTTCCGCAAGTTTCAGCAGCACGATATTTACTTTATCCTGGTCAGGAATGTTATGGCGCTGTAATTCTACATAGTAATCATCTCCAAACAAATCCAACCACCATTTGAACTCTTTTTCTCCGGCCTCTTCACCATGCATTAAAATAGCCTGAGGCACACTGGCACCCAGACAACAGGTAGTGGCAATTAATCCTTCATGATGCTTGCTGATCAGTTGTTTATCTACTCTGGGGTATTTGCTGTACATCCCTTCGATAAATCCCATTGAGGTCAGTTTAATCAAATTGCGGTAGCCCAGCTCGTTTTTAGCCAGTAGTATCTGATGGAAGCGCTTGTCCTTTTTTTCTTTGGTAAAGGTTTTCTGGAACCGGTCTTCAACGACGTACAGTTCACAGCCGACTATCGGTTTAATTTTTGGTGTCAGAATATCTTTGCCGTTTTCATCTTTACCGATTACTTTGGTATTATTCCAAGCCTGCGCCACAAATTCAAAGGCTCCAAACATATTGCCGTGGTCAGTTAATGCCAGGGCGTTCATGCCGTCTGACTCCGCTTTTTTATATAGACTGCCAATAGAGGCGGCTCCGTCTAATAAAGAGAATTGGGAATGAACGTGCAAATGAGAAAACTGTGGCATATGATTACTTGACTTTAGCGTTATTTTTAAGGTTCCGACTCTGGGATGACTGGACAAATTTCGCTAAAAAAAGAGGAAGAAAAAAGCTAAATAACCCTATTGGGGATAACTAAACTATTTTGTTTTATCCTATATATAACTTTCCCTTTTAGAATAAATTACAGATGAAAATGGGGTGTATATAAAGGCACCTGCCATTACCTGGCAGGGCCTCCGAATACAACTTTGTACAGTTTAGCCATTAACTGACAAAGACCTGGTGCGTCTGGCCATCATCTGTCAACACTACGTAAGGGGTGTCCTGAGGTTGCCCGTCCAGTGAATACTTTGTGAGTCCTTCCTTTGGTCTTTGTGTATCTTGCAGGTTGATTTCTATCTCAAATACCGACTTGCCAAACCGGTAATCTACCTTAAACCCTTTCCAGTTGCCAGGAACAGCGGGCTTAAAACTTAACTGATTCCCACTGCGCCTTATGCCCAGAATAAAACGGAACATAAACTGCTGCATCCAGCCTGCACTACCCGTATACCAGGTCCACCCTCCTCTGCCTCTGTGCTGAGGAGAATTATATACGTCGGCTGCCATGACATAAGGCTCAACTTTATATATTTCCACACCCTGACGTGTCATGGTATGGGCAATAGGATTAATCATATTAAAGAGCTCCCACACCTTATCATGGTGTCCCATTTCGGCAAAAGCCATCATGGCCCAGATGGCGGCGTGAGTGTATTGTCCTCCGTTTTCCCGAACGCCAGGTGCATACCCTTTAATATATCCCGGGTTTAAATCGGATTTGTCAAATGCCGGGTCCAGTAGCAGGATTACACCCTCTTTAGGACGGATCAGATGTTCTGCCAAAGATTGTAATGCTGTTTGTTTTTTATCCGGTCCTCCTGCACCCGATAAAATGGACCAGCTTTGTGCAATAGAATCAATTTTACATTCCGGGTTCTGATGAGATCCCAAAGGAGTGCCGTCATCAAAATAGGCTCTTCTGTACCAATTCCCGTCCCAGCCGTGCTGATTGAGGTTGGTTTTTAGCTTTTCAGCTTCCATCTGACAAAGCTGGACTGTTTTTGAATCCATAACGCGGTGTGCAATTTCTTTAAACTGCATCAGCACACTATAAAGGAAAAACCCCAGCCAGATACTTTCTCCCTTACCCTTTTCTCCTACTTTATCCATCCCGTCGTTCCAGTCCCCTGTTCCCATTAATGGAAGTCCGTGCAGGCCCATCCTTAGTCCATGGTTGATGGCTTTTATACAGTGCTGATACAGACTTTCTCTGTCCTCTGTAATAACGGGCAAATCATAATAGGAGTCTTCTCCCGGATTAAGCGGACGGCCATCCAGATAAGTCACCTGCTCCTCTAAAATCGCTTCATCTCCTGTTGTAAATACATATTGAGCCACGACAAAGGGCAACCAAAGATAATCGTCAGAACAATGTGTTCGGACACCTCTTCCTTGTGGTGGATGCCACCAGTGTTGGACGTCTCCTTGTCTGAATTGTCGGGAGGCTGATAATAGAATTTGTGTTTTAGCGATATCAGACCTGGTATTTAGAAGGGCCATGACATCCTGCAACTGATCTCTGAATCCGAAGGCTCCTCCGGACTGATAATAGCCGCTTCTGCCCCATATACGACAACTCAGCGTCTGATAAGTCAACCAGCCGCCTGAAAGAAAATTAAGGGCAGCATCCGGTGTCGTAATCTTAGTTTGTCCCAAAATCAGATTCCAGTTTTCATGCACTTGACTTAAGGCCTGTTGGATAAATTCTAAGTTTTGCGTTTTTTCAATGAAGGATAAGGCTTCCTGTTTATCCTGAGCTGCACCCAGGCAAAAATGAAGTTCTATTTCCTGGTCGCTGTATAATTGAACGGGGGTTTGTAATGCCCCACAAGGGTCCAGGCCTGCTCCCGTTTTGCCGGAGAGTCTGGTACGCCGTAGACCAGCCGGATTTGTTAGGGATCCAAGACGGCCGATAAAGGCTTCCCTGTCGGCCGTTATACTATAGTTTTGCGCAATACTGCCAATACTATAAAAAGCTACGGCATTGGGATAACTGCTGCTATAACGGTTATAAGCCAGAATCGCCGGCTGATCAGGCACCTTTTCCGTTACGATATAAGGCGCTGTTTTGCCGGGATAATCTCCCAAGACCCATTGTACATAGCCTGTAACGGATAGCTTTCTGTCTTTGCCACTGATATTTTTTAGTTTCAGCCATTGATAGCGTACCGGTAAGTTTTTATCCACAAATACCCAAAGTTCACTTGAAATACCGTTTTCTGTATGAGCAAAAACAGTATACCCAAATCCGTGGCGGGTGATAAAATCCCCTTTGCCCGTGGCAGGCAGAGGCGTCGGTGACCAGATCTGTCCGGTCTGTTCATCGCGGATATACAAAGCTTCTGCCTGATTATCCTGTACCGGATCATTCATCCATGGGCTGAGCCTGTATTCATGCGCATTTCCATACCATGTATAGCAGCTGCCGCTTTCTGTGATAACGCAGCCAAGTTGTTCGCTGGCGATCACATTGGACCAGGGCATCGGTGTTCTCAGTGCAGCGGAGGTACGGATAATATATTCTTTTCCATCTTTGGTGAAACCACCTAGTCCGTTGTTAAAGACAAGGCCATTAGGCAGGAGCTTTCTGGTAGAGATAATTGTCTTATCCTGCCGGGTGCCCGACTCCATGGCTGGCTCTAATACAGGTGGCAGTAATTTAGGCTTTTGGGCTTGAAGAATCTGCTTTTCAAGGCTACCTAGTTGATCATCGATGATAATTCTGGCAACGGTCTGCATTAAAATTCGATCCTCTGTGGGTATTTGATCCGCACTTCTCAGATAAATTCCACCATACTGCTGGTTAATGGAAACACTTCCTGCCAGGGCAATCAGACTCTGAATCTGTTCATGCAGATCTTGCCTGTAAGAACCAAAATTTTCATTCCAGATAATCAAATCTGCTTTAATTCCTTTTAATCGCCAGTAGGTATGTGCATTGATGAGTTGACGAATCAGCTGAATATTTTCTTCGCTTTGCACTCTTAACAGCACAATGGGTAGGTCTCCTGAAATAGAATAAGCCCAAAGACCGGACTGCGTCTTATAATTACTGGCAATAATGCTGGGTGCCGCCCTGAATTGTTCATTTGGATATAGAATAAAACTTGCCATTTTACTATAAAGTTTGGCTTCCTGCTCGGTAGCATTGATTTGACGCAGCAGCACCTGACTATGGGTCCAGGATAATTCGAAAGCTCTGTTTTTTAGATGGCGGTCCTGGTATTTATCCAGTAAAGCCTGACAGGTCTCTTTTTGGGCGGCAACTCCGATGATTAAATCGATGGTGGCAGTATGTCCTGCTTTTAGTTCAAAAGTCCTTCTAATGGCAACAATAGGATCCAATACGGATCCTTCTGTATTGGACAGCATGCCTGGTTTGTCCAGCGCAATTGGGCGCGTTGTATTTCTTCCACGGCCTATAAACCTGGCTCTGTCCGTTTCGTAGGATATGGTGGCGTTCTGCATGCCTGTACCGTTTAAGGACATCAGATGAAACATCCAAGGAGGCATTTCATCTGCGGATCTGGATCTTCTGGTACATAAAATGGCCTCCTGCTGCTTTAGGATGGCTGTTTCCACAAAGAGATTACTGAAAGCAGGGTGCGCTTCATCTGCATTTTGAGGGGCCAATACAACTTCGCTGTAACTTGTGACTTCCAAGGTCTTAACCGAACTGCCCCTATTGGTAATACGGATTCTTCTGACTTCCACATTATCCTCAGGGGACACAACAATTTCTGTTCTTGTCTCAATGGTATCATCTTTTCTTCTGAATTCTGCATGTCCCTGAGAAAAAACAGCTTCATATAAGTCGGTAGTACCACCTACCGGTTGATAGGTATTGGACCAATACGCCCCTTGTTCAATATCCTTAATATAGCAAAAAGTGCCCCAGTTATCCATTGTGCCGTCTTCCCGCCAACGGTTAACGGCCAGATCATTGAGTCTGCTATAGCCCCCTCCTGCATTAGAGACCATTACATGGTAATGACCATTGGAAAGAAGTTTGATTTCTGGATGTCTGGTAAACGGTGTTCTTATAATTTCAATGCTGGACGGCTCGGTAACAGGGCCCGTTTGTGCATTATCCGGGGTATGTGCATAGAAAATTGTGGCCTTAGGAATTTTCTCCTGAAGTAATAATAAAGAGGATTGTAAGGCCGGATCTGTCTCAAATCTTCTTTGCATCCGGGCCTGTCTTAATACACAAGCCAGCGCTAAAAATCCCATGCCCTGATGATGGACCATAAAGGAGCGGATAATCGCCTGATCGGCTCCTCTGGGAAGTCTGCTTTTGGTATAATCAATGGCTTCGTAGAAACCAAACTCACCGGTGTAACCTTTTTCAGCCATTACTTGTAAATTGTTGGTCGCAGCTGAAGGCCGGATCATCAGCGCCAGCATAGTAGCATAAGGTGCAATAACCAGGTCCTCTCCCAGCCCTCTTTTAAGGCCTAACCCCGGTACGCCGAATGCCTTGTATTGATAATTTAAACTGGCATCTACGGCATTATATCCGGATTCAGAAATACCCCAAGGTACATTTTGACTGCCGGCAAATGCCATCTGTCTTTTGATGAGGCCTTTACTGGTTTGTTCTATCAGGGTATTTTCATAAGTAGGCATTACCAGCTGAGGCATCAGGTATTCAAACATAGAACCACTCCAGGATAATAAGACGGGAGTTTTGCCGACGCCCGTAAGTAATCTGCCTAATGCAAACCAACTGTCCTGTGGAATCTTCCCTTGTGCGATGGCGACATATATGCCCAGTCTCGCTTCCGAGGCAAGCAGGTCATAATAGCTTTTATCCGCCTGTCCTTCCTGCACGTTATAGCCAATTCTGAGTAAATGTTTTTCTTTATCATATAAAAAGCTATAGTCCATATCCGAGAGCCTTTCTGATATATCGGAGAGGTCTACCGCAGTTGCGATTAACCGGCTTGCTGCCAGACTGCCGGCCTGTATGTCATTCCATAAGTCAGAGACGCTGTACGCTCCCTGAATGGAATTGGAAGTTATAGCGGGCGACTCTGATTTTAAAAAATGATCCTGCCTGTTAATGGTCTGTTTTTTTGGGTAATTCTTGATTTTGATTAAGGAGGCGTTTTGCAGAAGCCATGGATGATTTTGCGTGATTTTCTCTTGCTCCAGTTGGGATATACTGTCCAGCCTGGCTATCCAAGGTGTCGTAGTGTCCATCAGCTCGACCAGACTTTCCAGCTCCTGGTGCATCCTGGTAGCACCGGATGTAGGGAGTACTTGCAAGGGGCTTGCATGGGCGTCGCTGCCCGTCTCATGGAGCTTAGCGGTCGCCTCCGTGATGTGCGGCTGGGGTGCACTGGCTTTATTGTTTTCGATTTTATTTAATTTGCGTTCTGCCGATTGTTCTACAGGTGTTTTCTGGGACTCGACAAAGGTCTTTGATAAAGCCAGTAGTTCTCTAAAGCTTCGATAATAAAATAATAAATTATGATGATGTGAAGCGACGTTTATAATAGCTGACTGCAGCTTACCTTCTAATTCATAATAGTATTTTTTATAGGATTTATCACGCTGTTCTTTTGCTTTTTTATTTACGGAGTCTCCGGTCGCGCGGAGCAGTTGTCCTCCCAATGAATCAAGTTCCATTTGTAAGGTATCCAGCAGGCCCTGGAAGACCTGCTGCGTAATTAACGGTTCATAACTCAGTTGTAACAGACCCTGCCTGAGGGTAATTAAGTGCCCTGCCAGATTGCCACTGTCTACAGCAGAAATATAGCGAGGCGGCAAGGGCGTTAAGGTCAGCGTATCATACCAGTTATAAAAATGTCCCTGATACCTTTCCAGGTTATCCATGGAATGCAGCGTATCCCTGGTACGGCTCAGCAGGTTAGACACAGTTATATAGCCAAAATCATAGGCTGATAAAGACGCGAGTAACGAGAGTCCCATGTTCGTCGGAGATGTTCTGTGGGCGATGACACTTCTGGGTTCCTGTTGAAAGTTATCCGGGGGTAAAAAATTCTCTTCCTTGGTGACAAATGTCTCAAAAAAGGCCCAGGTTTTCCGACTGATTCGATGCAGAAAAGCAAGTTGTTCAGCGGACAGCGTCTCTGTATTTTGTTTTTTAGGCTGATTGGTTCGCCAGACCAGTGCCGGAGCAAGCGCCCATAAAAGTAAAACCGGAAGGGCTACCAAAAATGAATCCAGTGATATCTGATAGAGAAAAACGCCTATAATCAATGCTGCTGCAGGAGCCGTCCACATAGCGGTATAAACACCGGAAAGTGTGGGGCGCTTTCTTTTTTTTAACAGGCCGGAAGGCGTCCATTGGAGCAAATGTTTTTTGCTGATGGTCATACGCCACAGGGTTCGGCCAATACCGTCCAGGTGCTGCCAGGCCTCAAAAGGCAGACAGGCAATGTAGAACAGTTCAATTAAAAAATTCTCCCAGGTCTTCCAGGCAAACTCCCTTAGATGTGGTTTCATATCCACATCTTTAGGTTTGTGCACTAAATGCCAGACAGAATTGAGTAGAATCGGAATAACAAAAACGGCAATAACGCAAGTGGTCCAAAGCCAGGGATAGGGCAATAAAAGCCATCCTATACATAGTAAAATAACCAGGGAAGGAGCGACTAAAGATCTTCTGAGATTATCAGCGATTTTCCATTTAGAGAGGCCGGATAAAGGGTTTTTCCGTAAACGGCCTTCTTTGTCCGGAGCCCACGCAAAGGCCCAGCTGGCAATTTGCCAGTCTCCCCTGATCCAGCGGTGCTGCCTGGCCATATCCAGTAAATACCTGTCAGGATAGTCTTCCAAGAGCGCAACATCACTGATGAGGCCACTGCGTAAATAACATCCCTCCAGCAAGTCATGACTCAGAATACGGTTGTCTGGAAAACGGCCGCTTAGTGCTTTTTCAAAAACATCCACCTGATAGATGCCTTTGCCGATAAAACTACCTTCGGCATATAAATCCTGATAAACATCTGAACTTACACGTGTATAGGGATCCAGGCCTGAATCCATGCTATGCATTCTGACAAATAGAGAATCATCTGATTTGGGTAGCGATACAGCCACCCTGGGTTGTAAAATCCCATGACCGGCAACCACCCTGCCCTTGGTTAAATCATACAAAGGTCGGTTTAACGGATGAGCCATTGTGGCGATCATCTGTGCTGCGGACTGTCTGGGTAGCTTTGTGTCGGCATCTAAAGTGATGACGTATTTTATGGGTGGCAATAACTGGACACCACCCGTGATATGTGCAAAAAGATCAGCATAAAGATGCTCTGATGGCTGGCCCTCTTTGATATCAACTGAAGACGAAATTGCTTCGGAGTCACTTTTTTGTTTTTTAAGACGAAGCAGTAGCTGATTAAGTATGCCTAGTTTTCCTCTTTTTCTCTCCCACCCCATCCAAACTTTTTCAGCCTCTGACCATTGTCTATTGCGGATAAATAAATAGAAAATATCAGGCTCTTGCTGATCTGGTGAACTGTATTTTTTATTAAGTGCCTCAATGTTTTTAACTGCATGTTGTAATAAGGCCTGATCTTCCTGCAATACCGCCTTGTCTGCGTCCCTGTAATCTGCCACTAAACTATAAAAAATGTTTATATGAGGATTAGCCAGATAGCGTACTTCTAACGCTTCCACGAGCTCTTCTATACTGCTTAAGCTTGTGAGCATGCATGGAACAGCCACCAGGGTGGCCTCGGATTGCGGAATCCCATTGTTAAAATTCATTTTGGGTAGTAGTCTCGGCTTGACCGTTCTGGTAACCACCCAATTGGCTAGGGCTATGGCCAGTTGACTGGCACCAATAAAACTTAAGATAAAAACAAGAAGGATAATACCATAATGAACCTGATGACGATAAGCAAAAATGGAGACCAGGAAACAAAAAACAAGGGTACAAATAAATGTTCCTCCACTGTAATAAAATAGCCGGTGTCCTCCGATTAAGCCTTTTAGCTGATCTGAAAAACGCTTGGCCATACGGGCTTCCTTGCGAGTCTGTTCTACCCCTTTGTCAATGAGATAATAGCCAACATGTCTTTTTCTGTAGTCTTCTTTGTTTTCTTTGCTGTTATTAGCGAGTTTGATGGCAATTGCAGCGATATCGGATTCCGGTAAGGGGCTTTTCTGCGCAATTGATTCAATGACGTGGCGATAACTGTCTCTGGTTGTAAAATCCATACTCGCATACACTTCGTCACTTTTTAAAATCCGGTCCACAGAACTGATGCTTTCCACAAAATCCCGCCATTCTGTAGTCCTTAGCAGTCGTAGACTTTCTATGCTATTACGCATGGATACCTGATCAGCAGCCTGGGATTGATTTTCCATATGAATCAACTCAGAGCTGGTATAACCAGTCTCGACCAGTTGTTGGTCTATCCAGCTTAGAGGCAAAGATAAACCGGCTCCTTTTCCCTGTAGCCGTCTAGTAAATTCTGCTACAAAGGAGCTGGATAGAACGGGACCTGTTCTCGCCATATCTGCTACTGTCAGAATAATGTCTTTGGGATGGGTCTCTGCCTCATCCAACAGCTTTCCGGCCCAATATCCGGCCATATTCTGATCAATACGGTCCAGCGCTATACTGACCGCTACCCTTCTTAAGTTTTCTATGAGGGCCAGTCTTAACATAATGGGGATAGCCCATAGCTCTCCCAGCGTAAGATTGTCCTGTTTCTGGTAGGCATTAATAAAACTGCTGAGATTCATCAGATCTACTCTCCCATCACTATGGGAGATGATTTCCAGCGCAATGTCATAGACCCGTGGAAAGCCGGCACTGGGTCCCGAAAGCAAATGAGGAAGATTTTGGCTGTAGCCTTTAGGTAAATGTTTGCGACCGGTAGAAATCTGTTCTTCAATCAGATAAAAGTTATCCAACAACCATTCGCTGGCAGGAGTTAATGGTAGTTTGTCTCTTACTGCACTGACCAGCAGATCCCGGACCTGAATTAAAACGTCTTCATTTTTATCCAGCCTTTTAAGGAGCTTATCGCTGTTTTTCCCATTCATGACCCGATGAGCGGCAGCGACCTTGGCGCCATGCTTTTGCATTTGCCAGGTGCTGAACAGGGCGGCTCTTAAAGGCTGTTCTTCTTTATAGGTCTTTTTAAGGACGTTTTCTCCTTGAAAATATGAGCGCATACGCAGCAGTAACCCGCTGCCGGATGTAGAAATCTTTTTTTTCATTTGCCTCCTTTTTATTACAGAACTGAACTTCCATTTCGTGTTCGGTAAACGGAATCGTACTGCAAATACTGTGTGTGGTTCTCAGCCTAATGGGTAGATAGGATAATTTTCTAGAGATTAAAGGCTGGGGACGGTACAAATCATTATCTATACAGCTAAAATGCACTGTATAAATAATTAATTTAGTGAAATTTACGAAAGATTTTGAAGATTGGCAAGGTAGATGGATAGATTAACAATTTATGTCAACTGCTTTGTTAAGTTTTGTGTCCGTTTATCCACAATTTGAGTACATTATTACTTTAGATAACCATTTTAAAATTATGCAAATGAATTGATTAATAGACAGACATGTTCAAAGGACAATGCCAGGCAATAAAAAAAAATTGCCTGGCATTGTCCTTTGAATGATGAGGTTACTTTTGATTTAATGAGGAGCCTTGAGCAACACCTCCTGTTGACTAGCAGTAAGAGGTTTTCCTTTAAAAATAAAGGGGAAGATCAAAGCCAGTATTAAAGCGTAGGCTGCAAAGGTCATCCAGATGCCAAACCACTGTTTAGAACCGTCGGGATTGGTAAAAAAGTGATCAATTAGAACACCGCTTCCATAGCTGCCCAGCAGGGCGCCAAAACCGTTTACCATCATCATAAATAAACCCTGGGCAGATCCTCTGATGCCTGGGTCTGTTTGCGTCTCTATAAACAGAGATCCAGAAATATTAAAAAAGTCAAAGGCCATACCATAGATGATGCAGGAGAGAATAATCATCCATAGGCCTTCCTGGGGATTGCCCATACCGAGCAGCCCGAATCTGAGCACCCAGGCCACCATACTAATCAGCATCACGTATTTGATGCCAAATCGTTTTAAGAAAAAAGGGATGGCCAATATAAACAGTGTCTCAGAAATCTGAGATATGGACATGATAATAGCTGGATACTTAACAGCTAGACTGTCTTTATAAGCTGCAATATCAGCAAAATCGTGAATATAGGTGTCTCCATATGCGTTGGTCAGTTGCAGAGCGGCGCCCAACAACATGGCAAAAAAGAAAAAGATAGCGAGATTTTTATCTTTGAAGAGTTTAAATGCATTTAGTCCCAGTGCTTCTGAAAAACTTTTCCCTTTTGTGTCCCTGCCAAGTGGTGGGCAATTGGGTAAACTAAAGGCATAGATTCCCAATAAAAATGAAGTGCCGCTGGCAATATAAAACTGATTGGCAGAGGCTTCATTATGAGAAAGGCTAACAACCCATAAAGCAGCAATAAACCCGATGGTGCCCCAGATTCTAATGGGCGGGTAATCTTTTACCACGTCCAGATTTTCTTTTTTTAATGCATTATAAGCGACCGTAATGGATAATGAAATTGTCGGCATGTAAAAAATCATGTTCACCAATAATACCCAGAAGAAAAGTGCAGGACTTCCGATGGAAGGTATTAGCAATAATGTACATCCTCCTAATAGATGCATGAAACCATACATTTTTTGTGCAGGAATAAAACGGTCGACAATGATACCTGTAATTGCAGGCATAAACACAGATGCAATGCCCATGGTGGAAAAAATGGCCCCGAATTCTGTACTGGACCAGTGTTTATTCTGGAACCAATATACAGCAATGGTAATCAACCAAGATCCCCAGATAAAATACTGGAGAAAATTCATAAAAATCAACCGCAGCTTAATTCCCATAATTCAAATAATTTATAATATGTATCTCATTGACTTTAGTTATCTGCCCTGTTTGTAAACCTTTCAATGTAAGGATTATAAGGAAAACCAGAGCAATTTAACCAAATTGTCGTTAGGTTAGCGGGATTTGGGAAGTATTTTTTGCAGCATACCTTTAAACATGGCATTTATGTCTTCCGAAATTTTAAAATAAATAACAGTCGGAAGGTATAGGATGGTAAAAACCAGACTTCTGACAATCGCGTCCAGATAAAGATTGCCCAAATAAGGAATTACCCAGGTAATAAAGATGGCAGCGGCCGCAATCAGAAGGACATATAGGGTTTTGCGGTCAAAGGGCTGTAATTTAAAGAGCCACCACAGATAAGTAAAGCGGATAATATTATAAAAGATTAGTGCGATGGCACTACCATAGGCTGCCCCCATTACGCCATAATGACGAATCATAAAATAATCCAGTATAATATTTATGAAAATAAACAGCAGGCTGGAATAAAAATCCATCCGCCAATATTTGGACAAAAGTAGTATTTGCGCATTCATGCCCATCCCTAAATCGATAATTTTGGCCAACCCGGCTACAATAAAAATGGCCTTTGCCAGACTATATTCCGGATTAAATCGGATGAGATTGTCAATATTGGGCATGAGAACCCCAAAAATTAAAAGGCCGATTATCAACAGGTTTATGGATGTTTTATGGTACAGCTCTTTTATTTTGGCCATATCTTTATTTTTCCAGGCCTCAGATATCAGCGTAGTTGTGATCCCCAGCATGCTTCTATAGGGACCGTCCATGATGCTGGCCAGATAGACAGGAATACTGTAAATGGCCAGGTTTTCCAGCCCTTTGTCCGTTAGTCCCGCAATTAATAACCCGTCCACAGTGCGGGGGAGAACCCCGATAAGCATCCCTGTATAATGGTAGGAAGTGAAAACAAGAATTTTCTTATATAGTCTTTTAGTCGCCCGACTGATTGTCCGGTACAGTGTTACCCCTCCGTTTTGATAAACGACATACATCAGTACTAATATGGCTGGTACATAGGAATAGCTAAACAGAACAAAAAAGGTTTCCAGACTAATCCAATGCATAATATAGAAGAATATAAAAAGCGTAGTGGTTAATCTGTAAAAGAGTTCCTTCACTATATTGGAGATAATGGTTTTTTTGATGACCCAGCAGTAAGCCTCCAGAACCATGATGGCTGTATAAGAAATCGTAAAAGGAATCACCAATCTGAAATGAGTCACAAATAGTGGCGACCCGTGACCGAAGTGCTTTTCCCAGAAAGGCTCAAAACCTACTGCGGCTATTAAAAATAAAATGGAGCCTATCAGATTAGCCATTAGCGTCAGGTAAGGCAGATCGTTTTTCCCTTTGGGCAGAAAATCTTTATAAAATGGATTGAATTTATAAAGGGCATTGAGGCTGCCCATGGTGGACAGTGCGGAAAAAAACAGGGAAAAGTCAATCATAATCCTGGTCAGACCAAAGGCTTCCGTACTGAAAAACCGGGGGAATAGGATCATGGTATTTAAGGCACCAATGGCAAATCCTAAATAGGTAAAGATGGTGGAATAAGTACTCTGTCTGCGTACGATGCCCATTCAAACAATATTTATTTTATTTTACCGGACCTGGAAGCCTGTTTTAGCTCCTGCCAGCCGGAAAGGTAATAATTTTATAAAAAACGGGCCCGTTTTTTACTGCGGGCCCTATCATAAATTATTGTGACTAATCCTAGTTACCGTATTCAACCAGGAATTTGATGCGCATTATCTTAAGCTGTTCCCAATTATAATCGCTTTCTTCGAGTTCTTCTCTGGCCAGATCCAGTGAAGAAGTTTCGCAACTGCGAAAATAATCCATAACCTCATCCTGTTCATCCTCATCTAACATATCGTCAATGGCATAATCCAGGTTCAGACGGGTGCCACTGGCAACGATTGTTTCCATTTCTTCCAGAAGTTCATCCAAGCGTAAGTCCTTGTTTTTGGCAATGGTATCCAAAGGTATTTTCTTATCAACGTTCTGGATGATGTAGATTTTATTGCTTTTTTTGTTTACCACGCTTTTCATGACAAAGTCATCTGGACGGGTAATATCATTTTCTTCTACATATTGCGAAATCAGGTTTACAAAAGGTTTACCATATTTAATTGCCTTGCCTTTGGAGACGCCTGATACCTTTTCCAACTCTTCCAGGGTCGTTGGATAGACGGTGGCCATATCATGTAACGAACTTTCCAGAAAAATCACAAAGGGAGGAAGGCTTTTTTTCTTGGCTTCCTTTTGCCTGAGGTCTTTCAGCATCTCAAAGAGATGTTCATCGGTGGAATGAGCTCCACCCCCACCGGTATCTGTTTCTTCGTCATCTGCAATCGCATCATCATAATTGTTATTGAGGACGATTTTGAAGCTCACCGGCTTTTTAAGGAATTTTTCTGCTTTGGGCGTAAATTTAAGCACTCCATAATCTTCAATATCCTTTCTAAGGATATCTTCCAGCAGCATCTGACGAATCAGGCTATTCCAAAAATGGGCATCCTGTTCTTTACCAATTCCAAAAACAGGCAATTGCTCGTGGCGGTACATGGTAACGGTCGGCGTTTGTCTGCCCGTTAATACGTTTACGCAATAGTCGATATTAAAGCGCTCATCCAATGCCTGAACAACTTTCAAGACTTGAACAGCTTCTATTTTTGCCTCTATTTTTTCTTTGGGATTCAGACAGTTGTCGCATTGTCCGCAATTTTCATCATGCCATTCTTCCCCGAAATAATGCATCAGAACTTTCCGTCGGCATACGGATGTTTCCACAAAGGCAAGTGTCTCGTTGATCAGCTGGGCACCTACTTCTCTTTCGGATAGTGGTTTGTCCCGCATCAGGTGTTCCAGCTTAGCGACATCCTTGTGTGAATAATAAAGAATACATTTTCCCTCGAGCCCGTCCCTGCCGGCACGGCCTGTCTCCTGATAATAGTTTTCGATGGATTTGGGAACATTGTAGTGAATTACAAAACGGATATCAGGTTTGTCAATCCCCATTCCAAAGGCAATGGTGGCAACAATGACCTGAACGTCTTCTTTTAGGAAAGCATCCTGACGACTGGCCCGGAGTTTGGCATCAAGTCCTGCATGGTACGCTACGGCTTTTATATTATTGGCGTTTAAGATATCCGCCAGTTCTTCCGTTGTTTTACGGTTTAGCGTATAAATAATACCACTTTTACCCTTGTTTTGGGAAATGAACCTGACAATGCTTTTTATGGTTTGATCCAGCTTGACTTTTGGCTGAATTTCATAATAAAGGTTTTTTCTATTAAAAGAAGATATATATATGTTGGGATCTTTTAAGCCCAGGTTTTTGATAATATCACTTTGAACTTTAGGGGTAGCGGTTGCTGTTAATGCAATAACGGGCAAATCCGGATTTATCATATCCATCATTTCCCTGAGTCTGCGATATTCAGGTCTGAAATCATGTCCCCATTCAGAAATACAGTGTGCCTCGTCCACTGCAAAAAAGGAAATCTTTATACTTTTAAAAAAATCAATATTTTCCTGTTTGGTCAACGTTTCCGGAGCAACATATAAGAGTTTAGTCTTTCCGGCTGTAAGATCGTCCCGGACCGTCTTTATTTGGCTTTTGTTTAAAGATGAATTTAGAAAATGGGCGACATTCTCATTTTCGCTATAACCTCTGACTAAATCCACCTGATTTTTCATCAGCGCAATCAATGGGCTGACAATAATGGCAGAACCTTCAAGCATCATGGCCGGTAATTGATAACAAAGACTTTTACCACCACCAGTGGGCATAATAATAAAGGTGTCATGCCCGTCCAAAAGACTGTGTATGGCTTCTTCTTGCCTTCCCTTGAACTGATCGAACCCAAAGCTGGACTGTAGGCCAGCAGAAATATCGTGTGTATGTTTGTGTTTATTAATCTTTATTGCAGTACCCGGTGCCTTCTTCTTAGAAGTAGTTGTGCTTTTTGCCATTTTTACATCTATATTGAATAAATAGAGCAGTAATCTACGAAGAATATCTCAGATTTCCTTAGGATCTTGCAATTTACTTTGACTAGCTGCTCCCTGTTTTAAGGTAGGCGAAGTTACTACACAAACCTAATATTTGGGGCATTGTATATATATTTTAACACTGACGAACAGTTGTTGCTATAGCTTTGCGCCCAGGTTACTAAAGGCCTGCTAAAAGGTAAATCTAAAGGATTTTCAATAGGCAAAAGAATCCGCATTTCTGTAAAAAACTCAATAGAAGCCTTCCTGCTTATGAATGGTTTAAGAAGGTATGGATGTCAATTATTATATAAATATTTAATGCTTAATGTCGTTATCACATGGGATTTCTTAATTTTGAGCCATGAGTGAAAAGCAGCAGAATAATAGCCAACAGCCATCAGCAACCTTTGACTTGCAACAAATTGCAAAAGACGTTATATTAACGGAGATACAGGCTGTATCAGGGATTTTGGAATTTATTGATGATCGTTTTGAACAGACGGTCAAAGCTATTAGTGCTTGTAATGGCCATCTTATTGTTTCTGGAATTGGTAAGAGTGCCATTATTGCTCAAAAATTGGTGGCTACCCTTAACTCCACCGGCACTAAAGCAACTTTTTTGCATGCAGCAGATGCTATCCACGGAGATATGGGGATGATTAGTAAAGAAGATATGGTGCTGATTATCAGCAATAGCGGGGAGAGTGCGGAAATTAAGGTGTTGGCTCCCTTAGTAAAGGAGCTTTGCCAGGGATTAATTGCACTAGTGGGTAACGCCCATTGCTTTTTAGCTCAACAAAGTGATTATGTGCTTTTAACCGGGCCAACACAAGAAGCCTGTCCGCATAATCTGGCGCCCACTTCCAGCACCACTGCCCAGTTGGTGTTATCAGATGCACTGGCCGTTTGTTTAATGCGATTAAGTGATTTTAAACCGTCCGATTTTGCCAGACTCCATCCTGGAGGCGATTTAGGTAAAAAATTACATTTAAAAGTGGCAGATTTATATATTAATAATGCCAACCCGTCCGTTCATGCTCAGACAGAATTGAAATCAGTGATTTTTGAAATTACCAAAGGCCGGGTAGGCGCAACAGCGGTATTGGACCAGGACAATAAGGTAATTGGCATTGTAACGGACGGGGACGTAAGAAGAATGCTGGAGAGAACCGATAGTCTGAGCGGTATACAGGCACAGGATATAAGTTCTAAGAACCCAAAGACGATTACTCCTGATATGCTGGCCATTACTGCTATGGAGATGATAAAAAAATGGGACGTAGGACAATTAATTGTAACCTCAAGTGACGGACAATACCTGGGATTTTTGCATGTGCATGATTTGATTCGTGAAGGAATCTATTAGGAAGCCCGCGTATTTTATTCGATTTTTTGCCTTTTTTAAGGCCAAGGGGCAGCTGAAAGTTGATTTATCAAACGTTTGCATGAAATTTTGAGCCGTCAGACACCCGCAATTGCCCTGAATTTATTTATGTTAGCATTTCAATTGTAAAATGTTAACATGCAACAGAACTCATCCAAGAATTATCTTATTCCTACCCTGATTATTGGGGTACTCTTTTTTGTATTCGGGTTTATCACCTGGGTAAACAGTACGCTTATTCCATATTTGCAGACTGCCTGCGAACTAACGCCCAATCAGGCAATCCTGGTGACCTTTGCTTCATATATAGCATATGCAGTGATGGCGTTTCCTTCTGCGGGTATTTTAAAATATACAGGGTTTAAAAAAGGAATGATGCTTGGATTGGGGATTATGGCGCTGGGAGCCTTACTTTTTATTCCGGCGGCTAATTCCAGGACATTTGGTATGTTTTTAACCGGATTATTTGTAATGGGCATTGGAATGGCCTTATTGCAAACTGCTGCCAATCCCTATATTACTATTTTAGGACCGATTGAAAGTGCGGCCAAAAGAATGAGTGTAATGGGAATCTGTAATAAAGGGGCCGGCGCTATTGCCCCTATGATCATGGGCGCTTTATTACTGAATGGTATGGATGCTTATTCATCCGATAACCTGAGCCATCTGGCTTTGGATCAGAAAAATGCATTATTGGATCAGCTGGCTGGTAAAATTATTGGCCCTTATATTTTTATCGCAGTCGTATTTATAATATTAGCCATTGCTATATATTTTTCGAGCCTGCCCGATATTAAAAATGAGGACGAGACCAATCCCGATCACCAGACAAAAGATCGGAGCAGTATTTTTAATTACCCCTATTTATGGCTGGGATTTGCCACCCTGTTTTTATACGTTGGCGTAGAGGTTATTGCCGGTGACACGATTCAACTTTATGGAAATACCGGATTACACATCCCCATTGAGCAGGCCAAACACTTTACCTCTTTTACTATGATTTGTATGTTGGTAGGCTATTTGGCAGGCATTGTGTTGATTCCCAAATATATTAATCAGTCCACGGCGCTTAAAATATCTGCAATTTTAGGACTGATCTTTTCCTTTGGTGTAATCTTTTTACCAGGCTACTACTCCATTGCGTCTCTTGCCCTTTTAGGTTTGGCCAATGCCCCCATGTGGCCTTCTATATGGCCATTGACCATAGATGGATTAGGCAAATTTTTAAAAACAGGGTCAGCATTGTTAATTGTGGGTATAGCCGGCGGGGCAATATTGCCTAAAATCTGGACTATGATTAGTTCCTATACGGGTATGCAGTCTGCATTCTGGATTCTGATTCCCTGTTATTTATTTATCTTGTTTTTTGCGATCAAAGGCCATAAGGTGGGCAAGACCGTAAATATGAAATAATTTACCTGGAATTTTATTAAAATGTTGACTTATAATGTCTTATTGTCGTTTTAACGGGTAGAGAAGATTGTTGGGTGATTGTAATGTGATTGGATGAAATTTCGCTCTGTCAGATTAGTGATAACTAAGTGGCAGGGCGATTTTGTTTACCCGTATAGATGATAGCGCATGCTCAATGTGCTTACAGGTACAATACGCCCCTTTTACCGGTATTCCGGTTTACCGATGGTAAAGAGCCGTTTGTCGAAAAATTTACCTTATTTCCTTCACTTTCATAGGCTATACCAAGGATTGCCCCTATTTTTACGGAGAATTTATATTTAATTCAGAAAAAGGAGAGCGCTTCCTTGAGTGAATAAATATGGTTTTAAGTTGTAGCCGGTAAGTATTTTCCGCTGAACGGGAAACACTGAAATGTGAATAGCTGATCTATTAAGAAAAACAAATCAGAGAGATGTTTAATATGTGGGCAGATCAGCCACATATAAATTTAGAAATAGGCAATTGAATGAAAAGGCAACAGTGTGGGTACTGTATGCAGTAGGTGCAGGAAATTGATGGGACCTTAATGCTGTTTTTTTGTCTAAGATTTCAGTTGACTTTATCACTGAATAATAGAGATCGGAGTTTTTTAAACAATAATTGAAGTTTTTTATGAAGCATCTTTTTAGATCGCTGGCATTTGTAGGGAGTTTGTTGCTTTTGACCCAAAATCAACCTTTGCATGCTCAAAGTATTTATGCATCGGATGCCATTAGTGATTCGGTTTCATTGCCCGCAGGCACCATTCACAGATTTAGTCTGGATGAAGCTTTGCAATATGGCCAGCAGCATAATACTCAGGTTAAAAATGCATTATTGGATATCCTGATTCAGGAGCAGACCAATCGAGGTGTGGCTGCTGCAGCGATGCCATCTGTCAGCGCCAGTGGTTCTTTGACTGATAATTTGAAACTACAGACCACTTTGCTGCCGGGTGAATTCCTGGGCCAGCCGGCCGGAACCTTTGTCCCTGTGACTTTTGGGACTACTTATAATACCACAGCGGGTGTGGATGCAAACCAGGTTCTTTTTGACGGACAGGTATTTATTGGACTTAAAGCCAGAAGGACTTCAATGGATTGGAAAAAAGCCCAGGCGGAAGTGACCAAAGAAGGAATCCGTACTAATATTTATAAGTTGTATTATCAACTTGTAGTCAGCCGTACACAAATGGAACTCATTCAGGCTAATATTGACCGGATAAGTAAGCTTCGTCATGATACGCAGCTGATGTATGAAAACGGGGTTTCAGAAAAACTGGATGTGGATAAAATTGACGTTCAACTTGTCAATTTAAATACGGAAAAACAAAAAACCATGGTTACCATAGCCAATGGTTATAATGGTCTAAAAGTGCTGTTGGGCATGCCGGTAGCTGACCAGCTTGTTTTAACCGATACGCTCAGTGAAGATCAGATAAAATCCGGTATACTGGTCGAGGCCGATTTTAATTATGAAAAGCGCAACGATTATAAAAGCCTCCAGCTGATGAAAGAACTCGATGAGTTTAATGTGAAACGTTATAAATATAGCAAGCTGCCGACACTTAACCTGGCAGCCTCCTATTCAAAACAAAACCAGCAAAATACACTTTCATTTAGTGGAGACTGGTTTACATCTTCCTTTCTGGCCCTCCGTCTGAATATTCCGATATTCTCAGGTTTTGCTAAAAATGCACAAATTAAACAGGCTGGCTTTGAATTACAACAAGCGGACAATCAATTGTTTGAACTCAAGCAGACGATCGATAATGAAATAGTCACTGCGAAGAATAATTTTACTTCAGCTATTTCTATTATGGATTACCAAAAGAAAAATATGAATTTGGCTGAAGAAGTGTATAATCAGACAAAGAAAAAATATGAAGTGGGTGCTGGATCCCAGACGGAGATTAATACGGCACAAACAGATTTGAAAGCGGCTGAGGCAAACTATATCAGTGCTCTTTATGATGCAGTGATTGCTAAAGTTGATTTTTTAAAGGCTACCGGTAGCCTCTAATTGAAACAGGAATTCTACATTATAACAAGCAAATTACGACTACCCGCTATCAGCGATTTAAATAATCTACAGATGAAAAGTAACAGGAATCTTTCTTCCAACGCAAACAAAAAGACCTCCATCTACCCGTCTTTTCCCCTAAGACAATTGAACCGTAATTATTTGGCAGCGATTCTGCTGATCATTGCCATGATTATAACGGTGGGATGCGGACAAAGTAAGGATCAGTCTAAAGTTTTAAAAGAAAAGCAGAAGGAACTGTCCAGGCTTCAGAGTGAACAGGACAAACTGACTTCGCAAATTGAAAAATTGCAAAAGGAAATTAAAGCTATTGATCCCAATGCGGTGGAAGCGAAACGCAAACTGGTCGCTTTAGATACTGTTGCCGTAAGTAGTTTTGAACATTATATTGATTTACAAGGGAAAATTGACGCTCAGAATGTTGCCTATGTGGCACCTAAAGGTCAGGGCGGAGTGGTAAATGCAGTTTATGTAAAACAAGGTGACCATGTCAGTAAAGGACAAATTTTATTAAAACTTGATGATGCCTCTCAAAGGCAATCCCTGGTAGCTGCCCAACAGCAGGTGGCTGGTCTAGCTGCGCAGCTGGAACAAGCCAAAACTGTATTTGAAAGGCAACAGAATCTCTGGAAAGAAAATATCGGGACAGAACTACAGGTATTAAATGCCAAAACGTCCCTGGAGAGTGTTCAAAGTCAGTATAAGGCAGCCAGGGCGAATATGGAAATAGCAGAAGAACAGGTAAATAATACGGCTGTCAGAGCGGGAATCAGCGGTACTGTGAATACCATGGATATAAAGGTTGGTGAATTCTTTTCGGCTGGTACGCAGGTGCAGATTGTAAATAATGATGATTTAAAAGTCACGGTCAATGTTCCGGAAAACTATTCGGGAAAAATAAAGGTTGGAAGCCAACTCCATGTGACCCTGCCGGATTTGGGAGGTAAGCAAATGGTTACTACGGTAAACGTAGTTGGTAAACTCATTGACCCTATAAGCCGAACTTTTTATGTTGAGGGTAAAGTGCCACAGGATCAGGTGCTGCGTTCCAACCAGGTTGCTGTAGCCAGAATTAAGGACTATGAAGATCCTAAAGCTATAACGATTCCTGTTAATACCATTCAAAATGACGAAAAGGGCAAGTATATCATGGTGGTCAGTGGCCAGGGAGACAAAATGATGGCCAAAAAAAGATATGTCACCATAGGTCAGATGTATCATGACAGATTGCAGGTTACATCAGGCCTGGAGGCAGGAGATATAATCATCAGTGAAGGATATCAGGGGCTGTATGACGGACAGCCAATATTGGTTGGGTTATAATCAAGTCAATGGCTGTTTTGAAGCTAAATCAATCACGAATCAATTAAGCATTATGCCTTCATTAGAGAATTTAAGCGAAAACTTCAAGCAATTTAAACCGACAAGCTGGAGTATTAAAAATAAAACCTCCATTTATCTGTTGATGCTATTTGTATCAATTGCAGGTATCTTTCAATTTGTTACCCTGCCCAAAGAGCAGTTTCCTGATATTGTCATCCCTACTATTTATGTTCAGACAATTTATGTAGGCAATTCCCCAAAGGATATTGAAAACCTGGTTACACAACCAATTGAAAAACAGATTAAAGGGATTACCGGTGCTAAAATAAATAAAGTAACCAGTTCTTCTGTACAGGATTATTCGGCTATTGTCGTCGAATTTGGTACTGATGTAAAAACAGATGTGGCACTCCAGAAAGTAAAAGATGCCGTGGATAAGGCAAAACAGGATCTGCCAACTGATTTGACCGAAGAGCCTACCACCATGGAGGTGAGCTTTTCTGATCAGCCCATTATGTATGTTAATGTTAGTGGCAATTATGACATGATGCGTTTGAAGTCATATGCAGACGAATTACAGGATCGTTTGGAAGAGTTGCCTGAGATCAACCGTGTGGATATGGTGGGTGCTCCGGAAAGGGAGTTCCAGATCAATGTAGATAATTTAAAAATGCAGGCCGCAGGTATTACTTTCAGCAATATTGCCTCAGCAGTTCAAGGGGAAAATCTGGATATTTCTGGAGGGTTGCTTCGCGTAGGTAATATGAAAAGGACTTTACAGGTTAAGGGCCAAATTAAAACCGCGCAGCAGTTAAGTCAGATTGTGCTTAGAAACTCAAAGGGAGCTCCTATTTATCTGAAAGATATCGCTGATATCAAGGATACGATTAAAGAACACGAAAGCTATGCTCGCCTTGATGGTAAAAATGTCATTACGCTTAATATAATTAAAAGATCCGGGGAGAACCTGATTGAGACTTCTGACCAGGTAAAAGATATTACCGATCAGGTAAAACAGGAAGTCTTTCCTAAAGATCTGGATGTTCGTATTACGGGTGATTCCAGTAATAAAACCAGGACATCTTTTACAGATCTGGTTAACTCCATCGTAATCGGTTTTGTACTGGTACTGATTATTCTGATGTTTTTTATGGGCGTCACTAATGCATTTTTTGTAGCATTATCCGTACCTCTAAGTATGTTCGTTGCTTTTGTATTTTTACCGGGGGCTAATTTGATTGTGGGGTCGGAAGTAACCTTAAACTTTATTGTATTATTTGCCCTGCTCTTTGGATTGGGGATAATTGTGGATGACGCTATTGTGGTTATTGAAAATACCCATAGAATTTTCTCTGAAAACAAAGGCAAAGTTTCGGCTGTAAAGGCAGCACAAATGGCGGCAGGAGAAGTATTTATTCCTGTTCTGGCAGGTACGCTGACAACGCTTGCGCCGTTTTTCCCTTTACTGTTCTGGCCGGGGATTATCGGTAAGTTTATGATTTACTTACCCACTATGCTGATTTTTACGTTGGCTGCTTCCCTGGTGGTTGCTTTTATTATGAACCCTGTATTTGCAGTTGATTTTATGAATCATGCAGAGACTGAAAATAAACCTCCTAAATCTGCTATTTTTAAGCAACCCATTTTTTGGGTCGCTATTGGAATCGGGTTATTATTAGATCTGATCGGGCAGCCGTTTGCAGGAAATTTGATCATTTTTATTGTTTTATTATCTATTCTGAATAAATATATATTAGACGGATGGATTCATACTTTTCAACATAAAGTGCTGCCGGCAATTATGCGTAGCTATGAAAAATTACTGCGTTGGGCATTAAAAGGATGGCGACCGGTCTGGTTATTGGTGTCTACGTTTGCGCTGATGATTGTCGCCTTTATGTTCTTTTTAGCCCGCAAGGTCCCCGTTGTATTTTTCCCGGATAGTGAGCCAAATCAAATATATGTCTATCTTAAAATGCCTGTGGGGACGGATGTGGATTATACAGACTCTGTAACAAAAACCCTGGAGAAGAAAGTCTATCATGTTTTGGGCATGGAGAACGGAAAGAAAAATCCGGTCGTTGAAAGTGTAATTACCAATATTGCTATTGGAGCTGCTGATCCGACTAGTGGTGACAGAAGTACCAAACCAGAACTGGGTCGGATTCAGGTAAGTTTTGTTGAGTTTGGTGAACGTAATGGCATATCCACCGGGCCTTATCTGGATTCCATCAGGGCCGCGGTAAAAGGAATCCCGGGCGCAGAAATTACAGTGAATAAAGAACAGAATGGCCCACCTACAGAACCTCCGGTAAATATTGAAATCGCCAGTGAAAACTTTGATGATTTGATCTCTACTGCCGTTTCTTTAAAGAACTACCTGGATTCAATCCAGACGCCCGGTGTGGAGGAATTGAAGATGGATGTTGATCTGACAAATCCTGAGATTAGTTTTACAGTCGACAGAGAAAGAGCAATGCGTGAGGGAGTCTCCACTGCTCAGGTGGGGCAGGCAATCAGAACTGCGCTTTTCGGGCTTGAAGTCTCTAAGGTGAAAGATGGAGAAGATGAATATAAAATTCAATTAAGGAATGAAAAGACCCAGCGTAATAATCTGAGCGATTTAATGAATATGAATATAAGTTTTACAGATATGGCCTCTGGTCAGTTTAAATCTATTCCAATTAGCTCTCTGGTGAATGTAGATTATACCAACACATTGGGAAGTGTAAAACGGAAAAATCAGAAAAGAGTGATTACGCTGACCTCAAATGTATTACAAGGATTTACGCCAACAGCGGTTAATCTGGATCTATCAAAACATATCCAACAATTTAAGCATAAGCCGGATGGTGTTACTATTCAGCAAACCGGAGAAGGAGAACAACAGGCGGAAACAGGTGCATTTTTAGGCAAAGCATTATTGATTGCTTTAATGATAATTGTATTCCTGTTGGTCCTGCAGTTTAATTCTGTTAGCAAATCAGTGATTATTCTGACTGAAATTCTCTTTAGTGTAATTGGGGTTATCCTGGGCTATGCCATTACGGGCATGGAGGTCTCAGTGGTTATGACGGGTATTGGTATTGTTGGACTGGCAGGTATTGTCGTGAAAAACGGTATTCTGGTTATTGAATTTGCCGATGAGTTAAGATCAAGAGGCCTTAAAATCCACGAGGCGGTAGTACAGGCTGGCAAAACGAGAATTATTCCTGTCATGTTAACTGCGTTAGCCGCAATATTAGCCTTAATTCCACTGGCAGTAGGATTCAATATCAATTTTATGACGTTATTTTCTGACTTAAATCCTCATATTTTCTTTGGCGGTGATAATGCTTCATTCTGGAAGCCGCTTTCCTGGACCATTATATTTGGCCTGGCATTCGCCTTCTTTATGACCCTATTTATATTGCCCGGCATGTATTTGATTGCGGAAAGATTAAAGCGCCCTATGCGCCGGCATTTCGGGGGAACATGGGTTTCTTTTATGGGCATACCTCCTTTAACCCTGTTATTTTTGCCTATGGTGTTTTACACTATGTTTAAGCATAGAAAAGAAGTCAGAAGAAGAAGGAAAAATGCAGATAACAAGACCACGAATGATGCGTTTACAGGGAGCTGGTTTTAATTAGGCAATTAATATTTAGTATACATCAATGCATAAGCCCTTGGTATTTAGTATTTGGTCAGATATGCCAAAGTTAAATACCGGGGGCTTAGTGTATACATTAGCAATACCACATCATTTGCTGGAACGATTTATGTGGTATTGCTATTGTAGTTATATCCCTAAATAAATTTTTAATACCTATGAAATTTTTACCTGTTAATACTAACCCTTTTGGTGTAAAATATGCTAGAATTGCTGGAATCTGTTCTATCGCAGCCTTGTCAATGATTTTAGGAAATTTAACGGGTTGTGGCCCCTTAAAAAAAAGTACGAATAATAATACTGCTCAACTTAAACAAAAGGGTCCATTTAACTTGAAAACTGCACAGCATAATCATGATACCCTAGCTATACGATCTTTTTTAGCGGGCAATTGGACTTTAAATAAAATGTGCCATTCAGGGTTTGCAGGCCTTAAATGCGATACATCTATTCAACAGAACTGGCAACTGGATTCGTTGGGAACGATAAGTTGGATTACGGAAGGCGATGAATCTGGAAAGGATCATTATCATTTTGTGCCGGCTACAGGAAATCAGGCGGCAATGCCGGCAAAGGATACTGCCTGGGTATTATTTTTGAATCAGGGTCGTCGAGGCTATGTGATAAGAAACTTGTCAAAGGATTCTTTAGCATTATCTGAATTTCCATTAATGATGGATAACACAACAACTTATTATTTAAGCAGATAGATAATAGAAACCTCTAATTTGTTTCAGGTAGTGGTTTAGAAGTTGTACATATATCCTAACATAAAAAGAGGCGCCACTGAATAAAATCAGCGCGCCTCCCACTTTCTATCCTAACAGAAACCTATGAAAGCGTTCAGGAAGTATAATTGGCCATTATTGAATGGTTGGATAGCCTTCCGTTTGTTTTAGTAATGGGTCATTATTCAGCATGGTTTGTGTAATCGGCAATAACATTTTTTCCGTAGAGTTTGCTGAAAAATAATTTGGATTCAGGTGGTCATATACGTATGAATCCCCTGCCCTTCTTAGCGCCCACCAAAGTTTTCCTTCACCGATAAATTCTCTGAGGTATTCATCCAAAATGGCATCCATATTTTGTTTAACGCTGCCATTTGTAAAAACAGGCGCATTGGTGCCATAGGCGCGCTGACGAATCTCATTTATTTCAGCTGCGGGGCTCTCCCCTAATTTGGCCTTAGCCTCTGCTAATAATAATAATACATCTGCATAACGGTAAATGGGGTAATCATTATTATATACCTGAGTGGTGCCGGAAGTGACGCCTATAAATTTGGTCAGCATAACGCCCATGACACTATGAGATGCGGCGGTGCTATACATAACCTTAAAGGAATTTGAAATACGCTGATCTGAGGGGCCGGAAGTAAGGGTATTAATCATGGACAATGACAGGCCTACACGACTTGCTCCGGAGACGTATGGATAGACCTCAGAAACAGTCGGTGATCCTGTAGTAGAAAAGGACATACCTGTTGCCTGAAGGGCATTTACTCTGAAGTTGGTAAAAGTAGCCTGTTGTGCCTGACTGATCTCGTAGTTTAAGGCAAATATAATTTCTTTATTTCCGGATTTTTTGGTTGGATCAAAGATGTCTGCATAATTTGCGTCTAATCCAAGAGTCGTTCCTTCCAGATTTTTGACTTCCTGTAGTGCTGCTTTGGCTGTATTTAAATCTGCAGACCCTCCCCCCATATTGGTCGCAGACCATAGATACACATCGCCCTTTAATACAAGAGATGCCACTCTGTTCCAATAAACACGATTCCCGCTTTCGATAGTATTATCGGAACCAAACATTTCCAGAGAGGTAGCAATGTCAGATTTAATTTGCATCATAACTGAATCTTTGGGGCTTCTGGCTTTATAGGTCTGGGCAGCATTATCAATTTTATTGATAGTCTCCGTAGTCAGTGGAACATCTCCCCAGGTTTTTAACAGCAGGTAATAAACATATGCTCTGAGCCCATACATTTCTGCAACGTCTTTTTTGACGGTAGCTGCGTCAAGCGGGCTTTTGGGAAGTACCTCAATGACATTATTGATATTGTAAATCAGATTGTATAATCCGCCCCAGTCACTATAAGGTACCAGTAAATAACTTACCGTGTGTGTATAAAACATTTGGGCGGTTGCATCAACTGATTCTGTAAATAAGCCATCCTCCCAAAGTTGGGTTCGCATTTCACCCAGGTAAAACATCAAACTGTTCTGTGCCCGTAATCTGGAATATACGCCCTCATAAATGGTTTGTGCGGCTCCTGCATCTGTTAGTGCAAGGCTTTTACTTATACTTGTCTGTGGCATGACTTCCTCTAATTGTTTTTTACAGGAAAACAATAGTACGGAGATACTCAAGCAGAGGAAAATTTTCTGGATATATGTATTATATTTCATTTTCTGTATTTTTCAGAAGTATATTATAGGGTGATATTTGCGCCAAAAGTGATTTTTCTAGGTAAAGGATAACGACCATTGTCTATGCCTCCCACTTCCGGAAAAATACCTGTGTAGCTGGTTAAATAGCTAAGGTTATTTCCTGTTAATGAAAGTTCTAATCCTTTGATACGGTTATTGAACCATTGGCTTAAAACTTCTTTGGGGAAACTATAACTTAAAGTAACCTCTCGTAGCATCAGGTAATCTCCTTTTTCCCAAAGATTTGCAGCGACATTGTCCCCGCTACCATTGATGCCGTAGTTTCTGCCCTGGTTAGCCCAGTAGAATCTAGGTAGAGATGCATCTGGATTTTCTTCAGTCCAGGTGTCCAGGACTTCTTTCGTACTGTTCTGAGATCCCTGTACCTGACTTAAACCTCTGATTCTGGACTGATTTAATATGATAAATCCATAGGCGTAATCAAATGCCGCGTATAATCTGAATGCTTTGTAACCGGTATTAAAGAAGAAACTTCCGGATGCTTTTGGTGTCGTACGACCAGCAAATACATATTGTCTGCTATCTATTGTGTCATTTTGATACACCTGATGCCATTTAGCATCACCCAGTTGTTTGAATTTCTGACCAATGGCTCCTGTGTACGGTAAAAAGCTATTAACAACATTCGCATCGGCGTCTAACTCGGCCTGTGTTCTGTATATTCCATCCCATTTTGGCACCCAGACTTCGTCCGTTCCAATACGTTTGCCTTCAACTAAGCCACCGACCTGCATTAACTGGCCTGGATGATTTGGATCCCATACCTGAATGGTACCTTGCCTATTGCCAGGAAGTCCATTATAAGGTAATTTAACAGCATAGTTTTTAACGGAATAAAAGTTAGCTCCAAAATCCAGGAAGAATCCTTCGGGTCTTTTTGGCAATACTAATTTAGCGTTTAATGATAACTCGATCCCTTTATTCCTTAACTGAGAAAGGTTGGTGCTATATGAGCTGAATCCTGTCCATGAAGAAATGCCTAAACTGGCTAATTTGTCAAATACATTTCTTACAAAATAGTCAGCGACTAAAGTAACCCGGTCATGTAAGATTCCTAAGTCTACGCCGTAGTTGACAGAATTTGTACGCTCCCATCTGACACCTGGGTTAATATAACTGCTGGCATAGGAAGCGCCCTGTCCGTTATAGGTGCCGGCATTTGCATACACCTGTGCGGTTGGGTAATAATTAGAACCAAAATATTGCAGGTTTCCGTTTTCTCCATAGCTGATGCGTGGCTTGATGGTGCTGATATATTCTGATAGCTTGCTGTTTTTAAAGAAATTTTCATTTTGCATATTCCAGCCTGCAGAAATACCGGGAAATAAGCCATAATAGTTACTGGGATCTAACCTTGAAGAACCATCCAGTCGCAAAATTCCCTGGGCAAAATAACGGTCTTTATAAGAATAGGAAACCCTGCCTATTGCTGATGCAATTCGCTCCCAATAGGCGAATGCGGAAGATGCCGACTGGCCATTTACGATTACTCCATTTTGCACATATGGGGTATTAGCCGCACTCACCCATGGAATTAAATCCGTGGAAGCACCTGACCCGGCACCTGAAAAAGTATATCTTTTGTAATCATAATATTCTCCACCTGCCATAATGCTGATGTTGTGACCATTGAAGTTTTTATCGAATTGTAAGAAGCCATTATAGGTGTATTGCATGTCCTTATAGTTGCTAAAGGAACTTGGTCTGGTCGTATTTATTGCACCGCCACTACCTGCCTGGTAGGATGTCGTAAAGGCATTGTTGTTTTGATATAACATATAACCGGAACCATTTGCTATGAATTTTAAATATGGAAGAATGTTATAGGTCAGTTTGAGGCTTCCCATATACCTCTCCTGATTGACGCTATTTATATTAATATTTTTCCAGTAATTAGGGTTGCCAAGGGTTAAATCATTGGGGCCGGGCAACATGGCTCCTGAAGTATCATTATAATACCTCACTGTCGGAGCTACGCCCAGGAAACGTTGCATCAGTCCACCTGTTGCAGCGGTACCAAAAGCATCTCCAGGGTCTGAATAAGGCGATCCAACGGTCGTTCTATAGGCATTTGTCATTAATTGAATATTAAGATTTTTGCCTATGTTTAAGGATCCATTAAAATTCACGTTTATTCGCTTCATCCATGATTCAATAATGGTTCCGTTATCTTTTACCGAATTAAGATTTAAAGAAAAAGATCCATTTTCATCAGCTCCCGAGAACGAGAGTGATTGTTCTGTGGAATTACTTTGTCGCATTAGCATCGCCTCTCTTTCCTGAGTTGAGCTTTCCTTATAAAGGATACTATCCATAAGACCAGGGTTAAATGGATTTGGATCGAGCAGAAGTTTCCAGCCGGCCTCACCTAATTTATCTCTGTTTAAATCAGTTACTAATTGAGTGGTATACAGGCCTACCGGGGAGGTATTCGTACTTCCGAATGCCCAGCCCCATGCACCATTTAATTGATTTTTATCTGCCTGAGGGTTCGATCCGGTGATTGAATCTGCAATATATCTGCTTCTTAAACCCAAGCGATTCATATGTATATATTGAGCGGCGTTCAGGTAATCATCTGCAATACTTCTTGGTTTGTTGATTGATTGTTTGATGCTATAATTTACCTGGGTCCTGCCCTTTTTCCCTTTTTTGGTAGTAATCAGGATGACACCATTGGCAGCTCTAGCTCCATAAATAGCTGTAGAGGCGGCATCTTTTAAAACGTCCATACTTTCCACATCGTCCATGGAAATGCCATATAAAGAATTAAGAATTACCCCGTCCACGACTATAAGCGGATCGCCGCTACCATCAAAACCTGTACCTCCTCTAAAGACAATATTGGGAGATGCACCCGGAGCACCGGTAGATTGCCTGACCATGATACCAGGAACTGTTCCCTGAAGTGCGGTGGCAACATTTGAATTAGGACTATGCTCAAATCCTAAAGGATTAACTTTGGTTACTGCCCCGGCAAATTCTTTTCGTTTTTGTGTCCCATAACCCACGACAACAACCTCGTCTAACTGTGAATTATCGTTTTTAGTCAGGCGAATAAATAGCCGGAGATTATCCTTTAATGCGATGGTTGTTGAACCGTAGCCGATGTAACTGATAATCAGACTGTCGCTTTTATTCCCATTGATGGTAAACGAGCCTTGTGCATCAGTAATGACTGCTGCATGGTTAGATTGGTTTGTTACTGTTGCCCCTTCCAGGTTCTGCCCCGTATTTTCATCCAGAACCGAACCGCTGTAAGTATTTGATTGTGCGTATGATGACAATGTTAAAAATACGCTTATCACCAGTAACATTTTTTTAAGTAAAACGTGTTGCATTGTGACAATTTTTTATAATTATTAAGTATGACATAATAAAATTAAAACTTTATTTTGTTCTGCCAAGTTTTTTTCTCGTTATATTTGAAAATATTTTTGAAAAAATTGATAACAAATGGAAAATGAAGTTTTTACATCCATTAACAATCAGAGCTTAGTTGACCGTGTGGAAGCTAATTTGATTGATTTGCTGCATCAGCGTAAATTAAAGGTGGGTGATACGATTCCAAAGGAGCTGGAACTAGCGTCAGCACTGGGTGTTAGCAGAACGGTAGTGAGAGAAGCCCTTATGCGCCTTCGCATGATGGGGCTAATTGACAGCAAAAAGAAAAAAGGAAGTGTTATAACGAATCCAGATATATTCGGGAATTTAGCAAAGAGTTTAAATCCTTATGTATTGAGTGAAGATACCCTGAAGGAAATCTTCGAGATTCGTTTAATTCTTGAAATCGGGATGGCTGATTTATTATTTAAACACGTTACGCCTGATGATATCAAAGAACTCAAGGCGATTGTAAAAAATGAACCTGCGTCCACCAGTGGTGAAAAGTTTGAAGCTGCCTATGAAATCCAGTTTCATGGGAAATTATATCAGATATCAAAAAATGAGACGCTGATTAAGTTCCAGAAGCTATTGCTGCCTATTTTTGATTTTGTTAATAAGAGTGATATTATTGAACCGGCCAAAAATCCGAAGAAATTTGTCTCTCATAAACAGTTGATCGGAATTTTGGAAAAAGGTACTCCCGAGGAATTCCGAAATGGGATGCGGGTGCATCTTTCCAGTCATTTTGCCCGTCTGGAAAGAAAGGAGCCTGTTTAAAATATATTGGATGCTGACAGGTAAGTTGTGAGGATTACCTATTTATGATAAAAATGCATTTCCATTAAAAAGCGCTTCGGCCCCGTTTGTCTTGGGGCCTGAAGCGCTTTTATTGTTTTATTACGGATAATTTAGGAGGAGTTTTAGAATTCCTTTTTTGAATTATACGCGGTTTTACTAGATTGTTTAAATTGCCTTTTCGTAAGATTATCCGGGTTTCTTATAGAGCCTCTACGTAGAAGTCATCACCCCAGGCTGTGCCATTACCTGCTTTATAGAAATAAATGGTTGCGGTACTATCCGTGGCTCCTGTCGTAAAAGTAACGGACCCATGTGTATAATCTGTAGAAGTTATGGCAGTGCCGATGGCAGCTCCTCCATAATTTTTAACTCCAATGCTAACACTCTGACCTTGGGCGCCAACTTTTGCAAAACCGCCGAATCGGTAGGTTGTATTAGGGGTAAGGCCAGATAGTGCTTGTTCAATAGAGGTCTCTGCTGTTCCGGTTTCTTTGATGCAATAACTGCCGGTTCTGGCACCCGTAGAAACGACAGTTGACGTTTGCCCCCAGGTCGTCCAAGGAGAAAGGCTGCCAGTTTCAAAATCTCCATTACTCAGTACAGAACTTTTGTAAACTCTGACATAATCTACCTGCATCGTAAACGGCAGATCGCTATCGGTAATTGCTCCAGGCCAGCCCGCACCTCCAGATTGATTAAGGATAATGTAAAAGGGTTGGTCATAAGGCCATTGATTGGAACCTCCGCTGGCTGTTTTTGTATAAGTATATTGTAATGTATTGTTCACATAATACTTAATTGTCGTTGGAGTCCATTCTTCCGTATATAGGTTATAATCGCTAGTATTATAACTGGCACTGTGTGTTGCAGTGCTACCTCCACTGCTATTGGTGACATCTGCATTGTGTAGTGTTTGATGAACCACACTTTCCTTATTAACATGTTCCATAATATCCATTTCCCCACTGTTGGGCCATCCACCATAGGCTGCAGGCTCATCAGGCATCATCCAAATGGCCGGCCATGAACCCTGTCCCTGATTAAACTTTGCTCTCACCTCAATTTTCCCATAAGTAAAATTAAATTTACCAGAGCTGTTAATACCGCCTGAATGGTAGGCGGCATTATCGCCCGCAATAACGGCATTATCCATTCTCAGCCATAATGCCCCTCCCTGATTAAATGCATAGGATGTATCAGAGGTTAAATACTTGGTCCATGCTACCGTTCCTCTTGGAGCAAAAGACCATTTGCTGGTGTCAAAATGGCCATCCGTATTAAACTCATCTGACCAAATGAGCTTGTAGGCCGGTGTGGAAAGAATCCGGGTCTGCGCAGCCAGTGTGGCCGAGTTACTGACGGATGTCAAATCGGAACTTTGGGTAGACTCGGTAGGTTGAATGTTTTTTGAACAGGACATGGAAAGTCCAAAAAACGTACCTGTGATCAGTAAACCAATTGCTTGTTTTTTGATTGTTTGCATTACTAGATTTATTTTGGGTGATGAAAAGTTAGCTGGTTGTAATTATGGTTATTTTATTGGAACTGTTTTAAAAAGATGCCAATTAATTTTATTACTGCATCACTTCCAGATAAAAATCATCCCCACTAGCCGTACCTCCTCCAGATTTCTGAAAATAAACAGTAACGGTTGTATCAGAAACGCCAGTCGTAAAATCAACATAACCTTGTGTATAATTTAATTTTGTGAGATCCGTCTTCACTTCCGTATCACCAAAATCTTTGGCTCCCATGGTAGCTGTTACACCACTTGCGGATACTAAACCAAAGCCTCCGAAACGGTAGTGGGTATTACCTGCCAGACCTGTGATTTTCTGTTCAATCCCAGCATTTTCTCCACTGAGTAGTATCGCCTTTTTACCTGCCTGAACATTGTCGGTGGTGAGTGTTGCATCTGTTCCGGTGGATGTCCATCCTGTAAGTTGTTCAGATTCAAAATCTCCATCCGTGAGGTAGGAATTTTTATATACTCTGACATAATCAACATCCATTGTGAAGGGTAATTCAGCATCTGTAATAGAGCCTGCCATACCCGCACCTCCCGACTGGTTTAAAATAATATAAAATGGTTTGTCATATGGCCACTGGCTGCTACCGGCACCAGCTATTTTTGTGTAAGTATTGGTCAGTTTATCATTGACATAGAAGTTAATGGTGGTTGGTGTCCATTCAAGGCCGTAAATATTAAAATCTGTAGTATTATAGTCTGCGGCAACTCCAGCTGTACTTCCGCCATCAGATTTAGTAACCGTACTATTGTGTAAGGTCTGACCGACATAATCATAATATTTCACGTGTTCCATGATATCAATTTCGCCACTGGCCGGCCATCCCCCATAGGAGGAAGGATCATCCGGCATCAACCAGATGGCGGGCCAGGAACCCTGGCCTTGCGTGAATTTTGCCCGAACTTCTATTTTGCCGTATGTAAAATTAAATTTACCAGCAGTTTTAATGCCTCCACTATGATAGGCCGCATTGTCACCGTCAATAATGGCATTGTCCAGTCTTAAATTAAGGTTGCCATTACTTAAATGAGCATAATTTGGATTTTCAGTTAAATATGTTGTCCAGGCAACTGTGCCTCTTGGACAATATGACCAGTAATTTGGATCAATATCTCCATCTTGGTTAAACTCATCAGACCAGATTAATGTATAACTGGACTTTGCCGTAGCAGCAGGTGAGGTAACTGGTGTGGTATGACTCGTTGTATCAGGCGTAGGATCCGGAGTAACCGTTGTATCTGAAGTACTTTTTGAACAACCGTTAAAGCTATAAACGGCAAAGGCGAGCGTTAGAACAGCAAATTGCCGGATGGGAATTTTAAGGGACATTTGTTTAATTTAAGACTAGGGTGAAAAAGGTGATTTTAAATGAAATTGATTGATAGTATTATGTTATACATAATATAAAAATACAAAACCTTACTTAATAACCAGCAATTTTTTTGCATTATTTTAAACTTCCTGACAGGGATATTGAGAAGAAATGTTAGTATTAATTAACAATCAGTGTGTTCTGAAAATAAAATTTATGAAAATATTGGGGAGACGGGCAGACGAATTTCAGGCAAAAAAAGACGCCTTTGCATTTTGCAAAGGCGTCTAAGAGATAATTTTCTTCCTATTATTAACCTAAATAGGATTTTAAGGCACCGCTATAGCGGGCTTTTTGCAAACGTTTGATCGCTCTTTCTTTGATTTGACGGATACGTTCCTTTGTCAGATCGTATTTTTGACCAATCTGTTCAATGGTAATACCGTTTTCGCCTTCCAGACCAAAATAAGCATTTACGATTTCTGCTTCTCTTGGGCTAAGTGACTTAAGTACCCGACGGATTTCTTCTCTGAGTGAATCTTTCATGACATCGTCATCTGTGTCATCAGCACCTTCCAAAAGGTCTCCCATGGCAACATCCTCTGCCTCGTGCACGGGTGCATCCAGAGATGTGTGTCTGGTATTACTTTGGAAAATGTTGTTGATTTCTGTTTCACTCATTTCCAGGATACTGGCTAATTCTTCCGTACTTGGCTCTCTTTCATGTTCTTGTTCGAATGCCATGTAGGCTTTATTAGCCTTGTTGTAGGTGCCAATTTTGTTTTGAGGCAGGCGGACTAGTCTACCCTGCTCTGCCAACGCCTGTAAAATGGACTGGCGAATCCACCATACCGCGTAAGAGATAAATTTGAAACCTTTGGTTTCGTCAAAGCGTTGTGCCGCTTTAATTAATCCGAGGTTACCCTCGTTAATCAGATCGCTAAGTGATAAACCTTGATGTTGGTACTGCTTAGCAACAGATACCACAAAGCGCAAATTAGATTGAACTAATTTGTCTAAAGCCCATTGATCACCCATTTTAATCCGCTGAGCCAGCGTGGTTTCTTCTTCCGGAGTAATCATAGAAATCTTTGATATCTCCTGAAGATATTTTTCTACGGCCTGCGAATCACGATTGGTGATCTGAGTGGCAATTTTAAGCTGCCTCATATTGTTTAATGGCTTTAATTGAATATATAAAACGTACCTTAAGGTCGATTTGTTTCAAAATTAGTTTTAATTTTCAATATTATAACATAATTCCCCACAAAATCGGCGGCAAAGTTACTGAAAATAGCCGGCACAGACAAATAAACGACAGTCAAAACCAGCTATAATCAATAAAATTATGAAAAAATATAGATTAAAGGTGCAAAAGACCCTTAATAATTAGGTCATACATATTAATGCCCTGCTTTTATATTTATTTGAAAATCAATGTTTTTGCTAATTATTTTATCTTTGATGGAGTTTTCTGATCCATAGTTAATACCCCAGACAGTGCGATCAATGGCAAATGCCGCTTTAAAATTAACTGCAGTGGTATCTGCATGTACTTCAGCTGGAAATGAAATGGATTTTGCAATTCCTTTGATGGTCATATTTCCGGTTACGATCGCATTGGAGTTGATACCTGCAGCTTTTGTGTCCTTTCCGCTGTCTGGTGTCAGATTTGAAGGCGCAGTTCCTGTTTCAATTTTTGTAATTTCAAAAGTTGCAGTAGGAAAAGAATCCACGGAGAAGAAATCCTGAGAACCCAAATGCCCCTTTAGTTTAGTATTACCCTCCTGATCCTGATCGGTGGGCTGCAAATCTTTCATATCAATGGTAATTTTGCCACCTGTAATCTGGTTACCTACAACGCTTACCTGACCTACGGAGATAGGTGCAAAACCTGAGTGACCCTCTCCTATCAACTTGGAACCTTTCCAAAGAACCTTACTGTCAGCTGTATCAACAGGTATTATGCTGCCTTGGGCCGCTGTCACTTTTTGAGCTTCCTGCGTTTTAGCTGCTTCACTATTTTGAGAGCCTCCACAGGATGCTAATAATAAAAGGGAGCTACTAAATAAAATGGCAGCGGAATGGGATAATAATCTCATATTATTTTTCTTTATGATTAAATGGTGTAAACCTCTGATAAAAAGTGTTTTACCCAGGTTGAGGCAAAAATAAGCTCTCTTTATTATTTTCATAAAATGGCTCTGTCATATAATTGTCTTTTAACTAATAATTCAGTAAGCCGTTTGGCTTTAACAAATATGAGAATTATTTGGTTTTGATAAACTGCCTTAAATTTATCTATTTTTGCCCGTATGGCTAACAGTCAGACGTTTTAAAAATCAAATTAAACGGCTCTTAAGAGTAGCCTAACTAAATTTCCATTATATGAAAAAATTATTATTCACATTAGCCGCTTTTACCATGTTACAGGCCAACGCGCAGAAATCTCCTATGACTCCTGAAGGATTATTATCATTGGGGCGGGTTAGCGCCCAGGGAGTTTCCAAGGATGGAACTTCTTTAATTTACAAAGTATCCACTCCTGATATCCAGGAAAATAAAATGAATAACGTCTATTATCAGATGCCCATTAATGGCGGTCAGGCTACTGAAATAACTGAAGAACAGAAAAATACATTGTTGGAAAATGACAGGGTTTCTCCCGATGGGAAGTATATATTATCAACTGAGAAAGTTAAACTGGAAAAAGTTTTAGGTCGTGACCGGTTTCCAGAATTGACAAAAACATCCGCTCAGGTATACACCTCCTTGAATTATCGCCATTGGGATAAATGGTTTGATGGAGAATTTGATCATGTTTTTTATTCACCCTATGAGCATGGCCAGGCCCAGGAAAGTAACAAGAAAGATATAATGGGTGAAGAACCATATTTTTGTCCTCAACAGCCTTTCGGGGGGGCTGAAGATTACATCTGGACGCCGGACAGTAAAAAAATCATTTATGTCTGCAAAAAAGAGTATGGAACTGCCTATGCTCAGAGTACCAACACAGATATTTATGCCTATGATATCGCTTCCGGTCAGACAGAAAACCTAACTGAGAAAAATCTGGGTTATGACCTATCTCCGGCTTTTAATAAGAAAGGTAAAATGGCCTGGTTACAAATGAAAACGCCGGGATATGAAGCGGATAAAACGGATCTGGTCGTTCTTACTGGTGACTTGACAGTGAACCTGACTGGCTTTAAGGACCAAATAAACGTGGCTTCCTTTAAATGGGGTAATGATGACCGGACATTGTTTTTCGTGGCTCCTGTTGATGGAACCCTACAGGTTTTTTCAGTTCTTGATATAGGTCTGACCAAGATGATGCCTCAGATCCGCCAAATATCAAAAGGCGATTTTGATATTAAATCCATATTGTCCCAGGTTGGGGATGAGCTGATTGTTGAAAAAGAAGACATTTCCAGGGCGACTGAAGTGTATAGTTTAAATATTAAAACCGGAAGTTTAAAACAGCTCACCCATGTGGATGATGAGGCTTATCAATCACTGGCACCCGTCTCAACTGAGCGAAAATGGATTAAAACCAAAGACGGCCACCAGATGATGGAGTGGATTGTTTACCCTCCTGATTTTGACAAGACGAAAAAATATCCAACTTTACTTTATTGTCAGGGAGGTCCTCAATCCGCGACCACCCAGTTTTTCTCTTATCGCTGGAATTTTCAGTTGATGGCTTCTCAGGGATATATTATAGTTGTTCCCTGTCGCCGAGGTATGCCGGGATATGGAACTGAATGGAATGCTGCGGTAAGCAAACATTGGGGTGGTGCTGTTATTCAGGACTATCTGGATGCCATTGATGATATCTCAAAAGAGTCTTATGTTGATACAGCAAGAAGAGGTTGTGTGGGCGCCAGTTTTGGCGGCTATTCAGTTTTTGAGTTAGCAGGTAAACATGAAGGCAGATTTAAAACCTTTATTGCCCATGACGGCGTTTTTGATTTTGTTTCCATGACCGGAACAACTGATGAACTCTGGTTTGAGAAATGGGAAAAAGGTGGCTTTTATTGGGAAAAGGATAATAAAGCAGCACAGGCCTCTTATGATGCATCACCTGTAAATTTTGTTCAGAATTGGAATACGCCGATAATGATTGTCCAAGGAGGCATTGATTATCGTGTTCCTATTGAGCAAGGGCAAGGAGCATTTCAGGCTGCACAGCTAAAAGGCATTAAAAGTAAATTTTTGTATTTCCCCGATGAAAACCACTGGGTATTGCAACCTCAAAACGCCTTGGTTTGGCAAAGGGAATTCTTTAGCTGGCTGAAAGAAACTCTTTAAAAAGAAAAGCATTTTTAATATCCCTTGTAAAAGATGGTTTGACAGGCCTGTGGCCTTAGTAACGGATTTTATAAATCCACTACTAAGGCCACTTTTTTTGAATTGATTATTGAAAAGTCCAGCTGGTATTGGATAGTTCATAGGTGATACGTCGCAATTCTGTATCACAGGCTTCGATTTGTTTCTTGTCGTTGGGTGTCCTGCGACCATAATAGATCCAAAACATTTCACTACTGGCTCTTTTTGCCTGCAGTAGCAAGTATTTACGCAGTAGATTTACCCGGTAATGGCCGTTTTTTCCAATGGGCATTTGGTCTAGTCGGTCGAGCACTTCTGCATTTTGTTTTATAAAACCTAAAGACTGAATTTTTATTTCCTGAACAATTGCGTCATCAGAGGACTCATTCAACATCCGAAGATAATTTTGTGCTCGATCATCGTTTAGTCCAAATTCTTGAATAACAGCCCTAAATTCATTGGCCTTATTGGGCATTTCCTTCAAAGTGAAAAATATTATAAATATGGCCATTAATACGATAATTGATAGTCTTTTGACTGTATTCCAGGTGTTTTCTTTCCGGATTGCACTTATGGAAATAAGGCCAAGCACAAATCCCGTTAGAAGGCCACCCACATGGGCACTATTATCAACAGGCCCCTGTAAGCCAAAAAGCAACTGCAGGGTAAGGAAAAATATAAGAGTGGATAATATAGCATTGCGGGTATGTTTTTCTATTAAATCTGAGCTTAGAAGTCCCAGAAATACACCATACATGCCTATTATAGCCGCCGATGCACCTACTGAGCCTAAAAAAGGATGTATATAAATACTGAATAATCCACCAATAGTGCCACAAATCAGGTAAAAAACTAAAAAGCGCCACTTTCCCAAAAGTGGCTCCAGATATGCCCCTATCATCAGTAAGCTAAACATATTGCCTAACAGATGTAGAATGCCACCATGCATGAACTGATAGGTTAATAATCGCCACCATTCATGCTGGGTCAAGGTAAGATCCAGCAAATTAACTCCCAGGTATTCAAAACCATGTAGATTATAGTTCCAAAATCCTGCACCTGCAAGGCCAAGCAGTATAAAATAAAGAATATTTAAATTTATAAGGATCGGAGTAATATAATATCCCGGCTTAGGATTGAAAATAGAAAATACGCCGGTTATTTTACTAGTAGAACTCGTTAGTTCCTTAAACCGGTCTGACTGCACTTTTTCTTGGGTATCCGCGATAAATTCAGAACTTGCAATGAAATATTTTTGCCTCAGTTGCTCTTCTGTTCTGTTTTGGATTAAATGATTTAATGCCCGTCCCAGTTTTCGAATATTTCTTTTGTTTTGCCCGAAACTCCATATTTGTGGCATAATGCAACTACTGGTGACAACTACCTTGTCATAATTAATCTGCATATTGACTACTTCACCGAAAGGTATCAGGGAAAAGCCGGGAAAGGCCGTAATCTGGTCAATTTTTGAAGCACCCCTGCTCCATCCCAACAGCTGAATGGCCTCTAATAATAATGCGTAAAGTTCACTGGATTTAGTATGCTCAAAGTGCAATTCCTCGCAGTAGCTGGCATTAATTTGAAAAGACATTATTAAAAAGCCATTAGGTTTGGTTTTCTAAGCTGGCTGTATACAATATTAGGGAAATCTTTTTAAACTGGCAAAGTATTCTTTATGAAAGACTTATATAAGGTAGACTTTTCCACAATTTCTGCACCGGAGCTGATTTGGTATGCGCAGGGCGATAAGTGCAGTTGGCATTAAAAAAAAAATCCCTTTATTTTGCATTCAAACAAATCAATCACCATGCTCCCTAAATATAAGCGTGTCTTACTCAAGCTCTCTGGTGAGTCACTGAAAGCCGAAAACAGTACTGAACCATTTGACCCGAAAATTATCGAACAATACGCCAATGATATTAAAAGTATCACCGATATGGGGGTTCAAGTAGCAGTTGTAATCGGCGCCGGTAATATTTACCGGGGTATGAATGAAGCTGAAAGTGGCATTGAAAGAGCACACGGGGATTATATGGGGATGCTGGCAACGGTGATCAATGGTATGGCAATGCAGGCTATGCTTGAAAAAATAGGTATTTTTACCCGGTTGCAAAGTGCCTTACAGATGGATCAGGTAGCTGAACCATATATTCGTAGAAGAGCTATTCGTCACCTGGAAAAAAACAGAGTCGTTATTTTTGGAGCAGGAACTGGTAATCCATATTTTACTACTGATACCGGCGGTTCTTTAAGAGCTATAGAAATTAAAGCGGATGTGATCTTAAAAGGTACCCGTGTAGATGGTATATATACAGCCGATCCCGAAAAGGATCCTCAAGCCGTAAAGTATGAAACAATCAGTTATAAAGAGTGCATTGACAATAATCTGAAGATTATGGATATGACGGCATTTACTCTCTGCATGGAAAATAAATTACCTATTATTGTCTTTGATATGAATAAGCCTGGTAATCTAAGGGCGGTAATTGAAGGTCAGAACGTAGGAACACTGGTCACACAGTAATCGCGCAGGACAATTTTTTTATTGATAAATAAAATGTCCTAAAATAATAAAACAGAACAACGGAATAATTAATTTCCCCTGATTCATAAATGATAGTTGGTTACATAAAAGCCCCGTTTGTATAGAGATATACTGGGGCTTTTTTCTTTTGGGGAAACCAAAAATATATTATTTATAATGATTATATAAGGTAAAAGCAGCCCTTTTTTAGGAGGCTGCTTTTTGATATTCACTATTTGTTGTGTCCCGTTGTGTTATTAGTCGTTATTGACGACTACATTCGCATCCTTACTCTCCAGAACAGAGTGTCCCATTAAGAATTCATCTACTTTTCTGGCACATTCCCTACCTTCACTAATGGCCCATACGACCAGTGATTGACCTCTACGCATATCTCCACAAGCATAAATCTTAGGGATGGAGGTCGCATATGCTTTCTCAGAAGCTTTTATATTCCCCCTTTCGTCAAGATCAACGCCTAGTTCATCTATCAGTCCCGTCTGTAAAGGATGCAGGAATCCCATAGCCAGTAATGCCAGCTCACATGGTAATTCCCTTTCACTGCCTTTTACTTCCAAGAATTGGGAAGGACGGCCATTTTCAGATTTCCATTCTAAATCTACCACCCGGATGGCTTTGAGGTTCCCATTTTCATCCCCGATGAATTCTTTAGTAGCGATAGCCCAATGGCGCTCTGCCCCTTCTTCGTGAGAAGAAGTCGTCTTTAGAATCATTGGGTAGGTAGGCCAAGGCATGAATTCTGTACGATCCTTTGGAGGAACGGGCATCAGTTCAAACTGCGTGATAGATTTCGCACCATGTCTGTTGGAGGTACCCACGCAGTCGCTACCGGTATCACCTCCACCAATGACGATAACATTTTTGCCAGTGGCTAAAATTTCTTCAGAAAGGATATTGCTCTCAATCTCAGGCTTAGCCAAAGGGTCTTTTCCTGCAACACGCTTATTTTGTTGCTTTAAGAATTCCATCGCAAAATAAATGCCTTTTAAAGAACGTCCATGTACAGGTAAATCCCGGGGTACGGTGGAACCGCCGGCCAATACAACTGCATTGTTCTCCCTCAGTATATCATTTAGTTTGACATTGACGCCGACATTTGCATTGAGTTTAAAGGTTACACCTTCCTGTTCTAATACCGCTAAGCGACGGTCAATTACATTTTTTTCCAGTTTGAAATCCGGAATGCCGTATCTTAATAATCCTCCCGGTGCGTCGTCTCTCTCGTAAATAGTCACCTGGTGACCTGCATTATTCAGCTGAGTAGCTGCAGCCAGACCCGCTGGGCCGCTACCAATAACGGCTACTTTTTTACCGGTACGCACAATTGAAGTGCGGGGTTTAACGAGCCCGAGCTCAAAAGCTTTTTCTATAATATGTTTTTCAATCTCCTCGATTACAATCGGCGGTTGATTGATACCTAATACGCAGGCACTTTCGCAAGGCGCCGGACATATTCTACCGGTAAATTCCGGAAAATTATTAGTTGAAGATAAAATATCAAATGCCTCTTTCCAGTCTTCGCGGTAAACTGCGTCATTAAATTCCGGGATCAGGTTGCCCAGCGGACAGCCATTGTGACAAAAAGGAACGCCACAATCCATACATCTAGATGCCTGATCCACGAGTTTGTTCCCTTTATAAAGGTTATTGAACTCTTTATAGTCCTTGACACGTTCCGCTACGCTTCTTTTTTCGGGTAGTTCGCGTGTATGCTCTAAAAATCCTGTTATTTTTCCCATCGTCCCCTAATTATAAATAATATATTATTGGTGTAATTTGAAGGGCTTCCACCCATAACGCTTGCCTGTGAGTGGAAGGCCTCTTTTATTTTGCTGCAGCTGCTTTTTGTCTGGCAGCCATAAGGACTTTCTTATAATCCCGTGGCATTGCTTTGACAAAGTTTTTCAGCTGGTTTTCCCAGTCGCTGATAATGAAGCTGGCTACCTTGCTGCCTGTATAAGCCAGGTGTTGCTCAATCATCGTTTTGAGGTTGGGAATGTCCTCTTCATCAAGAGGCTCCAAATCAGCCATTTCTGCGTTAAACAGGGAAGGCAGATTACCTTTTACATCATAGATGTAGGCCACCCCTCCACTCATACCTGCTGCAAAGTTGCGGCCGGTCTCACCCAGTATAACAGCAGTGCCACCAGTCATGTATTCACAACCGTGATCTCCTACACCTTCTACAACAACTTTGGCTCCGGAGTTTCTTACACAAAAGCGTTCACCCGCTTTGCCTCGAATATAAGCTTCCCCGGATGTAGCTCCGATGAACGCGGTATTCCCAATAATGATATTATCTTCAGCAACGAAACTGGATTTTTTGGACGGATAAACAATAATCTTAGCTCCGCTCAAGCCTTTACCAATATAATCGTTGGCGTCGCCTTCCAGTTCGAGTGTTACACCACGTGTATTGAACGCTCCAAAACTCTGACCTGCAGTACCGCTAAAATGAAGCTTTATGGTATCTTCAGGCAAGCCTTCTGCTTTGTACTTTTTGGTAATTTCATTGGATAATATGGTTCCGGCAGTTCTATCAATATTACGGATGGTGAATGATGCCTGTACCGGAGTACCGTCTTTTAAGGCAGGTGCTGCTGCTTTTAATAACTGCCAATCCAGTACTTCATCTAAGCCATGATCCTGTAATTCTGTTTGATATAACCCTGAACAATTATTGTCGGTAGGTTGTTTATATAGAATTGGAGAAAGATCCAGTTTAGAGAATTTCCAGTGAGTTATGTTCTCTCTTCTTTCTAGGCAATCGACCTGTCCAACCATTTCGTTAATGGTTTTAAAGCCAAGTTCTGCCATAATTTCTCTTAAATCCTGAACGAGGAATTTAAAGAAGTTAACAACGTGATCTGCATTGCCAGAAAAGCGTCCTCTTAAAGTTTCATTTTGTGTAGCAACACCTACAGGACAAGTATTTAAATGACATTTACGCATCATGATACAACCCTCTACCACGAGTGCGGCAGTGGCAACGCCCCATTCTTCTGCACCCAATAAAGTAGCAATAGCGATATCAAGACCTGTTTTCATCTGTCCATCTGCCTGAACTACAACTCTGGAACGCAGATTATTTTTTACCAGTGTCTGATGTGTTTCTGCTAAACCAAGTTCCCATGGTAAGCCTGCATGTTTGATGGAACTGATTGGAGACGCACCGGTACCTCCGTCAAATCCCGAAATCAGTACAACATCTGCTTTGGCTTTTGTCACCCCGGCAGCGATCGTTCCTACGCCTGCTTTGGAAACGAGCTTGACATTAATTCTTGCAGCACGGTTCGCATTTTTCAGGTCATAGATTAATTGGGCCAGATCCTCAATGGAATAAATATCGTGGTGCGGCGGAGGAGAGATTAATGTTACCCCTGGTGTGGAATGACGAACTCTGCCTATCCAGTCATTTACTTTATGTCCTGGTAGCTGACCACCTTCGCCTGGTTTTGCCCCCTGGGCCATTTTAATCTGAAGTTCATCAGCTTCAGTCAGGTATTGGCTGGTAACGCCAAAACGGGCAGAGGCCACCTGCTTGATTGCAGAACGCATGGAATCGCCATTTTCCATTGGCTGATAACGAATTTCGTCTTCCCCACCCTCACCGGTATTGCTTTTACCGCCAAGACGATTCATGGCAATTGCCAGTGTTGTGTGTGCTTCCCAGGAGATAGAACCAAATGACATCGCTCCTGTTGCAAAGCGCTTATAAATGTTTTCCGCTGGTTCCACCTCATCTATGGAAATAGATGGTCTGTTTGGTTTTAACGCAAACAGGCTACGGAGCGTTACAGCTTTTTTACCTTGTTCATTTATTAATTTGGCGTATTTCTTATAAATCTTATAATCATTCATCCTGGTAGAATACTGTAACAGGTGAATAGTGGAAGGATTAAATAAGTGTACTTCACCTTTTCTGCGCCATTGATAAAGACCGCCCTCAGGTAATCTATCAATCGGTATTTCTGTCTTACTGAAAGCAAAACGGTGTTTATATAATGTTTCCTTAGCGATCTCATCCAGGCCCATCCCTTCAATTCTGGATGTAGCGCCGGTGAAGTGGCGATCGACTACCTCTTTATTGATACCAATGATTTCGAATATCTGCGCTCCCTGGTATGACTGTAAGGTAGAAATACCCATTTTAGAGAAGACTTTGTATAGGCCTTCGCAAATGGCTTTCACATAATTCTTTTTCAGCTCATGAACAGTGAGGTCTGTTTTAAGACGGCCGGTTATTTTTAGAGAACGAATGGTGGACAGTGCCAGGTAAGGATTAAGGGCGGTGGCGCCAAATCCGATAAGACAAGCTGCGTGATGAACTTCCCAAATATCTCCCGCTTCCACTACAAGAGCCACCTTTCCACGCATACCTTTACGAATCAAATGGTGGTGTACCGAAGAAACTGCCAGAAGAGAAGGTATGGCAGCATGTTCACTGTCAATGGCACGGTCGCTTAAAATCAACACTTCAAATCCATCATTGACCGCATCAACGGAATAACGACATAGTCTGTCGATACCTGCCTTCAGCGAACCAGGCTCTCCGTTAGCTCTAAAATAAGTCTGTAGGGTTTTGGCCTGGAAACTACCAGTGTCTATTGAGCGGATTTTTTCCAGCTCAATATTATTAAGAATTGGGTTTTTTAAAGCAAGTGTATGACAATATTCAGGCTCCTCTTTAAGAATGTTTCCGGAAGACCCCAGGAAGGTAGCAAGGCTCATGACCATACGCTCTCTAATTGGGTCAATCGGTGGATTGGTGACCTGGGCAAATAATTGTTTAAAGTAGGCACTCAAGTGCTGTGGCTGATCACTAAGTACGGCCAGCGGAGCATCTGAACCCATTGAACCAATCGGTTCCTTTCCTCCGACAGCCATGGGTGAAATGATATCATGGATATCTTCCTGGGAATACCCAAAGGCTTTGTGGTACTTAAAGATTTGTGCATCTTCCAGGTGCGTAAACTGTACTCTTGGCTCTGGAAGTTCTTCCATGCGGATCTTATATTTATTCAGCCATTCCCCGTAAGGTTTGGCAGAACAGATTTCAGTTTTCAGCTCATCATCACTGATGATTCTTCCCTGTTCCATATCTACAACGAACATCTTGCCCGGTTGAAGACGGCCATTTTTAATAATGGTGGCTGGATCCACGATTAAGGCACCGGTTTCTGAGGCCATAATGACGCGATCGTCATTAGTCAGGCAGAATCGAGACGGACGAAGCCCGTTTCTATCCAGTGTTGCACCGATAATCTTACCATCGGTAAAAGAAATGGTAGCAGGACCATCCCATGGTTCCATCAGGCAGCTATGGTATTCATAGAAAGCCTTTTTGACCGGATCCATCAGATCATTACCATCCCATGCTTCAGGAATCAGCATCATCATGACGTGAGGCAGGCTACGACCAGTCAATGTCAACAATTCTACCATGTTGTCCAGGCAGGCCGAGTCAGACTGCTGAGAAGTAACAATAGGTAAAAGCATATCTACTTCCTCTTCCGTAAAATAATCACTCACGAAATCGCCCTCTCCTGCTTTCAACCAGTTCAGGTTACCCTGCAGCGTATTGATTTCTCCATTATGAGCGATATAGCGGAATGGCTGAGCCAGTTTCCAGGATGGGAAGGTGTTGGTTGCAAATCTGGAGTGAACCAGTGCAAATGCAGAAACAACTTTTTTGTTGTTCAGGTCATTAAAATAAGAACGAACCTGACCACTGGTCAGTTGCCCTTTATAAATGACCGTTTTATAAGATAGTGATGCGATATAAAAACCGATCTCATCGTTTTTTACTGTATTTAGAATGGTATGTACCGCATAGTTGCGCAATACAAAGAGTTTTCTCTCGAAAGCTTCTGGATCTGTGATGTGATCCGGACAGGCAATAAACACATGTTCCATTTCAGGTTCTACAGAAAGTGCGGTATTACCGATACCTGCCGTATTTACCGGGACCTTTCGATAGGTAAGAATTTCCAGGCCCAAGGTTTCAACTGCACGGTTGAAAATTCCACGGCACTCTTCTCTTAATCTAAGGTCTCTTGGAAAAAACAAAACGCCCACTGCATATTTCCCAAAGGATGGCAGGTGGACGCCCGATTTCAAACATTCCTCAAAAAAGAATTCATGAGGTGTCTGAATCATGATACCGGCTCCGTCTCCGGTATTCTGTTCACAGCCACAAGCCCCTCTGTGTTCCATATTCTCTAATATGGTGAGGGCGTCAGCAATATTCTGGTGAGATTTTCTGCCTTTAATATTAGCTACAAACCCCACACCACACGCATCATGCTCAAAGGAGCTGTCATATAGTCCCTGCTGATTTTCTGGTCTTGACATATCTACAACAAATAGTGAATGAATATAATCGTCATTTTTAATGAACAGGCATAAAATTAGACAATAAATTTTAAATTTTCTAAAAAATCATCAAAAAAATTTGAAGATGTTTAAACTAATGTTTGTTAAGAGCCTACATCTTTGCAGGAAATTCAATAAAGTCTAAAATTCGTTGAATTTTATCAAAAATTAGACCTTGTATATTGTATTTATTATATTATAGATATATAAAATAATAAAATAGTTTAATGTAATGGTCTGTCCGGACTTTAGTTTTATAGGGTTGATTGATCTTATTTTGTCATTTATTGACTGTTATTTTTATGCTTTAAGCCAATAAATTGGTTATTCTGGCGATAGACTACTCTGGAAAGAGCCACGTAACGGGCCGAATTAAATTTTTATAACAAAAAAGCCCCCTGATTGTGAAATTATTTAAACAATCAGGGGGGCGAGGTAAAATATTGAATAAGGAGGCCGGACAAAGGCCGGATGCTTATTGCTTCAGATATTGAATGATTTCGGTGCTTTCCGGGGTAACCTTGGAATCAAAGTGAGCCAGTAGCTTGCCTTCTGGATTAATTAAAAATTTATTGAAATTCCAGGAAATGACCGCGTCAAGTTGTCCGTTTTCTGCTTTATGGGTTAAATAATCAAATACAGGAGTAATGTTATCGCCTTTTACATCCACACGTGTGGTTAAGGGAAAAGTGACGCCGTAATTTTTTTCACAAAAAGCCTGAATATCTTTATTATCCTTAAATTCCTGATCATGGAAATTATCTGAAGGGAAGCCTACAATTACCAGCTTATCGGAATAATCCTTATATAACTGTTCCAATCCTTTGTATTGCGGAGTGAAGCCGCATTTCGAGGCAGTATTGACAATTAATATATATTTCCCTTTAAATTTTGAAAAATCAATGGTTCCGCCATCAATGGAGGCTATTTTAAAATCATAAATGCTTTTTGCCATTATTTTTTTGGGTTTAAGGTGCATAAGGTTGGAATTAGTAGTAATGGCAGCAGTATCTACCTCCAATTGCTGTACGCCGGCAGAATCTCTAAATGACATGCTACATAACATACCTATCGCTAAAAGGCTAAATAAAAAGTATTTTTTCATCTTGATGATTTTTGATTTGAAGAATGCTTTTCAAATATACATCAAGGGCTTAATTTACGGTGTTGTAGCTTCCTTAAATTCATAGCAACCAATTGTAGGGGCTGATGGATCTCTCAGCCGACCTAATAAATCCGCAGTAATACCTTGAATTGGTTTGGCTGAAGCAATGACAGATGAAATGCTAAGTGGCTGAAAATCATAGGTGGAACTTCTGTTGTCCACCAAAGTGAAGGCCGGATCCACATTGAGTAGGCAGTTTGTAAATGTGCCTATGGAAGGAAGATTGACGGCTTTAATTAAATCATTTTGAAAACTAAGGGTGAACTGATTATAAACATTGTCCACTGCAAGTTCATCCAGAGCGTCATTATCCCCTGTAATAATACAATTAGTGGCGCTAAGAAGTAAAGGATCCTGATTCCCTTGCCCATTATGATCGGCTAAATATAACAATGGATTCGTATGGTAGATATAGTCGTTACTATAACCCGCAAGCGTCAGGTATTGCAGCGAATAGCTGCCTCCCATTGCCCTGATAGCCATACCTGAATTGTAAATCAGGCAATTGGATATTGTGGCACTGCTATGTCTGAAAAGCAATGCTTCCTTGGCACTTTGCATAATGATACAGTTATTCAGTGATATGGCCGAAGTGGTAAGGACATTAAAACCGGATATTGGCTTATCGGTATCACTGATAGCGTTTACTGCATTGTAGAGGTGTACGAATGTTAAATGATTGTTTTTGCTGCTTGGACCGAAATTTAAACCCTGCCAGCTTCCCGGCATATTATTATAAGGAGCGTCTAGTCGACTACCGGTCATTAATATCTGGGCTGCGCTATCTGCGCTACCCAGTGCCTCCAGCCGCCCATTAATAAGGATCCCCTTTCCCGCTTTCGTATAGATTTGAGCGCCTGGCTTAATTTGCAAGGTGGCTCCCTCGGCAACGGTAATATTGCCGCTTATAACAATAGGTCTCTGATCAGTCCAGGTCGTATCGTGGGAAATATTGCCACCTGGTAGATAAAAGGCATTTATTCCGGTTGCAGATAAAATGATTTTTCCGGTTTTATTTCCGTATTGATATTCAATACTATCCAGTACATCAAAGGGGGTGTCTTTGTCATGCTCCGGCAGGGTTACCGTGACAAATACATAAAGGCTGTCATTTTTTGCCAGATTAAGATTTGAAAAATCAGTCCCTGCCTGGCCATTAACATTGATTTTGAAGGGGGATTTGGAACCACCCGCCAGTTTTATGTTATTGATGGATACAGTCCCTTCACTACCGTTGAAGATTTTCACTTGTTGCGTAGGTTGCGGCTGTGTGGTAAAAACTTCATCAAATTGCAGGGAGTCCGTTTCATTGTATAAGGAAACAGTACTACCGGAAACGAGCTGATCTTTTTGACAACTTGTTGTAAAACCAAGCAGCAAAACGGTTAGCAGCAGTATGCACAATGATGGCCAGTTTTTTATTTTTCTCATTATGTTGGACCGGTGGTCTCTAAATTTATCAATATGCGTATTTCTAATGAACGTCTTTTTGTTGAAAAAATTGTTACTATATGGTATTAATGTGCTTCCAGCCAGTTGTTGCCTGTACCGATTTCTGCTTTCACAGGTACGCCTCCGGGAAGAGGCAGCGCAGATTCCATTCTTTCCAGGACTAAGGCTTTAACTTCCTCTAATTCATCTTTATGAACATCAAATATGAGTTCATCATGAACCTGAAGAATCATCCTTGATTTCAACATTCTTTGCTGCATTTCTTTATGAATGCTAATCATGGCAAGCTTTATCATATCTGCTGCAGTACCTTGTATAGGGGCATTAATTGCGACTCTTTCTGCAAAGCCCTTCACGGTAAAGTTGGCAGAATTAATGTCACGAATCCAGGTTTTTCTGCCCAGCAAAGTCTCCACATAGCCATTTTGCTGTGCCCGTGCTATGGTATCCTCCATAAACTTTGCAATTCCTGAAAATTCAGTTTTGTAATTATCTATAATCTCTTTGGCCTCTGTTCGGGAGATACCTAAATTTTGACCTAGCCCGAAAGCCCCCTGGCCATAAATAATCCCGAAGTTAACGCTTTTGGCACGGTACCTTTGTTCTTTGGTTACCTCCCCGATATCCACACCAAATACCTTGGCTGCAGTAGCTGTATGAATATCAGCACCGCTTTTGAATGCTTCTGCCATATTTTTGTCTCCGCTGATAGCAGCTACCACCCGGAGCTCAATTTGTGAATAGTCGGCACTCAGTAAAACGTGGTCGTTATCTCTTGGGATAAACGCCTTTCTGATTTCCTTCCCACGTTCTGTCCGCACGGGGATGTTCTGCAAATTTGGGTTATTGCTGCTTAGTCGACCCGTAACGACCACCGTTTGATTATAAGAAGTGTGGACTCTTCCTGTTTTTGAATTGATTAATTGCGGAATTGCATCCACATAGGTATTTCTTAGTTTTGTCAATTCCCTAAAACCTAAGATATCATCTGCAATCTGGTGTTGTACTGCAAGTTTGGATAATACATCTTCTCCCGTGGCATACTGGCCGGTTTTTGTTTTTTTGGCTTTAGGATCTAGCTTGAGCTTTTCAAACAGTACTTCCCCTAGTTGTTTGGGTGACGCTAAATTAAAATGTACGCCAGCTGCCTCATATACCCTTTTTTCAAATATTGCCGCTTCACTTTCAAGGATTTCTGAATAGTTCTTTAAAAAATCTTCATCTACCCTAATGCCTTCAAATTCCATGTCGGCCAGTACTTTTACCAGTGGCAGATCTGCTTCATAAAATACTTTTTCAACCTCTTTTTCTTTGAGCAGGGGTACAAATATCTCTTTTAATTGGAAGGTAATGTCTGCGTCTTCAGCTGCATAATCTGCGACCTTTTCAGCAGGAACATCCCGCATATTGCCTTGATTTTTTCCCTTTTTACCAATGAGTTCCGTAATGGATACCGGGGTGTATCCCAGATATTTTTCACTCAGTAAATCCATGCTTCTTCTGCCTTCCGGTTCAATAACATAGTCGGCAACCATGGTGTCAAATATGTTACCGGGAAATTGTTGCCCATACCATTTCATGACCAGCAGATCATATTTAAGATTCTGTCCAATCCAGGTAATATCCTTGCGCTGAAACAAATCTGTAAATAATGCAACCTGGCGGTTTGCCTCCTTCTGGTCAGCGTCGACGGGAACATAAAAGCCTTCACCGGGTTTAACCGAAAAACTCATTCCCACAAGTTCCACATTATTGGGGTCTGTCCCGGTTGTTTCCGTATCAAAACAGATTTCATGGTGTTTACCTAATTTTTCCACTAAATCCAAAATTGCCGCATCTCCCTGAACCAGGTGATATTCATGCGGTGTATTTTCGATTGTTTTGCCTTCCATGGCAACCATTTCCGTCTCAGCCTGTTCTGGAAGGAAACTGTCTCCCCCGGATTTTGAAACTTGTGTTATCGATGTGCTGGATTCTACGATATTGCCAAATAAATCCCTTTGGACAGCTACCTGCACATCTACTTTAAAACTATCTCCTAATATGCGTTTACCTAAAGTTCGAAATTCTAATTCAGAGAAAACCTCAGCTAACGCTTCTTGATTAAAGGCACTTACGCTAAAGTCTTCTTCATGAAATTTGACGGGAACATCTGTAATAATGGTGGCTAGCTTCTTAGAAAGTATAGCACTTTCTTTCCCTTCCTGAACTTTCTTTCCTAAAGCTCCTTTGATTTCCTTTGCGTGCTCCAGGATGTTTTCCAGTGTATCATACTCTTTGAGTAGCTTGGCAGCCGTCTTTTCTCCTACGCCTGGAATGCCGGGAATGTTATCCACCGCATCGCCCATTAACCCCAGGACATCCACTACCTGGTCAACTCTTGCGATATCCCATTTTTCACAGATTTTCTCTGCGGTTAATATCTCCTCTTTTTTGCCCATATAGGCAGGTTTATAGATAAAAACATTCTCTTTGGTAAGTAATTGTCCATAATCCTTATCCGGGGTCACCATAAAAACCTGATAGCCCACATCCGCCGCCTGCCATGCCAAGGTTCCGATAATATCATCAGCCTCATAGCCATCGTATTCAATACATGGGATATTAAACCCATTAATGATTCTTTTAATGTCAGGAATTGAATCAAGCAGGTCTTCAGGCGCTTTCTGACGATTGGCCTTATATTCTTCAAAATCAGTATGTCGCTCTGTTGGTGCATGCGTATCAAAACATACCGCCATGTGGGTTGGCTTATATTTACTTAGGAGTTCAAGTAAGGTATTAGTAAAACCAAATTGAGCATTGGTGTTTTTGCCTTGGGAGGTTAGCCGAGGATTACGGATTAAAGCATAATATGCCCTGTAAATCAGGGCCATAGCATCCAGTAAAAATAGTTTTTTTTCCATGCCGCTAAGTTAAGGTATTTGCCGGTGAATCAACAGCTTTGGTACAAGGTATCCAAGTACTAACTATCGTTACAGAAAACCTCAGGATCATTATAATAAAAAAGGGGCGTCTGCCCCTTTTTTTTATAATGATATATATAAATATTTTAATGCCATTTTATAGCTCAATTTGAACACCTGCCATAAAATGAATAGGTGCCGCAGGGAAATAATATAAAAGATTGTTTATCTGGCCTCCTTCATATTCAGGATAGGTGGCCCCATTGGTATAATAAGTTGAACTAAACAGATTATACACCTGAAAGGTAAGTTGCATTTTTTTAAACCAGTTACCGCCTAGACGATAGCGGACTCTAATATCCTGATTGTAATAACCTTTTAGCTGCCTGTCATCATTTTGCGTATTATCCAGATATTGTTTATCCACATATTTTCCTTCCAGAGAAAAGGTTAATTGGCCGGTAGGATGGAAATTCAGACTGAAGCCACCTACGATATTTGGAGAATAAGCTATATCTGTATTTTTTTGTGTAGTGGCTATGGGGTCAAGTTCATTCCAATCGGCATCATAATTGGCATAATAGGCAGTATACTCTTTAATTTTGTTTCTGCTCAAGGCAACATTCGCACTTGCATCCACCCAGGTGGCAAAATTGTAACTCCCCTGCAGTTCAATACCTGCCCGGTAGCTGTTGGGAACATTAATCCGGGTGGCCTCCCCAACATCATTTAGTTTGCCTGTTAAAACCAATTGGTCCTTATAGCGCATATAATAAAGCCCGATTCCATAAAAATATTTCGCTGTTTTTTTCTCGATACCCAACTCAAAATCATGTAGCTGTTCTCTTGTTGGTTGATGGGTGAGTCCTGCCTCGAAATCATCTCTATTGGGTTCCTTGTTGGCCAGTGCATAGCTTAAATAGGCATGGTAACCATTTTTGGTATATGAAATTCCCAGTTTGGGATTATAGAAATCAAATTTTCTTTCAACCAATAAATCAGGATGTCCACTGAAGCCTTTCATTTTATGCCATACATGACGGTACTGCATGTCTGCAAAAAGATGCCAGTTCTGCCCAAAATCATGCATCCATTTCAGATAGACATTTTTGTCGTATTTATATGCAGGCGTATTGTAATATTCATAATCCTGAGGGGTACCTCCGTTAGCGGTCCATATGACCCGGCCATAATGCCCGCCATCATAATTTGTCCAGGCTCCGCCCAAGGTTAATAAATCTTTTGTCTGCTTGAACTGTAAAGAATAAGTCTGTCCGTAAAAATAATTATCCAGGTATTTTCTGCGTATAAGATCTGTTGAACTATTATCAGGATCTATGGATGTTATCCCATAATCGGCATAATCCGCACTATTTTTATATTCTTCATAATAACCGATACCCCTGGTCAAAAATGAAGCGACACTAAAGGACCAGACTTTATTAAATGTGTGATTGATAAAGAGTTGGTAATGGCTCTGGGTATAATTATCGGTTTGATTTGGATAATAACTGCTGTCTTTTTCTATATAACCTAACTCATTATAGGTCGGATCATCTTTAATATATTGCTCAGGCACCCCGTTCCATGCCTGATAGGTTTTTTCCTTACCCGTTATAAAATTGAACCTGACTGTAGTAGATTTACCGATATAAGCTGTCGAAAATAACAAAGATTCCAGTTTACTTGAGGCACGGTCAATATAACCATCGCTACTGATGTGGCTAAGGCGGACATCTGCTGTAAACTTTCCATCGATCAAGCCACTGCCTGCTGAAACAGTGTTTTTCCAACTATTATAGGAGCCATAACTATTACTTAAAGTCGCATAAGGAAGTTCCTTTACTTCATTGGTGCTGATATTAATGGTGGCACCAAAAGCTCCTGCTCCGTTGGATGAGGTCCCCACCCCTCTTTGAATCTGAATCGAATTAACTGAAGATGCAATATCAGGCATATCCACAAAATAAGAACCTGAACTTTCCGCGTCATTATAAGGAATACCATTTAAGGTGACATTGGTCCTGGTCGCATCGCTGCCCCGGATATGAATTCCTGTATATCCGATACCGTTACCTGCATCGGAATTGACAACAACGCCCGGTGTCTGATTCAGTAAATAGGGTAAATCCCGTCCCAGGTTTTTTTCGCTGATTGCTGCCTGACTTATATTGGTTTTGGCAAATGGAGCATTGTCAGAGGCTCTGGTTGCCCGAACTTCCAATGGTTCAAGTGTAGTGGTGATGGATGGTAGTATGAATGTTTTTGCTAGGGGATTCTCTGCCAGAACTTTGATTTCTCTTTGGACCGTTTCGTAACCCACGGCAGAAAATATAAGTAAGTACCTGGAAGTATATTGAAAATTTATATTGAAATTTCCTTGATTATCAGCTATTACTGTGCCTGAATCATCCTTATTAACGGCCTTATATTTAACAGTAGTCCCTTCGACCGGCTGCCTGTCGGAATTTTGCACCCTTCCTTGAAAACGAATGTGCTGTGCCAAAGTAAAACCCGGCAACATAACCAATGACAATAGTACAGCAACAAATAGGACTATAAATGACCTTTGCATAATTAATTAAATGCGAACAGATTGACTTTGAGAGGGGACACACAGACAATATGCAGCGCATACAGGCAGGTGGGCGGTGTAGCCTTCCCTTCGCAGGCATTATCCTGTTCAGGTTATACGGGTTTAATCTCAGCTTTCCAGTTATGGAATTAGCACCCCGAGGAAAAATTTTCGTTGGCAAAGGTATGCAAGAATTGGATAATTCAAAAGGAAATTTAAAATTCAGATAAAAAGACTTTAAGCTTTCTCAATTCGGCTTGTCCAATTATATGAAAATGATTTTGTCCATCCTGACTGATACGGAATTAGCCTGGGACGATAGCACTTGTTGCTGAATGGTTAAATATGTTGTTTGTTGAACACCTCACTTTTTTTTCTGGTTATATTTCGATTGAATCATTTTAGCAATGATGCCTGTCCATCCTGTCTGATGTGAAGCGCCAAGGCCTTTCCCAGTGTCGCCATGAAAATACTCATGAAACAAAATATACTGATTGAAATCGGGATCATTTTGCTGTTTTTCATCCCCGTTTAAAAAGGCGCGCTTACCATCTTGGTCTTTTGCGAATAGTTGCAGGTTCCTCCCTGCTAAAAATTCAGCAATTTCCAGAATGGTCAGATACTGCCCGCTGCCTGTTGGACATTCCACTTTAAAATCCTCCCCATAATAATAATGAAAACGCTGAAGGCTTTCTATAATAAGGAAATTAATGGGCATCCAGATAGGTCCACGCCAATTACTGTTTCCTCCAAACATATTAGAATCCGATTCTCCCGGTGTATATGCAACGTTATATATTAAATTGCCTATTTTCAGAACGTATGGATGGTCTTTGTGGTATTTTGACACGGAACGCACTCCATAATCACTTAAAAACTCATTCTCGTCTAGCATCCTTTGCAGTATTTTTTTCATCCGGTGTCCCCTTAATAGGGAAAGTAAATGCAAAGTATTATTTTGCTCTTTCCATCTGGAAACAAGGCTGGCTAATTCGGGTTTGTTTTCATATATCCAGTTCATTCGCTTTATAAATAAAGGGGCCTGTTGCAGACTGGCCTCATCAATTACTTCAACGGCAAATAATGGAATAATGCCTACAATACTTCTTAGCTTCAGGCGAATACTTTCTCCGTATTTGGAATGAATCTGGTCATAATAGAATTCATCCTCTTCATCCCAAAGTCCGTCACCACCTGCTTTTACATTTTCCATAGCGTAGGCAATGGATAAAAAGTGTTCAAAGAACTTGGATGCCATATCCTGATATACGATATCTGTCTTGCATAGCTCCAGTGCGATACGCATCATATTTAATGCAAACATGGCCATCCAGGCAGTGGCATCAGATTGCTCTAACTGCACGCCATTTGCAACCGCATCATTTCTGTCAAAAACGCCTATGTTATCAAGACCCAAAAATCCACCCTCAAAAACGTTATTTTTTTCAGCATCCTTACGGTTAACCCACCAGGTAAAATTCAACAGTAACTTATGGTAGACCAGTTTTAAGAAATCGGTGTCAGGTTTACCATGATTTTTCTCATCAATTTTGTACACTCTCCAGGTCGCCCAGGCGTGGACAGGTGGATTAACGTTGCCAAAATCCCATTCATACGCAGGTAATTGACCGTTTGCATGCATGTACCACTCATGCGTAATAATTTTCAATTGGTTCTTCGCAAATTTTGAGTCAATCATAGCAAAATTCACTGCATGAAAGGCCAAATCCCAAGTGGCATACCAGGGATATTCCCATTTGTCTGGCATGGATATTATATTTAGATTATCCACATGTTGCCAACCACTGTTTCTTCCCTGTTCCCTTTGTTTGGGAGGAGGAGGTGTTCCTGGATCACCCTGTAGCCATTTAGAAACATTATAATGATAAAATTGTTTTGACCATAACATGCCTGCCAGGGCTTGCCTTTGGATCAGTCTTTCTTCATCATTGGGTACTAAATCCTGCAATGAATGGTAATATTCATCCGCCTGTTTTACTCTTTGAAGGAAGATGTCATCGAAGTCTTTAAAAGGTCCGGATAACGGCGTTTTAGATAATCGAAAACGATATGTGTTTTGTGCACCAGCTTCAAGAGTTACCTGCATATGAATGGCCGCTTTTGTTCCTTTTGTATTGTTAATGGACTCTTTATTGCCATGAATGATAAAGTCATTGATACCATCCTTGACATATTGGCTATCATTTTCACTGGCATAAAGCTTCTTATTATTAGTTTCATTATCACAAAATAACAGAGCACCCGTGGGAGCCGTATAAAATTGATATTCACCCAGTACATCCTTAAATAAGGTTAACTGATGCAGCCCTGCATTTAAAATGGAAGGTTTATTGGGCTGCAGATCCCAGGTCCAGTCATTTCTGAACCAAAGAGTGGGAAGAATATGCAACTGGGCGGTGGTATCCGCACTTTTATTAGTCACGGTGAGCCTGATTAAGATATCCTCAGGCTCATTTTTAGCGTATTCTATCTGGATATCGAAATATCTGCCGTTGTCTAACACACCGGTATCCAGAATTTCAAATTCAGGATCCTTATGGGTCCTTTTTGCATTTTCCTCAAGAAGTTGTTCATATGGAAATGCAGCAAAAGGATACTTATACAGCATTTTCATGTAGGAATGTGTAGGCGTATTATCTAAATAATAATATAACTCCTTGACATCTTCACCGTGGTTGCCTTCATAATTACTTAAGCCAAAGTATCTTTCTTTCAAAATAGCATCCTTGCCGTTCCAAAATGCCCAACCAAAGCATAAATGTTGCATATTGTCGCAGATGCCTCCAATAGCCTCCTCTCCCCAGCGCCAGGCTTTAGATCTTGCCATATCATGAGTTGTGGAACGCCATGCATCTCCTTCTGCGCTATAATCCTCTCTGACTGTACCCCAGTGGCGATCACTAACATAAGGACCCCATTTTTTCCAGTTAGCTTCGAGCAAGCGCTTACCTTCATTCGTATTGTATACGGGCAATGGTTGTTTTGACCGGCTTTTAGTTGAATTGGATTGTTTTTTCTCCTGAGTGCCTGATGAACTTTCCTTTGCTTTACTATCTGGCTTGGAGTCTGTGGTTATTTTTGCTGATTTTGCCATGTTGGTTTATCTGGTTGTTGAGGTAGTTAAGGAAGTTGTCATCAATTTATTGAGAGGCTGGCCTTAAAAATTGTCTATTTTCTGTGAAAGAAATTTATTTAGCCATTCGTTCTGAATCCGGGAAATAATGTCATACCTCCATCTACAAATAAAGAGGCTCCGGTTACATAATCACTTTCATCGCTGGCGAGCCAGACGGCGGCCTTACCAATGTCCTCTGGTTGCCCGATTCTATTATAAGGAATAAGGGTCAATAAACTATCCAGCGCTTCTTTTGTACTCCAGGCATCTTTATTTATAGGGGTCTGGATAGCTCCTGGGCATATGCTATTGACTCTTATTTTACGGCCGGCAAATTCCTGAGCAATTGTTTGCATTAACAGATCAATGCCGCCTTTACTTGTTGCATAATTAGCATGTCCGGCCCAAGGTATAACCTGGTGTACGCTGCTCATATGGATGATTTTTCCTGCGGCGCATGATTTTTCAGCATCTACTCCTCTTCTTAAAAATTCCTTGATAGCTTCCCTAGCGCATAAAAACTGCCCCGTTAAATTAACGTTGACAACCGCATTCCACTGCTTTAGCGTCATGTTTTCAAAGGGGCTGTCCACCTGGATGCCGGCATTATTAACCAGAATATCAACTGTTCCAAAAGTTTTAATGGTACTCTCAAACATGGCAATTACCTGATCTTCCTGGCTGACATCACATTGACATATTATACCTTCACCTCCCTTTGATTTTATTCCATCAAGTATTTGCTGAGCCTCCGCTTTACCTTTTTCAAACGGATAGTTGATGACAACTTTTGCTCCTGCTGCAGCCATGCATTCCGCCACACTTTTGCCGATTCCACTGGAAGAACCCGTGATAATGGCTATCTGGTTTTTTAGTTTCATTTGATTTTTTTTAATGTGATTTTTGTCTAGCGAAGTATTCAGCCATTAGAGCTTTTTCTATATTACAAATAATTGCAATACAGGAGTTTATTAATTTGCCGATAAGGATTTTACATTCGCTTACTTAATCTCAATTTCGCAAAAAAATGCCACTGAGTACATTAAAAACATGTTATTTTTTTTATTTATAGGAATCCCCCGGTGCGAGGTTCTTATTTGAAAGATAAGTATCCTGAAATGAATGGGAATTCTTGACCTAAATTCTGCATAAAAAAAGCCGTTGTATATGCAGGCTTTGCATTTACAACGGCTTTTTTTATGTAGTTAATTCTTTATTTTTTTGTGGCCTCTATCAATTGCGACTTGTCCACGACTTTGACTTTATCTCCAGATTTTAGAAGTTTACTGACAGTGTCATAGGAGCCCGTAACTACCTGGTCTCCTGCCTTTAATCCACTTGTAATTTGGATATAATTTATATCCTGTATTCCTGTAGTGACCACTACTGGTTTTACTTTACCGTCCTGGCCTATGACAAATACCACTTCAGATATATTATCGTCTGAATTTTCCTTATTTTTTGTTGAATCCGTTTTTTTTGCAACGGAAGACTTTGCTGTGTCAGCGCTATTTAAATCTTTATTATCTCTGGTGGTTACCGCGTTAATGGGAACTGCCAGTACTCCTTCCTCCGTATTTGTTTCTATATCTGCACTCGCTGACATACTGGGTCTGAAAGGGAAAGGTTTGCCTTTGCCGATTAAATCTTTGTAGCTGTCCGGTTCCAATAAAATATGAACGAGGTAATTGGTTGCAGTGGTAGAAGCAGTGGCCGTAGCGGATGTGGCATCATTAGGCTGCGGATTGGCTATCTGTGTAACGACGCCTCTGAATTTGCGCTGATTATAAGCGTCGACCTGAACATTCGCTTTGTCTCCAATCCTTACTTTATGAATATCATTTTCCCCCACATTTACCCGGACCTCAATTTGTCCTAAGTCGGCGATTCGCATCATTTCTGTTCCCGTCATCTGGGCAGTACCTACTACACGTTCGCCTTTTTTAACATCCATTAAGCTGATAATGCCATCCATAGGTGACACGATGGTCGCACGTTCAACGTCCGTTTGGGCTCTTAAAAGGCTTGCCTGTGAACTTTGAACATTAAATTTATTGGCATTAATAGTGGCCTCAGCAGCATTATAGTTGGCTTTGGCAGATAAATATGCCTGTTCTGCTTGTTCAAATTCTGATTTAGAGATAACCTTCTGATCCAGTAAAATTTTATTACGGTTGTAGGCCTCCTGCGTTTGGTTCAGGGTGGCTTTTAATCCGGCCAACTGGTCTATCGCATTTTGAACCTGTGCTTTGGATTGTGCAACTACAGCTGCAGCCTGATCTCTTTGACTGGCGTAGATATCGGCGTAAATTTTTGCTAATACCTGTCCTTTTCTGACCGTATCTCCTTCTTGCACCGGCAGGTCTACGATTTCTCCGGAAATGTCTGAAGAAACTTTAACCTCAGTGACCGGATAAATTTGCCCCGAGGCCGTTACCAGTTCCGTTATGGTACGGTTCGCAGCTTTCTCTGCGGATACTTTAATACCTTCATCCTTACCAAATACCCCCATTTTGCTTAAGGCAATTAATAGAGCAATGATAATGACCAAAATAATGATAATCCATTTAAACTTCTTACTCATAGTATTTATATAATAAAGGGTCAGTTGATGAATGAGGCTTTAAATAATTGTTGACTGAATATTAAATAACAATCTAGAAAAGCTGTTTATAAATTTATATGGTTGAATTTATAAAATTCCAGAACTTTTAACCTGAAAATATATTCATAACGGGCGGCTACCTGGTTGATTTTAGCAGTATATAAATTATTTTGCTGAACCAGATAATCTGAGGCGGATAACATGCCATTATCATACCGGAGCTCTGCCAGGTGATATGCATATTGAGCGTAAGAAGCTCCTTTTGAATTTGCATTAAATTTTTCAATTCCTGACTTTGCGTTGGTATAAGCTTTATAGATGTCCTGCTGTAAAGTTTGCTTGTTTTGTTCCTGTTGTAATTCCAGATTGGTGACATTTAATTTAGCCTGTTCCCAGGCGGTTTTGGACTGACGATTATTGAAAATCGGGATGTTCAAAGTGAGTCCGACAGCCTGTGAAAGGTTAATGTCAAAAATTTGTTTGCCATATCCCGCTTTGCTATAAACGGGTATCTGCCCCTGAGCCGTAGTGTAGTAATTTTGTCCGTTTATATTAACACTGCCAATAGTGTCTGTATAAGGAAAACTACCTGACTGAGTCATATAGGAACTGGCATAATTAGACCCAACAGATCCAAAGGCGGATAAAGAAGGGTACATGGATGCTCTCGCAGATTTTGCAGCATATTGGGCAGCCAGGATTTTTAACGAATCAACTTTTTGCTGATATTGAGTATTAAGTGCATTTTGGTAAAGGGCACCCGGTTCTAATTCACTTAGAGGCTCCAGTGGAATTTTATCGACATCCGGTAAAGAAACCTCAAATGGGGTATCCGCACTTAAATTCAATAATGCCAGCAATTGGAGCTTATTTTGCTCCATAGTGGTTTGGTTTGTAATATAAGTGCTACTATCTGTGGCTAGTTGCGCGGATAATTGCGCCGCATTCAGTTCTGGAAGAGCCCCGGCGGCGACTTGTTTTTTGGTTAGTTCTAACTGATTGGTAGTCAGTTCTATTTGTCCTTTGGCAATATTTACCTGCTCTTTTGCCAATAAATACTGCAAATAGGCAGCAGCCACATTCAAGGTTACATCACTTTTAGCTCTGTTGATATCCTGTTGGGAAGATTCACTTTCAATTTTTTTACTTTTAATATCATTTTGGAGCTTAAAAAAATTAAATAGCGTAACCCCTGTCTGGAGGCCATAACTCTGGAATAAGACTCTATTGGTCGTAAACTGATTGGTGGTAGGGTCCACTGAACGGCCAAAATTATAACCGCCCTGGGTATTGAAATTTAAAGTGGGTATTTGACCGCTTTTTGCTTGTTTCAGGCTTAATGCATCCAACCTGGCCTGGATATCAGACTGTTTTACTGAAATATTATTATCAAGGGCATAAGTTACACACCTTTGCAGGTCCCAAATGTCATTTTGCTGGGCAAAAATTAGCATGGGGGCCATCATAAATACGACTACTAGCTTTAGTTTACTCATGTATTTGCTTGCATTTTGAACTTTTACAAGGAAAAGTTGGCCTTTTTTTGCCATTTTGCCTGAAATTGAAAAGCCTAGCAAATATAATATGGTTTTCAATCGATACGTACTATTTTTAGATAAACGGAAAAAGGCGGTCATGTACGGTAAATTACAGGCGCAATCCTGCAGAAATTCCTTTACTTCGCTAAATGGATTTAAAAAAGTTTTTAGACAGTAAAGTCGCTGAGTTTAACCAGCCTTCTTTTATAAAGGAAGATCCAGTCTGTGTCCCGCACCGTTTTTCTACGTTACAAGATCAGGAAATCGCCGGCTTTTTTGCTGCTATTTTTGCCTGGGGCAATAGAAAAATAATTATTAATAAAGCTACAGAACTATTGGAGCGGATGGACAATGCACCTTACCAGTTTTGCCTGCAGCATGAGGATCAGGATTTAAAGCGATTATTAGGGTTTAAACATCGGACCTTTAATGATACGGATTTACTGTATTTTGTGGAGTTTTTTCGCCACCACTATACATTATATGAATCGCTCGAGGATGCGTTTTTGATGGAACTTCCTGATAATGAGTCATTTTCAATGGAAGTAAGTCTGATTCACTTTTATCATTATTTTTTCTCCCTTCCGGATCTACCATACCGGACCCGTAAACATATTGCAACGCCGGAGAAAAAGGCAACCTGTAAACGGCTCAATATGTTTTTACGGTGGATGGTTCGAAAGGATAATAAGGGGGTTGATTTAGGACTGTGGAGTCGGATACCCATGTCTGGATTAATCTGTCCTGTAGATCTGCATGTTGCCAAAGTGGCAAGAAAGCTGGGACTACTGGACAGAAAACAAACTGATTGGCGTTCGGCTGTGGAGCTGACTGGTCATTTAAAAAAACTGGATGCTAAGGATCCTTCAAAATATGATTTTGCCCTATTCGGGTTAGGAGTTGTTGAAAAGTATTATTAATCAATACGTTATTTAATTTTAAAAAAGAAATCCATGGGTTGTCATACCTGTCTCTTTCTCTAAGTTAATTCGACTATCAGCTGTCTTAAGTCTTTAGCTTTGCTACCCTTGAAGCAAGGTGAAGGTTATAAATAAAAATTCCCGCTGAATAGACATTCAGCGGGGTTCCTTTTTTATATACTAAATATAATACATTAAAAAAAGAACATGAGACAAATCGGTCGTGTAGCAATGTAATTGACTACTCTTATTCGTTTGTAAATTATTTTAATCTGCTTTTTTCTTCTGCATTACTGCTTTGTATTGCTTTTGCTTTAAATGCTTTCCCAAGATTGAAATTATAGGTTAACCCGAATGTTATTTTTTGCTTTTGTTGTAGTTGGTCGAAGTTCAGTCGGAAATCGTTATAAAAGAATTTACCTTTTACTTTTGAGGTGCCAAAGATATCACCTCCTGCTAACTTTACTGTCAGTTTATTGTTAAAGAATTTCTTTTGAATAGCCAAATCTGTATTAAATAGATGATGAAGCACAGCATTGGCAAATATGATCTTATTCAGATAATAAGCGGAAGCGCTAACACTATAACCTTTACCTAGCTGAAAGATCTGAGAAGACTGTAGCATTGCAATATTTTCTTGCAAATCAAAAGCTTCTGCAATGGCATGCTGATTACTTAACTGCAAGGTGTTTTGAGTCATCCACCATTTGGTAATTTGCACTGGAACAAACGCAGTAAACATCCAGATTTTAGTGGCGCCGGAATTAATGGGTTGTTGCGTCATTTTTTCCGGATCATTTTTTTCCGGAATTATAGCGTTATTGATTACATCCTTACTGTCGGTATAGGCTGCCGTAAAAATATATTTGTTGTGTAATGTGTAACTTAACTCATATGAGTTAGTGAATTCCGGGGTCAGGTAAGGATTGCCTCTTCCTGAGGTGTAATTGTCGATATAGCTGATATGGGGGTTTAAGGAAGAAAATCCCGGGCGGTTAAGGCGTCTGTTATAAGATATGTTCAAACTATTGGTGCCCTCTTTATTGAGTTGTTTAACCAGATAGATACTTGGAAATAATGAAAAATAACTTTTGGGATTTTTTTGGATGCCTGCTGTATCAGAAAGGGTTCCGGTTAATGAAGTATTCTCACCTCTAAGACCCAATTGGATATCCATACCCAATAAATGGCCATTGTAATTTGCATACCCTGCCACTATGTTTTCTTTGTAATTGTAAATGAAGTTCTGATCTTCATTCGCCTGCCAGTTATTTTGATCCAAATAGGAGAAAAAGGCTGCGTTATGAATGGTCGTAATGCTGACTTTAGAGCCAAAGCCTAAGCTACTTCCATTTTTAAAGATTTTTTTAAATTTCCCATCTGCTGTAAAAATTTTTGCCTTTGATGGTGTCTGGTTTTTAAACGTGGTATCATTGACAAATTGATTGTTATTGTCATAAAAACTGCTGTTCGCTTCGTTGTTGGATTGTCCATGATTTAGTGTATAATCAGAAAGCAATGTAAAACTGGAACCGAGCGTGTCTGTAGTTATTTGATAATTTAAACCAATGTCATTATAATCACTGCGATAATTGCTAGGAAAATATCCTTTTGATGTTGAATTGTGCGATGGGTCATCTGGATAATTGATAAGCGTGGTGGCTTTAAATTGTTCAACATCATTGGAAAAGGAACCGGTATAATCAATTGCCAAATACTGTTTTTGGGAAATGTCAAAGGTGGCTCCTGTGTGTATCCTTTGATTTTTATCCCAGGAAATTCCTCTGTTTTGGGCAGAATAGATGCCGTCATCAGGAAAGCTTCTGGTTTGGTTCAGTTTATTAAATCCTTTTTCCCAGTTATATGCATAACTGGCGAAAAGCCCCAACTTTCCTTTTTTGAAATTTAACTGTGCTCCCTGCGAAGTTTCGGGATATTTTCCTTGGGCATAATTTCCGTATACAGAGCCATTGAGTCCTAACTGAGTTTGTTTCTTAAGAATGATATTAATCAATCCCCCAGAACCTTCTGCGTCATATTCTGCCGGCGGATGGGCAATAATCTGGATGGATTCAATTTCATCTGAGCGAAGAGAAGTTAAGTAATTGGTTAAGTCATCACCAGATAATTTAAGCAATTTTCCATTAACCATTACTCTGGTACCTGTCATGCCATTGACCATTATTTGACCATCTCTTACCAGTACTCCAGGAGCCAGTCCGATAGCTTCCATGGAGGATTTTCCCGTAGCTAGCGGATTGTTTTCTATATTCATGACCAGACGGTCCGGCTTTCTTTCAATCAAAGGCTTTTTGGCAGTTACAGACACGTCACTTAACTGATGTGCATCATGGCTTAAATAGAAATTGCCGGATGCTCCCGTTGTAATCTCTATTACCTGATCTGCATATCCAACAGCGGTGGCTCTCACTAGGTATTTGCCTACGGCTGGGACTTCTATGGTGAAATTTCCCAGACTATCTGTAATTTTTGAAGTGATATAATGCTCTGTGGAATCTTTCTGGCTGACTGAAATTGCACAAAAGGGCAAAGGATTGTGATCTGTATTTTGCACCGTACCTTTTAAGACATTCTGACCAAAAACGGTAGAAGAAGATATAAGAATGCTTGAAAGAATAATTATAAATGTTTTCATGGATAATTATATATAGCTGCTGCTATTATTATTGTCTTTAATTTTTTATTAAAGACGACCATTTGCTTAAAAAGGTTGCGTGCTCTTGAAAATAATTGTAGTGCAAATCTGATTTAAAACATTTAATAAAAAAACCGAAATTCGGTTAGTGGTCAATTCACTTTATAGGCGGTTGCATTTTATTGCCTGACGGTATTTGCTGTTTTAAAAGAACTTGTTTGAAATATACCGGCTGAAATGCCCTAAAACAGTGGGTTGTAGTTTGAGTGGTAAAGGGGAGGTTTAAGCGGCTTTTAGGCCATGTAAACGTTGGCGAAAAGGTTTTAAAAAAGGTGTATTGGTTTTTTTAGGTACAATTAGGAATTTTATACAATTAAAATAAGGATATTGAATGATTGGATTCAATGGAAAATTGTAAGCTATCATTACTATTTATAACAGGTTGTATTTTGATTGTCTGAATTGATAATCCGGACGATTTTTTTTCAATGGCTTTCAGTTTAGGGAAAATAAAAACAGCATGTTTTCCTAAGAAAAGAAACAGGAAAACATGCTGTTTTTATTAAGTGAAATTTTCTAGAACATACTTGCCGATGCAATTAATTCATTATTCACCTTTTGGTCTTGCCTTGCATAACTAAATCCTTTTTGGATAGCATAGGCACCCACCTGACCTTGCTTATTTAATGCAATAAATGCAACCTGAAACTCTTTAGCTTTGGTGCTGCCTGTGCGACTAACAATACGTTCTACCGCAAGTTTACAGGCTTTGTCAGGGCTCAGGCCCTGGCGCATGAACTCGACAACCAGGTGAGTACCGGCAGATTTTATGACCTCCTCTCCCAGGCCTGTTGACACGGCAGCTCCATAAGCGTTGTCTACATAAAGCCCGGCGCCAATTAAAGGAGAGTCTCCTACTCTGCCTCTCACTTTAAAGGCCATACCACTCGTTGTACAGCTCCCGCTAAGATTGCCAGCCTGATCTAGGGCCAGCATACCAATTGTATCATGATTCCAGTCCCCGTTATCGAGTTTAAGAGGTGCAAAGGCACTTTTGTTGCCCCCTTCTGCCTGTTCAATATTGATTTCTGGTTTATATTCAGACTTTTTCAACCAGTCTTTGTACGCTTTTCTAGCAGATGGTGAAAGATCCTGAGGTTCCAGCTGGAATCCTTGTGAAATTGCAAATTCCTGAGCCCCAGCGCCGGCTAATAATACATGCGGGGTGTTTTCCATAACTTTTCTAGCCACGCTGATGGGGTGTTTGATTCGTTCTATTGCGGCTACAGCTCCTGCATTGCCATGTTCGTCCATGATGGATGCATCTAAGGTGACAATGCCATCTCTGTCCGGATTCGCACCCAGGCCAACACAGCAGTTGATGGAAGATTCCGTGACCATTACACCTTTTTCAACGGCATCTAATGCCCTTCCGCCATTTGCCAACACTTTCCATGCATCTACATTGGCCGCAATTCCCGCATCCCAGGTTGAGATTACAATGGGCTTATTCACTGAATTTAAAGAAAGGCCCTTGCCAAAACTATTGGAAGCCATTAAACCGCCTAGGCCTAAAGAGCTAAGTTGCAAAAATCTTCTACGTGGTAACATATCAAATAATTATTAAAATTCTATTAGTTATTGTCAGGATATTGGTGGAAACTTCCTGACACAAATTGTACATTTACGTTTTAAAGAACGGGTTAAAGCTAAAAAAAATATCTAATGTTCGTTTATTTTTTTTCCGGGAGTAAAAAGGTATTGACATTATTGGGTTTGGCAACGATTTTCATGGGCAGAGTCCAGGCAAATAATCTCGATACAGTTAGACAACGGCCAGATTTAAATATTGTATTTGATCATCCTGCACAGGCTTTCACTCAGGCTATCCCATTGGGAAATGGGAGGATTGGTGCCCTGATTTTTGGTAGAACAGATACAGAAAGAATTGCATTAAATGAAATAACGCTTTGGTCCGGAGGTCCCCAGGACGGAGACAGAAAGGATGCCTACCAGTACTTAAAACCGATTCAATCGTTTTTATTAAAAGGTGAAAATCAAAAAGCACAAGAACTTTTACAGCAACACTTTACGGCGGCCGGTAGAGGCACGGGCTTTGGAAATGGCGCAGATGATCCTTATGGCTCTTATCAGACAGCCGGTGATTTATCTATATTATATAGGAATAAGTCGGAGGATATCACAAATTATAAAAGGACGCTTGATTTAAGTACTGCTACCGGAACAGTTTCTTATCGTAAAAAAGGCTATCATTATCAGCAGGAAGCCTTTACAGATAGGATTAATGACATTACCTGGGTTAAGATTACAACTGACTGCCCGGAAGGCCTGGATTTAGCAATTTCCCTTAAAAGATCTGCCGCAGTAAGTGCTCTTAGCATCAAAGGAAATGAAGTTGTAATGGAAGGCAGATTACCGAACGGGAAAATGCCAGGGATGCGATTTGTTAACACGGCTCAGGTATTTACGAATAAAGGCGTAGTAAATAAGGAAGACAGCTGTATTTTAGTCAAAGGTGGCCATGTTTGTGTAATTAGGGTAGATAGCAGGACCGATTATGATCCCAATACGGGGACTTGCAGACCTGAGCTGGATCTGCAGGCCCTGACAGAGGCGGCATTTTTAAAGAAACATCTTGATAATCAAAATTTAAACGTAGCTTTTGATCAGGCCAAAGAAGCCAATAGTTCTTCGTTTCAAAAACTATTTAATCGGTGTCTTCTGGAGTTACCTACTGGAAGTGAAGGCGATAGTGTAGCCGGGCTTTCCACCGAAAAAAGATTGATTCGATATTATAAAAATGGAGAAGACCCAACGCTTCCCGTTCTATATTTTAATTTTGGACGTTATTTACTGATCAGCTCCTCCAGACCTGGATTACTTCCGGCAAATTTACAAGGGTTGTGGGCTGTTGAGTATCAGGCACCTTGGAATGCTGATTATCATCTGAATATTAATTTGCAGATGAATTATTGGCTGGCAGAAACAACGAATTTATCCGCTCTGGCCGATCCATTATTTAGTTTTACCAGACATCTGGTCCCTAATGGAGAAAAAACTGCCTGGAATTATTATAGGGCTAAAGGCTGGGTAGCTCATGTTGCTACCAATCCGTGGTTTTTTACTTCACCCGGAGAGGGGGCTGATTGGGGCTCTACTTTAACAGGAGGTGCATGGTTATGTGATCATCTTTGGGAGCATTTTAGATTTACACGGGATACTTCATTTTTAGCCCAGTATTATCAGGTTTTAAAAGGCGCAGCCCAGTTTTTGTCCAGCATATTAATCAGAGAACCTGAACATGGCTGGTTGGTGACAGCGCCTTCTAATTCACCCGAAAATGCTTATAAAATGCCTAACGGCTTTATTGGGCAGACTTGTATGGGTCCAACTATGGATATGCAGATTTGCAGGGATATATTTTCTGCAACGATCAAAGCATCGGCCATATTAAATAAGGATCACCTTTTTGCAGATTCTTTGCAGAAATTGTTTATTCAATTGGCGCCAAACCAAATCAGCCCAGCAGATGGAGGTGTCCAGGAATGGTTAAATGATTGGCCCTCAACGGATCCGCATCATCGGCATACCTCTCAATTATTTGGACTTTTCCCCTATGACGAGATAACACCCTGGAGTACGCCAGATTTAGCCAAAGCCGCTGAGAAAACCCTGCAACTACGAGGTGATGGTGGTACAGGATGGTCAAGAGCCTGGAAAATTAGCTTCTGGGCCCGGTTAGGCGATGGGGATCATGCCTTTAAATTATTGAAAGGGCTACTTACACCTGTTACGGATCTGGAACTAAAGATGAAGGGCGGAGCTGGCACCTATCCCAATTTATTTGATGCTCACCCTCCCTTTCAGATAGATGGTAATTTTGGTGCAGTGGCAGGAATGGCAGAGATGCTTTTACAAAGTCATGGTAATGAAAGTGTTATTAGGTTTTTGCCTGCATTGCCTTGCAGCAAAGACTGGGCCTCAGGTAGCATTAAAGGGCTAGTTGCCAGAGGGGGCTACGAGGTAGATATTTTATGGCGAAACCATAAGTTTCGCCAGGCTGAAATTCATGCCTCCAAAAATGGCCTATGTAGGGTATTATTACCCTTGGGTTCCAAAATTTATGATGAAAGTCACCAACCAATTTCAGCTATTCAGATTAACGATGGGATTGCGTCTTTTAAAGCCCTGGCAGGAAGGACATATTTGGTGCACTAATCAAAATCCTGGAAATAAAATGTAGTTTTAGCCTGATTTAAGGTTTGAGAACCGGTTTTTAGACTAAAGATGGTTACTTTTGCGAAAATTTAAATATGAAGTTTTTTGGTACCATTCTATTAAGTGTAATTATTCTGACAGGAATTTTTTCTGGCTGCACCTTAAATAATGTCAACCAGGATGATGCTGCCGAAACTTACTTTAAGCAAAATAATCTAAAAGGAACGTTTGCATTACTTGATAACGTACATGAACAATTTACCGTTTATAACCTTAAAGCCTACCGGGATTCAAGTTTTGCTCCAGGAGGGACTTTCCAGGTATTATCTACGCTGCTTGCCTTAGAAACAGGCCGATATTTGGATGAACATAGTAAGGTCATAAATAATGAAGTTGCCGATACAACCACTCTTGGGGATGCTTTTTTAAATGGAAATGACAGTTTGATGGGGCGTGTTGCAGCAAGTATCGGTAAGGACACCCTTCAATTTTGGTTAGATTCGCTACATTATGGTAAAGCCAGATTACAAAGTGCTGATGAAAATGTATGGAATAATGATTCCTTAAGGCTGACTCCGGACGAACAATTGGGTTTTATGGCTAAGCTTTATTTTGTCCAGCTACCTTTTCAAAAGCGAGTTCAGCAGATTGTGCGTAGTTTAATGATTCGTGAAGAAAATACACTGTATACCCTGGCTTATAAATCATCCTGGGATCAACTTCCTTCAGGAAAATACAGTGGTTGGATTTCAGGTTGGATTGAGGAAAATAAACGAGTATACTTTTTTGTTATCCATGGAGAGCCGACAAATGGTACTCCAACAAAAGGCTCTTTACTTAAAACTGCTAAGGAGATTTTAAAGTATTATGGCTTCTTTGAGGGCAAAAAATAGGCGAAGCAAAAGTTAAAATCCTTTAACCTCTTTTTTTCTGTAGTTTTTTTAAAATAGATTGCAGGCAGCAAGGCGAGAAATTTATGTTATCATTTGCACACCCTACATTTCTTTGGTGGCTACTGGGGATTATTCCATTGGCATTCTTGTTTTATGCATTGTTGAAATGGAAGAAATCGGTAGCGAGATCACTTGGCGACAAAAAGTTGGTTGCCAGGCTGCTACGTTATTATGATGCAAGGAAGTTTAAATTAAAATTTTATCTGGTTTTTGTTGCACTTGCGTTGGTAATTTTAGCAGCTGCCGGCCTTAGGTCTCCAAAGGATGACGGACAGGAGAAATCTGCAGGTATTGATATTATAGTGGCTCTTGATGTCAGTAAAAGCATGCTTAGTCAGGATATCAAACCAACAAGACTGGATAGAGCCAAGCAACTCATTCGGTCTCTTACTTCGAATTTAGGTAATAATAGGATTGGATTGGAAGTATTTGCCGGGCAGGCCATTTTACAGATGCCCCTGACCAGCGATATTGGTGCCATAAATATGTTCTTGCCTAATATCAATACTGATATGGTTCCTATTCAAGGAACTGCAGTGGCACAAGCATTATTAACGGCGGAGGCAGCCTTACATTCTCCGGATAAAAAACATAAGGCTGTCATTTTGATGACAGATGGAGAAACTCATGATAAAGGAACTGAATCGGCCATAAATAAGCTTTATGCCAGTGGAATTACCGTATTTACGGTAGGTATAGGAACTCCAAAAGGCGCTCCTATTTTTGATCCGACCACAGGTCAGGATAAAAAGGATAAGGACGGTAATGTTGTCATATCTAAATTGAATGAAAAGGAATTAAAAGACATCGCTTCTAAAACAGGAGGCAGTTATGTCTTGCTTAATAATGACCAGGATGCGATTGACCAGATAACAGGACGTATTAATAATATGGAAAAGAAAATTATTGTATCCGGAACGGTGGGAGGAAGAAATTTCTATCAATATTTTCCCATATTTATTGCTCTGGCATTATTACTGCTCATTATTGATTTGTTTTTAACGGAAAGAAAACCTAGCAGAATTTGAAAAAATTTTTATTAATAGGATTATGCCTCTTAATGGGTTCTTCCGCCTTTTCACAAAAAAAAGGTGATCGCGATGTATATTTTGGCAATAAGGCCTATAAAGCAGGTGATTTGAAATCCGCAGTTTCAAATTATGAAAAAGCGCTGAAAGTTAATCCTGCCAATAATGTCGCTCGTATTAATTTAGCCATTGCTCAAAGTAAACTAAAGGTGGCCGATCAGTCCGTTAAAAATTTCGATGAGGCGATAAAGGCCAATAAAAATAATCAGGCATTGGAAGCTCGTTTGAACTATGATAAAGGGGTAACGCTTGCAAAAAATAAAAAATACCAGGAAGCTGTAGATGCATTTAAAAAGACCTTATTAAATACCCCGGAAGATAGTAACGCCCGGGAAAACTTGCAAAAAGCGCTAAACGAGTTAAAAAAACAGCAACAACAAAATAAGAACCAACAGAAACAAAATAAGGATCAAAAGCAGGATCAAAAAAACAAGCAGGATCAGCAAAATAAGCAGGACCAGCAAAAAAAACAACAGCAACAACAAAATCAGTCCCAAAAAATGACCAAGGAACAGGCCGATAAGTTGCTACAGGCGTTACGAAATCAAGAAAAGGAGACACGAAAAAAACTTCAAAAGAAAAACGGTGCACCGCCTGCTAATGGTGAAGATTGGTAACGGATGATAATATATGGGTTATTACATTTCAGATAATGGGATGAAATAAAACTAGCAATAAATTGAAATGGAGGCCTTTCCTTGTAAGGGAAGCCTCCATTGTTAGTTATACGTTATTACAATCGCGGTTGCGGCTTTCGACATTTTAAGAGAACTGCATTTCCGGTATATCTGCGGCTGCCAGCTTTAATTTACCTGCAGTTTTTAGCTGTATTTCTTCAACTGAAACGCCGGGTGCGCGCTCCAATAATAAAAAACCATCTTCTGTTACATCAAGAACTGCCAAATCTGTAACTATCCTACGAACACATTTTATGCCTGTAAGCGGTAAGGTGCAAGTTGGTAATAGTTTACTTTCACCAGCTTTATTCGTGTGTTGCATAGCCACAATAATGTTGTCACAGCTAGCGACAAGATCCATGGCACCTCCCATGCCTTTAACCATTTTCCCAGGAATTTTCCAGTTGGCGATATCCCCTTTTTCGCTGACTTCCATAGCGCCTAGTACGGTCAGGTCAATTTTTCCTGCTCGGATCATTCCAAAACTCTCTGCACTGTCAAAAAATGCTCCTCCTGGAATAAGGGTAACTGTTTCCTTGCCAGCATTAATAAGATCGGCATCTACCTCTTCTTTGGTAGGATATGGACCAATTCCGAGCATTCCATTCTCACTTTGCAATACTATCGTCATCCCATCTGGTATATAGTTAGCAACTAAAGTAGGAATGCCGATACCCAGGTTAACATACATGCCGTCCTGAAGTTCTTTGGCGATGCGCATTGCAATTTGTTGTTTATCTAAAGCCATTTTAATCGATTATTAAGAGAATTTTTCTACTCCAATTATCCAAACAGAAAATCAAATAATGTTGCTGTTTAGTTACTCGTGGTTATTTTTTCAATTCGTTTGATATAATTGTTACCTTGAAATATTCGGTGCACATAAACGCCTGCTACATGAATTTCATCGGGATCTAATTGCCCTGGAGCTACTAAATGTTCTACTTCCGCTATAGTAATATCGGCAGCTTTCGCCATCGCCATGGAAAAATTGCGGGTAGTTTTTCTAAATATTAAATTTCCCATGGTATCTCCTTTCCATGCCTTGACAAACGCAAACCTGGCATGAAGTGCATATTCCATTAAATAATCTTTGCCATTAAAATTCCGGACTTCTTTACCTTCTGCTACCTCAGTACCAATACCTGCTCTGGTAAAAAAGGCTGGTATTCCCATTGCTGCCATTTGAATTCTGGTTACCAAGGTTCCCTGAGGAATTAGGTCTACTTCCAGCTCTCCTGAAAGTAATTGGCGCTCAAATTCAGCATTTTCACCCACATAACTGCTCATCATTTTTTTTACCTGCCTGGACTTTAATAATAGTCCTAGTCCAAAATCATCCACCCCTGCATTATTAGATATGCAGGTCAGGTTTTTGACACCGGATTCAACCAGGTAATTAATGGAGCATTCTGGTATGCCACAAAGCCCGAATCCGCCAAGCATAATTGTGTCACCATCATTTATATCGTAAATAGCAGCCTGAGCATTATGAAAGGATTTATCCATTGGGTTGACTCATTTTATTTTTCTATAACAAAGATAACGATTGTTTGTTATTATGAGTCTTTCTGAATAAAAAATTATTTAAAAACCGCACATATTGGCTTATAGGTGCGGTTTTATTGGTGGTTCGTAATTAAGTTATGGTATTTTCCCTCTGTGGCCCTGCCTGTTGGTAAGTCAGACAAGGCCCTAAAGAGGTCTTCACTACACGTAAACCCAAAAAAGTTTAATTATTTTAAATACGCAGCATATTTAAAGACCCCGATTAATGGTATGTAAATTTTGCTGATAAGTTGGAATCTCATTTTTTATAAGTAGGAAACCGAACCACTTGTTAGAGTGGCGTGATTTCTTAGCAAAAATGTTTAATTTAAAAACTAACAAGGGGCTTTTATGAATCAATAATTTGCAGATTTGATTCATACTGATGATGGGTGGACAGCAATTATATATGGTGATAGAGTGGAGTTATCTAGAACGGCGGATTTTCTCTAAGAATTCAGAAGGTGTCATGTCAAACTGTTTAGTGAAATTTCTGCCAAACTGACCTAATGAATTATAGCCAACCTGTTCAGCAATTTCACTTAACCGAAACCGGTCTTCAGAAATTAATTCAGCAGCTTTGTTTAATCGTAAAAAATGAATTAATTCGTTTGGAGATAATTTAAATAATCCTTTTATCTTTCTGTATAAAGTAGGTCGGCTAATATGCATTTGGTCCGCTACAAATACAACATCCAACTGAGGATTATCCAAGTTATCATAAATGATTTGCTTAATTTCTTCTAAAAACGGATCGCTTGTTTTATGTATGGTTTCCTGATTTAAATGTGCAAGCGGGGATTTTGTATAAAAAGATTGTAATTGGCTTCTGTTTTTAAGCAGATTGGAAACCTGGGCCTCCAAATGCTCTGCAGAAAAAGGTTTTTCTATATAAGCATCCGCTCCTATTTTCAACCCATCAATTTTAGATTGGAGTGTATCTTTGGCGGTTAATAGAATGAGCGGAATATGAGAATATTCATCGTTAGATTTTAGCCATTCACAGAATTCAAATCCATCCATCTCCGGCATCATTACATCACTGATAATCAAATGGATACCATTTGTCTCCATTATTTCGCAAGCCTCCTTACCATCGTAGGCCGTATAGACTCTGTAATTTTTTTGCAGCAGACTGCTTAAAAATAGTAAAATATCTTCTTGGTCATCTACCAATAAAATGGCAGGTTTGTCCTGATCTAGACGAATGGATGGCATAATTAAAATAATTTTTGCATGACCGGTTTTAAAGATACTGGATTATTGCATTATATGCAGCGGTAGCAGTAGAGAAAATGTGTTGTATTTTTCATCTTGAATAGTGAAAGTAAGAGACCCACCATGAAGTTCTGCCAATGATTTAGACACGAATAGTCCAATACCTGAACCCTGAATTTGTCGCTTTCGATTCCATCTAAAAAACGGATCAAATATTTTTTGCTGCATTTCTTCGGGAACTAAATGACCGTCATTTTTAAGATGGATTATAAAATGTTTGTTATCACTGCAAAGAGCTATACTCAACATAATGATATGTTCTCCATATTTTAGTGCATTATCCAACAGATTATTCATGATTTTAGCTATGGCCGCTTCATCAACCTTTGCCTTTATTAGCCCCATTGGCGGTAAATAAAGGAAGTGTATTTCTTTTTCAAGAGCCCCTGCCTGATAGGGTTTGATAAAGTCTTCTAACCAGTTACCCATTTCTAAATCCATTAATTTCAAGGTAATCATGCTGGATTCTATTTTTCTAAAATCCAATAAGTCTTTTGTTAAGGCTAATAACCTATTGGTATTGCGCTGCATTAAATCAATATAGCCTTCTAGATGTGGTAAATGATCTTTTTCTTTTAAAATCTGCTCCATTGGGCCCTTTATGAGGGTAAGAGGGGTCCTAATCTCATGTGCTATATGGGTGAAGAAGTCTACTTTAGACTGATATAATTCTTTTTCTTTTCTGAGTGAATATAAAGTCATATGACGCTGGTTTTGGATGCGATGTCTACGATTATTGTAGGAAATACCGAGAAATATTAATCCTAAAAGAAATAAACTATACCCAAAATATGCCATATGAGATTGCCACCATGGCGGTAAAATGATAATATCAATAAGTTTTTGATTATCCATCCATTCTCCGGAACTATTGGTTGATCGGATAGACAATTTGTAAGTACCTGGTGATAAATTTGTAAAATAAATACTGCGATCATCTTTTAAAGACGTCCAATTGTTCTCCAGCCCTTCTATTTTATAGGCATATTGGAGATTGTTGGGGGCACTGTAGCTAAGAGCTGCAAAATCAAAATTAAATGTCGACTGTTTGTGGGATAATTCAATTTTGTTTGTCGTAGTAATGGATCTTTTTAAAGGAGAATTATTAGAATCAACTACCACCTCCTGATTGAAAATATGAAAATCAGTTAAATATAAAGGAGGTTTAAATTGATTCTCTACTTTTCGATAGGGATTGAATCTGATTAGGCCTTTTAAACTTCCAAAATAAAAATAACCATCTGTGTCTGCATAGGCAGATTGATAATTAAATTGATTATTAAGCAAACCATCGGCCTTGTTATAAAGCGTGATGTCTGAGCCATTTGGTGATATTTTAACAAGCCCATTGGAGGTGGAAGCCCAGATATTATCCAGGCTATCCATTAAGGTCGTATATACGGTATTAGAGGGTAATCCGTGATTTCTGTCAAAAATCTGAACTTTTTTCTTTTCAGTTACCCGAAAAAGCCCGTCTTCTGTACAAACCCATAATCTACCCAGATTATCTGATTTCAAATATAAAATTCGGGTAGATCTCAATAAATCTTTGCCGTCTTTATTGATTTTAAGTCTTTTCCAACTCTGATTTTCGAGATAATAGAGTCCATGGGTATGGGTGCCTACCCATATTATTCCGTTTTGATCCTCCGTTAAAGCTGAATAAAACTCTTCGAAGGGCAAAGCCTTTATTAACTGGAATTTTTTATTAGATGCATTAAAATAGTATAACCCTTTTGAGGTACATACCATAATGCTATCCTTGGTTGTCTTATAAATTAGATTAATGAAATTGCTATAAAGGCCCTTTTGGTCAGCTTCATGATAATGATCCGTGAAATTTCCCGTTCTTACGTCCATTACATCTATGCCATGTTCGAAGGTGCCGATGTATAGCAGATTTCCATCACTGAGCATTCCATGGATATTAGTATGGGCAGCTTGTCCTTTAGGACCAGGGACAATATTTTTAAATTGATGGGTTTTAAAATCTGCTTTATTAATTCCTGCATCTTCTGTACCAATCCAGAAGTGCCCATAAGGGTCCTTGGTAATTTCACGGATCACGTTACCTGTAAAGTCAGGATGCCTTGGACCAGGATAGAATTTTTCGAATTGCATGGGGCTGTTGGGTAAATAATTTATACCACCAAAATAACTGGTAAGCCATATACCTCCTTCCCTATCTTTACAGATGGAATAGAGCGCATTATCAGAAAGACTGTAGGGATCCCCATACACTTTTCTTATTTGTGCAACTTGAACATTTTGTTGATCTTCTCCACTCCCGGTTTGAAAACAAAAAAGCCCTTCTTCTGTGGTAATCCAAAATTGTCCTGGACTATATTGAAGGATATCCCGGACAAAAATATCAGAGCTTCCATTGGTATTATGAAGTAAAGATGGACCGAATGATTGGCGGGAAGTATTATATGCAATTAATCCTTTTTTGGAGGTGCCTAATAATAAACTGTCAGTGCCGACATTTAAAATTTTCTCAATAGAGCTACCCTCAACAGGAGTTGTGGGTACCTCAATAGGTTGTGTTTCGTTTTTTAATACATAAAATAGTTCACCTGTTATACTCCCCAGCCATATTGTTCCATTGGCTTGCAATGATATAGAAGTTAATTCTGATCCTTTATATTGTATCCAGGTAGGTTGAATAGACGTTATCCTGTCAAGACCTGAAGAGGTGTTCTCGTTTACCTGAGGTATTTCAAGCGTATAAAGTCTGCCTCCAGCCACCACCCAAAGCCTGCCGTTGGCGTCTTGTTGAATGGCTCTAACATATTTATCTTTTAATGCATTGATTGCATAAAAATTATCCATGTCCGGATTATAAAAGTATAGGCCGCCTTTCCCTGTTCCTATCCATAACCTTCCGGATTTGTCTTCAAATAAATAGGTGATACCCCCAGTCCCAAGTCCATGAGGACGAGTAGGATCTCCTCTGAATATTTTAAAACTAGTTCCATCAAATCGGTTTAATGCATCTGGTGTTCCAAACCACATAAAACCAAATTGATCCTGCAAGCTACAAATAACCGTATTATTGGAAAGACCATCTTCAGTTTCATAATGGCGAAAATTCATTGACTGTAGCTGGTGAGTCCATAGCGGTCTAGATAAACGTGATTGTGCGAAAGTCTTATCGGATGTGAGTGTAATTAATAAATAAAACAGGCAAAAAAAGAATATACCTTTTTGAGGTTTTACCTGTAAGTTGGCCCTTTTGTGAAAGGACCAACTTACTAGGGTTTTAAATATATTATTACTCTTTTTTATCTGCATTCGATTTTTATAAATCAATTTTGCTTAAAGTCTTAAAAATATAGCAGGCTTTGTTTATTTTATGATTTCTGTTTTTGAAACAGAAAATGGCTTATCGTCATTGGATGTCCCCCTGTTTATATTTGGCTGGTTACTCATCTCTAAAACAAGTTTACCTCCTGCCATTATTTGATCGTTGGTAATATAATTCTTGGTAAACAATTTCCCATTGAGCATCGCCTTAGCAATGTACACATGGTCTTTGTCGTTGTTCTTGGCAATAATTTGAAAAGTTTTTCCATTTTCAAGATGTAAAACAGTATTTTTAAATAATGGACTTCCCAGGACATATTGGTCTGTTCCTGGACAAACACTATAAAATCCCATAGCGCTTAAAACATACCAGGAAGAAGTCTGACCTTGGTCTTCATCACCGGGATAGCCGTTTTCAGTACTATTATACATTTTGTGCATAATATCTCTGACATGAAACTGCGTTTTCCAAGGCTCCCCGGCGTAGGTATATAAATAAGCCATATGTTGGATGGGTTGATTGCCATGTGCGTATTGGCCCATATTAGAAACCACCATTTCTTTCATCTCGTGGATCATTCCACCATAAGTGCCTACCTTGACATCATTTTTAACTGAGAACACAGAATCTAATTTTGCGCAAAATGCCTGATCATTGCCAATTAATTGAATAAGACCGTTAATGTCGTGAAACACTGACCAAACCCAATGCCACGCATTTCCTTCCGTAAAAGGTCCGCCCCATTCTATTGGATCAAAATCTTTACTCCACTCTCCTTTTGCGTTTTTACCCTGCATAAATCCAGTTAAAGGATTAAAGACATTCTTGTAATTAAATATTTTACTGGCAAAAAGTTTTTCATATTCATGTTGTCCTGTAGCCTTGGCTAACTGATAGGCGCAAAAATCGTCATAGGCATATTCTAAAGTTTTGGCGGTGGCTTCTCTGACCTCTGGGTATGGGACATATCCAATGGTATTATAATATTGATATCCATCTCTGCCATTGGCTGGCCCCCAAGGGCCTTTATTATTGGCTTCGTGATAATACGCATCGAGTGCTTGTTTAGGATCAAAACTATGAATGCCTTTTGCCCATGCGTCTGCTAAAAGAGAAATCGCGTGGTTGCCCACCATGCTTCCTTGCTCATTTGGAAATGACCAGGACGGAAGCCAGCCACATTGTTTTTGTGCTTCTAATAATTCTTCACAATAACGGCCTTGTTGAGTCGGATATAGTAGCGCATTTAAAGGGAATTGTGCCCTGAAGGTGTCCCAAAATCCTGTATCCGTAAATATATAACCATAATGGATCTGTCCATCATATGGGCTAAAATAATAGGCTTTGCCTGATGAGTCTATTTCGTAGAATTTTCTGGAAAATAAACTCGCTCTAAAATAACAGCTATAGAAAGTGGCCAGATCTTCTTCACTTCCTCCCTTGACGCTAATAGTCGCTAAGTGCTTGTTCCAGATAGCAGCTGCTTTTTTTCGTGTATCATCAAGGGTCTTGTCCGCCCCTAATTCTCTTTTTAGGTTAAGGGCTGCCTGGTCCAGACTTATATAGGAGGATGCAACTTTAACCTGCAGCGTCGTTCCGGGAGCAAATTGCAAATACGCCCCCACTCCTTTTCCTGCAGCTTGTCGTTGGCCTGCAGATTTTTGATTTTCTTTATTCTCCCAAGTGCCGTAACTAATAATGGGTTGATCCAAATGGGCGACAAAGAAACTTTTCCATCCCTTTTGGAAGCCGCGACCATTATTAACGAATCCAGTGATTGTTCTTCCATCGGGGTCAATCTTGACCTCGCTTAAGCCTGTGTAACCATCAAGTATAAGGTAGGCGGGATGTCCTTTTGGAAAGCTGAATCTTAAATGGGCTCCCCTGGTAGTGGGTGATATTTCTGTGGTAATTTTGTTATCGAATGTTACCTTGTAATAATCAGGATGAGCTATTTCGTTGTCATGACTAAATTGGGTGGCTCGACTATTTTCATTAACCACCAGCGAGTCAATTACCGGCATAAAGGAAAAGACGGCATAATCGTTGGTCCAGGAACTACACTGATGAGCCTGTTGGAATCCACGGATAGTATTTTTGGTATACTGGTATTTCCAGCCGTCTCCGTTAGGGCCTGTTTGCGGGGTCCAGGTATGCATGCCAAATGGAAGTGCAGTTGTGGGATAAGTATTGCCGTGCGTTAATTCGAATGAGGAATTTGTACCCTGTAATGTATTGACATAGTCAACCAGGGGTTTATTTTGTCCTTTAATAACGGGGATATGGCCTAACATTGCTCCAGCCAGTAAAAAACAATTTGCTAGTTGGAGAAAAGGCTTTTTTTTAGTTGATTTGGCAGGATATAAGAGTTTAGACATGGATATAGATTTTGCATTTTGAAAAGGAATGGATGAACGGAATTATTCAAAATGAATGAAAACAAATTATTGTGTTAGTTATGTTCAAAAATAATTAAAAATAAAGTATTATTTGTTTGTTTAAAGTTTGTTTACATTTATAAAAACAAACCCGGTATATAGATTTGTCTAAGCATACCGGGTTTCCTTTGGTTATCAGCCTCTGATTATTTCTTATGATGTAACCAATAATTAAATGACTGCATAAAATATCCTCCTACTACACTCCTGGCTTGGAAATTTTGTTGTCTGCCATCTTTAGTATCATGCCAGTCACTTAAAGGAACTCTGCTGGGAGTCTCTTTGATATATCGGATAAGTGGGTGCATAAAAGATTCGAAATCCTGACGATTATTGGTCATCGTTGCTGTCCACATAATCCAATCGGATTTGGTATAGCTTTTCCTGCTATCCAGGGGAACGCCATATCTATTTTGTTGTTTTAAATAATAATTGACTTCCTTTTGATAAACCTGGGGAGGGAATATATTGAAATCTAATACTTTATCCCAAACCAGATTGTATTTCTGGCTCCAGCTGCCTTTGTTTTCGAAGCTTAGGCTATAATGATCACCATCATCTGCCAGAGCCATCCATTTTGGCACCATGCTTTTTGCGAGCGCAATATATTTTTTAGCGGTGGCTTTCTCTCCTAGTTGTTCTGCAAGATAGCCATAGCTTCGTATCGCCATAATTGCCTTGGCTGATAAATTGACATTTCTTGCCAGGTGTCCGGCGAAATCATCTGTACATAATTGGTTTGCTGGATCAAATCCCGCTTTGGCCAGGTAATCAGCCCAGATAGAGATTGTTTTCCAATGTTCTTTTGCAAAATTAGCGTTACCATCCACCTTGGCGATTGCAGCGGCCAGTATCACCATGTTGCCGGCTTCTTCTACAGGCATATCTTCTCCGTAGGTTTGCCCGTTGGCAATAGGATAAGTCCCGAGGTCATGCGCAGAATACGGTTTGGTCCATTTCCCGCTTTCGCTGTAATAAAATATACCCCGCATCATTCCTTTTAATAATTCCGTATTATACATTAAATATAGAGGTGCAGAAGGATAGGTTAAATCTACCGTATTTATAGAACCGTTGGAAAAATTTTCTTTTGACAGAAATAGTAATTCGTTCTGTGGGCTTTGTACAATATTGTGAGCAGCTATGCTTTGGCGGTAAGCTAAAATGGAAAGTCTTGCATAATCCGCACCTCCTGCCATCAATAATTCCTGACGAATTCTTTGATCTTCTTTTTTTACGAGCGTCATTACCTGATTATATTCCTTTGACGCCTTTTGCATTAGATCTGCAAAATTTTGTTTTCCGTCTCTGTTCCACCATGGTCTTAAATTTGTGTGGAAATATTGAATGGCAAATTGCTCATCATATCCGAGCACCATATGGCCTGTCGCAAAATTATTAGCATCAGTCGTACCTAAATCAACAGCTGTATTGAGGCTAAGTTGTTTGCCACTAATTTTCAGGTTATTATTTGAAAGATTGCCGTTAAGAAAAGATTCAATTCCTTCAAATGCATTTTGACTTAAAGATTGTTTGGCATGCTTAGTTGCAGCTCCTACATAAAAATAACCCCAGTCAATGCGGACATCATCCCCTTTTTTACCGAGGATTGGTTGTTCCAAAGTGCCTACTTTTAACAGAGATAAATCTTTATTATTTAAGGTTTCCGCCTGTACCTGTTGGTTTGGTGTATTAACCGCAATATCCGAGCTGGCACTTAGCAGTACAGTTGCATGGTGGGGTTTGCCATCTGTGGAGCTAACTTGATAGGTTATATAAGAAATTGGCCTGGTAAGAATATCTAGATGTTGTAACAATAACGGAGAGGTAAATGTTAGCTTCAGATTAGTATGACCACATTCAAACTGATATATGGTTTGCATCGCCTCTATCTGAGTTGATTTTTGCTTCGCAATGGCAATCGGGCTGTTATAAACTGAATGAAGTTCTTTTGATAATCCAATGTCAAAATACCTGCCTCCTGCAGTATTTTTTACATGGGCGGCCAACACATTTTTTCCTTTTATTAAATACTTCTTAAGTCTGTCGTTGAAATCACTATAAAGGAAGTCTTCTACCCATCCCTCCTTTTGGTAGAGTTCATGGCCATTTAGATATAAGACAATGTTGTCATCATGCTTTAATTTAATTTTTAGACCATCTGTATTTCCTCCATTATATTGGAATGTACGCCTAATCCAGATATCATCAGTCGACCATAAGGTTCGCGCTGTTTTGCTGTCATCAGATATGGGCAATAAGCCTGATTGCCAGCCATTTGTGTCAGCTTGGACGGCTTGCCAGTTTTCTCCAGGGTTTTGGGTGGTATAATGGATTTGAACATGGTCATTTTCATCTCCAGCAGGCGCTACTGAATTATAGGCTTTTACCTCCTTGCCCATAAAACGATAGAATTCATTGTCTACTTTGATTATACCAATAAGGGATTGAGGTTTGCCTGTCCAATGAACAGTAGAGCCATCCGTTAGAATGTCTTTGTTGCTCCAGATACTGAAATAAGGAGTATGTGTTATAAGCGGATAGCTGGGGGCTATTTGATCTGCATGTTGAGCCGTTGCCATCTGCGAACAGCCAAGAGTAAACAATAAAGTGCTTCCTAGTAATGTTTGTCTCACTTTTTTTTGAATCGCTAGCATGGTTCCATTTACTTTAGTGACCTTGTTGATTTGCATTTCTTTTTTAATTGTGTGATTTATTTAGCAGGGCTTTGTATTCGTTTAATGCAAATATTTTACTAGTTGATTGCATAATTTGCGTTCCCTCTAGCGTCCTTGCATGTACGGAATACCCTACAAATTTGGCTGAATTGCGTATTTTAGAGCTGCTATCTTGTCTCATAATTTTGCATATTTGTTTCAATTGAAAGAATTATCTGAAAAAAAGGTTCTTTTGGATAATATTTTTCTGAAAAAGGAGCCGGTTAATATTTTTATAACGGTTTAAACTATGGAATTGTCTTATTTTCACGGGATTAATGCCTAAATAGTACAATATGAAACGGGTGATTCTTTTAACTGTATGTATAATCTTTGCTGTGACATCTTTTTGTCAACATGTTGATAGTCAGTTTCCTGGTAGGAAAATTATTAAGGATAGCTCTTGGGCCATAAGTGACAGAGTTACACGTCAGGAAATTAAATATTTTGACGGGGATGATAAAATTGTAGTAGTACAAATTATAAAAGCCAGGTTAAAGAAAAACAAATTGCTGTTGGAGGCGGCAACTCCTAATAATAGTCATTTATTTGGTCGTCAGGTAGTTACTGATGAAATGAAGGCTGAGAATACACCTCATAGATTAGTTTTGGGTGGGGTTAATGCAGATTTTTTTAATATGAATAATGGCATTCCCTTAGGTCCTGTTGTCAAGGATGGGGGCATTATTAAAAATGCCGACAGTTCTATGGTGGCTTTTGTTGGAGTGCTAAAATCCGGTAAAATAATAATGGGCGACTCTATACTTTTTAAAAAAAGAGCCAGGGATATAAAGGAGGCTTTGGGGGCAAGACCAATATTACTGAAGAAGGGCCAATTATTAACCCAAAATAATTCCAGTTTGAGCACTGTTCATCACCCGAGGACCGCCCTCGGATTAAAAGGAAGGCATACCGTCTATTTTGTAACGGTGGATGGACGTCAACCCAAATTCAGTAATGGAATTTCCCTGTCCGATTTGGGAAAGTTGATGCGGTGGCTGGGAATTGAGAATAGTGTTAATTTGGACGGAGGGGGATCCACAACTATGGTAATATGGGATCAGAAAACTTCACAATACAAAATTAGTAACCAACCATCAGGAAAACAATTGCGGCCTGTCGCCAATAGTTGGATACTAGTCAGAAAGCGTTAGTTTTGTTTGAAATATTAAAGCACCTGAATTAGGATTGATTATAAAAGCTGATTTGATTATGTTTATAGCTTCTTACCGCAAAGTGATAAGGTTAGTATTGCTCCTATGTGTTGCAATTAGCGCAATTGTACAGCAGGGCTGTATAACTTCCCAGAAAATGATGGATGCGGTCCATGGACAATATTATCAATATAAATTTTCTATGAGAGAATCTAATTCCAGAAAAAAAGCTGTTTGGCAAAAAGATGGAGTCCAGATAATTTTTTCCCCGGATTATAATCGTATTAATTTTTCCGTAATCAATCATTCTGAAAGACCGGTAGAAATTATTTGGACTAAAAGCGCTATGGTACAGCAGAGTGATAGTTCTGCAATCATTCACGGGGGTATTTCTTTGAGCTCTAATCCAAGGATTCAGCCTTCTTCCGTCATTGCTAAAGGGAAAAACTTGCAAGATTTTATTTTACCTCTTTTACTTATTAATGTCAATGGTCAGAAACTCTCAATCAGGGATATTTATCCGGAGAAAGATGATGAGTTATCGGTTAAAAATGACTGGATCATGCATCTAATTGGACAAGACCTGTTTAAACTTTATTTGACAATAAAAATAAATGACCAGGAAGGAAAATTGCCATTTACCTTCTATCCTATTGAAATAATGCGAGGCGCACATTCTTTTAAGAAACAGTAATCCATTTGGAATTGAAATCATTGTTGATTTTTTTTGAGATAAACATTAGTATGAATTTCCCTAAATTGTGTACAATTTAAGGGATTGAATTAGCTAATTGCACATCTAAAAAATTTCAATAATGGCCAAACAAAGAATGAATGATTTTCGTGAGCTTAAGTGTGAATTTTTAGGAAAGACAGTGATTCTAGGAATTCTGTTTTTCATTATATGCTGTCAATTGATAGCGCGACCTAAAAAGAATTTACACTCGGTGAAAAATGCAGTGGACGCTGAGCATCCCTTTGCAAACTCCACAGTTGTTGGTATAAATGGATTTTTAAGAGTTGATGGAGCTCAATTAGTCAATCAGCAAGGTAAACCGGTTGCGCTTCATGGAGTCAGCTATGGTTGGCATAATTTCTGGCCAAGATTTTATAATCCATCGACGGTCAAATGGTTGAAGGAAAATTGGCATGTTTCAATAGTACGTGCTGCAATTGGCGTAGAACCCAAAGGTGGTTATATTGATAATCCTCAAGGAGCTTTGCAAGCTGCTGAAGCGATTATTAAAGGAGCTATTGATAATGGAATTTATGTCATTGTGGACTGGCATTCTCATAACATTAATCTAGACTCTGCTAAACAGTTTTTTACTTATATAGCAAAAAAGTATCACAGTTTTCCTAATATTATATATGAAGTATTTAATGAGCCTGATTATGAGAGTTGGCCCGAAGTAAAACAATATGCTGAGCAAATAATAGAAGTTATTCGTGAATATGATCCTCAGAATGTCATTTTAGTAGGCTGCCCTCGTTGGGATCAAATGATCAATTTACCAGCTCAGGACCCTATTACAGGATATAGCAACTTGATGTATACATTGCATTATTATGCAGCAACACATAAAGGTGAGTTAAGAGAAAGAGCAAGCAAGGCTATTGCTAAAGGATTGCCTGTATTTATTTCTGAATCAGCTGGGATGGAAGCCTCAGGTGATGGGAAGATTGATTACCGCCAATGGCATAAATGGATAAAATGGGCAGATAAACGTAAGATTTCCTGGATAATCTGGTCCATATCTGATAAAGATGAAACTTGCTCAATGTTAAAGAAATCAGCCAATTCTATGGGGGGCTGGTCCCAAAATGACCTCAAAGCATCTGGGATTCACACTAAAATCTTATTAAAAAAATATTAGACCGCCTTTTGCTGTTAACAATCTTAATCATTGATTTTATAAGTCATTGATATTTAATCAATATTGAATTTTTGTATCTTTTATTTGTTAATACTGTTCTTTTGCGCATATTTTTGTTATCGATTGCAATTGCTAATAATTGTTAAGAATCGACAACGAATAGTTAAGAAAGTATTACAATTTGAAGAGGCAATCTGCTAATTTTGGTTAAAACTTACAAACAATGATTAAGGAAAAGTATTACAAATTATTGGCGTTCTTTTCATTCATCCTGATTACCGGAACTGTGTTTGCACAGACCCAGACAGTTAAGGGGAATGTAAAAGATGAGAATGGCCAGCCATTAGAGCTGGTATCGGTCTCAGAAGTGGGCGGTACACACCAGGCCCTAACCGAGAAAAATGGTGATTTTAGTATTGAAGTGTCTCCTGATACTAAATTTTTACAATTTGCCTATACAGGAAAAGAAAATGTGGTAAAAGGATTCGTCATAGGTAAACCATTAAATATCGAAATGGTTTCCTCGGATTCTAAATTAAATGATGTGGTAGTTATTGGTTATGGTACGCAAAAGCGGGGCGATTTAAATGCTGCTGCTTCCTCTATTACAGCCAAAGATATCCAAAACTTGCCGCAAGCAAGTGTTGATCAGATGATGCAAGGCAAGGCTGCTGGTGTAACCATCACCCAAAACTCTGGTCAGCCAGGAAGTAATACTTCTGTTCATATCAGGGGGATAACTAGTTTTGGTGGCTCTGAACCATTATATGTTATAGATGGAGTAGAAATGACAGGTTCACAAGGTGGTGAACAACAAACTACACCTGGAAGTTCCCAACAGGAAACTGGTGTCAGCCCTTTAGCGCTGCTAAATCCTAATGATATTGAATCTATAGATATCTTAAAGGACGCAGCTGCAACGGCTATTTATGGTAGCCGTGGTTCTAATGGGGTTGTATTTATTACAACTAAGCGTGGCAGAGGTTCCGCCGTATTGTCCTATGATGGATTTGTCGGAGCACAAAAACAAGGTAAATTTTTGGATGTCATGAATTTGCAACAATATGCCCGTTTTGAGAACGATTTAGCCAAGGCTTTTGGCATGTCTCCTCGTTCTGATTTTGCAAATCCTGATGCATTGGGCCAAGGAACCAATTGGCAAAAAGCAATTTTTAAAACTGCTATGGAGAATAGCCATAATATTTCTGTTTCAGGCAATGCCAATAAAACGGATTATTATTTATCAGGAGGCTTTTTCGATCAGGACGGTACAGTATTGGGCTTCGACTTTAAACGCTATACTGTAAGGGCGAATTTAAACTCCCAGGTAACCAATTGGTTAAAAATGGGAGGTACATTTGGAGGCATGCGCAGCGAACAGAATACAGGTATGGGTGACAATACAGGGGTAATTTATTATGCCTTACAGGCAGCTCCCGATCAACCTGTTTATAATGCGGATGGATCTTTTGCCGGACCTTCAATTTCTTCAGATGGTACACTGCTTGGAGGCGTGAATCCAGTGCAGCAAGCATTGGCTAAAACCAATAACTTAATTAGAAATCAGGTTAGTGGAAGTCTTTACGCAGACATCCATTTTACAAAAGACCTTTCTTTACGTTCAGAGGTGAATGGAGATTTTCATTGGTCTGATAATCTAACCTTTAGCCCAACTTATAGTTATGGTTTAACAGGTACGGATAAATCCAAATGGTTGTCCAATCAGACCGCAACAATGGGCAGAAGGACTTCTAATAGCATTTACTGGAGTTGGAAGGAATTATTAAACTATAATCATAGCTGGGGTAAACACTCTCTTAGTGCTATGGCTGGTCGTGAAGTCTGGTACTCTTACTGGGATCAGCTGGGATTTTCAGGAACTGGATTTGTTGCGGGGGACGATCTGAAAAGTATCGCTCTAGCTACAACTCAGAATCCGGCTACAGAATCCAATTCTACTACCACGATGGAATCCTATCTGGCGCGTGCTATATATTCCTTTGATAATAAATATAGCTTAACTGCAAATATAAGACGTGATAAATCATCAAACTTTGCAGATGGATATAATGTTGCCTATTTCCCTGGTGTGGCCGCATCTTGGAAAATTTCCAGTGAGCCATTCTTCGCAAAAGCTAAAGAAACAGTGGATAATTTAAAGCTAAGATTAAGTTATGGCACAACGGGTAATTCAAGTGTTCCTGCCTATGCCTATGGATCTTCTTTAAAAACAGTTCAGACTGCAAGTGGAGTAGGATTTGTAGCCTCTAATGTTGCTAATTTGAAATTACAATGGGAAACTGCCATTCAATCCAATTTAGGTATTGATTTCGGTTTGTTTAATGAAAGGTTATCAGGAAGTGCAGATTTTTATATTAAAACTTCAAAAGACTTTTTATTTCACCAACCATTACCAGCTTTTTTGGTCGGCGGACCTAATGATTATGACGACCAGACAGCTGTTATCTCCTCTCCTTATGTGAATGCAGGAAATATCAGAAATACAGGTTTTGAGTTTACAATTAATAGCCACAATATTTCCAATGATAAATTCCAATGGAATACAACCTTAACCTTCTCTCGTTATAAAAACAAGGTTGTATCCTTAAACGGCGCACCTGCTATTACTCAATCGAAATCTCTGGCTTATATAACACTTGCTGATATTACCAGGACGATTGTAGGGCACCCGGTTGGTGAATTTTATGGTTATAAGGTTAAGGGGCTGGTTCAGACAGAGGATGATTTGAAATGGTTGGCTCAACATCCACAGAATGTAACAGGAACTGCTCAAACAGTAACCAGTGATCGAACAAATGCCAACCATATTTGGTATGGTGATATGATGTATGAAGGCAATAATGATGGTGCTGAAAATACAAAATACGCACTCGGAAGCCCTAATCCTGATTTTACTTATGGATTGACCAATAACTTTAATTATAAAGATTGGGACCTGAGCGTGTTTATTTACGGCTCTCAGGGTGGCAAGATTTTGAATGCTCTGGCTATCCAACTGCAAGGGCTGAATAGTATGTATCAGAACCAGTTAGCCTCTGCTTCTAATTACTGGACTACTGAAAATACAAAGACTGATATCCCTGCTCCTTATGGTGGCTTAGGTAATGCGAACGTTGTAATGTCTGATAGATGGCTGGAAAGCGCATCATTTTTGAGAATTCAAAATGTACGTCTAGGTTATAATCTGCCTGACAGAATTGCCAAGAAAATTTCGATGAAGAAATTAAAGCTGTATGTAAGCGGACAAAATTTATTTGTAATTACCGGCTATTCCGGCTTAGATCCTGAAATAGGCTCCTATAATCAGGATCCAACAATGCAGAATATTGATGTAGGTAGGTATCCTGCACCAAGAGTATTCACTTTCGGTATCAATGCACAATTTTAACCTTACTTAATTTGACAAGTCATGAAATTTAAAATAAATAAAATATTAGGATTTGCTTTAATTTCCGGAGCATTATTGTCCGGTTGCAGCAAAGACTTTTTTAATCGGGTGCCGTCGACTTCGGTTACAACCGCATCCTATTATCAAACAGATGCACAATTAATGGCGGCTACTGCCCCACTGTACGGAACGCCTTGGTTTGGTTTTAATAATAAGTGCGGTTGGGCAATGACAGAGATTACAGGTGGTAATATGCGGACTTGGTCTTCAGATATTTCCATGTTTGGATCGCTGCCGGTATCAAATGCCAATACTGAAGAAAGAACACTTTGGAATTCTCCATTTACGGTTGTAGCCCAATGTAATGCTTTAATTAATAATATTGCGACGGCAAATACATCCGGAGTTTCGGAGGCTGCATTGAATAATGCATTAGGTGAGGCGCATTTAATGAGAGCTGTTGCTTATTTCTATCTGGTACGCACCTTTGGGAATCTTCCTTTGATTGAAAATACGTCTGACTTTTTGAATAATTCAGATAGTGTGCCCACCAGGTCCATTCCCGATGTGTATAAATTTATTGTAAGAGACTTGAAGTATGCTGAGGCGAATTGTTCCGTAGGAGTAGCCGCGACCGGTCATGGGTCAAGTGGGTCAGCATCTGCTATGCTTTCTAAGGTCTATTTATATATGCAAAATTATGATAGTGCTAGAATTGAAGCAGAAAAGGTAATTAATAGCGGAGAGTTTGCGCTGATGGATAATTTCGGAGATTTGTTCAGAGGTAATAATAATAATAATAAGGAGTCAATATTAGCTATGCAATGGATATCAAATGGTGGCTATGACTATGGTAATTCAATTCAAGCCTCTTGGGCATATAGTAGCGCGATTACCCAAACAGGTGATGGTTATGGCTCTGCCGCTCCGACTATTGATTTGGTTAGAGCTTTTGAAAAAGAAGGTGGGGATACTGTTAGACGCCATTATACTATTATGTTGCCAGGAGAGTATTATTCTGAACTTAATTCGAGTGCAGGTGGTTATACCTTACCGACAAATGCCAGTTCCCAAGGTACGCAGGCTCAAGCTAAAAAGTATGTAATTGGAGGGCCGAATGATCCAGATAATAGTTCTTATGGTACTGCAGCTCAGGCAGGTGGAAATAATACATATATTATGCGATATGCGGATGTATTATTAATTGCTGCTGAAGCGATATTAGGCCAGGAAGCCAAACCGGCATCTGGTAAAGGTATTGATACATCCGCCTCTACATCGGATGCTACTGCTTTAAAGTATTATAATATGGTTAGAAAACGTGCTGGTGCGGGACAGGTTAAATCCTTTACCTATAGAGAATTATTAAACGAGAGAAGGCTTGAATTTGCTCTGGAAATGGATTATTGGTTTGATTTAGGTAGAGTGGATGGATTTAAAGCAACTACAACTACAAATGGGATTCAAACTGCTGCACATCCAGTTGGAAGAGCGCTTATTGCCCAACAGGAAAGAGGCACTTATGCGAATGGTTATCCAGACCAATCCGTGATTTATTCTTCAAAATTGACTGTTTCAGATAATGAGTTTTATTTTCAGGTACCGGCAAATGAAGTCGCATCTGATCCCAATCTGACAGCATCGCCCGTTCCTTATGATTTTACTTGGTAAACGAAAAACAATTACAAAAATGAAACATTCATATATAATAGGCATTCTTACCTTAATGATAGGTTCAATAATCCTTTCCTGTAATAAAAAAGATGATTATATGGCCTATACTCCTGGAAAAGGTTCGCCCTCTATTACGTCGGTCTATACTTATAGTCAGTATAAATATAATGACACGACTATAACTACGCACTCTTCTTATGATACGTCAGGCAATCTGACAACTTACACTGATACTACTATTGGTAATACTTTAATTGGTCTTGACTCTGCTACCAGTTATGGTAATCTGGGTGAGTACTACGTTATCCATGGTAAAAATTTAGGTTCTGCGACCGAAGTGTATTTTAATGGCACACAGGCATATTTTAATAGGGCACTAGGAACAGATGAAACCATCATAGTACAAATTCCCTCAACGACTCCATATCGCAAGCCAAGAGCGACTGATTCTTTAACTGTTGTCAATCTGTATGGCAAGGCTTCTTATCCTTTTATGATTATTGCCCCGGCTCCGACAATTCAAGTATCTAATGGGGTATCAAATTATAACTTTAAAAATGGAAGCGTTGATACTTTATATGGTGTCGGATTTGCAAGTACGGATAATTTGTACATTAAGGGCGTGTCTTCTTCTTCTGCCTCCAAAGGTTTGATGGATCAAGTGGATATTCTATCTGTTAATGATTCTGTGATGATAGTGAAGTTTCCGGATTCGAAAATAACACAAGGAAATCTACTATTTGCCTACACTCAGACTGACGGAAGTAAGGATACTGCAATTTCCTCTACAGTCTTTAATAATATTGATAAGGCATATCAGATTTTTGCAAATGACAATACGCAGAATGGCTGGGGAAGCTGGTCTTGGGACGCTGCAGGTATAAGTACGGATTATGCTAAATCCGGAACCAAAACCTTCTCTATGAAATTCTCAGGAGGTGGTTGGAAAGTTGATGGTTTGAGACAAGGCGGTGGAGGAGCATCAGACGGCCTTGCTTATTCCGCGGATTGGCAATATTTGGTATTTTGGGTTAAAGGCGGAAACAAAGCTCAGACTGCATATATCCAATGGGGGGACGGTGGTCTAGGTCAAAATGCTGTAAATGATATTACCATAGCTGCAAATAAATGGCAATTCTTTAAAATCCCTATTTCCAGTTTAAAATGGAATACAACTAGTACGACCTGGAGTGATAACAAGGGATCTAAATTGAATACTGTAGGTTTCTTTATGAAGAGTAATGACGATGATGAAGTTTACTATTTTGATGACATTATGGTTGTTAAATAATAAAGGCGAGTCTGGATCTTAATGCAATAGGTTTGAATTGGTTAACATGCATTATGATCTACTTGACCCATATAAAGATGTTTATAGTTTGGGTTTGGATGTCAATCTTTAAGCAACATGAGAGGTGGAGGAGCATTATTTGTTTCTCCATCGACATGTTTATGGATGGATTCATAACGGCTTATTAATTCAGCGGCATGATTTGATGAATTTACTGAAGCCCTTTAAATGTTTTAATTTTTCTGAACTTACACGGTTGGTCTATCAATCTTTAAATCCACTAAAAATCAAAAAAATGAAAAAATGTAAGTTCCCGGCCATATTATTTTTAATCGTCCCTGTGGCCTTTTTTAGTTGTTCTAAGAGTGGTTCTTTAAATTCGGGAGATCCAAATACTTCGGGTGATTCAACAAAAACGGGGTCAGTAACGGATACTATTATTGCAACCCCTAATAATCCCGATTTTGCAAAAACGATTGGTTTTTTTGGGGATAGTTGGACCGCAAAAACTTTCTCAGTTCCGAACTCTGTTACTGCCACCGTTGCCGTAGGTACAAATACATCTACAGTTACTGTTGATATGAGCAAAGTTCTAACCAAAGTGTCCAATAATATTTATGGCAACAATACGAATTTATGGATGGGGCAATTCGTAACCCAGCCCACGTTATTAAATTATATTACGGACCTAGCACCTCATATTTTAAGAGGGCCAGCGGGTAGCAATAGTGATGTTTATTTTTTTAATGCGCTTTGGAATGAGCCACCAGCAGATGCGCCAGAAGAAATTTATGAGAATAATGTACTTTCTGATTATGGTTACTGGTATGGCAAGAATACACAAAGTTGGACTTTCTCTTTAGATAACTATTATGATGTTTTAAGTGAAACTTCCAGTGAAGGTATTCTGACCGTTAATTATGGATATGCCAGGTATGGAACTAGCGCGGATCCGGTAGCAGCTGCAGCTCATTTAGCGGCAGATTGGGTACGTTATGATAATGGTCGAACTAAATATTGGGAAATTGGAAATGAGTGTTACGGAAGTTGGGAGGCTGGTTATAGAATTGATCCTTCTAAAAATAAAGATGGTCAACCAGAAATCATAACTGGTGAACTTTATGGGAATCATTTTAAGGTTTTTGCTGATTCTATGCGTGTTGCTGCTGCTGAAGTTGGCAAAACAATTTATATTGGCGCCGTCGTTTTGGATGCAGCGCCTGCTTCATGGGCGGATAATACCAATCAGACATGGAATCAGGAAGTATTCACGACAGCTGGTGCCGATGCTGATTTTTTTGTTGTTCATGATTATTTTACGGATTATAATACCAATTCATCTGCTGCTGATATTTTAGCTTCTGCTACATCTATTCCTGGTAAAGCCATGACTTACTTGAAATCGCAGCTATCTACCTATGGCATTGCAGATAAGCCAATTGCCATGACCGAATGGAATATACAAGCAGTGGGATCTAAACAGCAGGTGTCAAATATTGCCGGAGTGCATGCTGTAATTACTCTAGCAGAATTTATTAAAAATGAATTTGGAGAAGCAAGCAGATGGGATCTGGCTAATGGTTGGAATAATGGAGATGATATGGGGATGTTTAGTAATTCAGCCGGAGGTGCTGAACCAGGAGCTTCTGACTGGAACCCCAGGCCAGCATTTTACTATATGTACTATTTCCAGAAATGTTTTGGGGATAGAATGGTAAATGCAACTGTTTCAGCAGATGCTTCAATTTTAGCATATGGATCCTCTTTTGCTTCTGGTGAATGCGGTGTTATATTAATTAATAAAGGAAGTACTGCAAAGACGGTTTCGGTTAAACTTGATAATTTCCTACCTGGCGATAATTATTATTGGTATACTTTAAATGGAGGTACTGACAATGGTGATTTTTCTACGCAGGTTTATATTAACGGGACGGCTCCCTCTGGTTCTACAGGTGGTCCCTTAAGTTATTCTTCCATAAAGGCAAACGCCGCCAAAATAAGTGATGGAATGAAATTTAATCTGCCAGCGTATTCAGCTACCTTTGTGGTCGCTTCTTCAAAGAAATAGAAACAGCCTTTTGTTATTTCAATGAGAATTCAATTTAAAAGTAAATGCGCTATCTAAAAATTTAGATAACGCATTTGCTTTTAAAATCATAGGAGGGAAATTTTGTTGCATTAGTCAGCCTTTCTGAACGTCAGTAAAAGTTGATTGTCCTGATAAAAATAAAGATGATCGTTTTCTATTTTATATTTATTTACCAAATCCAGATTACGGATAAAGCCAACTTCTACCCTTCCGCAGTCCTCCCCTACGCAAGCCATCATTGTGGAAGCAAGCGGCCCCAATTTTAAATGGTGTTTTTTGCCAATTTTAAAAGGACCAAAATAGGTATTACACCCGGAGTATCCATTAACTCCCTTTTCAGAAAATGTGATATTCAAAGGTTTTTTGACATTGCAGCCTGTTTGGTCTTTACCATCTTTTGTTTGTAAAATCCAATTGTTTAATAATGTTTCTTTTTCCATTGCCATATTCTTTGAACTACTACAACTTGTAATGAAATACAGGCAAAAGATGATAGCTAATAAATTAATCCCTTTAGTTATCTTTTTCATTATCTCTGTTTTAACTTTTCTAACTTTTACAGTCTCGGATACTTTGGAAATCATGATTGCCGCAGGTATCCTGACCAGCCTAATTAAGATTGCGGAAATCTACGGGCACAAGCTTACTTACCCCTGGTTCCTGCATTGTCACACCATAAACGACATCCACTGCGCTCATGGTTTGTTTATTGTGAGTGACAATAATAAACTGGGAATTCTCTGAAAACTTTTGAATCATTTGTGTGAATTTTCCCACATTCGCATCATCCAATGGTGCATCTACCTCATCTAGAATACAGAAAGGCGCGGGTTTAATGAGATAAATAGCAAACAACAATGCTGTTGCTGTAAGGGTTTTCTCTCCACCGCTTAACTGGGTAATTGAAGATGGGCGTTTCCCTTTTGGTTTTGCCATAATATCAATACCGGTATCTGCCAGATTTTCGGGATCCATAAGTACCATATCTGCAGTATCTTCTTCCGTAAAAAGCGCCTTAAATACTCTTTGAAAATTTTCTCTGACCTGGTTAAAAGTGGTTAAAAATTGCTGATTAGCTGCGGATTCCACTTCTTGTATGGTCTGCAGCAGACTATCTTTAGCCGTAACCAGGTCATTTTTTTGCTCAAGGATAAACTCGTAACGCTTTTTCATTTCTGTAAAAGCCTCAATTGCTGTAGGATTGACTTCACCCATATTATCCAAACGCTTTTTCAATCTTTCCGTATTGGCCTGAAGTTCCTCAAGTGGAGTATTTGTTTGTCTTGGTTCATCCAAAATTTCATCTAAATCCACTTTGAATTCAACATTTAACCGTTCTTTCATTCCTGCTAAATGCAATTTCAGTTCATTGAGTTTGTCTTTTAACTGACCCAGTTGCATATCCAGCTGCTCTCTTAACTTTGTCTTCTGACGAATTTCCGTTTCTTGCTTTTCAAGTGCGGTTCGAATGCCATAAAAATTCCGGTCAGCAATATCAAGGGCTTCCTTGTCAACTTCTTTTTTCTCCGTAAGGTCTTCTACCACCTGGATAGCATCCTGAAGTAACTCTTCAGCTTCATCAATTTCCTGACTGGAGTGTTGTAGCTGATCTGCATTGCTCGTTACCTGTAATTTTAATTCAACTAATTGGTTTTCCTTGAATACTTGTTCCTGTTTAAGTGCATCAATTTTACTTTGTTGTCTTGTTAATTGTAAATTGACGTCATTATGACTGGCAGAGGCAAAATTAAAGTCTTGTTCTGCTTGATAATAATCTTTCTGAATGAGTTGAATCTCTTCTGAAATCTGTTTTAAATTTTTATTGAGTTCATCCAATCCTTCTCTTGTAGAAGAAATGGCGTCTTTTTCCTCTTCCAGTCTTGCTTCAATATCTTCTAATCTGGCGGTAGCGTTTTGTTGAGTCGCCTGTAGATTTTCAATTTTATTTTGAATGGCAAAAATTTGATTAGAGAGTTGATTGATTTCGTTTTCTGCAATCTTGATCTCCTTTTCTTTTAATTGCTCATTGAAGCGTAATACATCCTGCTGCTTTTTTTGAATTTCAGTTTTAAGCGCACCTACAACAGCGTCTTGAAAAACAATTTCATCGGCCAGCTTCTCCAAGTTCTTAGCACGACCAATTTTCTTTCCTTCGAACAACCCTACACTGCCCCCCGACAACGTAAATTTTCCTTTTACAAATTTGCCGTTTTTATCAAGTAATACCACTGAAGCAATATCTGCATTTTTTAATGCATTACTGTCTTCTGCTATGTATACATGCTGTAAAAGATAAGATGCTAATTTTTGATACGGCTCGTCCACTTCAATAACATCCATTGCATGAACAGTATTGGGCAGGGCTTCTGTTTTGGCTTCATAGCTTGCAATTTTATCCAATAAGAAAAAATTAGCCTTGCCTTTTTTATTATCATCCAGTAAGGAAATGGCCTTCAGTCCCTGTTCCATATCATTGACCACGTAGTAGTTCAAATATGGCTCCAGTACATTTTCAAGGGCTGCACGATATTCTTCTTCTACATAAATGATATCTGATAATATAGGTGCACTATGATCCCAGTCCTTATTGTTATGTAAGAATTTAACGCTCTCAGGATAACCCTCCATGGAATCAATCAGGCTTTTAAGCAGGTCATGCTCATTGCGTTTGGAATCCAGTGTTCTAGTTTCAGAGGCGAGTTCACTGCGCATATCTTCCAGCTCTGATTGAGTGGAAAAGATTGCTGCTTTGGCAGCTTCGTGCTGATCCTGCATGCTGGTAAGCTGGTCTTGCTGAATCTCTAGCTGCTCCTGCTTTTCTTCCAGCTCCCTGGTTAATTGCCCCAGTTGATCTTTGCGATGAATAATCTCCTCAGAAATTTGTGCCTGAGATCTGGTGAGGTTTTGAATGGAAGTATCAGCAACTGCCACTTTTTTTTCAGCGTCAAACTGATTGCGCTGAACTGCTAAATGGCCTGAACGTAATGATTCTGCCTTTTCTCTTTTTTCCTCAAAAATGATTTTCTTTTCTTCAATACTATCCTTGGCATCCGTTGCTTTTTCCTGTAATGAGATCTGCGCATTTTCCGCTTCTTCCAATTGCTCTTTTGTGAATTCAATGGATTCTTGCAGGGTCGCTACTTTTACTTCTGATTGTGCCAAAAAGTCCTTTAGACTTTGTTGTTTTTCTTTCAGGTATAGTAATTTCTGGTTAGCCAGATTGCGGTCATTTTCTTTGGTACGCAGAGATTGCTGTAATTCGTTGAATGCCTGTTGTTTAAGTTGCAAATCTCTTTCCTGATCATGGTGGCTTGCTTTCTCATTTTCGTAAGCAAGTTCTAATGCTTGTACCTCGGACTCCAATAGGTTGCGCTGTTCAGCACTTTCAGCCTGGTTGTCATTCAGCTCCTTATATTGTAAGTTAAAACCTTCAAGAGCTGCCTTTGCGAGTTCAATGGAAAGTTCGCGGTAATCCTTTTTGATTTCAAAAAACTTCTCGGCTTTTCTTGCCTGACTTTCCAGGCTTTTTAATTGGTTATTTATTTCAAAAAGTAAGTCTTCGATTCTGTTCAGATCCTGTTCAGTAGCGTCAAGTTTCTGTTTTGCTTCTTTTTTTCTTGTTTTATAGATAGTAATACCGGCAGCTTGTTCCAGCATTCTTCTTCGGCTGTGCTCTTTATCTTTAATGATATCATCCACCATTCCAAGCTCAATAATTGCATAGCTGTCTGTACTAATACCGGTATCCATAAATAAATTCTGGATATCTTTCAAGCGACAGGTAACATCATTGAGTCGGTATTCACTATCGCCATTCTTATAAAATCTTCTGGTTACGGTGACTGTTGTAAACTCTACCGGGAGTAATCCTCTTGTGTTTTCAAATGTAAGGCTAACTTCTGCCAGTCCGCTAGCACTTCTGCTTTTACTTCCATTGAACACCAATGCCTCTAAGTTTTCACTACGTAAGGCAGAAATTTTTTGCTCCCCAATAACCCACCGGATGCTATCAATAATATTACTCTTACCACAGCCATTCGGACCAATAATTCCAGTGATACCCTGGTCAAAATTGACAACGGTTTTGTCAGCAAAGCTTTTGAATCCTTTTACTTCTAGTTGTTTTAAACGCACGTGTACTGCTTTTTATATAGACTGCGAACATACGTAAAAACCGCTAATTTAAAGGCTAAAAATGCCTGTGGTGAGTAAAAGGTGGAAAAACAATTGTTTATCGTGTATAACCCGTAAAAGATTCGTTAAATAATGGAATAATCAAGGTTATAGTCGATTGGATGCTGTTATTTATATAATGTTTAATTAATTATTTATCATTGTATAATATATTACGTTATTCATTATACTATTCGCATCTATTCCTCGTGTTTTTTCTTAGGCTGAATCAGTTATTTTTGCCCGGTGCAAAAAAAGAACTATTATCAGATTCTTGGTGTTCATCCTGGAGCGAGCAATGCAGAAATCAAGGCTGCATATCGCCGTCTGGCTTTAATCTATCATCCTGACAAAAATAGTGATGACCCAACCAGTAGTTATGTTTTTCAGGAGATAAATGAGGCTTACCAAGTACTATCTGATAAGACTTCCAGGGCAGATTATCACCGTAATTTTGAAGCAGAAGGTAAAAGATTTAGTCAGGGGCACACCGTTTTTTTCAGTGCCGAGTTACTTTTAGTAAAACTAGGCCATATGAGAAAGGCGCTGGATGAGACTGATCCCTATAGGATGAATACTGATGCTGTATTTGAGGAATTAGAATCATTATTCAGTGCATACCATTTGTCCGTCCTTAAAAAAGAAAATAATATAGCCCTTACTCAACAGATTACGGCTAACTGTTTAGGTGTCATTAATTATCTACCTAAAAACGAGCAACTTATCATAATCGAAAATTTAGAAAGATTGCCTTCGCAGTCCAATCAGACCATTGAAAAATTTATCAAAAAACAAAAGCAAAAATGGTTTTGGGACCGCTACAGAGTTTTACTAGTTCTTTTAGTGACGCTCCTGCTTTGCCTGGTACTTTTTAGGGTATTACATTTGCAATAATGTAATAATTTGTTTTATTTGGATGAAATAACTTGGATTTTTAGACTTCTGCCGCTTCCTCCATACTCAGAAGCTCTACCGCATTTCTGCCGTCTTTTTCTTCCCAATATACTTTTACCTTTTGATCATCATAAGTGTCTATAGACCTGCCTATGTAATCAGGTTGAATGGGTAGTTGTCGGCTGAATCGTCTATCTATCAGCACACATAATTCAACATTTGCAGGCCGGCCAAAATCTAGTAAGGCGTCTAATGCTGCTCGAATAGTTCTGCCTGTCCACAATACGTCATCAATTAATATGACTGATTTATTTTCAATAGAAAAACTTATATCAGTTTCGTTAGCAATATGAATAGAACTGCGAATATCATCCCTGTAAAAAGTGATATCCAGTTTGCCATATTGGATGTTTTTTTTATCTACGATTGTTTTTAACACTTCTACAATCCGATTACTAACAAATATCCCCCGGGGTTGAAGCCCAATTATAACAGTATTGGTCAAATCGAGATGATTTTCCAAAATTTGATGTGCTAATCTTTGGATGGTTAAATTAACCTGTCCTGGTGTTAAAAGCGATTTCATACATATTATATTTAAATATCCTATAAATAGGCTCTATAAGATACGAAATTAACAGGAATTACAAAAATACTTGAACCGAATCAATTACATTCGCGTTTTATTAATTTTAATTTTATGCGCAAAATTTTGTTTCTTTCCTGTGGTCTTTGTATGCTTTGTTCGGGGGGCATTTATGCTCAAAGTAAAAGTCAGCCGAATAAGCCTGTAAAATCACTGGTAAAAGCTTCCACCCCTACTCTGGCAAATTATAATGATACCATCAGTTATGCACTGGGACTTAGCCTTGCCAAGTTCTATCAGGAACAAGGGGCTACCAGTATTAATTCCAAATTGCTCAGCCAGGCAGTGGACGCTGTCTTCCATAAGGATAGTATCCTTTTTACGGATCAGCAAATAGCTGGAATTTTAATGAGTGCAGACCAAAGATTTGCATCAGAAAAGGCGGCAGGAGCTAAAAAAGAGGGAGAAGCATTTTTAGCAAAAAATAAGTTACGTCCAGGGGTAACAACTTTGCCCGATGGCTTACAATATGAAGTAATGCGTGAAGGAAACGGACCTTTGCCATCAGATACCAGCAATGTAAAAGTAAATTACAAGGGTATGTTACTCAGTGGTGCAGAGTTTGATAATTCTTATAAAAGAGGTGAACCACTGGATCTTAATGTGAATCAGGTTATCAAAGGATGGACGGAAGCATTGCAATTAATGCATGAGGGGGCAAAATGGAAAATTTATGTGCCTTCAGATTTAGCTTATGGAGATCGCGGTGCCGGCGGTGCAATTCCTCCCGGAGCTACTTTGATTTTTGAAATAGAATTATTAAAAATCAATAACGGCAGCAATGCAGCAGAATAACGGCTGGTACTGAATAATAATTTTTGCGACTTATAAATAAATGCCCGGATCTTGAATGAATGATCTGGGCTTTTATTTATAAAAACATAAATGATTTGAATGATATTGACTTTATTTATAATAGTTTTCGTCTAAATAAAAGTAGCCATCATCTTTTTTCCAGTACCAGAATTTGTCATTGTATTTGTAATAATAACCCTTCCGTCCTTTTTTGGCCAAGTTGTCAGGAACATATAAAACTCTGGGCGGGATTTGCTTAAAGCGGAAGGCCAGATTTTTTGCTTGATCGGGTGTAAATGCCCGAATGGCTTGGTTTAGCGAATCCAGATTATGGGACACAGTAGGTGGTAAATTTAAAGTATCTATCATTAAATTACCTCTACTATCAATAACTACCACCGGTTCTGCTAGATAATTTGACGCCGTTGAGTTATCGTCATTTATGGCTGCAGTATTTGCTGAATCTAATGGCTGCCCATAAGAATCCGTAATGACTTTGCCATGGTTATTGTATTGTTGGTTGGGCAATTTGCCCAGTTGGCCTACTTGATTGGAATCAATAATAGTTGCTTTTTTTACGTACTGTTCATGTCCGGGTCTGGCTCTGTCTGGTGTCACCTTCGGAGGTAATTTTTTTACCTCTGCTGACTTGGAAGGAATGTTTCTTCGACCACAGGAGGCCATCATAATACAGGCTAGTCCAACAATCAGTGAAGTGTACTTCAATTTTCTCATATTATTTTTTTTTATTTCACTTGTCTTCTCTTTGGGTATGTAAAGCTTGGACAATATGATCTATATTAGTGCTATCCATCTGCTCCTGCCATCCACTTGGCAGGTGTTTAATCGTTATTTTATTATCGGTTATTTCCTCTGAGCCAATAATAGCTATATAGGGAATCCCCTTTTTTTCTGCAAATTTGAATTGTTTGTCAAATTTTACTGGCTCATGATATAATTCGGTCCGAATACCGGCCTGCCGTAATTTTTGAATGACCGGATATGCACCCTGTATTTCGTAGGAACCTAAATTAAAGAATAAGACTTCAGTCCCCTGACTAAGTTTACCTTCAAACAAGTTAAGTTCTTCCATTACATCATAAATACGGTCAATACCAAAGCTAATTCCTACCCCAGGAACATCCTTTACTCCAAATAAACCGGTAAGGTCATCATATCTTCCGCCACCACCGATACTACCCATTTTAACTGTACTTGCTTTTATCTCAAAAATAGTTCCAGTATAATAATTAAGACCTCTGGCGAGCGTGAAATCCAGTTGTACAGATTTTACACTATCTTTTGCGAAGTCAAGTAAATAGCGTAATTCAGTTACTCCTAACATTGCTTGCTTACTTTCGGATAATAATTGCTCTATTTGCGTAAGCTGCTCATTATTAGAGCCTTTAATGTTTAAATATTGTTCGATGACTTCGATCTGGGCTTGATCAAGCCCTCGCTGGGTCAATTCTTCCTTTACTTTTTCTAACCCAATTTTGTCTAATTTGTCAATTGCAATGGTGATATCGGTAAGTTGTTCTTGCCCACCGCATATTTCCGCCAGACCTGCTAATATTTTGCGGTTGTTGATTTGGATGGATACAGGAATCTGCAGAGACGTAAAGGCCTGATCGTAAATATGAATGAGCTCCACTTCATTAATTAAAGAGCTGCTACCTACCACATCACAATCACACTGATAGAATTCCCGGTATCGACCTCTTTGGGGGCGGTCTGCACGCCAGACCGGTTGAATCTGATAACGCTTAAAAGGAAAAACCAGACTGCCATGGTTCATGGCTACAAAACGTGCAAAAGGAATGGTTAAGTCATATCTCAAAGCCCTTTCTGTAAGTTGCTTACTCCACTTTCCCTGGAAGACTTCTTCTAATGCTTCTCTGGTTTTCTGCTCCTTATTTGGGTTGTCCAAACCATTGTTTAAGATTTTAAATATTAGTTTATCCCCTTCTTCTCCATACTTGCCCATTAAAGTGTCAATATTTTCCATCGCAGGAGTCTCCAGCGGTTGGAATCCATACCGTTCAAAAATTTGCCGGATAGTTTGCAGGATATATTGTCTTTTATATACCACTTCATGAGAAAAATCACGAGTGCCTTGTGGTAAAGATGGTTTCATGTAATATTAAAAATTAATGCGTAATTATAATGTTATTGAATGGTGTATTTTACCCTTCTTTATTGTTGTTGGAGTTGTAACTGATTAATCAAATTTTCACAGGCCTCCATGAGTAGTTGATAAACATGCTCGAAAGCTTGATCAGTATCTTCGTACCATGGATCAGGAACCGCTTTATTTTTACCCGGAGTCACAGCGTTCAAAATTAGGTCAACTTTATCCGCGTTCCAAAGTTTCCCAGCTAATCTTTTTACTTCACGATAATTTTCACTGTCCATGACATATATATGGTCAAATTTGATTATATCTTCAGCCTTAAATGGTCGTGAACGTTGATTTGAAATATCGATATTATGGTTTTTGGCGATTTTTAAGGAACGCTTATGCGGCAATTCCCCTTCATGCCAATTACTGGTACCTGCGCTATCTACTTCCCAATCTAACTCATATTTATCTACCAAAGATTGCATAACACCCTCTGCTAAAGGGCTTCTGCAGATATTCCCTAAACAAACCATTAGAATCTTCATAGGTTGCAAAGATAATATAATGTTTTTAAGGTATTTTAAGATTGGTTTGGGGTACTTCAAAGCATTTTATTTAAGATTAAATGTTAAAATTAAGTTTAAGTATATATGGATATTAAAATTAATAATACTAAAATACTTTAATTGTAGTTAACTACAAATGTTAAATAAATAAATGTTTTAATAAAAGGTACTATGTATTGCATAGTATTGTAAAACTCGTTTATCTTTGTGTGGTAATCGCAAATAAAATTTTCAATATGGATATTCAGAACACACAGTCACAGATGCGCAAGGGCATATTGGAATTTTGCATTTTGTCAATCATTAAGCAGGCAGAAGCCTACCCAAGTGATATCGCAGCTAGTATGAAAGAGGCGAATCTGCAGATTTTAGAAGGAACATTGTACCCTCTTTTAACGAGACTCAAAAATGCAAATCTCCTAACCTACCGTTGGGTGGAAAGTGTTTCTGGTCCGCCGAGGAAATATTTTTCTCTTACGCCAGAAGGATTAGCTTTTTTAAAGGAATTAGAAACGACATGGAAAGAACTTTCCTTTGCCGTCAATCAAATAACGCATAATAATTTTTAAAATATTAAAAATCAGGAAATGAAAAAAGTCATTAATATAAATTTTCAAGGTCGGGTGGTCATGATCGAGGAAGTGGCTTATGATCAGCTCAAAGACTATATTGAAAGCCTTCGTCTGCATTTCGCTGAAGAAGAGGGGCATGAAGAGATTATCAATGATATAGAAAGCCGGATTTCTGAACTATTTGAAGAAGTTATTAAAAAAGGCCAGCCCTGTGTTAGAGAAGAAGACCTGAATGCTATAATTGATTCTATTGGTCGACCTAAAGATTTTGAAGAGGCTGAGTTAGCAGATGCTGGTATCGGAGGCGCTACGTCCAGCCCACATGAATCCCGCAATTTTACTACTGCAGGTAATTCGGAATCTGGAAGCAAGGCTCAGGACAATTCCTCAGCGTCTGCTTCAGCCGGGCCTTCGAACAGACCCAGGCAATTGTTCCGAGATGAGAATAATAAAAAAATCGGGGGTGTTTGTGCTGGTATTGCCAATTTTTTTGGAATCGATCCTACCATAGTAAGGCTGATTGCTCTTATTTTGCTGGTTTTTTATGGCACTGGATTATTGGCATATATTATTCTTTGGATTTGCGTACCTAGTTCTGCTCACCAGGTAATAGGCAGTTCTCAAAAAAGGCTGTTCAGGGACATCTCTAATAAAACCATTGGCGGTGTGTGTGCAGGACTTGCCAATTATTTTGATGTTAGTATTGGAGTGACAAAGGCATTATTTGTGGTAGGGGCATTAATCAGTTTTCCTTTGACGGTTTTTGGCAATATTCACATAGGTGGTTTTTTCTTCCCGGGTCTTAATTTTTTCTTTGTCTCCTTATATATTATTCTTTGGATCGTTATACCGCCAGCAATTACCTCATCTGATAAATTATCCATGAAAGGAGAACCGGTTGATTTACAAAATATCAAGTCTTCTGTCCAGGAAGATTTGCAGGATGGTAAAAAAAAAATAGTGAGCCAGCATGGGGTTAGTGAACCAGTAATGGTTACCGCACCTAAGCGTTCCCCACTTGGAGATATTATTGTCCTCATTTGTAAGATTTTTGGTTACTTAATTTTAGGATCCATCCTATTGGGTATTGTAGGCGGCTTGGTGACTTTAGGGATTGCAATATTCGGGTTCTCTCCACTCAAAGATTACATTGTGGATAGCTATTGGCAGAATATTTATGGTTGGGTAGCCGTATTATTATTGGTTTGGATGCCGGTGTTGGCCATTATTATATGGATTATTCGCCGATTGACCAAAACCCAAAGCAACAGAGGATTGAGAATAGGATTTGTATTATTATTTATTATTGGTTTAATAGCAGGTGGGCTATTTTTAAATTCAATTTATCAGGATTTTAAATATGTAAGCAATCCGCAGCTCAGTTCGGTGCCCTTAGTAAATGCGAATGTTGATAAATTGACTGTTGATTTAAATAGAGAACCCGCATTTAACCGCTATCAACGCAAATGGACGATGTTTGGTTCGGCTGTGCATTTTTTGGGGGATTCAGCCAGAATCAATAATACCCGGTTGATATTGCAGCCAAGCACAACTGATAGTTTTACTGCCTCCGTCATCAAATTATCCAATGGAAGTTCAATTGAGGATGCCGACACAAGGGCCGCGGCTATTTCAACAGGAAACTTTATACAAAATGGCAGCTCCTTACAAGTTCCATGTGCTATAACTGTTAGTAAGCTTAATAAATTTCGAAATCAATATGTTTTGGTAACGATTGGAATCCCCATTGGCAAGAAAATAGAGGTGCATTCTAATCGCCGTTGGTCCAATCAGTTTTATGTAAAATTCTGGGATGATGATTGGGATGAAATGGATTTTGACAATTTCCAGGACTTAGATAATTTAAATAACATGGGTCGATTTGATAGACTGCATTCCTCTCTGGACTGGGATTTGGATAAGGAATATATAATGACCAAAGACGGATTACAACAAACTGATTTAGATATTGATTCCCGGAAACAAAGAATTGAATCCGCTCAACAAATAATAGAACAGGAGCAAAATAAAATTAAAGAAGAAAAGGAAAAAATGCGTGAAAATTTGCAGCAACAGCAAGATGAGTTGCAAAAACGCATTGATCAACAACAACAAGAACTTAAAGATAAAACGGAAAAACTCAAAAAGGTATTACCAGATGATTCTGGTTCAATTACGGCCCTGGACCCGGTTCCGGTAATGTGGATTGGCAGATCGCTTTTGCGCTTCTCCTGATTGGCGCAATTGGCAAAAAAACAGCCTGGACAATATATGTTGTTCAGGCTGTGCTATTTAAAGGAATAGGTCTTTTGTTACTTATAATACACCTTTGGTGCTGGGTAAAGCATCACTTAAAGGGTCTTTTTTTACTGCCATTTTAATAGCCTTTGCAAAGGCTTTAAAGATGGCTTCTATTTTGTGATGCTCGTTGTCGCCTTTGCAACTAATGGCCAAATTACATTTGGCTGCATCACTAAAAGATTTAAAGAAATGATAGAACATCTCAGTGGGCATATCCCCCACTTTTTCTCTTTTAAATTCTGCGTCCCATGTAATCCAGTTTCTTCCACCAAAATCAATTAATACCTTGGCCTCACTATCATCCATAGGCAAGGCGAATCCATAGCGTTCCATACCTCTTTTATCGGTAAGTAATTTTTGAAACACCTCACCTAGGGCAATGCCGGTATCTTCAATGGTGTGATGTTCGTCAATGTGCAAATCTCCATCCACCCTGACTTTTAAATCAATATTCCCATGACGCGCAATTTGATCCAGCATATGGTCGAAAAAGCCAAGCCCTGTATTGATTTGAGCATTGCCTTTTCCATCGATGTTAATATCGATATAGATTTTGGTCTCATTGGTAATTCGTTCGTGGTGTGCTTCTCTGGTTTTTAACTTTAGAAACCTGTAAACAGCTTCCCAATTGGGTGTAGATAATGCAGTGACTTGCGCCAGTTCTTCTTTATTGCTGATTTCTTCAGCACCAAGTGATTCATCGTTATTTAACCAGATGGCTTTACAGCCCAAATTCGCTGCCAACTGAACATCTGTAATCCTATCTCCTATAACAAACGAGTTTGACAAATCGTATTCAGGATTATTGATATACTTTGTCAAAAGTGCCGTTCCTGGCTTACGGGTAGGCTTTTTATCCTTAGCAAAGGTTCTGTCTATAATAATGTCTTGAAATTCAATCTTTTCTCCTCTTAAAGTGTCAATTATAAAGTTTTGGACCGGGTGAAAGTCAGCTTCAGGAAAACTATCAGTACCTAATCCGTCCTGATTTGACACCATGACAAGTTCAAAATCCAATTCCCTGGCGATTCTTCCCAGATAAGTAAAAACTTCCGGATAGAAGATTAACTTTTCAAAACTGTCTATTTGATAGGTAGGCGGAACTTCATTGATGATGGTGCCATCCCGATCGATAAATAATACTGATTTCATATTTGATTTTTATGACTTGAGCATTTTTTGAATAATAATTAAAGGCTATCCATATAAGAGGCCAATGCGTCTATTAGGAAAGTGTTTTCTTTCTCGGTGCCGATTGTGATCCTAAGGCAATCTTCACAAAGAATTACTTTGGACCGATTGCGAACAATAATTTCTTTGGATACAAGATAATCATATACCTTATTAGCCTGATCAATTTTTATAAGAAGAAAATTGGCATCAGATGGGTAAACTTTAGAAATAATAGGAATACGCCCAAATACTTCAGCTAATGCACCCCGCATATCAACAATTTCTTTAATCATATCGTTAACCTGGCCAACCTCTTCTACCGCTTTTAGTGCCAGGTCCTGAGTAGCCTGATTGATATTATACGGAGGTTTTACCTTACTCATAATATCAATAATAGCTTTGTCCGCAAAAGCCATCCCGAGTCTTAGGCCAGCCAATCCCCAGGCCTTGGAAAAGGTTTGCAAAACTACCAGATTTGGATAATCTATTAATTCCTTTATAAAGGATTGTTGACGGGAAAAATTAATATACGCTTCGTCTACAATCACGAGGCCATTAAAATTATTGAGCGTCATCTCTATATCTTCCCTGTTAATGGCGTTACCCGTCGGATTATTAGGAGAGCAAATCCAAATGATTTTGGTGTTCGCATCAATTAAATTCTCAATGTGAGCGAGGTTTAACTGGAAATCATCTAGTAATGGAGCCTCTCTCACTTCAATGTCATTGATATGTGCAGAGACTTCATACATTCCATATGTTGGCGGACAAATGATAATATTGTCTTTACCCGGGTTGCAAAAACTACGATATAACACATCGATACATTCGTCTGAACCGTTTCCAAGAAAAATATTATCAGCACCAATATTTTTAATTTTCCCAATTGCTTCCTTTAAAATAACTTGGTGAGGATCGGGGTAACGGTTATACCATTTGATTAATGGGGAGCCTAAGCTGTTTTCATTGGCATCTAAAAACACAGATGCTTTGCCTGAGAATTCATCTCTTGCCGAACTATATGGAGCCAAGTTCTTAATATTTTCCCGGGTCAGTTCGTTTATATTAAAACGCTTCATAATTTAATGCGTAACTATAATTAATAATGATTTTGTATGCGCCAATTTTCTTGCTTCTACCCCTTCAGCCTCCTTGTTACGGCAGCCGCATGGGCGCGCAGTCCCTCCGCCTCTGCCATTGTAACTACCGTTTGTGCAATACCTTCTAATCCTTCCTTGGTTAATTTCTGGAATGTTATTTTACGCACAAAACTGTCCAGACTTACCCCACTGTATGCAGTTGCATATCCATTGGTAGGAAGCGTATGGTTGGTTCCACTGGCATAATCTCCAACACTTTCGGGAGAATAGTTGCCCAAAAAGATCGAACCTGCATTAACAATTTGGCTTGCGACCTCTTCCGGATTATTTGTTGAAATAATCAGATGTTCGGATGCGTATTGGTTAGATAAATCAATTGCTTCCTTCATGGATTTGACAACAATTAATTTGCTGTGCTGTAATGCTTTTGCTGCGATGTCCTTTCTGGGTAATTGATCCAACTGAACCTGCACTTCTTTTTCAACACTAATAGCCAAATCCTTTGAGGTGGTAATTAATAATGCCTGGCTGTCCGGACCATGTTCCGCCTGAGAGAGCAAATCTGCCGCTACAAAAACAGGGTTAGCGGTTTCATCGGCAAGTACTAAGACTTCGCTGGGACCTGCTGGCATGTCAATGGCCGTGCCTGTGCGTTGTATTAATTCTTTCGCACATGTAACATATTGATTACCAGGTCCAAATATTTTATATACTTTAGGGACAGAGGCTGTTCCGAATGCCATTGCACCAATAGCCTGTACGCCACCGATTTTGAAAACTTGTGTAATTCCAACTAATCTTGCAGCAAACAATATGGCAGGATGTAGGTTGCCCTCTTTATCCGGAGGAGAACAAAGAATTACTTCTTTACAGCCAGCCAGTTTGGCAGGAATTCCTAGCATTAGGATGGTGGAAAATAAAGGAGCGGATCCTCCCGGAATATATAAGCCAACCTTTTCAATGCCTACACTTTTACGCCAACAGGATACCCCAGGCTGGGTTTCCATTGCAGGAATGTCCTGGGATTGTTTGGCATGAAAAGCTTCAATATTAGATGCGGCAATTTGAATTGCATTTTTTAAATCTGTAGAAATAAGTGTTGCTGCTTTTTCTAATTCTTCAGCACTGACTGAAAATTCAGATAATGAAACTTGATCAAATTCTTGAGTATATCTTAATATAGCTTCGTCTCCTTCGCTTTTGACAGCTTTCAAAACAGCAGATACTTTGTCTACGAGACTTAAATTATCCAGCGTCGGACGACTGACAAGACTTTCCCACTGGGATCTTTCGGGTTCTATAAATGTATTCATCTTTTGTGTAATGATATAAAATGCTTGTTAAGGATAGCTGATTAAACGATCATTTTCTCAATAGGCAAAACCAATATATCCTCTGCACCTGCAGCCTTTATTTCTTCGATATGCTCCCAAAATTCATTTTCGCTGAGAACGGTATGAATGCTACTCCAGCCTTCAGCTGCCAGAGGAAGGACGGTAGGACTTTTCATGCCAGGTAACATCTTAATAATTCTGTCTAATTTGTCATTTGGCACATTCATGAGCACGTATTTTTTGCTTTTTGCTTTTTTTACCGTCTGAATGCGAAATAACAGCTTCTGCAAAATCTGATTCTTTTCCTGATTAAGTTCCGGCGTTTGAATCAATGCGGACTGAGATTGTAAGATAATTTCTGTTTCTTTTAATCCATTCATAAACAAAGTGGAACCACTGCTGACCAGATCACAAACTGCATCAGCTAGGCCTATAGAAGGAGCTATTTCCACACTTCCACTAATCTCATGAATTTCAGCCTGGATATTATTTTTGGACAAAAATTGTTGGACCAGAACGGGGTAACTGGTGGCAATTTTCTTCCCTTGTAAAAATTCAGGCCCTGTATAGTCGTCGTTTTTGGTGGTAGCAATGGAAAGCCTGCATTTTCCAAAGCCAAGCAATTCGGCGACTTTTACATTTTTCTTTGATTCGTAAACAACATTTTCTCCGACAAAACCAATATCGGCTACACCGTCCTCCACATATTGAGGAATATCGTCATCCCTTAAAAAGAAAACTTCCAGCGGAAAATTAGCGGCTGTAGCTTTTAATTGGTTTTTTACGTTGTTGTTAATCTCAATGCCACATTCTTTTAGCAGTTTTACGGAATCTTCGTGTAGTCTGCCTGATTTTTGAATGGCTAATTTAAGGACCATCTTTTTTTGATTTAATGGTGTTTTAAACAAATGATTTATGAAAGAACATAAAAAAAGCTTACCGAAACCGGTAAGCTTTTACTAAGTTTTATATGATTGATACACAAAACCGTACAACTTACCCGTTGAATAAGAAATGATGGTGATGTGTATGTGCTTTTTTAAACATTTTGGCAAAGCTAAGGTGAAAATTTTATATTGAGAAATTTTATATGATGATTTTGGGAAATTAATTATTAAGAATCAGAAATAAGGTAAAATGTACAGTCAGAATAACCTTGGAATTAATATTTTAACATCCGGAGCGTTAAAATGGGAAAGATTTAATATTTTGGAGGATAAAAGTGTTTCAGAGGTGCCTGAAGGTATAAAAATGATGAGTTGAATTCGGATAGCATAAAAAAGGAGTCGCACTTTGTGAAAATACCTATTCTATTGGTATTCACAGTGTTTTGCTGTCTGATCTGGGGGAAAGGATGGTCTCAGGTCAGCCGGGATAGCTCTTTGTTGCCTATTGATTCCGTAAATTCCGCCCATCCGTTTAAGGTGAAAGGTGATAGTGTGATAGTGTTGCAGCCATTTTTACAGCCACGGATGGACTCCCTCCCTAAACCCCAGGTTAAAGGGGGTAAAAGAACAAAGTTTGGGAAATGGATTAAAAAAGGATATGATGCAATAAAAAGAAACCATCCGAGAGATACGAGTGATAAAACCATAGCCTATCATAGCAGGATTGAAAACTATTATCAACCTTACGCAGGAAAGGTTATTCGCCATATTGAGGTGCGACAGTTCGGATTTGAGAAAAGCTTTTCCGATACTGCTACTAAAATCCGCTATTTCGGAACCAATTTGCTTAACAGTCTGCATAATAATTCTAAAAGCTGGGTGATCCGAAATAATCTGTTTATTCATGAAGATGATCGTTTAAGCCCGGCTATTATTGCGGACAATGAACGTTATTTACGTAATCTTAATTTTATCAGAGATGCGCGTATATTGGTTAAGACCATTGATCCATCCTCGGATTCTGTTGATCTGCTAGTGGTTACTAAGGATTTGTTTTCTTTGACTGGCGAAGTGTCAAGCCTGGATTTAGATCATCAGCAAATTACTATAGGCGATGAAAATTTAATGGGACTAGGACAATCACTCGAAGTTACAGGCTTACATGACCCGGAAAGAAAACCTAAATATGGAATAGATGCACGATATGAAAAATATAATGTTTTTAATAGCTTCTTGAATGTTAGTGGCGGTTACGCTGATATTGGCCGTAATCTTTATAATTATAAAAAAAATGAAAGATCTTATTTCCTGAACCTGGACAGGCCATTATATTCACAATATGCAAGAACATTTGGATTTCTGCATATGACCAATGCCTGGTCTGAGCATAGTTTCGAGCCATTTATTGAGCCAGATTCGGCATTTTATAAATATCATTATAAAATGCTGGATGTGGCATTTGGGTATAATTTTGGTGCCCGCAGACATTTACAGTCTACGGATGTACCATTGAGAAAGGTCATTAGTTTTAGATATTTTAATTATAATTTTAAAGAGAGCCCTCAACAATTTGTCGGTAGGTTTGTCGAAAAATTAAATGACAGGCAAGCGTTTTTAACTAAGTTTACCTTATTTAAACAAAAGTTCTTTAAAACACGATACATATTAGGTTTTGGAGCAACTGAAGATATTCCCTATGGATATAATTTTTCACTAACAGGCGGTTGGTACAGGATTAAGGATTTGTCCAGGCCCTACATAGGGCTAGATGCGAATCGTTATGCTTATACTGAAAAAGGAGATATTCTTCAATTTTTTCTAAGGACAGGCTCATATTTTAGAGAAGGTCTGCAAGATGGTAATTTACTTTTAGGCACTTCCTTGTATAGCCGATTGGTCAGAGTTAGACAACTTAAAGTACGCCAATTCATGCGTATGAGTTATAGTAGCCAGTTTAATACAGCCATTGCGGAACCTTTAAGAATAAATAATGCTTTTGGTTTGCAGGATTTTAGACAAGATTCCATACAGGCAAAAAGAAGGCTAACCTTAAGGTCTGAAACAATATTCTTTTCTCCAGGTAAAGTTTTCGGATTTTCTTTTGCACCATTTTTAACCGGTGATTTTTCATTAATTGAGCCCACCAAACAAAGCATTGACCCTTCCCATTTTTATTATGGTCTGGGTGGCGGTATCAGAACGCGTAATGAAAATTTGGTTTTTGGTACTATTGAACTTAAAGCTATTTACTTTCCACGTAAAATATATGGTCAAAATCAGTTTAAAATTGGTCTTACAACTAATCTCAGATTTAGATATAATTCTAGCTATGTAAGTGCTCCTGAATTTGTTCAGGTAAATAATGATATCAGAAACGATATATTCTAGGAAGAAAGGATACTGTTAGTTATATTTAAGAACGATACATTGCAGCAGTACTATTTGCTATTGCCATTTATCAGCCATTTTTTATAAGTGTAAATAAAAAACACCGGCCTGGGTTGTTTATTAACTTGGCCGGTGCTTTTTTGTTTAATGAGCGCGTGGATTATTTACGCAAAGAGAGAGAGAGTGTGTGTGTGCGGGTTTTTATTGTACAACAAAACTTTGTTTTAAGCCGCCTACCTCTAAGGTGAAATCTCCAGGTTCGGTTACCCTTTTTAGGTCGTTATTGATAAAAGATAAGTCTTTTTTACTTAATGTGAAATGAAGGGTCTGAGAGCCGCCTGGCTGAAGTTCAACTTTTTTAAATGCCCTGAGTCTTTTTACTTCTGGAGTAATACTTGCTACCAAATCACTTGCATAGACTAGCACCGTTTCTTTTCCTTTTCTGTCTCCCGTATTTTTTACAGTGACGCTAATTTGTAGGGGCCGATTGTCGCTAACTACAGTACTGCTTAATTGGAGGTCGCTATAATCAAAGGTAGTATAGCTCAACCCATAACCAAATTCCCATTGTGGATCGTATCCTCCATTGATATCAAATTCCTTTGACTCAGTATATTTATGATAATAGTTGGCAAGTGCATTGGTGAAACGGGGATAAGTATAGGGCAGTTTGCCGCTCGGATTTATTTTTCCAAGTAAAATATCTGCTATAACATTACCACCTTGATTACCTGGATACAGCGCGTCTATTATACCTTGCATAAATGGCTCAATAGCAGAAACAATTCTGGGGCGTCCTTCAGTTAGCACCATCACCATTGGTTTTCCTGTTTTAGCCAAAGCCTTGACAAGCTGAATTTGCGGTGAAGAAATTGTGAGGTCATTAATATTCCCCGGAGTTTCAGTATAACTACTTTCTCCTCCACAAAAGAGAATCAGGTCGGCGGAATTTGCCTGATCTACTGCGGCTTGGATTCCCTCTTTTGTTGAACTGTCAAATTCGGTGCCTGGGGCATAAAGTACCTGATTGCCTAGTCTCTGTTGCAGTGCTTCTAAAATGGTATTTTTATCTTTTTCTGTCTCATCGGAGGTTGTACCTTGCCAAACTCTGGCCCAACCGCCATTGAGAGAACGCATAGTGTTAGCCGCAGGACCTGTTACCAATATTTTAATACCTTTCTTTAGAGGCAGGATATTATTCTTATTTTTTAATAAAGTAACACATTCTGAAGCAACATCGTAATTGAGCTGCTGATGCTCCTTTCCTCCGAATAAAGAATAATCTGAAGCATTCCCGATTGGTCGATCAAATAATCCAAGCTTGTATTTTACATATAATATTCTGGTAACAGCATCATTGATTCTTCCTTCTGATACTTCTCCGGATTTAGCTAAATCTAACAAATCTTTGGAGAAGCTATAATCTACGGGTACCATGCTCATATCAATACCAGCATTGACTGCAATTTTTACTGCATCTTTATTGTCTTTTGCAACATGATGCCGTTGCCAAAGATATTCAATATCCTGCCAGTCACTGACAGCGAAGCCTTTAAATCTTAATTCTCCTTTAAGGATATCAGTTAGGATATGATGGTTGGCATGAACTGGAACTCCATTGATTTCCCCGGAATTGACCATGACCGTTAAGGCTCCATGATCTATCGCAGATTTGAACTGAGGTAAAAAATATTCCCTAAGTTCTCTTTCCGGAATCCACGCTGGGGTTCGGTCATGGCCGCTGAGTGGCATGCTGTACCCCATAAAATGTTTCAAACAGGCCGCAACATGGTATTTGTCTGCCATGTTATTTCCTTGATACCCACTTATTATGGAATCCCCCATTACAGAAACCAAATATGGGTCTTCTCCAAAAGTTTCCCAGATTCTTGGCCAGACAGGCATCCGTCCTAAATCCAATACAGGGCTGAAATTCCAGGGTATAAAACTGGCACGCGTTTCATAAGCGGACACCTCGCCTGCCCTTTTTATTAAATCGGGATTGAAGGAGGCAGCCATTGCAATTTGCTGAGGGAACATTACGCTTCCAAGTGTGTAATTATTGCCATGAATTGCGTCAATTCCATAAAGAATAGGGACTTTAAGGGATTGCGACATTGCTATATTTTGAATTTCTGTGATAATGCCTCGCCAGTTTTCAACAGTCTGTGCATCTCCGCCGACATTTAAAATGGACCCTACATGATATTGTTCAATCGCTTCTTTTAATTTAGGCGTATCCAGAACATGCGGTACGATTACTTGCCCATCTTTGGTTTTTAAGAAGAACTCCAGGCTAATCTGAGTCATTTGACCAACTTTCTGTTCCAGGCTCATTCTCTGAACCGTATTTTGAGCATAGTTCCAAGCTTCCTTATCAGAATAAGGACCTTCATGTTTGTTTTGTGCTGATAGCTGCATAGTGACCATGAAGGTAGCCATAAACAGCCATAGTCCTAATCTTTGGATTTTCATTGAGACAATTTTTAGGATTTGTTTTAATGGTGAGTGAATATTTTAATCAGCAAGACATCATGGGCAGGAAGGCTTACTTTAAGAGTTTTTTTTGTTGTTCCGATCTGTTTGTCCAACCAAAGATCCTGAAGAGGATAATTTGTATTTCTCAGATCTAATATTTTATGATGAACTGTGTCACTGATTACTTTTTCAGACCAGGTGTATTGCAAGCTGCTCGTTTTTGAACCGCGGTTTAAAAAGGCAACCGCCCATTGATTGTTTTTTAAAGGTTTGGCCCAAACTTCCACACTATCAGGAAGATTTTCAATTCTGTGGCCCTGAATCGCCAGTGAGTCCTGGTCGATACTGATAATGTTTTTATTTGTCAATATATTTAAGATGGAAGGTGTCATTTTGGATAAATCATTACCCGCCATTAACGGAGCTGCCATCATTGCCCACATACTAAAATGAGACCGGTTCTCTTCGGGAGTATAATTTCCATTGCCGACTTCCAACATATCCGGATCGTTATAATGACCTGGACCAGCATAAGGGTATAAAGCTTCCTGACTGTCCATGATAGCCATTGGACTAAATTGAAAATAAGAGCCTTTATCTACTTTTCCATCCCAGCGTTCTGCTGTAATGTCAGCTGTGGTTCTCCAAAGTTGTCCTACATTTTCAGCCCATAACCAGGGCTGGTTACTCCCCCACTCACATAAGCTAAATACCATAGGGCGCCCAGCATTGCTGATTGCCCTACTCATTGTGGTATAGGCCTCTTTGGCATTGATTCCATCGGAGCTACACCAATCATATTTTAGGTAATCAATCCCCCATTGGGCATATCTTAAGGCATCCTGGTATTCATGGCCTCTTGTGCCAGGATAACCTGCGCAGGTTAAGGTTCCTGCACAGTTGTATAATCCGAACTTGAGTCCTTTACTGTGAACATAATCAATAACTGCTTTAATCCCATGGGGGAATTTTTCCGGATCTGGCACTAAATAGCCTAAAGAGTCTCGTTGTTTAGTCATCCAGCCATCATCTAGAACTAAATAAATATACCCCGCTTCCTTCATGCCCGTACTGACTATATTGTCAGCTGTCTTTTTGATTAAATCCTCGTTGATGTGCGTCTGGAATGTATTCCAGCTATTCCAGCCCATTGGCGGAGTAAGTGCCAGCTGGTTAAATTTTTGAGCATGAGATTTTATGGCGAAGAAACTGAAAATTAAAACCAAAGGAATGGTTATGTAATTTTGATAATTCCTTTCAAGCAACTTTTTTTTAAAATTACAATCGGTTGCAAATATCTTATTCTTTTTAAATAAACTTCTGTTTTGTGACTTTTTCATTTTTCTTTTTTAAGAGTTCCAGTGTTTGATTTTCTGAATATATGGCAATAATTCTGCTGCTATTTTTTCATGCTCCTGAATGGTTGGGTGACTATCGCATCCCTGAGAATATCTATTTTTAAAAAAATAATAATAAATATTTTGATCCCCCATTGCTCTGATACTGGATTGTACCTTCACTAATGCCTTTTGTAAAAAGGCTGTTAATTGTGTATCCGCCATGGGGCTGGTAAGCAGTACCAGGGTGGTTTTTGGATAATGCTTGCGCAATTTACAAACAAAATCCACATAACGTGTACAAAAAGTGTCTAAATCCTGAATGCCATCATTTTGACCTAAACATATAGTGGCAACATCCGGCTGGTATTTATCAAAATCCCAATCAATTGAATCTTGTGAAAGGGCCAGCTTGTCATATACCTGAGGCATGATGATGTTGAGATTGCAACAACTATGCATCAGTCCTATGCCAGAAACAGCTGAAATAATCCAATCAGCATCCAGCATTCTTGCCAATCTGGGACCGTAGCTCATATAACAATTATGTTGATCTTCCCAACGCCCTTTACCACAAGGGACATCTGATAGATCGCTGGAAGCACCACAGGTTATAGAATCTCCGAAACATTCGATGAGATGTTTTTTGCCATTTTTTTCAGGTTGCGGTAATAGTTCGGAACATAAGACACCTGCAACGCTGATATAACCGATATTAGATTCCGTGTCCTTGCAAATGATAAGATGATGTTTGCCTTTACTTACTCCGTCGGCTACAGTAATGGTATCCGTTTTTTGTTCCAAACGAATTCTTCTGGCCTGTCCATCCAGTACAATTTCTATGTAATTGTGCTGGACGCCATATTGCATCTGATCTTCCAGTATTATTTTGCAGGTGCTTCCTTCAAAATAAAGCGAAAGGTAAACTCCAGGATTCCAGAATCTTGGTAAATCGGGCTTAGAAAAATCAATCCTGCCAATATATCTAATGGCGGAATCACTGGCTTTAAAAAACTTTAGAGGACTTTCTGATATTTCTTGATTGGAAGTAATTGAAGGAATTTTATTGCTCTCGCCTTTAACCTGATTTATGGCGGCCATTAGAAAAATAGATAAAACAATACTGAGAATATTAATAAATTTATTTGACCCTATTTTTTCTTTAATCAGTAGAAACATATTATGAAATTTAAAAAAACTGCTTTAATGTAATTGTTTTATTTAAAGTATTTTTTTTGTTAATGTGGATTTGTCTTCATTCCTGCTGAAATAGGAACCATCCTATTTAATCTTTTTTGCATTTCCAGCATTGCTCTGAGGTTGTGGTATGGGCATTTCCAAAGTCCGATTTTATAATAGCCCTTCATGGGATGACCATTTTCGTTTATTCCCCATAACCACTCCCCTGTTTTAGAAAGTATATAATTTTGGATGTATTGCCAAATCTGCAGTGTGCAATCTAAAAACTCCAGATTAAGGGTCTGCAGATAAGCTTCAGAAAAGCCCACCATTGCTTCGGCCTGTACCCACCAGTGTTTTTCTGCAATTAAATGCCCTGAAGATGCAGAAGTGCTCTTTATATTATATGTTTTTTCATAATTTAGCCCACCTGTCCCCGGATCTATCCCTTCCTTAGCAGCTATGGCTAGCGCAACGCATTGCTGCTCCATTTTTTTTATCCGGACTTTATCTTTAATTGTGCTGGCAGCCTCCAGCAATAACCAGGCAGCTTCAATATCATGTCCATAGGAAACAACAGTCCCTTGAGCAGTAAAACTTTTGTCAAAGAATAACCGCAGATGGTGAGTCTTAGCATCAATAATATGAAGGTCAAAACAATCCAGCAAACCTTGTATCTGGTTTAACAGAAATGTGTCTGGCCAGATTTTGTAAAGGCCGGTATAAGCTTCTAAGATGTGTAAATGCGTATTCATGGTCTTGACGGCATTTTCATCTTTTGGGCTTAGCCTAAGATCATTAAGTGCATTCCAATCTCTGGAAAATGCCTCAAAATATCCGCCAAACTGGGCGTCAAAGCTATATTTCTCAATGAGTTCAAAAAGTAAAATGGCCTCATCTAGTACCTTCGGATCTTTTGTGATCTCATAATAGGAACTTAAAGCATAAATCCAAAAGGCCTGTGCATATATTTGTTTCTTTTGATACGCTGACAGCAACTGACTATGAGGTGCCGTTGGCTGATATGGTGGATTAATTGCCCAAAATGCTCCGCCAAATTTTGAGTCTTTGAAGTGATTTTGAAAATAGTGATAGGCTCTCGTGGACAATTCAAGGAATTTTGGATTGGGGTCACTTTGGTAGGCCGTTGAGAAAGACCACAGAATTCTCGCATTCAACACACTTCCTTTAGGCATTTGGACAACAGGATCGTTGTTTTCATCAACCTGCCCATAAAATCCATTATCCATCGGGTCAGGACTATAAGTTGCCCAATAGTTAAGAATGGATATGGCTTCCTTCTTGAGTGCCTTTTGAAATTGCTGTATTACCCCCTCTGACTTGAACATATTATTATAATTGCATATTTTTTTCGATTATCTTAGTCAGAATATTGACTTGCCCTGCCGAATAGTAGCTATCTTCCGGTGTATGACGGACATAATCTATCAGCTGTTCAACTGAGCTTTCTGCCACATGCATCACAGAATCTGCTGCTGCATAGTATATATACACTTTATTGTTATCATCCAAAATCCAACCGTTGGAAAATACGACATTGGAAACATCTCCTATATATTCAGTTCCTTCAGGCGCTATTAAGTAACCAGAAGGCCTATGAATAACTTTGGTGATGTCCTGCAAATCTGTCATAAAGGCATATAAGCTATAGCGCAGGCCAGCAGCCGTATTGCGTACTCCATGGGCCAGGTGTAACCACCCATATTTTGTTTTAATGGGGGCAGGTCCGAGTCCATTTTTAGCTTCAGATATAGTGTGGTATCGTCTTGGGTCTATAATGATTTCTTCTTGAATATCACTATTTTCTATGCTTTTGGTCAGTCCCAGACCAATTCCTCCTCCTGAGCCTGCTTGAATAAAGCTATCTTGCGGACGCGTATAAAATGCATATTGACCTTGGACAAATTCAGGGTGCAAAACAACATTCCTTTGCTGGGGGCTAGTCGTTTTTAAATCTTGCAGTCGTTCCCAGGTTTTAAGATCCTTAGTGCGCGCTATACCGCATTGGGCTATGGCTGCTGATTGATCAGATTCTGGCGCTGTTGGATCTCTTTTTTCAGTGCAGAAAACGCCGTAGATCCATCCATCCTCGTGCTGTGTAAGCCGCATGTCATAAACATTTACATCTTCTATTGTGCCAGGCATTATTACCGGGAAATCCCAGAATCTAAAATTGTCCACTCCATTAGGACTCTCCGCTACTGCAAAAAAGGATTTCCTGTCTTTGCCTTCTACCCGTACCATCAGCAGATACTTACCATTTAGCTTTATGGCACCGGCATTAAATGTTCCATTGATGCCAAAACGTTCCATAAGCAGTGGATTCGTGGATTCATTTAGATCATATTTCCAGAAATATGGTATATGGTCTGCGGTAAGAACTGGGTGACGGTACCTGGTAAAAATGCCATTACTAAATAATTCTGGGTAGTTCTCCAGGGTAAGCAGTTGTTCATACTGCTTTTTTAATTGGGCTAATTTCTTTTTAAAATTTTCTGACATAATCTCTTTATTTCTTTACTTACTAAGGTGTTTAAGGTCTGATTAGTATTCGCTTAATTTATCCCACCAGGTTTTTTTAAGAATGATAATAATGATTATTAATAAAATAATAGTAATTATTAAGGGTAGTTTCATCCATAATACGATGTACATAGGTAAAATGGTAAGGCACATTTGGCCTGCCATGCCAATCATAACATTGAATATGTTTCGCTTAAAATGTTTGTTTTTCTCGAAGGCCGGGTTTTCTGCAATAACTTTGTTATGGATTTCTCCCCAGAATCCCCAGGGCCGCACTGTAATATAAAATTTCTTCAATGTATTGATTTCAGTAGGTGGAGCACTATAGCTGCCCCAAATACATCCAACTAAAGATAATATAAAGATGATAGGCCAATAATATAAGTCAAGTCCTGTAAGGATATTAAAGGATTTAAGGGCGGCCAGGGCAATGGCTGGTACAATTCCCGCAACCATTCCCCAGAAAAATCCTGAAGCATTAAAGCGCCACCAATGCCATTTAAGCATATTGGCAGCAATATATCCCCCATAAAGGCCAGAAACAATCCATTGTAAAATAGTGTTCACATCTTCAATCAGGCAGCCAAGAATGATTCCCAAAGTCACTACACCAATTCCTGCGGCATAGTTCATTGTAATTACCTGTTTGTTATTGGCGTTCGGGTTTACATATTTGAGGTAAATGTCATTTACTATATAAGCTTGTGCAGCGTTTAGTGTGCCTGAAAAAGTTCCCATAAATGCACCTAGTAATCCGGTCAATACAAGTCCTACTATTCCGGCTGGCAAAAAGGTATTAATTGTTGCTGGCAATATAGTTTCAAAGTCAGTCCCCTGCGGATTTTGTACCTGAGGTGCAATTTGTTTAAAATATAACAGTCCTAATATAGTCAGTCCTATCACCAGAGTATATCTGATAGGCAGTAAAATAATAGAAACGAATCCCGACATTTTGCTTGCTTCCTCCGGAGATCTGGTACTGAGGACTTTTTGCATGTCATAATTCGGGGCGGGACCTGCAAGACTTGCAAAAATACCTTTGAAGAGCATCATCATAAAGAAGATGCCAAAAAGGCCAAAACCATCTGAAGTTATTTTTTTATTAGCATCATCTAAAATGCCTGTCCAATCGAGATTCAAATGCATACCGAAAAATGGATTGCGCCATCCTTCGGGGACTGTAATTTGTTGATGATGTAAGTGAATCATTGCAATAATACCAATGCTCACGCAGCCAATCGTCATAATTACGTATTTGATAACATCACCAAGTACGATACTGTGCATTCCGCCCAGTACTGAATAGAATACTGCAAATAGCGTAAAAATTACACCATAAAAATGTGGGACATAAGCTAATGGGATATGAAATGGAATATATGGCTGAACCACATTCCAGGGAATAAATATTTCCATAAATTTGCCCAGCCCTACAAATCCGTAAGCAAGAAATCCCAGACAGCTTAACAAGGCAAAGATCACGACAATGTTATGAGATGCACGCACTCTTTTACCAGCTCTTCCAAACCTGGTAGTGAGCCATTCCGCACCAGTAGTTGCTCCTGATCGGCGCAGCCATTTGGATAAATACATCATCATAAATACCTGATTAAATACAGGCCATAACCAGGGTATCCAAATGCTTTTAAGTCCGTAAACGAAGCAAAGGCTAACCATCCACATGGTGCCTGATATATCAAACATGTCACTGGCATCACTAAGCCCCAGCATATACCAAGGCAGGGAACGTCCGCCTAAAAGATAATTTTCTTTATTGAGTCTTGCTTTTTTTCTGAAAAACCACCCGATGCAAACCATTGTGATCAGGTAAGTAATTAAAATGGCTATGTCAATAAACTGTAACTTCATAATAATATAAAACGCCTTTAAAATTTAAGCTAAAAAGGACTGTTGTTTAATCTCGTTATAATTTGTTATAAAGTGTATCGAAATAAGGTGAAGTCTTAAAAGAAGAGGCTTGAGGCTCTTGTTTCCAGGCTGGATGAACCATGTTCATGGTCCCTCCATCTCCGTTCCAGGCCCACCCTATAACGGGCCAGCCATGATTCTTGGCATAATCAACGATAGCTGACCAGTCACAGGCCCCTTCTCCTGTGCCAAATTCTCCCAAAATACAAGGATAACCTGTGTTTTCCATATCCTTTAAATCTGAAGGCTGCAAGATTCTGCCCCGCGCCTGGTTGAATCCATTTGGATAAATATGAGCTGATAATATAATTTTCGAATCTTGAATTTTGGGTATGCTTTTTTTACATGCTAGAAAAGCTGTATAGGTTTCCTGCCCCCAGCCGGGAATATCTATTATAATATATCCATTATAAAACGTTCTCAAAGTGGCAATTGCTGCATTATAGGCTTTTGCATAATTGGCGGCGCTCATATTGTGGCTGCCCCATTCATTTATAAGATTGATGATGAATTTCGGGTTCTTATTATTTACGGACAAATTTGTTTTAATACCGCTTATTAATGTATTATAATTATGCTGCCACCAGTTTGCTGCCTCCTGCACCTCAGCTGGATCGTCGGATCCTAACACTTTAGCTTTATGGTAAGTGGCAATTATTGTATAACCGGCACTGTCTGCTTGCCTGATCCACTCCTTTGCCTGTTGGACTGCATTGGGCTCTATTTCTATCCGAACGGTCTTGATTTTGTCCATGGATTTCATTAATGGCCAGTCGAAATTGACCCTACCATTATTATAATAAGAGGGCTGTAGATTTACGCCATTGCCGATGGAAAATTGCAGGCTCCTTTTTAATAAGGTATCTTTTTGGGTGTTTAATGTATCCTTCTTAATAGATGAATTTTTATTTTCACCGTTTTTGGTGTAAGCGCAGCTTTGTAGCAGTAATATACTTAGCAGGTATTTCCACACAAGTGCGCTATGACGAAGTTTATTACCAATTGGTTTATGGATACAATGCATGGTCATCAAGAAATAATTTTTGGGATAATTTGGTTTTAATTGGTTGTCAACAAAAATACTTCTATGTTATTAAAACTGTTAAAATAGGCGTAAACCATGCTTAATTGTTTTAAACAAAATTATAAATTGAAATATGTGTTTCATAGTACTATTTTATCCTTGTATTGTTTATTTTTAGCAAAAAAAAGAAACTAAATTTTTATATATAAAGTATAAAATATGTAATTTTGAAGAGGGATTATAATATTTAAATATTAAATATAATGTATAAATTTATAAAATACAATTATTTAAATTATTTTATCTCTGACTTGATTGACCAATTTACCAGTTAATTGAAGTAAATGATTTTTTTAAATGATTGCTGATACTTCCTGAATTAAAAATGATACTTTATTAATGATTGATTTTTTATTCATAATTTTACTTTGTGAACAGATTCTTTAAATTGGCATTTAAACTAGAACCTTTTCTTAAATCTCAAGCCTTTGGGGAGGTATTATAACACTCAAAGCAATTTTTTTCAAAGTATTTTAAGCAAGATGCTATAAACATGGAAATATTAAGAGAAATTACCCCGTTGACACAAAATGATTGTTTTACCCTGTTTTCCAGGCATAAAGACACCTTTGATTTTCCTTTACATACGCATGAGGAGTATGAACTTAATTTGATATTGCAGGCTTCAGGTGCAAAAAGAGTGGTGGGAGATCATATGGAGCTAATCGAAGATATGGAATTGGTGTTTGTGGGCCCCAATCTGCCACACGCCTGGTTCACCGAGCAATGTGTCAGTAAGGATATCCACGAGGTTACCATCCAGTTTCATCGTGATTTGTTGGACGAGAAATTTTTACAAAAAAAGCAGCTTAGCCATTTAAAATCCATGTTTGAAAAGTCAGGATGCGGCCTTAAATTTTCCAGAGAAACCATTGAAAGAATTAGCCTTAGAATTATAGCTTTGGTGAGCAAGACAGGCTTTGATTCTGTTTTAGAATTACTCTCTATTTTACATGATCTGTCTATTTCCAGAGACATTCGTACGCTTTGTGCCGGTTCCTATCAAAATGTACATGTTTCCTATAACAGCCGCCGAATCGAAAAGGTCATGGAGTATCTTAATAAGAACTTTAATAAGGATGTGACTTTGGCGGAAGCAGCAGGTCTGGCCAGTATGACGCAAGTGAGCTTTAGTCGCTTTTTTAAAACTAAAACAGGACATACTTTTATAGATACATTAAATGAGATCAGGCTGGGTAACGCAACAAGGCTGCTAATGGAAACCAGTCATGGAATAGCTGAAATCGCTTATCTGTGTGGCTTTAATAATATCTCCAATTTCAACCGAATCTTTAAAAAAAGAAAAGGTTGTACTCCAAAAGAGTTCCGGGAGGATTTTTCAGGAACCAGAATATTTATTTAGGATGGTTTAAATTTAATTCAATGGCAAAGCATTCAAATTAATGGAATGCTTTGCCATTGAATTAATACACTTTCTTCTCCCCCTGCCATTTCGTTTGTTTTATAAAACCTTTCCAGGTTAACCTTTCCGGGTTTAAATTCTGACTCCATTCAATATCTCTCTGCTTTCTGTAATACCCGTGCTTAACCACGAAATGCGTCATGTCTAATATTTCCTGGACTAGCTCTGGTTGTTGGCTCATATCAGGAAAATGGTGTAACAGTTCTTGCTTGGAATAAGCAGAACTATAAACCGCATTTTGACCCGTTATTAAATTAAAATCATTTACAATCTGACGTGGACTAATAAACTCCCCGATGACAGGAAGGCTTTGACCGGCATATTTTTGTTGGTGTTTGAATAATTCAAGTACAGCCGGACCAGTTGCTGTTAAGGGGTCTACAAAAGGGGCCTGGAAATCTTCTGGTAAATAGATTGGGAATATGAGTTTTCCATCAGCAAGATAAGGTGTATAAAATTCAGCCAGATTTGTATAGAAGAATGCCATCATGATAAACGAACTTCTTATAGGTAGGCTTCGGATATAAACCTCGATTTTTGCTTTATCGGTGAAATGAGGTGCCAGATAACGTCCGCCACTAATACTGACAACATTTTCCAGGCTTGAAAATACAATGTGTTGAACTCCTGCGGCTACTGCGGCGTCCGCCAATTGCTTACCTAATTCGAATTCGTAGTTATCTGGAGGTATGATATTGGGTGTCATAAGAAATACTCCCTGAGAACCAGCAAACGCTTTTGTGAAATCCGCCTGGAGACCCGGGCGCAGCGGTAGATCAATGAGTTCAATTCCCAACTTTGCCATTTTTAATCCTTCAGCTGAGTTCGTTTTTCTGGTAATGCCACGCACCCGGAATAAACCACTTTTAATTAAACAATAGGCGGTACTACGCCCTTGTTTACCCATGACTCCTACAATTGTTATTAATGGTTTATCCGTCTGACTGGCTTGTTGTCCTGAAAGCATAATTATTGTTTTTTTGTATTTACTATAAAAAATATAGTTACAAAAATAATTTTAGTAATTTTGATAAACAATAGCTATCAATTCGGATAGGTTAAATAAAACAAATGAAAACTGAATGCAGAAGCGATTACGTAAAATTAAGCGGTGAATTGTATCCTTGTACTGTTAGCCTGACAATGGCACTTGTCGGCGGGAAGTGGAAAGCCGTAATTTTGTATCATTTAATGGAAGGCCCAAAGAGATACAGTGAATTATCCAAGCAGATGAAGTCAATAACCGAAATGACGCTTAGTCTTCAATTGAAACAATTGGAAAAGGATGGTCTTTTAACAAGAACCGTCTTTGGTAAAAAGCCCCCTGTAAAGGTGCTATACCAACTGACAGCCTTTGGAAAATCATTTTCCCCAGTTTTGAAGGCGATAACGGATTGGGGCAATCAGGTTGCAACCCAAAGGGGAGAATTTGTTTCGCAAATAGACTGATCTGGTTGGATTCTAATTACAATTATAATAAATAAAAAACAGGCTATAAACAAATAGTTCATCCGTTTTAGCCTGTTTTTTTTGCTTGTTGCCGGTCAGTATTCCATAGCAATATCAGCTTACCAGGCTTGCCTGTAAACTAATCTCTGCTTTCAGTAGTTTACTGATTGGACATCCAGCCTTCGCTCCTGCAGCGATTTTTTGAAACTGCTCATCCGTAATACCTGGAATTTTGGCTTTTAACTGGATATTGGAACTTGTGATTTCCAGTTTTTCTGGATCCATCGTAACGGTAGCTGTCGCTTCTAAGGATTCAGGTGTAAAGCCTGCGTTACCCAGTTCCAGGCTTAATGCCATGGCAAAACAGCCTGCATGTGCAGCCCCGATTAATTCTTCCGGATTGGTACCGGTACCTGTTTCAAAGCGTGATTTAAATGAATATTGGGTATTGTCCAGAGTTTTGCTATCAGTCGTTAGAACTCCTGAACCTTCTTTGATTGAGCCTTTCCAGACTGCAGTGGCGGAACGTTTCATACATGTAAATGTTTTAGTGAAAGAATTTTATGCTGGAAGGAACCTATGGCAATCATTCCATAGACAGAATCTGTTGTTCTCTTCCTATTTCCGAAGTTAAGCCTATAAAGACTAATAAATAAAAGATTACCGTTAATGGTTTGCTTAATCTTTGCCTGACCAAAAAAGCCAGCTGCAATATGCAACTGGCTTTCTTCATTTTAAAAGTCATGAAAGAGCGGTCTATGCTGAGTTTCTGCCCGCATTAATAATACCAAAAGTACATCGCATAATGAGCTTTTCATAAATATTCACCAGTTCGTTGTCTTTATTGTTATTGGTCCCTTCCAGTTGTTGGTGTTTAGCCAGACCGTATTGCTGAATGGTTAATAATGGAAGTACAATTCGTTCCCGCATTTGTATAGATAAGGATTCTACGGGGTAATTGGCCATTAATTCAGAATTACCTGTGAGTTTGAGAACCATTTTTTCTGTCAGCAGGTATTCTTCATATGCCATATTCCAAAGTTCTCCATACTTTGGATGGCTTGCCTGGAATTGGGTAAGTGGAAAGAAACATTTTTTCATGGACATCTCACTGTTTTCAATAAGCGTTCTGAAAAACAATGAATTTTTATAGAGTGCCTTAACCTGATCAAATCGTCCTGCTTTCTCCATTGCAAGGAGTGCCGTACCAACACCATAATAACCGGTGACATTTTGTTTCAACTGGCTCCAGGATCCAACAAAGGGGACGGCGCGTAAGCTATCAAGTGTAAGCTTTGCCGCATTTCGTTTAGAAGGTCTGCTTCCAATATTGGTTGCTCCATAGAACCTTAATGGACTTGCATAAGCTAAGTAATCCAGAAAATGTGGGTGATTTTTTAAAGCACAATAACTATCAAAACTGATTTCTGCCAACGTTTTAAATAAATCACTTTCCTCACTTGAAAGTGTTCTCTTTGAAGAAGCAAATACATCATTGGAGATGCCAGCATTTAAAAGCTGTTCAATATTGAATTTAGCAGAATCTACCGTTCCGAAGTTGGAACTAACAGTCTGACCTTGAACAGTAATCTGAATTTCCTTATTGGAGACAGTATCCCCCATAGATGCATAGAATTTGTGGGTCTTTCCGCCTCCCCTTGCCGGAGGACCGCCTCTTCCGTCAAAAAAGACCACATCCAGGTCGTATTTTCGGGAAATAGCTGTCAGCGCTTCTTTCGCCTGATAAATAGACCAGTTACCCATTAAATAGCCCCCATCTTTGGTGCCGTCTGAAAAACCAAGCATAATGGTTTGGGTATCTGCTCTGCTACTTAAATGTTTTCTATATATTTTATTGGTATAAAGTTGTTCCATTACATCTGCTGAATTTTGCAGATCTTCAATAGTTTCAAATAACGGAACAATATCCATTTTTAATTGATCCTGTTTCCACCCGCTCATTTTCAGCAATCCGAATATTTCCATCATATCCACTGCTGTCATACAATGGCTAATAATATAGCGGTTACAACCTTGTTCGCCATTACGTTCTTGAATGGTTTTAGCGGCTTGCATAGATTGCAGAATATCCCGAAGAAGTTCATCTTCGATCAGGCTAGGATCAATGATATCATGAATATTCTCGTGTATTTTAATTTTTTCTTCGTCGGCCAGATTGTCATAATCCGCAGGAAGCCCCAGTTTCTTTTCACTCAGATAGGTCATTAATTTTTTATGCTGACTACTATCTTGTCGAATATCCAGGGTCGCAAAATAGACCCCAAAAATCTGTATTTTACCAATCAATTCATCGATTAATTGAACGAACATGCTATTATGTTGTTCAACGACCGTTGCTCTAATGGATTTAAGGGTATTAATCAGGCCGCTTTGGGTGATTTGAATGCCGCTCTCTTGTTCGAACAGTAATCCATAAAATTGCTTCTCCAGATCCGTAATGACATCTTCCACTCCCTTAAAAGTCAGGCGACGCTTCATACGACGGATGTCTTTATAGTAACAGTGAAGAATAGCCTTATGTAACTGGTCTGCTACCTGCAAAGTGGTATTTGCTCTCACGAAAGGATTTCCATCCCTGTCACCACCGGGCCAGAATCCCATATGAATCAGGGCGTTATTATCACTTTCCATTAAATCAGGGAATTGGCTTTTTAGTTGTTCAACTATTTTGCCACTTGCCTGATAAAAAACATTTTCCAAATACCAGATTAGACTCATTGCTTCATCAAATGGCGTTGGCTTTTGTTTTTTTAGAAAAGGGGTTTTGGCCAGCTGTTGTAAATATACATTGACATTCTGGGTATCACTTTTAATTAATGCCTTTGACAGGTCATTAATAATACCCAATACCTCACCTGGATAAAATTGTGTAGGGTGTGCTGTCAGTACAAGTCTGACTGAAAAGTCATCCACTTTTTTAGCCAGCTCTTCTTCTTTTTCCTGTTTGACGACTTCAGAAGCTAAGTGACTAATGGTTCCTTGTCCTTTGAGATCTTGTATGGCATCAAAGGAGGCGTCTTCCAATGCGTCAAATAATACGACTTGCCTTTCTGCATATTGAATAAAACGAAACAGTAAATCTAATTGTTCCCTACCCTCCGGATAATTGGTGTACTGCTTTAGAAAGCTGTCAATAATCTCTTCTGGACTTTTTGCCTTCTTAAATCCTTCCTCGCAGTGAATCAGAAACAAGGACAGTAAGACGCCTGTCTTTTCGATGCGGTGAAAGGGAAGTGAAGTGAAAAGGCTGTTATACAGCTGAAAGCGTATACCCACCTTATTTTTGAACTGCGTTAGCGCGTTCTGTGAAGAGACTTGCATGGGGCGTTAATGGTTTTTTTAATGAATAAATGCTCAAGGGTTTCTTCTGGATGAGCAGGCTAAGTTAATGCATGTTTCACAAATATCTGTTAGCTTCCCCTTGTTGTTCCAGTTGAGCAATAATATGTTTAATCTCTTGTTCTTTGCTTTTAGGATAGATAAGCAATACATCCTTATGATCAATCACAATATAATCTTCCAGACTGTCAATGACGGCTAATTTCTCTGAATCTTTGGAGATGATACATCCACTGCTCTGGGTTAATAAAATGTTTTTGTCAGAAATTAGAACATTTTGTTGATCATCCTTTTGTTTGACATCCCATAAGGATGCCCAGGTGCCTAAATCACTCCAGCCGATATCTGCCGGGACAGTATAAACATTATTTGCTTTTTCCATCAATGCATAATCGATGGAGATCTTCGGTGCATTTTTGTAGTGTGCATCGATAAACGCGGACTCTCTGTCTGTATTGTAATCCGCCATGCCCTTTGCAAAAAGGGCGTATAAATCAGGCTGGTATTGTTTAAATCCTTCTATCACATCCTTGGCCTTCCAGATAAAAATTCCTGCATTCCATAAATATTGGCCGCTTTCCAAATAAGATTCGGCAGTAGCCAAATCTGGCTTTTCTTTAAAAGATTGGACTTTAAGAACACCTGAATCAGAATGCTTTCCCGTTTCAGGTTCAAACTGGATATAGCCGTATCCGGTATCTGGACGAGTTGGCTGAATACCCAGCGTGAGCAAAGACTGATTGTGTGCCACAAAATCTACTGCTATCTGGATTTTTTGGTAATAGGCCTCCTCCTTTAAAATGAGGTGATCAGAAGGTAAGATAATCATAATGGCATTTGGATCTTTTTGATAAAGTTTAAATGCCGCATATGCGATACAGGGTGCAGTATTGTTTCGGGATGGTTCAGTTAAAATATTGGCACTATCCAAACCAGGCAAATGTTCTGCTACCAGATCTTGATAGCGGGCATTCGTAAGCACCAGAATCTGCTGTGGTTCTGAAAATCTACGGGCTCTATCCCAGGTCATTTGCATGAGTGACTGACCTGTGCCAAGAATGTCAATAAATTGTTTAGGTTTAGCCTGACGGCTGCTCGGCCAAAACCGGCTGCCAATGCCGCCAGCCATAATCACGGTATAAATATTTGTTGCCAAATTCTGATTTTAATGGGTCTTAAAACAACTGGGTACCTAAAAATTAAAGCGAAAGTAAATGATTCGCTTTAAATATTTATTTTTATGAACGCCTGATGATACGGTCATAAAATCCGCCGAAATTATTTTTCTGTACTCCTGCTTCTTGAAAAAATTCTAAGGGGAAGCCAAGATCAATCTGGCTGGCCGCATTTAGCCTTTGCATAAAGGCAGGTTCCAGGTTAAGTGCTAAGGACCCGATGTTTTCTAATAGCTGGCTGCTTTTTGTCGCACCAACAATCGGGATACATTTATTATATTGCTGTCTTACCCATGCAAGTGCAACACTTGAGGCAGGAACGCCATATTTGTCCGCAATATCCAAGACTTCTTTTGTGATCTGAATGCTTTCGGCATTTAGTCTTTTACTCTCCGGTTTGATTCTGCCAGGGTCACCTTTAAGATACTTTCCCGTAAGTGCGCCTCCCGCAAGCGGTGCCCATGGAAGTAAGCTGAGTCCAAAGTGTTTGGCCATAGGTATTAATTCTCTTTCTGGGGTGCGCTGCAAAAGGCTATATTCTACTTGTAAAGCCGCGAATTGGCTCCATCCCATAAGTTCTGCATAAGTATTGCCTTTAGCTACCACCCATGCAGGGGTATCACTGATCGCAATATAATTGACCTTTCCTTGACGTATCAAGTCATCCAATGCGCGCATCACCTCCTCAATGGGAGTAAGATCATCCCAAATATGTAAATAGAGTAAGTCTATAAAATCGGTGTCCAGCCTCTTAAGACTCCCCTCCACACTTCGCATTAAGTTTTTACGATTATTGCCGGAAGCATTGGGATTTGATTCATTATCTTTAAGGCTGTATTTAGTGGCCAGGACAAAGTAGTCTCTGTCAACTTGTTGATTAGCAAAATATTTCCCTATAATGGATTCACTTTCTCCTAGTTTATAAATATTAGCCGTATCCACAAAATTACCGCCTGCCTCTGCGAACTTATCCATTATCTCAAAGGAGGACTTTAAGTCGGCGCCCCAGCCCGCTGCGGTGCCAAAGCCCATAGTGCCCAGACATAGTTCTGAGACTTTAAGTCCGGATTTACCCAATAACTGATATTTCATCTGTGTCATAATTGGCCTTTTTAAGTTAAATCACACTTTTTAAGCCCTTAGGACTTAAGCGCTGCTTACAAAGTTGCCCCAAAGTGACCAACTTTCCAAGTTTTGAACAGAGGTGACAATTACTTTTAACTTTTGGCTTTTTCAATATAACTTTGAACCCATGTCTAACCCAAATTTAAACGCAGACGCAGCTGAACTTAATCCAAGGGACCGGGAATTTGAGAATACAATCCGTCCTAAAGAGATTGATGAGTTTTCCGGACAACCTCAACTTGTCGAGAATCTCCGTATTTTTATTAAAGCTGCGAAAATAAGAGGCGAGGCATTGGATCATGTGCTTTTTCATGGCCCTCCAGGCCTCGGCAAAACCACCTTGTCCAGGATTGTCGCTAATGAACTGGGTGTCAATATAAAAGAAACTTCTGGCCCTGTCATTGAAAAGCCCGGAGATTTGGCGGGGCTTTTAACCAGCCTGGAACAGGGGGATGTACTCTTTATTGATGAGATCCACAGGTTAAGTACCGTAGTGGAAGAATATCTGTATGCGGCCATGGAGGATTTTAGAATCGATATTATGATAGATTCTGGTCCCAACGCCCGTAGTGTTCAACTTTCCATCCACCCATTTACCTTGGTCGGCGCTACTACCAGAAGCGGACTTTTGACCGCTCCTTTATTGTCCCGGTTTGGGATCAAAAGCAGACTGGAATATTATAATGCGGATACCTTAATGAAAATAATCAAAAGGAGCGCTCAAATACTTCAAACCAAAATAGACGACCAGGCGGCCGCTGAAATTGCTAGGAGAAGCCGGGGGACACCAAGAATAGCCAATGGGTTATTACGCAGAGTCAGGGATTTTGCTCAGGTGCTGAATGACGGCCAAATAGACTTGGGCATTACGCGCCATGCTTTGAATGCGCTGAATGTAGATGAGGACGGTTTAGATGATATGGATAACCGGATACTAGCTACGATTATTGAAAAGTTCAAAGGGGGACCCGTTGGCATTACAACCATCGCTACTGCAGTGGGTGAAGAACCCGGAACATTGGAAGAAGTATATGAACCTTTCTTAATTCAGGAAGGCTTTATTCAAAGAACGCCCAGAGGTCGGGAAGCAACAGAAAAGGCATACGCCCACCTGGGCAAAAGTCCGCAAAAGGGCGCTAACTCCCCTAAGTTGTTTTAAAGAGATTACAGAGGATGAATATTAAATGTCTGGTTATAACCTTAATGGTTATTAACCAGACATTTTCTTTTAAGTATTGAGAAACAAAGGCAATAAAATGATTTTAAGATTAAAGTATTTGTGCATCAGTAGCATATAAGGTTTCACCCATCACTTCCTGGCTAAACACCCCTTACGAATGTGTGTTTTGTAAGTGAATGCCAAGATTCGCCAAATTCTGGTTAAAGTGGTATTTATGTCTTAATTTTGCAGCGCTTTGAGTCTGATGTTCTATTGGGATTGGGAATATTAGGCCTTGATATTCAAGTTAAAACGGCTCTTTTACGACCTTAAATAAATCGGATGCGAAAAGAAGTACTCACTATAAATTATGCAAAACTCATTGTAGCTTCATTAGCCGTAGGCCTGGCTTCTACCCTGCTGGCAGACTCTTTAAAGCGTATCACGGCTTATTATGAGGAAGGAATTCTGGAAAAAGCCCATGGTCTGCCCTGGATATTTATTATCCTGCCTTCCGTTGGGATTACAATGATTTATTTTTTGCGTAAATATGCCTTTAAAAACAAACAAAATAAGGGGATAAAAGAAATTTATCATACCATAGAGGAAAGGCGCAATGAATTACCCGCTTTTAAGATTCCATCGCACTATATTAATGGCTTTCTAACGGTTATATTTGGTGGGTCGACCGGTGTTGAAGTGTCAACCGTGGTTGCCACTGCAACCGTCGGGGCGGTTGCCAGGAAAAAAGCTTCTGTAGCCAAAGCGCATAAAACTGAATTAATTTGTGCGGGTGTGGCTGCGGGCATTGCCACTCTGTTTGGTAGTCCGTTAGCTGGTTTATTATTTTCTGTAGAAGTCATCGCCAGAAAAGTTTCCAAAACAATTCTATTAAGTTGTTTTTGCTCCATTTTTATTTCCTGGTTATTTATGTCGCTGGTAGAAAATGAAATGCTTTTCAAACAGTTAAGTGTGTCAGGATGGGAAATGAAAGCCATTCCTTTCTTGCTGATTTTAAGTGCCATTGCTGGACTTCTGGCTGTTTATTTTACTAAATCGGTCATTTTTATCAAAGAAAAGTTTGGCAATATCGGCAATAATTTCATACGGGTAAACTTGGGTGCAGTATTGGTGGGACTGGCTATCCTGGCATTTCCACAGTTATATGGTGATTCTTATCATGCATTCCCTGAATTGCTTTCCCGCATTGAAGATACTTCATTTTCAATACCTTTTGCGCTTACCATCCTTTGCATTTCATTATTAAAGCCATTAGTCGCTTCACTGACGCTCGGAGCAGGTGGGGATGGCGGTGTTTTTGCCCCTTCTATTATTGGGGGAGCCGTATTTGGTATGTTTGTGGCGCTGGTGAGTAATCATCTATTTGGCTTACATTTAAGCCCTTTGAATTTCGCGCTGATAGGCGGAGGAGCTATGTTAAGTGCGGCCATTCACGCTCCTTTAACCTCGGTTTTCTTGACCTGTAATTTAGTGCATAATGGTTTTGATTTATTTATTCCAATGCTGGTTGGCTGCTTTGTAGCTAAATATACCGCTAAATTGGTCTGCAGTTATACGGTTTACAGTTATAAAGGGAAAAAAGTAAAACCTAAGGAACTAGCCGATCCCGAAATGCATTTGGCAAGTTAATACACGTGATAATCGAGGATCTCTGCTACCATTAATCAAAGAGATAAAAATTAAAAAACCGCTGCAAATGCAGCGGTTTTCTTATAAGTCCTAAAAGGTTTTCCTTAAAATACCTCTTATTTCTTTTTTGCGTAACGTTTGTTGAATTTGTCGATACGACCGGCAGTGTCAACAAGTACGTTTTTACCAGTGTAGAAGGGGTGAGAAGTATTGGAAATTTCCAATTTAATTACTGGATATTCAACACCTTCGAAAACGGTAGTTTCGCTGCTGGCTGCAGTGCTTTTAGATAAGAATTCAACACCGTTACTCATGTCTCTGAAGACAACAAAACGGTAATTTTCTGGATGGATACCTTGTTTCATAATAATGAAGTTTTTAGGCAACACGGATTTTGCCGTGTATTTTATAAAATAATTTGGGTGCAAAATTAAAACTTCCTGCCATCTTGACCAAGAAAATTTATAAATTGACGCCCACTGGAATAATGAAACTATTTATAATATTGATTATCAGGCAACTTTCATAGAGCCTAATTTGCTAATATTAAATTGTTGTTTGGCATAATCCAAGGTAACTGTAAACTTTTTCTTATTGGTGCCTGGAATTTCAAACATGGCTTCTGTCAGAATGCTTTCGCAAATACTCCTGAGTCCACGTGCGCCAAGTTTAAATTCTAATGCCTTATCGGTGATAAAGTCAAGTGCTTCCGGTTCAATAGCCAGCTTCACTCCTTCCATTTCAAATAGCCGGGTATACTGTTTAATCAGACTGTTTTTAGGTTCAGTTAAAATTGAACGCAGCGTGCCTTTATCCAGAGGGTCCAGATGGGTGACAACGGGTAACCGTCCTAGTAACTCCGGAATTAAACCAAAAGATTTTAAATCCTGAGGGTTGACAAATTGAAGGAGATTTTTCTTCTGCTCTTCCTGCTCTGTTTTATTTACATTGAAACCAATGGCATTGGTATTGACTCTTCTGGCAATGATTCTGTCTATGCCGTCAAACGCACCGCCACAAATAAATAAAATATTCTGGGTGCGGATTTTGACCATTTTTTGTTCGGGGTGTTTTCTGCCCCCCTGAGGAGGAACCAGTGCTTCCGTCCCTTCCAGCATTTTTAAAAGTCCTTGCTGCACACCTTCCCCGCTGACATCACGCGTGATGGAAGGATTGTCATTCTTACGGGCAATTTTGTCAATTTCGTCTATATAAACAATACCTCTTTCTGCAGAGGGAACGTCATAATTACAGTTTTGCAACAATCTGGACAACATACTTTCAATATCCTCTCCCACATAACCTGCTTCCGTAAACACAGTGGCATCTACGATGGCAAAGGGAACATTCAACATCTTGGCGATACTTTTTGCCAGCAGGGTTTTGCCGGTGCCGGTTTCGCCAATCATGATAATATTGCTTTTTTCAATCTCAATATCATCATTTTGAATTTTTTGAGTTACTCTTTTGTAGTGGTTATATACAGCTACAGATAAAATCTTTTTTGCATCTTCCTGTCCAATCACATATTGATCCAGGAATTTTTTGATTTCAACTGGCGTTTTCAACTCAAGCTGAGCCATACCAGGTGTCGATGTAGGCTGCGCATGCTGATGGGCCTTTTCAAATTCAAATTCCTGTTCAATTATCTCACCTGCATTTTGGATACATTGATCGCAGATATCTGCGTCAATGCCAGAAATCAGCATTTTTACCTCTTCTCTGGCCCTTCCACAAAATGAACAGTGTGTATGTAAGTTTTTCGCCATAATCTCTAATTCCTTCCTTCTTCTATGGACCTGATGTGAATTTTAATCAGTCCTGTTATGCAAAATTAAGAAAACCGCTGCAAACAGCGGTTTCTCAGTTGTTTTTAACGAAAAGTATTTTATAATTTTTCCAAGACTGCGTCTACAATGCCATAGTTTACAGCCTGTTCTGCGTCCATATAGAAATCACGGTCAAAGTCCTTGAGGACCTGTTCTACGGTTTTGCCGCAATTTTTTGCAAGTAATTGAGCGCCCATTAATTTGGTCTTTTCAATTTGCTCCGCCTGAATCTCAATATCGGCTGAGGTGGCCTGAAAGTATCCACCAATACTAGGCTGATGGATCATAATTTCTCCATGCGGAAAAACAAATCTTCTGCCTTTAGCTCCCACACTGAGTAAAATGGAGCCCATGGAGGCTGCGAGCCCCATACAAATGGTACTTACCGGGCTGGAAATCATCTCAATAGTATCGTAAATAACCATACCGCTGGTAACAACACCACCTGGGCTGTTGATAAAGAATTTAATTTCTTCTCCTGGTTTATCGGCATCAAGTAACAATAATTTATTGACGATATCCCGGGCGGATTTATCATCTACTACGCCCCAAAGATAAATGGCCCTTTTTTCTAGAAATAATTCCTCTTGCTTCTTTAAAAGTAAAGGCGATTTTGGTTCCGTATTCCCGCTTTCCGGTTTATTTTCGGGTTCATCCTCTTCTTCTTCAAAACGCTTTAAAAAAGGTGTTTTATATTGTGTATTCATCTTTAAAAGTATTTTTATAAGTCTTAATCCTAAATTTTAAAAGTCTTTAATACTAGATTATATGTCAGGATTTTGATTTATTCGGGTTTGAAATAAGTACTTCATCCACCAGTCCATATTCTTTCGCCTCCTGTGCTGTCATCCAAAAATCACGGTCTCTGTCCTTTGCGATCTGAGCCGGATCCTTGCCGCTATGTTCAGCAATGATATTATCCAGTTCATTTTTGATTTTACGGATTTCTCTGGCGGTAATCTGAATGTCAGATGCCTGGCCGCCAATGGCGCCGCTAGGCTGGTGAATCATAATGCGACTGTGCTTTAATGCGCTTCTTTTGCCCTTAACGCCGGCTGTCATTAATACAGCGCCCATGGAGGCAGCCATACCGGTACAGATTGTGGAAACGTCCGGAGAGACAAATTGCATTGTGTCATATATACCTAGACCAGCGTAAACACTGCCTCCGGGACTATTGATATACATTTGTATATCTCTTGTGCGGTCAACGCTGTCTAAGAAGAGTAATTGTGCTGTAATAATATTGGCAACATAATCATTAATGCCTTCTCCTAAAAAAATGATGCGATCCATCATCAGGCGGCTGAATACGTCCATTGAAGCAACGTTCATTGGCCGCTCCTCGATTATATAGGGGGTTAAAGCGGTAAAATTACCTTTATATTGGTGCATCGTATTGCTACTGATACCCTGGTGTTTTACAGCATATTTCTCAAATTCTTTTCCTATGTCCATAAATATTAATATTAGGGTTTGAAGATATTCAATTTTTTTATTCCACTGAGTTTTAATGGATAAAATCTTGGTAATTATACCAAACTTCGTGCGGTAGATTTTTAACCGACAAAAAGGCAGTTTCAGATAATTTGTTCTGCCATTTAGATAAATGGAAAATGGCGGTCAAAACCCTGAAAAGTGGGATTAACCGCCATTTTTTAGCTTAAAATAAAGCTATTGAGCATTTTGCCAAATCTAGGGGAATTTACTTTCTGCAAGTAAAGGCCCTGACAGATTAGTGCTGATGCTCGTGATGATGTTCGTGCTGGTGCTTTTGAACCATTTCGGTGAATTCTTTCTCAGAAATGGGTTGATCCTTAGCCGCAACCTGTCCTTCCAGCACTTCAAATAATTTTCCGATACGAATCTGACCGTGAGCATCGTCAATGAATTTCTTGTCTGCCATCATTTTGTTGACATATTCATCAATCCAGGCTTCATTACCTTGCAAACTCATCTGGCCACCCAAATAGCTTAATAACTGGTGTCTGGCAAAATCTTTCAGATCCTGAGCATCTACCTTAACATCGTTATCGCTGCTAAGTTTAGATGAAATCAATGCCCATTGTAATTGTTTTTTAAAATCAACTACATCCTTCTCGATTTCTTCTTCGGTTTTCTTGCCTTCGCTGGAGAGTTTCATCCAACGTTTTAAGAATGCTTCCGGCATGTCTAACGTGACATGATCGGTCAGGTGATGATAAATCTGGTCATGTATCTGACCGCTTGCCTGCTGCTGGTAATATTTTCCAATATCTTCTTTGATAGCAGTTTTAAAATCTTCTTCGGTTTTGATTTCCTTTCCTGGATAAACCTGGTCAAAAAGCTTTTCGTCTAGCGTTGCAGGTTCTAAAAGACCTATTTTAGTGATGTTTAAAGTAGCGGTTTTCTTGGCATTTTCTTTATCAGTTTTGTCAAGTTTCAGATCATTCAGAACTCTGTCCAGAATTTCCCCTTTGAAAGCTTTGCCAAGTTCAACTGTTACAGTGTCACCTACTTTTTTGCCTTTAAATTCTTTTTGCTGACCTTTTGCAATATCTTTTAATGTAACTGCTGTATCCGCTGGTTTGGTAGCTTCCTGGCCTTCCTCTGCAGGAGCCGTCTGGCCGTCCAAAGTGATTTCTGCACTGATGATTGCGTTTTCGTCTTCTACAGTTTCAGGATTGGTATAATTGCCGTAACGTTGACGGAGTCTGTCCACTTCTTCATCTAAAATCTGATCAGTTACGTCAATCTGGTAACGAGTGACATTGATGGATTTGGGATCCACATTTACCTCAGGTTGCAGACCGATTTCAAAGGCAAATTCATAATCCTTGGGATTCTGAAAATCGAATTCAATGTCTTTATTTTCTAAAGGAATAGGCTGCGCCAAAATAGCCAGCTTTTCTTCACCGATATATTTGTTGATTTCGTTGTCGACTGTTCTAAGAACCTCTTCCTGGAAGATTCCCGGGCCGTACATTTTACGGATCAGGCCGGCAGGTACCATTCCTTTACGGAATCCCTGAATATTGGCTGTCTTTGCATATTGTTTAATGCTTTTATCAACAGCAGGTAGATAATCTTCTTTTTTTAGTGTTACAACGAGCTTATCGTTTAATGGTGCGATATTCTCTCTGGTAATTGTTGCCATGTTTGAACAGCTGCGCCCCTCCCTATCGAGGTGATTAAAAATTAAAAAAAAACCGTCTTAATAGGGTAAGACGGTGTGTGCGGATGGAGGGAGTCGAACCCACACGCCTCGCGGCGCTAGATCCTAAGTCTAGTGCGTCTGCCAATTTCGCCACATCCGCTTTTTTGCGTTTTTGATGCAAAGGCATTTTAACGGGCTGCAAAGATAAACATCTTTGAATACCAGACAAATATTTTTTATAACTTAAATTACCTTGTTTTTGTGAAGCAAATAAAGGAGTTCTATTAACAAAACTAAAACGAATATCCATTTGAGCTTTTTAGAGAAATTATCCTTTTTTTCTACGGCCGGAATCAGTATGTCAGCATCTTGCAGGACCTGAACTGCCTGGTCCACCTCGTCAATGGTAACCTGTAATTGAATGCCGTTGGAGCCGTAGGATAAGTAGGGTGCCGTCTGATGAAGGCGTTCGTCCTTTGTAAAAGAGAGAATGCCGGCCTCTTCCAGTCTGGCTTGAGCAATATAAATCTCGGATAAGCTAAGAGAGGTATAAATGGTGACCAGTTGTGCCATGCATTTAAAGGTATTTATTTAGTAAGGTAAAAACTTTTACTTTAGCAGGATTTACCTTACTAAATAAGTAATTGACTATGATATAGTTTGTTGATGTTCAGGGTCTACCCATACTCCGCCGTCTTTAAGAAGATTGATGAGTTCTCCTACCGCTATTTCGCTGTCAATATTTCTTTTTACGACTTCCTTGCCTTTATATAAAGTAATCTTGCCTACACCTGAACCCACATAACCAAAATCGGCATCTGCCATTTCTCCGGGTCCATTGACAATACAACCCATGATGGCGATTTTAACACCCTTCAAGTGATTGGTGACCGCCCTGATTTTGGCTGTTGTTTCCTGTAGATCAAATAAGGTCCGCCCACAACTTGGGCAGGAAATATATTCTGTCTTGGAAATTCTGGTTCTAGAAGCCTGCAGGATGCTAAAGGCAGTTGCATTCAAAAATTGTTCGACATTGGTATTTTGTTGGTAATTTCTGCCCGCTGCCGCCTGAAAGTTTCCGGCCAATGCTTTATAGGAGGCTGTTTTTAAATGGAAGAACACTCCGTCTCCCATACCGTCGACAAGCAGACCGCCTGCCTCTGTGGAAAAATGAATCAGGTGCTCGTCGGCTGTTTGCCAATGACTGGATGTACTTATTATAACCGGATTATTAATATTTTTTTCTTCCAGCTCAATGATGAACCGCCGAATTGCCTGCATGGCATTCTTGCGGTTACTACTGAGAATCAAAACCACAGTGGGGTCAGCAGCCAATTGGTTTAAAGCTTCCGCTGAAATATCGGTAGCCGGATCTGAGTAGATGGGAATATGGACAAAGTTGACTTTCCCCTTTTGATCAGCACCGGCCAGATAATTATCGACTTCAAATAAGGGGCAAAATTGTTCCTTATGCTCCTGTAAATCATAAGCCGGGGGATAAACGACCGCTTTTAAAGTTCCAGGTAGTTGAAAATCAAGGTTTTGATATCCAATGAAGATATAATCCGCAGCACGGTCCCCAATGAACCATTTGTCCAGTTTTTCACTGTATTGATAACCAACCTGTAGGAGGTCGGCCGGCGTAATGTGATTGAGTTTACTTAAATCCGCCATTACTACAGGTACATGTGCACCTCCAATATTGGAAATTTCATTTGAGTCCCTTCGTTTATACTCAAAGGGTGAATAAGGCAGATGTGTTCCATTGAATGGAGGAATCACAAAAGAGGGTTCCTTTTCCAGGACTTCTTTATTTGACGATAGTGAATAGTCATACCTTTTGACCAAATCATAACAAACCGGGATTTCTAGTTCAGCATCCTCCGTCAATGATACCCTGACTGTATCCCCTATCCCATCTTCGAGAAGCGCTCCGATGCCAACCGCTGATTTAATACGGCCATCTTCTCCATCCCCGGCCTCTGTTACGCCTAAATGAAGTGGATATAATTCACCGAATTCTGCATCCATTTGCTGAATCAACAAACGATAGGCTTCGACCATTACATGGGTATTAGAAGCCTTCATGGACAGTACGATATTATGATAGTCTTCGTCCCGGCAGATTCTTAAAAACTCCATGGCGCTCTCCACCATGCCAATAGTAGTATCTCCATAACGGCTCATAATACGGTCGCCGAGACTTCCGTGATTGGTGCCGATTCGCATGGCTGTTCCATATTCCTTGCAAATACGCACCAGTGGTGTGAATCTGTCTCGGATTCTATCCAGCTCCTCGTTATAGGCTTCGTCTGTGTAATCTATCTGTTCGAACTTCTTCTTATCCACATAGTTACCTGGGTTAACCCGAACTTTTTCCACAATTTTAGCGGCGATTTCTGCTGCATTTGGGGTAAAATGAATATCAGCAACCAGTGGTGTGTTATATCCTCTCTCTCTTATCGCTTTTTTTATATTAGCCAGATTTTCGGCTTCTTTTTTAGAGGGAGCGGTAATACGGATGAGTTCGGCTCCCGCTTCTATACAACGAATGGCTTCGGCCACGGTCGCTTCCGTGTTCATGGTATCCGTTGTTGTCATGGTTTGTAAGCGGATAGGATGATTGGCTCCTAAAAGCAAATCTCCTATTCTGACCTCTCTGGTCTTAAGCCTTTTATAGGAACTAAGTGAATGACAGTAAAATTGCATAAGGCAAAGATACACTAAGATTACACATCATGAAAACTCAAAAAATTAAAGGAAAGTTACTTTATATTATCGTTTTATGTAATGTTTTCGTACGACCTTGGCTTTGCGGATTAATCGACCGCGTTTGTCTTTAAAAAGCGTTACATCAAAAAGCAAGGTAAGCAGCAGAGCGATCAGGCAACCTATTATCACACAAATCATTCTTTCCAGGGCCATATGCCAGGACGCATTTTCCTGCTCGTATAATAAAACGATGACTACGGCTGCAAGTGCGCTTCTTGTGGTGGATTGAATATTGAGTAAAGTGGCTATGGCAATGGTTGCCACTACTCCCAGGCCCATAATTAGGAGATTAGGAAAATGGATTAAAAATAAAACCATACCTACGGAGGAACCCAAAATATTGGCTTTCATCCGGTCATAAGCTACTTTTTTGGCATCTTTATCATCCGGAGAAAAGGCCAGTAAAACAGAGATGACACTCCAGAAAAACTGATGCTGCGGAAAGGTGACATAAATGGTATAAGTGATGATTAAACCGATCAGGCATTTGCTGATATAAATCAGAAAGTTGACTTCTAAAAAGCGGTTAAATTCAATCTTCCATTTTTTCTTCATGGATCCGTCCATCTTTTGTTGGTTACAAGACCAAGATTACAGCACAAAGATACTAAAAGATAAAGGAGAATTGATTAACAAGTGGTTGGCAAAAAAAACCAATTTCAGGGTTTTAGAAATGGAGGCGGAAGTCTCTCTTCAATGAAAAGGCCCTGCGTAGCCAATTATAAAAGAATTGGCTACGCAGGGCCTTTTTAAGTTCGGTCATTCATCAATGTATTACCATTGAATAGCCTGATCCTCATCTGGAATCTGCGTATTGATTTTTCTTTCCATAATCAGAGATCCCCGGATCGTATAGTCAATGGTTGAATTGGCGACAGATGTGTAATCTGTATAATTATAATCTATATTATTGATTGTCAGATATCTATGAACCAGATATGGCTGTAGCTCATCCGGCACCTCCTCTACAGAATAATTGAGGGTCTGATTTACCTGCAGATTCATTAACGGATTATCTGAATAAAGGGTCACTTCTCTTTTATCTTCATCAAAATGCGCATATATTTTATATTTTCCCCTATCCCCTTTATTTTCATCTACCGTACCTGCGTAGAAAAAAACGGTATTTTCATCTACTACATAAGATTCAACCGTATTTTTTACAATCGCAGAGCCTCCTTCCTCTCCTTTCAGATAAACTTTAAGAGCAGTAGCGCTGTATGTTCCTGAATAATCATTAAAAGGTACGATTCTAAGCAGCGCCTTCGCATAGTTTCTTCGTGGATTAGGCGTGTAACCTTCAGCGGGTTCGATCGTTAAAGGCAAAATCCATTTATTTACCAGATCTATATCCTTGAGAGTAAAACCCAGCTTTACCGTATTGCTATTGACTCCCTTTGGAATGGATACAGTGTCGGGGACAGTGAAATAATTGTCTGTTAATTCTTTATAATATAAATCTGTTCTGTTTTGAAAATTGGCATCGTTAAAGGCCGTTAATGTATCGGGGTCAACTCCTAAGTGAACCAAAACAGATTTATCGTTATTGGTAGATCCGCTGACAAGGACCGGTAGCTCATAGTTTACCTGCCCATTGGGATTATACCGAACGTGTATGGGCGTTATACCATCTCCGTTTATAGGGGCCTTAAAAGAAATATATTGCTCATATTGTTCGGTTGTCCAGTCTTTATTGCAACTAATGGTTGCCCCGATTAACAGAAGTGCTAGAATTGCTGTTATCTTTTTCATACTTAAATTTTAATTGTTATAAGTTAGCCAGCCTGGGTTTTGGGTTAAACGTTTGTCGCGCTGCAATTCCGTAAGCGAAATAGGCCAGAAATACATTTTAGGAGCAAAAGTGCTCTGCAGGGCAAATGCAGCGACCGGTTGATGGAACAGATCTCTTTGGTCTGAGGTCATCAGCACATTGTAGCCGTAAATAGGCAAGGCAAGTTCTGTTGCTGCATCATCCCATCGGCGCAGATCATAATAACGTTCCTGCTCTCCCATCAGCTCAACCTGACGTTCGCGTTTAATGGCTTTACGTAGCGCGGTATTACTGGAATAAACAGCATCCGAGAAGTCAGGAACGCCAGCTCTGATTCTGACAGGACGCAACCCTTTGCGCATTTCTTCAGTGGTTCTTGCAACAGTATAGGTCTGGGCACTGTCCCAGCTGGGGATACTATAAGAGCCGGTGAGTTCATTTAAGGCTTCTGTATATTCCAGTAAAATATCGGCATAACGAATGGCCGGTTCATATTTAGGAACTACTTTATTGAGATCCCCATTTTCATATGTATCCTGAGGGTTCACATATTTTTTAATACCGATGCCGGTTCTGAGCCAAAACATAGTATTGGTATATCCGTTTCCTGAACCGCGGTAATAGAATACCTGTTGCTCTCTGTTTCTTTCCTCTGATTCGTTGGTCAGATCCCAAAGGCTGCCGTTAAACCCAACTGAGGCGTAAAACCTGGGCTCTCTGTTGGCGAACTGCAAGGAAACACCCGATAACAGTGGTTTATATTTGCCTTCTGCCACATCTTCGTCTGTCACAAAGCCGCCAACTCTCTGGCTGCCATTTCCTCTGCCATATTCCTGATCCATACCGGGGACATCGGAACCATCGTTCATATAGTACGCATCACATTGTTTTAAAGTCATGCCATGCGTGTTCCAACCGGAGGCAATACGCGGCAGCTGATGGACAACCATCACATTAATGCCTTCTGTAGATTGGTTTTTTCCCCGCGTAAAGATCAGTTCCGGGTTTTCAGAGGCAGATAGTTCACCGTCAAATAAAGCCCTGTAGGATTGATAAGGGTCGATATTGGCCCAGCCATCCGGCCAGGGTTTATCAGAAAATTCGGCGTTGTAAGGCGGCGCAATGGTAGCCGGATGAGTGAGTGTGCCGGAGTTCGTAAAAGGTGCAACATATAAGGCATACACGCCAAGATTCATGACGTCTTTGGCTGCCGCTGCGGCCCTGGCCCATTTCTCTTCGTCGTAGGTAATGCCAAGTAAGGGATTACCCTGATCATCCAATAATTGATTTTTGAAGTCCATGCTACCCTTACCGCCATTCATCAGCGGACTGGCCGCATATAAAAATACTTTGGCCCGTGTTGCCAGCGCAGCGCCTTTCGTTGGTCTGGCTATTTCCAATTGTCCTCTGCTTTGAGGTAAATCTTTAGCGGCGAGAACCATTTCATGGCCGATGTATTCAGCACAGGCTTCATAAGAGCTTCTTGGGAGTGCCAGTTCATCATAGCTTTTGGTATAGTCAGCGCCTTCGTCAGGTATAATGGGAATAGGCCCGTATTTTCTAAGTAAAAGCCAATAGTAATAAGCGCGAACAAATCTGGCCTGCGCTTTATAGTCAGCCTTCTGTTCATCATTAATCACAGTAGAGGCGTCGATATTGTAGATGAAAATAGAAGCGCTCCTGATACCTTGGTAACACTGAGTCCAGGAGTCCTGTTTGTCATTTTCATGATAATTACCTAAGCTGAATGCGTTATAAGATAGCTGGCCTTCTTCCTTGATGTCAAAATCGACATCACGGTCGCCATAATAGATGTCATCTGAGAAGTTGAAAGGTTCATAGCCCTTACTGGCAACATCTGCATTCACCCCCGTTAAGTATGAGTATGAATTAGCCAGCCATTCTTCAATATATTGGACATTATTAAAGGATTTGTCAAGGGTGAGCCGGTCCTTAAAATACTGATCAGAATCCAGGTATTTTTTGCAGGAGAACAGTAGCGATGCCATCAGGATAAAAACGGCAATGGCGGATATTTTATTAGTCATAATATAGATCTTTTTATATTATAAGTTTACGGTTAGTCCAAGAGTAAAGGACTTGATTAAAGGATAAGTCTCTCCTCTTGGGTCGATTGTTTCCGGATCCCAGAGTTTAAATGGAGCCCAGGTGATTAAATTAGTGCCGATACAGTATATCCGCAGGCTGCTTAAATGAATTTTATTGAGCATTTCTTTAGGCAGGGTATATCCAATATCCATGTTTTTGATTCTTAGATAAGCCCCGTTACGTAACCAATAAGTTGAATTACGGAAATTATTATCATTACCGTTGTAACTAAGTCTGGGATAGGGTGCATTGGGGTTTTCTGTAGCCGGGTCTCCGGAAATATCAGCTGATATCCAACGGTTATCCACCATGTTTTTTAGAATATTTCCCCACTCCCCTTCACTGAAAGCATAAACTGTTTTGCCATAGATAAAGAAGCTGGATTTACCGGCCCCCTGGAACAGAACACTAATGTCAAATCCTTTCCAGCTGGCTGAAGCTCCCATGCCATATATTAAATTGGGGGTACTTGTTGAACCAACTGCAACGATATCATTATCGTCGATTACACCGTCACCATTGACATCCTTATATTTGATGTCACCAGGTTGATATGATCCGAAGGTTTGGGTAGGGCTGTTTCTGATATCATCATAATCCTTAAATAATCCAAGGGCAATTAATCCCCTCGTCTGATCTACGCGGTAGCCTTTTTGCATCTGATAAGGGTAAACGCTCTCTTGTTCATCTCTGTCAAGGACTTCATTTTTACTGAGTGTAATATTTCCTCTGAGTGTTACATTGACCTTATTGAACTGGTGTTTCAAGGTGATATTTCCATCAACGCCCATTGATTTTACGGCGCCCACATTTGCACTTGGCGTACTGGTCAGTCCGATATAGGCCGGAAGGAAATTTCTGTCCATATATATACCGGTACGCTCATCTTTGAAGGCGTCTACCGTTAATGAGATGTCGTTGTTCAGCAAAGAAAGGTCGAGGCCGATGTCTTGCTTGGTGGCCATTTCCCAGGTCACATACGGGGATGCTACCTGGGAGTAGCCTAGACCTCCATAATTTTTATCATTTCCGAATTCGGCCCAATCATAACCACCTTTGCCATCTGCAATTGTATATAGGTATGGAAAGCGGTTATCTCCTAGATTATCATTACCCACCCTACCGTATGAATATCTGACTTTAAATAGATTAATCCAGGGAAGGTTATTTTTGATAAAGCGTTCCTCAGATATATTCCAGGCACCCGATACTGCCGGGAAGAAACCGTATTGATGGCCTACTGCAAAGTTTTCAGAACCGGTATACCCAAAATTAAAGTCTACAAAGTATTTGTTTTTCCAGTTATAAGAGGCGCGTCCTGCAATGCCCTGGTTTCGTTTGGCAATTCCTTTTTTTATGTCGTCTCCCAGGTTTTGGGTGAAAGTCGTTGATTCCTGTGTGTATTTAAGGTCTAATCCTAGGTGGTGATCCTGAATGGCTCTATTGTAATTTAACATCGCAATCAGAAATTCTCTTCGACTGCCGTCAGAACTGCTGGATTGAGTCAGGACGCTTGGGTCTGTTTGATGAATGAAAACTAAATTTCCGTCCTGATCTCTATACCGCTCCGCTTTCCATTGTTCCGGCCATTTATGGCGCTGAATGGCACTCGTGTTATAGGTGTCGTAGCCAAAACTGCCTTCAAAGGTGAGTCCTTTTGTGATAAAATTGAAATCCTGATCCAACGTAACGTTCGTCTGAATATTGTTCTGCCAGTTTTCATTATATCCGGTTTGCGTAGCAGCCACCCATGGATTGGTTTGATTGCCGGTTCCCACTGCAGGGACATAGCCATTAGAGTAGGTAATGGGTGTACGAATAGCTGTATAACCAAATAATTCTCCCCAGACGTCATCATCTCCAAGGCCCGGACTGTTTCTTTTGGTAAGCGATCCGGATACTCCAAGTTTTAAAACGGTTGTTTTGGTAACACTCACGTCTGTATTGAGTCGATAGGTCCATTTTTGATAATCCGCATTCGTATTGTAATCTTTTGCCAGCTGGTCATCTGTCTTATACATACCATCTTCATCCAGATAGCTTCCTGACACAAAATACCGGGCTGTTGTTCCACCACCGCTTAAATTGAGGTTGGCGTTTTTGGTATATGCTCCATCTTTTAATAATTGTTTGGACCAGTCAACATTTGGGTATAGATCAGGATCCAGTCCTTCCTTTAATATTTGTAATTCTACCGGACTGTATATGGCCGGTTTATTTCTGGTGATTTGCGCTTCATTAATTAAGTTCGCATAGGTGTTGCCGTCCACAAATTCCGGTGTTATGGTTCGGGTATTATAGGAGGACTCCACCTTTGCATTAATGGTTGTTTTACCAATCGTACCGTGTTTTGTGGTAATCAGTACAACACCGTTTGCTCCTTTTGATCCGTACATGGCCGTCGCTGATGCATCTTTAAGGATAGAAAAAGATTTGATGTCGTCAATATTTACTTCATTGATATCTCTTTCAAATCCGTCTATCAGGATTAAGGCACCATTACTGGCACCAAAGGTGGATATACCCCTGATCCAGAAATTAGAAATGTCTTTACCGGGTTGACCAGAGGTTTGCATGGCCATAATCCCCGGGACATTACCGGCAAGGGTATTGACAACACTGGCGGTGGCCGCCGACTTGCGAAGATCATCCATATCAACCGAGGTAATAGCTCCTGTGACATTTATTTTTTTCTGTGGCCCGACAGCCGTTACCACTACCTCATCCATGGCTTTAATGACGGATTTTTGTAGTTTTATATTCAGGGCGTTTTGGTCTTTGATCAGCACTTCAACAGTGTCGTATCCGATATAAGAAAATAGCAACTTATGATACAATTCTACCTTGATGGAGAAGTCGCCTTCTTTCGAAGAGAAAGTACCCAGGCCTGCTGAGTTGATGACAGAAACGCTCACTCCAGATAGCGGTTCACCGGTTTCTCCGTCAGTAATTTTTCCTGAGACCTCTATCTTGCCCTGTGAAAAGGCTGCGATAGAGGTAAAAATTAATAAGAAGAAAATAAAAGTTTTTCGCATTAACGCTTGCTTCATAGCAATAATATTTTAGTTTTCTAATGAAATTTTTCTAATACAGTGGTTTTCGGCATCTCCAACATAAAAGATTTGATTGGTAGAATCATAGGCAAGGCCTTTGGGTTGGTCAAAACGGGCTTCTGTGCGTAGTCCGCCGTCAATATGTCCATATGGGTTATTGTCTATACTGGAGCTGCCTCTACCCGCGAATGTGGTAACTTTCCCTTCAGGGGTGAGGATGCGGATATCGTGGTTGCCCTGCTCCGTAAAATAAAAATCATATTCATCTTTTTTGCCGGCATAATCAGGGTTTTTGACAAATACTCCCTGATAGGGATTGCTTAACCTGGCTGAGGTTCCTACACCATCTACCCAACCTGCTGAGCGCGGTTCACCACATACCACATAAGGTTGCATAAAGGTTTTGGTATCCCAATTATAATCCGTTCTCAATATGTATTGCTGATTGATAACGACTATATAGGCATAGTCGCCGGTAGGCGCGATGTCAATTTGAAATTCCCAGCTATTGTCCTGGATTTTAAAGAGTTCGTCATAGCCTTTAATACCTGTATTCTGCTCAAAATACTTATCCATATCAAAGCGGTAGAACTGCCCTTTTTCATAGCTGTTGAAATATAATTCACCGTTGACCGGATGTATAGAGGCACCATTGCACTGTTTATAGGAAGTAAGTACTTTGGGATCTTTAAAACCATTGGCTCTGGTGGAAATGGAAGTCGCAACACCATTGACATCCCCCTGGTCATTGGCCACAATCATGTGATCCTGGTCTAAAGTGAAGGCGATTGTTCTGATGCGACTCCAGTTACCCATACCTCTTGTTATAGGAGTTGTTACGACGCTATCTTTGAAATTAAGCAGTCTGATATCTCCTCCATCCTGCCCCATATATAATAGCTGAGGGTTTTTCGGATCAAATACCAGCCAGGAAGGATTTAAAAATCCACCACAATCGGCAAAGGTGCCATCTTTAATGTCATAATTACCTCTTTCATCTTTCTTCCCGGCGAGTGTCGTTACCACCATCCTACGCTGGTACTCAAATGATTCGCTGGCCATAGCCACCTGCTGAGTGGTATTAGTACCTACTGTTATTTCGATTTCTCCCGTATAGGCCTTGTCGGGAACAATACAATAAATTGCATTGTCATGTACGTTAATCACAGTGGCGGACTGGTCGCCGATTTTAACAGACACAATGGACTTGTCATTGCCGAAATTGCTCCCGTAAATGACAAGTTGCTGGCCTCCGCCACCGGTAGTCGGAAAAAATCCGGTCACGGAGACACTTTCTCCTGGATTGTAAGCACCGGACGTGTCACTGACAGCGTCTTTTTTGCAGCTGCTCCATAGACCCGCCAGCAGCACAGCGAGGATACACAGATATGAAATCCGCATTTTTTTTATACAATTCATAGTTTTCTAACCTTAAAAATGTACAATGATTTAATTTTTGTTCACCAGCCGTTTGGTTTAATTACAGTATCGTTATTGATGAGTGTTAATCTGGCCGTAAACATTTCGTTAGCAAATATGAGTTAAAGAAAGTCAAACGATATCTAAAAATTGTTCAAAAATTTGCAGATTTGATTCATGAAGGGGTTTGAGAAATTGTCTGATATTAAATAATTGATAATTAATTATTTAAGTGTCTTTGTTAAAGTTTAAATGGAAAGATTTTGGAGATTATCCATTACAAGACAATAACTTGCATGCGATTAATTCGTCATGCAGCAGCATTTGGTTTTGCTTTTTATTAAGTAATCATTACGACTTTTCTAAATGGCTATTTATATATTATTATACGTAAAAAGGCTACATTTTTAAAATGTAGCCTTTTTATCAGCAATGGCTTAGAAATAAGATAAAGCAGAAGGTAAGTTTATTGAATAGCGGCTAACGCTTTTTCATAATTAGGCTCTTCTGTAATTTCTGGAACTTGTTGCTCATAAATGATCTTGCCTTCCGGATTAATGACAACGACTGCCCGGCTGAGTAGTCCTTGTAAAGGGCCATCCGCCATCTGGACGCCGTACTGGTGGCCAAAATCTGTTCTGAAATCAGAGAGCATTGTTACATTATTAATTCCTTCTGCTCCGCAAAACTGTGATTGTGCGAACGGTAAATCTTTGGAAATGCAAAGAACCGTAGCATTGTCGATGGAGGCAGCATCTTTATTGAACTCGCGAACAGATGCGGCGCATACACCGGTATTAACACTTGGGAAGATGTTTAGAATGACGAATTTACCTTTGTAATCAGATAAGGATTTCTCTGCCAGTTCGCCGTTTACCAGCGTAAAATCCGGAGCTTGTGTACCTGTTTGGGGTAAGGCTCCAACTGTATGAATGGGGTTTCCTTTAAATTGAATCGTTGTCATAAAAGTCTTGTTTTTTTGTGATAAATTTTTATTTAAATTCTTATTATTTACAGCGTCAGCTGCCTGTTTATTATTTTCTACATTTTGTTTTTCAGGTTTGATTTTGCAACTAGAAAAGCTGAACATAAGGCATGAAATGCAGCCCAGGCACAAAGTTTTTAAAAGGAAATGATTGCTTTTATTTAAATGTATGCAGGCACCCTTTTTAGGCATTTCATTCTGCTTACAGGATGGAAGACGGCTGTCGGATTGTTGCAACGGCATAATAATAAGCATTAATGTTCCAAAATTACAAATTATATACAATAAGCCAGATTTTGATTACTGCCGGCTCTCTGATAAGATATTTTCGATCTTATCCAGTTGCTCAGAACTAAAACTCTGATTCTCCAGACATTTTAAAGAATCTAAAAGTTGCTCCTTGCTACTGGCTCCCACTAATACGGAAGTGACTCGCTTATCTTTTAATAGCCAGCTTAGCGCCATTTGGGCAAGGGATTGGCCTCTGGATTGAGCCAGGTCATTCAGTTTTGAAATTTGCTTGAGTCGGCCTTCTGTGAGGGACTCCTTTTTAAGAAATCCGTGCGCTTTTGCGGCCCGGGAGTCTTCAGGGATACCGTGTAAATACTTATTAGTGAGCATACCTTGTGCCAGAGGGGAAAAAGGTATACATCCGACACCGTAGGTTTCCAGGGTATCCAATAGACCGTCCTCGACCCATCGTTCAAACATAGAGTATTTAGGCTGATGGATAACGCAGGGGGTGCCAAGTTCATTTAATATTTTAAAGGCTTCAGCGGCTAATTTGGCTGGATAATTTGAGATTCCTGCATATAAGGCTTTGCCTTGCCTAACTACTAAATCCAGCGTGCGCATGGTTTCCTCAAGAGGTGTTTCCGGATCTGGTCTATGATGATAAAAGATATCCACATATTCCAGTCCCATTCTTTTGAGGCTTTGATCTAAAGAGGCGACCAGATATTTTTTAGAACCCCAGTCCCCATACGGGCCATCCCACATAGTATATCCTGCCTTGGTAGAGATAATCATTTCATCGCGGTGGCGCTTGAAATCAGCATGCAAGATTTTGCCAAAATTTTCTTCTGCAGAACCCGGTGGGGGGCCGTAATTATTGGCCAGATCAAAATGTGTAATTCCCTGATCAAAAGCGGTATGGAGGGTTTCCCTGAAATGTTCATATTTGTCAACGAACCCGAAATTATGCCATAGACCTAAAGAAATAGCTGGTAGTTTTAAACCAGATTTACCACACCTTCTATAGGTCATCTGCTCATATTTATTCATAAAATTTTATTTAATGGGAGAATATTTATGGAAAATATGCGATATGATGATTTGTTTTAAATTCTTTAAAAGCAATATTTCGGTAATAAATTAAGCGGCCATAGCGCCGATATTTAGGCATTTTGAATAGAGCTTTTTTATTTTATTGCAATTCAGCTCTAGACCCAAGTTTGAAAAAATAGTTTCCGTGAGGTATTTGTTGTAGTACCAGGTTTTGATACTCCTCATGGAAAACGGGATGTCTGATTTGTCTTTCAGACTTGCCCAACAGGTTAACTTCATAAGTGATACGGACATGAGCGATAAATTAAAATGGTTATATAATTTGTTTTCACTGACCGCCTGGCACTCTTCCAGGCCGGTATATTGTTTTGCATCTCGTATTAGAAACTCAATCTGGAATCGTAATCCATAATATTGCATGATTTTCTTTCCCTCCATATTAATGTCGGTACTTAAGAATACGGTATGCCCGCTGCCCTGTTTGTGTTTTAGATATATCACTTTAGCTTCTCTTTTTAACGTGACACACCATACAATTAACTCAAAGGCCAGAACATGATCGTCTTCATAACACAGCTTCCATCTACGTTTATCGATATTATTCATATCGACTTTTCCTGCGTAACGGCGTTTTCTGCCTCTGCCTGTCTTCTGTTGGCCTTTATACAGGTACTGCAGGTTCGCATCTGGCCGCATGCGGGTAATTACCTGAAGACCCATCTTCAACATCGGTTCGATAAATGTTTTTTTCATAAAATAGCCATCTACTGCCAGATAATCAGTAAAAGACTTAATTCGACCAATGTTGTTTCTGATAATACCCACGTAATGATCCATCAGGGCATTTTTCATTTCTCCGGGCGTCTGTACCGCTTCAATGCTATAGGCCGTTTCATCTTCGACATCAACCAGTGCCAGACAGCCTATTTCCAGTCCCGGCTTAGCCCTTTGATCCTTTCCGCTCCAGAACCTGCCTTTGCCAAAGGTCTTTTTCCCGCTTTTGCGGATGAAGCTCGGATCAAAGGCTGCGATACACTCTTTAGCCTTGAGCTTGCAAAAGGAGCTGTCAAACAATGCCGTGAAGTTCATTTTCTTACTAAACTGATTCCTAATGCTTTTTTCAGAATACTGACCATCAGCATACCGGAAAAGGTTCAGGAAATTATGCCGTACGGGCAGCATGATCCATTTTTCAAAGATCCAGCCCAGAAATTTCTTCTGGGGTTTGGTCAATTCGCAAACTTGATTTATTCTTGCACTGATAAGGCCCATGGCTTTATTAAGGGCGGTGGTTTTCTGTTTCACACCAAATTCTACCGCCTTTTTTCTTCTCTTTCTCCGCCTGTGAATAAATTCTCCCCAAAATCAAGAAATTTAAATTTTATCCACATTTTTCCGGGCTTAAAAAGTTACCGAAGTATTGTAAAAGATGAATCAACAACTTTCCATTCACCAGTGTATTAACGCCCGGCTAAGTTAGGTTTTATTTTTGATAAATAATCTTTGACAACTCCTTGTGTTGCATTTATTAAGCCGAAAATAACTTTGAAAAAAAGAAAAAGTGCCTCAGGGTATATTACACCTGAAGCACCTAATTTTAAAAATTTCACTTTTTTAATCTAAATATACTTTTGCTTGGGAAATGATTAATTTTCTTCCTGGTATAAAGGCGCATGTAGATCATGGAGTTTGTCCTCCGGCATTTTGATGACTTTTCTGTCATACGTCATTATTCCATTGGTTTCTACTTCTACATCGGTTGTCTGTGTATAAACTGCTGCAGACAAACCTAATGGAATCAATTTTTTAAGTCTTTGTATCAATTGACTATACCTTTTTAATAGCTCATCCTGGTTTTTAAAACTTTGGTAGCCCCAGTTGTCATTTTGTTGCCAGGTATGTCCGGATATCGGTAGACCAAGGCCTCCAAATTCACCAAGAACTAATGCCATCCCTGATTTCCCAAATACCTCTGGATCTGGCATTGCCGGGTCCGGATAGTTATGTAAATCCAGCATGTCCCCAACCCAGAAGAAATTACCTCCGCTGGCACTATTTACCAGTCTGGAAGGGTCGTAGTTTTTAGTCCATTTAGTGATATCCACTGTTTTAAATTGGCCCCAGGCTTCATTAAAAGGAGTCCATACAACAATGCTAGGGAAATTATAAGTGGCATCGATCATTGCTTTCCATTCTTTTCTGTAATACCCTTCGGATGCTGCAGAGCGTTGCTTATCCCTGTTTAGCCCATTGGAAATGCCGGGGTGATTATCCCAGGTATTGCCGCCCAAATCCCCACTTGGCATATCCTGCCAAACCAGCATGCCAAGGCTATCGCAGTAATAATACCATCTGGCTGGTTCAATTTTGATATGCTTACGGATCATATTGAAGCCCATTTTCTTGGTTTGTTCAATATCAAATAATAAGGCTTCATCAGTAGGTGCTGTATACAGTCCGTCGGGCCACCAGCCCTGGTCAAGCGGACCAAATTGGAAAATAGGCTTATTATTTAATCCCATACGTGTAATGCCTTTGCTGTCTTTTACTAAAGAGGATTTACGCATGGCAAAATAACTGCTGACTGCATCTATTTGTTTGCCCTTTCTAAGTACGGTAATTTGCAGTTGATAAAGATGAGGGTCAGTTGGAGACCAGTTATGAGGGGTCTTAATGGATAAATTAGTAGTGGTGCCGGCTGTGGCGGTGGTTTGAGCAACTATTTCGCCTTTATCTAAGGCCACAAATTTAACCTGGTCACCATTTTGCGCACCGATGACATTGGCCGAAACCATCAAGCTGGAGGCATCCAGGTCTGGCGTTTGTTTGGTAGAAACAATATAGGTTTCAGGCACTAGCTCGGTCCATACTGTTTGCCATATACCTGTAACAGGTGTGTACCAGATGCCATTGGGGCCGCTTACCTGTTTACCTCGTGGCTGAGGTCCTTTATCTGTTGGATCCCATACTCTTATACTAATCTGTTGTGTTTTGCCTTTTTGTAAATATGGTGTAATGTCAAAACTGAATGGATCGTATCCGCCTTCGTGGCGTCCAACTTTTTTGCCATTAACATACACGTCCGTACGCCAGTCAACAGCTCCAAAATGCAACAATAATCTTTCCTTTGAGGATATGTTCTTTTGGTTAATAACTGTGTTATACCAAAGAGCGTGATCCTCTCCTACTGTTTTTCCTACGCCAGACAGAGCGGACTCTACCGGATAGGGAACCAGTATTTTGCCGTCAAACTTAGTAGGAATGGCATCCTGGGCAGCATTCGTAATTGCATACTGCCAAAGGCCGTTCAGGTTTTGCCACTGGGACCTCTTTAATTGTGGTCTTGGATATTCCGGCAGCGGTGATTTTGGATTAACCTGTTCAGCCCATTTGGTCATGATTTTTCCTTCAACCGGCTTATAATCCTGAGCAATTAAAGAATGACTACTAATAAAAAGCCCCGCCAATACTAATGAGGAGGCCAGTTGCCGAATTCTTTTTGACTGCGTTTTAGTTTGCATCATTTTTATGAAATTTATATTAAATATTTTGATTATGTGTTGAAGTGCAGAAACCTTATTATTCTAATACCCGATGGAGTCCATAAGATTCATTAAATTCTAAGCTTTTGGAATGATTGCTCCATAAACAAAAAGCCTGAACAACCAAATTTCCTGTTCAGGAGGTCAAATTACAACAGTTTTTCAATTATAGGAGTAAAATATCCGGTCATTTAGTATTTGTTAAGAATCTAATAGGGACAGGCATTTCAGCGAATTTATCAGTGCAAAAAGTGCATAATAAAAACAGGGTTTTCCATGGTAATTTGTAAATTAACGGACAGTGTGATCCTGCAAGCATGACAAGCGGATTTTTAACGTTCCTCTCTTGCTCTAATGATGGCCATATACTTGTTATATAACTGCAGATCTGTTTCTTTTAAATGTTTACGACATTTAGCGATATAAATTAAATCTGTGGGAGCACTTAAAGTAGCTTGTTCAACATCGTACAATGCCAGATAGCTTAACAATGCTTTTTGTTGCATAGCATCGTTTATAGAGAAATCAACAGGGAGTTCAATGAGCTGGAAAATGCCCTGTAGGAACCCGATGGCGACAGCTCTTGCAGGGGCCTGGCTGCCAATGAGCTTTTTAATTTCATTCGGTGCTTCTATGGTGGGATTTTGTATAATCATGCTTTCCGCTAATTCTGGGAAGTAAAGTAAGCTCTTAGCATATTGTTGCCTTGCATCCTTGTTTTGGTTATTTTCGAAATAACTTCCTGCCAGTAAATAAGATAGCCTCCCATCCTGAGGGAAAGCCTTCCGTGCTTCCTTTAATAAATCTACGGTTTGTATTTTTGCTCTTGGATTTATTTTCTGACGTTGTAATATAGATGTAATGCCGTCTACTAAGTGATAAATACCACATTGCTCATGCAGATAAGGTGCATACGGACCTTCTTTTGAGCTGGTTGATGAACTGCTGGTAAGTGGATTTTCTTCATCTGGGACTTCCTTTTTAATACATGACTTTATTAAGTCCTGGGAAAGTCTATATAATAATTGCAATAAACTTTGAGAAAAATTACTCAGCCATTTTCCAAATTCATAGTCTTTAAAATCCTGTAATAACTGCTGCAGTTTTTCTTGATCGATCACTGTGAGCTGTTTTCCGGTATTATTCCATCCTTCTAGTTTGGGCGCCCAGTCCAGTGCCGCTTTTCTGGCGGCATAAACAGCGGGTTCCTTCTTTTGCAACTCTTCCGGAGTCTCAATGGGATTATTGCTATTCCAGTTGTTAAAGGCTATTTCTGTTGCATTAAAATCCAGTGCGATTAAAAGGCGTATTATCTCTTCCGAACTGGCAGTCTGCCAAAGATCAGGACGGTTAAAATGACTGCCTTTTGTGGGTCTTCTACTGTTTCTGCTTCTCATATGATCTGTATCGGAATTTGAAGATTTTCAGATGCCACTACAAATATAAGGGAAGCTGCTAAATAAGACCTGGGATTTTGGTTGAGGATATGCTTTTCTCTATTCAGAATTGGCATTATGGACTTACCGGTCATAAGGAGAAATTCAGATCAGATTTATAATATCAAATCCTTATCTTTGGAAACCGCTTTGCAAACTAGATGGATGCACAAAGCGGAGAAAGTATAATGTATAATTCTGATTTATATCAAATTAATTATTTTTTATGATGGGATTTAATGTAAGGACAGCTATTTGTGCGACCCTGGCTTGTTGCGCAATCTCCTATTCTGTGCCTATGTATGGGCAGGTCGATCTGATTAATAAAGTAAATAAAGATCAGACCGTCCTTAAGGATCAGGGTTATCATTTTACAGATTTGATCAATTTAACTTATACACCTGTTGAAAATCAGGGGAAATCGGGAACTTGTTGGAGCTATTCCACCAATTCCTTTTTGGAAAGTGAAATGATTAAAAAAGGGAAACAGCCGGTTCATCTCTCAAAAATATTTACAGCCCGGTGTGTTTATCTGGAAAAAGCAGAGAATTATTTAAGAATGGATGGCAACCTGAATTATGGAGACGGCGGCCAGGCTCATGACGTGACCAATATGTTGGCTAAATATGGTACAATGCCTGAACAGGTTTACACAGGTTTGATTAATGGAGCAACCATTAATGATTTTGATCCTATGCAAAAAGAAATCCAGCAATATCTTAAGGACTGGCTGGCTAATCACCATATTCCGGATAATTGGAAGGACACCATTAATATGGTTATGGATAGTCATTTGGGTAAAGCACCTGAAAAATTTACTTTTAAAGGTAAAGATTATACGCCATTATCATTTGCAAAAGACTATACTGGACTGAATGCAAATGATTATGTTGAAATCATGAGCCAGACCAATACCCCTTATTGGAAAAGAGCAATGCTTATGGTACCGGATAACTGGGCATTTATGGAAAATTATGTGAATGTTCCGCTAGCTGACTTAACTGAAATTATCGACGGTGCTTTAAAAAAAGGATATACGGTTGAATGGGATACGGATTGCTCTGAGCCATATTTTAGTTGGCTTAATAGCGTCGCAATTGTACCCGAAGGCGCAGATACTTTGAATAATAAAAAACTGGATAAAGCTGCCATCGCCAACTGGTTTACAAAAGTCAGCCCTGAAATGAAAATTACAGCCAAAAACAGACAAGATGCATATAATGATAAAAGAACGACGGACGATCATTTAATGCATATTGTTGGGCTGGCCAAAGATCAGAATGGAGATGAATTTTATATTGTAAAGAACTCCTGGGGAACAGGCAATGTTTATAAAGGATTTTTATACGCATCAAAAGCATTTGTCAATTATAAAACAGTGGCCATTATGGTCAATAAAAATGCCCTTGCCCCGGCAATCAAGAAGAAAATGGCTCTTTAATATAAGGATTAAACCAACAGTTTTTTATTTTTATATTAAGTAAAGACAGACAGGCATGTGAATAAAGGATGTATTTGCGTCCGATTTCACATGCCTGTTTCATGTCTGAAACACGATTAAATAAGTTTAGTCAGAATTGGTAAGATTTAGCTTTCTACGCCCAAAAATATGCAGCAGCAGCATTAGCAGGGATAAAATTATGCCGCTAATTGAGATACCGGTCCAACCGGTATAATACCAAATATAACCACCGATCAAGGTGCCTAATGAGCCTCCGATGAAATACCAGACCATGTAAACCGTGTTAATGCGGTTTCTGGCCGGTGGGTTGCCTTGAAAAATAATGGCTTGATTGGTGATATGAACCGATTGTACTCCCCAGTCCAATAAGAATGCACCAATTATCAATCCGATAATGCTTTTGCCCGAAAATCCTAAAACGATCCAGGATATTAAAACAATAAAAATACCCATGATAATTAATTTATTTTTACTCATCCGGTCACTTAGCCTTCCTACATAGGAGGCAACGATAGCGCCTGCAATTCCAACGAGTCCCATGGCACCGGCAACGTCACTGCCCATATGAAAGGGTGCAGCTTCCAATAAGAATACAATGGTGGTCCAAAAAACGCTGAAACATGCAAAATCAAAAGCCCCTCTAAAAGAAGCTAATCTTAGGTTTGGCTGGGTATTAAATTGGGTGACAAGAGATTTAAGTAAAGAACCGTATGAGCCCTTAAATTCTGCGGGTAGCTCCGGCAAATACCTAACCAGACAAAAGAATAATAAACTTATTAAAACGGCTGCCACATAATAGATGGCCTGCCAACCAAAATGCGCTCCGATATAGCCACTAAGTGTTCTAGAGGCTAAAATCCCCATTAACAGACCGGACATAACCGTACCGATGGCTCTTCCCCTTTTGTTATCAGTAGCCAGCTGTGCAGCCATGGGGATTAATAACTGGGCAATGACGGCCGTAAATCCGATTATAAAGCTGAATACCTTTAGTAAAAAGGGTGATTTTGATAGCGCCATGCCAATTAAGGCGGCAATAATAAAAGCGAAGTCAACCAGAATTAATTTTTTGCGTCTTAATTTATCTCCCAGTGGTACAATAAAAAACAATCCAAAAGCATAACCTATCTGGGTAAGCATGGGAATACTGCTGATTTGTAACTCGGATATGCCAAAGTCTTTTGCCATTAGTCCCAGTAAAGGCTGGTTGTAGTAGTTATTGGCAACAACTACACCGGTAGTAACGGACATGATGATTAATAAACCTGTACTAAGTCCCTGACCGTCTTTTAGATGTGTCATGACGTTATTTTTTGATTGGAAATACTTTTAATAAAGTGAATGTATATTTTTCGGGCATTGTCAGCTCCCTCAATAAGATTCAACGTGGAATTCGGAGTAAATTTGCAACTAAAGCAGCCCCGGTATATACCTTAAAATGGCTACACCAGGGCTGTGTCTTTTATTTTTCAATCATTTATTTAAGCATTTCCGCTGTTACAGGTTGCGCTGTATGGCTTCCTGGTCCGCTGTATTCAAGCTGGAGCTTATAACCGCCACCACCTTCTATAAAATCAAGATTGAAAAAGTGCTGTCCTTTCTCCAGTGCTATTTGCCCGTTTTTTTCTATGGCTGAATGTAAACCATCGTTATCAACGACGATTTGATGGTCAATATTCAAGACTGCACCGTCATCTGCCGTCAGATAAAATGTATAGATACCTGATTCCGGTACAGTGATAACACCGTTATATTTAAGTCCAAAGGCGCCTGCGGTTGCCTGCTTTGCATCAACCGAGATATCGGGCTGATTCCATGTTCCTGTTATGGCCGCTTTGGATAAGTCTTTTACAGTTTTAAAGCTGCCTGCAAAATACTGTACCTGCATTCCCGTGTAATTTCTTTTTACCATGACCGCTTTACGTAAACTGGTCTTCGTATAATGACATGTGTAAATATCACCTCTGTTTCCCGAAGGGGTAAATGCTGCCAGCCTGATGGTTTTATCTGTTTTTATAATTAAGGGCTGGTTTAAAACCGGATCCTCAATAGTTGGGTTATTTCCATTTATTGTATAATGTATGGTCAGATCTTCTTTGGGGGGATAGACCTTTAATACTGCACTGTCTAAAAAGGCATTATTTTGTAAGGTTCCCTGGATATCCGGGAGACGATAATGGATATTCATTTTATCCATACGCGTGAATTGCTGATTTAACCTTCGCATAAAGGAGCTGTCATTCGTTTTGGCGGTCCATAGTACTTCTGCAAGTGCCAGCATCCTGGGGTATTCCTGGTATTCCAGACGGTTAGTAGTGGGAATGTATTCTGTCCAGGAGTTGGCCTGTGCCCCCATAATATTGGCCGCCTGCTGCTGGTTTAAGTCTTTTGGAATGGGATTAAAATGATACACATTCATTAAAGAGTTTTTATCAGGAATGGCATCAAAATACAAAGGATTACCTGGTGTCATAATTACCTTGTTTCCTTGCCTTGCTGCAATTATGGGTGCTTCAGGAACCCAGGAGCGCCAATACATCACATTGGCAGTAGAGGTTACTCCGCCTTCAAGAATTTCATCCCAGCCAATTAATTTTTTCCCGTGCTGATTAAAGAATTTTTCCATTCTTCTCACAAAATAGCTTTGGAGCTCATTTACATTTTTCAGATCTTCCTTTTTTAAGGTCACTGCACATTCTGCGGAGTTTTTCCAGCTTTCCTTATTTACTTCATCGGCACCTAAATGCACATATTCATAAGGGAAAATATCAAAAATTTCTTTATAAACATTTTCAGCAAAGGTATAAGTGGCCTCATTGCAAGGGCACATTGGGACAGAAAATCCCTCGCCTGTTTCATGACCCGCACTGCAGGCTAAAAACGGATAAAGACTGATGGCGGTTCTGGAATGGCCGGGCATATCAATTTCTGGGATTATATCAATGTGTCGTGCCGCTGCATAAGCTACTAATGCCTTCATTTCTTTTTGCGTGTAAAAGCCTCCATACATCATTTTGCCATTGATCATTTTAAGATGACTGCTATCCAAATACATGTCAGGATCGCCGGTTTGCTGAGCTCTTTTGATGCAGGCAGAATCATGGGCATCCAATGTTCTCCATGCGCCTTCGCTGGTTAATTTGGGATATTTTTTGATTTCTATGCGCCAGCCTTCGTCGTCGGTTAAATGCAAATGGAATTTGTTGAATTTATACAGTGCCAGTCTGTCAATGAATTTATAGAGGTAATCCATAGAGAAAAAGTGTCTGGCAACGTCCAGATGCATGCCTCTATAAGCGTAGGCCGGATAATCCAGGATATCAACGGCAGGAACAGACGCTGAAGGCGCCCCATGTCCATCTTCTATACTAACAGGCAATAATTGTCTAATGGTTTCAATGGCTCTAAAAATGCCTGCTTTATCATTAGCTGTTATTTTGATGTAACTGGAAGTAATCTGCAGTTTATAGCCTTCCGGATGATTCAGATGAGCATCCAGTTCCAGTGAAATGAAATTGGAAATTGGGGCTGATGCGACCTCTTTTAAAGGGAGTTTTATCAGATCTTTTAAATCCTGAATTTCTGTCCGGAGCTCTTTACTCTGGACGCTTAATACTGTAGCCTTATTAAAAGTAAAACGGCCATTTCCAGGAGTCAGTGACTGAGGATAAGGAATTAAAGGGTATCTTGAATCCTGTTGGGATTGCTGAAAATTATTGCTACTGACCTGTGATTGTCCCTTCATGGGTAAGAGGCAAAGGGTCAGGCCCAACAGTGACAGTCCTATAAAGATTTTTTTTAAAGTTACCCCATTCATGTTATTCCTAATGGGTTTAAAGTGTCCTTGTGCTTTTAAATGTTGCATGTTAAATAGCGCGTTTTCTTAACTTAGTTATGATATGTGAATGTATAGAGAGAAAACTTGTACTAAGAGGCCATTGTATGACAGAAGATCAAACAATTGATAGATATTCAGGAATTGTCATTATCTGGTGTAATATCAATTAGTTAAGTATAATTTGCTTTAATTGATTGCGAGGGTAGAAATATAGGGTAAAACCTATTTAGTTTTAATCTGAGCTTCCCCCTTCTTTAAGAGATCTGATAAAATCTCTCCAGGCAAGTGGATTGAAAATGCCAGATGTCGGCACCATGCCCCTGCCCGCTCCTCTCTGAAAATCTTCGCGGCTGTGCATATTATAAATAGCATCACCGTCAAGTGGCATACGCCGCATCTCTTTAAGAAGCTTTTTGATATTCAGGTTTTCCCGGGCTATGTCCGCATTTGTGCGAACAATAGGGGAATTAATAAACATATATTTGAATTGAGCCGGCGTTGGCAACGGACTGACAATCGCTGTTGGAAGAAACGCGGTATCTTCTGAGAGTATAGGAGAACTATACAGCTGATTGGTGGCCGTTTGCAGGGGCACCTGGACAATTACGGACTTAAAGCCAATGTAAGAAAATTCTATAGAATCTCCGGGTGATACCGCAATGGAATATATACCTGCGTCATTGGCGATGGTTCCCCTTTTTGTGCCTCTTACAAATATACTGGCACCAGGCAAGGTTGTACTGTCGCTGGCCTGGACGATACCCGATAGCTGAATTACTTTTTGTTGCTGAGCCTGGGTCTTCTGACAAAGGCTTCCTGCCAAAAACAAAAACAGAAAAATATATATGTTTAGCTTCATTCGTTTTTTTTGCGATGGCCGCTGATACTCTATGGGTTAGTTTGTTTTGTTCCCTCAGACCACTGATCAACGGTACGTTTCAAAATTAATGAAAATACTAGAATCCTCATCGGTTTAACGTAACATTAAACCAGGGCAAAAGGCTTTTGACGGCTTTTATTCGTCAAGTCGCCTGTAATGGGTTATTTTTGCACCCAGAAAATAATCTATTACTTAAATTTTATATAAAATGACGGAAGAAGAAATCGTAAAGGCCCTAACCAATGTGATAGATCCGGAGCAAAAAAAGGATATCATCTCATTACATATGGTAAGTGATATCAAGATTCAAGATAAAAATATTTCACTGACTGTAGGTGTCCCTATGAGTTCAGCCCCCCATAAAGGCAGTATCAACGAACAATGTGAGACTCAGATTAAAAAATTGGATCCCTCTGTAAATGTAAATGTCACTTTTACAGCAAAGACCAGTAAAATTGCGGCTGTTCAACAAAAGGTTTTGCCTGGCGTTAAGAACATCATTGCCGTGGTAAGCGGAAAAGGAGGTGTTGGTAAAAGCACCGTTTCTGCTAACCTTGCACTTGCCCTGGCTCAGGATGGATTCAGCGTTGGCTTTATGGATGCGGATATATATGGCCCGAGCGGCCCTATTATGTTCGGGGTACGTGGAGACCGACCAATGATGATGGAAGTGGATGGCAAGGCTAAAATTGCGCCGCTGGAGAAGTATGGAATAAAAATTATAAGTATAGGGCTGCTAGTTGATGAAAGACAGGCAGTTGTGTGGAGAGGGCCTATGGTCAGCAGTGCGGTTCGTCAGTTCGTCACAGATGTATACTGGGGTGATTTGGACTATCTAGTTATTGACATGCCTCCCGGAACAGGAGATATTCATTTGACACTCATGCAATTAGTGCCTGTAACCGGCGTTGTTATTGTTACGACACCGCAGGATGTGGCGCTGGCCGATGCAAAAAAGGGAATTGCGATGTTTGGCCAGGCGCAAATTAATGTGCCCATTTTGGGAATCGTAGAGAATATGGCCTATTTTACTCCTGCGGAACTTCCTGATAATAAATATTATATTTTTGGAAAAGAAGGAGGAAAGCATCTGGCCGATGAGTATGATATCGCGTTTTTAGGCCAAATTCCGCTGGTGCAAAGCATTCGTGAAGGCGGAGACCTGGGCGAGCCTGCCATGATGGGGCCTGATGAAATAACTAAAAAGGCTTTCCGAGCATTTGCGGATAATACGGTAAAGCAAGTAGCCTTGAACCGGGCGGAACATATCGTTACCAGATAAAATACAGCGATTGAATAAACCAATGGCATATTTTAAAAGTCAAAATGGGGAAAATACAAATAATTTATGATGCGCCCATTTAGATACCTAATCATCTTGACCATTCTAGGTTTTGGAATTGCTTTTAGTGCTGCCGCACAAAGAACTTCCGGAAGCCGCAATCAGTTTGCAAGGGAAATTTTAAAATATACCAATCAATACAGGCACCGGCAGGGACTGCCGGCGCTTGTACTGGATCCCACAGCTTCCAGGCTTGCACAACAACATAGCCGGGATATGGCTAATGGAAACTCAGGTTTCGGGCATGGTGGTTTTCAGCAAAGAACCAATCAGTTAAGAGCAGCCTATGGCCGTACTATTGCTACAGGAGAAAATGTAGCTTATGGGCAATTATCTGCCAAAGAGGTCGTGAATATCTGGATAAATAGTGCCCCGCATAGAAAGAATTTGAGGGGAAACTTCAACAAGGTTGGTATCGGGATTGCTTATAACCAACAGGGTATTGCCTTTTTTACTCAGTTATTTGTTCGAACCAATTAAGTCAATTTACCATCGGATAAATCCGAAAACGCGCCCTATACTCAGGTAGTACTAAAAACAACATGATCACAAGCCTATTCATCCCCTCTCATGTTTCCATTATAAGGGACGTATTATCTTAGCTGTGATTGTTATTTCTGTTACAAGACTAAGACAAATAGTTTAAAAACGTATTATATTAGTTTTTTTATTAAGATTCATTTACAAATTGCCTGTAACTTTAAGTCCCCCGCCTGCATGGCAGTGGTTTGGAAAAGCGAATTAGAAAATGAAAACATAATATTATAGCAATTAAATCGTTAATATCTGGTTGTGAAAGATTATTTTCTTAATTTTGCGCACTTATAATGATGCCGTAACATCATCCAGTCGCCCCGTAAGGCGTCGACAGAATGTATGTGGGCTATTAAAAAATATTAATTAATAGACACAGGATTCACCCCAAAAAGGCTACTTTTTAGGGCTACATCTGTAAAATCTGAACCAAGCACATGAAATTATCTCAGTTTCGCTTCGATTTACCCCTGAATTTAATTGCCCAGAACCCACCCAAAAATCGTGAAGATGCTCGTTTAATGGTCGTTGAAAGAAGTACCGGCCGTATTGAGCATAAGCAGTTTAAAGACGTTTTGGATTATTTTGATGACAAAGATGTATTTGTTGTAAATAATACCAAGGTATTTCCGGCCAGGATGTATGGTAGAAAGGAAAAGACCGGGGCTAAAATTGAAGTCTTTTTGCTTCGTGAACTCAATAAGCAAAATCGCCTCTGGGATGTAATTGTGGATCCGGCCCGTAAGATTCGGGTAGGTAATAAACTTTATTTTGGTGAAAATGACGAACTAGTCGCAGAAGTCATCGACAATACGACAAGTCGTGGAAGAACCATCCGTTTTCTTTGGGATAGTGATGAGGCAAGCTTTAGAAAGATGCTGGAATTTATGGGAGAAACCCCGCTTCCTAAATATATTAAGCGTAAACCCACCGAAGAGGATAAAGAGCGTTATCAGACGGTTTATGCTAAATATGAAGGAGCTGTTGCTGCCCCGACTGCGGGTATGCACTTTAGTAAGGAATTAATTAAACGCTTGGAAATTCAAGGCGTAAAATTTGCTGAATTAACCCTGCATACCAGTCTGGGAACATTTCGTCCCATAGAGGTGGAGGACCTGAGTAAGCATAAAATGGATGCGGAGTATTTTAGAATCGATGATGAAACATGCAGGATTGTCAATGCCGCCAAAACCAGCGGTCATAGGATCTGCTCCGTTGGAACCACTACCATGCGTGCGCTGGAAAGTAGTTTTACGGCTCAGGGCTTGTTAAAGCCTAATGAAGGATGGACCAATGTATTTGTACATCCGCCCCATACCTTTAGTATTGCAGATAGTCTGATCTCTAATTTCCATTTGCCGAAAACCAGTTTACTGATTATGGTTTGTGCTTTTACAGGTTATGACCTGGCTATGGAAGCCTATCAGACGGCAATAAAAGAAAAATATAATTTCTTTACCTATGGCGATGCCATGCTGGTAATATAAAAGGTATTAATTCCAGGAAGGTAGGGCTGTGCCCTATCTTCTTATATTTCATCTTATTGCGGGAAACCGGAGACAGGACACTGCTTTTAATCTGAAAATCTGTAGGATGTTCAATTTGTTCAAAAAATCTAGTGTTGCTGCATCAAAGAGCCGTGACTGGGGTTTTGTCCAAACGGATATACACAGTCATATTTTACCAGGTATCGATGATGGAGCTCAAAATATTGAGGATAGTTTAAAACTGGTAGAGAGCATGTATAAGCATGGTTACCGTAAAATGGTCGCTACCCCCCACTCTAGTGAAGATATCTATCCCAATGACACCGCTACCATTCTTGCCCGCAGGGATTTGCTGAGAGAGGCCGTCCTAAAGGAAGGGATCGATATGCAAATAGAGGCTGCTGCGGAATATATGATTGATGAGCGGTTTGTGAAAATGGTTGAAAGTGGTGAACAAATGCTCACCATTCATGAAAACAGGGTTTTGGTTGAAATGTCTTATTTGCTGGAATCTCCCTATTTGCATAACGGGTTATTTGCATTGCAAACTCATGGTTATCAGCCAATTTTAGCACATCCTGAACGATATAATTTTTACCATAACAGTTTGGAAAAATATGATGAATTAAAAGAAAAAGGATGCCTTTTTCAATTAAATCTTATCGCTTTTTCCGGCTATTACGGTAAACACGTTAAAAAAGTAGCCAGCTATCTGTTTGAAAAAGGGATGTATGATTATGTAGGTAGTGATATTCACCATATAAGACATACCAATGCCCTGCATTCTGTGTTACAATCAAAGATTATGTCTGAATTAATAGAATATCCGTTTATTAACGGAAATATTTCTTTGTGATTTAACTGCAGGAGCCTTTTTAATAACAGGAATAATACATTTAAAACATATAAGGGCGAGGCCTAAATAAATACGTATCCCGCATTTATTTAGGCCTCGCCCTTAAATTTTGGATTGGTTTTATGTTTCGCGAAAGGTTACAATATGCTCCTTTTTCGTTTTTGAGTTACCATTTACGTTTCAGGTAGGCCCTGACAGGCTCGTCGTAGTATTTCAGGCATAAATAAGCCACCAGTATGGATCCAACCACCGTCAAGGCTCCATAACCAATCGCTAATGGCATGTTGGAAAAATGGTGATCACTTGCCCAGCCCGTATATATATAAATAAATGGATAATGGGTGATGTATAAGGGGTAAGAGATGTCTCCTAAAAATTTACAGATTTTGTTTTCAGATTTTGTTGTAGTGTAACCACTGGCTCCAATGTAAACGATTAAGGGAAATACAAGGATAATGACCATAGATTCATACAGCCCGTTTTGCCATCTGTGAAGATCTCCTCCGAATCTGGGCATTGCCAGCGCAATGATTACCAATAAGCTGCTGATTAAAAAGGCATGTTTAATCTTTGTTGGTTTTGCTATCCTGGATAATAGCAGTCCGGCAAAAAATGGGTATAATAATCTGGTAAAACCAATGCGCAATTGTTCCTCATTGACGGTCCATCCTCCTATGACATCCCCGCTTTTTCCAGTTACCAGGTAGTGAACTAATAGTGCCGCAGATAAAAACACCAGTACCCCAAGCGCTTTCTTGGAGAGTTTTCTCAGACCAATGGCATATAAAATATTGGCAATATATTCAAAAAACAATGACCATCCGGGACCGTTTAAGGGATGCATCTCTTGCCAGCCCCTAATATCCATATTGGGAGGTACCGGAATAAGCGTAAAGCCAATTAACATGGTAAGTATTACAGCCCAGACGGGTACATTGTGTGAAGTGGACCCTATTCTTTAGACAGATTTCTTTGGGTTCTAAGATAGAGGCAATAGGGATACCTCTTCTGGGTTAGGCGGTGACCTGGTGCAAA
>NZ_FNQY01000020.1 GCF_900107765.1 Arachidicoccus rhizosphaerae | reverse complement strand
TTTGATCATTAGACTGCCAAGGACGAGTCGCCCACTGAGAGGTTTTCTCCCTTCCGCAGAGCTGAATACTTTATCGTATACACCAACGATCCGGTCCCAGGGAATATTCCTGGCCAGGAAAACCCACCGGTTATTCAAGTCCAGCTGCTGCTCGAATGGGGTCTCAAAACCCTCGAAACTTAGCTGGTTGGGACTGCTATAAACCGGAGATGGTGCACGCTTTTTATAACTTCCACGCATAAAACCTTGCACTTTTTTAATGAAAAATCCACTGAAACCTCAATTTACATATAATTTGGCAGTTGTTCAGCAGACTCTAATTACAGCGAGATAATAAATTTAAATTTTGTGATCATTAAGATTCATATTAATTATTATATAAAATAATATCTAGATAATTAACATTAAACTATTTATACATTTCCAATAAAGTATTTTACATTTAATTTGGTTAATTTAAGATATTATTTACATTTGTATGGAGACAAAAATCAATAGCCTGCCCGAAAAACAGGCTCCCAAACAAAATCAAAAGGTCAAAAAATTCATAGTTCGCTATGGCGGACTATAAATCAATGAAATATCGTTTATTGTATAGCATTGGCTATTAATAAACTCATATAAACTTATCCAGTAGAGTCAGCTCCTACTGGTATTAGCTACAGTGAGAGGAATCCGACAAAACCTCACTCTTGTACTTGTAAATTGCCCCTGGTTCTCCAGGGGCTCTTTCGTTACTATCGCAATAGCTTCCATAATACGAATACCTGACTTTGTTAAAATTTACTGCCAACCGCGTTCTTTGGAACACAATTTGGGTCCTTTAAAAGTGTCAACTTCAAATTTCCACAGTTTAAATTCCGTAAACATGAAAACACCACAAAAAGAACCCCGAAAATTGTATACAACCGCTAAGTTCAATAATAGACTTTTCATTTTTATATTTATTCTGTTCATCGGGCTAGGCAGTTTATTCAGTTTGAATAGTTGCCATAGCCAACAAAATGAAGGTTCAACAGAAAATCAATATGACACGATTCAACAAAACCGGACCAATGACCATACCATGTCCAGTCAGCAACACGACGGGGTAAAAACACCAAAACCTGATTCCACCGCTCAGGCAGATACCACAGTTCGTCCCTGATTAAACCAGAAATTTTCCGGCCGCAAATATACAGTTATACTGCCTAACCTGTCCCACCCTGTTTTACAGGTGGCTTTATCTCTTTAATTTCAAATTGCCAGTAAAATATTGAGATTCTATCTTAAGGTTCAAAAAATAAATAGTGACTCAAAGATTTAATTTTTTTCATTGAAAATTTTGAAATTTATCAACCCTAAATAAACACAAACTACTGCTTAACAGCATATTAAGTCTAATTATAAAGAATATTGAATATTTTTTTATCGTCAAATCATTTCTAAACCAGTAGAGTTACTTATATTTGATGAGCCATTGCAGCGGTATATACTTGCAATAGTCAATACTCAATGGAATATTAGAAGACATCATTTGCCTATTCTTTGATTGGATGTCTTTTTAAGCTGAATGCGTGTTTATTTTATGCCATGGCGACACCTGTAGGCCATATAGGAATGTTGTACAAAATTGAAAAAAATATATGAAAGGTCTAAAATTTTACGATGAGCAGCATACACTGCTGACCATAGAACATGGTTTACCGGAACAACTAAACAAATATGCCATCAAAGATGCAGACGCTTATCACATTAACGTGGCAAAAGCTGGTTATATGCTCTTTCAGCATATTGCCGGCGGAATATGGGATATCTGGCTCAGCCATTATGTGTTTAATAGAAAAACGACGATTTATTGCGAAGGAGCCATTGAAGGAATAGAATTTCATAATATAATTGAGGGCTATGCTTTATATCAAAATGGCTATGATGAATGGCAGCATTTTGGCGTGGGGGATCATAACATTCTTTATAATCCAAAAATAAAATCCTCCGCAAGATTCAACCAAAACGTCGTAGTTACCTTTGATGTTCATTTATCCACCCAGACCTTTAAAGGGCTAACGGAACGTCAGCCGGCATTTAAAAAATGGGTCACCTATTTTAGCAAGGGTATTAATACCAGATTATACAAGACACCCGCCAATAAAAATATTTTTGTCCAGGCCATCCTGACGGAAGTCATAGAAAAATGCCAGTTGGCCTTATTTGACGGGAATAGCAATAAGGAATTACTTGGGAAATTTTTAGATTCAGTATTACATAATGAGACAATTAATTGTCCATATAATTATACATTTGAGGATGTCAAACATATCATTGAAACAAAGGACTTATTAAAGGCATCTGTAAATGAAAAAATAAAGGTCACTGAATTGGGAGCCAGTAGTCTGATGGGGAGCAAAAAATTCATCGAAGGTTTTAAAATGTTATTCGGTGTAGTACCTATTACTTTTTTAATCAGGGAGCGCATTAGGGTCTGCAAAAACATACTCTTACAAGAAAACAATCTCACCAATGACGATTATGCCACAATCATGAATTTTAATTCTGGTAGTCATTTTGCCAGAACCTTTAAAATGTTTGAAGGATGCACACCTAAAGAATATAAGAAAAGACATCTTGAAGAGATAAAATCATGGAGTTCCGCTAAATAAGTTATAATATTTATTATATACAATTTATTAAAATGGTCTTATATAATAAATTATTATTTAATGTTTGACAAATTAATGCTGTAAAGATTAACTGAAAAGTGCAGTATTTTTTTAGAAATTCTTCTGATATTTGTATTGCAATACAAAAAACAGTTTGCGGCCCATTAGAAAATTTTATTGATAGTATACTTACATTATAAAAAATCAAATACTCAATTAAAAACATCAAAAAAAGGGTTTGCTATATTTACAAAATGCAAAATTTGACATCTTATTTTAATTAGGCCTGGTTATAGATCACCATTACAATCGGGGCTGGCAGATTAGCTAAGAAGTATTCTACCAAAATAAATAAAAATTAATTTATAAAATGAATAAATAAAGCAGATAATTACAACCGGATTCACAATACGCTACCCGTCCTGTTATAGAGCAATACAATAAAAAACTGAGCCTTTGTAACAAAGAGCAGGTATGTAAAAACGCAACGACAATCAAGCAAGTGATTGCTTGCCTATGAATCACTTTGATTGTTTTCCTAAATGGAAAAACTTAGGGGGAAAATTGATTGGCTCCATTAAATCAACTTTTCCCCTTTTGTATTCAGGAAGTTGTAGTTAGAGATCCTATTCAAATCCAGATACAATAAACAATGCGTAACCAGTAGTATTAAATATTCTTAGCCATCATCCTCGGCTGGGTATTATTGGTTAATATATGAATGAGCTGCCCTGAGCGGTCATAACTAGCTACAAAGGGAAAATGCTGCACTTTATAATATTTCTGAACGATAAAACTATATCCTTCCGTACCAATAACAATCTGAGGATATTTTTCCAGTTTGAACCTTTTATAAAATGATCTGACAGCAGCCGTATCTTCATAAGTTATATATATAATTTCCCTGTCTGTTAAAGTATTAATTCTTTGGAGCAGGCTTTCAGTAAATTGTTCACATTCCTGACAAGTCGGTGAAAAATACACCAAGGTAACCTCCTTGTTTTTAGGCAAGTCTTTATAAGTATACGTTTTCCCATTAACCAATTCTATTTTAAAAGGTGCAATGGAAGATACCTGCTTTCTATATTTTCCACTCTGTGACTCCTGGAAGTTCTTTCCAAGCTCATCAATAATGGCTTTGCGCTTGGAAGCGCTGGCAAGCCCACTTCCCTTTTGGGCTATTATCTGACTATTACTATCAGAAACGTTGTCGTTAACATTAGCATTATTATTCCCCGATCGCTGTTGACCACATGCCGCCAATAAAAGACTGATTAGGCAAAAAAAAGTCCACTTAAGCCACTTGTCTGAATTTTGCATTACTTATAATATGAGCTCTTTGAAAAAAAAAGGTTATAACTGTTCTTATAAAAATATAATAAAACTGTAAGCTTAGCCTATTTTTTCTGCACGTAATTCCGGTTGAATAAGTCCTGATATACTTCCGTTGAGCTGTAAAGACGTCTCTATTTTTGAGCTCTCCCTAATTATTAATTTGGCATCAAGGATTGTAGTCATATATTGCCGAGCGTGAATTTGTTCCTTTAGACGCTTACTGACCAATAGTACTGCATTTTCTGCTAAGCTCTGAATTCCTTGTGCAATATAAGTTAGAGGCGCATAATAAAAATCAAATACTTCGCTCTGGTCAAAAGAAACCACAGAAATATCACCAGGCACTTTAATCCCAAGATTCTCAATTACCCGAAGACCGGCTATGGCTAAGGAATTGGTCGCAAATAATATACCGTCAACCTTATCCTGTAGATTAAATGCAGCTAGCATCTTCTGTTCAACTTTAGGAACCAGATTAGCATAGTTCACCTCCATGATTAATTCCGGGTTAACGGCAAGCCCATACTTTTCCATGGCTTTTAAGTAGCCGCTTTTTCTTTGATTAATGTGGGCCAGGTCCGTCTGGTAACTTAATAATGCAATATTACGCCGGCCCCCTAATATTAAATGCTCTACTGCCCGCATCGCTATTTCTCTATTATTAATTCTAACAGAGTCAGCGGGTAGCCCTGGGAAATACCGATCAACCAGCACAACCGGTTTTCCTGTTTGTTGCAACTTTTTGATTTGATTTTCGGTGCCGCTAACGGGACAGACGATAAAGGCATCCACCTGCCGGCTTAAAAACACGTCAATCAAATAACTACTTTTATATTCCTGTTCATCACTGGAACCAAAAAGTACAATATATCCCAACTCACGTGCGAATTCTTCGACTTTTTTAGCAAGGTCGGCAAAAAATGGATTAGAAATATCTGCCACAATCAGACCGATGGTCTTCGTTTGCCCCTTTCTTAGGCTTTTTGCAATCAAGTTAGGCTGATAATCAAGCAGCTTGGCCGCCTGTCTAATCTCGAGCACCTTTTGCTGGCTGACTCGAGCTTGTTTTTCTTTGCCATTCAGTACGTAAGACACCAAGGCAGTAGATACGCCGACATATTGGGCAATATCTTTTAATGAGGTTTTCTTTGCCATAATTGTAGGAGGTCTCCCACTTGCAATAGTGTTATCTTCAAGAATAACTACTATTAAAATGGGAAATTTTAATGGTATAACCTAATTAAACAATAAATACTATAACTAAAACAACAACCACAATCTGCAATGGCCTGAACCTGATTAACAATAGATGTTCATATTCCGATAGATTAGGTTAATCCAGGTCAATTTGTCTGTGCCAGCATACCCTGTTGTTGCGCTATCATTCTAAGGGAATGTCTGCATCTCGCACACAATCTCTGTTCATATCTCAATTTCCTCAATACATTATACTATCATGACCGAACTTTTTAGGGTCCAAAGACGCGCCAATCAAATTAATTGTATTACATATTCAAAAATAACCGATTGTACTTGTATAACCAAATTAACTTACGAATACTTTTCCCATTGCCCTTATCCCCTACTCCTACTCCAAAAAAAAATGCAATGCAGGTTTGCATCTTGTCCACTGCAAACGAACACTGCATATATGATTGGTAGAGGTTATGGATTGAAGCCCCTCCCCCAACACAATATTATCTGCCTCTATTCTTAGTTTATTCTATCTCCCTTTTTATTATTTTGTGTGCCATAATAATGGTGACAGATTTTATAAAGCGGGAAAATTAATAGTAGGCAAAAAAACAAATCCCACCAGCCATCTTCAACTAATGCGCCAATCAGGCCTACCATAATCAGTACAAACATTATTAACGGATATCCCCATAGGGTCCACCATCTTTTCAGCATGCCTTCGGAAACCCTTTGCTGAATATTCCCGCGACCATAAAGGATTTCTACACTCTCTTCTATATTTTTTTCGGTACGAGGTTGTTCCATCTTGTTTTTTCAGATTTACGTCTTACCCACCAGAGGTAAAGACCGGTGATCAGTACAATAATTGTGGCAATATCAAAGAGTGCCCAGATAATTTTCAGCGTCATGCCGCCATAATCCCCAAAGTGTAATGGTTCAGAGATAAACAATGTATTGACATACCAAGGCATTTTGCGTATATCAGTTAATGTTCCAGTCTTTGCGTCTATTAAAGCAGGCATCAATAAGCGGGCTGTTAGCGCGGTTTTTCCGCGCATAAAAACGGCATAATGATGCTGGCTGCTAAACATAGTCCCTGGAAAAGTTATAATGGAGGCATCCATATTGGGAGCTGCCTTTTTGGCCGTAGCAAGCGCCTCATCCAGGCTACTATAAGGTCTGGTGATTGGCTTCTGACCTTCATAGGGAGCAACCATTTCTTTCAACTGCCCTTGTTGCCAGAGCCCTAGCACCACATCACTCATGGCATTAATAATACCCGTAAAACCTACTACCGCCGTCCAGGCCAAAATAACAATCCCCAAAAGATTGTGTGTATCCAGCCATTTAAGTCGCTTTGATTTATATTTCCTGACCATCCCAAAATCAAACTTGCGCATAATTGGGCCATATAGCATCACCCCGGAGATCAGGGCAATCATGAATAAAATCCCCATCAGCCCTAAAAACAATTTCCCGCCGATGCCCAAAAACATATCCGTATGTAGCTCTAAAATCTTGTAAATCAGTGTATCCGTTCTTGGCTTCCCCATTATTTCTCCTGTTTTTTCATTTAGAGAAACATAATGGGAATGATCGGGTGGGGCATCTGGCTTGTCTGCCAGATCAAAAGTCACCATACCCGGATGATCTGCATCCCAGAAAACATAACGAATATGTTCAGCCGGATGCTCCTGCTGAGCCCGTACGGCCAGACTGTCTAGCAATATATCCGGAGCATTTTTATCCAACACCACTTCTTTCATATCCATCGTCAGGTGATCAATTTCCTCATGAAAAATCAGAGGCAGCCCTGTCAAGGAGAGCATTAATAAAAACAAAGTGCAAACCAGAGAGGTCCATTTATGCCAATAATACCACCTGCGCGCTGTTTTAACTTGCATAACTTATATAAATTTTAATCCAGTATTAATCCCGATTTAGTCAGGATTAATACTGGATTGGGTTCCCATTTTTGGGCTGGACCAAGTCCGGCCTTAGTTCAAATCTAGTCCAGATGAATAAAACCCGACACCAAACCGCCATCACTTACATTAAAGGCTTTGGTGGCAACATTGGTTGATTCATCTAACTTATAATATCCGTTTTGATTACCGTTGGCTAACCAGAGATAAATATTTCCGTCTATTTCGGTAATTCCCTGTTCATTAGAATGTATATATCTTGTCTTCGGCATTCCGGTAATCTTAGTTGCCTGTAAAGTATTGATATCTACAGCATAATAATCCCAGATATAAGAAGCCAGATTACTAAAATTGCTCGCCAAAGGCTCATCCGGTAACTGGATATATATCTTACCATTTTTCACCAGTGCTGAAGCAATCGTTGAATTAGGTTGAAGCGCATCTGCCTTTAAAATCCAGTCCTGATCAAAATCAGTTGCTCCTTTTTTAATCCGAATAATGCTGGAGTTCTGAATGCCTTCATTAAATCCGGTATAATAAAAATACAACGCACCATCATCCCCTAATGTCCAAAACTTATTGGCACTTGATCCCCATCCCAGGCTTTTGAGTCCCGGAAAATCAATACTTTTTTCTAAGGTATTGGTGGCAATATCGATAACAGCTAAGCGAACAAAATCTACAACATCATCTCCATAACCAGCCATGGCTTTGGTTCCATAGGTTACACTAGCATAAAGTTTACCTTCTTTTGCTGCAAGGATGTGCTTGCCTACTACCTGATACTCTACCCCATCTTTTGAAAGAGAGCTTAAATCAATTTCACCGGTACGTGTCATGGTAGTCGGATTAAATATTTGCAGTTTCATTGTGCCCCGACTCTCATCGGAATAGTATCCAAGTGTTTCATTAACAATCAGAAACATCGCTCCATTTGCTAAAAATCCGCCATCTTTAATGGAGCCATCATCTGAAACAGTTAATTTTTGAATCCCTGACTGCCCTGAAATACTGGAACGATTAAATATCCATTTACCGTATTGTGTAAAACCAAATGCATAGGACATTTGCAGACTTTTTGCCCCGATATTTGAAAAATCGCCGCTTGGCATCTGGTCATAAGCTGTCATATAACCTGGAGTATTCAAATCGCCTTCATTTGTAAAAACAATATAGGAATAACTACTGGTGCTTTCCTCAGGAACCTCCTCCTTGACTGTATCCTTACTGCAGGATGCAAATGTGAGGCAGCCCGCAGCAAAAATCCCTGTTGCGAGCAAACATTTTTTAAGACTAACATTCAGATAAGATAACATCATTATTTATTTTTTGATTTAGAAACTGTGAACAAAACTTTTAAAAACTTATTTTTAAGCAATAACCCCTCTTAAGGTAACTGCTCAAAACCAGGCTAAAGACTGTAACTAACCTTTATGGAGAATGAACGCCCCGGATTTTGAATCTTGAACTGATCAAAAATCTGTGTATCAAATAAATCCTTCACTTCCAGGCCAAGTTTAAATGGAGAATGCGCTGGTTCATATCCCAGGCCTATTGTGTGTATTTGTTGGTCAGGAATTATATTGCGGGCATCAATACGTGCTCTGCCAAATAAGCCTAAAAACCCATCTGGTTCTACCGATTTAGGTATATAGGACAGATAATATTCCCTGACATAACCAAATAACCAGTAAGCAGTTAGGAAATCTGCTTTTTTAAGAAAGTTGTGCCAGCTGCCATGTAATCCAGTATTGGCAAAGAAATAAGGTGTATTTTTTAAACGGGCTCCTTCCGTAGCACTGTACCCTGTATTTTTGAGTCTTAAATCCTGATAAGTAAAATTACCGGTAGCCTGCAGCCATTGTGTGATAAAAACTCCTAAATCAGCATCAATTCCCTTACCTTTCACTTCATCCACGTTCTGGCTCTGTGAATAAATCAGATTAAGTGGCATGAGTAAAATCAGATGATTCGTATGCCTGAAAAATCCATTGACTTCCAAAGACCACTTTTGGGGTTTAATAATTTTATAACCTAGATTGAGGTTAAAACTTCTTTCTGGCTGCAGATCAAAATTAGACAGCTTTAAATGTCCATCTCCGAAAAGTTCATCCTGTTCAGGCAGCCTAAGTGCGGTTTCAACTGAAAGATTGATAAAACTATAATTATTTAGTGTTACCTTAATCCCATCTGCGATTCCCCAAGCACTACGGCTGTTTTGTGTATTAACCGGATTTCCGTAATAATCTGCATCGGTGGCATCAGTGGTATAATGATAAAACTTACCAATCAGGTTATTCTGCAGACGGTTTGGTAGCAAATCAGATTCTAATGAAAGGCCAGCAATCAACTTTTTATAAGTAGCCGGGACTTCAAGAACGTCTCCCCCTGCTTTAAATTCATAGCCCATTGGGTCGGCACCTTTTCTTTTAAATTGATTGAATACGACATTAGCCGATAATTTTTGGGTTCCGCTAATCTTATAGGCTAACCCTGTTCTGGATAACAAATAATCATAATGAAGTTTAGCTAAGGAGCCCATGTCGGAAAGCTCCCCGAATTCGGAAGGATTGGCTGTGAAATTTCCATACCAGTCATAATGGCCGCCTGCCGTATCTACCGTATGGCTATTTAACCTGGATGCCACAAAAAACTGCTCCCAATTCAGGCGATGATCTAAAAAGGATTTTTTATATAAAAGGCTACCAATCAGAGAATTCTGCAAACCTTTTGCTTTACCGAAGGCTTTATCCATTGTAGCGCCAAAGGGGAAATCTCGATGAATATTATATCCAGTAATGCTCAGTTTAACCAAATCTGCCCAATTTAAGTCTTTAAAACCTGCAAAGGCTTCCCCGTAGTAACTATTATATTTGCCATGAAAAATATTGGTATTGATTTCACTGGTTATTCCTGTTTCATTATCCGTTACAGGCACCTCTACCTTATAATTATTATCAGAATAGTTCATATAGGCATTAATGCCCGCAAAAAAATGTCCCTTTGGACTATAATAAACACCATTCACTGTAGCTCTATGGGTATTAAAAGAACCAAACTGATAGCTAGCATTCAATAAGGAATGGTTGACATCTTTACTAACAAGGTTTACTGCTCCCCCGAGTGCGTCTGCCCCCAGAAAAACGGGTACCACTCCTTTATATATTTCAACATGATCCAATAAATTGACAGGAACCGCTCCAAGATCAAAAGCGGCACCCAGATAATCTGTCGGAATACCATCTTTAAAAAAACGAACAGCTTTATTTTGAAAACCATTGAGTAAAATCTGGTTGGATGCTCCCAGACCACCTGTAGTCCTGATTTTGACGCCTGCACTTCGATTTAGGAGTTCAATCAATGAAACAGATTGACCTTCTGCGGCCTTCAAATCTACAATCTGTGCTTTAATGGGGGCCGTCGCTAACTTTTGCTTCTGATTCAGAGAATTAACCTTCACATCTGATAGTTCTCCTGTAGAATCTTGTAGCTGCCAGGCTATTGGTTGGCCATTCTCTTGCATATTCACTGCTGAAAAATTAGTAGAGAGATTCTGATAACCAGTGGCTTTTATGAAAATCTGATATTGTTTTTCTTCTGTTAGTTGCACTGAAAACAAGCCGTTTTTATCTGTTAGCATACGCTTATTTCCAGGAGCAATCTGAATAAATGCATCGGATACAGGTTCATTTTGCAGATTGATAATCAGACCCTTAATCAATACATTTTTGGATTTTTGCTGGGCAGAAGCTGTCTGTATCAATACACAAAAAAAGACTAGACTTAATGCAAAGTAATTTAAGAAGGTTATGGAATTTCCTTTTTTAAATGTCATTGAATAGATAGTTTTCAGTAAAATTGTGTGCAAAGTTCCAAATTTAACAAAGCAGCAGTTTATCAAATCGGGAAATACTTTGACGCAAAACGGAAAATCTGACTCCCTTAACAACATATAGACCAACCAAAGGGTCTGGAAATAAAATAAGCTACCCACAAAAAAGACCGGCACCCTCACATGGAGAATGCCGGCTAACCTACCAATTACAGATTTATATCAACTATTGAAAAATTTCTTCCATAAACTAATTTTGCTTACCCAAGTGGCAAAAGATTACAGGTTTTAAAAACATGGCGAAAATCAATTCCAAAAAGCAATTCAGAATTCTTTACTTATACCTCCTACTTTTAAAGTTCACCTTAATTGGTTACATACTTTACCATCAATAATAATCTGATTGAACATTTTGAATTTCTATTCCAGGCAATTTAGGTGAAAGAAACATGCGAACCAGAAATCCAAAACCAAGAAACCAATTAAGGTGATTTTCCATATGAAATGCAATCAGAGATTCCACACTTTTTACAAAGATAAAGTTCTAGTCTATTGATTTCCAAATAAAACATTAGAGCCCAATTGAATTGAAACTGTCAAAATTGGGTTTTATACATTTGACAAATGTTGGCTGTAAAATCTGAGGTATTTTTGAAGACTTTTTTATCAATTTAGAGTAGGTTATAAATACGACTAAATTTGAATATATCAATTATTTCCTTTTTAGCAGGAGGCGTATTTTATTCCACAAATATTTGAAAGCTTACCGATTATTCGGCTAAATGGGAATTCCATCCATTCAAAACGCTTGAATGGAATTTAAGAATCATTGTATTCGAACCTTTCAGTCCGCTTTAAACCTCCAAAAAAAAGATGGATTGCAACAGATACCTACTCCAATACCTGCTACCATCCATCTCATATTATCCTTTAGGATCGTTATTGTACTAACTGATTATTTAATCTGGTCGACGCATGATATAAAAAAAATAATTATAATATTGTTTGTATTCCTTAAAAATGTTCAGCTCGGTTTTAATCTGGTCCAAAAATGATTGCAACACGGGATTATCTGTTCCATCCAAATCTTTCAATCTTTGGGAAACTGGTTCATAATAATTGCGCCATCCCACCTCGGGTAATGCAAAAGCACCGATTGTACTATACCCCATCATTTCAATTAATCGAACTTTGGCAGAAACCAAATCCATTTCAGGATAATTATTATTCCAATAATCCGTCAATAATTGAGGGCGACTTTCGGTGGTCCATGAGATCTCAGATACCACCAGAAATCCACCGGGTTTCAATAATTTGCCCCAATTCTTAAGTCCATAGGTAAACCCCATATTATAAATAGCACCCTCACTCCAAATAAGATCAAAGCTTTCTGGTTCAAACGGCAGTTTATCCATTTGAGCATGGTGGAGTTGAACCTGATCTTTTAATCCTAGTTTATCTCTTTTAGCTTTAAGTACATCCAAAAAGTCTTGTACCCTATCCAAAGCATCTACCTTCGCTCCAGTTTCCTGTGCCAAAATAAGGGTTTGGGCTCCCGTTCCACAACCTATATCCAATACATTTTTAATGGCACCCATTTCCATAATCCTGCTTAAGGCCCATTTAGTTGCCCGCGTACTTCCAGGGCCTTGTCTGGGCAGATCCTGGTAAAAATCAGCAATAATCTTTAGCAATTGTTGATCCATATGTATTTTTTTAGGTTGAAGAATATGTATCTCTAAGTCATATTGTAAATCTAATAATTTCCTGGAAGTTATCCCAGTATCCTTGACATCTTTTTATTGAATTTCCTATTTTCAATGAGATCTGCCAGGTTATTTGCCACCAAATCTATTAGAGTCCCGAGCCGAATTACCCTCCTAAAGCCTTTAATCAATTAAATTTAGTTATACAGTCAGGCTTGCAAACAGCCTTATTATTTTATAAAAAAACTCCCTTGCGTTTGAATGTTGAAACCTTGACCATTTCAAATAATAAAAGGCACAATTACTTGTGCCTTTTATTATTTGAAATTACAGGTTAATATTGCTTAAAACTAAGCTTTTATTTCCCCACAGATCCTTCTTATTATTTCTTGCTTTTTTCCTTCTCATGCTTTTTCTGTTGCTTTTTCGCTTCAGCATAGGTCCACTCAACAAGACGCCCGAAAGTCTGTTTAATAGCTTTATAATCTTTATCCTTATTGATATCTAGACCGCAAAAGGTACTTCCATTTGCTCTAGCATGTAAAACCAGGTAGTAAATACCCCCGATAAGCAGTGCTTCCGTAGCTCTGAAATTCACATCAGTATTTCTGAAAGTGGATTTAGATTTTTTAAACAAAGTTTCCCCAAACTCTTCTCTGCCATCCGCAATTTCGCGCATCAATTGGCTTTCTTCACTAATTTCCCAGAGTAATATCTTTTGTAATTCTTCCGAATTAAAGATAAAATCCATCTGATGTTCCATAATGGAAATCACAGATTCTTTTTCTAAAATCGGATTTGCATTCACCTCATCAATTAAATCTTGTGGGATGTTATTCCAGTAATCTTTACTCTTAACATACAATTCAACCAAACGATCCACATTTCCGAAATAAAGGTAGATCAGCTTGTTATCCAATCTAGAGGCTTTACCAATACGGTTTACAATTAAACCTTTATATCCTTCAGTACGAATGATTTTGCCAACTGCTTCCAAAATCTTCCCCTTGGTTCTTTCTTTATTCCTGATGGGGCCGTCTGTTACCTTTCTTGCCATGATTTAAATTTTTACTATTTATTTTTTGAAATTTTTAATTTTTTATCCGCATGCTCAAATCCTTCCAGAACCTTATCAAGTTGCGCTATTGTATGAGTTGCCATGATACTCATTCTAATACGTGCGTCCTTTTTAGAAACCGCGGGATAGAGAATTGGATTTGTATAGATACCGTGATCCAATAATATATTACCCAGTTCACTGGTTGTATGTGGATTTCCTATTTTTACAGGAACAATAGCAGATTGGCTATTTCCTACATCCAAACCCAGAACCTTTAAGCCTTTTTTTAGATGATTAATATTTTCCCATAATTTAGCCTGCCATTCAGGCTCTTGTTCCAATAAGCGAATAGCAACACTTACACCCGCCACAGCAGGTGATGAAGTAGCTGAAAAAGCATTTTGTCTGGACTGATATTGCAAAAATGCAGACATATGAGGATTTGAAATGACAAATCCGCCAATGTTTGCGAATGTTTTAGAGAAAGTACCCGTAATAAAATCGACTTTATCCATCATTTCATAATGCTTCAATACACCCTTACCCTTTTCACCAATTACCCCTATTCCGTGCGCATCATCTACCATAATTAAAGCATCGTATTTACGTGCCAATTGATAAATATCAGGCAACTTAACCATATCACCATCCTGCGAATAGATCCCATCAACAATAATCAGTTTTGTTCGGTACTTGTCCTGAACCATTTTAAGAATCCTTTCCAAGTCATCCAGATTATTATGCAAAAAACGTTTGGTATTTGTAAGCTGAATTCCCTCATATACGCTTGCATGAACTGCCATATCAACAATAGCAATATCTTCTTTTTGCAATAGACTCATTAATGAGGAGCTATTGGCTGTATAACCAGTATTATATATGATGGCAGACCCTGGCTCTCTGTTAAAGAACTCACACAGCGTATCTTCAATTTCCTTATGATAACTATAATATCCACCAATAAGCGGAGATGCCCCTGCACCAGTTCCATACTGCTCAATAGCTTTTATGGATGCCTCTTTGACTTTGGGATGCTGTGTAAATCCCAGATAATCATTCGAGACCAGACTGATATATTGATTTTTACCAGTTAAATCCGCCCTTTCCAATTCCAAGACAGGACCACAACCACTATTGCCTAAAAGGCGATAATTGAGGTGTCCATTTCGTTTCATGTATTCCAGGAACTCATAGTGAATATCTGCTCTTTGCCATACACTATAATGTTCTATATTTTCAAAATCTTTAAAAGATGCTTTCGCAAAATCAATTTTCATAGGTAGACTTGAATAATTGCCAAAATGATTGACTGTCTTATCTTTAAGTGTATAAAATTAATTCCTAGATATACACGCATTCTGTTCAGAAAGACATACTAATAACAATAATTCATAATTGAGGACGAAAGATACTATTTTATTTTTCAATAACTGAAATAATTCAAATATATTTTCATATTAGCAAACATTTAATAGAAATAACACCCTTTTTTAATGACAATTACTCCTGCAACCAGTAATTATTTTAAAAATAATTCACAATCGGCGTACAGCTTTAAACCTTTACTCCTATTGAATTTCAGAGGAAATGATAGCAAATTGGCAGAATGTACAACTTTTAGAATCAAAGTTCAATGAATCTCACTTAGCCTATTAAGCCCAACCTTGAAAAAAGGATTTATTAAAACAATTGAAACTCAAAAGGTTTCTTAATCTTCCATCATTTAGCACTTTCTCCAACGTTTAATTCAATCGAAATTTCCACCTTATTTGGCTAATATATTTTGCGATTCGTCTTTAATGATGGGCATGATAAAAAGCAAAAGTTCTGGTTCTGCAAACTATGCATTAATATACCACGTAGCCGCAATTAGAACTTTTTTAGATAAATAGCCCAAGTTAGACCATTCAATCATAGTTTACCCTCTTATTATACACTATACCGTTGATTCCAATCTTATCCAGACAGTTTTCAGGTCACGTGTTATCCCCAACACTTCACAATTGTCTGTTCAGTGCTTAAAAAATTGGATTGAAAAAAAAACTCGATTAACCGGAAGCGTCTTATTTTGCATGACAGTAAAACTTTGCAATTCATAAACAACAACAATTAACACAGGTTGTTCAGTCTACAAACCAAGTAATAATTCGAGTCGCCTCCTCGAGTGCGTTGCTTAGATGAACCAATATTTCACCAACAAGCATATCAAGGTTTTCAAGAGCTATACCTTCCTTTATGAATGCACCAGTTAATTTGAATATTTATCAGCAACAGGATTGTTTTTGATAATATTATTGAAAAATAACTAATACAAAAGGTTTTATATTTTATTACCAACATAGCTGATATTTTTAATAATTGAAGCAAGAAAATTTAAACTTATGCAGTACGATTCCCAATCAATCCGTTTATTTTACTATTGCAATTATATAGGCAAGGAAGGAATGATCTTTCATGAAATAACAAACTAATCAGTTTTACAATATTACAGTATCTTATGAAATGATAATTTTCTTCAAAATACTGAAACAGATATATACTAATATCTCGTAATTAGTCATTTAGGCGGTACAGTTCCAGTTTAAAAGAAATACATTTTCATTAGGATTCCAATTTTAATAAACAGCAAAATAGCATCATAACAATAAATTTGTTAAATGAAGGCTTATTCTCTCAAATTTATTTCATTATAAAATTCTGATTTATTTTTTTGAACATTTAAAATAAAAATTTATACCTTTGCACTCTAAGAGAAAAATACTCCGATGAAATTATAGTTTCTTTTCCAATAATAATCTGTAATCCTTATTCCCAAAAGGACGAGTTGAGTTGTACATGGCCTAACTGTACAATTTATACTTAGCGATTAAAATTCTCATTTTATTTTTATTATCGTTAGTTTATCCAAGCTTATCGGATTTAGAAATCCTTTTTAAGTCTGGTTGCTAATTCCCAAGAAAAGAAATTATGTTACATCTAGATCAGCTGACCTATAGCCATCCAAACTGTCCTGTTTTATTAAAAGATTTAAATTTAAGTCTTCCTCCAGGCCTTACTGGGGTGGTCGGCGCCAATGGAAGCGGCAAATCTACGCTGCTGCAGCTTATTGCAGGCAAACTTCAACCTACGTTAGGCAAAATAACTTGCCAAGAACCACTCCATTATGTCCCCCAGCATTATGGACAGTTTGACCAGTTAACTGTGGCGGAAGTCCTGGAAATTCAACCTGCACTACAAGCCTTGTACGAAATTCTAAATGGGAACACTTCTCCTCATAATTTTGAAATTCTGGCCGACCAATGGGATCTGGAGGAGCGCCTTATAATAGCTTTAAATAAATGGGGACTTAAATCAGGAAACATCACTGCTCAAGGTCAGGTAGCGCCCGGTACCTTCCTGTCCAAGTTAAGTGGCGGAATGAAAACCAAGGTTTTACTTAGCGGTTTAAGTCTACACAACCCATCATTTATCTTATTAGATGAGCCAACTAACCATCTGGACTTGGAATCCAGAAGCAGACTTTACGATTACCTGCAGGGATTTTCAGGAACCGCACTCATTGTAACTCATGACCGGGCGCTCTTAGACAGAATGCAACACATACTTCAACTTGATAATCAAGGGCTTACTTTATATGGAGGCAATTACGATTTTTTCCTTATGGAACAAGCTAAACACGAAGCGGCACTAGAAAGACAGTTAAGCACAAAGTCCCAGATCCTTAAAGCAGCAGAAAGGACGCAAAGGCAAGCCTTAGAACGTAAACAAAAACAAGATAGCCGTGGAAAGCAGAAGCAGCAAAAAGCTGGCCTGCCTACCATATTACAGCACAGTCTTCAAGGAAAGGCAGAAAACAGCAGAGCAGACCTATTAGAAAGTCACCATAAGAAACTGAGTGGAATAAAGGCTGATCTAAGTGAATTGCGTAATCAGCAACGAAGAAAAGAGGCGATGCGCTTTGAAGTAGAAGACAGTAAGCGTCCAATTGGCAAAATATTATTGGAGGCTACAGATCTTAATTTTTCTTATCCTAACCATTCAAAGCCAATACCGGGTCAAAGACCAATTTGGAGCATACCACTTACTTTTAAAATCCCAAGTGGTATTCGCTGTATTATAGAAGGAAAGAATGGCAGTGGAAAATCCACTTTATTTGCACTAATAGCAGAAAAACTACAGCCAGACCAAGGACATTTTCGGTATTGGAACAGCCAGGATAAACAAATAGGAAAGCCGCAACCCCTTACCATTTTAACACTAGACCAGGATTATACCCTGATCAATAATAATTTAACTATTTTCGAGCAGGCCATGTCCTATAAATCACCTGAATGCCTCCCCAGTGAAGTTGGTATTATTTTGACCCGATTCTTATTTACTGTGGACTATTGGGACAGGAGATGTCTAAATTTAAGTGGAGGAGAACGCATGCGACTGGCATTATGTACATTACAACTGAGAAAGCAGGCTCCCGATATCCTAATTCTGGATGAGCCCACCAATAACCTTGACCTGGCCCATTTAGAAATACTTACTACAGCTATAAAATCCTATAAAGGAACATTACTTGTTAGTAGTCACGATATTCAATTTCTCGAAGAAATAAACATGACAGACCGTTTACTTATAAACGAAGGAGGCAAAATAGTACCCTTTGCCTCCTAAAACTCAACATACTTTAAACAGGCAAAATCAACAAATAGTTATCAATTAACATAGTGCCGAACTGATAATTGGTGATCCAATATCTTTGTATTGCTAAATTCCATGTCTAATTTATTCAAATGCCTGGATCTCATGAAACAATCATAACCTCACAAAAACAATTCGTTATGCTATTAAAATTTCCAGACCCCTTTAAAACTATCAAGAGCTTCACCGGTTTCCAAAATTTGCCCTTAATGACAACTCCTAAATTTAAACAATTATTCACCCAGATAAGACACCTATTAGATAACTGGCGATAATATAGCTTCCATTTCCCCCTGCTATCTTACTTATGTGTATCCTGTAACAAATGAACGGTAATCGTGTAAGTCCCCCTGGTGTTTAAGGCGAAATAGGTAGCCATTTGTACGTAGGCATAGCCCTTCATGCCGGATATCTTATTATCAATTCTTACGCCACCTCCCGCAGCGTAATTAGGTAATGAAAAATAAGGGAAAGACAGGTTTACATCAGGAAGTTTCTGAATAATGGACGAATCAGTATAGACCTGGCTGTAAAAAGGCGCCCACATGTGCAGGGTGGGAAAATAAGTAGTGGCAGCACTTTCATTGGAAAAATCCTTAACCTCTCCTTTATTGGGATTAAAGGCCACTCCGTTTTTATCAACAAACTTTAGGATAATCTGATTTTCACTTTCTGCATCAAAATCTATATCCACAGTAGAATAATAAGGATCCGATTCAGTTCTGAATATCATATTATCTTCATCATCATAAGGACGATAGCTAAAATAGCCAATACTATATGGCGTAGCTAGTCCTGTGATATTAATCGCACAGGCATTTTTTATAATTTTGGATCCGTTGACATTAGAAACTTTAATATCCATATTATAAGTTCCTGTTGGCACATAGGCAGTTGCGGCCGTAAACTGTAATCTCCCTCCTATTTCACCCAAATTAAATGGGCTAACCAGACTATCATTAAGCTTGGCCTCCAGCATTTCTAAGGTCGTATCTGTATAATTTACAGAAGATTTATAGGTGACGATCTTTCTTGGCGTTGTAAAAACACTGTCTGCATCATTACCATCAGCATCCCTTAATGCCAGTAAATCTACATGAAGTGGTGCGGTCGAACCATTGAGAACCAATGCGGCTGAAACAGTGGTCACTCCCTGTTGTACATCAAAAGGATTCACCTGATAGTATATATCATCACTTAAATAGCCATGCACGACTTTCTGGCAACCGGCAATTGCCGCCAGGCTCCCTGCCAAAACAATAGCCATATATTTAATTTTACCCTTCAAGAGACCTTCTTGTCTGGGTATACCCTTTTTTAAACCGTTTCTTATTCTCTTAAACATTTTTCGTTGTTTATGATGGTGGAAAATTGTATCGTCCAATTTTGTTTTATAATAGAAACATTATCAAGGAGATACAATCGTTATTTTAATTTTAAAGATAGCCGCCTGGGTAGACCCATCTGCCTTTGTCAACACTATTGCAGGGCGGATTGTATAAGTATCCCCTACTACTGGGTTATCCGGGTAGGCTCCCACACTAAGAATATAAGCATAAGGGTCAAGCTCTCCATATAGAAATGCATCATCACCCCAGTTTACAACGTCTCCATTACTACCCATCCAAAATCCGGGCATATTTGCAGTATATTCATTACTATAAGTTCCATCTGACTGCAGATTATAATAGGCAATACTATCTGTACCAGAAACCAGCATATCACTAATCTTATTGGCAGGAACTCCGAAATAACTGGCGATGGCTGCACTATCTAGCTGCAATGCCGTGGATGAATAATCTCCATTCTGTACCACATCCAGATTAAATTTAAAAGTTTTAGATGGCTGGGCAGGTAATGCCAGGTCTAAAGCCACTGAATTAGCTAGTACATTCAAATTAGTTCCGGATGCTGTCTTAATACCAGTAGTCTGACAGGTTAATACCGCATCAGCTTCATCGTCCTGTTCAGCCGCACTTGAGCCGTCCAGAGCTCCGTTAATTTTTATATATTCCAAAGTATAATAGGTCAACGTAGAGTTCGCCACATAATAAGATCCGGCTACTTTAGAAAATCCTGCAGTGCTCCCTGCCCAATTGGAAAAAGTTGTAACGGAGGTTGATGCATTATCTAAAGTCAGATTGTTATCGCTGGACATATATTGTGTTAAAAACTTGGAGGTAATTTTACTGTATAAATCATCTAGCGATGCCATATTATTAGCCTGCATTACGCGGTTTATGGCAAAATCCGTGGGGGCAAAGAAAGTACCTGCCTGATTAACAGAATCTTTTAACCCTAAATGATCAATAATCTGAATTAAGGTATCAAAATAATGATATTGATTTGCAGCCAGGTAATCATAGGTGGATAAAGGGCTATTTGCTTCTGCTAATCCGCCGTCCGTAATATAGGTATCTTTTTTACAGGAGACCCCTAGCAATGCACAAGCCATACCTAGCATTAAAAGCCAAATTAACAGGCTGCTTTTTTGATTTGTTCGGTTATTCATGTCTCTTTGTTTTAATAAGTTAATAGTTGTTTCCAGAATGCTGTCTGTTGCAAGGCAGGATTTAAAGTCATAAGGGATGGATCAATAGGCCAGTAATATTTACCCGCTTTAAAATCAGCTTTAGATATATAAGGAAATTTACTCTCCCCGGTAATTCTTTCATTTCGTACAAGGTCGTAAAACCGACTTCCTTCCAAAAACAGTTCTCTTCCCCTTTCTGCGGTCACAGAATCTAACAAGGCATTTTGAGTTGTAACGGCACTGGCCTGCAGTGGTTCAATATCAGCTCTGGAACGAATGGCATTAACATCGGCCAGGGCCATACTAAAGTTAGGCGTTGTACCCGCAGCGTAGGCCTCCGCCCTCAGTAAATAAATATCAGCTAACCTAAATACAACTATATTGTTTTCCAATAGATAATAATTAACCCCATTGGCAGAAACAGTGGATACATTAGAATATTTTTTACTAAAATAATATTTGGTAGACCCTGAATTAACATAGGTAAACTCATTAGTAAACCGCGCATCCAAGGTATCAGCAAACAATTTAAATAAAGTGCTGGTGTTGATTTGCCAGTTTGGAGTCGCCTGTGTTTCAATATACGGGGTTGCAAGCGTATAATAGGCGATACTTGAGCTGTATGAAGTTGCATTCATCGCTTCAGCACTTGTATTTTGAGCTATTTCAAAGATTCCTTCATTAGACTGCCCTTTATAGATTTGATCCAAATTATTCCCTCCTATTAAGGCATAACCTCCATTTTGTATAACAGAGTCACAGGCCAGTTTGCAATTTGCATAATCACCTTGCCAGGCATAAATATGGGCAAGCAAGGCAAAAACAGCCCCTTTATCTGCTCGGACCACTCTATCTGTTGAGGAGGCATCCTTATAATCCAGCCATTGCCTTGCATAATCCAAATCACTGATTGCAGAAGCTAGTACATCCGCCTGGGCGACCCTTGGGTCAGAACTAATATTGGAGATATCTGCCTCATAGGTAGTGTCCAGCGGCACGTCTCCCCAGATTCTAGCCATATAAAAATAATTAAAGGCCCTGCAAAACTTCGCTTCCGCAATGTATTTGTTTTTTCTAGCCATTTTTTCTGTTGCATTATCACCATCAAATGCATCATCTGACATCTGGTTTAAAAAATAGATACATCGATTAGATTGTTGAATACTGGAATAAAAAGGAGTCCAGATCCTCAGTTTTAATTTAGGATCATAAGTATTGGCAGAGGACACAGAGATGGCCCAATTCATCTGATACAATTGATTATAATCATAATCATTAATTGTACCCCAATAATCTGTTGGGAGATCCCCGTAACTATAAAATGAGCAGGCTGCATTTAACGCAGACCGGATCAGGGAATAACATCCTGCTACCTGAGAATTAGCATCGTTATCGCTCTTCCAGGAAGTCGCATCCGTTACTGTACTGATGGGATCCTGGTCTAAAAACTTATGACAGGATGTCAATGTTATTAAACTCCCTGAAAGGATTGTTGCGATTAAAATATTTTTAAGTTTCATTGTAGTTTTTTTTAGAGATTCAAATAATGTGACCCTGGTAATAAAAATTAGAAATTAAGATATAAGCCCAGGGTAAATTTTAAACTCGTCGGATAAGTTGCGTTGCTTGACCCGGTAGTATAATCAAATACGGTTGGATCTACTAGCCCTTTGGACTGTTTAAATGTGTGAACATTATCAAATACTGAATATACATTGACACTCCTCATATGCAATCGCTGCACAAATTTACTCGGTAAAGTATATCCTAATCGAATTTGCTGTATTTTAAAATAGCCTCCTTTGTAAAGAAAATAGTCCCTTGCGACATTCCATGGATCCAAAGAGCTGGAACCAGACCCATAGACTAATCTGGGATATGTTGTCTGATCCCCATTTTTCATCCAGAATTGATTCAGAATCTGGCTATACAAGCCTGCAGGACCAGCGACAGCACCCCAAGATGCATAACCACTGCCATTTAGGGCATCCGACATTGTTCCGTTAATCAGATAATTTCTATAAGCATAATTAGCAAATACAGAAAGGCTAAACCCTTTATACGAAAAAGTATTGGTTATCCCTCCAGTAACGGTAGGCATCATTGATTTGCCCGTATTAACTTTATCATCCAGATTAATATTATAATCTCCATTCTGATCGATAATTTTGGAATCTCCCGCATGAACTGTAGCGCCAAAATAAGTCATTTTATTACCTGTTATAGGGTCAGTGGGCACATCATCCTCCGTCGCATATACCCCGTCTGTTACATAATCCCTGTACGTAAACAGCGGTTCGCCCATTGACAGGGTTTTATACCACCATGACTCTCCGAAAAGCATGTCTTTTCCCTCATTAGGTAGTTTTGTTACCCAACCTTTATTAAAGGAGATATTAAAATTGGTATTCCACTGAAAGGCTGCCTTTGGACTCATGTTAGTAGAATTAATAGCTAACTCCAACCCCTGATTGCGAACATTAGCATAGTTCCCTGAATAGTAAGCATAACCGGTGGTAGATTCAGCAGGGACTGCCCATAAGTATTTATCTATGGCATCTTTTTGATACCAGTCTAATACAAAATTAATCCGGTTGTTAAACATAGACCAGTCAATACCCAAATCCAATTGCGGGTATTTTTCCCACCTTACCTCAGAACTGGATTTGTATGAGCTACTCGCAAAATTGTCATTATAGGGAAACGGAGTTACCACAGTAGTACCATTATAAGTGGAAGGTGTTCCGGTCAGATATGACCAATCTGAAGATCCGCCAACACTACCTGTAGTAGCACCCAGGAAACTCGCATCAGCATACAGCTGTTGGTATTTAGCATACCAACTACCCGGGTCCTGACCAGTCACACCATAGCTCGCTCTCAATTTTAAGGAATTAATGGTTTTCTTTAAAGGTTCAAAAAATTTTTCATCCGATACATTCCATCCACCAGACAACGCATAGAAAGTTCCCCACCTATAATCCTGGCTATATATAGAGCTTGCGTCTCTTCTAAAAGAAGCCGTAAATAGATATTTACTATTATAGTCATAGTTAAGCCTGCCGTAATAAGACTGGGTGGTTTTTGTCTGAATAGTAGAATATGCATAAAGATTAGATCCTGGGGGTACGGTTTGCAAGGTGTAAATTCCAGAAACATTAATCCCCGCAGCATCCATGTACGCATAATATTGTTTGGCTTGATAAGCAGAAAATCCGCCAACCAATGTTAGATTATTCCCCTTAAAATGTTTATCATATTGTGCAAATGTTTCCCAGGTCCAATTGGGATTATTGGCGCTAATATCATATGCAGTATTTTGGACGCCATTAAGCTCTACCGGAGAAAAATAGGCATATTTATCCTGATAACTATTCAATCCCATTGTGGTAGTCAGGTGCAAATCCTTGGTTAAAGTATCAGTCAGACGCAAATTAGCATTATATATAAAAATATTATTATCATCAAAACGATTGGCAGTCCCATTATACAAGGCAACAGTTTCATCAGACAAATAAGCAAAAGAAGTAGGGAAAGACCAAGTGGAAAAATAATAAGGATTGCCACTGATATTACCACCATGCTGCCGCTTTTCCTTAGACATTTGCAAAGACAGTCCGACAGAAAGTTTGGCAACCGGATTTAATTGAAGATCTAAATTAGGTGCTATTCTCTCCACCTGATACCCCCTTACTGCTCCTTGTTCATTATAATGACTCAATCCGAAACGATAGGTATTTTTATTATCAAAAGAACCGGAAACGGTTAATTCTTCATTATTAACGTAAGCATTCTTCCTAAGCATCATTCCCTGCCAATCTACATCATTATTGAAGGCAGTATTTAGACTGTCTGTCAACTGAATAGGTATTGAACCGTTATAAATATCTGTATAAGGAAGCTGGTCATTTAAGAGACCCAATTTCAAACTACGTTCAGCATTGCCTGTAATCACATCTATTAAACGCGGACCAGTTGTTGCACCGCCATATACATTTAACGTCACCATGGGATGTTTGGCTTGAGACCTCCTTGTTTTAACGATAATAACCCCATTACCCCCTCTTGCGCCATAAATAGCTGCAGCTGAAGCATCCTTTAAAACCTCAATTGATTCAATACTATTGGGATCAATTACACTCAATGGATTGGCCAGATCATAAGAGCCCTGCATATTATTCAAATCATAAATAACCCCATCAATTATATATAAAGGCTGCGTGTTGCCTCCATTTAGGTTACCATAGTCCATATTCGTGGACCCCCTGATAACAATATTGGATTTTGATCCTGGCTCTCCTGAGCTGTTTTGAACGGTGACCCCCGGGATCCGGCCTTGCAGCATTGCATCAAAGCTTACTGCTGGTGTATTTTTAATATCATCTCCATTCACTGTAGAGATTGCACCAGTAACCTTTTTTCTGGATTGTGTACCATATCCCACTACCATAACCTGAGAAAGATCTGAGCTATTGGCCACTAGCTGTATATCCATTCCATCCTTAGCGATTACTTCTTTTTTATCATATCCTACATGAGTAATAACCAGTCTCGCTTCCGGTTTAACCGAAATAGAAAATTGGCCACGTTCATCGGTCTGCGTTCCTTCCCTTTCACCAACAATCACCACAGAAACTCCCACAAGTGGATCCCCTGTTAATGAATGAACTGTCCCAAAAATCGTTCGTTGCTGCTGAGACCAGGCAGGTAGCGCAAAAAACATCAAAAACAAAATCGGAAGTAGCGCTAGCTGGATCCGCTGTTTGAAAAAATTGGACAATAATTTTGTGCTCATATGCTCCTAAATTTTTTTAATGATATAATAAATGGCAAACCGGTAAAAGCAGAAACAATTCCTGAAACAAACATTATCACATTCAATAAAACTGCTTGAACTTCTGGATCCTCATATAAATAAATAATTCATTTTTCGGTTTAATTCTCATGATGATTCGGTATAAAATAAAAAGAGACGGCTCAAAATATTCTCTCTTTATATGTATTATTTACATTTAATAATACTTCAAAATTGGTTTTATTATCTTTAACAGCATTCTCGATTTTTAACTACAAGTCAACAGATATTAACCTTTTATAATAAAAATATGCTGGCAAATAACAACCTATAAAATTGATAGACTTTTATCAACAAACTGAATTCCAGTTCATTATATGTGTAAACGTTATCACTAATGGTTGGCGATTTCCCCTATATAATTGTAAACCAATTGCAAAAGAAACAAACCACTGGGTTACTATAAATGAAGAAAAAAGAATAAAAACTGAACCATTATTTGAAACCGTAAATTGATTGTTGAAAAAATAAAACAGCATAAATACAGCCTATTTTTTTTAATAAAATCCCCCTGTTGCAATTAGTTGTATAAAAAACAACTATTCATTAAATATCGCACAACAATTATTTTGTCAATAAAAAATTTGTCCTATTTTTGAATAAGTATCTCCCAAAAAATAGATTTCATAGCAATTAAAATCTTAGCCAACCATTAGTTATAATGGCTGCCAAATGGGGAAATAATACCTTCCAACTATCCTCAAAAAACAACAACTATGATGCAAGCTCATAAAACCACAACAAATTCATGCTTTAACAATCCTTCTGAAACAAGAATAAATAGTTGTCTACACCTATCAAAAATGAGAACATCAATAATAATCAACAAATATTTCAATCTAATTATAAACACTACATTCAAATATGGATTTGTTCCTGCGCTGGTGTTTCTTCAAATGTTTTGTCATATAAATAAAGCAAATGGACAAAAGGTCGATGCAACCTTACATATTGATTTATCACAGAAATTGCATAAAATCTCTCCAAATTTATATGGTGCTTTTTTTGAGGAAATCTCACATGGAGGTGACGGCGGGTTATATGCAGAAATGCTTCAGAACAGAGGTTTTGAAGATGCACAAATTCCAGCAGGTTGTACCTATGAGGATGGATACATTGTGCCTAATAGAACGCCACATTTTGGCATGCGAGATGGTGCAGTATCGGATTGGAAACTACCCTACCCTGCTAAAGGAGAATTTCCCGGATGGCTTTTACAACAACCATTTGGATCAGCAATACAAATCAGGCTTTCAACAAACAATCCGCTTAGTGCAGGCTCTGCACATAATATGGAAATACAAATTTCGAAATTGAATGGAGTATCGCCAACTTCTTTACCTGGGATAATAAATAATGGTTATCACGGAATTTATCTTCAAAAAGGAGCCTCTTATAACTTAAGTTTTTATGCATGCACGAAATTAAATGGAGAATCAATTGGCAATCAACTCTCAGACCTTCATTATGCAGGAAAAATAACGGCATGTCTGTTTAGTCAGGATAGTCAATTAGTAGCAAAAAAGGAGATCCAGATCAACCCAGAAACAAATGGATGGCAATCATACAACTGTAATTTATTTTCCGATCAAACAGTAAACAATGGTTATTTTGCTTTATTATTTGATAATCCGGGACATCTCCTGCTTGACTTTGTATCCCTTTTCCCTCGTGATACATATAAAAATATTCCAGGGGGATTAAGAAAGGATCTTGCTCAAAAAATTGCCGATCTGCATCCCGCCTTTTTAAGATGGCCGGGGGGATGTTACGTGGAAGGAATGAATATAGAAAGTGCATTTGATTGGAAAAACACCATTGGACCTTTAATTAATCGGCCGCAGACTTTTAGTCCATGGGGTTATTGGAGTACTAACGGTTTTGGGTATGACGAATATCTGAGATTTTGCGAACAGATTGGCGCTAAGGGCCTGTTTGTAGCCAATGTTGGCGTATCTTGTGAAATGCGCAGTGGCACGTTTGCTCCAGATGATAGCTTACAACATTATATCCAAAATGTATTGGATGCCATAGAATATGCAATAGGGTCAACTACCAGTCGTTGGGGAAGCCTCCGTGCTAAAAATGGTCATCCTGCTGCTTACCCATTAGAATATGTGGAAATCGGAAATGAACAAGCCGGACCCAGATATGCTAAACGTTATAACCTTTTTTATAAGGCAATCCATAAAGAGTACCCAAATATTCAAATTATTGCCTCCATGGGACTGGGCGATATGAACCACTACACAACAGACAGCATGCAACATTTGGATATTGCTGATGAACATGCTTATAAGGCTATTAATTGGTCTATGAGTCATTATGATCATTTTGATCAATACCCAAGAAAAGGATACCAGATCTATGTTGGAGAATTTGCAACTAATAGTGGCGTTGGTAAAGGAAATATGGGTGCGGCGCTCTCCGATGCAGTGTATATGATGGGTATGGAAAAAAATGGGGACTTGATCACCATGAGCAGCTATGCGCCTCTGCTTGCAGATGTCCATGATGACAACTGGCCAGTCAATCTGATCAATTTTAATGGAGGTAATAGTTTCGCAAGAATTTCATATTATGCCTTGCAACTCTTTGAACAGAACAGGCCAAGTTATAACCTGAAGACAGAATTGAACTTAACACCTGAATTTGTCAGCAAATCAAATTCTGCATCCAAATCTTTGTTTAAAGGCTCCATTGGCTTTGCCACCTGGGATACCCAGACAGAATATAAAGATCTTGTTATTAAAGATAAAAATCAACATATTCTCTATCAAAGTGACTTTAAAAATAGGCCGACAGAATGGAATTTATTAAGAGGACAATGGGACATATCAGACAGTTCCCTTAGTGAAACAGCTCAAGGACCGCAAACATTAGCATTTTTAAAAAATCATAGTTTTGACACCTATACACTAGACGTCAATGCAAGAAAATTAAGTGGGACGAACGCATTTATTATACCTTTTGGAATAAAAGATTCAAATAGTTTTTACAGAGCACATATTGGATCCTGGGTTAATTCGCATGCCACTATTGAAAAAGTAACAAATGGATATGACGTGGCAGATTTAATCACCCAACAACCTTTGTCTGATCCAATAAAAGCTGGACAATGGTATAATATCCAACTGAAAGTCATGCCAGATTCCGTTTCTTGCTATCTAGATGGAAAGCTCTTAATGACCTACCAGGAACCTAAAAAGATGTTTGCCCTGGCGGGCAAGGATAATGCTAGCGGGGACCTAATTATCAAATTAGTAAATGCAGATGCATCGATTAAAACGGTTCAATTGGAACTGTCCAGGATTAAAAGATTACCCAAATCAGCAAGATTAACTACTTTATCGGCTCCAGATTTGGACGCTGAAAATTCTCTTAATCAGCCTACTGAATTTATACCCCACAGTAAAATTATAGATATAAAGTCAAGCAATCCCATAATTAGCATACCTGCCTGTTCTATAAACATAATTCGTATTCAAAACATACCATAAGACAAACCAGGAAAGAAGCATTGCTTTTGGTGATGCATAACAATTCTTCCGTAATTGTTATGCACTTCGGATAACAAATTATTTCGATGAGTAATTACATTATTTCAAAAAGATCGCAACAAAGGAGATGATTGGTTATATAGTTTAATGGCAACCTTCTTACATTAATGTCCCGGTTGTCATTTAGATAAAGGATGACTTTTCCCTTCTTCCATACTGGACATAACCGTCGCCACTTCTTTTTCTGTGGAACGAAGCTTATTTTGACAAAATTCTATTAACTCGGCCGCTCTTTTGACCTTCACTGCTAGTTCGTCAATAGAAATGGAATCATTTTCCATTGCCTGAGCAATATTTTCCAATTCCGCATACGCGGCACTATAGGTTAAATTCTGTTCCATCCTGATTTTCATTTTTTTGTTGAACAATAGCCTTCAGACTTACTTGGCTGGTTTTAATTTCTATTAATTGACCTATTTGCAATTTACTTGAATCAGTGACGATCTTGCCATCCACTTTGAGCAAAGCAAAACCTTTTTGAAGTATCCGCTCTGGGCTCATTAATGCAATGCTGTTTTGCAGAAATTTTATCTTATTTTGCTCATTTTTAAAGATTAAATTAGGCCAAGATCTTATTTTCTCCTGTTGCCTGACTAGTTGCTGATTTTGAAAATTCAAAATTGATCTGGCCGCATTGAAGATATTCAACTTCCTTTGCTGCAAAAGCTGACTTCGATTGTGAGTGATTGTAGTTACTGATTGAGTAAAATTGGACTGACATTTAAACAGCAGCCTTTCTTGTCTTTGTAAATATTCAGTTGTCCTATTTATTATTTTACTATTTAATTGAATTAGTTGTCTGCCTGCAAAAGAAGTTATTACCTGGGACTTTAATACGATATCTTGGCGAAATTCTAATAATGTTCTTTCAAAAAGACGATTATTATGCAAGATAAATTCAGCTGCCTGGGTGGGGGTCTTGGTCGCAGTGTGAGCCATCAAATCTGCCAAAGTTTCATTCTTCTGATGACCAATACCTGTAATAATCGGAATAGGAAATTTAGCAATAGCCCTTGCCAATGAATAATGATCAAATAAAATAAAATCAGTCTGAGCACCTCCACCCCTTAACAATAAAACGACATCATAGGATTTGCTGGATTTAAAAATCTGAACTAGTTGATCGACAACCTGATCTGCATTATCTACCCCTTGAACCACTGTCAAATATTTATCGATTTTAAAAGTATACCCTTCAGGGTTCTTTTCAAGAGTATGTATAAAATCTTCCATCCCAGCTGATGTTAAGGAAGAAATAATGGCTAGTCTTTGTATGACGACAGGAAGCGGCATGGACTTGTTTTTTGACCAATAGCCTTCCGACGTTTTTTCAATAAAATCATTTTCTGTAACCAGTTTTAAAAGAGTTAAATGTCTAGCTTCGTATAATTTACCAACAGTATAAGCTGCATCCAGATCTATTAGATCTAGAGCAAGTCCATACTGCTGATGATAGACTACTTTAACTTTGGCTAGCACCTGTATATTACTTGTGAATCGTTGGCCAGTCTTTTGTTCAAATTCCTGAATCTTTGAAGCTCCCACCCCCCACGCCTTCGCCGAAAACTTAGCCATCAATCCATCAGAATCCTCTTTTTTTTCAATTAGTTCAAAACTATGATAATTTTTCTGTGATTTATATTGATGCCCCGAGACTTCTGCTAAGACCCAATAACTCGTCTGGCTAAACCGCATATCCAGGACCTGACCTACAATAGCTGCCAGATCAGACAGTCTGATAAAACTCACCCCACCGTTTTGTGCGGTGGTATCAGGACCATTTTTTTTTGGCAATCTTCCGCCATTGTCAAGGATATCATGCATGACTTCTACTTAAATTCAGGCACAATTTGCTGGTTATTACAAAATAAAGGAGTCTCCCATACTCATGTGCTTCTTATTACAAAAGTACAACAAGTCGACTTTGTAACCTTAATTATGGCTTTGGACTTTATAATGCCTAAATAGCCCGAAATAAATAATACAAAAATGCCAGCAAAATAAAACTTATTTAATGCTGGCTAAAATCTCTGATTATTAATTTATTACAGAATCAAACATCATGAATCCTGCTAACGCACTTTCCCAAGTGATTGAGTCACAATATTTTCCATAATTTTATAACCTTCTAGAGTCGGATGCACCCCATCTTTTGCTAGATTTTCAGGTAGTCCGTTACGACTATCCGCTAGTTTGGAGAAATAATCGACATAGGTAAAATGATTTTTATTGGCATAATCCTGAATCATTTTATTCAGCTTAGGAATTTTTACGTTAGGGTCCTTCCCTCTACTCCATGGATAGTCAAAGGCAGGTGTCAATGAGCACAAAAAGACCTTAATGCCATGAGCTTTGGCTAATTCTGCCATTGATGCAAGGTTACCAAGGATATTCTCAAGTGTAATATCTCCGGTATTTCCAGCAATATCATTCGTTCCTGCCAGTATAACCACCGCCTTGGGAGCTAAATCAATAACGTCTTTTCTAAAACGGATCAGCATTTGAGAAGTTGTCTGTCCACTTATACCCCTCCCAATAAAATGATTACTTTTAAAAAAACTGCTATCCGTATTATACCAACCTTCCGTAATAGAATTACCTAAAAAAACAACGCTCCTTTCACTTTTAGGTTGCGTCTTTAAAATTTGATTAGAAGCCTCATACTTATGAAAATTTGCCCAGTCCCCTTTTTGAGCCAGGAGCTTTCCATTAAATAGACCTAGTCCGAGTGTCAGCATACCAAAAGCCAACAACTTTGCAAATGAAAGAGAAGCCTTTTGACTTTCGGCGATAAAAATTGATTTCTTTGTTTTAATCATTGCCATCATTTTTGAAGATAGGTTCACTCAATTTCATTAAAGTTGCATATACGCTGATAGAAATTGAGCACACTGTTTCCGGTTAATTTTATAAAATTTTAATTTCCTCAAATTTTCAAAACAAGTAATTGAAACTCCAAAAAAATGAAGCACAAATCGCCTGTTTTGAAACATTAAAATAATTATTTTCCCGCAAGTTCTCCTATCATTAACAAATCATTGTAATTGCAGCTCCAAATTCCACAATCGTTTTCTCTTAGCAAAGCGATATTCTACATTTCGATAACCACGCTAAAGGAAATTGGTTAAAATAACTTAATTGAAAGCCAATTTATCATCATCTGAACATAATAATATACCCTATTTTTATTTGGTTCTTTTAAGCTATTGGGTTCAATACAAGACTCTGGATTATAATTGATCAGAACCCTATACAGAAAACTTGAGTATCATCTCGCCTACACGAATGTTAGAACCTGTTGGTTTTAATAAAAACTTGGATATAAAAACAATATTATTTAATTAATTAATCAAAACTCGTATGCAAAAAAAGAATATTCCTTGTATCCTAATTGCCTTCTTATTGACAGTCTCTTTTATTAGTCGAGCTCAAAACACGACCAAACAGCTATTCAATGAAACTGCTCAACAAAAGTCCCACCGTTTGCAATGGTGGACCGATGCTCGATTTGGCATGTTCATTCATTGGGGGTTATATTCTGAAGCAGCCAGGCATGAATGGGTTAAAAACAGAGAAAGACTAACTACTCAACAATATCAAAAATATTTTGACAATTTTGATCCAGATCATTTTGAACCAAAAAAATGGGCTAAAGAAGCAAAAGCTGCTGGCATGAAATACGCAGTTCTTACCACTAAACACCATGAAGGATTTTGCTTGTTTGATTCCAAATACACTGATTATAAAGCAACTAATACGCCAGCGCACAGAGATTTAGTCCGGGAGTTCGTTGATGCATTTAGAGCGGAAGGGATTAAGGTAGGATTTTATTATTCTTTGCTGGATTGGCATTATCCCGACTATACGATTGACAGGAACCATCCGCAACGCATTGACAATGGGGATAGCCTGGCTTATGCTAAGATTAATCAGGGCCGCGATATGGAAAAGTACCGCAAGTACCTTTTTAATCAAGTCAGAGAGCTTCTTACGAATTATGGAAAAATTGATATTCTCTGGTTAGATTTTTCTTTCCCTGGTAAAAACGGTAAAGGGCATCAAGATTGGCATTCCAAAGAACTTCTTAAAATGATTCGTCAACTTCAACCGGAAATTATAGTGGACAATAGACTGGATTTGAATGACTATAGCGATGGTTACGATTTTGAAACGCCTGAACAAGTTAGTGCACAAACCTTGGCGAAATACAGAGGCAAGGTCTGGGAAACTTGTCAGACCTTTTCTGGCTCCTGGGGTTATTATAGGGATGAGACATCATGGAAAACGAATCATCAATTATTGGATTTATTAATATCATCAGTTTCAAATGGAGGAAATTTGATATTAAATGTGGGTCCGACGGCAAGGGGAGAATTCGATTATCGCGCGGTCAGCCATTTGGACAGTATAGCCTACTGGATGCATGCTAATAACAGAGCCATTTATGGCTGCACATTTGCACCGGATAGCTACCAGGTCCCAGATGGCACAAAACTCACTTACAATCCTACTACAAAGAGGCTATATATTTGCTTATACGATATTCCAGAAAACGGCAAACTGAAACTAACCGGTTATACCGGTAAAATCAAATATGCCCAGCTCCTAAATGACGCTTCAGAATTAACATACACGCAGCAGGGACAGGACTTAATACTCAATATGCCCAAAGTACGTCCTCCATATGATATTCCGGTAGTTGAATTATTTTTGCAATAATCATTTAAGATACTTGTTATAAACGGAATAAGTAATATATAAATCAGCAATATTTACTAAATAAAAGCCAGTGCAAGGTTTGAATTTTCGAACTTACACTGGCTCTTTGTTTTCTTTACAGATGTATAATAATTAATATTCAGGTCAAAGACATTTAAATTGTCCAGATGGTAACCTTACTAAAAATCTCCCTTCACTGTTCTTTCCTAATCCATTTACTTCACAGGATTAACTAAATCCAAACCATAGCTAAAACTGGCATCCTGTGAATTCGGAATAAATCTATCCAAGGGCTTAGGACCGCATCCATAGGAACCTACCCCTAGCGTTTTATGCGCAATTACCAGCACGGTTGCATTGGATTTAGGAAGGTCTATTTTATACTCTACAGGCGTCATCTGTTCATCACTGTAGGGTAAAGCCGTAAACTGTAAATAATCCTCACCGACATGGAAAACTTTTAAGCCATAACCATTATGTAGAGCTTTACCGGTTAGGCATACCCATCTTACATCTTCATGATTTCCACAGTCCATAGGCTTTTCATAACCTGTCATTTGCTCCATAACGGAACTACTGTAATCACCTATATCAAAACCAGATTTACGGTCTGCATAATTCTCCATTGGCCCACGGCCCAGATACTCTACATTATCCAGTTTTTTGTTTAAAAATAAACGGATGCCCAACCTTCCAAGAGGAATATCCTGCTTACTGAAATGAACCTGATTTTCAACAGTAAGTTTTCCATTAGCAGTAACCGTATAAATAACATGATGTGTAACTGTAAAATCTCTTTTTCCTTTTCCGAGCAGCATTACATCGAGTTTTATTTTTCCCGCGCCGATCTCAGTGACATTAACATCAGAGGCAGACCATCTTAAATCATCCAGACCATATTTTTGCCACTCAGGATAAGCCCACATATCATCTTTTCTATGTGGTGCACGCCACAAATGTAGATAAGGACCTTTGGCATCCGCCTCTAACAGGTCCTCTCCATGACTTTGCATTTGAGTAAATACCCCTAATTTTTTATCCAACATCAGGCCAAAATCAGGACCATTGACTGTAATATTTTGATCATCCTCATGAACTTTTAACTGTCCGGAGATTAACCTGTTAATTGGTTGCTTAAGAATCCCCAACTCAAATTGCTGACTGGCAACCTCATACCCTTTCTTTGCCCACAACTCGTTTTTACTAAGTTGAAAAGCCACTCGGACAAAATATTCTTTACCTGGAATTGGTTCCAACTGATAAGGAACCTTTATTTCTTTTTCATTACCTGGTTCAAGATTCCCTATATTTAAAGGGCCACTGGCTATTTGCTTACCATCCTCAGCAACAGACCATGTTGCAGTCAGTTGATCCAGATTGGTAAACTGATAACGATTTTTAATCGTAATAAGCTGTTTGGATGTATCTTTTAGCTTGATCGTTACCCATTGATAAGCATGTTTCAGTTCAGGGTAATGTGGCTTAGGACTCCGATCTGAGAATACAACCCCTTTGTGAATAAAATAATGATCATTGGGTACTTCCCCAAAACCACCTCCATAAGCAGTTATGGGATGTTTAGGATCTCTGTTATTATAAATTCCTTGATCCTGCCATTCCCAGATAGCACCACCCAATAGTGCAGGATATTTATCAAACAGGTCATTATATAAATCTACTGATCCCATAGAATTGAACATGGCATGAGCATATTCGCAAAGGTAAAATGGTTTAGTCAGCGTTTTATCCTTTGCATGATTTTCTACTCCGTCAATGCTTGTATACATTTCGCTGTCAATATCTGCGGGATTTTTATCCCCAATACCAAAGCCTTGATAATGTGTAGGTCGGGTCGGGTCGATTTCTCTGATTTTTGAAAGCACTGCTCTGAAATTTGTACCGCCGCTTCCACACTCATTTCCCAGTGACCAGATAATAACACTAGGGTGATTTTTAAAATTCTCAACATTGGCTACATTCCGATCAATAATGGCAGCCTTAATTCTTGGGTCCTCATTAAACTCGTCCCACGCACCATGACATTCTAAATTAGCCTCTGCAACCAGATACAAACCATACTGGTCACAAAGTTCATACCATCTAGGATCATCACTATAATGACAGGTCCTTACATGATTACAATTCGCTTGCTTAATGAGCTCAATATCTCGGATCATCTGCGCTTCTGTCACAGCATGACCATCATCTGGCCAATTTTCATGACGATTCACTCCTTTAAGTTTGATTGGCACCCCGTTAACCAATAACTCGCGTCCTTGAATTTTAATATCCCTGAATCCAGTTCTGGCAGACAAAATTTCACCATTTCCGCCATCTGTTTTACTATTCTTGTCAGATTTTTCCTTTGTAGACAGCCTTAAAACTGAAGTATATAATATCGGCGTCTCCGCGGTCCATTTTTTAGGACGGTTGACAGATACTGTTGAATGCAATTGCACTTCCTCTCCCGGAGCTAACTGAGGAACATCGATTGTGGCATTTACTCCTTTTACTAATATATCTCCTTCAAATAAGCTTAAGGAGAGCTTTCTGGAGCTCATTTGGTTATCACTGTAATTTTTTACCGTTGCCGTTAAATCCAAAGTTGCATTCTGATAATTTTTATCCAGTTTTGTTTTTATAAAAAAATCTCTGACATGCACCTTAGGGCTACTCCAAAGGGTAACATTTCTAAAGATGCCGCTCAAACGCCACATATCCTGATCTTCCAGATAGCTGCCAGTTGTGAAACGATAAACTTCTACTGCAATCATATTTTTCCCGGGATGAACAAACTTTGTCAGGTTAAATTCAGCAGCATTACGGCTATTAACGCTATAACCAACCTTTTTACCATTCACCCAAAGAAAAAAGCCTGCGTCCACCCCATCAAATGTTACAAATATTTCTCTGCCATCCCAATTATCCGGTAATTCAAAAACTCTGCGGTAGCTTCCTACTGGATTTCTTTTCTCATAAGTAGTAAAACTTACTGATGGTGTTGACATAACATTTGGAAAATCCTTTTGAAAGATATAATTATAATTACTGTAATTAGGTGTCCCATATCCTTGAACTTGCCAGTTTGAAGGTACCGGGATATCAGCCCATTTTGACACATCATAATCTTCCTTATAAAAATCAACTGGTCTTTTCTGAGGCCAATCTACCCAATTAAACTTCCAGATTCCATTCAGACTCAAGGCATAACTTGAGGCCATTCTATTCGCATTTAATGCCTCTGTGGTGGTTTTATAAGGCATTAAAGTTGCATGGTAAGGTTCTTTATTAATACCTAAACATTCCGGATCCTGAATTTCGGATGGCACAGCTGCCGTATCTGAACTGGAAAATAGATGACTCCCTGCTGAAGAAGTATTTTGAGCCATTAAATGAATACTTGGAAATAATAAACAGCCCCAGACAAAGACAGAGCTTAATTTAGAAAGCTTGTTATAAAACCTGTTTAAAGAGCCTCCCCCTGAGCCTGATAATTTCAAGAAAGTTGAATGCATGCTAGCTTTTATTTTTAAAATCAATGATAAAAAATAGAAATGTCAGGCAAGTTAAAAAATCTATACTTTTTATCAGATTATTGATATTTTATTTACAATTCATGAAAATTTCTGAAAGTCATAAAAACAAAAATCATCTTTTTTTCCACAATAATTCTTGGGAAAATTAACAATTATTAAGCAGATAAATCAGACTTATTAAAGCAATGCAATTGTTAAATAATAACAAGTAAATTAAAGTATAATCAAGAATGCATTACTTATATTACATTTTTTAATTATATCTAAAACAACTATTTTAAGCAATAAATGATTTTTTTATTAAGCACATTTTACACAGCGCCTATTATTTTTATTTTTCATTAACACATAATGTTAACATACCTTAGAGATGCATTTGCATCAAAATCAGTACACTTTAAAACATTGTAATGTATGAAAAGATTTAACCCCACTGCCATGTTACTTTTCCTACTAACCTTTTGTTTTGCCATTAGCCTCCAGGCATTTGGGCAAAGCAAAACCGTTTCAGGAAAGGTAACATCAGAAAAGGGAGCTCCCCTTCCCAACGCCTCAGTAGAATTACTGGGCAAGAATCAAGGTACGACCACAGACGAAAATGGTCAGTACAGTATCCAGGCAGCAACAGGTGATGTGCTGCAATTTTCATCTGTAGGTTATAAAAAAGCCAGTTTTACCGTCGGCAATGATCCGGTAATCAACATGCAACTTACGCCCACAAATTCTGACCTAAGCGATGTCATTGTGGTTGGTTATGGAACCATGCAGAAAAAAGACCTGACAGGTTCAGTGGCGGTAGTTGACATGAATGAAGTTAAGGATCAGCCCGCAGCCAGCCCTGTAGAAGCGATGCAGGGTAAGGCTGCTGGTGTCCAAATCATTAATGACGGTTCCCCTGGCGCTACTCCGCAGATTCGCATTCGTGGTTTTAGTACCATTAACAACAATGACCCGCTATTCATCATTGATGGTATGCCCTATACAGGAAAACTCAGTTGGTTAAGTGCTGAGGACATTGAATCCATGCAGGTTTTGAAAGATGCATCCGCTGCTTCTATTTATGGTTCCAGAGCAAATAACGGCGTTGTAATCATCACAACCAAAAAAGGGAAAACGGGTCCCCCTAGAATTTCAATCACTTCTTATTATGGGATTCAGTCGCCCAACAAGGGAACCTTCCCTGATTATATGAATCCGCAACAGTATGCAGATTATCTTTTTGCTGCCGTTAAAAATGCAGGTATCGCTATTGATGGAAAATCTGTAGGTACTAATTATGGAACTGGGGACCAACCTACTTTGCCTGAATATTTGCTGGCAGGTTCAAAAACAGGCCAGGAAGTTACAGCCGCAGACGCCGATCCTTCCAAATATCGTTATTCTCAGGATGCCTCTACATTTTACCAGATAACCAAAGCTAATCAGCAGGGAACTAACTGGTTTGACGTAATTACCCATAAAGCACCTATGCAAAGTCATGAGATTAGCATTTTGGGTGGTGGAGAAAACGCTAATTATGCAATCAGTGGAGGTTATTTTAAGCAAGACGGTACGATTCGTTATACAGGTTTCGAAAGAGCACAGGTTAGGGCAAACTCGCAATTTAAGACATTAAATGACCATTTAACCATTGGAGAAAACATGCAGTATTCACGCTCGAAATTTAATGGTTTTTCAACAAACACCAATACTGCAGGCAGCTACCAGGGAGAAGGCTCTCCTATTGGTTGGGCTTATCGCATCCAGACCATAATCCCCGTCTATGACATCCAGGGCAATTTTGCCGGCACTAAAGGTTCCATGCTGGGAAATGCAGAAAACCCGCTGGCCGTATTATACAGAGCTAAAGACAACATTAATACCGATAATCAATTCTTTGGTAGCGCATACGCCGATTTAGAAATCCTAAAAGGATTAAATTTAAAGACTACCTATGGTCTGCGTTATGACAACTACACCAATCTTAGTATTGGATATCCCAACCCAGAATTTTCCGAGGGTAACTATACCAATAACCCATTGAATGAGTCACAAGGTTATGCAACTGAATGGACCTGGACAAATACACTCACGTATAAGCATACTTTTGCCGAAAAAAATGATTTGACATTACTTGCGGGTACCGAAGCTGTCAACAGTACAGGCAGAGTTCTTAGCGGTTCAGGAAACAGTTTCTTTATATTCGGCGATATCAATTATTATTATCTGGATGCCGCAAGTACGAACAAATCCAGTGGATCTAGTGGTTATGAATCTTCCTTATACTCCTTATTCGCCAGAGCAGATTACGATTACGCAGATAAGTATTTACTGAGTGCCACCATTCGCAGGGACGGATCATCAAATTTTGGCCCCAATCACCGCTACGGAAATTTTCCGGCAGCCAGTCTGGCCTGGAGAATCTCCAATGAAAACTTTATGAAAGGTGCAGATTGGATCAACGACCTAAAACTGCGTGTTGGATATGGCGCTACTGGTAACCAAAGTATCCCATCCTTTCAGTATCTAACAACCTTCCAAGCATCTCAAAACACATCCTCTTATCCAGTCGAAGGTACTAGCCTGGCAAGCGGTATCTGGTCGAATAGCTATAGTAACCCGGATGTTAAATGGGAGGAGCTTAAAAGTTGGAATGCAGGTCTGGACTTTACCATATTAGACCATAGTTTTGATGGATCATTAGATTTCTATAACAGGAAGACGTCCGATATGCTATATCCTGTTCCACAACCGGCTCAAGCCGTTGGAGGCGGATCATCTCCATATGTAAACATTGGTTCCATGACCAATAAAGGGGTTGAACTTGGCGTAAACTATCATTACCATCAAAATGCCAGAAAAGATGAATTTAAATTTGACCTTGGTTTTAATATATCCAAAAATATCAATAAACTCGTAGAGCTAGCTCCCACAGTCACGGAACAGATTTATGGTTCCTTTAGAAGCATCAACACTTCTATTCTCAGAGCAGGGGAAGTATTTGGAGCATTTTATGGTTATAAGGTAACAGGCATTTATCAAAGTACGGAAGACATTGCCAACACCCCTTCTTATGACGGAGCCAGAGTTGGTGGTCAGAAATATGCAGACATTAATAACGACGGAGTAATTGATGCGAATGACCGAACAATAATTGGAAACCCACATCCGGATTTCATTTACTCTTTATCTTTTAATGCCACCTGGAAACGCTGGGATTTGTCCATGTTCTTTAATGCATCTCAGGGTAACGATATATTTGATGCTACCAGGTACTATACGGACTTCAGCGCCTTTGACGGAGCTGTCTCCACAAGACTTCTTAATGCCTGGAGCCCAACAAATACTGGAAGTCATGTTCCTGCTCCCTACAGAAACCCTTCTGCCATGGAGCTAGAATCCAACAGTTATTATATCCAGGACGGCAGTTATTTTAGGATGAAAAATATTCAGTTAGGCTATACATTCCCAACAGAAAACTGGTTTAAAAACAAAGAGGTTAAAAGCCTCAGGGCTTATATCAGTGCCAGCAACCTGTTTACCATTACCGGTTATTCTGGCCTGGACCCAGAAGTTAGCCAGTTCTCCAGCACATTCTCTGCACCAGGTGTTGACTTAGGGGTATATCCCGCTTCTCGTCAGTTCATTTTTGGTCTGAATGTCACTTTCTAAGCTTAATTGAATTACCATTAAACTCGTATTAATTATGAAAAAGATCAATCAAATAATCCTTCCACTTTGCCTCCTATTCGCACTTTTTGGTTGCGGAAAGGGCTTTTTGGAAACAACGCCTAAGGCGCAGATTACCGAAGATCAGTTATTGACAACAAATGCCGTCAATAGTGCTTTGATAGGTGCCTATGGCTTGGTAAATGGCAATATTAACGGAACCTGGGGCAATTATTCCTCTGCTCCCAGCCAATGGCTATTCGGTGAAGTTGCGGCTGATGATGCTCATAAAGGCAGTAGCAATGCAGACCAATCTCCAATGAATGACATTGAGTTACACAAGGTTATTCCTAGTAATGACAATTTACCAACCATGTGGACCAATTATTATGAAGGAATAATCCGTTGTAACCTGACACTTAAATTATTAACTGCCCTTCAGGCTACTGATCAAAATGATAAGTTTACTGATGACGAGGCTAAATTAATTGAAGCCCAGGCCAAATTTCTAAGAGGACATTATTATTTCTTCTTAACCAGGGTATTCGGCAACGAAATTCCTTACATAGATGAATCTATTACCGAAACAGCGGAAGCGGCAAAAGTTGCCAATGACGTAGACGTCACGCCAAAAATTGAGGCAGATTTTCAGTTTGCAGTAGACAATTTAAGCTTCGACAAACCCAATGGCGAAGCCGGAAGAGTAGATAAATACGCAGCAGAATCCTATCTAGGTAAATTGTATCTGTATGAAGAAAAATACAGTGAAGCTTTAGTGCTATTTAAAGATGTTATCTCCAAGAAACCAGCACTGAGTACCATTGCCTTTACTGATAATTTTGATGTGAACAAAGAAAATGGACCTGGTAGTATTTTTGCCGCTCAGCATATTATCAATCCAGACGGTTCGGGAGATAATGGCAATGTCGGTGATATGCTTTCTGGATTATACGGTACAGCTCCCATTAGTTGCTGTGGATTTTTCCAACCATCTGTTGATCTGGTAAATGCCTATAGAACTGGAGCCGATGGTTTGCCGTTAAGTGTAACTGCTTATAGGACCGATCCATATGTCTCTGATTTAGGGCTATCGGGAGCAGCTAAGGAAAACTACAAGGTGGATCAGACACTTAGAGTTGACCCTCGCTTGGATTATACCGTAGGAAGAAGAGGGGTTCCTTATAAAGACTGGGGCATCTTTCCCGGAGATGCATGGATTCGTGAAGCAGCCTTTGGAGGACCGTTTGTCTCTAAAAAACAAATGATTGACAAAGCTGATTTTGGCGGCAATACAGTATCAGGTACTGAAGAAATCACCAGCCTAAATGTTAATATCATTCGTTTGGCAGACGTTTATCTGATGGCAGCTGAATGTGCCGCCCAAACAGGCGACTTAGGATACGCACTTGACCGGGTAAATGACGTTCGCAACAGAGCCGCTTCACTGCCGGCACTTAAAATAGACGGCAAAAACGCTGCTAATTACTTGATAAAACCCTACCCCAGTTTTGCCAGTAAAGACTATGCCATGTCTGCCATCGAGACAGAACGAAGATTAGAATTAGCGCTGGAAGGTCACCGTTTCTATGACCTGGTTCGTTGGGGCCTGGCAAAATCTGTAATAGAAAGCTATCAGAATTTTGAGAAGGAATATGTCTCTGCCTCTCAGACCATTACTTTTGAGGACAAGGATGAGATCTTCCCGATACCGCAGGAGCAAATCGACCGCTCAGGTGGTGTCTTAATCCAAAATATTGCAGGTCAGTAAGGGTAAGAAAATGACTTGTCAAAGGACTAGTTTATTATATGAAAATGGAAATCGGGACACTCTTTTTAATAAGAGGTCCCGATTTTAATTAAACAGGAAAACTACCCAAACAAGCTACTAAAATAAAAGGAAGGTTAAAAAAACAAGATGAACCTTTATTCACAGTGATATTTTTTGGCGGCAATGTCGTTAATAAGGCTATGCAAACGATTGATTTGTGTTCAAAGACGGGGCTTAATAATACAGTGGCAGATACTATTCAAATTGACTGCAATCATTTTGGACGGCCCCCTTGGCCATAGTTGGGTCGCATCGCACCATATAAGGGGAAATACGCCATTCAACAATAAATGCCTGACCACTTAATCAAATGGCGGCGGAACTGGTTTGCCTGCTATTCCCCACTTTTGATAAGGCTTACTTCCCAGCTGATATTGCAAATTTGTACCGCCCTTTAACAGCTCCCATGGAATCCAGGTACTATGAAAGGCTTACCATCAATTTTTAAAGACTGAACAAATGGATTTGTGGAACTACCGCCAGCAATGCTTATTGTTCCGTCGGATAAAGGCTGTTTAATGGCTTAAAAAAAAGGACTATTTATAAAAAATCAACCAACATCAGGTACTTCCCTATCGTGAAAAAAATATAGTAAGAATCCATATCGCCTAAATCATCATTGCCTGATAATCCGTCCTGACCATTAAAATAGCATTTCTTAATAATACTTTGGACGATATTTTATGTTTTTTACGGTAATCCGACCCAGTTATATACCCGATGAACGGCATAACTAGGCTCATTGCCACTGGCAAACTACGCATGCCCAATAATATCAATAAGCCCCCATAAATTAATCGGGTTCATCCAAAAGTTGTTTTTAAAGATAGATTCCCTCCAGTGCTCGTAACACGGCTTCCAGCTGCCATCCGGATTTCTGGACTGTTGCACCCTCTGGCAGGATTAAATAAATTTTTCCAACTCTGAGCCCTCCCCTGTATGTTTCCGTATAGATACTGGTCATCCGTTGCGCCTATAGCAAACCCGGAAATCGAAACATTGCAAAAACAGCAATATATATACCTGACTTAGTCGTTTTAATTTCCCGATACAAAACATTGCCATGCACTTTTAAATTGAGGCCCATTAAAGCAATATACCAGCAACGCTTCGCATGTTTATTCAGCCTCATGGGGTCTGAGCGACAACTGATTTGCAACATTTTCCTCCTTTTTCCAGCATCTGAATGGATTACAGGCAGAAGCCGAACACTGGAAATCCCAAGATCACTACGCATTACTAAAGACACAAAAAGACTTTTAATCTCCATGTAGCAACTCCAACGCAACCGCTCTGGATAAAATCAACCATATGACCAAAATCATATCTTAATAAAAGACTTGGATATCCTTTTTTAATAGTTTTGCTTTTCAATCACTAAAGTTAAATTTCTTATCTGCAGATGCAACAACCTATATACAAAATGCAACTTCCACCACACCAATTCTATATTCCAGTTATGGGTCTGGCCTTCACCATAGATTCACCATTAAAAGTAGCCAAGTTCGGTATTAGTTCCGCGATATCCATTATGGAGGACAGACTCATCGAAACCATGCGTAAATATTATTACAACGCCATAGAAGAGCCCTTTATCCCCATCCCTACCAAACAGGGAAATAGCCGGGAAAATAGAATTACAGATTATCTAAACCTTATCAACAGAGTCGTCAATAATCAAATTGACAAAATCAAAAAATCAATCTTCGAGGCAGGCTCTGATCTTGTCAAATATTTTGAAATGCTGCCTAACAAAAGCGACTTAAGTATGTTATATAGCTATATGCAAGCCTCAAACGACACCTTGGAAAAAGAGGGGCTCAAACAAATATTAAAGGCCAATGTCAGAGCAGGCAGCATTGATGTAAATATTATGACCAAAGTGGATAAGGATAATTATACCAAGGACGGTGCGGTCATAGAAGACAGCTCAGACGCCGTATCAGCGTTAAGAGGCTACGCAAAAAGTGATTTGACCAACTCTACTATAATCTTCTCAGCAGGGCTCAACCCGAGATTATTTAATTACCTGGAAAAATGCAGACAATTTGATGCTAAAGCCCCAGGTAAATTTGATAAAAAAATAGCACTTAAAGTCAGTGATTACAGATCTGCATTAATTCAGGGGAAATATCTTGCTAAAAAAGGCGTCTGGGTCAGTGAGTTCAGGATTGAATCCGGATTAAACTGCGGCGGTCACGCCTTTGTGGGCGATGGCAACCTAATAGGGCCAACGCTGGAGGAGTTTAAAAGCAAACGCAGTGAGCTATGTGCCACCTTGTTTGACCTATATAATAAAGCCTTAGCAGCAAAATCTTGTCCGACTTACCAGACTCCACATCCAATAAAAATAACCTATCAGGGCGGCATTGCCACAAATAAAGAGCATCTGTTTGTTCAAAACCATTACGGTTTAGACGCTGCAGGTTGGGGCACCCCCTTCCTACTCGTTCCCGAAGCTACAACGGTCGATCTGCCCACCCTTACCTTATTACAAAAGGCGCAAAAATCTTCCATACAAATCAGCCCGAATTCCCCGCTGGGAGTACCCTTTTATTATTTAAAAGGCACTAGTTCCGATTTGGAAAAACATAGCAGAATAACCCAAAAGCGTCCAGGTAGCCCCTGTACAGAAAGGCATTTAGTTAATAATACAGAATTTACAAAATTACCCATCTGCACAGCATCGGTAAAATACCAGCAGCTGAAGCTCAACCAATTAAAAAGCTTACATCTTCCTTCCCAGGAGTATGAGACCGCCAAAAAATCGATAATGGATAAGGAATGCCTGTGTATTGGATTAAGCAACGCTGCGCCAATCCAATATCAACAACCTTTTTTAAATAATCTGACGGCTGTAGCCATCTGTCCCGGGCCCAATATTATTTATTTTTCTAAAGTCGTTTCCTTACAGCAAATGGTAGGTCATATCTATGGAAAAACAAATATAATTACAGAAGTAAATAGACCGCATTTCTTTATTAACGAACTATATATTTATATTGAGTATTTAAGGAACCAAGTAAAAGAGCTCCAAAGCCCGGACAAAAAAAGGAAAAAATTTATCCAGCATTTCTATATGCAAATTCAGGAGGCTATTACCTATTACCGAAAAAAAGCAACGATCATAAATGACTACAATGAGTCTCAGATAGCGGCTTTTATCATCCAATTAGATATCGCTGCTGCGGAACTTACTCAATCAATTAAGCATTGTGGCCCGAGTATGCCCTCGACATCTTCAGTTCTGCAGGCTTAGCCAGCATAGAGGAAATGACCAATTACTTTTCTATTTACACCAGAGACCGCTAACATCATTATCACCAACTCCTTCTCTGTAATACCCTTCATATTAAATTAATTATACATGAGTACAGATATCTCAGAAGCAGCAAAGCAACGCAACATTTATACCCATCAGCAGGTATTTGAAAACACCTTAGCTTATTTTAAAGGGGACGAATTAGCCGCAAGGGTTTGGATAAATAAATATGCCATCAAAGACTCAATGGGTCATCTTTATGAAAAATCACCGGATGATATGCACCACCGGATGGCCGCTGAGTTTGCCCGCATTGAACAAAAATACCCTAACCCCATGACGGAAGAGCAAATCTTTCATCTGTTTTCCCATTTCAAGTACATTATCCCGCAAGGCAGCCCCATGGCAGGTATCGGTAATCTTTTTCAAATTAGTTCATTATCTAACTGTTTTGTCATCGGCAGTGATACCCACGCCGACTCCTATGGTGCTATACTACAAACAGACCAGCAGCAGGTGCAGTTAATGAAACGCCGAGGTGGCGTAGGCCATGACCTCTCCTGCATCCGGCCAAAGGGAAGCCGTGTGAAAAATGCCGCCCTCACCTCCACAGGTGTCGTCCCGTATATGGAACGCTATTCAAATTCTACAAAAGAAGTGGCTCAGGATGGCAGGCGAGGCGCCTTAATGCTATCGATTTCAATTAAACATCCTGACAGCGAAGCATTTATAGATACCAAGACAGACCTGGAAAAAATTACGGGCGCTAATATTTCTGTACGCATAACAGATGAATTTATGCAGGCCGTAAAAAACAAGACTTCCTTTACGCAACAATATCCCGTAAACGCAAAGACACCGGTTTGCCGACAAGAAATTGATGCCGGCATGCTCTGGCAGAAAATCGTCCATAACGCCTGGCAGAGTGCTGAGCCGGGTATCCTTTTTTGGGATACTATAATAAAGGAATCAATTCCAGATTGCTATGCTGATTTAGGGTTTAAAACACTCAGCACCAACCCTTGTGGAGAAATACCCTTATGCGCTTATGATTCCTGCCGGTTAATGGCCATCAACTTATACAGCTAGGTCGAGCATCCATTTACCCAAAAAGCCTCTTTTAATGAAAACTTATTTAGCGACCATGTCCAAAAGGCCCAAAGACTGATGGATGATCTTATAGACCTTGAACTGGAAAAAATAGCCGCTATTTTGGAGAAAATAAAAGAAGATCCAGAACCGACAGCAGTTAAACAGGTGGAGCAACAATTATGGGAAACCATTCAGTTAAAAGCTATGCAGGGGCGCAGAACAGGTCTTGGTATAACCGCAGAGGCGGATATGTTAGCCGCCCTCGACCTGCGATACGGCAGTGAGCAGAGTATTGTTTTTTCGACCAAAATCCACAGGCTATTAGCCCTTAATGCATACACCAGCTCCGTTGAGTTAGCTAAGCAAAGGGGGGCCTTTCCCATTTATGACAGCAGCCGTGAAAGCGAAAACCCATTTATAAATCGCTTAAAAATAGAAGCCCCATCCTTATATGAACAAATGTGCCAGTTCGGGCGCAGAAATATAGCCTTACTCACCATTGCCCCAACAGGCACTACCAGCCTTATGGCCCAGACGTCCTCTGGTATAGAGCCCATTTTTATGCCTGTTTACCAAAGGCGCAGGAAAGTCAATCCTGGTGACAAAAACACCATCACGCACTTTAAAGACGAACTTGGCGACTATTGGGAAACCTACAGGGTCTTTCATCATAAATTTAAAGACTGGATGATGATATCCGGTCATGACACTAATAAAAACTATAGTCAGCAAGAACTGGACAATCTGGTCAGCCAATCTCCCTATTATAAATCTACCTCCAGTGACGTAGATTACAAGGCCAAAGTAAGACTTCAGGGGGCCATCCAAAAATGGGTGGATCATAGCATCAGCGTTACCATCAATATGCCGCAAACTGTGAATGAAGAGCTCGTTGGCGATTTATATATGGAAGCCTGGCAGTTTGGATGTAAAGGCATCACTGTTTACAGGGAAGGGAGCCGCTATGGGGTGCTCATGGGTATTGATAATAATAAGAAAAAGGAAGAAGAGGCAGAAGAGGAGAAAAAAGAAGTAGCAGCAGCTACCGGCGGTCACCCTCCCAATAGCATGGCAGCTACCTCCCCTAATCCCCCTACTGCCCATATTTCGCCCAAGACTTCACCCGGTTTTCCCTTGCAACGCCCTGAAATAATTCAGGCTGCAGTCATACACTTTAAAAACAAAGAAGAAAAATGGATTGCCTTTATCGGACTAATCGATCAAAAACCTTATGAAATATTTACAGGTATTGCTGATGACACCCTAGGCATACTGCTTCCAAAGTGGGTAAAACAAGGCGTTATTATTAAAGTCCACCAGACAGACGGCCCATCCAGATATGATTTTCAATACGAAAATCAACAAGGCTACAAAATCACCATTCAGGGCCTGTCTCATAAATTCAACCCTGAGTACTGGAATTACGCAAAACTTATTTCAGGCATTTTACGACATGGCATGTCAATAGAAAAGGTCGTAAAGCTGGTAAATGGATTACAGTTAAAGGACGACAATATAAATACCTGGAAAAATGGTATAGCCAGAGCACTCAGAAGATTTATACCTAATCATACTCAAATCATGGGGGGCCAATGTCAACAGTGCGGGGGACATCATCTACAATACCGGGAAGGTTGTTTAATCTGTCAGGATTGCGGTCATTCCAAATGCGAATAAAAACTAATTACATGCAGCGCATTTCAACTTTGGAGAAAAGATTCCTCACTTTAAACACATAGTGTCATCCATTTGAGTGAAACGTCCGGGAGCCTCTAATCCACATATGTGTATATTTAGAGGCTTTTTTATTCGCACCTGCGAAGCCTGATACAGTCAGTATCATGCAATATCTGATGGCGGTAAGATCGTTAATCAGGCTATACAAATGATTGGCTGGAGTCCAGATCAGGCATATATAGTAACAGCCTGCGATATATAACAGGTGTTTTATATATCGCTATGCAAATGTAGCAGCCTTTTATGGATCATCTTTTCGGCAATCCTTCTTTCGCAATTATGAAGAACTTAAACTATGCCGTTTGCGTTGGAATACATAATCCTTTAAAATTTTTAGTTAAGTTCCAAATAACTAATCAAAAGAAGGCGGCGTTGGTTTGCCTGCTATTCCCCATTTTTTATCAGGCTTACTTCCCAGCTGATACTGCAGATTTGCACCACCCTTTAACAGCTTCCATGGAATCCAGGTGCTATAATAAGGCTTACCATCAATTTTTAAAGACTGAATATAAGGTTTTGCAGAACTACCGCCACTAATACTGATTGTCCCACCGGGTAAATGCAGTTTAACGGCTTTAAAAAAGGGACTATTGATTGAAAAGCCACCCACGCCGGGCACTTCTGGATATAAACCTATTGTGCAGAAAACATAGTACGCGCCCATAGCGCCTAAATCGTCATTGCCTGGTAATCCGCCCGGACCATTAAAATAACACTCCTTAATTATCCGGTGTACGACATTTTGCGCCTTATACGGAGCTCCGGCCCAGTTATATACCCAGGGAATGGCAAAACTAGGCTCATTGCCACTGGCAAACCACTCTTGCCCATAATTGGCGTCTAGCCTGACAAATAAAGAATCCAGTCTGGCTTCAGCCACTTTATCACCGCCAATAATATCGATAAGCCCCCGTAAATTAAATGGAACCATCCAAAAGTAGTTTTTAAAGGTAGATTCCCGCCAGTCCTCATAATACGGCTTCCAGCTACCATCCGGATTTCTGGACTGCAGCCATCCTCTGGCAGGATTAAACAAGTTTTTCCAACTCTGAGCCCTACCCTGTAAGCTTCCGCTTAGATACTGGTCATCCGTTGCGCCCAGCGCAAACCTTGAAATGGCAAAATCAGCACTATTATATTCCAGCTGAATCGAGGCGTCATAATGGCCTTTTTCCAGATACTGCTTTAATCCGGGCCTGGTTAAAAAGCCCTGTGCATGAGCCGTGGAATCTGTTGCGCCATGCACCATAATCCGTAGTAGTTTCCGGGCATCATAATTCCTGGCCCCAAAGGCGTAGGCGTTGGCTACTAATATAGAAGACGGATCTCCTTGCATGACCCCTGTTTCTCTATTGGCCAGTACCCAACGTGGCATGCCGCCACCCGCCTGTTCAGCAAACTCTCCCAGGGAATAGACCATATCAGAAGTTTCCTCCGGCGCCAGGATACTTAACAGTTGGATCTGTGTTCTGTAAGTATCCCAATTGCTAAAGGATGTATATTCTGGACGATTAGAGCGGTGGACTTTATTGTCAGCCCCCATGTATTCTCCGTTTACATCAGAGCAGATATTTGGATGGATAAAACTATGATAAAGATGGGTATAAAACTGCTGTTTACGGCTTGGATCATCCTGCTCATCCTGTTCAATTTCAATTTTGGACAGGTAATGATTCCAGGCAGCTTCTGCATGATGCTTAAAACTATTAAAATCCCAGCCCGCACTCTCTGCTGTAAGATTCTCTCTGGCATTCTCTACCGAAACATAGGAAATGCCTATTTTATAACATATTTCCTTACTGTTTTTAATATCAAAACTAAAATAAGCACCCGTATGCTGTCCTTCCACAAATCTTGCCCCAGGATTTAGTTCGTTCCCCTTCCAGGTACCTACCGCTGTGGCGTCCTGGTTAAATTCTGCTACAAAATAGACCTTATATGCCGATTTTATCCCGCAAAAAGAGCCCCCATCGGCATAACCTTCCACGCTGTTTTTACCTCTTATGGCAAGAGCGGAAGCTGCAAGTGGTGTGGAGGCTACGCCGCCACCAATAATAATGGTAGCCGTCGTACTGTCTGCGTCAAAAACAAACCGGGCAAACCCTGTTCTGGGGGTAACAGTCAGCTTTACATCAATATTCTTATTAACGGTCGCCTCATAATAACCTGCCGAACCTTTTTCCTTTTGAATATCCGCCCTTAGGTCTTTAATATTGTCTGGAGAGATGCTTAACCGCCCATTTAAAGGTAGTACGGGAAAATTCCCCATATGATCACAGCCGGCACCACTGAGCTGATTTACAATAAACCCCTGCTGTTTATCAAAGTAAGTCCTGGTAAACTGCACCATCCCAAACGGATAGGTAGCGCCCGGATAGGTATTACCTGCATTTGCATTCCCAAGCCTGGTGTTGACTAAGCTGGCATAATTTATTGTATTGGAAGCCGGGACTTGTTGATTTGACTGGTGGGTATTTTGAGCCGGCAAACTCCCCCCTATTAAGCATACGCCCAGTAAGAGCTGTACAGACTTACTGAATACTTCCATATTCCCAATTTTATTATTCAAATTTATCAGGTGTAGCTTTGCTCTTACACCAATATTAATCAACTGTTGTTTACAATGCATTATTTTTCTTAAAATTTTACGGCTTACCCTCTATCCTAATCAAACGGTCCTATTTTATATCAATACGCCCAAAATCTCCCAGGCCAATAGTACCCATCAAAAATAACAGGCACTGCGTTTCCCGGCAAACCCTTAAGTTTTGCTTTAGTATTGCCCTGTAATTAGGTTAACCCCATGCTAGAGATCAAAATGGTTTGTTCCTGATTTTAAGCTCATTTTCTTGCCTGCCCATACAAAGTGACCGGTAATACCTTGAGGAAGTTCAATATCGGCCTGCCACTTATTGGCATTCGCTTTTAAATGATAGGCCACTTTAATGGTGCCTGCCGGATGGGGAATCTCACCTCCGGCCTGGGTTAACTTCCCTAAATGAGGCGTGATACGAACTGTTTTAAAACCGGGGCTATCCGAGTCAATGCCTAGCACAGTGCGGTAGAATTCTATATTTGGGCTAGCGCCCCAGGCGTGACAATCAGAACGGGCATATTGTAAATTAGAATCCTCCGCCCAGGTAGTTAGTCCCAGTTTAATATTATCCCACCAGATACCCAGCCAATTTAAATAATCGTCGCCTAATCCAGCTTTTACCAGCGCCTGATTCAGGTAATATTTAAAATAAATGGTGCATTGTACCAGGCTGTTGTCCTTTAATACCTTGTTACCAAAGGCCTTTAGATCAGCTTTATCTACCAGTCCAGCTAATATGGCCAGGGCATTTACGTGTTGTGAATAGGTATTTTGTTCTTTGGTATCGGCAAATAAGCCTTTTTCTTTATTATAGTATTTGATTTTAATTGTCTGGATTAATCGCTTTGCCCTATCTTGATATAAATCGGCGTAAGCCTTCATTCCCAACCTGTCTTCCATAGCGCTGGCCCACTGATAAGCTTTTAACAGCTGCAGATCCAACATGGCAGAACAGCCGTCTGATCCTTTAGGAGCCTCACCCATCATCCATCCAGGCCCTCCTACCCAATCCACAAATTTCCAGTAAGGTAAATTAACCAATGAGCCATCCTTGCCCTCAAACTGATGGAAAAACGACAGCACCTGCCTGGTACCAGGTAATTTTTGCTGCACAAAACTGCTATCAGGCCTATACATCCAATAGTCGTGGAGCATGCCGATATACCAGAGCGAAAAAGTAGAAATAATCTGCGTACCATGACTCGGCCAGCGGCTCATGGTAACTCCTTCCGGCAGCCTGGAATGATCCATCAGATTAAGCGCATTACGGGCCAGGCGGTCATCTCCACTATTAAAATAAGAAACTTCTGCCTGTATACGGGTATCGCCAATATATTGAAGTTGTTCATAATAAGGGCAATCCATATAAGTTTCCATGGCGTCTAGCCTGGCGGTACGCCAGCCAATATCTAAGATTTGGTGTAAGCTATCAACGTTTGAGCTAAAACGGGCATTTTGCTTAAATGGATACCCTGTAAAAGTCCCATATACATCTTCAATGACTAATGGCTCATCCTTGGTGTAAATCCTCAGCTCCACATAACGGTAGGTGCGCCAAAACAGCGTGGTAAAGTTTTGATTATTACTGCCATCAGATATGGTGCTATCTGTCATTCCGGTAAAAAACTTACCACTAATCTCATTTCTGTTGCCTTTGGCCGGATGGCTGGACAGACTATTTCGATCTCTGTCTGGATCCGGATTAAGATAAAGCGTCTCAGCATAACCGATAGCAATATTGGCGTTGTTGCCCTTTGAAAAGTTCAAGGTAAAATAGGCGTTTGTCAGATAACTCTGATCCAACAATAAAGTAACCGTACTATGGGCAGGAATGGTGATACTTCTTTTCTTCTCAGGGAAACCTTCCAATGCAGTAGTCCTATTTTTATCCATCCCGGTTACTTTTCTGAGTTCAGGTATTCTTTGATAGCGTAGTTCCATTTGCGGGATAATGGACGGCACCAGCATCCAGCCTCCATCAGAGCTCCCTTTAGGATTCCCATTAGCTATCTCTTGTGCTGTAGGCCAGCTGGAGTCATCAAAGTCAGGTTCATCGCAGCCTTTAATGACAAGGTGCATATCTACCAGTTGACCAGGACCTGCAATAAAAAATTGTCGCAGTAGACTGTAGGCCGGATCCTTTACACAACGCCAGGAATTATCTGTATTACAGATAGTGGCATTTTTATCGCTGCCCTGCATAATAAATCCTGTCCGGTTGGTCATTTGGGCTTCATTACTGTATTCCGCTTCGTTCCAGACCAGTGCCGTCAGCACATTTTTTCCTGCTTTTAAATAAAGGGCCAAGTCCACTTTTTCATAGTTCCAATAATGCAGATCCCCTCTGGCAGGTCCTAGAGAAACCAGGTGTCCGTTGACAAAGAGTTTATAGCGGTTATCTGCAGATACGTTGATAGGGAAAGCGTCAGGTTTTGCGGCAAGTTCTATGACTTTTCTAAAGTGATAGACCCCGTATTCATGGCCTGTGATTCCGGCCGGAGCAATCCATTTAGCTGCCCAAGGTTGATTACCATATATTGATAGCCCATTTTCATTGGTCTTCGTCTCCTGTGCACCTACAACGCTGATAGCTCCCATTATTAATGCTGCCAGGCAAAAACAGTAAATAATTTTTGTATTTATAACAGTCCGGTTTTTCATAGTTAAATTTAAAGTTGAAGTGTTGTGATAGCTCCCGGTAATTAAAATTATTAAGAAGAATCCTTCGTGTTACGGAAGGCCAAAGATCGAATAAGGAATCCGGATGCCTTTTATCCGGTAAAAATAAGGATCCAGATAGCCGTCCTTGCAATCGGGAACCCCGCATCCGGAAAAGTTCAGGCAATAGGTTAAAAGTAATTCCTTGCGGCCATTATCAAATTCCGGATGGATAACAGGTGTATAATACCTGGCAAATTTGCCATAGAGAAACTCTCTGATTGCATACACTTTTTTAAGTGGTGTAAAAGGCCCTGTAGGACTATCGGCTGTCGCCAAATAAATATTACGGATAGAATCACAGACAAAACCCTGATCCATGGTCATCATTACGTATTTACCATTTACCTTGGCAACGGACACGGTAGCCTTGCCTGTAGCAATGCTGGCGTCACTTCCTACTGCAGGTTTTTGCGCCCAGGCTCTGCCATTCCAGAAACGCCATTGCATGGGATCCGTTTTTAGAAAACGGGCAACATGAAGATTTAAGCTATATCCATACCCCTTTCCCTGAAAACCAAAAACATATACAAATCCATCGCCACCATCTATCATTCCTGCAGAATAATTAATTCTTGTTTCGATGGTCATCTGGCCTGGCATAAGTCTTTTAACCGGCCACTCTAGCCCGCCCGTCTCGCTCAGTTCATACAGTGATTGAGATTTTAATGGGCCAAGCCCGTCTCCCTCTGCACATTGCAAATACACTTTATTTCCCAACTCAATGCCCACAGACGGCCATGCAAATTCCGATCCTTCAATTAAATCACAAATTTGCCTGGGCATATGTTGCCTGCTATCATTTCTGGTAATGTTTAAAGTATGATTCGGGTTCCAGTCAGAAGCCGATGGCTGAATCAATACCGAATTACGATACCTGAAAAAATCCTTACAACTAAACTGATGGTTATCTTGTAACTGCTCCCCATCCCAGGCATCTTCTGTTATCCAGAGTACTTTACCCTTATTAGGGCCCCAGTTCAACTGGATGGTATTTCCCTGATCGAAGGCCACTGAGCCCAGACTCTTTTCATTTCGCTCAAAAAAGCCAACGACAGCGTCATCCCTGTATGCAGTAGCGCCTAATGGGGATAATTTCCAAATAGCTATCTGACTAGTCGCATCGCCAGGATTTACAAAGCTAAAGGCTAAGGGTGCTGTTTTATTTTGTTCACTATGGATTATTTTATGGTCTGTTCCTATAGCGAGCCCCGTGGCTTTATTAATCAGTATATATCCGTCGGGGTTGTCCTGACTTTTTGCTGCAGGGTAAGGTAATATTTGCCATAAGCTGCTATCAGCAGCTTGCGCGGTGACACGGGTCTGGACTAATTGTAATTCCTGGCCATTATTACTGCTGTTATTAGCGCTGCCGCTGCTGTAGGCTTTAGAGATACCAAGCATCTGCCCACTAAAAGCGTTACGGATCTGGTAAAAGCGCTGCCCACCAGTGCTGCTCTTATAAATAATATGCCATTTTTGCCAGTCCGCTAACTGAGTTTTTGGGTATGTAGTGACTATATTGAGATCAGCTGGTTGTATGCTACTATTATCAACAGAGCTGTTCTCCGATAGCAGGTCTACCGAAACTTTTTGCAGGGCTTTGTATTTCTCATTTTGCAAGAGGCTGCCAGAAACACTTAAAAATTCCTTTTGACGATTGCCGGGTTGGACACTAGACCTTTTTTTGTTAATAATATAACCGGTTAATTGTAAGCTAAAAGCTCCGTAATCAGGTAAGGCCGGGCTTGGAGTCTGATTATTCACATATTGACACAAACTGTCATTGCGCTCTATTTTATAGCCGTCATTTCCATTTGCCTTAAGCGTAACTGGCATACTAACAATGACAGCTATTAAGCTTTGGCTTATTAGTTTAAACCAGTTGTGACTTAAAAAATATATTTTTTGTGGACTAATTATTTCTCGCTGATTTTCATTCATAGTTTACATCCCTTATATGCTATTGCCTTAAAAAGGCCTTTTCCCAATCTAAAATCCTATCTGAAGCCCCAAATTTACGACCCTTTGGTTTTGATAGGCATCCCCCGCACTATTAGATTGTACTTCCGGATCCTGTTGGTATTTTTTGCTGATATTGCTTTTTGTTGCCAGATTATAAGCACTTAAATATAGTCTGGCATTATTGATTTTAAACGGCAATAATTTTTTAGGAAACTGATACCCCAGTTCAACAGTCTTTAGCCGCACATAATAAGCATTAATTAGCCAAAAGTCAGAAGCATAGACCGCTGGGCTATTGACCGTGGTCGGGTTACTGGTAAGTCTGGGAAACTCGGCCGAAGCCGCCGTTTCAGGCGTCCACCTTTTTAGGTGAATGGGCTGAAACTGACTTTGAAAAGGCTCTATAGCGGTACCTGTTAAATACAGACTATAATTAAAAGCCCCCTGAAATAATATACTGATGTCCAGTCCTTTATATCCGATTTTAATAGGTAGCCCAAATGTGGTATTAGGCAAATTAGGTCTTCCTATAGCGGTTCTATCATTTTCATCAATAACGCCGTCCTCATTTAAGTCTTTATAGCGTAAATCACCTGCCTGGACTGGGATGGCGGTAGTGGGTTTAGCAACATCTGGATTATCAATATCAGCCTGGGTATAAAAACCAAGGGTTTTGTAGCCGAACGGTTGGTCAATAGAATGCCCTGTGACTGCCAGCCAAGGGTAGGTTGGCGAGGCTTCCGCCTCATATAAAATCTTGTTTTTGGCGTAGGACCAGACAATACCAATACTATAGTCCACCTGGCCGGCCTTATCATGATAAGTAGCCTGTCCATCAAAGCCGCGGTTGACCGTTCTGGCTACGTTGGTTGGAGAAACGCCAATGCCCAGTATTAAAGGGATATCGTTTCTGGTGACCAGCTGATCATAGCGGTAGTCATGAAAATAATCGGCTGTAATAGAAAGCTTATTATTTAAAGTATTGATATCAAGCCCTACATCAAAGCTCCTTTTTTTCTCCCAGGTTACATTAGGATTGCCTAAAGAGCCTTCATATACTGTAGATTGAGACTGAGGCGATTGCCCAAAGCTATAACCTGAGCCCTGTACATATACCTGTTGATACAGGTATTGATCCCCAGGAGCCACATCTGACCCGACTACCCCATATGAAGCCCGTAGTTTAAACAGGCTGAAGTTTTTTAACATATGTTCAAATAACTTTTCCTGTTTTAAATTCCAACCCACACCAATGGCCGGGAATAGGCCATAACGTTTATCTGAATCAAACCTGTCTGATCCATTATAACCCACATTAAAATCGATGAGGTATTTCTGATCATAATCATAACCTATTTTATAAGAGAAGCCCCTGAATTTCTGCGGTGCAGCTGCACTCTGGTAATTCGTATAGTTCTCCTGATTATATAGCAGCAAAGAATTAAAATGGTGCTTACCAAAATTACGTACATAATTTAGATAAAGCTGCATATTTACCCTCTGGTCCTTTTTATCTGTATTGCCTATTGTACGGTACTCAGTCAGTGTATATCCTCCAGAACTAGTTCCCGTATTTAAACTATAGGAATCCGTGAGTGGATCATAGTGATAAGAAGGCGGAAAGGCGTAAGGTCTGGCCAGGTTTAAAGAATTGACCTCAACGCCGGCGTAAGCCAATCTGCCTGTCAAAGACAAACCCTTTGTAATAAAGTCCATTTTTTCTTTGAATCCTATCAGCGCATTATAGTCAGTGCTCCGCTGACGGCTGTACCCGCCCGTAGCCAGCATCGCATTCAGCGTTGGCAGTTGATCCTCCGTATCATAGGCATAGGCATAAGTGCCGTTAGGATTGATATAAGGCGCTGAATAAGGATGATATTTAGAAAAATCATATAGATTACTGGTGACGTTCTGATTATAGGGCGAATTAATATCCCCGAATCTGGCCGTAACATCTAATCTAAGGCTGAAATTCTGTGTAGCCTGGATATCCAGATTACTTCTCAGGTCATATCTTCTGTAAAAATAATTGGTATTCACGCCGTCTTCTCCCGTGGAAAAATCCTGAATATTCCCGTTTTGACTAAATACACCACCAGAAACAAAGTATTTGACAGCCTGAGAGCCCCCGGAAATATCCAAATTAGCATTATGTTGCAAGGAAGAAGGGCGGATTATCTTATCATACCAGTTAATATCTGGATGACCGTAAGGATCATCTCCTGATTTAAAATGTTGCAGATCCTCATCGGTAAACTGGGGATTTAAACCATCATTTTCGTAGGCTTCGTTCACTAATTGTGCCGTCTGATACGCATTTAAAAAGTCAGGTTTTCTAACTGGGGTCTGAAGACCTGTCTCCACCCTGAAATTAAATTGCGGACGTCCCAGCGCCCCTCTTCTGGTCGTTACAATTAATACCCCGTTGGCTCCTTTGATGCCATAAATAGCCGTTGTAGACGCATCCTTTAAAATGGAGATACTCTCAATCTCATTGGCGTTGATCTGAGCCAACTGTTCATAGGTATACTCAATATCATCTACAATAATTAAAGGTTTATTACCTTCTGAATTCAGTGAACTGACACCACGGATAAAATAATCAGAAGCATCTTTTCCTGGTTGACCAGAACGCTGCTGGGCAAAAAAGCCAGGCATACGTCCTGCCAGTGTATTTTGAACGCTTGATGTGGGTATTCTTCTTATTTCTTCGGCTTTAATAGTAGCGACAGACCCTGTATTGGTAATACGGTTGGTTTTGCCAAATCCTATGACAATCACCTCATTTAAGGCAGTGGGTGTCTGATGTAATGTGATATTTACTGAACTTCTTCCCTGTAAAGCAATTTGCTGGCTTTCATAACCAACCAAGGAGACCATAATAGAATCTGAGGATGACTTCAGTGTTAGCTGGAATGCACCTGCTGAATCTGTCGTCACCATATTGGTAGGAAAGGATAGCTCATTAACCGTTGCACCCAGTACCGGCCCCAGCGAATCCCTGACAATGCCCCTTACGGTTTTGCCCTGGCCATAACACAAGCCAATTTGAAATGCTGCCAGTAAAAGGATAAATAATAATTTCTTCATGAATCTACTTATATTTATAAATTCTGTGGTAATAATTTTTTTCGTGCTAGTCCGCTGCTTATTTCCAGCCAGGATTTTGTATCATTTGCTCATCTTTCACCACTTCGTTATAAGGTATGGGATAGAAATACATTTTTGAAGCGTCAAATGAAGGGGTAAATACTATTTCCGGATTATAATATAGCTGGCCACTGCCCGTCTTCTGAATATCCATCCCCCAAACAGGTTGGCTATAAACTGTTGAAGCCTCCTTCCAGCGTCTTAAATCCCAGTAACGCTGCTCTTCAAAGGCCATTTCTATTCGGCGTTCATTATGAATAGCGGCCCGCATACTGGTCTGATCTAAAGAAGTAGACAATCCGTAGTAACCGTTATCACCAGGCTCAATGCCTGCACGATGCCTTAAGTCAAACAAAATCTGGTAAACATCGGATGAGGGGCCACCTAGTTCATTTAAGGCCTCCGCATAATCCAGTAATATCCCGGCATAGCGGATATACACCCAGTCATGTAAAGTGTTGGAATACTGGCTCCCAGAGACACTGGAAAAATCACCCATAAACTTACGCATATAGTAACCAGTCTTCGTCTGCTGAACAGTGCCTCCTGGCCTATCCAGTCCTCCTTCAAAAAGTTCAACGTACCGGTTAATCCAGCTTTGACCGTCAAAAAATACGGTGGCAGCTAATCTAGGGTCCCTATTAACATAGGGATCACTTTGATTGTACCCACTACCATTGTCATTTATAGATAGTCCACTAATCATTGGGAAAGCTTCCACCAGATTTTCAGAAGGGCTTGTTCGCCCATTGCCACCAGCCGTCGTATAGCCTATTGGGGCATTATTTTTTTCAACATCTTGATTATTGCCTACTTGCCTCCAGAATATATTCTCCGTATTACTACCAACAGGTTGGTTCTGGTTTAAAAAGACGGAACTAAAGGAAGGCATTAATGCGTAATATCCAAGATCAATGATCTTTTTAGCAGCGTCTGCTGCCAATTGCCATCTATTTTTATCATAACTGGCATAACCCGTCAAGTTATTGGAAGGATCAACATTCTCTCCATTATACAGCGGACTGGCAGCCAGAAGCAATACCTTTGCCTTGACAGCCATTGCCGCTTCTTTGGTAATGCGTCCATAACTGGTACTATTTACTTCGGTCTGGGAACGCAGAGAATCAGCAGCTAAGTCTAGTTGACTGACAATATAGTCAATACAATCCCCAAAAGAACTTCTGGGCAGCTCCATATCGTCCGTTAATTGATAAACCTGATCTCCTAACAAAGGAACCCCTCCATAACGTCGAACTAACCTAAAATAGCTCCAGGCCCTTAAAAAACGGGCCTCCGCCTTATAGGCCGACCTTGCAGGCCTGCCGTCAGGAAGCTGCTCTAATAATGGAACTCTATCTATATTCACAATAAATACAGTGGCTGACCGGATAGCAGCATAAGCGCTTGCCCAACAGTCATCTGCATTCGTATTTGTAGATGTGTACGCACCATTGGCAATTTTCTCAACATCCGATAAACTTGAGGATGAAGATAGAGCGTCGTCAGTAGCTGCATCTAAATAATCTCCGGAGACGCGGTTATGTCCATTTACCAAGGCATCGCTATACACCTGATTCAGGTAACGAATCGCATAGGTTCCTGCGGAGTCTTTTGTATCAAAAGTCAGATCCAGGGTCTGTTGTTGCCCTAAGGGAACATTTTCATAGTCCTTAGCGCAGGAACAAAACAGCATGGCAGAAATCAGCACAAGGCTTCCTAATTTATAATGCCGATGTAATCCTTTCGTATATTCAGTAATGAGTTGCATGACTTAAAGTTTAATGTTGATGCCTGTATTAATTATGCGCTGCATAGGGTAACTAGGTAAAGAAATCTCGGGATCCACCTGGTCATAAGCTGCCCAGGTCCATAGATTCAGCGCATTGATAAATATTTTAACACTACCTAGTTTTAAACGCTCCGTCCATACTGCAGGCAGGTTATACGCAACCCCTACATTTTTTAACCTAAGATAATTCCCATTATGTAAAAAAAGTGAGCTGGATAAATAAAGCGGATTATAATTATAACCGTTCCCTCCTGCATTTAATGCAGGATACACAACCTGTGAAGTCCCGGCTGTTTCTGGCGTCCAGCGGTTTTGAATCTGCTCATAGGCCTGGCCATATCCATTATTCTGCCCCTGAAATCCAGCGTCCATTACTAAATTATCCACGTATATATCCCGGTTTTGAACCCCTTGGATTAAAAAATTAAACTCAAAGCCTTTTATGGAAAATCCCGCACTTAGTCCATAGTACAGTAACGGTCCGGTTTTGCCAAGGGCTGTCGCGTCAAACTGATCAATGACCCCGTCGCCATTGAGATCCTTATATTTCACGTCCCCTACCCTTAAAGTATACCCAGGAATTGTGGCATAGGTTGCGGCCTCGTCAGCAGACGCTATAAATCCGTCTGCAATCAAACCAAATCGCTGTCCAACCGGTAAGCCGGTATGTACATTCCAGGGATATGGCTGCTGCTGCTCATCCATGAACAAGACCTTGGTATACTGAAGCGATGCATTACCAGTGATATAGTAATTGAAATTATGGGCTGCATTCTGATAAGTCAGACTGCCTTCAAATCCTTTATATAATGCACGGCCTATATTTTCTGCCGGATAGTTAAGGCCGATTAAGGCAATACTCTTGCCCCTGTTTTGCATGATATCGCTATACTTCTCATGATAGTAATCAAAGCTTCCCTGCAAATGGTGATTAAATAAGTCTATATCCAGTCCTAGATCTAGTTTATCGGCCTTTTCCCAGGTCGCATTAACATTGGCCAGCGTTTGTCCTTCCTGTACACCAATTGGCCCCGGGTATTCACTGCCAATAGGATAAGAAAGATTGACATTCTCAAAATGTGCATTCCAGATATAGTAACCGTATTTATCCACATTGGCATTACCGGTCCTGCCATAAGTGCCCCTGAGTTTTAACTGGTTAATCCAATGTGCATTATTTTTAATGAAGTTTTCCTGAGCCAGGTCCCATCCAAGACCTCCGGCGTAAAATAGTCCGTATTGATGGCCCTTTTGATAGCGGCTGTATCCGCTATAGTTTAACGCGCCTTCTACAAAATATTTTCTGGCATAATTATAATTCCCCTGAAAGGCATAATTACTAAGGACGGCAGGCAGATCAAAATTAAAAAGCGTTTGTTTTTGGTCATAAAACAGCTTGGCGCCAAAGCTATTTAGACCAATGGTCTTATCATATCCTGTAGAAGCTTGCGCGTACCAATATCTGGCCCAGGAAGTCGACTGAAAGGTATTATTTTGATTCACAGTGCTTCCGAACCGGTTATAAGTCGTATCCCCGTCTTCTCCCAAACTCATCTGGAAGATCGGCACTTGTTTACTGCGATTAATAAAGCTAGCGGACTCAACAGAAACATTCCCATTTAATTTTACCCACCAACCGGGTAGCCATTTGTCCAATTTATAACGCATATCAAGATTTACCATGATATCCCTTTCCTGCTCGGTCAAATACCCGGATTCCAATACCTGTGCCATCAGGTTATTGGTGTAATTGGAAGTCCCACCAAAGGAACCGTCAGGGTTATAAATAGGATAAGCATTATTAGGTGTTGTTAGTAAATTACTTAAAATAGTAGAAGTACCCACGCCCGGCTGGTTATTATCGATGATCCGGCCAATTAAGTTCAGACCAAGATTGAAATCCTTGTTAACCTCAAAATTAATTTTAGAATTGATACTGTAGCGCTTCTCACTGGTATTGGTCTTATAGGTATGATCGTTTGATCCCTTAAACATGCCATCTTGATCCAAATAGCCTAAATCCACCAGATAGCTTGCCTTTTTGCCGCCCCCTGTAATATTCAGGTTGTAGCGTGTCATGAGCGGGTTATCTTTAATAAGGGCGTCATACCAGTTCACATCCGGGTGCCCGTATGGATCAGAACCCGTTAAGTAGGCCTGAAAGTCAGCGTCCGTATAAGCTGCCTTTTTACCATCATTAAGCAAGGCTTCATTGAGTAAATAAGCATATTTGGCAGCGCTCAACGGTTTCGGTAGTTGTAAGGACTGTTGAATAGCTGTTTGGGCCGTAAATCCAATGCGTGGCGGTCCGGCCTTAGGCTTTAATGTGTTCACCACCAGGGCTCCCCTGGCGCTGTTCTGCCCTAGCAATATGGTAGACAAGGCGTCTTTTAATACCGTGACAGACTCAATCTGATCGGGGTCCAGTGAGTAAATTTCTCTTTGAATGCCATCAATTATAACGACTGGAGACTGCCCTTGAGAGGAACTGTGACCGCGCAGCTGAATGGTAAACTGGTTATTATCTGTGGGCCCTGTGCCGCTGCTATTACTGGGGATATTACCCACAAAAATATCCACATCAGTCTGTGCGGCTAATGATGGCATATAAAAGCCCTCGGTTTGTATCACATTCAGTCCGGCAAGCCTGCCAGGTAAGGCGTAGCTGTATGCTGGAGCCGGGGTATAACTGAGCTCGTTATGCGTAGTAGTGGCCGCTGACCCTAAAAAACGATAGGCAGGTACAGCGCCATACAATGCGTCCATCTCTCCTTTCTGGGCAGTAGCGCTTTCCAGGACCACCAGGTTCGTATCTGTGATTGCTTGCTTCTCCCCATTTTGTATGTTACTTCCAGGTAAAAAGCTCAATTCCAGTCGAATCAGATTGCCTTGAGTTTTGTTAAGCGTGACTACCTGCTGCTGATATCCCCTAAGAGAAAAAACTAACTTACCCCCCTTTCCCATTTCCGGGGTCATCTCCAGGTAGAATGCTCCTGTTTCATCTGTCACACCTAAGGCCTGGCCGTTCAATGTTTTAATAACAACACCGGGCAAAGGTTTGTTATAAGCATCTGTTACCTTACCGGTTCTCTGATCTGTACTGGCAATACTATTTTTATTGTTTTGGGCAGTCAGTTCTGGTTGCGCCTTGGTTACCAGCGGTGAACTGCCCAAAATCACCAGTACAACAAATGAGGTTGTTATGGCCTTTTTAGTTAAAAATCTATTTATAGAAAACCGAAAATACTGTTTATACATAATAAATTAGATTCAAGATGATTGTCTGGTTGTTACCCGAATAGTTTGTCAGACATTTATTGGATGTATATATATCACTTTAAAGTCAGTGAGCTCCATAATGGGCCGCTCCTTTAAATATTACTGACATTTAAACGTGTAAGTAAATGGTACAGCGGGGGTCCCGTCCTTTCCAACAACTACCTGACCCGTCTTATCTGTAAAATAATAGACAAGACTGCTTAACTCCTGGTCTTTAGTTAATTGGAAAAAACCACGGGGCCAGATATCGATGCGCCATTTTTTGAGTGCATAAGTACTAAGTCTGGTCTGGCCCGTCTGGCCACAAAAGTCCAGGGTGTCTCCGGTAGCAGTTACCCCTTTTAAGCAGAGATATACTTCATCTGCATCCGAGAGGCCCGTATCAATCACGCCCGCATCAAAACCCAAAGTAATGATATCGTTATCCAGGGCATCAAGCGGATCTACCGTTCCTAACTGAGGATTACAATAATCCATTAAATCCCCGTCTCCAAAAACCCGGAAGCAACCCGGGAATGAAGAGGCATAATATTGGGCGTCAGAGAGCCCGTCAGAACTATTGGCTACGACATAGCCCAGTTTGAAAGACAGGTTATCACTGCTGACCTTTGTATTTACAGTAATGGTAACGGTAATATTATCGTTGGAATTAACATCATAAGCTTTGTCAGAGTAAAAAGCCACCCACTCCCAGCCTGCCAGCAGATTGCCACCGTGCCCAATTTTAGCTGCTAAAATAGTGGGCCAGTCACTGCCGTTCGCTTGTGGCGCAGCTGTACCGGTCGCAATGGCACTCATGGTCTGGGTGCCTGTAGTAATACTGCTGGTAAAGGTAATTTTGGAGTTTTTAGTAACATTCCACACTTTAGGCACTAATAAAGCCACCATAAATTTAGTATTACTACGACTGTCATTGGTCTGTATGGTAACGTGAATGGTCGATGTGAAGCTCTCTCCTGCATTGACGCTATCTGGCATATCTATGCTGTCAATGGAAGTACTACAGCTGATAATGATCAGCACGGTGAGCGCCATCAGTAAGGTTACTTTCCACCATTTAGCGGTTTTAATTTGCTGAATTAATTGCATTATCTTGGTTTTACTGTTTTACTTGTTGAAGGGTGTATTCATAAGTATTCTCAGAACATCCCGGAGAAAAATCGATGATAATACTTCGGACTCCACCAGTAATTGGAAATTGCATATCCAGCGCCTGATTATTACCACCCGTCTGCTCCAGGTTAATTTTAAAGGGATATTTAGGATCATCCAGGTAAAAAGATCCATTATCTGATACCGGGAACGGAACAGGATTTTCCAAAGTATAACTACTATCCTTAAAGACAATCCTGAACTTTGAAAAATCAAACCGGTCCGTCAGATCAGTACCGTTTCTGGTGGCTTTTACGATTTGCCAACTGCCATTTAATGTTTTACTGGCCTCTTTAGGCACTATATTGACTTCCCTTTTGCAGGCCAGCCCCAAAATGGAGCCTGCCAGCAAAAAAAGCAACAGGTATAATAAATAGTTTCTTTTCATAATACATGATTTCTTTATTAGTTATGGGCCTAATGTTTTTAATAAAGTGGATTTTGTTTTAAACCGGGGAGTTTAGAAATCTCAGACAAGGGTAAGGGCCACAGATACATTGCTTTTTTAAAATTGTGTTTACGGACATTGAACTCGTTATAACTTACCGTTGTGCCTCTGTCTACCTCCATTCCGTGCATCATCTGATTATCGGTAGAGTCCGCAATCATCCATCTGCGTACATCAAAGAACCTGAAACCTTCAAAAGCCAGTTCCACACGCCTTTCCCTTCTAATGGCCTCCCGCATCTGGCCTTGATCCATGCCCTCTGGCAAGGTGTAAGGCCGGAGACCTGCCCTTTGCCTAATTGCTTCAATTGCCTGATAAACCGAATTATCCGGACCGACTGATTCATTTTGGGCCTCTGCGTAATTCAGCAGTATTTCTGCATACCGAATCAGCGGTAAACAGCGCGGCGATGTACCAATGCCATTATTGATTATATCTGGATCTATCATTTTGAATATATAATATCCGGTTGCAGTGCCCTTGTGAACAGCGTCGCCACTGGCAGCCACCGCGGGAGATACTTTCGTATTCCAGTATAAGGTAACCGGTGTGGGCTGGTTGGCACCATAGGTAATACGAAGTGTGGAATCATGGATAATGCTGTAATCTAATCTTGGATCTCTATTTTTATATGGATTTTGAGGGTCATATCCAGAATTAGGATCCGTAATCGGCAATCCATTAGCCATCGGAAAAGCATCCACCATTTCCTGATATGGAACCGGACCGCCAGACCCACCTCTGGAGGGAACGTCCCATAAAGATTCCAGATACTTATTACTCTCCATCATATGCGCCAGAATATACTCTGTATTATAGCGTTTGGTAAACAGATCCATAAATCCATACCCAAGCTGCCCGGAAACCGTAGTGGAATCTACATAAAGCGAGTAGGCATTTAATGCAATTACATTTCTAGCGGCTTCAGCCGCCTTAGCCCAACGGGTAGGATCCGTATCGGGATATGCCACAATAGAATCCAGGCCATCTATCCCCTTAGCTATGCCACCATCATTAAATAAAGGGCTGGCTGCATATAATAGAAGTCTGGATTTTAAAGCTAATGCTGCCCCTTTACTGGCCCTGCCGTAATTTGAACCCGTTTGGGTTACCGGTAAATAAGCCGCCGCTGAATCGCATTCATCAAGGATGTAATTCACAACACTGCTAAAAGCATTTCTGGTTTGGGGCATTTGATCTTCAGTGGTATAAATGGAATCGCCAATAATGGGAACCCCGCCATAATGTTCCAGCAGCATAAAATAATACCAGCCTCTTAAAAAATGTGCTTCTGCCTTACTGGTTTGTTTCAGGGAATTAGAAAATGGAATCACCGGTAGATGCTTTAAAAACTGATTGGCGGCCCGAATATTATTATAAGATGCCCGCCAGGCGTCATCCGGCACCACTGTCGGGTTGACCGTTCCGGTAGCAAATTGAATAAATCCATTGGAACTAGAGGCGTTGGGCCCTTCTGCCTCGTCACAGCTCGCCTCCAGGCCTGCTGCGTAGCTTCCTCCATTAAAGCGTTTAGGATCACTGGCGAAGCCCATATTGGAATAAATATTATTTAAAAAGGCCATCGCATTGGCGCTGTCAGAAAATGTAGACTCCTCGTTCAGACTCGTTGTTGTCGTTTGGTCCAGGAATCCGGATTTCTGACAGGCTTGAAAGATCACCAAAAAGCCGACAATGGATAAAATCCTATACATGCACTGTCTTTTCATATTCGTTATTATTATGAACCTATAAATATTAAAAATTCATCAGTTAGTTCCTTGAGGATTGGCTTTTTACTCCTCCTTTTAAAATATCCATTACGTTTGCAACCCATAAATTCCATAAACCGTTACAAGCCAATAAGATTCTCAAAATCTTATATATAATTGTCACTTACTTTTCTCAACTTTCCTTTCGTTGGACCGGTGCAGCTTACTGCTTACCTGATTTTTCTTTTTAATCAGACTTCAGTTATTAAAATAAGGACACATTTATTATAGATTGCCGCCATTATATTTTTATCATTTTTTTGCAAGACCTGTCTGATATTGCCCTACAAGTATTGGATCATCTACTTTTTCTCCACCTGCGGCTTAAGGTCTGACAAAGAATATGGCAAATCCTGTGTGCCAGTTCCTCTTTGTTTATTTGGCAGCGGCCCCATTTCAAAAACCAGGGTCCCTCCTTCCATAAGTGTGTTGTAATCCAGATAATTCGCTGTAAAAGGTTCTCCATTAAGCAAGGCAGACTGGATATAAATATTCTCAGCACTGTTATGGTGGGTCTCAATGATAAAATCATGGCCATTTTCCAGATGAATCGTGGCCTTATCAAATAAAGGGCTGCCAATTACATACTGGCTAGTCCCTGGACACACACTATATAATCCCAGCGCATTTAACACATACCAGGCAGACATCTGGCCCTGATCTTCATCTCCGGGATAGCCCTCGGGACCTGCATTAAAGAGCTTTCGCATAATAGCTCTCACATGCAGCTGTGTTTTCCAGGGTGCACCAGCATAGCTATATAAATAAGGTAAATGTTCAATAGGTTCATTGCCCTGGGCATACTGTCCCATTTTAGCTGTCACCATTTCCCGCATTTCATGGATGGTATCTCTATAACTACCCACAATAATGCTATCTGGCCCATTAAATAAATGGTCTATTTTTTGAATAAAGGCTTTATTGCCGCCCATTAACTGAATCAGCCCTGCCACATCATGAAAAACAGACCAGCTATAATGCCAGCTATTACCTTCCACAAAAGGTCCACCCCAGCTAAACGGATTAAAATCTGGATCAAACCTGCCCAGACTATCTCTGCCTTCCATAAAACCAGTGGCAGGGTTAAAGACCTTTTTATAGTTATAGAGTTGACGGGCAAAAATCTGTTCATAAAAACGGTTACCTGTTGCTTTTGCCAGTTGGTAGGCACAAAAATCATCATAACAATATTCCAAGGTTTTTGCCGTAGACCCTACTTCGCCAGACTTATAAGGCACAAAACCCAGTTTAAAATAATCGGCAGATTCTTTTCTACCATACCTGCCGTCAGGAGCGGAACCGCTGACCTCGTGCAGATAATAGGCCAGTGCAGTATCCGGGTTAAAACTGTGAATGCCTTTCATCCAGGCGTCCGTTAAAACAGAAATAGCGTGATTGCCAATCATTACGCCACCCGTTTCTCCCGGGAAAGACCAGGACGGCAACCAGCCACATTCTCTTTTGACGGCTAAAATGGCCTTCATATAACGGCCCTGCATCGTAGGTTGCAAAATATTATAGAGCGGAAATTTCGCCCGGAAGGTATCCCAGTAACCGTCGTCCGTATAAAAATACCCCTGATGAAGCTTTCCGTCGTTTGGACTGTAATAATAAGGATTTCCCTTAGCGTCCAGGTCATAGAACTTGCAGGGAAAAAGACTGGATCTGAATAAACAACTATAAAAGGTCTGCAAATCTGGCTCACTTTTGCCCTTGACCTCAATTTGCCCCAGCTTTTCATTCCAGATTTTATGCGCCTCTTTTTTAATTTGCTGAAAGGATTGGACACCGATCTCTCTGTCCAGATTTAACTTAGCCTGGTCCAGGCTGATATAGGAAGAAGCAACTTTTACTTCCAGTTTTGTTCCCTTTTTAAAACCTAAAAAAAGACCTTTTTTCTCCCCATTGACCTGAAGGGCGCCCTTTGTTATTTCGCCCGTTTTACCGTCCCAACTACCAAAGGATTCAAAGGGTACATTAAAACGTACAACCACGTAATTTTTAAAATTGCCCGGGATAAATAGACCGTTTCTCACAAAGCCTGTAATTTCTTTTCTTTTTTGATCTATATGAAAATCGCTTAAACCCGTATACCCGTCTAGTAAAAGATAGGCCTGGTTATTTTTAGGGTAATCAAACTGAAATACAGCTCCTCTTTCAGTAGGCGTAACGCCAGCTTTTATACCATTATCAAAACGAACCTCATAACTATCTGGAGCAGCTTTTTCATTTTTGTGGGTAAAGCTGCTGGCTCTTTTATCTTCATTTACAATCAACTGCCCCGTTATGGGCATCAAGGTAAAAACACCATAATCGTTCATCCAGGGACTACACTGATGTGTCTGTCCAAATCCCCTGATAGACAGCTCATCGTACCGGTATTTCCAGCCATCCCCGTTATGGCCGGTTTGTGGAGACCAAAAATTAACCCCAAAAGGCAGGGCTACCGTTGGGTAGACATTGCCAGTAGAATATCCGGGGCTGGAGGCAGTCCCCTGCAGGGTATTGACATATTGCACTAAATCAGCTTCTGTCTGTTGCGCATATACGGAGCTACATATCATGCCCAGCAGTACACATGCAAATAATAAACCGGTATATCTAAATAAGGATAAAGACTTCATGACAGAGTACGTATTGTAGATGATTCATTTTTTTAAGGATCCGTAATAGTCGGCAGTATGGTCAATCACTAGCATCTGATCTGCTGGTAATTAAGTTTGACTTTCAAAATCTTAAGGGCCTTAACGATATGCTTTTCTACGGTAGAAGTAGAAATATTTAGTTGTCTGGATATAGCCTTATGTGAATACTGCTCCTCCCTGCTTAATAAAAATACTTGCTTACATTTTTTGGGAAGCTCTGCGACGGCAGACCTGACATGTTGATGTAATTCTTTGGTTTCAAGCGGACTTGGAAAAACGTTTTCGCTTATCGATCTATAATAGATATCCTGATGACAATGGTCATGGATTAAATAATCTCTTCTGGCATTAATAATTTTATATCTGAGCGTCTGAAATAAATAAGCTTTAAAAGAATATTTAATTTCAATTCTGGCAGCCTTCTGATAAATCGCCACAAATATATCCTGTACCAGGTCTTTGGATAATGCCTTGGAGCCGGTAAGCCGGTAAGCTTCACTAAGCAAACTATTCCAATACCGGTTATAAATTTGTTCAAAAGCCAAATTGTCGCCTGTTTTGAATGCATCAAACAGTTCCAAATCCGTACATATCTTAAAAGTGTTCATTACTTAGACATTTAGTTAGTGAAAGCAAAAGTTTTATTATTTTAAGAAAATATGGTGCAAATATTAATCATTTGCTTTATAAAAGTATTGTTAATTTACCTTGATTATTTTATCAGATCCTGATGGTATTATTGAAAGCCTGAACAATATTAGGCCATTAAATCGATTTAGCAAACAATTTATCTAAAAATTTTTAAATTTATTTTTTATTTTGTTAACATAAAGCGAGTTAGATAGAAAAATAATTGAAAATTTCCGATTGAGCTTTTTGCCTCTGATAATATGGGGAATGTTCCAGGCAGCATCTGAAAATTTGGCTGCAAATTTATCACGACCAGGCCATTATCTGCCAATTAATATCAACGTCAACATCGATTAAAAGCCAATGAAAAAAACCAAGTAAAATCCAGCCAATTAATCCTGCTTCGATCATTAGGTACCAGAACGGGCTAGCAGACTTCCAACAATTACAACATCCCACCGTGACACTTTTAGCCAGGCAATATGTCAGATGCACAAATGGCAACGGTTGATCATCCTTCATTAAATTTTCAGATATTTGTCCAAGACATGTAACCAGGCTTATCCCCTCGCCTCCCACGGATTCAGCAAGGCAAAAACAAACCCAGGAAAAACAGAATTTGCTTCCAATTATAAACGGCTGTTTAAAAAAAACGAAAAAAAATAACCGGGGCTAAATGGCGGTAGACAGTATAAGATGTGTCCTTGTATAAATAGCATCGGTGCATTTCATATTCAATTCAAGCGCTATTTTCCGAGCCGCCCCAACTTAAACTGTAACCTTATATCTATTAAGCCTGCTACCGATGCGCTATTATCAACTTTCAAAACCTGGATTATCCATGAAAAAGTTCCTGCTTTGCATTGTACTTATTTTAATTTCTATTCATTACAGCTTTGCCAATCTAACGCAAACTCACTGGCGCTGGCATAATAATGACGGATCTGAGGCCAGCGCTACCTGGAAGGCTGACCAGGATAACGCTGTCAGTATTAGTGATTATAAGGCCATTAGGCTTCGCATAGAATTTGCCAATACTACAGGAGATACCAAAACCATGGACCATACGCTGAAGTATGCTACTTCTACTGACGGGCCATGGTATACCATTACCGATAATTCTGCCATTAATGCTTTTGTCCTGGGAGGTGATAATGCCTATATATCGCATGGCGATCCAACGACGGAGCAAATGACGGGAACCAGCCAAAGTTTTGTGCCAGGCATCATCATTACCCGTCAAGACCAGCTAACAGATACCGTCTTAGATGATACCAAAAGAGAATACGAATGGTGTATAAAGCCAACAGAGCAAATCCTTGCTGGAACAACCTATTACTTTAAATCCAGCGCAGGCGATCCGCCTTCTACCCTGCCCGCTCTTACAACAACAGGAACGGCATTTAAGGCTGCACCTGCCGCCTTACTTACAAATGGAGGTTTTGAAAACGATCTAAATAACTGGAGCTCCACTATAGGTGCCGGCAGCGCAGCTTCTATAGCCATTACACAAACTGATTTACAGTACCACACAGGAGCTAAGGCCTTGGCCGTCCAGGTAACCAACCCTGGTAACGCGAACAGTGTTTCCCTGGAAGCGGCTCCTGTAACATTACAAGATACCGGAATATATATTCTCAGATTCTGGGCCATCAGTGATACCCGAAATGCCCAGCTAGACCTTAATTTAAGTACCAATACGACAAGTGTTACCAATCATTATCAAATTTATGACAGGTTTGATGACAACAGCAACGGTTGGCAAATGTATCAATATGCTTTTCATATAACAGAAAATCAGTTAAATATAAAGTTTCAGTTTAATTCCACGGCTACTTATTACCTGGATGATATTGAGCTGATTAATCAAAAAACAAACCCCAATATTGATGTGCAACAAACCTATAACTGGCAAAATAATTTCAATGAAACCTATGGCTGGCTATCCGGAGACAATAATAATCCGGTGCTGCTGCCAGACGGATCTGTGGCCTGGGTATATAACGACTCCTTCATGGGAGATATTAACCCCAATACGAACGTTATCAGTTCAGGCCATATTATCAATAATTTAATTGTAAAACAAGAAAATAATCAGCTTCAATCCATATATGGAGGCACAGCCCCTAATAGCACTTCCCTTTTTAGTCCAGGCAATGGTAACCTATTTTGGCAAAGTGGCGGCATTATTGAAAATGGCAGCTTAAAGGTTTTATTAATAGAAATCAGTGGCGGCAACTATACGGGTAATAGTTATGTAGGAACACTTTCTCTGCCAGACTTAACGCCGACAGGATTAACCAAACTACCAGCCACCATAGACGTGAGCCCTAATTGTATAATAAGCGACAGCTTATATAATTATATCTATTTTGGGCAGTCCAGCGGCACCTATGAAATGCATACCATTGTAGCCAGAGTGCCCATTGGACAATTTGATTCACAGACTCCCTGGGAATACTTACAGACAGATGACAGCTGGTCTACTGATTACAGCCAGGCTAAACAAATAGTAGCAGGCGTAGCTGCAGGTAATGTGCTTAAGTTAGCACGAGGCAACTATGTGATGTCAGGGGTACCTAATCTAAGCAACGAGATCGATGCCTGGTTTGCCCCTACACCATATGGCCCTTGGGGGAATAAAACGGTCATTTATAATATCCCTGCACAGGAAGGCATATTGGCTTATGAAGGTCATTTGGACCCCAGTCCAAAAGACGGCTATTATACTTTCACTTACTCTGTTTATCCATTTGTCAATGAATCCAATGGAAGTTCAGGCTCTGTGGCGATGCAGATGGCCGTAAAATCCACCTACTTACCCATATATGCCAGGGCAAAACTATTAGCGCTCTCCCCTTACTCCAATCTGTCTTCCCCCGATTCACTGGTAAGCCTCACCGGACAGTTGGTTCATTCAACGGTGGCGTTAAACTGGACTACTGCCACCTCAACCAATTTATCTTTTGATCTTCAGCGCAGCACAGATGGGATCAACTGGTCCACTTTTACGTCCGTTCCGGGTACAGACTCGACCCGTCTGGCCCATTATGAAGCCACAGATCTAACTCCAGCGACCGGTCTTAACTACTATAGGGTTGGTATTTATAATATGGACAACCAGCTTCGTTATACAGATGCCGTTCAGGTAAATACCTCTGCCGCACTTCCCGTTGGACTAACGTATTTCAAGGCGCAAAAATATGGTGCATCAAATGTAAAACTAAGCTGGCAAATGGCTCAAAATACAGCGAATGAGACGTTCATCATTGAAAGAAGCACGGATAATAAAAACTTTGTTTCCATAGGTAGTGTTATGGCAGCAGACCGTAGTTCTGCTACTGCTACTTATCAATTTGTGGATAAGGCGCCCGCCAGCGGCCTTAATTATTACCGGCTAAGTTATCATGAGGGCATAGCCGTAACTAAATCGCAGGTTCGGTCAATACGAATGGGTTTGTTGGAGGATAATGCCATCCGGTTGCTGGTCAGTCCTAACCCCGCCAAAGACGCCATCCGGTTTTCCTTAAAAAATTACACCGGCACCTCATTTAACGTTCGCTTAATAAATATGTCTGGAAGCATACTGGAGCAAAAAAGATTAACTGTAAACGCGAATGGGTATTACCAATTAGATCATTACCCAAGCAGTGGCATTTACTTTTTAGCAGTATCGGCAGATAATGTACGTCAGGCAGTTAAACTAATCGTGCCCTAACCTGATGTATACAATAACATATTTTTAATGAATGACTGATGACTAGACAAAGTAGCCATAAACCCGGTTTAAGGGGGCAGCAAACGAAACCCGAACAATATGGGCAAAGTGCTGGACGGGCAAAGCCTTATAATCTTAGTCATCCGGTCACAGGTCTTACTGTACTATCAGGCTTGCTCACTGCTTACAGCTTTAGTCAGTTAAATCAGGTATTTATATGGGGGGCATTTGCCCCCTTATTTATCGCCGTACTTAAAGGTGGACAACTGCTACCGGCTAATCGCAAAAAAGCAAAGCAAGATTATAAAACAGCTGCCTGTCAAGGCGCAAAAACGGGCGCCTTGTTTGGCGCTGTTATAGGATTATGCCTTTTTAACTGGATGGTAGCCGGGGCTGCGCGCTTTACAGGCAATAGTAGTCTTTATGGCTGGATAGCGTATCTGCTGTCAACGGTTATTCTTGCAATAAGCTTCGCTTTACTCGTAGCCACTATAAGCCTGGTGGTATTAAGACGGAGAACTACCGGAACAGATAAAAACCTACGGTTCGTTTTTTTGAATGCCTTAGCCGTAGCCAGCCTGTATTGCCTTTGGGAATCAGCGCTTTGTAGTGTGAGCTCAGGGTTTCCCTGGTTTAATTTTATCGCTGGCTTGCCGCTTGCTAAAAATATTTATTTGATTCAGCCTACCTCTTTAACGGGGCAAAGCGGATTATCATTTATGGTAATTCTGATAAATTTTCTATTGGCTGAATGCTTACTGAATAAAAGCTGGCAATTGGGCCTGTTATCACTGGGCAATATTTTTCTTTATTTTTGTATAGGTTATGGTATGCTGCAAGCCGTTAATAAGCGTGCCGTTACACCGGTCATTAAAATTGCGCTACTGTCAGAAAATATCTCCCCTGCAACAAAATGGGATGACCATACGGGCAATGCCCTGGCGCAGCGGTTATTAGATTTAAGTAAAAAAGCCGCGCAGGCAAAACCAGGTCTGGCCCTTTGGTCAGAATCTGCTATTCCCTGGACCTACAGCAAAAATGACGACCTGGTTAATGCAATATTACAAAACACAGCTTCAGCGCATATTACCCATTTACTTGGCATCAATACAGCCACTGCTGATATGCGTATTGTCCATAATTCAGTCTATAGCATATTGCCAGATGCACAGGTAATTGGCAGATATGACAAACAGACATTATTATCGGTCATTGAAGACTCGTTTTTAGGACTTGCTATGCCCTTTAGAAGCAGCGATGGCTTTATGGCTGTCAGCAGCAAAGAAAATAGCCCGTTACCTACACCCTATGGCCAGGCAGGCATTCTTATTTGCAATGAGTCCACTGATCCCAAACTGGCATACAAAGCTGTCCAAAAGGGTGCTCAGTTTTTATGTAATTTAAGCAACGACGGGTGGTTTAGTCATACCTATTTAATGCCTATGCATTTTTACCATGCAAGACTTAGAGCCGTTAGCTGTAGAAAAGATTTAGCCATTAATAGCAATATGGGCTATTGCGGCCTGATTCAGGCATCCGGCGCTATCCAGCTAAAGCAAAAGAGTGCGGCCCCCAGGGTCTATCAAGTAGACGTGTCTCCCAATCAAATCAAACCCTTTATCAGTAGATACCCCCACCTGCCCTTATATTTTTATGCCTTGCTATTACTTACAGTGCTATGTATTCCCTTTACTGCCATTAAAAAAGGCATATAGCGGACGGCTAATGGTTAAAATAAGGCTTCCCTTCCATAAAGAGCCAGCCACCATTTATAAGTACAGCAAAGATGACCAGCGCTAAACAATCTAACACTAGACGCTGGATTTAAATATATACGTAGGGTGTTCCTGTAAACTCTTAAAAGGAGTTGCCACATATTAAATATTAAACTAATAAATCCTCTCTTTTTTCCATAAAACGGAATTAAAGAGAGGATTTTTTGTAGACGGGACATAGCAAGACCATCGGAGCTGTTATTTAGCCCGGTTGGATAAGATAAGCGTGTTAATTCTAGGCCGCTGTGCTTTTAATCTGTGCGGCCTGTTGCATTCTTTTGCTGATAATGGATGCGTTTGCTGTAAGGATGCCAAAGAAGATCCAGCAGGTCTCGGTAGACTGGTTCCTGGCTTTGATTTTATTTAAATGATAGTGATTTTTCTCATTGCCAAAACTTCCTTCCAGGACC
>NZ_FNQY01000048.1 GCF_900107765.1 Arachidicoccus rhizosphaerae | reverse complement strand
TGTTATACCCAACATCTCCTGTAAAAACATGTCAAATTCCATCCCACAAATATGCAACTAAATAATAATGTAACCATTATTTATTTACGATAGCCATTTAGATATTGTTAATTTTATGTCGTCCTGCCACTTTTTAACACTTTAAACTTGCTTAGATTGATTCACAAAAATAAAAAGGGTTCATCGACTGATGGCGTGGATATTCCACAAAACTCATACGCATTTTCAGGAAGTATGACAATAAGTAGTATTCCAGCGCACAAACTTCCGATGAACACTAATTGGTATAATATATTAGCAATATTATGCCTAGAGAAAAGTAACATCCTAAAATGGCTCAAAATATTGTTATAATTTGACAAAGATATATATCATCTTAGAACAATTATATTAACCTACTATTATATCACTAACTTAAGACTTACACTTCATTTACCATATCAAAATTGCCACTCTTTAACAATTGAATCAATCTTGAAATACCCATTTTCTTAAAACTAAACTATAATCAATGAAAAAAAAATTAACAATTTTAGCCGCAAGCACCTTGCTGCTATGGGGATGCAACAAGCAGTATTCTCCGAGTAAAACCTCGAACATCAATTCTAAACCCTCAATAGAATCCGTAAAAGAAATTTTAATTAATGAAGGGTTTTCAACTTTTAATTTAATAGATGCAGACAGTGGCTATATCGTTGAAGGGGACATTTTTATCCCTTATACCCATTTTACAAATCAAAATTCAAACTCCCCTAGCGTTTCTGAAGTTGAAGGCAATACTCCTTCAACCAATAAAAATAAGTATCTGATTGGAGAAATAGAACAATATAGAACGTTTAATATTGTTACGTCCTATAGCATGCCAGGAGTAAGCTCAGGTAGAAAAATTTATATAAAGGTTGCGACAAACTTACCTACAGCTTTTTTAACAGCAACTGACTCTGCAATTGCTCGGTATAATGCACTAAATTTAGCATTTCAGTTTGTCAGAATTACATCTAGTTCGACACCAGATATAAATATAACTAGCAATTCATTGCCTGCAGGAGTTTTCGCATCCTCCGGTTTTCCTACAAGCAGTGGTGATCCATATAACAGTATAAAAATGAATGTTACGTATTTGGGAAATTCTCCAAATATTGGTTTTTTAACAACAACAATAGCTCATGAATTAGGACATTGTATTGGATTGAGACATACTGATTATTTCGATCGAAGATATAGTTGTGGTTATACAAGCACCACTCCTATTAACGAAGGAGATGAGACAAATGCCATCCAAATTCCAGGAACCACTCCAACAGGCGACCCAAACAGTTTTATGCTCGCCTGCTCTTCTGTTGGTACAAACAGGCCATTTACATCTAATGACAAAACTGCCTTATTATACTTATACGGGCAATTTGGGGCGGGTGACGATGGACAATTTTATCAAGATAGTATAACTGGAGGCCTATATCAAATGATGGAACGTAAACCAAGAAAGATTTTTTCTGGTTCCATTAATACCTTATACGGCGGCATAACAAATCTTAACATACGGTATGCACCCATTGAGCTACCAATCGGTTCAAATATATTAGATGGTTCAGCTGTATTAAAATCAAATACTTCGGGCACATTATACTTTCTAGACAGGAGTTCCTCCGGAACCACGAAAAAAAGATTAATCACGTCAACAATTATTTTGAATAAATATTATTTCAATACAAGTTATATTCAAACCGTTTCGGATTCAGTAATTAATTCATATCAAACAGGTTCTTCCTTACCAACAACAGGTAATAACGGTAAGTTTGTTAGAGACGGAGCCACAGGTGCAGTATATGTGGCAATGGATGATTCATTACGAAAACTCAATTCTATTAACGTAATTTACAACACATTTATAATGAATAGCGACCATATACCTAATATATTAAGCTTGATAAACAAAGGCACTGATATCTTAACGGGAAGTAGACTTATAAAGACCAGTACATCAGATGATGTTTATTTCCTAGATGTCCACAAAGACATTAACGGCTCGACAATATCTGAAAAAAGGCATATTTATAATATGGAAATTTTTGATAGATATAGATTCAAAATAAATCAAATTCAAACAGTTACACAGGCAACATTGGATAGTTACTCTACAGGAGAACCATTAAATTAATAAAGTTAAATTGAAATAAGCCACCATTATAATTTTTGGTGGCTTATTTCAAATATTTATAAAAATCGAACTCCTATAATTAAAATATTAATCGTATTGTATTATACCAATAATCATGAAGAAAAAAATTATAGCGCATTTATTAAAAACTTCATTGATAACATTTATAATTAGTTCAATCACATTTCAATCCTGTAAAAAGGAGATAATCTCTCCAAATAATAATTCTAAATTACAGGACTCATTATTATTAAACAAACTTTTAGACTCTTTATTTATTTACGCATCACAAACTTATTATTGGAATAATCAACTTCCCACTTACAATAGTTTTAATCCACATAAATACAACCAGGATAATATAATAAATAGCTTAACAAATGAACAATTTGATTTAACAAGGTACCCCAAAAATGATCATGGAGAATTGTACGAACAACTTCAACAATCCGTATTAGATTTTACCGTTACTGCTCAGGAGGTCTATTAGACCAATCACGGCCTTTTTTATTCGCAAGCCCTAATTTCTTCATTATTCTCTGGCACTGTCTAATTTTTAGA
>NZ_FNQY01000030.1 GCF_900107765.1 Arachidicoccus rhizosphaerae | reverse complement strand
TTACTCAGCTAAACAGTCTGATAGCCACTATTCCTTATGATCATTGGAATGCCGGCACGGAGTCCATTTTCAATGTAATTATATACTTAACATTTAAATTGACGGGCGTGGACGTTTATACGGAAGTACATAGCGCAAAAGGCAGATCTGATGTACTCGTCAAGACGGAACGGTTTATTTATGCATTGGAGTTAAAACTGGACGGGACTGCGGAAGAAGCCCTGCAGCAGATCAAAGACAGGGGTTATCTGCAGCCCTATGCAGCAGATAACAGGAAGAAACTGGCCGTAGGCATTACTTTCTCATCTGAAAAACGGGAGGTCAGTCAATACCAGGTAGCGGAGTGTTAATGACAAGCGGCGCGTGCTGTTAGGGGATAAAAATATTGCTACCTGCTAAGTTCGTGGAATAAGCGCTAAATCAGCCCAGGCGGCCATCCAGCCATACTTAACTGCCATTTTTACCGTTTTTGCCCTTTTTTTAGGTGTAAGAAATAACAATTATTGTGAGTCAATGGAGATTGGTCTTATCTTTAAAGTGACGATATTGGATGGGTTTTGTTTTTTTTCTGGACTGGCCTGGCCGGCACCTCTAAATAAGATTTAGCCAATAATTACCGCCTTTAGCCCTTATGGTTTTTGTCGGAGTCTTTAGTGGCATCCTGTTTTGAGCGGGGGGCGCCGGAGCGGCTGAGTTGTTTATTAGAGCCTTTCAGGTCCAGGTGCCATATTTTTTCAGCCCTGCGGCCTATCAGCCAGAAAGAAACGGCCAGCGCGATAAAGAAAACCGCTTTAGGCGTGCCTTCCCAAAAATACTCAAAACAACGGGTGTAGATATTTAAGAATAAAAAGGCAATGCCAAAACTTCGTAATTGTAACTGCTGCTTCTGGCTGCCCCAGTAGGTGGCCGCCGCCGCCCAACCTGTGGACAGTAAGGCCCAGGGCCAGTAATGCCACTGCTGTGTTTTGGACCAGATGTCAAAGTTAGCGGTATTGCCAAAGACGGAGCTTGTCCAAAGTGCGGTGAAAAGCAGCAGCAGGCTATAGAAATGGCTGATCGGGTAAAAACCTTTCCACCAGGAGAATTTTCTTGTTTGCCAGAAAACGGTGAGTAGGACCGCGCCTATCAGGATATAGCGCACCGGGAAGTTCATACCAAGAAAGTAAGCTTTCCAATGGACGGAAACGCCGGTCAGAACCCCTAGCCAAACGGTAAAAGAAATCAGGGTAAATAACCAGAGTAAGGCATTTTTTAGTTTCAGGCTAAGTCCCAGATACAGTAGGGTAGCGACCAGAAAAACGGTGATATAATAAATATCGCCCGTGCCGGTCATGGCGGCAAGATTGGCCGCCGTAAAGGCGGTAAAGGTAGCGCCCAGTAAGATAAAGCCTTCATTGGTAAATATTCTGGAAGGCTGGGCTTGTTTATTTTTTTCGCCGAAATAAAAGAATACGAAACCGATAACAGCGCATATAACGGCCAGAATAAAATTAGGCGCATTGTAAATCCTATCCACCATGGATTGAAAGAACCGGATCAGTGCCCGGTCCGCAAAGGTAGCCACCACGCCCGCCACGCCTAAAAGGATCGCTATGATAAAGCAATACCGGGCCATCATCTTCCAGTCAAAACTCCGGACCGTATAGCTTTGTTTAAGCTCCCTGGCCTGCTCGGGTGTGATTTTGCCGGAGTTCTCCCACTGTGTCAGTACCTTATGGAGTATTTCTGCCTGGGGGCGGTTTAATTGCATAACAAGGATTTAGGTGAATCGTATTTTACCTGCAAAAGAAGGCCTAGTTAATCTCTTCTTCGTCAAGCACGAGCACATTACGGTTAAAGCTCTCTTCCAGAGATATCAGCGTCTCCGTCCTTTCAATGCCTTTGATATTTTGCAATTCATCATGCAGGACATGTTTTAACTGCCGGATATCCTTGCAGACAATTTCGGCGAACATACTGTAAGTGCCGGTTGTATAATTTAACCGGACAATCTCCGGGATCTTTTTTAATTCTGTTGCAACATCTTCATACATAGAGCTTTTTTCCAGATAGATGCCGACAAAAGTGATGACGTCAAAACCAAGGGCCTTGGTATTGATATTCAGCCGGGAGCCGGTGACAATACCATATTCCTGTAACTTCTTTATCCTTACATGAATAGTGCCACCTGAAACAAATAGCTTTTTACCCAGGTCGGCATAAGAGATTTCTGCATTCTCCATCATGACCTGGATAATCTGATAATCCAATTTGTCTAAATTTAATTTTTGGCTCATATTTCTCCCTGTTTTAATTATTAATCAAATATAATAATTAATTTTTAAATATAATCTAATATTTTAAAAAAAAGTTTGAATAATTTGTAATAAACATACCCCGGGCCTATCTTTGCACTATCAAAGGATGAAAACGGGAATATCCCGGGACATTCACAGATCTTAAACATTGTGGGGTGATGAAACTTTTCGGCAGACATGCCCTCTCGTCTCGAGGGTGAGGATCACAGGATAAACTGAGTATAGAGCACCCGCAAGGGAGACCGGGGTTGACCACCGGATTTTGTACTTAAGCCAACTGCCTCGTGTAGGTTCGACTCCTACCCCTACAGCAAGCTTTAAAAACTTACCTTAAAGGCAGCTATACAGATGTTATATACATCCGTTATAGCTGCCTTTTTGTTTAAATAAATGTGCCAAATCCTTGGTTTAGATAAAGATGCAGCGGGATCCGATAGATCCCTGCTGCTGAAAGAAGGTAATTGCTTAAAGCCGTTCTCTTTACAGACCTCCGGAATTAGGGTGAAATGTGTATGGAGCAAATAACGATGAAGAGTAATTTATGTAAAGACGGCATTTTTGAACAATAGCCTAGATCTTGGGTAGCCTTATTCACTGCGAAGACTGTCCACGGGATTTGCTACAGCCGCTTTAAGCGTCTGATAGCCGACCGTGAAAAAGGCGATAATCACGGACACACAGCCGGCGATTAAAAAGACCCACCAATGTATCTGGATTCTATAGGCGTATCCTCCCAGCCATTTTTGCATCAGATAAAAACAAAGGGGCGTTGCAATGACGATGGAAATAAAAATAAGTTGCGCAAATTCCTTCAACAGGATCTTTAGGATGGACCCGACCCTTGCTCCCAGGATTTTGCGGATACCGATTTCTTTTGTCCGTTGGTTTGCGGCAAAGATAATCAAGCCTAGTAACCCCAAGCAGGAAATGAAAATGGCGATAAAAGAAAAATAACCGGATAATTTACTTAGGAGCTGCTCTTTCTGGTACATCTTATTGAAATCGTCATCTGAAAATGTATAAGTAAATTCAGCGCCACCCGTTATGTTTTTGTATAATTTTTCCAGGCTGGTTAACACGACCTTTGTTTTGGAAGGCTCAACCCTGATCAAAATATTACCCCAGTCTTTGTTCTCGCCGTAATAAAAAATAATTGGGTTAATCGGATCATGGAGGGAAGAAAAATGAAAATTTTTCAAAACGCCAATAATGCTACCCTGGTGGCCCCAGAAATTCAGCGGCTGACCTACTGCCTGGTCTAATCCCATCACCTTTTGAGCGGCCTCATTAATTAAATAACCAACGGTGTCCGAAGGGTATGCCTTTGAAAAATCCCTTCCTGCTTTCAGATGAAGTTTGAGGGTTTTTACAAAATCATAACCGATGGCAGCATTATTGAACATAATCTTATCATTTGGATTTTTCCCGGGCCAGCTTACACCAAAGGTTAGACTACCTACAGAGGTGGGGTTTTCGCCCATTTTTGAAAGCGACTGGACACCATTGATTTGCAGAGCCTTATTTTTAAAAGCTTCATATTTGCTGGCGATATTGGAGGTTACGGGCAATTCAATGAGGTTATTGCGGTCAAATCCTAAATCCAAATGATGAATATAATGAATTTGTTGAAAGATGATCACCGTACCGGCTATCAGCAAATTAGCCAGGACAAATTGAAAAACGACCAACCCTTTTCTAAATATCAGTGAGTTTTTATTCACCGATAATGTTTTCTGTAAAAAGACTATGGGTTTGAAAGAAGTGGTCATAATGGCCGGATACAGGCCTGCAGCCAAGGAGGTGAGAAGTACTAAAAGAATTAATTTTGCCCAGAATATCGGATCCTTTCCAGGGATATAGCTGTGGCTGTGCGTTAACTGATTAAACCCTGGCAGCGCCGCCGCTACGGCAAATAGGGCAATCAGGGTGGCTAGCAGGGTTACTATAAATGCTTCAGTCAGATAATTCCAGATCAGGGAACGCCGGCTTGCTCCGATAATTTTTCTCACCGCGGTAGATTTGGCACGAGTAACGGCCCTGGCTGTGGAAAGATTGACAAAATTGATGCTGGCGATAATCATGATAAAAAGTGCAATGAGCCTAAACAGACGCACATACTGGATTTTACCCCCGGAAATTTGCCCGTTTTCAAATTTGTCATGTAAATAACTATCCCCATACCTTTGCAAGCCCAGCGTTATACGATAGTGGTTGTCCGGTTTAACATAGGTATCTACAAAATGTTTTATCTTTTTTGCCGTTAATTTGGGGTCTGCGCTTTTTTTAAGCATAACCAACGTATTGGTCCCTACATTTCCCCAATCTTTAGCCCAGGTATTCTCTTCCAGAAATGTGGGCCAATTTATAATACAGTCGAATCTTTGCGAGGCTTCTGGAGGCTGGTTTTTAAATACGGCCGTAATTTTTAAATCTTTTTTCCCGTCATAACTGATGATTTGCCCGATGGCTTTGTTGGGATCTGAGAATAAGGCTTTGGCCATGCTCTCAGAGATACATATGCTTTTGGGGGAATTCAATGTCTTATTGGGATCTCCGGCCAGCAGTGGGTAACTTAAAATTTTTAAATAATTGCTGTCGGCAAAGATGGTCTCAAATTGATATTGCCTTGCATTGACTTTAAAAATGGCTCTGTCCGGTTCATCTTTTAGCCATGCCACATTAGAAGCCTCCTTAATTTCCGGAATTTTTTCTTTCAGCGGTGCAGCCAGTATGCCCTGAGTCCGATAACTGGAATTAATATCACCCTCCACATGCAAATTCTCGTAAATGATATAGATGTCCTTGCCATTGTTATGAAAATTATCGATACTTTTTTGTTCCCGGATCCAAAGCAGGATCATTAAACTGCAAAACAAGGCGAGGCTAAGCCCTGCCAAATTGAGTAAGGAAAATGTCCGATCTTTTTTCAGGCTCCGGAAAGCCGTTTTGAGGTTATTATTTTCCATGGACCATAATGTTAATTATGGGGCTCTAGAAATAATGCCAAAAATTATTTACCTGTAATATAGGTAAATAGATATTGAATTTATTTATTTCGTGTTCGAATGTGATACAGTTACTGTCCGGTTATGATAGTGTAAAGCTCTTGCATTTGCAATATCTTTTTCTTTTTGCGTATCTGAAACCAAATCCGGCTAATGCTGCTTTACGTTTTTAAAGCGACATAACTCTTGCGTTGCTGATCTCTTAACGGATGGCCAGTCTTCGAGCCATTTTACAGTTCAAAGAGGAACAACCGCAAATCCTGCTTATATAGAGAAACATTAAGGACGGCGGCCGTTACCGGGTCGCCAGTTTTCTGACCATTTTACGGTTCAGGGTGGAACAATAGATAAATCCTGCCAGTACAATGACCGTTGTAAAGCTAAACATATATTCTATACCAAAGGATTCAATCAGACCGCCTATCAGGGGACCGGTAATGCCCAGGGAGATATCAATAAACAGACCGTAAGCGGCCAGTGCCGCTCCGCTGCGGTCAGACGTAAATAATTTGACCGCCTCAACGCCCAGAGAAGGGAACATCAGCGAAAAGCCAAAGCCGGTGACGGCAGCCCCTACAAGGGCGAATCCCGGCTGGGTAAATAAAGCCAGTATAAGGAGCCCGATGGTCTCGCAGGCCAGGCAGGCCATGGCTACCTTGATGCCGCCATAGTCATTAATCGCATTGGAAAAGAACATCCTGCCTATGATAAACAAAAAGCTGAATACGCTGAGGCAAAGTGCGGCATGGTCCCAGTGAAAATGATCGTAATAAAGCGTAATGAAATTAGAGATGGTTCCAAAGCCAAGACCTGCCAGCATCAGACAGATACCATAAGGCGCGACTTTTATCAGGACCGTCATAAATGAAATCGGATCCTTTTGGGTCTGGTCAGACACGGGGGCGATCATATTGGGTTTTTTGGTGGCCAGAAAATAACCAAACAGCCCCAGCAAAATGGTTAATACACCGATCGCGCCGATATGAATATGCTGGTTTATAAAAACGCCCAGGGTCGCACCCAGTGCGATTCCTCCGTACGAGGCGATACCGTTATAGGAAATAACCGTCGCGGTTTGCTTTTCTCCTGCCGCCAGCATGGCCCAGGTAATAGGTGAGGCGCCGATAAAGCCTTCTGCGCACCCCGTGATCAGTCTAGCGATAATCAGTACGAAAAGACTTAAAAAGGCATGTGCGCTGGTTAAATAAGTGATGTACAATAGCACGCCGCTCAGGGCCATGCAGCCCATACTGATATAGACAGAGAGCTTGGGACCGTGTTTATCAATCAGGGTACCGGACCAGCCTCTGGTCAGAAAAGTCGTGACATATTGCAGGCTGATGACGATCCCTGCCATCATCGCAGAATAGCCTAAGTGCTTGGTGATGAAAATAGGCAGCACTGCAAGGGGTAATCCGATACACAGATAACCAAAGAATGTAAAGAGTACATAACTGGCGATCGTGATTTTTAAAGAAAGGTTCAAAGAACCAGACTTAGATAAACGAGACATTTTAATTTGTTTTGCGCCGCAAAGTTAGCATAAATAAACAGGCTCGCCGCATAGTGAACAGTCGTTATTACGGTTTTAAGGCAATCTTTAGACTAAAATACAGTTCTTTGTGAAAGTTTGCTAATATCTGCACAGCGCAGGATAATATCTGCCACCTTTTTCGTTCAGGGCAGAAAGCCGTAAATGGCTTAGATAAAATCTAAGGATTCCGGAAAGTGAAGCGGTGTATTTTATTGTATTTAATAAAATTGATTATTATTTAGATATTATCTAAACTTTTAAAATATTTATTAGAAAATTATGAACAAAAGAATTCTTTTTCTATCTTTGCACTATCAACGGATGAAAACAGCAGATGGCTGGCAGCATTCAAAGATCTTAAACATTGTGGGGTGATGAAACTTTTGGCAGACATGCCCTCTCGTCTCGAGGGTGAGGATCACAGGATAAACTTGGTATAGAGCACCCGCAAGGGAGACCGGGGTTGACCACCGGATTTGTACCGTAGCCAACTGCCTCGTGTAGGTTCGAATCCTACCCCTACAGCCATTTAAAAAAGCACTAGGCGGCAACCTCAGTGCTTTTTTTGTGTCATTTACGAAAAGCCAAACGCTCCCTTCACATAAAATATTGAAGGGAGCGTTTGTATGTTAAGCTGTTGTCATTTAAAACAGCGGGGTACCTGTCATGTCTTTGGGCAGCGGTATATCCATGGATTTTAAAATCGAAGGAGCCACATCCCCCAGTTTACCTTCTTTCAACGGTCCCTTATAATCATTAGTGATTAAAAACAAAGGAACCAGATTTACAGAGTGCTGCGTATTGGGAGTGCCGTCCGGATTAACCATGTTATCGGCATTGCCATGATCGGCTGTCAGGAAGATATTATAACCGTGCTGCAGGGCCAGCGGTACGATCTGTGATACACAGTTGTCGACAGTTTCCGCTGCTTTTATAACTGCAGGGAAGACGCCGGTATGACCCACCATATCCGTATTGGCGAAGTTCAGACAGATAAAATCTGCGGACTCCTGTTCTATTTCCGGAAGAATTTTAGCGGTAATCTCGTTGGCGGACATTTCGGGTTGCAAGTCATAGGTGGCTACTTTTGGAGAAGCGGCCATGATGCGTTTTTCGCCTTCAAATTCCTTTTCCCGGCCACCGCTAAAGAAAAAGGTGACGTGCGGGTATTTTTCGGTTTCCGCGATACGGATCTGTTTTTTGCCGTTTTGTTCCAAAACTTCTCCGATCGTATTATTCAGGTCTTCGTTTTGGAAAATGACATGGACACCTTTGAAGGCTTTGTTATACTCCGTCATGGTGGTATAATCGATATCCAGTTTTTTCATGTCAAAATCCGGGAAATCCTCCTGTGTCAGCACCTGGGTGATCTCTCTGCAACGGTCTGTTCTAAAGTTAAAACAGATGGCCACATCCCCGTCTTTTAATCTGCTGTCCGGATTAGCGGCAAGAGATGCATTAATAATCGGTTTTATGAATTCGTCAGAAACATTGTTTTTATAGGAGGCCTCAATGGCAGCCACTAGATCCGCAGCGACGTCGCCCTTAGCATGCACAATGGCATCATAAGCCAGTTTTACTCTTTCCCAGCGTTTATCCCGGTCCATGGCATAGTACCGGCCCGTAATTGAGGCGATCTGTCCGACGCCGGTAGCGCTTAAATGCGCCAGTAAATCCTGGATAAATCCTTTTCCGCTGTGGGGATCACAATCCCTGCCGTCGGTAAAGGCATGGATGAATACATTATTTAACGCCTGTTCCTTACAGACATCTATAATGGCTTTCAGGTGATTGATATGGCTATGAACGCCACCGTTGCTGACAAGACCCAATAAATGCAGCGGCTTGCTGGTGGATTTGGCTTTTTGGATAGCAGCAATCAGGGCCGGGTTATTATGGAACTGCTTTTCCCGGATAGCTACGTTAATACGCTGTAATTCCTGGTAGACGATTCTGCCGGCGCCCAGGTTCAGGTGTCCCACCTCACTGTTACCCATCTGGCCATCGGGTAAACCTACGGATTCTCCGAAGGTAACCAGTGTGGTATGTGGATATTTATCATAAAGGGCATCAACAAAAGGTGTATTGGCCGCCTGAATGGCATCCGTTTGTTTGCTTTTTCCCAGTCCCCATCCATCCATGATGAGCAGAATGGCTTTTTTTGCTTGCATGAAATTTTGTTTTAATGTTTTCTGCTTTATTTTCAGTTATATTTGCGTTCCAAAGCAGTAAAATTAAAGAATTTAAACCTTTCCGGCGTTAGTTACTCTAACTGTTATCAGTATTTTAAGGCGCTGAACCTGATGGCTTTGAAAGTGATGCATTTTGGCGCACTCTTTGCACTTTATGGGAAGTGTACTAAATAAATGAAGATGAAAAGAATTTTAGCAATTTTGACCGGTGTATTGTTGCTGGCTTCCTTTACTACGCTGTCCGCCAGTATCGCTGATATTGTGGATGCGTTAAAGGGGAATGATGCCACCCAGGTCAGCAAGTATTTTGATAGTGCGGTGGATTTTAAACTTCCGGGAAAAGATGAAGTGAAAAATGTCAGCAAGAATCAGGCGACACTGATTTTGAAGAATTTTTATTCCGAACAGAGCATTAAAGGATTTGATCTAAGTTCCAAAAGAGAAATGGGGGGTACCGGATATCTGACCGGTAAACTCAAAGGAGGCTCCAGAAGCTATAATATAACCCTTATGCTTAAAACCAGCGGTTCCACCGCTTCTATTGTAACGGTCCGGATTAATTAAGGTTTTTTATCATATTTTAAGATATTCAAATAAAACAAGTAGCGGTAGTAATCAATTCTATCGCTATTTTTGTTGTGCGCCCGGCATGGTGTATTTCTAGGAGGTGAAAGACCTCTATTGGCCCGGTAAGGGGAACAATTAGCCGAACGGCAAGGGTGTCTGGGGTGACCCAGAATCTGAAGGAAGCCGCAGGCAAAGCGCTGACATGACGTACAGGAATCGTATGAGGCTGTTTATCTGGATGAGGAGGCAATTATCTCTAAAGTCCGATACTTACACGGAAAGGTAAGCAGTATATACGGCGTGTATAAGCGTGACAGAAGTGCATCTTACCCGGGGAGATCTGGTATCTCGTTTGCGGGAGGAACGTGAGGTATTCTAAACCGGAACAACCCTGATGGGAACATCAGGCTAAGGTATCAGAAGTCAGCAGAAGCCATAGTAAGCCCGAGACGAGCTTGCGACCCCAATTAAAAGGTAACGCAGGAAGACTCACGGAAAGGACGAAGGGCCGAACTATTAACGAAATGGATTAAAATCATCATTATGAATCCACAGTCAGAAGCAGAAAAGAAGATGCAGACATCTTCATCATCAAGGGAAGTAAAGCCTTCCGAAAAGGCATGGGCCGCTGATGGTGCCGTTCCTGTAGATCCCATAAAGAAAGGATGTGATCCCCCCGAACTCCGCTTAATCGACAAACTCCTTAATGTGGATAATTTGAACGAGGCCTTCTTAAAAGTCGTAGACAATAAAGGAGCGGCAGGAGTGGACGGGATGGAAGTGGGCGATTTAAAATTATTTCTAAGGAAAAACTGGACAACAATTGAAGGGCAGCTAAAACAGGGTAAGTATCAACCGCAGCCAGTGAAGAAGGTAGAAATACCTAAACCCGACGGAGGTGTAAGAATGCTAGGCATTCCTACGGTACTGGACCGGTTGATACAACAGGCTCTATTACAAGTTCTTACTCCTATCTGGGAGCCCATTTTCTCCGACAACAGCTTCGGCTTTCGCCCGGGAAGAAAGGCAATAGATGCGGTAAACCGGGCGAAAGAATATCAGGATGACGGCTACCGAATAGTTATAGACATAGATCTCTCAAAATTCTTTGATGAGGTTCCTCACCAAAGGCTAATGAGTAAAATCATGCTAAAAACACCCGGTGAGTGGGAAATTCACAAGCTTATTCATAGATATCTATCAGCCGGCATGATGAAAGACGGAATAGTGGAGGAACGAGAAAAGGGCACCCCGCAAGGGTCCCCAGCTAGTCCGATTTTATCGAACATCGTACTGGACGAACTGGATAAAGAGTTAGAGAAACGCGGTCACCGGCATACAAGATATGCCGATGATTGTAATGTGTATGTGAAGACCCGCCGAGCCGGAGAAAGAGCCTTTGCCTCCATCCAGAATTTTATAGGAAATAAGATGAAGTTAAAGGTCAACAAGGAAAAAAGCGCTGTAGATAGGCCGGTAAAACGGAAATTTCTGGGTTTTTCTTTCTATTATAAGAAAGGGAATTCAATGGGTATTCGTGTAGCTCCCAAAAGCGTTATACGCCTTAAGGAAACCATCAAAAGCCTCTGTCAACAAGGCAGAGGGCAGAAGTTACCCGTCTTTATCTTCCGTCGGCTCAATCCTGTCATCCGAGGCTGGTTTAATTATTATCGCTATGCCGATATGAAGACGCTGGCCCATGAACTCGACGAATGGCTGCGGCACCGACTACGAAATATCCTTTGGCGACAATGGAAACGTAATTGGACAAGATTCACCCACCTGAGGAAGGCTGGGTTGTCCGAGCAGAGGGCCGTTCGTTCAGCCTTTAATCAGCGTGGTCCATGGTTCAACTCGGGAGCGCCACATATGAACCTGGCTTTTCCTAAGAAATATTTTGATGGATTGCGACTCTTTAGTTTTGTGGATGGCCTTAAGGCTTTTCATGCTAACCAAACGGCCCAACCCACTTAAAAAGTTAATAGAACCGCCGTATACGGAACCGTACGTACGGTGGTGTGGGAGGTCAGGTAGCGAACTAATCGCTACCTACCTACCCGATGGCAGCTGGTTCAATAAAAAATTATCCAATCATTATGTCGATAGAAGAACTGTACGAGATTTACACAAAACATCCCTCTGTGACCACGGACAGCCGTAAAATCCAGGCGGGAGATTTGTTTTTTGCCTTGAAAGGCCCGAATTTTAATGGGAATCTATATGCCGGGCAGGCTTTAAAGGACGGCGCTGCTTACGCCGTCGTGGATGAGGCGGTCGGCGCCGGTGACGGCGCGGCAGACCGGATTATCCTGGTAGAAGACGTTTTAACCTGTCTGCAGCAGCTGGCCGCGTTTCACCGGCAGACTTTTGATATCCCTTTTATTGCCATTACCGGCAGCAATGGCAAGACCACGACCAAGGAACTGGTGCATGCCGTGCTCAGCCAGTCTTATACAACCTATACCACGCAGGGGAACCTGAACAACCATATCGGTATTCCGCTGACGATTTTATCCATTAAAAAAGATGCGGATATTGCCGTTATTGAAATGGGAGCCAATCACTTAAGAGAGATTGCCGGGTATTGCGAATATACCCGGCCCACCATCGGGCTGATTACCAATTGCGGTAAGGCCCACCTGGAGGGTTTTGGCAGCGAGGCCGGGGTACGCAAGGGAAAAGGAGAGTTATTTGATTATCTGAGAGCGCATAACGGAACCAGTTTTTCCTTTGCAGATTACCCTTATTTTACCGATATGACCCAGGGGATTGAACGGCAGTACTGGTACAGTGAAAGCGCTACCTGTAACAAGCCGAACCTGATGGCTGCCGGTACTATTTTTCAGAGCGATCCTTTTTTACAGATAAAGCTGCAGGCCCTGCATAAAGCGGACCGCATTATTAAGACGCAGCTGGTAGGCGCGTATAATCTGCCCAATGTGCTGTCTGCCATTGCGCTGGGTCGTTATTTTGATATTTCGGATGAGAGAATCGAACAGGCCATCCAGGCATATACGCCTTCCAACAGCCGGTCCCAACTGATTCAAAAGGACAGCAATCAGATTATCCTGGATGCCTACAATGCCAACCCTTCCAGCATGCAGGCGGCTATTGAGAATTTTGCAAGGATGCAGGGCCAGCATAAAGTATTGATTTTAGGGGGGATGAAAGAACTGGGGCAGGACTCTGAGGCCGAGCATCTTAAACTAAAGTCACAGATAGACCGGATCGGGGGCTGGCAACAGGTAATTCTGATAGGGCCGGAATTTGAGCGGCTGGCGCTGAATACGGATTATAGCTGGTTTAAAGATCAGCATGCCGCGGGCTCTTTTCTTGCCACGGGGCCACTGACAAACAGCCTTGTTTTAGTCAAAGGGTCCAGAAGCAATCAGCTGGAAAAACTGGTGGAGTTCCTGTAAGGAGCGGGAAGGAAATAAGCGCCGACAGGCCAGCGTTCAACGAATCTTTGCCGGGCAGAGAATTTCCGCAAACGTTTTAACAACGAATTATTGCCGAACTTAATTACCTTTATTTAAATTTAAATAAGTATATCTTTATGAATGAAGCATTTGTACAGCGTATAGGTCAGGAACTCCAGGAAATTGAAGCGGCCGGCCTGTTTAAAAAAGAAAGAAGCATTGAGAGTGCGCAGGGACCGGAAATCAAGGTAGGCGGTAAGACCGTACTTAATTTTTGTGCCAATAATTATCTGGGTCTTTCTTCGCATCCTAAAGTGCTGGAAGCCGCAAAAGCTACCATTGATAACAGAGGTTACGGGATGAGCAGTGTTCGTTTTATCTGCGGAACCCAGGATATTCATAAGGAACTGGAAGCCAAGATCTCAAAGTTTTTAGGAACAGAAGATACGATACTATACGCAGCCGCCTTTGATGCCAATGGCGGTGTGTTTGAACCTTTATTCGGGCCGGAGGATGCCATTATCAGTGACGCTTTAAATCACGCCTCCATTATAGACGGGGTCAGACTCTGTAAAGCGGCCAGATACCGTTATAACCATAATGATATGGAAGACCTGGAGGCTAAATTAAAAGAAGCAGCGGGACACCGTAGCCGGATTGTGGTTACCGACGGGTCTTTCTCCATGGATGGCACCATTGCCCAGCTGGATAAGATTGTCGAACTGGCTGAAAAATATGATGCCATCGTTATGAGTGACGAAAGCCACTCCACCGGTTTTATTGGTAAAACCGGCAGAGGCACGCATGAGTTCAGAGGGGTGATGGGAAGTATTGATATTATTACCGGAACCCTGGGTAAGGCGCTGGGGGGTGCCAGTGGCGGATTTACCTCAGGCAGAAAAGAAATCATTGAGCTGCTGCGTCAGCGCAGTCGGCCTTATTTATTCTCAAATACACTGGCGCCCAGTATTGTAGGAGGTTCCATCTCTATACTGGATATGCTCAGCGAGACAACAGATTTAAGAGATAAGCTGGAGGCCAATACAAAATATTTCAGGGATAATATGACGGCTGCCGGATTTGACATCAAAGAAGGTATCCATCCGATTGTTCCGGTTATGCTCTATGATGCAGTGATTGCCCAGAAATTTGCGGCTGCCCTGCAGGATGAAGGTATTTATGTTACCGGCTTTTTCTTCCCCGTTGTGCCTAAGGGGCAGGCCCGTATAAGGGTACAGCTGAGTGCTGCCCATGAGCAGCGCCATCTGGATCAGGCTATTGCCGCCTTTACCAAAGTGGGTAAGGATTTGGGTGTGATTAAGTCATAATTCTTTTAACAATTTGGGAGGGACAAAAAAGAAAAAATTAAAGAAGTGAACAATTTTTGGTTTACTGCTTATTTTGGTTAACTTTGCCTTCCAAAATATTTTTTTAACCAAATCCTTTAGCCTTTAAATTTCTATTTAATATGGCAGTGAAAATTAGATTACAAAGACACGGGAGCAAGAAACGTCCGTTTTATTTTATCGTAGTAGCAGACGCCCGCTCTCCAAGGGATGGTAAGTTCATTCAGAAGCTGGGAACTTACAATCCGCTAACCGTTCCGGCAACTATTCAATTAGATCGTCAAAAATCTTTAGAATGGTTACACAAAGGTGCTCAACCTACAGACACCGTTCGTCAGATTTTATCTTTCAAAGGTGTTTTATACCTGAAACATTTATTAAGAGGTGTAAAATTAGGTCTGTTTGATGAAGCAGCTGCCATGCAGAAATTTCAGGCATGGTTTTCAGATCATGAAGCCAAAGTGCAGAAACGTACTGAGGAACATAAAAAGCAGCAGCGTGCAAGCCGTCAGCGTCCAGTTGTTAGAAAAGCAGCTCCAGCTGAACAAAAAGCTCCTGAAGCTCCGGCTGAAGGTCCTGCTGAGGCTTAGTCCCGGCTACCGCCTAAGGCATTATTAGCATGTTATTAATGGCAGGCTGTCAGAATTCAGGTTTTGACAGCCTGCTTTTTTTCTTTCGGATGACGCAAATTTAAATGGCAACAGAATATATACAGGTAGGAAAGCTTGTCGCAACACACGGCATTAAAGGAGATTTAATTGTTGAACATGCGCTGGGAGAGCAATTAAAATCAGGGGCTCTGTCCAGGGTGAAGGCGGTTTTCATAGAACCGGTCAAAGGGTCTTATATTCCTTATTTTGTGGAGAAGATTACGGTTAAAAACCAGGGCGAATGGCTGCTGAAATTAGAAGGGACGCAAACCAAGGAAGCCGCTAAATTACTTACCCGTAAAAACCTCTGGCTGGAGCGCAGCGTTTTTGACAGTCTGATAGAAGGCTTTCAGCCGGTATCCTTAATTGGTTATACCGTAATGGATAACGGGCGATTGCTGTCTGAGGTCGAAGAGGTGATCGAGCAACCCCATCAGATATTACTGAAGATCACTTACCAGGAAAAAGAAGTATTAATCCCTTTGCATAGTGAAACACTAAAGAGTGTGGACCCTAAAGGTCGCAAAGTGCATGTGGAACTGCCTGACGGATTGCTGGAAATTTATCTGGAAGCCTGATTTTCAAAAACTTCCGAATGATTGTTAGAAAAGTCTTGGAATTTTAAGCCGGATGTTGTAATTTAACTCTGAAATAAGCAGGGATTTGCTGCGAGCATACTTGCTATTGCTGAATTAAATTACCAACTTATGGCCACCACTGAAAAGTTGCATCAAAACTATCCCGGGCAGGTGGATGCCCAGGTTCATAAAGATCATCCGGGCGTTTATATCCCGCCCCCTTTATTTTATATTGCCTTTTTTTATTTTTCCTTACTGCTGGAACATGATTTTGCGCTGGGCATTGGTTTTTTAAGAAGGCCTAATCAGCAGTTTATCGGCTGGGTACTCTGCCTGATCGGAGTGGGAGTAGGGCTGATGACCCTGATTCAGTTTATCCGCAGCCGTAATTCCATTGTCACCATTAAATCAGCCCATAGCTTACAAACCAGTGGCGTATACCGGTATTCCCGTAATCCGCTGTATGTAAGCCTGTTCTTTTTATATTTTGGGGCAGCCATCTTCTGGGGTAACTGGTGGAGTTTTATCCTCTCTCCATTTTTGGTGATGATCATGAAACTCTATGTCATTAAAAGGGAAGAAAAGTATTTGAGGCGCAGGTTTGGCAAAGAGTATAAGTTATATAAAAAATCCGTCCGCAGGTGGTTTTAAGCCGGGACATAAATATCTGATGGTTTTTCTTTGTTTTTTTTCATTTTTTAAATTTTGGATTGAAAAAATAAGGGTAAGCACTTTTAAAGATGCTTACCCTCTTTTTATTGGTCTGGCTGAAATTTTTATCAGATAAATTTACGGCTGTCCTCCAGAAACTGGACCTGACCTGTGGCGATATCATAAATGGCTGTTGCCACCAGTACCTTACCTGACTTAACCGCGTTTTCAATGACAGGGCTGTGCTCCAGCATGTCCTTGAGTACGTTTTTCAGGTGTATTAAAGTGACTTTGCGGACGAACTCCGGGTTCTTACTGCTGCGCTCTGTTTCCGAGGTTTCTGTCTGGATGGCAGGGCTGATTTTTTCCAGAAGCCCGGTCAGATTACCCAGACTGACCTGGTCACAGGCACCGCCGATGGCACCGCAACCCGTATGACCCAGAATCAGAATAACCGGGGTGCCGCTGACTTCCACTGCATATTCCAGTGAGCCGAGTACTTCCGGGGTGATGATGTTACCCGCAATTCGGATATTGAATATGTCTCCGATGCCCTGATCGAAAACCAGCTCGGCTGCCACCCGGGAGTCCATACAACTAAGGATCGCTGCAAAAGGCTGCTGCCCGTCCTTGGTTGCGTGAATATGACTATGATGGTCGCGGTTTAAACGGCTGTTTTCCAGAAAACGGCGATTGCCGTTTTTCAGGATCTCCAGTGCCTGATAGGGATCTGTAATGGGTAAGGGAGAGACGAGGCCGGGAAACCCGGTATTATTGTTATTTGCTTGAAAATATCTCATTTTGAAAGATTAAATGTTTGAAAAATGAAAGCCATACGGCCCCCTGGCCGAAACGGACTTTTTTTATTTGTCCGGCAACCGTGATCAGACGGAAGCCATTTTCAGCTCTTCCAGCAACTTGGTATGTTTGCCTGAAGATCTTTTGGCCGCCTTATCCTGACTGATTTCATTCATCAGGTAATTGACTTCACTGCCCTCCGGAATCCGGTAACTGTTTTTAAACCCAACCAGGGAGACCTGGATGTTTTTCTCCTTTGCCTTCACGTCATGGAATTCCCGGATAACCTCCAGCACATCATAATCAATATAGGCACTGCGGGTCGCATCTATAATAATGGTGCTATCCGGTGCAAAGGCGTCGAGCGTCTTTTTGATGCTGCCTTTGTTTAAAAAAGAAACCTCTTCGGCTAGTTTTAAGGTAATCGCGTCTCCGTTTTTTGACTGAATCCGTTGGTAATAATAGGGAATCCGCATATTGCCACGTAACAGATAAAAGATATTGATCACGAAGCCTAAGGCGACGCCTTTAAGCAGTCCGAGGAAAGGTACGGCTACTGCGATGGCTGTCACCACAAAAGGAATAAACTCTGTGGGTCCTACCTTATACATATGCCGGAATATGGAAGGCCTGGCCAGCCGGTAACCGGTAAAAATCAGAATCGCGGCCAGAGCAGCTTTAGGAATCAGGTTTAAAATCGCCGGAATGGTGGCTACACAGATCAGCAACAGTGCTCCATGTACAATGGTAGATAATCTGGATTTAGCCCCTGAGTTCAGATTGGCGCTGGAGCGGACGATAACCGATGTGATCGGCAGTCCACCGATCAGTCCGCTGAGGATATTACCGATTCCCTGAGCCTTTAGTTCCCTGTTACCCGAGGTGCTGCGTTTTAAAGGATCCAGCTTATCCGTTGCCTCAATACAAAGCAGGGTTTCAATGGAAGCCACTACGGCAATGACGGCGCCGTATCGCCAGACCTGCGGATTTAGAAAACCTGAGAAATCAGGAGTGGTAAACTGACCCAGGAAATCCTTAAAGGAACTGGGGATGCTTAGATGAACCAGGTATTTATCCTGAAGTGCCAGCGCCTGGGCAGAGGATTGAAAGGCCAGGTGCAGCCCGGTACCGATTAATACCACCAGCAGCCCTGCCGGGATAACCTTTGCCTTACCCGGTATATTGGTTTGCCAGAGTATCAGAATGGCCAGACATATCACCGAAATAATGACCGCTCCGAAGTGCAGGTTATCCGTAATGCCTGACAGCATGGAAAAATTAATCCCTCTTTCTGCATCCTGCAAAAAAGGCAGCTCACCATGAAAGCCGACCGCATCGGGCAGCTGTTTAAAAATAATGGTCAGACCGATCCCTGCCAGCATGCCTTCAATCACACTGGAAGGAAAGAAATTAGCGAATGTGCCTGCCTTTGCAAATCCTAAGAGCAGTTGAAACACGCCTGCCAGCAAGGTGGCGCACAGTAAAATTTCAAAAGCGCCCAGATCTTCCATGGCCCCGATAATAATGGCTACTAGACCGGCCGCCGGCCCGCTGACACTAAAAGTACTGCCACTGAGCATCCCAATGATAATGCCGCCGATGATGCCGGAAACAATCCCCGCAAATAACGGAACATTAGACGCCTGAGCGATTCCAAGGCATAATGGCAGGGCAATTAAGAAAACGATGAGTCCGGCTATCAGATCCTTTTTTAGAAAAGAAGACCTGGCTGGCTTATGGGTATTTGTTGTTGAACTAGATGAATATTTTGTCATAAAAACTTACATTAAAAATTGATGCGGAATACAGATGTGCATACGCGTGCCGGGGCACGGGGATGCACCAGGAGGGATTATATGTCCTTTGCCGGCAGTAAGCGGCTGAAGAGCCGGATACCGCTGACTGCCGGCATATCTTTACCGTACAGCAATGGTTACTGGATCTTGCGGCTTAACTGGCAGGATGCCAGTTGCCGGCGCTCTGTGTATACTGACTGAACAGGCTAAGGTGAATATAATCTGAAGAGGTTAGTGACAACACACCCTGGCATTACCATTTAAAATAATAAAGCTTTATCCTGGTAGTTACCTGGCGCTAATGCAGCAGATATCGTCCTGATCAGACATATGCTCGTCAGCATCCTTACTGTATAGCAGGATGATGAAGATTTGTTTAAACGTAACCGGATGGTTGGATATCAGCTGATATCCGGAGGCTGGATCAGTACTTCCTGCAACAGATTATTGATCAGGGCCTGATCGGAAGGTACATATTGATTCTTTTTCTGATGAAGGCCAGCATCATCAGATGGCAATAAGGAAGCATAGAAGAAGAGTTTTTTATGCACCTCTTCATTGGGGTTCGGTTTTTTAGCGCCGATGTCGTGGATATCCTCCGTCATCTGCCCGCTGGTGAGTAGCGAAGCTACTTCCTTTACAGGTAGTATCTGGACCATAAAGACCAGGATTAATACGATGGATATCAACTTTTGTTTCACGTAGGTAAAAATAATGCCTCCCGGAAAAACTAAAGAATAATTATTGTTAAACCTGATTAAAAATGGAAAATCTGAGAGTTTTATGACAAAAAAACTGCGCAGCTGATTTTTTAATGGAAAATAAGACAAAGATGATATATTTTATAATAAGCTATATGTTTGGTGCGCCAGAGATTGAGCATTTAATGGTGGGTAAAAGGGCTGTTCATCACCTTAAGTATACCGTTTTTTTTAAATAAGAACATTAAGGGTGGCAACATGTATGTGAATATCAGGAATTTTAATATTTAAAAAGAAGCATTAAAAAAAATGTACGCCTGTTGAATTGTTGAATTTTTGTTATCTTGGTGAAATATTTCTCAGTGGATTAAAATATTCATAGCCAGAACAAAACTGATGTCCAAAACTGAAAGATTTCAAGGCGAGTTAATAACGAATCAATGACAAATAAAACGGTTATACTTTCTCCGGCATTTAAAAAGGAGGCGACACGGGCTATTGCGGCCATTTGCTTATTTGCATTTTCCTATCTGATTATTGTTTTACTGGCGATCTGTCTGACGTTGGCCTGTTTTTATGTGGGTATGTATGCCATCGGCGAAATTCCGGGCATTTTTGGTCTGGCTGTAGGAGTCGGGCTGGCCTCCCTGGGAATATTTGTTCTGGTATTCCTGTTTAAATTTATCGGGAAGAAAAATAAAAAGGATCTGAATCATATGGTGGAGATCCAGCGAGCAGATGCGCCCCGTCTTTTTTCCATGCTGGAGTCTCTGGCAACGGAGGCAGAGACGAGTTTCCCCAAAAAAGTATATCTATCAGCAGATGTAAATGCATCCGTCTTTTATCAATCCACCTTTTGGAGTATGTTCTTACCCGTTAAAAAGAATTTACAGATAGGCCTTGGGCTGATTAATGCGGTAACCGATGAGGAATTAAGAGCCATTCTGGCGCATGAATTTGGGCATTTTTCGCAGCGGACGATGAAAGTAGGCAGTTATGTCTATAACGTGAATCAGATCATCTTTAATATGCTCTATGAAAACGAAGGCTATACAAGAGGGCTGAACAGCTTTGGTAAAATCAGCTATATGCGGTTCTTTGCCTATTTAGCTATACAGATCAACGCGGGGATTCAATGGGTATTGAAACGGTTATACGGGGTCGTGAATAAAAGCTATCTGGGCTTGTCCCGGGAGATGGAGTTTCACGCAGACGCCATAGCGGCCAGTATCACGGGAGTGGAGCCGCTGAAAAAAGCGCTGCTGAGAACGGGTCTTGCGGATGATTCCTATAGTAATGTTCTGGATTATTATGACAGGAAGATTCCCGAAAATATCAAAAGTGAAAATATCTATTTAGAACATTTTGCTGTCATGGAATTTCTGGGCCATCTGAATGATTACTCCTTTACCAACGGGTTACCCGATATCCCCTCAGGGGAACAGGCTAAGTATAATAAATCAAAACTAGTGATCAAAAATCAGTGGGCTTCGCATCCTTCCATAGAAGACAGAATCAGCCGCCTGGAACAATTAGAGGTAGATGCTTCGCCAACAGAGCAGACACTGGCAAACGGGTTAATTCCGGATATACACCAAATGCAGCACCGACTGACCGAAGTCGTCTTTAAGCAGGTTCAATATGAAGCAGAGCCGCAAACCCTTTCAACGGCTGTCTTCCTGGAAACGTATAAAGAAAGCGTTTTAAAAGGTAGTTTCGGGAAAATCTACAATGGGTATTATGATCACAGGAATCTGGACATCCTGGCTCTGGAAGATCTGGAACAAAAAAGGAATGAAGAGGTGCAGACGCCTTCTGAGCTGTTCTCAGACCAGAAAGTCGAATGGGTCTACACCGGCATCGCACTGAAAAATGATATACAGTTGCTGAGCGATATTTATGAAGGGAAGGCCCCTATTAAAAGTTTTGATTATGACGGAATCAGGCATGGCAGAAAAGATGCAAAAATACTGGCAGCTCAGCTGCAGTCAGAACTGGAAATGACAAATACCAGGCTCCGGGAAAATGATACGGATATTTACCTGTATTTTTTAAGCCTGGAAGCACTAAAGGATACGCCGGGCAGGCTCCGGCAGATGTATATGGATTTTTTCAGTTTTGATAAAGCTTTTGATGAAAAAAATGAGTTGTATAAGGAAATGATGTCAGCGCTGCAGTTTGTGGAGGTGACCACTCCGTTTGATCAGATTGTCCGGAATTTTGAACAATTGCAACCCAGGGAGCAGTTACTGAAAGAGGGTATCTGCCAATTATTAGAGGATCCTTTTTTAACGGCTGAACTCAAAGATCCGTTCAGAAGTGATCTTCGGAAATTTGTCTCAGATAACTGGATTTACTTTGAAGGCAAGGTTTATAACGATGATGCTTTAAGATTACTGTTTGATAGTTTGCACGGCTATTCATTTCTGATTTCCAGAAAATATTTTCTGATGAAAAAGCATTTATTGAATTATCAGCAAGAGCTGCAAAATAGTTGATCCGGGAGGTTGTATGGAAGCGATATACAGGTTGAGACGGCGGAGTCAATCAGCAGTGGCCGCCAAATCATATCATCCATATCATATCAAAAGCCTGTCATTTTACTAATCAATAAAATGACAGGCTTTTGATTTTTATGCAATGTCCTTAGGACTCTGTTTTAGGTTCTTTCTGACTGCCTTCTGCCTTGGGCTTTGGTTTTTTCTTAATCTCAAAGTAGACGGCGGATTTTTCCTTGTCAAAATGAGCGGTGAGCTGATCGCCTTCGGCCACCTTATGGTTTAAGATCTCTTCAGCCAGCGGATCCTCCAGATATTTCTGAATCGCGCGGCCCAGCGGTCTGGCACCAAACTGAATGTCATATCCTTTGTCTGCGATAAAGGTTTTGGCCTCCTGCGTTATTTCCAGGTTCAGACCCAGGGTGGCTAATCTGGCATATACTTTCTTCATCAATATATCGATGATGGAGAAGATATTTTCCTTTGTCAGCGAGTTGAAGATAATTACATCATCAATACGGTTCAGGAACTCAGGGGAGAACGTTCTTTTAAGGGCTTTCTCAATGACTGCCTTATTGTTCTCTTCCTGATTCTGAACTTTGGCGGCTGTAGCAAAACCTACACCGTCTCCAAACTCCTTCAGCTGGCGGACACCAATGTTGGAGGTCATAATGATCAGTGTATTTTTAAAGTCAATCTTGCGTCCCAGTCCGTCTGTCAGTACGCCGTCATCCAGCACCTGTAACAGGATATTATAGATATCCGGATGTGCTTTTTCGATCTCATCCAGCAGGATGACACTATAAGGTTTACGTCTGACTTTTTCGGTTAACTGACCGCCTTCCTCATAGCCTACATAGCCGGGAGGGGCGCCGATCAAACGGCTGACGGAGAATTTCTCCATGTATTCACTCATGTCGATCCGAATGAGAGAATCCTCTGAGTCAAATAAATGCCTGGCCAGTGAGCGGGCAAGTTCTGTCTTGCCGACACCGGTAGGCCCAAGGAAGATAAAACTTCCGATAGGTTTACGCGGATCTTTCAGCCCGACACGGTTACGCTGGATGGCTTTGACGACTTTGCTAATGGCATCGTCTTGTCCGATCACCATCTGACTCATGTCGTCATGCATTTTACGCAGCTTTTCTGTCTCTGCCTGTACCATGCGTTTAACAGGAATACCCGTCATCATGGAGATGACTTCAGCAATCGCATCCTCAGTAATTGGATAGCGTTTGTTTTTGCTTTCCTCTTCCCAGTCGGCTTTTGCTTTTTCCAGTTCTTCGCCCAGTTTCTTTTCCTTATCTCTTAAAGTGGCCGCTTCTTCAAATCTTTGATTTTTGACCACTTTATTTTTTTCTACCTTGATCTCTTCAATTTTCTTTTCCAGATCCAGCATACTTTGCGGAACATTAATGTTCTTTAAGTGTACACGGGCTCCTACTTCATCCAGTACGTCAATCGCTTTGTCCGGTAACAGACGGTCGGTCATATAACGGTCGCTGAGTTTAACGCAGGCAGTGATGGCCTCAGGGTCGTAAGTGACACTGTGGTAATCCTCATATTTACCCTTGATATTGTTTAATATCTGAATGGTTTCTTCCACACTTGGTGGTTCAATCAGTACTTTCTGGAATCTTCTGTCCAGGGCGCCGTCCTTTTCGATATAATTTCTGTATTCGTCCAGGGTACTGGCGCCAATGCATTGCAGATCTCCTCTGGCCAGCGCCGGCTTGAAGATATTGGAAGCGTCCAGAGAACCGCTGGCGCCACCGGCGCCCACGATCGTGTGGATTTCATCAATAAACAGAATAATATCCTTGTTTTTCTCCATCTCGTTCATGATGGATTTCATGCGCTCTTCAAACTGACCACGGTATTTCGTACCGGCGACCAGGGCCGGCAGGTCAAGGGAGATAACCCTTTTGTCAAACAGTACACGGCTGACCTTGCGCTGTACGATGCGCAGCGCCAGACCCTCTACGATGGCTGTCTTACCCACGCCCGGTTCCCCGATTAAAATGGGGTTGTTTTTCTTTCTTCTGGAAAGAATCTGAGAGACTCGCTCGATTTCTGTTTCCCTGCCTACGATAGGATCTAATTGACCCGTTTCTGCAAGGCGGGTGATGTCCCGTCCAAAATTATCCAATGCCGGTGTGCGGCTTTTAGCATTGCCTGCAGCAGGCCTTGGCGGCTGTTGCGGTCCAAAGCTGCGTTTTTCATCTTCAAAATCTTCTTCATGTTCTTCGTATTCAGATTTGGGTGTTTCACGGTCACGGACGATGCCGATTTCTGAGCGAAACAAGTCGTAATCTACGTCGAACTGATTTAAAATCTGTGTGGCGATGTTCTCTCTGTTTTTCAATATTGAGAGCATCAGGTGTTCGGTCTCAATCTGTGGACTTTTAAGGGATTTAGCTTCTAAAACGGTAATACGGATAACTTTCTCTGCCTGCTTGGTCAGTGGCAGGGAATTAATGTCTCCAATGTTTTTACCCGTTTTATCCTTAACGGCCAGTTCGATTTCCTTGCGGAGCTCAAACAGGTCTACATTCAGCTGCTTTAAAATCCGGATGGCGGCATTGTCGCCCTCTCTGATGAGTCCTAATAACAGATGTTCTGTGCCAATAAAGTCGTTGCCCAGTCGTAAGGCTTCCTCACGGCTGAAGGTGATGATTTCTTTTACTTGTGGTGAGAAGTTACTGTCCATAATTGTAGGTTGTTGTTGCGTAATTCTTTAAAAATGCCAGAACATGATGGGTTTCTATCGGTAAGATACGGCACAATGTTTAAAATCGTGATATTATTCATTAAAAAATTATCGGCCGAAAAATATAAATAGAACTCAAAGTCCTTATTAAGATTTTATCTTTGACTCTTAAAATCAAGGAAGGTTACTTAATTTTGCCTCTATCATGAAAATCAAAGTTGATACCAAAGAAAAATTTCAGGTTTTAAGGCCCGAAGAACCGGAATTATCTGTAATAATGGCAGATGAAATCGTTAAAATCGTTACCCATGGCTTCGGATCCGAAGCTAAAAACGCCATTGTTGATATGACCGGGGTAGACCAGGCGGATGAACAGGCGCTGGTAGAACTGGCTACACTCTTTCAACTTTGTCAGAAAAATGGGGCTTCCTTTGTCTTTTTCGGGGTCTGCCCCCGGGTTAAATCCGCGATGCAGGGCCTGGATCTGATTGATGTATTCCAGTTAACGCCGACAGAAAGCGAGGCCTGGGACATCGTACAAATGGAAGAAATTGAACGTGAACTCTTTGGAGATGACCTGGAAGAAGGGACGGAAGATGAACTGAGTGATTAGGATTCACCGGAAAACAACCCTGAATTTTAAAGGGTCCTTTTTCACTGAATATTGATTTACAGAAGCTTGTCATGATAGTAATGGACCTTGATGCCGCGCCATCCTGCTATTTGGCAAAAAAGAACCTGTCTTAAGACCCGGGAAAAAGTCAGCGTGCTCCGGACGCTTTTTCCACCTGGCAAGACAGGCCCTTTCTACAGGTAAACTACAAGTTTTGTCAGCCATCCTTTCAAGTAACCTGACGTACTAGCAGTCTTTTGAACGGTGTTAACGTGCGTTTAACTGCTGATATAGCTTTGCAGGTGTTCAATGGTTGATTTTTGGTCCTCAATAACATGGCGCACCAGATCACCAATGGAAATAAATCCCACAATTTTACCGTTTTCTTCTACCGGCAGGTGCCGGATATGCCTGTCGGTCATGATAGCCATACATTTTTCTACAGGCTCTGAGGGGCTGACGGTAATTACTTGACTGGTCATTACTTCCTGCATGGAAGTGGTCTTAGAGGCTTTTCCCTGTAAAATCACTTTTCTGGCATAATCTCTTTCTGTGAATATACCTTCCAGGCTGTCCTCACGCATGACCAGCAGCGCGCTGATATTTTTGTCCATCATTAACTCCAGGGCATGATAGACGGAGCTGTCGCTGGTCACTGAATAGAGTACATCCGGCTTCTGGTTCAGAATAAATTGGACTGTTTTCATACGATTTCAATTTTACAGGTTTAAAAGGGTGGGAAGTAGGGTTACATATCTGATTTCTTTGATTTGAGATTCTAAGCTAAATTTAGGTTTTTTTGCCTAAAAACCGGAAATCTTCGGGTTATTTTTCCGGGATTTTTTCTGCTTTTTCCGCTTGATGCGGATAATTTAAACAGATTTACAGAACTTTTACCTGATTTTCAGAAGTGCTGCCTGAATTTGCCTTCAATAGAGGGTGGCTTAAAAGTTTTTGGTTATTTTTGAAATCGGGAACCCTGTTATTGCTGAGGGGCAGTGATCTTTGTGATTTAGTAATCCCTGTGATGTTAAGAGTTACAGGATTTTTTTTGAAGGGGAGGGGAAACAACAAAAAGAAGATGCAGCCTGTTCTGAAGATAGGTATTTGTCCTGAGCAGCCCATTCAACAATTTATAAAAACCGTAAAACAAACGACCACTCATGATGCAGCAGCCATTTTATGCCAACTGTTTTTTAAAGCCAGCAAAAGCTGTTATTTTTTTGATTATCAGTGTATTTCTTTCTTTTGATGTATTTGCGCAATCCATTGCAATTGACGGACACGGGAAGCTGGACCGTTTTGACGGTATCGGCGCCGTAAGCGGAGGCGGCGGCACTTCCCTGCTGTTGAAAGATTATCCGGCCGCTGTACGGCGGCAGATTCTGGATTTACTTTTTAAGCCCCGGTTCGGGGCCTCCGTGTCGGCTTTACTGGTGGAAGTGCCGGGTGACGGCAACTCCACGCAGGGGTCCGAACCCAGCCACATGCATAGCAGCGGTGATTTGAATTACTACAGAGGATATGAATGGTGGCTGATGAAAGAAGCCAAAAAACGTAACCCGGATCTGACGCTGGATGCCAATGTATGGAGTGCCCCCGGCTGGATTAGTCATCATCAGTTCTGGACGCAGCAAATGTGTGATTATGTGGTTAAATGGATCCAGGGATTAAAATCCGAACATGGGTTGATACTGGACGCCATAGGATGCCGCAATGAAAGAGGGGTGAATCTGGATTACGTTAAGATGTTACGAAAAACGCTGGACGCTAACGGTTTGAATCAGGTCAGGATCCACGCATTTGATAACTGGCAGAAAGACAAATTTGACTGGGCTTTTGCCATGTTGCAAGACAGTGTACTGCGCAGTTCAGTGGCTATTTTAAGTGCTCATACGATGAGCGAGATACCGACGCCGGATTCTGTAAAAGAGCTGGCAGCAAAACTTCATAAACCCATCTGGAATTCTGAGGAACATGTCTATCTGGACGGTTTTGACTGCGCCCTGGGGATAGTGGATGCTTTTAATAAAAATTATATTGTGAGCGGAGCCACCAAAATCGTGAACTGGTACCTGGTCGGTTCTACTTATGATATTGAACCATTTGCCGCGCAACCGCCCATGATGATTGCAAGAGAACCCTGGAGCGGCCATTACGAGTTGCGGGAGGCTTTCTGGGGGTATGCCCATTACGGACAGTTCACCAAAGTGGGCTGGCAATATATCCGGGGAGCGTGTGATACCTTAAAAAATGGAGGCAGTTATGTTACGCTTAAAGCTCCGGAGGGCGGAGATTATAGTATTATTATTGAAACCAAGGGTGCCACCGGGAAACAGACACTGAATTTTGCGTTAAAAGAAGGGATGTCAACGGGGACACTGGCTGTCTGGAAAAGCGATCATCAGGCTCAGTTTGTCCGGCTAACTGATATCGCTCCTGTAAGCGGACGATTTTCTATCACGCTGGATACCGGCGCTATTTATTCGTTGACGACTACCCGGGGACAACAAAAAGGAGGCTTTAAGGACGTAGCTGCTTCCCGGCATTTTCCTTTCCCTTATCAGGATGATTTTGAAGGGTATAAAGACCCCAGATCCTATGGCTATCTACCGAACTATACCGCAGATATTGCCGGCGTATTTGAACTAAGTTCCCGCAGCGACCGAAGCGGAAAATGCTTAAAACAGGTATTGCCTGAAAAACCGCAATGCTGGGCGCCGGAATGGGAGCCGTATACCATTATCGGAGATCCTGCCTGGAAGGATTATCAGGTCGCTGCGGACGTATATATTGAACATAAAGGAGCTGCCGGCATTATGGGTAAAGTTAACGCGACGGGCTACGGGTTCGGCGTGCAGCCCAACGCCTATTATATGACACTCTCAGATAGCGGCCGTCTGGCATTATATGTTGTCAGCCAGGATGAGAAAGTCCCACCCAGAGAACTGGCGGCAGCCTCAGTAAAAGATATCCGCGCTGACCAGTGGCACCGGTTAACGCTGGTTTTTGAAGGAGCGCAGATAACAGGATTGTTAGACGGTAAAATGCAGTTGCGTGTATCAGACAGTACTTATAAAAGCGGGATGGCAGGCCTTATGACATTGGATATGCCTATGGAAAAGGCCGGCGCAGGCCAGGCTGAGAACGGAGAGTCCGCTTCTTACAGAACCGTCGCTGAATTTGATAATCTGTATATTGCCCCTGTCAGTGCACAAGGTCAACTGACAGGGGCAGCTACGGTACCAGGTGCCCCCTCCACGGAAAGAGTAACGGGTAAAATGTACCGGTAGCGTATGGCGGGCTGCTGCCTGCTGCCTGGGCCCGGACTCTCTGTATAAAACCATCCGCCCTTGTATACACGTATACAAGGGCGGATGGATGTTGGAGGTAGTTGATTTCCGGTTCTCAGGACAGCGTATTACTTAAGAAAGTGTCTTACACCTTGACGTAGATTTTCTTTTTATCCATAAAATAAACGATGATCCACATAAAGATGATAAAGCAGATGGCATACAGCAGGCTGCTGTTGTATTCGCTGCTGAATACCGGTTTACAGACATGGTCGTAAAACCAGGCCAGCGGATTGGTATACACCGGCTGCCCGTTTTCTGTACCGGCCGGGATGCGGATAAGCCATAAAATACGGGGCAATAAACCACTGAGTACAAAAATGAACAGCGGATTTTTTCCAAAGACATTAAAGAATTTATCCAGCCAGATCCGTTTGTTTTTAAGTTCAATAAAATAAATAACCACAGCCAGTATGGTCAGCGCCCATCCTGAGGTCAGCAGTACAAAGGTGCTGGTCCAGATTTTTTTGCTGACGATAAAAAACTGTCCCCAGAAAGCTCCCACAAAGAGCAGCAGGGCACCGGCTACAAACAGATGGGTGACCATTTCATAGCTCTTGCCTTTCAGCTGAATATATCGCCCGGTCAGATATCCTATTATTACCTGCACAACAGGCGCTGCCGAGCTGGCGATACCTTCCGGGTCAAAGGGAACGCCTTCCCCGTGGTACATGTGATTGGTACCTAAAACAGGTATATCCACCTGTCCGGTACCAAACCAGCCCTGTAAACTATATGGATCGCCGGGGGCACCCAGCGCATAACATATCCACCAATAGCCCAGCAGTATCAGCACGCTGATAATAATAGCCTTTTTGGGCGTACAATAATAAACAATAAGGGATCCGAACAGGTAAGCTACCGCAATGCGTTGCAAGACGCCAAAGATGCGGATATGCTCCCAGGATTTAGCCACTAAATGATCCCCATCCCACTGCACAAAGGGGAACCAGTTCAGAAATAATCCGATCGCAAAGATGAGGAGGCTTCTGCGTATCACTTTTGTCAGGAAGGCTTTATTACCCTCATCGCGTAATCTGGGAATGACGAAAGCCATGGCGTTGCCCACCACAAAAAGAAAAAACGGAAAGACCAGGTCGGTGGGGGTACATCCTGCCCACTGGGCATGATCCAGCGGCGCGTAAATATGAGACCAGGAGCCTGGATTGTTGACGGTAATCATCAGGGCTACTGTCATGCCACGGAATACATCCAAAGAGTAATACCGCTCTTTTTTCATCGGTGCTGTTTTTAATGATAAAATGAAAAACTTGCGGTAAGTTACGCTAAATTACCAGCTTAAGAAGTATCTCCCTTGGGAAAATATTCAAAGCGGGAGATAGCCCGGGTTAAATGCCGTCCTGGGAGATGAACTTCAGGTTGCGCATAATGCCCTGGTATTTAGATCGCTTTAATGGCGATAGCCGGAAAATCTTTTTAAATGCGTCTTCGGTAAGATCCAGCCATTGTTCGGTGGTAAAATCCAAAATCTCCGCAATAGGGGTAAAAGCGGCATCCTTGTGCGGTGTGCTGAACCGGTTCCAGGGGCAGACCTCCTGGCAGATATCACAGCCAAAGGCCCAGTTCTGAAAATCAGATTTCAGATCACCCGGTAAAAGTAAATCCTTGAGTTCTATGGTAAAATAGCTGATACACTTATTGCCCTGGATGACTTTATCAGGCAGTATCGCATCTGTAGGGCAGGCGTCAATGCAACGCGTACAGCTGCCGCAGAAATCTTTGGCCAGCGGCTGATCATAGATCAGCTCCCAATCAATAATCAGAGAAGCGATAAAGTGATAGGACCCGGCGCCTTTATTAATCAGCATCCCGTTTTTGCCTACCCAGCCCAGGCCGCTTCTGCCGGCCCAGGTACGCTCCAGCACCGGGGCGCTGTCTACAAAGCCCCGGCCCTGGACATCTCCGATCTTTTCTCTGAGCTGGTGGATAAATTCATGCAGCCGGGCTCTTATAATTTCATGGTAGTCATTCCCGTAAGCATATTTTGAAATTTTAGGGCGGTCAGGCTTCTGCGTCTCGGACGGATAATAGTTTTTCAGCAGGGTAATCACGGATCTGGCACCGGGTACCAGCTTCGTGGGATCTGTTCTGAGTTCAAAATAATTTTCCATATAATGCATGTTGCCATGCATGCCTTTGTTGAGCCAGGCTTCCAGCCTGCGGGCATCCTGATCCAGCGGAGCGGCTTTGGCAATCCCGCAGTGCTCAAAGCCGAGTGCTGCGGCAATAGTTTTAATAATATGGGTTCTGGTCTCCAGGTCCACCGGTAAAAATTAAGGCTCTTTTAGATAATTATGCCTGCAAAGTAGGTACTTTTGACACATTCCAGGCTAGGGGCAAAGTTAGCAAAGTCACTTTGGATAGCCATGGTTCTTTATTTATAGCATTAAAAATACACGAGGGTGATGAAAAATATTGTCTGTTTTGCGCTGGGGTTGGTGATAGCCATTTTTAGTTCCTGCGGTTCTTCTTCGGATTTTACACCGGCGGACAATGCTTTAGTCGCCGCCCAGCAGTTTTTAGGTGGTTGTCTTAAAGGAGATTTTAAACAGGCCGCTTATTATCTGTCCGCTGATTCGACCAATAATCAGCAGCTGGCTGCGTTGAAAGAAGCTTATTATCATAATAGTAGTGATCAGCGGGTGGAATACCGGTCCTCCAATACGATCATAGAAAATGACGAAGTCGTATCGCCCAGCGAGGAGATCATTACCTATCAGAACTCTTATGATAAGATTACCCGTAAATTGAAGGCGGTTAAGACAGATAACGGCTGGAAGGTGGATCTTAAATACACCTTCAGCGGAAACTTATAAGACTTTTTTGGAGACCTGCGCTGCGAACAAACATTAGTAGTGCGGGCTTTTTACCCTCAATATCCTCCTTATTGCCAAAATTCCACAAATTTTTTGGCAAAAATGATTGTAGTCCATATATGTAGTGTACCTTTACAGCGCAAAAGCAAATTAACAATTTTGATTCACATTTCATCTTTAAGAGAAGTTGAAAAATTATCACAAATACTACAATCTGAAGGACACGCATATCGTCTTTATGTGTGCTAAGATTTCTATTGTTAATGCACCCCGCTCATTTTTCCCAGTAAGCCGACGACCGAGGCTTTAATTTCTATATCCCTATATAGAGCCTTACTTTGAAACCCACAAACTTCGCCTGTTAGGGCGGTGGAGTTTAATTGTTACACCATTAGTGTATCTATCAAACGTGAATAATAACAACAACAACAACAATAATGATATTGTAGTTCGTGTAGCCTGTGAGGGTGATACGCACTATGCGCAGGAAATCGTAGATGAAATGGCTTCATCTGCCAAAGTTCGTGGAACCGGTATTGCCAAACGTAGCCCGGAGTACGTGGCTAATAAAATGCTGGAAGGCAAGGCGATTATTGCCCTGACCACCGGCGGACAATGGGTCGGCTTCTGTTATATTGAGGAGTGGAGCCATGGTCAGTTTGTCGCCAATAGCGGTCTGATCGTTTCTCCTAATTTCCGCAAAAGCGGTGTGGCCAAAAGAATCAAAGAGAATACCTTTGCGCTGTCCCGGAAAAAATATCCGGATGCCAAAATCTTTGGTCTCACCACCGGGTTAGCCGTTATGAAGATTAACTCAGACCTGGGTTATGAACCGGTTACCTATAGCGAACTGACCGATGACGAAGCTTTCTGGGCCGGATGCAAGAGCTGTGTGAACTATGACATTCTGATGAGCAAAGGCCGGAAGAATTGCATGTGTACGGCGATGCTTTTTGATCCCAAGGATCATTATCAGCCCGAAGAAACACAGGAGCATTTTAAGGAAAAATCTAAAATCTATGAAAGGCTGCTGCGTTTAAAACAGCATAAGTTTTTACAGGCTTTTCGTAAGAAGGATAATAACAATAAAAAAATGCAGGCCTCGCAGCCACATAACAAACCATTTAATGGTTTTTTTGAAAAATTAGGATTATAATTTATATTACCACTTCCGGGAGTGCAGATGAAAGTAAGGTTCTTTCAGGGGCATTTCGCAAAGGGCAAACAAAAATGTAAACGAGTAAGCATTATGGCAAAATCAATTGTACTGGGTTTTAGTGGTGGACTGGACACCACCTTTTGTGTGAAGCATTTTCAGGACAAAGGTTATGATATCCATTCTATTATTGTAAATACGGGCGGTTTCTCTGATGAGGAACTTAAAAAAATTGAGGAGCATGCCTATAAGCTGGGCGTGAAAACCCATACCGCCGTCAATGCCATTGAAAATTATTACGACCGCATTGTAAAGTATCTGATCTTTGGCAATGTCTTAAAAAATAATACCTATCCGCTTAGTGTCAGCGCCGAAAGACTGGTGCAGGCGCTGCATATGGCAGAGCACGCCAAGAAGCTGGGAGCTGACGCCGTGGCACATGGAAGCACAGGCGCCGGTAATGATCAGGTTCGTTTTGATATGATCTTAAATACGGTTACTCCGGGTATTGAAATTATTACACCGATCCGGGATCTGAAACTAAGCCGGGAACAGGAGATTGCCTATCTGAAGGAAAAAGGTGTAGACATGAATTTTGAAAAAGCAGCTTATTCCATTAATAAAGGACTTTGGGGTACCAGCGTCGGCGGAAAAGAAACACTTTCTTCCAATGGCTTTTTACCCGATGAGGCCTGGCCTACGCAGGTGACCAAGACAGAACCTGAAGCCTTGAAACTTTCTTTTGTCAAAGGAGAGCTTTGCGCCGTCAACGACCAGAAGTTTGATCATCCTACCAAAGCCATTCAGTACCTGCAGCAAATAGCCGGACCTTTTGGTATCGGCCGCGACATCCATGTAGGGGATACCATTATCGGAATCAAAGGTCGCGTGGGTTTTGAAGCGGCCGCTCCGGTCATCATCATTAAAGCCCACCATAGTCTGGAAAAACATGTGCTGACCAAATGGCAGCTGAGCTGGAAAGATCAGATTGCCGCGTTTTATGGTAACTGGCTGCATGAAGGCCAGATACTGGATCCTGTTATGCGGGACATGGAAGCCATGATGACCAGTGCACAAAAACACGTAACGGGTGATGTCTTTTTACAGCTGTATCCCTACCGTTTTCAGGTACTGGGTATAGAATCCCCTTTTGATCTGATGAGCGCCAAATTTGGTAAATATGGGGAAATGAACAGCGGGTGGACCGGTGAAGACGTGAGAGGATTCTCGAAGATCTTCGGTAACCAGGTCGCTATTTATGAATCCATTAAAGAAGATCAGCAGGGAAAAGAAAGTTAGAAAGAGACTTTGGAATTTCAGCATATTTGGCGGGACAAACTAGTAGGTACCGCATTAATTATTGACAGAATATAAATAAAAGAGAGGTTATTATGGCTAAAATAAGAGTTGGTATTATCGGCGCAGCCGGTTACACAGGCGGCGAATTGATCCGATTATTAATCACACATCCTGAGGTGGAACTGACTTTTATGCATAGTAACAGTAACGGTGGCAATCCGGTCTATCAGGTGCACCAGGATCTGATTAACCATCCGGAACTGATCTTTACCAAAGAACTTTCCAGTGACGTAGACGTTCTGTTTCTTTGTCTGGGGCATGGCAATTCTAAAAAGTTCCTGGCAGAAAATGAAATAGATGCAAGGATCCGTATTATAGATCTGGCCAATGACTTCAGGCTGGTAAAAGATAAAGCGTTTAAAGGAAGAGATTTTGTTTACGGGTTACCGGAAATCAACCGGGAAGCCATTAAAACGGCTAAAGATGTGGCCAATCCGGGTTGTTTTGCTACCTGTATCCAGCTAGGGTTATTACCGCTGGCCGCTGCGGGTCTTTTAAGTGAAGTTTATACTACTGGTATAACTGGATCCACCGGAGCCGGACAAGGACTTTCTGCTACTTCTCATTTTAGCTGGCGGGCTAATAATATCCAGGCTTATAAAACCCTGACCCATCAGCATCTGGATGAGATCCAGCAGTCGCTGCATCAGTTGCAGCCCTTACTGCCGACATGGGCGGAAAATAAAGAAATCATCAATTTTGTTCCATGGCGAGGGGACTTCCCCAGGGGAATATATGTCAGCTCCACGATTACCTGTGATAAGGATCTCGCTGAATTAAACGCACTGTATCAGGATTTTTATAAAGAGGCCCGTTTCACCTTTGTCAGTGAACAGCCGATTTTCTTAAAACAGGTGGTCAATACCAATCTTTGTGTGATCTATCTGGAAAAGGTCGGCTCAAAACTGGTGGTACATTCGGCTACCGATAATCTGTTAAAGGGCGCTTCCGGACAGGCCGTTCAAAATATGAATTTGATGTTCGGGCTGGAAGAAACAACTGGTCTGAACCTGAAAGCCAATTATTTCTAATCTCGCTTGGTCAGCTTTTAAATGATTGTAAGCTGCAAAGCGGTTAAACTACAAAAATTATGTCTCTGTTTCCCGTATATCCACTTTATGATATTGCCATCACCAGAGCCCTGGGTTCCACGGTCTGGGATGACAAAGGACAATCTTATTTAGATATGTATGGCGGTCATGCCGTCATCTCCATTGGTCATACGCACCCGCATTGGGTGAAGCGTATTGAAGATCAGCTCCATCAGATCGCTTTTTATTCCAACTCCGTACATATTCCTTTACAGGAACAGCTGGCGGAAAAACTCTGCCAGGTTAGCGGTAAAAAAGATTATCAGCTGTTCTTATGTAACAGTGGAGCGGAAGCCAATGAAAATGCTTTAAAACTGGCCTCTTTTCATACGGGCAGAAAGAAGATCGTTGCCTTTAAAGGCAGTTTTCACGGCAGAACCTCGCTGGCGGTCGCTGCTACAGACAATCCGGCCATCGTGGCGCCTGTGAATGAAACGGATAATATTGACTTTCTGCCATTTAATGATGAAGCGGCGTTAAGTGACTATTTTGCTAAAAACGGTGATCAGGTGGCAGGTGTTATCATTGAAGGTATTCAGGGAGTAGGTGGAATAAGAGTTGCCACGGACAGCTTTTTGCAGCTGATCCGCAGCCTGTGCGATAAAAGCGGCGCCGTTTTCATTGCCGACAGCGTGCAGTGCGGTTATGGCAGAAGCGGTAAATTCTTCTCTCATGATCATAGCGGTGTGAATGCGGATATTTACTCTATGGCTAAAGGCATGGGTAATGGGTTTCCTATTGGCGGTATTCTGATCGCCCCGCAAATCAAGGCCTCTTTCGGCATGCTGGGTACTACATTCGGAGGCAATCACCTGGCCTGTGCTGCAGCACTGGCCGTTCTGGAAGTCATGGAATCAGATCATTTAATCCAGCAGGCAGCAGATCATGGTCAGTTCTTGATGGAAGCGCTGGACGCAGTGCCGGGTCTGAGAAATATCCGGGGTAAGGGCCTGATGATTGGTTTTGATACCGATGATTCATTAAAGGATTTACGCAAGCATCTATTATTTGATAAAAAGGTATTTACAGGAACTGCCAAACCAAATGTTGTAAGGCTGTTGCCTTCTTTGGCCATCAGTAAGCCTGAACTGGAACAATTCCTGGGGCTGCTGGTAGAATCAGTAGAAGCGTTAAGCGGCGTGCAGGCTTAGTTTTGTAAAGGCAATATGCGTTATCACACCAACAATTAAGTATCTTTACCGGTCTACTGGCATGTCTTGGACAAAATATGCCTCTGGCCTCTAAAGCAGTTATATCGTTTTTTTTGTTTTTTGTTTTTTGTAATTTGGTCAATAATTAATCGTTTTAATTAGTTCGAAAAATGGAAGAATCAATTCCCGCGGGGTCTGTCAAATTAAAAGAAACCGGCTCTCTATTAACCGGTAAGTTTACGACAGCAACGGATGTATCAGATATTGATGCACTCGTAAAAAAGGCGCTTGAATATAAAGCAGATCCTTATAAAGACAGTCAGCTGGGTGCCAGAAAGCGCATCGGCCTGCTGTTTTTAAATCCCAGCCTGAGGACACGTCTGAGTACGCAGATCGCGGCCAGAAATCTGGGCATGGAAGCCATCGTGTTTAATGTAGATAAGGAAGGATGGCAGTTGGAATTTGAAGAAGGTGCTATCATGAGTGGTAATACTTCTGAACATGTGAAGGATGCGGCGCCTATTCTGGGAAGCTATTTTGACATTTTGTGTATACGGACGTTCCCGTCTCTGGTCAACAGAGCGGATGATTATAGTGAGCTCTATATCAGTGAATTTATCAAATATTGCGGCAGACCGGTAATCAGTCTGGAGAGTGCGACACTGCACCCGCTGCAATCTTTGACCGATGTGATTACCATCACGGAGCAGGTTCAGCAGCGCTCAGCGGATTTTAAAGGCCGCAAGCCTAAGGTAGTGCTGACCTGGGCGCCCCATGTAAAACCATTGCCACAGTGTGTGGCCAATAGCTTTTCGCAGTGGATGTGTGCCTGGCAGGGGAAGAGTGAATTTGTGATTACACACCCCGAGCATTACGAACTGGCCGGCGAGTTTACTAGTAGTGCCACCATAGAATACGATCAGGACAAAGCGCTGAAAGATGCGGATTTTGTCTATGTCAAGAACTGGAGCACTTATAATGATTACGGAAAGATTTTTGAAAATGACCCGTCCTGGATGTTGTCGCTGGAAAAATTACAGCTGACCCGTCAGGCAAGAGTCATGCATTGTTTACCTGTTCGACGTAATGTTGAACTCAGCGATGAGGTACTGGACAGTACCCATAGCATCGTAACACAGGAAGCGGGTAACCGGGTCTGGGCAGCTCAGGCGGTTATCAGCGAACTATTGCGACGCTAGGTGCATTGTTCCGGAATTGAGTCCCGTCAGGCCGCCAAAAGCCGGCCTGACGGAGGCTGAAGAACTTCAAAGGTAAATGATGGGTGACGGGTCCAACCGACATTTACTTTTGAATAAATTTATGGAACAATTATTTGTAATTAAGATTGGTGGGAATGTAATTGATGACCCCCAGAAACTAGAGGGATTTTTAAGAAGTTTTGCCTCCGTAAAAGGTAAAAAGATTCTGGTACACGGGGGCGGCAAGATTGCTACCAAAATCGGAACGGGATTAGGAATAGAACCTAATTATCACCAGGGACGACGTATTACCGACGACAAAACCATTGATCTGGTAACTATGGTTTACGGCGGCCTGGTCAATAAAAAGATTGTAGCCAGCCTGCAGGCGCTTGGAAACAACAGTATTGGTCTGACAGGTGCTGATGCCAATGTGATTCGTGCTGTCAAAAGACCGGTCAAGGAAATTGATTTTGGCTGGGTCGGAGACATCCCCCGGCACAGCATCAATACTTCGTTTTTAGTTTCTTTATTCAGTCAGGATATTACTCCTGTATTTGCTGCTTTAACACACGATAATCAGGGACATATATTAAATACCAATGCTGATACCATTGCTTCCCAGTTAGCCGTATCGCTTTCCGGTGCTTTTGACGTAAGGCTCATTTATTGTTTTGAGAAAAAAGGCGTGCTGATGGATGTCGAAGATGACCACTCAGTCATCGGCAGAATTGACCATGCGCTCTATCAGCAGCTACTGACAGAAAAAAAATTATTTGAAGGGATTATTCCGAAAATTGATAATGCTTTTGATGCCATCAATAGCGGCGTCAGGGAAGTTTTGATCGGAGACAGTAGTGATCTCTTAGCCAACACAACGAAAGATACAACAGGCACGCTCATCATTTATTAAACAAAAATAAAACGCAGATATATTATAATTTGCTGATTGTGAGACGGGTATCTTGCAATTCAGGGATTAGATATACCTGGAAAACAAAAACGCATGGACTTAGATTTTCTTTATGAAGATGCTGTCAGTTTACTCAAGCAACTGATAGCAACGCCTTCTTACTCCAGACAGGAGGAAAAGACGGCGGTTATTATCCGGACTTTTTTACATAATAAAGATATTGCTGCCAGGCAATATCTGAATAATGTGTGGGCCACCAATAAATATTTTGACCCCTTAAAGCCAACCATTGTCCTGAACTCTCATCACGATACCGTAAAACCCAACCCGAAATATACCCGTTCCCCATTTGTTCCGGAAGTTGAAGCGGGCAAATTATATGGTCTTGGCTCTAATGATGCCGGCGGTTGCCTGGTGTCACTAATCGCCACTTTTGTTCATTTTTATGATAAGGAGAACCTTCCTTTTAATCTGGTTATTGCGGCAACGGCTGAGGAAGAAATCACCGGTAAGGATGGTATCGAAGCCTTACTGAAACATTATGAATTTCTGGGCAGCCTGCATCATCCTGATTTTAAAAATCAGCAGGATCGGTTCACTGCCATTGTAGGGGAGCCCACTAAGATGGATCTGGCCATTGCCGAAAAGGGACTGATGGTGCTGGATGCCAAGGCTCAGGGAAAGGCCGGGCATGCTGCCCGCAACGAAGGCGTCAATGCGCTGTATATCGCTCTTAAAGATATCGAGTGGTTCGAGCATTTTAAATATCCCGAGGATTCCGAGTGGTTGGGAGAAGTGCATCAGACGGTAACGGTTATTGAAACAGAAAATAAAGCACATAACGTTGTACCTGCAGAGTGTAGCTTTGTAGTGGATATCCGTATCCCGGATTGTTATACGCATGAACAGGTGCTGGAAATTATACGACAAAACATTAAAAGTGATTTTAAGGAACGCAGCATCCGGCTTCGTTCTACCCGTATCGAAGTAGAACATCCGCTTGTCGCTGCTGGCATTAAATTAGGAGGTAAGCCTTACGGTTCTCCAACCTGCTCCGATAAGGCGCTTATGCCATTCCCGGCACTTAAATGCGGACCCGGCGATAGTGCGAGATCGCATACTGCCGATGAATACATCTATCTGGAAGAAATCAAAAACGGTATTCAGCGCTATATCCAGATGCTGGAAACGACACAGTTTGCGGGATAGGAGATTGGACCGGCGTTAACAACGACTAAAATAGGTAACAAATAAAAGGCAACTTAATTAAAACACTTAGGTGTTGATTAAGTTGCCTTTTATTTTAAGCTGTTGTGCTTACAATGGATTATCCAGCCCGTTATCCACATATTCTAAAATATCACCCGGCTGACAATTTAAGGCCTGGCAGATAGATTCCAGGGTACTTAACCGGATGGCTTTTGCTTTTCCGGTCTTCAAAATAGATAAATTGGAAAGCGTCAGTCCGACCTTTTCAGAAAGTTCATTTAGAGACATTTTACGCTTTGCCATCATGACGTCGAGATTGATTATTATGGGCATGGATATTATATGGTTAAATCGTTTTCTGCCTGCATTTCAATTCCTCTTTTGAAAATAAGGGCAATAATATAAATAATTGCGGACATTAAGATATACGCCTGGCTGTCACCCCAAAATGTGTTAAGACTACCGGTGATCAGACCATGATGGTCCATATTCCGGGCTGATTGAAAGGCAATATAGCTGATAAGGCCGATGGAAAACGTGGTCTTACTGATTTTACTGATCTGCATTGCCACAGGAAGCTGAAAAGGGTTGGATATGTCCAGAGTTTGCATAAGTCTGATGACTAAATAAAACAGGTAAGCTTTTAAAAAGGTAATGAAAACAGCGAGACTGAACATAGAAGGGAAAATCCACCTGTTGTGGTTGTCAGGGCCGGTGACTGCCGTTTTTTGGTTAAAGGCAGCCGAAATAGATGGGTAATTAAATAACAGTACACCTGCCTGGATGCATAAACCGATAAAAATAAGCCATGTAATAACTTTTGCTCCGGTTAAGATTAGATTATCTCGTTTTGTCATAACAATTAGGTTTTAATTTATGGTTGTAAAAATAATAAATATTTATTGAAAAACAATAAATATTTACCGTTTTATTAAAATGTAAAAATTCATTCAATGAGATGCTTTAGTAAAGCGCAGGAGGAATGTAAAAAAGGACTATTAGGGCAATTCAACCTTGAGAATATGACGCTTAGACAAATAGGAGCCAGAATAAGGCCGCCGTAAAACATAAAATGAGAAGGTTCTAACTGTTAACTGAGGCTGCGCGGGTGCAAATTGATAAGCCCGCGCAAAGGGCTATAATTGCCCCATGCTTATGTCAAAGGGAAATGCGACCTGGGGCCTGCCGAGTGTGAACATCCGGGTAAAAGAAAAGCAATCAGGAGATTTCTTCTCCTCTTTTCTGGCGGTTATAAGTTCTGTGGATTTTAATCATTGTATAGCCAGAGGCTAACAGGATAACCCAGAGTGTAAAGGATTTTCTGGTAAAGACAGAACGACTGAAAAAGTCGCTCATATAGATCAGGCAACAGATAACTGCCAGTACCCATAGAACACTTAGCCAGATGACCTTGCTTTTATTCAGGTGCTTTAAATCGAAAAGATTATGCTTGCCCTTGTTATTTTTTGCTTCTTCCATCATAGGTAAATATTTTGGGGTTTTAGTGGGGCGTTTCCCACAATAATCCGGAGATTTTGCCTTGACTTCCATTTAAAAGTAGCTAAAAAACGGGATATTGGATATAAAAACTGTGAAAAATCTGCCGGAAATCCTCCCCGAGGTCTTAATTTTAGGATAATAATTAAAGAAATACACCCTTATTTTTTAAATAATTACACGCTTTTATGCATGATTTGCTGACAGAAGAAAGAAAAAGATTTCAGGTAGACAGGCTTATTTTATTTAGCGATGCAGTCTTCGCGATCGCCATTACCTTATTGATTATTGAAATCCACCCACCCAGCTTAGAGGGGCTTCCTGCAACAGATAGCGCTTTTGGTGAGAAAATGGCGGAGATGATACCGGAATTTATCGGCTTTTTTATGAGTTTTGCGCTCATAGGCCTGTACTGGTCCAAACATCACGCTGTATTTGGTTATATAACAGATTATAGTCCAAAGCTGATCTTTTTAAATCTGGTGTTACTGGCCGCTATTGTTCTGATGCCTTTCTCCACACAGGTTTATAGCGCCTATGTCTCGGAGAAATATGTACATCTGCTCGGGCCGTTTTTAATATATAGTCTGAATATAATCCTTTGCGGGCTGGCTAATTTCTGGATCTGGGTCTATATTACCAAACCGGGGAACCCGGTCTGCAAACAGGTCTTCCCAAAAAGATTTGTACGTAATGCGAAACTCAGGGCTTTGGTGCTCCCTTTTACATTTTTTATATCCTTTATGGCCTGCTGGATATTTGATGCAGTCTGGGGCAGATATTTATTAATGTTGATTCCGTTTTACTTCCGGTTGATAAAAGATGATCCGAAAGAGAAAAAAGAAGTCAGGGCAGGCAAAGCCGGCAAGTAGGTGGAAAGGAGGAATAGGAGTAAAAATAGGCTGAAATCAACTTATTGAAAATAAGATCGTTACATAAATCCTTTGGCCCGGAGTCTTTCATAGACCTCATAGATTTCTTTTTTAAGATTGGGTTGCAGGTATATGGTAATGACATCCTTTTCCTTAGTTGTAGGTTCCTGAAGCGTATCAAACTGGCTTTTAAGTAAGGCGGCCGGCATAAAATGGCCTTTTCTTGCCGCCATCCATTTGTGTATCAGGGAAAAAGAACCTTTTAAATAGATAAACTGTATTTTGGAGATATGGTTCCTTAAGGTGTTCCGGTAGTTTTCTTTCAAAGCCGAACAACTGACAATCACCTCTTTCCCTTCGCTGGTGAGTTCCCCTACCTTGGTATGGATGGCGGCCAGCCAACCGGCCCGGTCCTGATCCGTTAAGGGGTGACCGTTATGCATTTTGGCAATATTTTCAGGGGAGTGAAAATCGTCGCCTTCCAGAAATATCGCACCGGTTTTTTTCTCAATGGCCTTTGCTATAGTGGACTTGCCACAACCTGAAACCCCCATTACGATTATACATTTTCCCTGCATCTTTCTAGTATTTGTCTTCCAAAGATATCATAATCCGCCCTAAATACTGTTTCTTTGCAGATGAAATCGGCACTGGTTTAATGGATCAGTCTGCCATTATCAGTTGAAATATTAAATAAAAGCAATATCCATGAAACTCTGGGCAAAAAGTACCACGGCACTCAAAGAAGTTGAACAATTTACGGTTGGCAAGGACCGGGAATTTGATACCCAACTGGCACCTTTTGATGTACTGGGAAATATGGCCCATGCCACGATGTTATCCACCATCGGGTTGCTGACCGAAGGGGAAAAAGAGGATTTGCTGGTTGCCTTAAAGGATATTTATAAGCAGATAGAGGCCGGTGACTTTCGTATACAGGATGATGTGGAAGATATCCATTCTCAGGTGGAATTTATTTTGACCCGGAAACTGGGAGATACCGGGAAAAAGATCCATGCGGCCAGAAGTCGTAACGATCAGGTTCTGGTAGACCTGAAGTTGTTTTTACGTTCTGAAATTGAAAAAATTACCCGGGACGTCCGCTCCTTATTTGATTTACTGATAGAGAAAAGTGAAGCTTATAAGGATATTTTATTGCCGGGTTATACCCACCTGCAGATCGCCATGCCTTCCTCTTTTGGATTATGGCTGGGTGCTTATGCGGAAGGCTTGGCAGATGATATGCTGAGCCTGCAGGCTGCCTATCAGGTGGTGAATAAAAACCCGTTAGGATCGGCTGCCGGATATGGCTCTTCCTTCCCCGTTAACCGGACCCTGACTACGCAGTTGCTGGGGTTTGCGGATCTGAACCATAACGTGGTGTATGCCCAGATGGGAAGAGGCAAGGCGGAAAGGGTGACCGCTATGGCGATGGCGGGGATTGCAGAAACACTGAGCAGGCTGGCCATGGACTGCTGTTTATACCTCTCTCAGAACTTCTCCTTTATTTCTTTCCCACCGGAACTGACTACCGGCAGCAGTATTATGCCGCATAAAAAGAATCCGGACGTCTTCGAACTGATCAGAGGATATAGCAACAGGATCAAGGCGCTTCCTAATGAAATTATGATGATGACCACCAATTTACCTTCCGGTTATCACAGAGAGTTGCAGCTTTTAAAAGAACATCTGTTCCCGGCTTTTCAAACCCTGCATAACTGTATTGAGATGACGGGTCTTATGATCAGCCATATGGAGGTTAATAAAGGCATCGTTGAAGATCCTAAGTATAAATATATCTTCAGTGTGGAGGAGGTCAATAAACTGGTACTGGCAGGTATGCCTTTCAGGGATGCCTATAAAAAGGTCGGCCTGGAAATCGAAGCCGGTAAGTTTGAATATTCCACCGAGGTGCACCACACCCATGAGGGAAGCATCGGTAATCTGTGCACCGGGCAAATTAAATCCAATATGGAGAAAGCACTGGACAGCTTTGATTTTGCGACTTATCATAAGGCGATAGAAGCACTGTTGAAGTAAGGCAGAGGACCGGTTAGCTTATTGCTTGTTTTTATCGTTAAACCTTTAAATGTACAGGGATGCTGGTTGAACCTAAAGGCAGGATTTATCACGCTTTATTTTGTACCAGCTTGCTGGTTCTAGGATGGCTGTTACCGGGTTGTCAAAGTCAGCATGGAGCGCCTCGGGAGGCTACAACTAAACAGCCGGATACGGTAAAGGTTTTCCAACTGCGGCCGGATGTTCACGGTTTAACGGCGGATTTTAAGTCATTTTGGAACTATTGGTATGACAGTATCGATCTGACAAGAGATTTTTTGCCCCTGGATACAAAAGGGGATACCCTTTCTAAGCTTGCATTTTTAAAGCAATTACATACCGGCAGATACATGGCGGCCATCACCCGGATTGAAAGGCCGGATCGTAAAGATGTCAATCAGGATATTTACACATATCAACTCCTTTCTTTGCCTTCCTCTTCAGATCCGGTCATTAAAAGTCTGATTGAACAATTAACTGCGAAGGCCCTGCATGATTATAAAATGGAAGGGCAGCCTTTGCCCGGTTTTAACATGACGGCCATTGACGGTAAACGCTATACTAACGAAAATTGTAAGGGACGTATTTTGGTGATTGATACCTGGTTTGTCCGTTGCGGTGCCTGCGTGAGGGAAATGCCTGAACTGAATAAATGGGTATATCAAAATAAGGACAGAAAGGATGTACTCTTCTTAAGTCTTTGTCTGGATAGTAAAACTGCCATTGAAAACTTTCTCCAAAAGCAGGGTTTTGCTTTTGACATCGTGGCGGATGCTAAGGATTATATTGAACAGAAACTGGATATTCAGGAGTTTCCGACAAAGATTCTGGTGGATAAATCAGGAAAAATAGTCCGGATAGGAAGCTACGCTTCCATCCGAAGGGAAATGGAAAAATTGGCCGGTATCTCAAACGGCGGCTAATGATTTTCCGGGGGAAAAGTGAAGAACCGTTCCTGCTAATTACAAGTGGTAATTTAATTCCCTGGCTTATTAATGAAGTGATTTTCTGCCATCTTCAAATACGACATTTAAATCGATCGCTGCCTGAGGCTGTCTCGGCCATATGTCACTACGGACACCGAAATACATCACCTTGTGGAGCTCATTGGTTTGCTGGATGGCGGCTATCGCCTTTTTAAACCGGTCCAGACTAACGGCATCGATGTTAAATAAGCGTTCCGGTTCCCGGATAACGGAGGGGGAGAATATTTTCTCTACGGTATTGCCTTTTATGTTAACCAGCTGCGTATAGCCCTTATGATCTGCAGGCTCATAGTTGACGCTGATTAAATCCTTATAGAATAGCAGGGATTCAATTTTCTGGTCGCCAATAAAGCCGACGGCTTTGTCGTAAGCCATGTTAAAGGCGTCTTCGTTAAAATTGCCTTTATAGTGAAAGGTGAATTTCTGAGGATAATATTTTAATTTGATCCTCAGCCAATCCAGATTACCTGACATCTTAAAAGGTACCAGAAAACCGGTGAAAAATAGGACCAGGATCAAAAAAAGTATTTAAGATTCTTGAAATCTTATTTTGTGATTGACCTAATAATGTCAGCAAAGCACCTTTGCCTTCCTTGTTGTATATCTGATGGGGATAATTTACAGCTTTAACGGGCTCTTTTTCGCTATCACTGTCCTCGGCATTTATATTAAGTTGCCTGGTTTTATTTTCCGGTGTCTTTGCTAAGATGGTGCCCATGCCCGGACTTAGCGGGTCTTCCTGGAAGCTGATATATTGGATATCCTGCAAATTATTTAAGGCTTCCTGCGTCATATATTGGCGGATCGTTGTCTGGTAGATATCACCCGGGGAAGGATATACGGTCAGCTGAAAAGTCATCAGCTGATGGGGCTCCATTAGTCTCAGGCCTGCGAACTGCATATCGTCAATGTGGGCGGTGACGGTGTGCCCCGGTTCTTTACTTTGATGGAGGGCGCTGTTATATTTGGCTGTTTGGTAGCGTACAAAGATGTACACGAATAACCAGCCCAAACCTATCGAGCCCACAATATTGACTATCACCATCCATATTGGCATAAAACCTTGTGTGGTTGCTATAAATAGCCCGGCTACCATACCGGCAACCA
>NZ_FNQY01000004.1 GCF_900107765.1 Arachidicoccus rhizosphaerae | reverse complement strand
AAAATTGGGGGTACATACTCCACCAGTTTTTGACTATATTTGAGGACAGATGCCGACTTTAAATTTTCTGTTTACACAATATTTTTGACAGTCTCTTTTATCAATCGTTTTTAACGGCTCTGATAAACTTTTCTACCCACTGTGGTAAAATACTTGAATAAAGTTCTATAGCTCCATTTTCTATAAACACAATTTTTTGAGGGAAGGATTCTGAACTTCCTGTAGTGATAGAATTATCAAATAAAGTAATGGAATCAAAGGATTTATAAAAAGAATGAAGATTTTTATAACCGTGTTCAAAATTATATTTTATGGATTCCTCAGCCACTTTATGTCCACCCAATTTGACTCTAATGGAGACTCTTTGGACACACTCCTCTATTGTGCTAATCCCCATAAATATTAAATGGGCCTTATAACCTGCTGTTTGAAATTGGCGAACTGAATAGGTGGGGTCCTCCGAGCTGAAATTTGTTTCAAATGCAAAGTTACCTTTCGCTTGAATAGCGGTGTCCTTAGCTTCCTGAAAGTCTATTTCGTTTACTCGATTACTTAGAATATCGCTCCCTATCTCTGGAAACTGATGTTGTAGACGACTAATATATTTATCGCCGTCGAAAACTTCAAAATCGGTATCTACTAAGGTTGCTGAAAATAAACTTTTTCCAGCACCATTGGGACCAGCAATGACATATAAATTGGGGCACATGGAAAGCTTTACAATTGTTTTATAACTACTTCCTTTGATGTATGACGATCTTGGCGAATTAGAAATGTTTTCCCATCCGGATATTGATGGATGAATTGGTTTTTTCTAATGCAATGCTTATCTCTGTATACCAAAGGGATATTGCGACTTGCCTGAATTTTAAGTGCAGTATGCAAAGTCTTTTCCAGGCGTTTGTTTAACTCCTGAAAAGCGGGACTCATTTTATTTTGTATCTGCCTTTTAATAGTCATTTTATCCTTTAATGTTGATTGGACAAAGATACAATTTTTTGGGGATAAGAAAGTTACTTTTTATATGGATGTTAATATTGTATTAACTATTAATATGTATGTAATTGTTTGATTATAAATATAATATTCTACCTATTCGTTCTTCAGACTCCGGATAGGGTTTATGCCGGCCGTTTGCCGGGTCTGTATATAGACAGTCAGAAAGGCCAACAAGATTACCAAAAGATCCGGCAAAATAAATAGCTGTATAGACAGCGGTATTCTGTACAGCATCGTCTGCAGGAATTTTCTGGCAGCGAGAACCGTAAGAGGTGTTGCTATAACAAGGGCAATGATAACGAGTTTTAGGTAATCTGCTGTCAACAGCCGGATAATGCTCCTGGCAGAAGCGCCGTATACTTTGCGTATGCCGATTTCTTTTTTCCGGCGTTCAGAAGAAAGGACGGAGAGCCCGAAAAGGCCCATAAAAGAGATCAGAACGGTAATCAGACCGCCAAAAAAGAGGATCTGACGCCATTTCTCGATGTCCCTGTATGCAAATTTATTAGTGTCCTGCACAAAATTATAGCTGTAGGGCGATAGCGGATATACTTGTTGAAAAGTGTTTTTGATGGCGGACAGGGCGGCGGACGTGGCCTTAGGCTTGATTTTGATATAGTAGGCATTCAGCTTGCTGAGGTCCTCCCACTCAAATACCTGTGGCCCAACCTCTTCGTTCATCGAATTATAATGATAGTTTTTGACCACACCGATGACCTGCATAATTTTATTGTCCTGTGTAGTAAAGGTGATCTTCTCACCAATGGGGTCACGCCAGCCGGCCTCTTTGGCAAAGGCCTCATTGACCAGTACCTTGTCGATCGAATCAGTCGGATTGGAATAGGAAAAATTACGGCCGGCGGTCATGGGGATTTTGAGTTCCGTCAGGTAGTTGGGTGTAATAAGGTCCTGACGGAAATTCATGACGGTTCCGCTGCTGATTTTGGCAATGGTTGAGTTCTGACCGGCATTCTTTGCGCTGACTTCCAGAACGTTCGGATTTTCTGATAATAATTTGGTGAAAAGCGGCCCCTTTGAATTAACATCGTATTGTTCAATTGAAACCAGATTGCTGTCATCATAGCCCAGATCGGCACTCGTAATATAATTGAATTGCTGGTACAGCACGAAGGTGAGTGCAACTAAAAAGGCTGCCATGACAAACTGAAAAACAACCAGCGTCTTCTGGAAATAATTTTTTCCGGCAACCTGAAATCGGTTGTACAGAATTTTGGTAGGATCAAATTTGGTGAGCACGACAGACGGGTAGAAGCCGGCAAGAAAAGTGGTCAGCATAAACAAGGTTATAAACTCCAGGATCAGTCTCACATCCAGCAGGTAGGACAGGGAAAGCGACTTGTTGGAAAGTGTGTTGAACAGGGGCAAGACTGCTTTTGTCAGAATCAGCGCCAGCACAAATGCCAACAGGCAAAGCAGCAGAGATTCGCCCATAAACTGGCTGATCAGTTGCTTTTTACTGCTGCCAACTACCTTGCGAACGCCGATCTCCTTAGCTCTTTTAATGGAGCGGGCGACCGTCAGATTGATAAAGTTGATACAGGCGATGAGTAGTATGAATAATGCGATAGCCGAAAGAATATAAGCATTGGTGATATTTCCTGTAGGGACAATACCGTTACCTGAACTGATGTTTTTATCCAGATGCATCCGTGTGAAGGGTTGCAGATGGTATTCTGGCAGAGAAATAGCGTTTTCGGCCATCCCGAATTTTTGAAGCATGGCTTTAAAAGTACCGGTGGCGTCTTTTGCGAAATAATTTTGCATCTGGGCTTGCACCTGGTCTTTGCTGGCACTGGGATCCAGCAAAATAAAGGTATTTAGATAGGAACTAAACCAGTTTTCTGGATTCTGCTCCTCAGCCTTGCTGAACCTGAAAGGAGCCAGTGCCTGAAATTGAATGGAGGAGTTGGCCGGACAATTGGCCGCTACCGCTGTTACCCTGTAGGGAACAAACGCACTGTCATCTTTTAGCTGGACGGTTTTACCAATAATATCCGTCGTGCCGAACTGACGGATGGCCTCATCTTTTGACAGCACGATCGAGTAGGGATCTTTAAGGCAACCTGCAGCATTTCCTGCCAGTAACGGAAAGGTGAACACGTCAAAAAAGTTCGGGTCCGTCCTGAATAACCGTAAGGACTGCACTTCATTACCCTTTTTTATATTGGTCCCGGCTTGCTGGTAACGGATATAGGCTTTGATGCCGGGCACATTCTGGGCAAACCGAGGCCCTTCCAGCGCACCTGTAATACTTTTCTCGTTGGTCTCGCCCTTGGCCGTCATCTTTTCTGTGACCCTGTAAATCTGCTGACCTTTCTCGTGAAATTGGTCGAAGCTTAACTCATCCTTGACGAAAAGGAGAATAAGAATGCTGCAGGTAAGGCCAATACTGAGCCCCAGTATATTAATAAAAGCAAAGATTTTAGCTCTTTTGAGATTTCTCCAGGCAACTTTCAGGTAATGTTTGAACATCGTATTGGGCCATTTAAAATGATGACATAATGGATAATATAAGATTCATCAATTCAATACGATTCTAATGCCGTACTTATAAGTCATCTAAGATGAACATGTTAAGAACTTTGCCCGCTCCAGGTACTGTCCGTTTTTGATACACTCCCGCCAAAAGCGGACAGTTTGTTGTCGTGCCCTGTTATAACATATCCTTTGTTACCGATACCCAAGAGGTGTTCCGGCCATGAACTTTAGCAATCTTTTGCAGAATATCGTTTGGTGTATAGTTCCCAATAATTATCATAAACCCTCCTGGGATATTTCCTTTCTGAATATCCAAATCACATTTCTCCACTTCAAAAACTGCTTTTCGAGTACCCTAGCCAGGTGATATTTGGCCATCGCTGAAATTGTTTTGATTGGAGACAATGATAGTAATTATTCGGAATTTAGGAACCATCCCGACAAACATTCAACAGCCAGCCTTCATGATATCCTTGCCAATCCAATCAATATAAATGAACTTTTAAAAACAGATCTGGATCAAAAGAGGCACCTAAAGAAACTATGATCTTGAATTTTAATTATACGGACACCATCGAACAATACCTACAAAATACATCAATACCGAAAAATATCATGGTCAATTATATCCACGGTAAACTTAATGATCCTCATAATCCTATCATCTTCGGATTCGGCGATGAACTCGATACCGACTACGCCAAAATGCAACTGGAGAAAACCAATGACTATTTCGAGCACATCAAATCCTTCGGATACTTCAAGACTTCCAACTACTATAACCTCATTCGTTTTCTGGACTCCGATGAATACCAGGTCTTCATTCTCGGCCACTCCTGCGGTCTTTCCGGTCGTACTATGCTTAATATGATCTTCGAGCATGAAAACTGTAAATCCATCAAAATCTACTATTATCAGGAAAATGAACACAAGAATAACTACACTGAACTTACCCAGGAAATCTCCCGCCATTTTAAAGACAAACCCATGATGCGTCGCAAAATCGTATCCATCGATAAATCTTCCCACATGCCGCAGGTAGACTAGGAGCTTCGATATAATTAAATCCAAGCGCCTGATGGTTTTGTCAGATTCTGACACTGCCGCATTTATTTTTGTGTCTCGGTTAGCTGAAGGGGATTTGCCGAAAACCCTATTATCAAAACAGAGTAGGCTATCACAATTATAAATGTAAAACTATGGGTATCCTATCAGGTTTACTGGCTACTTTAGCCTCGTTATTAGGCGGTCTGGGTCTTTAGTATCCTCCTCCTACTATCAAACAGCAGAATCAAGCTGTTGATAATTCATTAAGAGGTCGCTCCGGAATTTATTTTACCTGAGCGGCCTTTTAAATATAAAATACGTGGCCACCGATTTCAAAAATTCCATCATTGATAATCAATCTATACAGATTATAATTTTCCCTAATTTTAAAAATTCCCCTCATCCTCTGATTTTTCTGTTCTCAAATCTCGTTATCTTCGTTTAAGTATTTACAAACGCATTCGTTTTTGCGTTGAATGTTTTTGCCACTAACTAATGAAATCCACCCGGATTTATTGATTGACTGACTTTGTCTTGAAAACTATAAACGGACTTAACTATTGCCTTTATGCAAACTTGTATTCCATTAAATGAAAAAACTGTTACGACTGTCTTTCTTCTCGGCCTGATTATCCTACTGTTTTTCGCAGGCTGCGCCGTCGTGAAAACCAATTACTCCTCTGACATAGCCAAAGACGCCACCGTTTATTACTATCTCCCCGAAACATTGCTTAATATTCATGTGACCGCTAAAGTGGCCGTGGTCTACACAAAAAAAGACAGTGTACTTACGCCATACAGCAGAGTCCTTTCGGAGCGTTTTGAACTCATGCCCGAAATGATCGCCGATACGAGGGAATTGTTATCGCTGAATTACAAACCTAATGCATTGATGACGGATTCCATTAAATACGCGGTTAATGCCAAAGGACTCCTAGAAACTGTAAATGTTGTCACAGAAGACAAAACTGCCGCTATAGTTGAGGCTATTGCCCAAGGATCAGAGGTTATCCTTCCCCTTTCAGATGCTGATAAAAAAAATTGGGCAGGCGACCAACCGATACTTGCTGGTTCCTTTGTTAAAATAAAAGACTTTACAGATACCATTGCAATCAAGGTGTCTGAATTATCACAGGTACCTAAAGAAGTTCATTGGAATCTGGTACTCGAAAATGAAGTTAAGCCCGAGGCTTTACCAGCAACATTGGCTGCTAATTTTAATATTTCGTCAGATAATCTGTCTAAACTTCCACGTGCAGTTTCTAGACCAGGAATTGATACTACAATTGGGTATTTGCTGACTAAAAGGGATAGTAATAGAAGAGAAGTTAAAGGTATTTTAACCAGACCCCTTAAAAATATAACCGTTAAGATAAGTCCGATTTCAGAATCGAAACCTGATCAGATCCAGTCACAAACCTCATATGTGACAATTGCGGATCCCGGTAAATTAATCGTGATCCCTATTAAAAGAACGGCATTTGTTCGACAAACAAATAATGTTACTATCGCTGACGGAGTCGTTCTGTCTAATTCAATCTACAAGCCCTCCTCCGTGGAAGGCTTCATTTCCATTCCCATCAATATCGCTAAATCCATTGTCTCCATTCCCGCGCAGCTCATCCAGTTCAGAATCGACAATACCAAAAGGTCAACCACCCTTGAAAACGAAAAATTGAATTACGAAAAATCACTGCTGCAAAATCAAATGTACACCCTGCAAAAAGGTCTGCAAATGGACAGCCTGCAACTTGAAATCCAGAAGGCAGATATAAGGAGTCAACAGGCCCTCGAAAAGTTGAAAGCGGAACTCCAAACCAGTCTTTCCACCGCACAAATCGCCCAACTCCAAACCCAACACCAGCTCGACAGCCTAAAACAAGTCATTGATTCATTAACAACTCAAAATTGACAATTAAGGCTAACTATTTAAATTTTCTGATTCCCCTCAGCCCCAAAAACAGTCCTACGGTCGCGCCGTACTTTTAGCCTTGGCCGCTCAGTATGATCTGGAATAAGATGGCGCCAATTAGGGCCGAGAGTATTGGAACCACGCGCTTGATCATGCTCCTCATAAATAGCCTTAAACAACATCACATTTTCATTTATAGGCTGTTCGCCCTTAACTGAAAATCCTTCTACCTGATAAAATCGTCTAATTCTTATCAGGTAGGGGTACCCGATAACCGAATACGCTGTTGGTGGACAGTCTTTCTATCCTGGCTATTAAAATTTCTTGCCTTAAATAAGCCAATATCCTCATTGTCAGTAGACGATTCACTAGCATAATATCCACTTTATTTTGTCGCTATTACCCCTCAGATATATGTGCTGATAGATTTAATTTTGGTAAATAATTAAACATTTAAATTATGCGCAAATTAATGATGAAAATGTCCATTTCTGTTGATGGTTTCGTAAGCGGAGAAGACGGAAAAATGGACTGGGTCTTTAAAAGTTCAGATGAAGAATCCCGGGCCTGGGCGGTCGGAGTATCTGCGGAAGCAGGATTAATTATTATGGGGAGGAAAAGTTTCCATGCAATGGCTCCATACTGGCCCTCTGCCACCGGACCATTTGCTGCGCCTATGAATGCAATTCCTAAAGGGGTATTCACTCAAAAGGGCTATGATCCGACAAGTAGTATCGCAGATAAAGATAAAAACCTTCCTGCCGCTGCTTCCTGGCTAGAGACAAGAGTATTTAACGGCGATCTGGCAGAAGAAATCAAAGCGCTCAAAGCAGGTGAAGGAAAACCCATTGTTGCTATTGGAGGTGCCGAGTTTATGAGGAATCTCATTGCAACCGGACTGGTAGATGAGTATCAGCTGGCAGTTCACCCTGTTTTCTTAGGCAAAGGACTACCTATTTTAAACGGAATAACAGAAGCGATGGATGTAAAGTTAATAGAGGCCAGGTCGTTTCCGGGCGGTATTGTTGTCCATACCTATGTCCCTGAATCCAAGCAGGCGTAAAATATATCATCCCTATTTACGAATCAAAAACGCTGCACATTTAAGGCAGCGCTTTTGATAAAATTTAGTTTTTGATAAATTTGAGCTTAGAGTGACCAATGACTCCAAAATAAATTCCCGAACTCAGGCTATGCACATCTATCTTATTATCTCCGGCACTTAAGCTTTCGGTAAGGACCAATTTCCCGGACCCGTCATAAATATGAAGTGTTTCGTTTGTAGTGGTCTGTATATGTATGAAGTTGTTTGCGGGATTGGGTGTAAGTGTTATGCCATTTTTGGCTAGCGGATCTTGAATGGTGACCACGTCACTGTAATCAGGGTTTCCGTTTTTATTAATTAGTTTCAGTCGGTAATAAGCAATTCGCTCATTTTGGACAGCAGAAAAATGATAGCTTTTGCCACTGCCTTCAGCTTTCACGGACCCAATCCTGATAAAGGCAGCCCCGTCGAGGCTTTTTTCAATTTCATAACCTTCAAATTCGGATTCTACGCCGCTGGTCCATTTCAAATCCGCATTTCCGTTATTTATTTGCCCTGTAAATGTTTTTAAGTCTACTGGCAGTGAAAATGTAGTTGTATTGAGAAATACAGACAGCGTACCGGTTGACATATCTAGTGCAGCCAGGTCAGGTTTATTGTCATTATTAAAATCTTCACTTAACATGGCCACCGTATATACTGCGGGAATCGTGCCGGCCGCTGAAAAAGTGCCTGGAGCGGAAACGTTATTCAAAAAAATGTCCAGTGCATTCGCGCTCAAGCCTGAGACTATAAGATCAGTCAATCCATCTCCGTTAAAGTCGTTGCCAGCGAGCGCTGTAGTCCCCGACGGTGTAGCAAGCGGTCCAAACACGGCAAAGTTTCCATTTCCGTTATTGATTAATGAGAAAAATGCATTGTCATTAAAAGAGGTCGATACAATATCAGGCTTGTTATCGTTATTAATATCTTTAATGACAAGTGAAAATACGGTTGTACCTGCTGCATAGGAATTTGAAAGGGTAAATGTTCCGTTCTGATTATTTAAGTATATTTTAATATCATTTACGTCGCCGTTCTGAGCGTACTGGCTGCCAATGACAATATCATTAAAGCCGTCCCCGTTAAGGTCCCCGACGGCTGCACACCAGGGGGTCTGCCCTGCATTCTGGCTACCGGCTACGCCAAAGCCGCCATTTCCATCATTTTGAAAGAAACTCAGCCCATCGGACGCACTGGTAATGATCAAATCAAGATTGCCATCGTTATTAAAATCAATTGATTCCAGATCCGTAGGGTTTTGGGCTGTTTGAAATGTAGCTCCTTGTGTGAATTGACCAGGATTGCTTGGATTATTCAAAAAGATATCGACTTGCCCATATCCGCTTTGAATACCTTCGATCACCGCGAAATCCTGATAACCATCTTTATTAAAATCCCCTATGGTAATAGCATAGCCTGATTGTGTTAAACTTTGGCTGAATCCTGACTGGAAGGTGCCATCTCCTTTATTCAGTAAAATTGTAACGCCAGTAGCCTGCATGCCTATACCAATAATATCCTTATACCCGTCCATATTGAAATCTGCAGATCTGATTTTCGAAAACGTGGCATTTGGTAAAAATGAATAGGATACAGGATCGGAAAAGCTTATTTGCGCTTTAAGGCTCCCGCAGAAGGCAAGTGTGCAACCTGATAAAATTATAAGTAAAAGTCTTTTCATCTTCAAGGACGGCGTTTAGCAGAGGTAAATAATTTAAATTAGCCCTACAAAGGAAAAAAGAAATAACATAGTATCACCTACCCTGACGGGTGGTTTTTATGAAAAGTAGAAGATAGTCCGGTCGTAGGCAGGCTCTCATTTTACAGTTATGCATAACATGCAGTAATCAGAGAAAATTTTCTTTTATAACTTTCGTCTGAAAGTGAAAGCCCGTTATTTTTAGGTTTACTGTCCAATCTATCGCAGATCCAGGGGCTATATCTGTAATTGGTTGCAAAAATTACAGTCCCCATTTCTTTTAACAGAATAGCGTTCAAGAGCGAATTGTTTTACAATAAGTTACGTAGAACAACAATGATTGCTTCTGTTAAAAAAAATGTTTGTTGCGAGATTAATTTGTCTACCTACTAATAGGTAGGTACATTTGCTGTATGAATACACGGGAAAAGATCATTCAGGTCGGCGATGAATTAATCCGCAATAGAGGCTATAATGCGTTTAGCTTTAGTGATATATCAAAAGAACTAAAGATTAAAAACGCTTCCATCCACTATTATTTTCCCACCAAATCCATGTTGGTCATCTCCATTATCCAAAAACATGAGTTGATTTTGGAAAAATTCAAAATGTCAGTCTCTGCAGGAAGCAGTATGGAAAAGATGACGAAGTTCCTTTCTGTTTACGCTGCCGGAAGGTTCAATAACAAGATCAGTATCCTGGGGGCTCTGACCAATGATTATTACACTTTTGAAGCGCCGATTCAGACCGAACTTAAAATCCTTATGGAAAACACATTAAACTGGTTAACCGATACCCTAAAAGAAGGCAAGACAGGGGGAGAGTTCCATTATAGCATGGACCACAGAACCAAAGCACTTATGATCATTACAAACATCCTCGGTGCAGAACAGCTGGCAAGAATTACATTCAAACATGATTTTCAGGAAATCAAGGCCACGCTCCTTGCAGACTTGACAAAATAAGAAAACGAAAATGAGAAGAGTAGTAATAACAGGAATGGGTGCATTAACACCGATAGGCAATAGTGTTCCGGCGTTTTGGGCATCCCTGATTAAAGGGCAGAGCGGAGTTGCACCGATAACCAAATTTGATGCAGAAAACTTCAAAACAAGATTTGCTGCGGAAGTTAAAAATTTTGACCCGCTGGATTATATGGAAAGGTCTGCCGCAAGAAAATATGACCTGTTCACCCAATATGCACTGGCCGTCACAGAGGAGGCTATCAGGCAGGCAAATATTGACTTTGAAAAACTCGATAAAACCCGGATTGGAGTTATCTGGGGTTCCGGCAATGGAGGCATCAGCACTTTTCAGGAGCAGGTTACGGCGTTTAATAATGGTGACGGTACCCCAAGGTTCAATCCCTTTTTTATTCCTAAGATGATTGTAGACATCGCAGCTGGCGTAATTTCAATAAAATATGGTTTAAGGGGCGTAAACTATGCCACGGTATCAGCCTGTTCCACTTCTAATACCGCCATTATTGATGCGTTTAATTACATTAAATGGGGAAAGGCGGATATGATTATAACCGGTGGATCGGAAGCGCCCATCACAGAAGCGTCTGTCGGCGGTTTTAATGCGGCCAGAGCTCTTTCCACTAATAATGAAAGCCCCGGTACGGCATCAAGGCCGTTCGATGTCACCAGAGACGGATTTGTAATAGGCGAAGGGGCAGGGGCTATTATTTTGGAAGAACTGGAATATGCCAAAAAGCGGGGAGCGACAATCATTGGAGAAATAGCAGGCGGCGCCATGGCGGCCGATGCCTATCACCTGACAGGTACACATCCTGACGGTGAAGGGGCGGTTTTAGGTATGCGTCTGGCACTGGAAGATGCTCAGGTCGGCCCCGACCAGATTGGCTACCTGAACGCGCATGCCACTTCTACCAGCCAGGGAGACACAAGTGAGCTAAGGGCAATCGCTCAGGTTTTTGGCCGGTCTGATCGAATAAATATCAGCGCTACTAAATCCATGACCGGTCATCTATTGGGCGCTGCAGGAGCCATTGAAGCCATTGCCTGTGTATTGGCGATAAAAGAAAAGACCATTCCTCCAACTATTAACACAACGCAGGTAGATCCTGAGTTTCAAAACGCGTTTAACCTTACACTGGGGTCGGCTCAGAAAAAAGAGATTATCTATGCCATGAATAACACATTTGGATTCGGCGGCCATATTGCAACCAGTATATTTAAAAAATATGATAACAGTTAGCCCGGTTCTGTACTATTTTTTAAAATTTGAATGGAATATTCATCAATGCTAAAAGTAAAGGTCAATTTTTCTTTATTTGTTTTAGAAAGCAAGAGCAAGAATAGGGTAGCCGAATTTACTGTAACCAACTTCAGATGAAGGTAGACATGGATAACCGCGTTAATAGAACTGTATGGAATAGTTCTGGCCAATATGGCTGGAATCTTATTTCATATTATGAATTACGGCTTCACTTTCCCAGTCTTCTAAATGGTATTGCGTTGTATCATCAGGCTTTTGTTATGTCTTGAACATAACGGTATGCCCTAAAAGAAGGCCTTCAGGATTTTTAAAGAGACTATTTGTTGATTAACCCTTTTTTATCTGATTCAAGAATTCCTCCAGATCATTCAAAGTCGCCGTAATGCCTTCCTTGAAGCCCATTTCAATCATTTTTTCCATACGTTCCAACGATTCGTTATAAATAGAAATCCTGACGCTTGTGATGCTGTCATGTTCACGAAAGTCTAATGTCCAGTCAGAGCCAGGTAATTGTTGATTTTCATTTTTATCAGCAAAGGTGTTGAAAAACTTGAATTCAGAGATGGGCGTTATAGACGTATACTGTTGTAATGCCCAGCTTTCTGCACCCTCTGGGCTGACCATTGCGTAAAACCTTCTACCACCCACTTTAAAATCCATTATTTTTGTTTTGGATACCCAGGGTTTGGGCGCCCACCACTGATCTAAAAGTTCTTGTTTGGTAAAAGCATCCCATACGAGAGATTGTTCCGCATTAAATTCCTTATGGATGAATACTGTTTTTTTTGACTTATCCACGGTAAAATTGAATAATAAATGGTTCATTTTTCTTTATTTTTTATGGTTAATAATAAATCATCCAGTTGACTGAATCGGCTTTCCCAAATTTTGCGATACTGATGGAGCCATTCGTCGATTTCTTTCATTTTTTCAATCTGCAAAGTATAGTATATCTCCCGGCCCTTTGTTTGTTGTTTTATAAGGTCGCATTCCTTAAGAATTCGCAAATGTTTGGAAACAGCCTGCCTTGTAAAATTGAAATTGTCGGCAATGGCATTTGGAGTCATGGCCTGCAAGGCTATTAGAGCGATAATGGCTCTTCTTGTTGGATCTGCGATTGCCTGGAAAATATCTCTTCGCATTACGTCTAAGTTGTTTTATGAAACCGATTAGTTGCAAATATAAGTGCAACTAATCGGTTTCGCAAACTTATTTTCGAAGGATTTGAATATTCCAACTTCTGGATTCTTAACTTATTGATATTAGTTGATTTATATAATGATAAAGGAAGAAGTGATTCAGAGCTAATGGATAATCAATGAAAATGAAAGTTCATGTATAACCGGATGGGAATAACTACACCAAAATAGGAAATAGCATTTTTAACGTCCTCAAAGTTGTATTAGACAGCATTACAGTCATTATACCCTGATATTTAATATTCCACCGGAAAAGGATCCATAAAAGCAATATTGTTTTCCAATAAATATTCTTCATTTTCCTGTAACAGGCAAAGGTTGAGATCACTGACCATCTGTTCTTTTGCTATGTCCTGACCAATAAAGACAATTTCATTAATTCGATCTCCCCATTTTTTACTCCACCCACTTTCAATTACCTGCTGATTATAAACAAAGGCCGGGTATTTTATCCTGTCAGAATATGGCATACTGCACCACCAGACTCCGGCTTTGTCTAACCTTGAGGAACCTCCTGCCTGGGAGAAATTAAAAGCTTCATCTGGCCTGGATGCCAACCAGAAGAGTCCCTTGGCCCTGATTACACCCATGGGATAATCTTTATTTAGGTAGTTCCAGAATCTCTGCGGATGAAATGGACGTTTATTTCTGTATACAAATGAACTGATTCCATATTGTTCCGTTTCTGGTGTATGACCATCCGTCTCCAGTTCTTTTTGCCAGCCGGCAGACATCGAAGCCTCTTCAAAATCAAAATTTCCGGTGCCTATTATCTCTTCCAGATGAACCTGGCCAAAGCTGGCTCTGATGATCTTAGCTCCAGGGTTCAGTTTATGAATGGCAGCTTCGAGTAAACCAACCGTATGATTGTCCACAAGGTCAATTTTATTTAGCAAGATTACATTCGCGAACTCAATCTGGTCGGTCAATAGATTTACAATCGTTCTATCATCTCCCTTCATATTAGTCAGGTCCCTGTCCAAGAGTAAATCCGAGGTGCTGAAGTCGCGGAAGAAATTCTGACAGTCTACCACGGTGACCATCGTATCGATATAACTGAAGCGGGAAAGGTCGATGTGATTTACCGGATCCACATAGCAGAAAGTCTGAGCAACCGGGATAGGCTCACTGATGCCGCTGCTTTCAATGAGAAGATAATCAAACCTGTTTTCCGCCGCCAACCGCTCCACTTCCTTAATCAAATCTTCCCTTAGGGTACAACAGATACAACCATTGCTTAGTTCCACTAGTTTCTCTTCGGTACGGGAAAGTACTTGCTGGTTTTCAACTAATCTCGCATCCACATTTACCTCACTCATGTCGTTGACGATGACAGCCACTTTAAGACCTTGCTTATTATGGAGTATATGATTCAGCAGAGTGGTTTTGCCTGCCCCCAGAAAGCCACTCAGAACTGTGACGGGGAGTCTTTTTATTTGCTTATCTGTAGTCATAAAATCTGTTTTATTATTGATACAAGAGTGCAAACATAAGGAAATTATCCATAAATGCAACAACGTTGCAAAAAATAAATATAGAAAGTATTTCAAATGAAAAGTATTCTGCAACTCATAGTTTATTTGTGTTATGGGTAAAGCGCTGATGGCAATTTCAACAATTTCTTTGCTCCCGCGCTTTTTTAGGTTAAAGAGATTCTATTTACCTGCCCTAGAAGGGCTTGAATTACCATCATTGTTTTTTTGACAAAATGGCCTGAAAGAAAAAGCCAGTTTGCTTTGACTTTAAATTGCGCTGCAATCTATTTATCAAATCATACAACGCTTTGATTTTGCCTGCGCCGGATTTTTTTTATTCTTTTGTACAAAAAATAGCAAACGAATATCAATAGGATAGTGCCGGTAATCCTTACCGCGTAATATTCGTCTGGTTTCTTATAAGGAGCAGTCCAAAATGAATTTGGTTTCAGATACATATATCCATTTCTGTTGTCCAGCACCATATTAAATCTGTGTAGTAAATCTATACCGAGAATCGCCCTTAAGCCTGGAACTTTACCCATTTCTCGAGTCTTAAAATGGAACCCTTTCATTTGATAATTAGCCATGGAAATGCTTGGCGCAAACCCTTGATTCAGGCCTATCAGTGAAGCCAGTTGAACCATCAGTCGCAAGGTCATGGTTGCATCATTATTGTTTAGAATCGTGGTCCAGGCTCCCGTATCAAACATGACCCAGCCACTAAGTGTCGAATCAGACAAATTAAGGTGTACAGGAATATAAGGTATAATTCCCTGATCCAGAATCAGGTTCAACTTGGTATAAGATTGTATGTCCAAAGGCAGCGTATCGCGTATAATCAGTATTTGTTTGTTATAATCAATCTCCAAAATTCTGTTTTTAAATAGGGCATTACCCAATACCAGATCTTCGGCTGGCTGCAGATTTTTAGCCATCAGGACCGGGAGGCTATCCCAGGTCAGTTTGCCTAATTTCAATTGATTAATGGTGCTTAAAGGCACCTCGTTCACACCATCTGAATTCGATAGCATGGTTTTCTGATCAAACTGAATTCTGACTTTTGGAATAGAGCTTTCATTAATAACAATGCCGCCGGAGCCCAGATCTAATTGGCAATTTTTAACGGGAGATCCATTTAATTGGCCATTCAGATAGAGTTTTCCGTTCTCTCCCAAATGAAAAGGAAGTGTATCTGGTATGCTGTTTGTCATCGGGGCATGAAGCAGGCTCCTGTCATCTTTATATCGGGTAACAATTCTTGTATAACAACTGTCCTTTCCATCCCGCAAGATGATAAAATTATATTCATGGTTATACTCAACATTAAAGGCCAGGCTGTCCTGATCTGTGATAAAGGTGACCTTATGAGCAGATTCTGGAATCTCTACGTAATAATCGTCAGGTTTTCGCTCCGGCACCATCCGCCAAAATCCGTTTTTCAGGTGCTTGCCATCCCGGATATCTATCGGGACGTCACCAGATTTTAATACCGGGAGTTGCTGTTGCGCCGCCGTATGGGTACTATATTGCAGCATCATAAGCAACATAAGAAATGCCAGGACCCGAATATTCATGGTTTTCATAGGTATTAAAGTTAATCAATGCCCGGTTTATTTCGTGGACTTTCTGATAGATATTCCTGATGAGCTTTTTCTGATAGATAAAATAGCGCTTAAAATTTTACATACCTGGGGCTGATGCAGATAAAATATATGCCGTTGCCTAACGACCCGATGTCAATTCATTTACTTACGCCAACGCCCCTTTTATTATTTGGCCGGTGTCGATGAAGCGTTGCATTTAAAGAACCTGTCAACTTCTGCTGCAGGTACAAAGGTGAAGCGTAAAAGTTCTTTTAATTTAAATTGTATGAGGATACTTTTATTTGCTGTCCAGGCTCTTCATAAACGCAATTATGTCATTTTGCTCATCTTTAGAGAGGCCCAGGCTGTCGGTTGAAAGCGTTTGGTTCGGAAGGTCAATGCCTAAGCCTACGGCTCCGGCATTATTATAAAACTCCATTACTTCTTCTAGCGTATTATATACTCCGTTATGCATATAAGGAGCGGTTTTAGATATATTGCGGATGGTAGGAATCTTAAAGGCATATTTATAAGAGTCAACACCTATTATCGCATAATATCCTAAATCAGGATCCAAGGTAGAATCCGTAAGGCTTTTAGGAGTGCCAAGGACTTCTGTTTCACTTTGTATGTATTTAGGAGGTGTTATGCCATTAAATAATGGCATAAAATGACAGGTACCGCATTTCGCTTTTCCCATAAAGAGATTAAAGCCTCTGATTTCCTGCTGACTCAATTGATTTTTCTTTCCCTGCATATATTCATCGAATCTGCTATTTAGTTTTACCAGGCTGCGGACATAAGAAGCTAAAGCATTCGTGAATTGATCGTTATCAATTTTATTATCCCAATGGTTGCTCGGGAATGCCTGGGCGAATAATTTTTTATAAGTAGGATTATTACGCACATATTGAATGGCAGCGCTTAAAGAGCCATCCATCTCATGTTTATTACTGATAACGTCCCTAATCTGATCCTCTAAGGTAAGTGCCCGCATGTCATAGAAATAATTGGACTGCAGCGCAGCGTTTACGAGTGTCGGAGCATTTCGGGAAATATGTTTACTGGAATCCAAAATATCGGCAGGTGTTACCTGCCCGTCTGTATAATCAAGATCAGGCTGATGACAACTGGCGCAGTTTCTGGTATGGGTGCCGGATAGCATTTTATCATAAAAAAGCCTTTTGCCTAAAGCAACTTTGGCAGGAGTGATATCAAATTTAGCGCCGGGAGTAAAGGCGTTTACATTGAAAGCACCCGAATCAAACATGGTATTGATATCCTGGTTCAGCAAGCGGTTGTAATGGATCTTAGGTCCAGGCAGTTCCTTTTCTAACTGATAAATTGCTGAACTGACCGGATTGGCAAAAAGAGTAATAAAAGCGGCTCTGTCAAAACTATTAAAATCCTGGTGGTCTTTTAGGTAGGCTTCTGCAGCTATTAGCTGATTTAATAATTCAGGCTGATGTTTTCTGTCAATATAATAACTTAGGGCTTGTCGCAGACTATTGATCGCAACTGCCGCTTCCTGTATACTGTTTAAGCAGAGTGATGCATCATAACCGGTTATACCTAAGGTGATGATTCTGAATATTTCCAATTTAGCAGCGTCCAGTATGCGCCAGTCTACGAAGCCATGATCGGCGTAATAATCAATCAGGTAGTCGGTATTATGAATCAGATAGTTGATGCCATCTGAAAGTGCTTTTGGGCTATTCGTATCAATCTGAGGATAAATAAGCTCCTCGATTACCTGCAAACCCATTGGATCCGACCCTCTTGCCAAGGTTGGATCCAATAAATCCGCGTTTTCTATTTCCTGTACGGGAGGACCGTTGAGCCGGTTGGTTAAATCAGCTGTAAAATAACTGGTAGCCCATTCGAATTTTTTAAATAATAATCTGGACTTTATAAAACAGTGCTCGACTTCTTTTTGATTAAGGTGCGGCTGGCTTGCTACCAAAAGCAGGCTGTCCTGAAGATAATCACGGAATTGCTGGATTTGCTGCTGTATCTCCCGGTGTATTTTTTTTGCCCGGGAATGATTCTCTTTTTGATTATAGGCGTTCTGTTCCTTGTTTATAGAGGTAAAACCTGCCATAAATAAGCCTAATAATAACAGTAAAACCAGTCCCGTCTTCCGATATTTCATCCTCTTTGCCTTTTGCCTCCTACTGGCTTTATTTAAATATTAAGGCATTTCTGAGCGGGCTGGCATTTTTGTCTCTGTCTGCCAACGGCGCAAGTCCCCATCTTTTTTCTATAAATGCCAGCAGGCTTACCGTTTCATACTGTGTATGATCCACAAATTTCTTTTTAGCGAATGGTCCGATGATAATAGCGGGAATACGGCTGCCAGGGCCAAACTGGTCTATTTTAGGAGGGTTTACATGGTCAAAAAAGCCGCCAAATTCATCATAAGTTAAAATAACCAGGGCATCTTTACCATTAGGCCCGTTCAAGACATCATTAATAAGATTGACTGCCAGTTGTTCTGAAGAATAAACGGCTGAAGCTCCTGGATGTTCATCATTTCCTGCACCCGGTTTAACAAAGCTGACACTGGGAAGGGTACCTTCTTTGGCTGCTTTAATAAAGTCATTTTGATCCTTTAAATGTTTACGTCCTTCTGTGCCGGGTTTGTAATTATCAAAGTATAGGAACGGCTCATGGTTATAGGCGAAATTATTTTTTCTCCCGGCCACTGCATCATCCCAGCCTTCAGAATACCAAGCCCAGGAGATATTTTTTTCACTTAAGCGGTCTCCAATGGTTGGGAAGTTCTGAGAAGGTAAAAATTTAGAGGTATCTGATTTTAAAGGATAAGGCCAGTTTCTGGAGAGCACATGGTTGATAGCATAGCCATCTGGGGAAACTACACCGTCTTTAATGATTTTGCCGTCTGGCCCGATTTTGGCCACTTCTGATTCAGGGGCATCCGGCCATGTCGGAATTCCGGCGGAAATCAGGAAAATGTGGTTAAAATAGGAACCTCCATATACGCTTTGGAAAAAATTATCACAAAGCGTGTAATTATGGGCAAACTGATATAAAGGCAGTTTTTGAGTACTATAATAGCCCATGGCTAATCCCTTGGAATCATTATAGGCGGCGAATTTGTCCATTTTTCCGCCATCGATCTGCAACTGATTGTGATAAAACCGGTGGGTTACATCGGGGGTAGGCTTATCATTTGGGACATACTGGTCAATATTAAAAAGCTTGTTAGGCAGGTTGGTCGGGAATGAATTATTTCTTGGAATAGCAGGCAGGTACTGGTAGGGTTGGCCTTTTTTGTCCACTTGTACAAAATTACCTTTTATAGCATTATCTATTCCATTGGCTCCCTTAAATTCACCATAGAGATTGTCAAAACTGTGGTTTTCCATATAAACCACCACAACATGTTTGATCTGATTAATTCCTTGATCGAAGGTTGTTTTCTGGTTCTGTGCTTTTTTGGCAGTGCCACAACTGGCTAAACCAAGACCAATCAGGCCAGCATACAATAATCGGGATGAACGCATTTTGAATTTATTTTGTTTTTTGTTTGTTTCGCGACGATTGAATTAAATAAAAATATTATTTGATAGATTCCTGAAACCGTATAAGTAGAATAATAAATCCGCCTTTATCACAATTTCGATGTTCGTTCAGGACCTACTCCTAATCTCCTTTATTATTACCCGGTCTTTAAACCTAATACTCCTGTAGTTATTCAATTTCTTCCCTACAAATATAGGGGTTTGAGGCTTTTTTAAATGTTATTCAATTTTAATCGCTTTAAAATAATGACTTTAAATAAAGAGGAATACAAAGACCTGAATGCCTTGTTTTGAGTCTGGTTATTGATAACTTTTAGACTTTTAGTGAGGTAGATATAAGAAAATCTGGAATTTAAATGTTAAACACCAGAAAGCTTATTAATAAAGTAATATCATTCTCAGGGCGTTGGCCGAAGATTTTTTGTTAACTTAGAGACCTGTTTGGTGATTCAGATAAGGTATATCGGTCCATTAATATTACTAGTGTCATCTTATATAATTAAATTTTATGATTAAACGCTTTAAACGTTTAGCCGGACTCATAACCATCATGGGGGGGCTGCTTTCAGGAAATGTCTTACTCGGGCAGGGAAACCCACCTGAATCTATTAAAATTATACCCGAGCCGGTAAGTGTATTGCCAGGGACCGGAACCTTTTCTTTGCCCAGTCAACTCGTCGTGTCTTATCAGGGAATCGAAAAAGGAGAAAATGAGCAGATGGATTACGTAAAGGCGGCCTTTATTCGAACGATGCATCAACAAAATAATTCCATTCAGATCAAAGAAGCAGCGTCTGCAGCCAGTAAAGCTGACGTTCGATTTGAACTTCTATTGAAAGAAGATACTGCTTTAAAACAAGAAGGTTATCGGTTAACGGTAGATGGCAGGGGGATTAAGGTAGTGGCCAATAAACCGGCAGGACTTTTTTACGGTATTCAAACGCTTAGGCAATTAATGCCTGTGATGGAAATGACCACGGGAGCCATTCATGAACAGCAAATTGTTGGGATACCTTGTGTAGTCATTGCAGATTATCCCAGATTTGGCTGGCGTGGGCTTATGTTGGATGTATCCAGACATTTTTTTACCAAGCAGGAAGTAATGGATTATATTCAGGAAATGTCCCATTACAAATACAATATGTTTCATTGGCATCTGACGGATGATGAGGGATGGCGTATTCAGATTAAAGCATTTCCTAAACTGACAAGTGTAGGGGCATGGAACGTAAAAAAGACAGGTTATTTTGGTACTTTCTCACCGGTGACTGCGGATGATAAATACGACTATGGCGGATTCTATACTCAGGAGGATATAAAAGAGGTGGTTGCTTTTGCTAAAGCTCATTTTATCAATGTCTTACCGGAACTAGATATGCCGGGGCACAGTATGGCTGCCATCGCTTCATATCCGGAACTTTCCTGCACACCCGGAGCTGATAAATATCATGTAAGATCCGGAGAGGCAGGCTTTATGGATTGGACAGACAGTGGTATTGTGGCGCATTATGATAATACCCTTTGCCCGGCTAATCCTAAAGTCTATGACTTTCTGGATAAAGTATTCGGGGAAGTAGCGGAGTTATTCCCTTTTGGTTATATTCATATCGGGGGAGATGAATGTGCTAAAACGTTTTGGAAAATAAATCCGGAAATCCAGGCCCTTATGAAAAAAGAGCACCTGAAAAATATGGATGAGGTGCAGAGTTATTTTGAGAAAAAGGTAGAGAAAATTGTAGAATCCAAAGGCAAAAAAGTAATTGGCTGGGATGAAATATTGGAGGGCGGTGTAGCGCCCAATGCTGCCATTATGAGTTGGCGTGGAGAAAAAGGAGGGATTGCCGCCTCTAAAATGAAGCACGATGTGGTTATGAGCCCGACGACCTATGCTTATCTGGATTATATGCAAGGGGATCCGGCACTGGAACCCCGCGTATATGCTTCGCTTAGACTCAAGAAAGCTTATCAGTTTGATCCCGTTCCGGCGGGTGCAGATCCGGCTTTTATTAAAGGTGGACAGGCTAATTTATGGTCAGAGCAATTATATAATATCCGACACGCCCAGTACATGACCTGGCCCAGAGGGCTGGCGATTGCCGAATGCCTTTGGACACCTAAGCATCAGAAAAACTGGGATAGTTTTGTAAGCAGGGTGGAAGCGCAGTTCGCTCTTTTTGACAGAGATAGCGTAAAATATGCCCCCAGTATGTATGATCCTGATATTGCAGTTAGTCAAAACGGGGATAGCACCCTTAAAATTACGCTCTTAAAAGAGCTGGATAATATTGATCTCTATTATAGTGTAGACAATTCTTTTCCGGATAACTTTTACCCTAGATATACAGTGCCATTTGATCTGCCCAAGGACGCTGCCATGCTCCGGGTGATCAGTTACCGGGACGGCAAACCAATTGGCAGGCTGATTACTATTAACCGCAACGATCTTGAAAAGCGTAATAAAAAATAACACAGCCTATGAAACGCCTAAGTTGTATGATTATCGGATTGCTATTGTATGGCTGGAGCCCGGCCCAGCCATATACGGCAGGCAGTTTTCCTGATGTAATAGCCTCAGGTGCGCAAGGGGCGTTCCATGTTCAGGGGATGGCCGTTGATAGGCAAAACGGATGTGTCTATTTGTCTTTTACGGATAAACTTTTAAAACTGGACCTAAAGGGCCATCTTGTGGGGAGCGTTACAGGGCTGGTGGGGCATTTAGGAGATCTCACCATGGATGCCCGCACAGGCAAGATATATGGATCTTTAGAATATAAAGATGATGCGATAGGCAATGGTATCCGGCAAAAACTTGGGATAAAAGACAGCAGTGGGGTACATTTTTATATAGCAATCTTTGACGGTAGTCAGATTACCCGGCCTGATATGCCGGCCACTGATCCTAGTATACTTAGAGCCGTCCATCTGCAAAATGTGGTAGATGATTATGAAAGTAAGGTTGAGGATAATGGGAAGGCATATAAGCACAGGTACGGCTGTTCGGGTATCGACGGTATTACCATTGGACCTGCATTTGGCGCAGAAAGCGGCCGTAAGGGTAAAAACTATTTATATGTTGCCTACGGTATCTATGGAGACACTTTAAGGACCGATAATGACAATCAGGTGATTGTGCAGTTTGATGATAAGGACTGGTGGGATAAGTACGGCCGCCCGCTAATCCAAAGTCATCCGCACCGCTCCGGTCCTTCCAAGCCCCTGCATACTTATTTTGTTTATACCGGTAATACGACCTATGGCATCCAGAACCTGGAATATGACGCTTATACAGGTAATTATTACGCGGCGGTATATGCGGGCAAAAAGTCCCGTTTTCCAAACTATGACTTTTTTGTGCTCGATGGTCATCGCAGGCCGCATAAGGGAAAACTGCAGGTCGATGACCGGCAGCAAAGGGCTGATTTTCTTTCGCTGGCCAGTAACGGAAAGGCTGACAGTTCTTCTGGGGTCCGGGGCTGGCATTTTAAATGGGGCTCAACCGGGATTTTTCCATTAGGGGACGGTTATTTTTATATATCGCATAATGGCAAGTCCGAAGACGGACAGCAGCAGACCACTTTATATAAATACAAATGGACGGGAGCCAGTGCTAAAGACGATGCTCCGTTTACAAAAATATCAGTACAGTAGCCCTGCATTGATCACATACTGCGGGAAGAGCAGCTTCATTAAGATTAAATAGTGTCAGCGCATTGGGAGTAATTATAGCTTGCCTCAATACGCTGACACTATTTGTTTATTTGTCAAAATCCGGGAAAGGCCGACCTTTACCCGTCTCACAAAGCTGTTTAAGGCTTTTTAAAAACAGGGCCCAGACATAATTACAACTGGCAAATTCATCGGACATTTCCTTCCAGTGAGTATGGGAGAAATTAAGCATGGTACCCTTGATATTTGCCTCCAGCTCAAAACGGATACTGGTGTCTGCCCACCCTGGATGGGCATCTATAACGTTCCATTTTACCAGATCGTAGTGATGCAGCGTGGCCACTTGAATCCTTATCTCATTTTCCTGCTTGGATCCAAAGCTAAACTGGATGAAATCACCCGTTTGCGGGTCCTCCCGTTCACTTATGACACTTGGTGTCCACCAGCCTTTGAGTCCTGTCACTGTGGTCAGTGCCTTGTATACCGTTTCTATGGGTGCGTCAATTCTTAATCGATGGTGGATATCTATATTCGTTGAACTGGAAACGGGTTCGGGTTCTTTTTGAATAGTGGCGTCCTCTTTGGGGGTGGGTTCTCCTGTGCCCGTTGTAATCAGTTGCTTCAGGCTGCCTTGTATATAATGCGTCCAGGCGTCCTTGCATAGATCATAGCAGCTGTAAGCGGGGGTGAGTTCTTTATGGGTGAAAGTAATTAAGGTGCCTCCATTTTTTGCCTGGATATCAAAAATGATATCAGAATCCTGCCATTCATGCTGGTCTTCCAGGAATTTAAAGCGGTTTTTGAGTACATGCCATCTGACTTTTTGTTCACTAAGTTCCATGATTTGGAAGGTGGCTTCATGAACATCCTGGTAATGATAATCAAAGATACTGTGTAACTGATCGGTGTCTCCTTTAATATTCTCAGACCACCAGCCTCTGACATTATTTATGGCTTCAAGGACCGATGACGGTGTCTGGTCTACTGTAAATTGAATCGTAAAATCTTGATTTTTCATGGTTTTTTTGATTTTGAAGTAAGCGTGTTTTAGATTATGCCATTGAATTTTGATGTTTTATCGTAAATGTTTAGAGTGTTTTGCTGTGTTAACAGGGCGATACAGCGAAGTTAAAGGTAAAAGTCAGTTTGGATACAGTGCGATATAGACAATCTTAGGTGGTGAATTGGCCAAAATATTACTGTATCTTTATCCAAATAGTACATAGCTATGAAACATCTGACAATTTTAGTGCCTACCGGCGACGGGAATAATCTCAGCAGTATTGTTGGGGCCTTTAAGATCTTTTCCAGGGCCAATGCTATCTACAAACAGCGTCATGGACATGAAGTATTTAAAATTGAGTTGGTAGGCTTAAATGACTGTGAACAGTATTATGGGGGATTGTTTTCTGTGCAGCCACAAAAGACGATTAATGAGCTGAAAAAGACGGATTTAATTATTATTCCTTCCTTGAATCACTGTTATGAGCAAGCTGTGGATCAAAATGCAGCGATAGTCGACTGGCTCGACGCTCAGTATCACCGGGGAGCAGAAGTGGCCTCCATTTGTACAGGTGCCTTTTTGCTGGCTGCCGCTGGATTACTGGACGGTAAGACTTGTTCTACACACTGGTCGGCCGCCCATGATTTTAAGGAGAGATTCCCGGCAGTTGATTTACAGATTGATCAGATTATTACCGATGAGCAAGGGATCTATACCAATGGAGGGGCATATTCTTTTCTGAACCTGATTATTTATCTGGTGGAGAAGTTCTATGACCGGTCAGTAGCTATATTATGTGCCAAGATTTTTCAGATAGAAATGGACCGAAATAACCAGTCAAGTTTTGCGGTCTTTACCGGGCAGAAAGCGCATGAGGATGATATCGTCAGGCAGGCGCAGCTTTTCATGGAGGATCATTTTATGGAAAATTTTTCATTGGGTGCTTTAGCCGGGCAATTTGCGGTGAGCAGGCGCAATTTTGACAGGCGTTTTTTAAAGGCTACCGGTAACACTCCGCTGGAATATCTGCAGCGTATCCGGGTAGAATCTGCTAAAAAAATGCTGGAATCAACTTCTAAAAATGTGACAGAGGTGATGTATGAGGTAGGCTACTCGGATGTGACGGCTTTTAGGTCCGTATTTAAAAGGATAACGGGGCTAACGCCTATAGACTATCGAGGCAGGTATCATAAAAGTGCCTTAGTTTAGGTATATAGCTCCTTTTTTTCAGTGTGGGTATGCTTTAAAAATCATTTATTGGACATTTGAGCTATCTTTATTATAAATAAGCAGTTTTAAATACAATGAAAATATCTTCAAAGACTATTCGCGGTTTATTATTGTTTTTCTTGATTCTATTGATCTTGTTTGTTATGCTGGACTCGAAGGAAGATAACCGGATTTACAGTATACTAAAATATCTTTCTGCTTTGGGTATGGTTGTATGTTCCGTAATTTATGGGAAGGTCAAAAAGCTCAGATAACCTTATTTGTTCTGGATACTGAATGCTTATTGGAGTTGGTTACTCATTTTCTTTTTTATTTATCCCAGACTAAGGTGCACCTGCCTACAGCGAAAAACTTTTTACCGCCTTTTGTTGTAAGCGCCGTATAAATAACAGCAAAACTGCCGTCTTCCTGTTCAATCGCACATAAGGGTGTCCTGGTGCTGTGATCGCCATTTTCTGCCCAGATATGGTCCTGGAACTGTACTTTGACTCTCTGCTCACCAGTCCAGTGGAGTCCGTCGCTGGAAAGGCTATAACCAATCTGCTGATCTCCGAAACTATCAAAAACCATCATATACCTGCCATCTTTTAATTTTGAGACCACCTCGTTTTCCATAAATACTTTGGCAACGCCAATGGGGTTAAAGCCTTCAGGCATCCTGGTCCAGGGACCGGACAGCTTTTTGGCGAATGCCATACCGGTGGGCCAAGGGCCTCTGGGTACATGATTATGCCCATCGTACATCGCATACCAGGTATTGCCTACTTTATAAGGGTTAAAGCAGGCAACGGCCTGCTGTCCTTCCCAGCGCTGGCTATTGCTATCCGGCTCAAGTACAATGCCCATATCTGCATAGGGACCGGCAATGCCGCCTGTGCCATTAACCGTAGACTTTGCCCGCCAGATTCTGCCGGAATAATCATTGCCGGCAATCTCTGCTTTCGTTGAATCTCCAGCTCTGTATGCTACGTAAAAGATATTCCAGGCGTCTTCCAGGTGATTGTATTTAACGCCTGTCACCCAGACCTCTGCTCTGGGGTTCGTAGCGGTTCTGCCTGGTATGCTATTGACGATGGTGGACTTTCTATGCCAATGGAGGGCGTCCTTACTGGTCCAGTAGGCAATACGCATATCTTTATGTGGCCGGTCAAACATCTCGTTGATAAACATATGATAGGTGTCCCCGATTTTGATAACCTGCCCAGTTTCAAAACCGGATTTATTATGGCTGGAGATCACATCCGGGTTTTTACTGTCAATAACAGGTGATTCAGGGGCACTCTTCAGGATCAGCCTCGTGGGTAGCTGGGCATCAAGGCTTCCAGTCAATATAAATAAGGAACTGAATAACCATACAATCAGTGCAAGATTGTTTGATTTTATAGTAAACTTATTACACGTCATTGTTTTTTATTTTTCTGATGATGGGCGGTCGCTGGTATCATAGGTGTTAGTCTGCCAGCCATTGGGGCGCTCTGGTTGGCAGTTTTTGAAGGTGATATTGCGGGAGGCCGGGCCTTGCACATCCATCACCAGCTTCCTCGCTTTCGTATTAAAGCGGGTATTGTCAAAACGCATATTGCGACAGTCCAGTAAGTGTATCGCGGTGTCTTTTGTGGATATCAGGGCATTTTTAATGCTAAAACTATCCACATCAGCAGCTCTGAGCAGATTATCGGCATAGACCTGAAGGTTCTCTATCTGCACCTGGGTTAAAGGACTTTCAGGTATGGCATTTAATTTAATAAACCACTCAGCGCTGTCTATTTTTATATTCTTAAAGTACGTATGTTTAAAGGAGGGCGTGAGCGCATTTACGGGTCTGGCGGGTAGTCTGGCAGCCAGGTCGCCAACGTAAACGGTGCTGCCCAACATATCCCACTGAAAAGCCTTGCCTGTTGTAAGCATCCGGATATTTTCATAATACAGACTGTCTCCGCCTCCGCCTCTGGGACGTCTGGTTTTAAAACGCAGTCCGACATTGGTCTGTTCAAATAGGCAGTTTTGTACAAATACGTTTTTAATCATGGCAGCGGTCTCGCTGCCAATGGTGACGCCACCATGTCCTTTAATGGCCAGGCAATTGCGGATGACGACGTTCTCGGTAGGCTTGTTGACCCTGAGCCCGTCTTCGCCTCTGCCGGCTTTTAAGGTAAAGCAGTCATCGCCACAGCTTAAGGTGCAGTATTCGACCAGTACATTTTTAGAAGAAGAAATATCCATGCCGTCACCCCTTGGAATGCCTACTGAATGAACAGTGATCCCTCTTATAATTACATTGTCGCAATAAACAGGCACAATGTTCCAAAAGGCAGTATTTTCTAAAGACAGGCCTTCTATAAATACGTGGGTGCAGTTAATGGGAGAAATAAACATGGGTAGAAATATATAACCGCCATTTTTGCCGTCATATACCCTGTCTTTAACGGGTGTTTTATATGACACAAAGTCTTCTATAACGATGGAATCCATCACCTGATTTCTGACAGACCCATTCAGGGCCGGACCAATAAGTTTTCCCTTGCCGGTAATGGCGATATTGTCGGCGTTATTTGCGTATATACAGGCACCTAAAGACATGACTTCAATTCCTTCGCTACGGGTAAAGACGGCTGGCTGATAGTCCTCCACCGCGCCACTAAAGCTAAGCGTGGCCTGGTCGCTGAGATGTAAATTGATATTGCTTTTTAATTCGATTCTGCCCGTTTTCCAATGACCAGCGGGGATGAGCACGGTTCCGCCTCCTGTGGCACTGAGCTGGTCAATTGCTTGTTGAATGATCGTTGTGACTGATTTGCTGGTATCTGCGCCGTTGTTTGCTATATTAACGGTGGTGTCTGGAAAATCAGGCCTTTTAAAATCCACTGTGGCAAAAGGTGCTTTAATTGGTGTAATTGAGTCCGGCAAGTGGGCTGCACCTACCTGCATGCTATCAGGCAGGTAGTCCAGGAAGTGATTGCGGTCACGATCACTGCCAGACGCACAGGCGCTGAAGGTTAATGCCAGCATAATTAATAATACACCTAAAAGGCTACGTACAGGTAAAAAATAATTGAAACGCCCCTTTTGCAGATTAAACATCTATAATAATTTATATGGATGATGAATGTCAGATGATGCTTATTGCTGATTTTTCAATAGAAAATAACAATAAACGGCGCAAATATCAGGGGGCTATTGGTATTTGCTTCCAATCACTAAGTAGGTGTAAAGATATGGTATTGTTTTTTAAAACTGTCCTGCTCTGTCCTGCAATTTGTTTGCCCCCCGGGGGGTTAAACAATGGTGACGCCCAAATTTTTAAAAGGAGTCAGCTCTTTATGATCCGGGGATGAATTGGTGATAATCGTGTCAATAGCTTCTACGGGGCAAATATAATAGGGATCTGCTTTATTAATTTTCTGTGTAGTGGCTAAGGCAATGGTTTGTTTGGCCATGGTGACCATTTGGGCTTTTAGCTGTGCTTCTTCGTAGTTTTTTGTAGTAACACCCAGCGTTGGATGAATACTGCAAATCCCAAAAAAACAAATATCTGCTCTAATAGATTGAAAGGTCTTAATGGTATCTTGTCCCATGGTTGTAAAAGTATCTTTATCCAGCCTGCCGCCTGCAAAGATCACCTCCGATAAAGGATGATCCTCTAAGGCGTTGGCAATAGGGAAGCTGTTGGTGATAATGGTAATGCGTATATCAGGAGGAATGCTGGCGGCTACGGCCAGGGTGGACGTGCCTCCATCGAACAGGACGACCTGGCCATTAGCCAGAAATTGAACGGCTTTTGCGGCAATAAGATCTTTGGAATCCTGATCATAATGCTCCCGGGCTCTATAGTGTCTGGGTATGGAAGAGTGGGGAACAGCGCCGCCACGTACTGCTTTTAATAAGCCACGCTCTGACAGGGACTTAATATCTCTGCGTATAGTGTCCTCAGAGACCTTAAGCTCTTTACTGAGCTCGGGCAGTAATACCCGCTGGTCTTTGCTAAGTATCGATAAGATCAGATTGAGGCGCTCTTCTTTAATCATATTGCAAAAATATGCAAAATAATGCAGGTATGTGCAATAATATGCATATTTGTAGTAAATTTGTTGCATGAAGCATCTAATTAAACGAAAATCAATCGCCATTGATATGGATGGCGTTCTGGCAAGTGTTGAACCGCAGTTGGTAAAATATTATAATCAGGTCTATGGAGCGAGCCTCACTTTGGAGCAAATCCAGGGTATGTCTGGCGCTGAGGCTTTCCCAAAAGATGCAGCCACCCGTAAAATGCTGAATCTGCCTGGTTTTTTCAGAGATTTGGAGGTGATGGAAGGTGCTGTGGACGCAGTGAAGAAACTCATGAAGCATTATGAGGTATACGTGGTATCTGCGGCCATGGAATTTCCACTGTCGCTCATGGAGAAGTATGAATGGCTGCAGCAGTATTTTCCTTTTATCGACTGGCATAATATTGTCATGTGTGGTGATAAAAGTATTATTAATACAGACTATATGATTGATGATTATTGTAAGAATCTGGATGTATTTAAAGGTAAAACGCTCATGTTTCACGCGTATCACAACACAACTTTAGATCACCATTACCGGGTTCGTTCCTGGCAGGAAGTGCTTAATTGGTTTGAGCGGGAACTTGACCTGGAATTAAAGGTCACTTCCGAAAATTAGGACAGTTCCCTAATCAAATATGGATTACCCTCTGTTGGATGTTCTGGGTTCAACAGGGGGTAATTTTTTACATATCAATCCATATAGGATGCGCCAATAGACTTTGCCCTCTGCTGGTGAAATCTGACTTCAAAATCTGCTTTCTTTCCGTTTTGCCATCTTAAAGCTTTATTGAATTGATTGTTAATCTTTTCTGAAACTAATTTTCATTTTTTTTATAATTTTTGAAAGGAATTCTTCTAACTGTTTATTTAACAATGGTTTGAGTTTTATAAATATGATTAAAATAAATGTATAATTTCTTTTAATTCAGTAAATAATGTTCAGCTAATTAACGGTCATTATTTTGTGTGCCTGCTGGCTGTGAATTTAGATTTGATATCAAAAAATTAATAAAAAAGGAAAGTTTTGTATAAAATAATGTAAATAATCGACAATGTTTATTTTATATATGAATTTATCTTTGACTTATAAATATTCAATTTGTTTTTGAAACCCCTAATACCGGGTAAATAATTGTTAAGGAATTGTAGATCAAAAGCTGCTTTTAAAAGCTAAATAAAGTGGCAATTGTTAGAGATTTTGGCATTTGAGCAATGTTTTTATTTCAGGGGGATTCCAGGTTTTTCCATAAATATTAAAAATTAAAATCATTTTATCACTGCTTTGAAAAAATTAAAAAATGAGTAGACAAAACATGAAATTTGTATTTCTATTCCTGCTCACCCTTTGCTGTACTGCGCTCTTTGCACAAGAGCGGACGGTTAATGGGGTGGTTGTTGATGGAAAATCCGGGGAACATCTCCCTGGTGCTATCATAAGTGCCAAGGGCAGACCCAGTAATGTGAGTACCAAATACGATGGCACTTTTTCTATTAAACTACTGCCTACAGACTCGGTTTTAGTGGTTTCTTTTATTGGTTATAAAAGAGTGCAGCAAAAGGTAGGTTCAGAAGATTTTATTACGATTCGATTGGATTCCACAGTTTCTGCTGATTTAAATGATGTCGTTGTTGTGGGCTATGGAACTCAAAATAAAAGGGATATCACAGGATCCATGGCAACGGTTAATTTGAAGCAGATCGAGGATATGCCTGCCGCCTCTATTTCTGAGATGTTGCGTGGGCAGGTGCCTGGCTTAAATGTTTCCGGCGGAGCACAAAGGCCGGGTGAAATGGCCACACTCAGCATCCGTCAGCAGTTTAACTGGGGCAAGGATGGTGGAAATGAGGCACCTTTGATTGTTATTGACGATGTGTTGCAGGTGGACCCGCAAACAGGTCTTCCGACGCTGGACCGCTTCAATCAGCTGGATCTCTCTGAAGTGGAAAGCATTACTGTTCTTCGGGATGCAAGTGCCGCCATTTATGGTTCCAGGGCTTCTCAGGGTGTTGTCATTGTTAAAACTAAAAGAGGCCAGATTGGTGCGCCTAAAGTAACTTATAGTGGAAAATTTGAACGCAATGATGCTGTTAGCCATAGTAAGGTGATGAATGCCAGGCAATATGGTGAATATTCCAACAGTTTCAACAAGGCGCTGGGCCGTAGCGACGATTATCAGTATTCAGCGGATGAATTAAATATGATGGATACGCTGAATTATGATTGGTTAGGCAACGATTGGAGAGCTGCTAATACCATGCAGCACTCTTTGGATATCAGTGGAGGATCGGATAATGCTACTTATTTTATGGGTGCATCCTATTATACACAAGGCGCAAACTTAGGAAAACAGGATTTTGATCGCTGGACCTACCGCGGGGGAGCCGATGTGAAATTAATGAGCGGGTTACATCTGGGGGCGACCATAGCGGCATCCAATACCAATGTTGAAAAATCTTTTACCAAGATCAACTTTAGTGACGGATATGCAAATGGTGGTGAACAAAATGACTATAGCGTCTTATTGCATATGCCTAAATATATTCCATGGATATATAATGTAGATGGCCAGGATGTATATGTTTCTCCGCCTTTAGGTTCTAACAGAGCCGGTAATGTTAAGGGTAATAATTCCTTAAGTAACTGGAACTATTATGCATTATTGAATAACGGATCTAAAACAACTAATAAGAATTTCAATTATAATGTAAACTTCTCTTTAGCCTACGATGTTCCATTTATACAAGGCCTCAGCTTTAAATTGAATTATGGTTTATCACAGGCTGCTACCAATACCGAACAGATAATGATGCCGCAGATGCTGTATCAGGCAACCACGATTGCTTCTGCTGGCATGCATTTATTCAGTGAGACAGAGGATGGTAAATTTAAGGCGACCAATAATACCGCAAATTCCCGTGTGACATATGACAATACAACCTCTAAAAGCGAGCAGTCCAACTTTTTCATAAATTATACCAGGAGCTTCGGTGATCATAATATTACAGCGATGGCTTCAGTGGAAAAATCGACCAATGAGCTGGAAGATCGATATCAGATATATGATAATCCTACTGCAGGTATCTACAACGGTACTTCTGTAAGCGCAGGTACACTAAATGATGGAAATACTATCACTTATAAATATGAAAGTGGTAGTCTGTCCTATCTGGGCCGTGCCAGTTATAATTATAAACATAAATATCTGTTTGACTTTGTGTTCCGCACAGACGCTTCAACAGTATTTGCTCCGGAGAATTATTGGGGATTTTTTCCCGGAGTGTCAGCTGGCTGGGTAATCTCTGACGAGCCTTTTTTCAAAAATAATATTCAATGGATGGACTTTCTGAAGTTCAGGACATCCTGGGGTATAACGGGTAATAATAATATTAAAGCCTGGAAATGGCTGCAGGTATATACAGCACAGACAGATAAAGGGTTTGGTTTCGGGAGTGACGGCGGTTTATATACCACTGGCATGACCCCCGGGGTGACGCCTAACCGGGATGTTCACTGGGACAGAACGCTGCAAAGAAACTTCGGATTAGATATGGATTTCTTAAAAAACCGATTATCAGTAACTTTTGATCAGTATTTTAATTCTACTTCAGATATGTTAACGGATATGTCCAAGGCTATAAATACACCTATATCCGTTGGCGGAGCCTTTGCAGAACAGAACTATGCCGCTGTTAATGCCTGGGGCTCAGAATTGTCCATTACCTGGAAAGATCATGTCGGAGATTTCAGCTATTCCATTGGTGTCAATACAGGACTGGGCAATTATAAAGTGACTAAATATTATGATCAGGCATTTGCCTATCCTTCAGAATCTACCACCAGAAGAGCAATGGGGAATTATGGTATCGTGCCGGTATGGGGTTTCAAGACCTGGAAACAGACTTCGGGCGGAGATGGTATGCTGAGAACAGATGCCGATATTGACAATTACTGGAACTATCTGTCCCAGAATGCGGCCAGTTCCGGCGTGGATGGAGCAGCTCCGAACTTTTTGGGTATTACTGATAAATCGGGTTTGAAAAAAGGTATGCTGGTTTATGAAGATGTAGCCGGTGACCTGGACGCAAACAGCAAAACAATTGCAGGACCCAATGGTCGGATTGAAGCTGATGAGGATTATGTGAAACTTAAAAAATCCAACAGAAGTTACGGACTTTCCACCAATATCAATTTAGGTTGGAAGAGCCTGTCCTTATACATGCAGGTGGCCACTTCCTGGGGTGGAACACGTTTTCTGGATTATGTAAAACAAGGAACCTCCAGCACAAATGCGATGTGGGGACAACCTATTTATCTGGTAGACATGTATGATGAAGATACCAATCCAAATGGTAAATACCCCAACATTGCCTATTATGATAATTTCGGCGGTTCACAATCCGATTTCTTTATGCTGCCAACTTTTAGAATGGTCATCAGAACCCTGAGTCTGGGATATACGATGCCAACTAAGCTGGTCAATAAGGCCCGGTTGAAAAGCGCACGTTTCTTCCTCTCTGGTAACAATTTGTGGGATTTATATAATCCATATCCTAAAAAGTTCAGAAATATGTACGATGCAGCAGATGTAGGTTATCCTACTTTGCGTACCTGGGCCTTAGGTGTAAATATTGGATTCTAAAACAATAAATTTCTAATTATAGATTATAAATTATGAAAAAGATATTTTATTTACTGATCGGGGTCTTGCTGGTCATTACGACGGGATGCAGCAAAAAATTCCTGGAGGATATGCAGCCTTATAACCAATACGGGGAAGATCAGGTATTCTCCAATGAAGAGCTGACAGAGTGGTATATTGCCCGGTTATACAACTATTATTTTGTGAGTTATAAGAATCCATTGCAGAATGTGATCGGACTCTATAATACGAACAGGTCCAATATGACGGAAGAAATAGGAGGGACGATACCTGACTATATTAATTCCACGAAGACGCTCGTCAATGCAACTGATGCAGACACTTATTATGGAACTACTTCCTCCAGTGTAACCAATAACCCTTATACGCGCATCAGGTACTGTAATGATCTTCTGGAAAAGATGGAAGAGCCTGTTTCCGATCCTTTATCTGCGGATTTTAAAAAGGAGGCTAAAGGTCAGGCTTATATGCTGAGGGCATTGCAATATTTTGATTTGGTCAGGGTTTATGGGGGAGTGCCGCTGGTGTTGAGTGTTCAGAATAACAGTACTACGGATGCATCCATTCAGACACCAAGATCCTCTTCTTCGGAGTGTTTTGCGCAGATTATCAAGGATCTGGATTCAGCTGCAGCGTTGCTGCCTATGGTGTGGGATGATTTAAGTGATAATTACGGCAAGTTTACCGCGGCTGCCGCCATTGCCATGAAGAGCAGGGTTTTACTAACTGCAGCAAGTCCTTTATTTAATAAAGATTGGGATAATCAGGGTAGTGAAAAATGGAAGGCAGCCTTACAGGCAGGTCTGGATGCGGAAACAAAATTAACAGCCGCCGGTTACGGACTGTATGGCTCAAGTGCGAAGGACTGGTCAAATATGGCCTTCACCGGCAATACGGCCTTTAATAAGGAAGCTATTATGGTGTTTTTATTCAGCAGTTCCTCCACTTCATCAGAAGGGTATAACAATACATGGGAAGATCAATTACGACCAAAGGATTATGATGGGGATGGCGGATTATCAGCGACCAAACAAATGTTGGATTTATTCCCTCTGGCTAGCGGGCAGAGACCAACGGCAGCAAATGGATATGTAGATACTTTCTTCTTTGAAAATCGTGATCCCAGATTTTACCGGACTTTTGAATTCTCAGGAGAAAAGTGGGGCATAAAAGGTAATGAAAACAAAACGACCTGGTTTTACCGTTGGAAAAAAACTGAATCTGGTTCAGCCACTTATTATGGGACTAATCAGACCAATAGTCCGGCTATTGTTCGGAAAAATTCAAATCCTAATGCGGACAGCACCGGCTATTCCTATTCTAATACGAGTATCATAGAATATCGTTATGCAGAGTTACTGCTCAATATTGCAGAGTGTTATGCGGCCACCGGCGATATTAGTCATGCTATTGAATATATTGGGAAAATAAGAGCCAGAGTAGGTATTCCTTCAGATAATAACTATGGTGTAGGAAACTTAAGTACTAAATATCAGGCCATTGAAGCTGTATTATATGAAAGAAGGGTAGAGCTGGCCTATGAAGGAAAAAGGTTCTGGGACATTCAACGCTGGATGTTGTATGATAATACTGATAAGAGCGGCAGTTCGGTCTCTAAATTGGGATTAACGCCTATCAACGGAACTGCCCGTGAAGGTTATTACTGGCAGGCAAAAGACTATTCAGACAGTGACCCGTTGACAGCTGAGGACCGCAGTATTCTGATTGATCCGGATGCTGCTGATTTTAAAGCCCAGCTGGATAGCCTGAAGGCCATCTATCAGGCACACTTTGTCATGACGCCGCTTGATAAACCTTGGGATCAGGTAAATAGTACGGCTACTACCATTGAATTTCAGCCGAACTATTATCTGTCGGGCTTGCCTGCTTCTGTACTCAGTACAAACAGCTGGTTGGAACAAAACCAAGGTTGGAATGATTATTCAGGGGCAACAGGTAGTTTCGATTATCAAAATTAGAAGATTTAATGTTTGATTATAGGGTTTATTGATTTTCGTAATTGTAGCAATATTTCTGGCAGAAGAATTAAGTATTCTGTCCAGAAATATTTGTTTTGGAGGACAATATGCCGGATTAAATAGATGTAAGCAGCTGATATTAATCCCGTCCACCTGAAGGAGTTTTTTGAATTTAACTGGAATAATAAAAGATAATAGATGCACCGCTCACCCATCAAAATAAAACCTTTATGCTTTGTCCTATGGGCCGTTGTGTTCAGTAGCTTTCAGCTAAGTGCGCAGCAGACCGTGGTTAAAGTTGATTTTAATATGTCTGGCAGAAAAACTGCTGAAGTGAATGCCTTTGGTTATACCCCCTGGGAAGTGGTTAACGGAGGACCGGATACGTTAAGAAGGGAAGGGATTGATTTTATCGTCTCTGCGGCAGGGGACCAAAAGTTAAATGCGTCCTGGTTTAAGGCCGGAGTGAGGGGCGAGGCCAAGGCGAAGTTTTCAGATGACGGGCTTATGGTTCGCCAGGCGAGCGATGGCAAGTCGAGTCAGCCAGAAGAAATCCGGCTTCGTATCAGGGGATTGACACCGGGTAAGCATACGTTGATCACCTACCATAATTTAACCGATCAGTTAAATGAATCAGATCCTTGCCCCTTGGATATCTATGTAGATGATAAAAAGGTAATTTCAGGGCTGCATCCTACTATCCGCGCATCCAGGGTAGAGGACTGCGCCGTGGCTGTTTTTGGTTTAAACGTGATATCCGGAAAGGACATTGTTGTAAGGTTTGTGGCAGATGGTAGCGGTAATGCATCTTATCATAAAATAATCCTGAATGGCTTTCAACTGGATGGTATAAATCCCGCCTTACAGTCCAGATCGCCTTTGCCTGCTAACAGAGATGAACATATTCAGATCAGTAAGGATGGTAACAGTCTTTTAAAATGGCAGGCCGCACAAGGAGCGCTTTCTCATGAAATCTATTTTGGTACGGATTCCGCACAGGTAGCTACTGCAGGTACTAAATCTCCCTGTTTTAAAGGGAGTGCCGCGGCCGCAGATACGAGTTTTACGTTAACAAAGCTGAATAGTCTGGATACTTATTACTGGCGAGTAGATGAGGTATTTGGCAATAAGACCATTAAAGGTCTTGTATGGGAATTTCGCCTGAGGCAGCTGGCATTTCCAGATGCGGAAGGATACGGGCGTTTTGCCCGTGGTGGCAGAGGCGGAAAGGTCGTTGCTGTCACGAATTTAAACGACGACGGGCCGGGTAGTCTGAGGGCAGCGGTAATGGATAGTTCCGGACCAAGGGTCATCATTTTTAATGTAGGTGGGGTGATTGAATTAAAATCCAGGCTAGTGCTCAGTACTCCTTATGTAACCGTTGCAGGGCAGACCGCGCCCGGCAAAGGAATTTGTATTCGGTCTGCCCCTTTTGGTGTTACCGGCAATGATGATATGGTCCGTTTTGTTCGCGTACGGGTCGGAGACGGGCCTACTTATGACGGAATGGGGCTGACAGGAGCTGATCATAGTATTATAGATCACTGCTCTATCAGTTGGACAAAAGACGAGTCTTTTAGTTCCAGGGGAGCGCACAATATCACCCTGCAAAGGACGCTTATCTCTGAGGCTTTAAATGCCGCGGGACATAAAAATTACCCAAAGGGTAAAGAACACGGATTTGCCGCAACAATTGGCGGAGATATCGGAAGCTTTCATCATAACCTGCTGGCCGATTGTTACGGCAGGAACTGGAGCCTGGGCGGAGGACTGGTAGACGGCCATTATGGCGGCAGAATGGACATAAGAAATAATGTCGTGTATAACTGGGGGCACCGTGCCACTGACGGTGGCGCGCATGAAGTAAACTTTGTTGGCAATTACTATAAACCCGGTCCGGGAACAGACTTTTTTTATGCTTTTAATGCACAGCATGAGGGCGTTGGCCTGGGGATGCAGCGTTGTTTCTTTGCAGGTAATATAATGCCGGGGTACTTTGACCTGTCAAGTCAGCAGGCCGGGAGGAAAATTAGTCACAGCCATGGCGATACCAGCAGTTACGCGACCTATGTGGATCAACCTTTTTTCCCGTCCTATGTGACCACACAAACAGCCGAAGACGCTTATAAAGATGTGCTGTCCGATGTAGGCTGCAATGCCGGCGGACTGGATGAGCATGATCAGCGTATTATTTCGGAAACCTTAAAAGGTGTGACTTCCGTAACAGGCAGTTATACTCATAAAAAAGGCTTTCCTGATAAGGTGGCTGATGCCGGTGGTTACGAGGATTATCCCACTACTCATCGTTCAGACAACTGGGACACGGACCAGGATGGTCTGCCAGACTGGTGGGAAATCGCTCGGGGGCTCAACCCGCATTCCGCAAAAAATGACAGCAGCGAAAGCAATGCTGATCCGGATGGGGACGGGTTTACCAATCTGGATGATTATTTAGACTGGATGGCACATGCACACTATTCAAGTGCGCAGGGAGGACCTGTATATATTGACCTGAAGAAACTCGCGGTGGGGTATCAGAAGGCCCCTCAATTTACGGTGACTCATATTTTAAACGGGAGGGTCAAAATCGAGCGAGATGGGCAATTGATATTTACGCCGGATATAAATAAAGGACAGAATACCAAACTGGGTGGCTTTGATTTTACCGTTAAAGATGCCAGGGGTAGCTCCATGACGCGTAAAGTAAATATAGCCATTGGGGTGGACATTGACCAGTAACTATTTTCATAATATGTAGTGATTCACCACTATTGGCAGGAAGGAAGCTTATTTGCTGTACCAGTTGGACAAGGTCATGGTATTTTAATTTTAAGGAATCAAATAAATCTTATAAACGATTGAATTATATGGAGCTGATGGATGTTGTAAAATCCGGAGACCGGCATTTGAAAAGATGCTTTCATTTGGCAGGAGGGCATTTGTTGCTTTTTATGGTACTGCTGCTCCTACATCCCGGATTATATAGTCAGTCTTTAAATAGTCAGAATGATCCTTATGTTTTAGCCTACCAAATGGAATCAACGGGCAGAATTAAATATGGAGCAGAAAGGCTTGCGGAAACATTTAGAAAAGTAGGTTACCGCATTGATTTAATAGGATTCAGGCAGTCTGAGTCGCCTGTTACCCCTCAGGCGGGAAGAGTGATTTATATCGGAACCAGCCGTACTAAATTTTTAAAAACACTGATTGCGTTACAAAAAACGAATCTTCGTCCTGATACGGTTAAGGAAGGATTTAGCCTGCTGGGTTGTAAAGACGGAAAACTGGTGATTGCCGGCGCCGATGCGTCAGGCACTTTATACGGATGCCTGGAATTGAGAGATAGAATCCTGCATCTGGCATCAGAGAGTGAAACTGCAACTGGAAAGCGTCTTTCACTAAATGCTTTGATGGACACCCTCCACTGTAGCGATCAGCCCCAGATGGTGCTTCGGGGAGCGTGTATCGGACTTCAGAAAACATTTTTGTTGCCTGGCAGAGGTACTTATGAATATCCGATTACCAGAGAGAATTTTCCGTGGTTTTACAATAAAGAGTTATGGATTAAATATCTGGATATGCTGGTAGATAACAGAATGAACACACTGTATCTCTGGTCAGGTCATCCTTTTGCTTCCTTAGTACGGTTAAAAGAGTATCCGGATGCGGTGGAGGTGGATAGTGCTACTTTTGCTGCGAATCAGCATATGTTTGCATTTCTGACAAAGGAGGCTAATAAAAGGGGTATTTGGGTGATCCAGGCATTTTATAATATAATCGTTTCCAAGCCCTTTGCCGAAAAACACCATATTAAAACACAGGATAGAAACAGACCGATTTTGCCTTTGATTGCCGATTATACCCGTAAATCTATTGCTGCTTTTGTACGGCAATATCCAAATGTGGGCTTACTTGTTACTTTGGGGGAAGCAATGGAAGGCGTGGGTCCGGATGATACTGAATGGTTTACAAAGACCATTATTCCTGGCGTAAAAGATGGACTGAGCGCGCTGGGAGAAACCCAGGAACCTCCGATTATATTAAGAGCACACGATGCAGATGCTCCGGCCGTCATTGCAGCGGCCAAGCCTTTATATGGTAATTTATATACAATGGCCAAATATAACGGTGAGGCCCTGACGACTTATCAGCCAAGAGGATCCTGGGCTGAGCTACACCGTACCTTAAGTGATATAGCACCTGTTCAGGTAGAAAACGTGCATATTCTGGCAAATCTGGAGCCTTTCAGATATGGTGCCGATGATTTTATTCAGAAATGTGTCCAGGCGATGCATAAGATTTACGGCTCAAACGGCCTGCACCTGTATCCGCAAGCCTCCTACTGGGACTGGCCTTATAGTGCTGATAAAACAGACCCGAGACTCTTGCAAATCAATCGGGACTGGATCTGGTATAGTCAGTGGGCCCGTTACAGCTGGAATGCTGACAGGGACAGGGCCTCAGAAAGGAAGTACTGGGCTGGTCAGCTGGCGGGGAAATACGGGAGCAGCCTTGAAACGGGATCAGAGATATTAAAGGCATATGAAGCCAGCGGAGAAATTGCTCCGAAGCTGCTAAGGCGATATGGCATAACAGACGGAAACAGACAGACCTTAAGTCTGGGTATGACAATGAGTCAATTAATTGATCCTGAGAGATATGGTTTATTCACGCTTTTATATACCTCTGAATCTCCCGAAGGAGAAATGATTACGCAATATGCTAAAAGAGACTGGTTACATGAAAAACATATCGGAGAAACGCCCGTGCAGGTGGCCGGTGAGGTAGTCCAAAAGGGTAAGGAAGCGGTGTCTGCCATAGAGGCTGCATCCGGCGGCGTTACAAAGAATCTGGATGAGTTTAATCGGCTGAAGGCAGATATGTACAGCTATCAGTATCTGGCATCCTTTTATAGCAACAAAGCACTTGCGGCCCTGAAAATTTTACGATATGGCTATAGTCATGATATCTCCGATTTGGAGAAAGCTGTCCCTTTAATGACAGCGAGTGTGGAAGCTTTCAGACGACTTGCTCAGGTTGCGGGTGCTCATTATTTATATGCCAACAGCCTGCAGACAGGAGCAAGGAAAATTCCTATGACGGGCAAAGATGGTCAGTATAAGCGCTGGTCTGAGCTATTGCCGGTTTATGAAGGGGAGCTTACGCATCTTAAACAAAATATTCAGTCGCTTAAATATCATAAAGATGCAAAGTCTGCCACTGGCAGCCCATGGCATCATTTGCGGCCGGCTTCCGTGCATTTTCTGGCCCCGTCTGTTGCGGATCGTTTAGATGGAAACGGCTTGGGCAGTTATTATATACAGCAAGGAAGTAAAGATATGGCGGGTACGTATCCGCTAATGAAATCCGCCCGCCCTTTTGCTGACACAACGGCTGGATTTGATTCTATGGCAGTCGCTTTGACTGGGCTTCATGGCATACAAGTGAATCGTAACAGGCAGGTTCAGGCAGGCACCAGATTGCGATTTAAGACGGATCAGCCCGTCACTTTATTTGTAGGATATTTTATTCAGAAATCAAAAGTGCTGCTCAAGGAGCCTGAACTGGAAACGGACGCCAGTGCCAATGATTATGGGCAGGCTGCAACAAAAATAGCCAACGGCGCAGCATTAGGTGGGTATCCGGCAATTAACATACATACTTATACCTTTGACAAAGGAATACATGATTTACAGCTGGGTAAGGGCATCTGTTTATTACTGGGCTTTGCAAAAGGCAGTGCTGATGATTTGCCGGCCTTTGATGCCGGGATTGGTAATGCGGGATCTGCTCCTGATTTGGACTGGCTCTTCAGATAATCCTTTTATAACTTAGATAATGATGGTAGTGGTAAAAATGAAAAACTTTATGGGAAGAAATAAAATAATATATAGTAAGGCAGGAGACTGCAAATATGGAAGGGTGAGCAGCGTCTGCATCACATGCTTACTATGTATTTTATTTGGTTTAGCGAAGGCACAGCAAAAGAGCAGTTATAAGCAGCAGGATCCCGTTCATAAAGCACTGATACTGGATCCTTCCATCATGCAGCGTCAGGTTACCTTATTTAACAGCCAGGACAGCGGGGATGTGGTGAATTATGTTGATAATGCGGATGCATATCAATGGCTCAGTGCGAATATTCCGCTATTTGACTGTCCGGACAGCACATTGCAACAGATTTATTATTTCAGGTGGTGGAGCTTTAGAAAACATTTGGTGCAAACTCCCTTCGGATTCATATTTACAGAATTCATCACACCTGTAAAATTCGGTGGGGCTTTTAATGGGATAAGCTCCGCTACAGGGCACCAGGTGTATGAAGGCAGATGGCTGCGGAACGCTGCTTATATTGAACAGTATGCGGCTTACTGGATGTTTGGAGATCCTCAGCAAAAAAAGCCTGTATTTCATAAATTCAGTACCTGGATTGACGATGCCGTTTATGGGCTTTATTTAGTCAAAAACAACAGCGCATATGTGGAAAGGATGCTGCCGGCACTAGCGGCTGATTATAAAAAATGGGAATCGGAAAATTTATTGCCTAATCAGCTTTTCTGGCAATTCGATGTAAGAGATGCCATGGAAGAGTCCATCAGTGGTTCCAGAAAAGTTAAAAATATGAGGCCTACGATTAATAGTTATATGTTTGGCAACGCCGCAGCTCTTGCTAAAATGTACCATTTAACCGGGCAGCAGGAGCAGGCCGCCTTTTTTGAAAAGAAAGCGTCCCGGCTTCGGACACTGGTAATGGACAGTCTCTGGGATCCAAAAGCAGGATTTTTTGAAGTGAAGCATCCAAATGGAAGATTTGCGGATGCCAGAGAGGCCATAGGATTTATTCCCTGGTATTTTAATCTGCCTTATGACGCTAAAACTTATGCGATTGCCTGGGATCAATTAACAGATACCGCAGGTTTTAGCGCACCCTGGGGGATTACAACGGCAGAAAGAAGACATCCTTTATTCAGGACACACGGAACCGGTCACGGTTGTGAATGGGATGGGGCTGTATGGCCTTATGCCACAACACAAACCTTAAAGGCGCTTTCCAATCTTCTCAATAACTATAAGCATCAGAATAACATGTCCAAAAAAGTGTTTTTTGATGCGCTCCATAAATACAGCTGGGCCCAGCAAAAAGATGGCAAACCTTTTATCGGAGAATATCAGGATGAAAAGACCGGATTCTGGCTTCGTAATAATCCGCGCAGCAGGTATTATAATCATTCAGGATTTGCGGATCTGGTCATTAACGACCTGGTGGGTATTAAGCCTGCTTCGGGTAATACATTCATCATCGCACCTTTGATTCCAAAAGGGGCATGGGACTGGTTTTGCCTTGATAACGTAAGTTATCATGATAGAAATCTGACGGTCCTCTGGGATAAGACAGGTCATCATTACGAAAAAGGCAAAGGATTCAGGGTGTTTGTAGACGGCGTCCAGGTAAGGCATAGCAAAACGCTGAAAAAAGTGGTGATTTCCTTATAGTTTGGCAGGCATGAAACTTTGTGGTATTACAGAAATGATTATTTATGAATGACAACTACAGATATTTACGGAAGGCGGTTTATATAGCTTTATTAGGTCTTCTGTCCACTGGTTGTGGAACAAATTCAGTGAGCCAAAAGGAGCTGGCACCTGATGCTCTGATTTTATGGTATAATCAACCGGCTGCCAATACGGACTGGACGGATGCGCTTCCCGTTGGCAATGGTCATATCGGTGCCATGATTTTTGGAGGTGCAGATACGGATCATATTCAGTTTAATGAATCTTCGCTTTGGACGGACGGTCCAAGGTCCTATGCGCATGAGGGGGCATACAAATATTTAGATCAGATAAGAAATTTCCTTTTTACCGGTAAGCAGCAGCAGGCGGAACAGTTGGCTGAGGCGCATTTCATGGGCGTTAAAAATCATGATCCCGAGACCTACCGGAAGTTGCGTCTGGCATGGCTGAAAAAGATCCGTCGTGACACGACGGCTGCTGCTGTAGCTTATAATGACGCTGACTGGCCCGTTATGCAGTTGCCACTGTTGAACGGATGGGAGACAGCCGGACATCAGGGCCTGGACGGAGCCGTATGGTTCAGAGTGGGTTTTGATGTGCCTGAAGATTGGAAAGGCAAAGACTTGTTTATTGATTTAGGACGTATCAGAGATCTTGATTTTTGTTATGTGAACGGTAACTATATAGGACGTGATTCCGGCATATCCACTAAAAGGCATTATTTAATACCTGCCAGTGTATTACACACGGGGCGTAATCTGTTAGCCGTGCAGGTGGTCAACTTTTTTGATAAAGGCGGCTTTACCGGGGTAAAAAATGACCGGCCGTTTTTTGTCGCATATCCCACGGATAAAACCCCGAAAGGGGGTGTTAATATTTCCCGAATCTGGAAATTTTGGATTCAGGATGATAACCCACCTGCTTATCCGCAGTATGAGGCTAGCTACCAGCCATTTGGTGATATTTTTATAAAAGATGAAGGCAGGCTTGCCGATGGGGAAGTCAAAGATTACAGACGTTCTTTAGATATCAGAAATGCGCTCTCTGTTGTTACTTATAAAAGAGGAGGTGTCACTTATACCAGGAATTATTTTGCCAGTGCGGCAGATCCGGTGATGGTGATTGATTTAAAGGCGGATAAGGCAGGTGCTGTTCAATTTGAGACTAATTTCGGAACGGTTCATAAAGAACATCGATTCTTTAAAATAGACGATCAGACGATAGGTTTAAAGGTCCAGGTAAAAAACGGTGCCCTGTTTGGCGTGAGCGCCTTAAAAGTTAAGGCAATTGGCCCTAATGCCCGGGTGAGCGTTACTGACAGCGCTCTAAAAGTCCAGGGAGCGGACAGCGCAGTGCTATACCTTGTGGCGGCAACGAATTTTATCAGCTATCAGGATGTATCCGGCAATCCTGACAGCCTTTGCAAAGCCTATCTTGCTTCCTTGGAAGAAAATAAAAAGAGTGATTATAGAGAGTTGCTGCAGCGTCATCAGAGGGTTTATCACCGCCTGTTTGACCGTTTTGATATCCGGATAGGGACTCGATCAAGATCTGATCTTCCAACGGATCAACGGATTCGTCAATTCTCCGTGTCTACTGATCCGGGACTGATAGATTTGTATACACAATATGCCAGATATCTGATGATCAGCGCAACACCTCCGGGCGGCCGTGCTGCTAATTTGCAGGGAATCTGGAATCCATTACTTACACCGCCCTGGGGGTCTAAATATACCAGTAATATCAACCTGGAAATGAACTACTGGCCGGCGGAGCCGCTTAATTTATCTGCCTGCACGCAGCCATTATTTGAGCTGATGGAGACTTTAGCTAAAACAGGAGCCGTAACTGCCAACAGGCATTACGGTGCACCGGGCTGGGTACTGCATCATAATACGGATATATGGGGGGCCAGTGCTCCTATAGATGCGGCCAAACACGGTATTTGGGTTGGAGGAAGTGCGTGGCTGAGTCATCACTTATGGGATCATTTTGCCTTTACGAGAGATACTGTTTTTTTAAGGGATACCGGCTACCCGATTATGAAAAAAGCCGCGGAGTTTTATGTGCATTTTCTGGTAAAAGATCCTGTAACCGGATTTTTAGTGTCATCCCCTTCTAACTCTCCTGAACACGGGGGGCTGGTAGCAGGGCCCACCATGGATCACCAGATGATCCGCGACTTATTTGAAAATTGTATTCAGGCAGGGACTATTCTAGGGGTAGATCAATCCTTCAGGGATAGTCTGGAGGATAAATATAATAAAATAGCACCCAATAAAATCGGGCGGTATGGCCAGTTGCAGGAGTGGATGCAGGATTTCGATGATACCAGCGATACGCACCGCCATGTATCTCATTTATGGGGGGTCTATCCTGGTAATGATATCAACTGGGAAAAAGATACGGCTATGATGCGTGCAGCCAGACAGTCTTTGATTTACAGAGGGGACGGGGGAACAGGCTGGTCCCTGGCCTGGAAGGTAAATCTATGGGCCAGATTTAGGTCAGGTAACCATGCATTAAAAATACTGGAAGAATTACTGAGACCGGCTGAGGGGGCCGGTGGTGGAGAAAGAGGGGGTGTTTATCGTAATTTAATGGACGCACATCCGCCTTTTCAGATTGACGGAAACTTTGGTGGTGCTGCAGGCGTCGCTGAGATGCTGATACAGAGCCAGAATGGATATATTGATCTCTTACCCGCGCTGCCTGATAGCCTTGAAACTGGCTGGGTCAGCGGCATCTGTGCCAGGGGTGGTTATGAATTAAATATCTGGTGGAAGCATCACCGGCTTGAGAAAGTAGCCATAAAGGCAATAGCCGGCGGTAGTTGTAATGTGCGATATGGCGAGTTGCATAGGGCCTTGTCCGTGAAACCGGATCATTGGTATTATCTGAACGGTCAACTGGAAACGATCAATCAATAGGCATTTTTTATAAGTAACGGGAATAGTAAACAGGTTCGTGTTTTTATCTTATGAATATGGTTATCAGAAAACATAAAAAAATATACGGCAGTGAGGGGGCCGGTAACCGGCACATAGCTGATTTGATAAAAGCGGGGTGTGTTTACCGGAGGTTATACCGTGCGGTTTTTGTTGCGGCATTTTTTATTTTCCTTGCTCCGGTGTTGCAGGCGCAGCTACCCTGGAGTTCTGATACCCGTGCAGATATTTTACTCGATAATGACTGGTCCAGCGTGGCGGACAGTTCTGGTAGTCATAATTTTGATGGATTTGAAAAATTAAGTTACCGGCCACACAACTGGAAAGTGGTAAACGTACCACATAACTGGGATGATTATGGCGGATATATCCGTAAGAAGCATGGTAACAGACACGGGGATGCCTGGTATAGAAAGTATTTTGACGCGCCTTATGACAGCACCAAATCCTGTTTTTTATTTTTTGAAGGAGTGAGTTCCTATGCGACCGTGTACTTAAATGGTAAATTGGTCGGACAGCATAGCGGCGGGAGAACGGGTTTTAGTGTAAATATTACCTCTTTTTTAAATGCCAGTGGAAAAAAGAACTTATTGGCCGTGTATGTACAGCATCCGTCGTCAATAAGGGATTTACCCTGGGTTTGTGGAGGTTGTTCTGAAGAAATCGGCTTTTCCGAAGGTAGTCAGCCTATGGGTATTTTCAGACCGGTGCATTTGATAGAAACCGGTCAGGTGCGGATTATTCCTTTTGGCGTCCATATTTATAATGACACAACGGTGAGTGAACGGTCGGCCACCTTATTTTGGGAAACCAGCTTGTCAAATGATGCAAAAAGATCCAAAGACGTCGTGATCAGGCAACGTTTACTGGATAGAAACGGCCGGCTGGTCAGCACAGCCCGGCAGCGTATAGTCATAGGAGATAGCCAACAAACGATAAGCGGTAGCCTGAGGCTGGCAGGTGATGTAAAATTGTGGTCATTGGCATCTCCGTATTTATATCAGCTTCAGACCAGCGTAATCGATATTTCCACCAGGAAAGTCCTGGATGAGGTGAGTACTCCTTATGGTATTCGTTGGATTAAATGGCCCGATTTAAACAGCCAGGCGCCCAGGCAGTTCCTACTCAACGGTAAGCCCGTTTTCATTAATGGGATTGCAGGCTATGAACATGCTTTGGGTAAAAGCCATGCTTTTACCGCAGAGGAAATTGCCACCCGCGTAGCAATGATTAGGGCAATGGGCTTCAATGCTTTCAGGGATGCTCATCAGCCGCATAATTTAAGATTTCAGTATTACTGGGATCAGGAGGGCCTGCTGTGGTGGCCTCAGTTCTCGGCGCATATCTGGTTTGATACGCCTGCCTTTAGAAAGAATTTTTTACGGCTGCTGAAGGATTGGGTGCTGGAGCGAAGAAACAGCCCTTCGAATATTATGTGGGGGCTGCAAAATGAGAGTAAGCTCCCAGCTGATTTTGCCAGACAATGTGTGGCTTTAATCAGAAGTCTGGATCCGACTGCTTCCAGTCAGCGGCTGATCACCACCTGTAACGGAGGAGAGGGAACGGACTGGAACGTTTCTCAGAACTGGAGTGGAACTTATGGGGGTAATCCGGATACTTATAGTGAAGATCTCAAAAAGGATGTATTGGTAGGAGAGTATGGTGGTTGGCGCACGGTGGATTTACATTCAGAGGGAGGCTTCCGTCAGGATGGCCCTTATAGTATTGAAAGCTGGTGTGCTTTACTGGAAAAGAAAATCAGATTGGCATACGCTGTTAAAGACAGCGTATGCGGTGAGTTTTTATGGCTTTTTAATTCTCATGACAATCCGGGAAGACAACAGGCAGCAGAAGGATATAGAGATCTGGACAGAATCGGTCCCGTTAACTATAAAGGGATATTAACGGCCTGGGAAGAACCTACGGAGGCTTTCTATTTATATGCTGCTAATTTTACGCGTGCGGATACGGCGCCGATGGTGCATATTGCCGGCCACGACTGGCAGGAGCGTTGGACAGGCATAAATGAACCAAAAGATATCACTATTTATTCAAACTGTGATTCGGTGGTACTGTTTAATGGAAAGGGGCAGGTCTCACTTGGCGGCAGGACACGCGGTGGAATCGGAACGCACTTTAGCTGGAAAGGTGTTTCGCTAAGATATAATCAGATATATGCGGTTGGATATTATAACGGAAACGCAGTTTGCTCGGATGAGATGCAGGTAAATAATTTGCCAGCCCCTCCTTTTCCCGTCATTAAAAAGCGGGATAATGCAGATGAAGATGTATTGGCGCCAGTTCAGGGTTACCAGTATGTATACAGATACAACTGCGGTGCGGGGGCTTACACAGATCATTACGGGAACGTATGGTCCGCAGACCGTAACTGTCTTAACTGCGTAACCGGAAAGGAATTCGGTTCCGTTTCCTGGACAGCAGATTATAAAGGGTTGCCTGCTTATTTTGCCAGCCAGCGCTCGGTGAATGACCCCGTTAAAGAGACCAGCGATGATCAGCTTTTTCAGCGTTTTCGTTATGGAAGAGATAAATTGAAATTTATATTCCCGGTTACAAATGGCAGGTATATCGTGCAGCTGTTTTTTATCGAGCCCTGGTGGGGCAAAGGCAGTCATTATAATTGTAATCGCTGGCGAGATTTCGATGTTGCAATAAATGGAAAAATTGTATTGCCGCATTTTGATATATTTAAGGAAGCGGGTAGTCTCAGGGCATTAAAGAAAGAAATACCTGTGGAAGTAAATAATGGTCAAATTGTAATTGATTTTCCCAATACGTATAGCGGTCAGGCGGTCATATCAGCCATCGCTATTGCCAAAAAGACCCTAGATCAGACATTGCACAAAAAGCAGATACCGCCTGTAGCCAATTCGCCTGCGCCGATATTGTCCGCCATCAGGCCAGCAGAACCGGCAAACGGAAGTTCAAACAGAAATGCTACCGGATTTATAGTACAAGACTGGTTAAACACAGGTGATGAGTTTGACATAGAACCTGTTTTGAAGCCTGGCATAACTCAACCGTATAATAGCGCAATAAAAGATTTGATACACCTGCATATTTCCAGTTTGCCGGCAGCTTTATTTGGAGCGCAGTGGCTGGCACTAAAGAAGGGATATTTGAAAGAGGCTACTGAAAATAAGTGGAAAGCCACAGGTGATCTTAAGTTATATGTCGGATTACAAAACAAGGATAGTGCTGAGATTAAAAAGCTGGAAGGACAGGGGTTTGCCAATACGCTTCAGTCTGTACTGGTTATAAATAGCAAGAGCGAAATGCCAAAAAAGGACAGCCTTATCTTACTGGAAAAGGATCTGAAGACGGGAGATGTACTTTTTGTTGAGCCCTGGTGGTCACGGAGTCTGATTGCTTTTAAACCTGCCAGCCAGATGCAGCCTCCTTTTGATCAGAAGCCGGAATTTACTTTTGGGATAAAGGATGCGGACGGCCGGCACAAAGGAAAAGTAGTTCAAAGAGATAATAAGGATTGTCTGCTGTTTAAGGAAGCGGGGTTAAACGCTTTAAGCTGGCCATTTGTAACAGGGGTCGCTGATTTTCATTCTTTTCAGGTGAAATATGCCTATGAAGGGACAGATAGCCTTCGGGCTAATCTGACGCTCACGGCCTTGGACGGCACGCTGCTGGCATCCAAGCAGATTTGGCTTACACCTACCAGAAAGGGCAAGTGGAACAGTAGCGAACTGGTAACCCCTACAATGATTAATGCAGGCCATTATCAATTGAAAATCAGTTGGGAAAAGGATAAAAATCCTTTAAAGGCCGGAGACGTTTACCTTTATAATATGAAATTACGGTAAGCATTTCTTGCATATAAATCCATTAACTACCCGCAATGCTCAAATTGACGGGTAGTTGTATTTTATAAGATATTGATTTGTAGTTTTTAGCGGTTGTATGACAAATCTGAAGGTTTTCACGACATCGCTCAATTCCGGGTAAATGTCCTGAATGTGTATGATTATGATAATTTTCTACAATCTTATGAAAATAATAAGGAAAGTTATATTTATATATAAAATTAACTTTGACATATAAATATCGAGAATTAGTCCTGTTGTTTTAACCGAAAAGAAATCTACATTAAAAATCGCGTTATTATTAAATATTAAAGGTCTGAACAATCGGGGATTCAAAATAACAAATGTGTGTTAAGTAAGTGACGAGGGGGCTCCAAGCGGCTTTTCCACATTTGTTTTCCCTCCAATTAAAATTAAAAAGCAATGAAAAGTGTTGTCGCGAAATTATTTTTACTGAGTATGGCAATCGGCGGTTTAAATCAATGGACAAATGCCCAGAATCTGAATACAACTGCAAAGGAAGATCCAGGCTATGTTAAGGTTATTCAACAAAGGGTCTCTAAAATTGTAGAACCCTTACATCTAAAAAACCAGGATAAGGCGGGGAAAGTTCAACGGGTCATTGAACAACAGTATTTTGATTTAAACAGAATCGATCAAAACAAGCAGACGGCTCTTAGCGCCGTTAAAACCGGTACTCAGGCAAAGCAGGCTGAGAAAGCTGAAATGGCCCGGATTAATGAAAATGCCACTGCAAGTGTTGATTCCTTACATCCTCATTTTGTAAGTCGTTTAAATAAATTATTAAATAAAGATCAGGTAGCAGAGGTAAAGGACGGTATGACCTATCATACCCTGGAAGTAACTTATGGTGCGTACACGGATATGCTGCCTCAGCTGACCAGTAAACAAAAAAAGCAGATTATGCAGTGGCTCGAGGAAGCCCGTGAACATGCAATAGATGGCGGAAGTTCCAAAGAGAAACATGCCTGGTTTGGTAAATACAAAGGCCGTATCAATAATTATCTGTCCAAGTCAGGTATTGATATGAAAGAGGCGGAGGTTGCCTGGAAAAAGCGAAGAGACTCCGCTGGTAAATAAAATAGGTTAATCAATTCAAACATAGATTGCGAGCCATATGATTCCTTTGTTGACTTGATAGATTATAAGCGGAAAATCAACAAAATTATTTAGTGAAAGTGCCGGTTTATATAGCGCTTCCCTATTTGTATTAGATTAGATAAGATGTGATGGTTGGCTTTGAGCCCGACTGAACCGAATAAAGAACTTTGTATCCTGCTGCAATTGGATAAGTTCCCGGGAGTACCCTGGTATTGGTTGTAGATCAGTTGAAAATCGTAACAAATTTAAAAAACAAAATTAGTCAAAATTAATTAATGAAAAATTATTCTTTGCCTTTACTCTTTTGCACACTGCTGATTGGCGGATCAAAAATTGTCAAGGCACAGTATCCGACAATCACCGCTCAGGTGCGTGATTCCATTAAACATTTTTCAGATGGGTTTGAGGCGCATTCGGATTCCATGTGGAAAATAGCCTATCCCATCGTTGAACAGGAAGCAAAAGAAGGCAAGCCCTATATTCCGTGGGCGGCAAGACCTACTGATTTGCCGCAATCGGCTCTTCTGGCCTTTCCCGGAGCAGAAGGAGGGGGCGCGCATACGGAAGGCGGAAGAGGCGGCAAGGTATATGTGGTAACCAGCCTTGCGGATCATGGACCTGGCAGCTTCAGAGAAGCCTGTGAAAAGGGTGGTCACCGGACCATCGTTTTTAATGTTGCGGGGGTTATTCATCTGCAAACACCTATTATTTTAAGAGCGCCTTATGTTACCATCGAAGGGCAGACAGCTCCAGGCGATGGGGTATGTATTGCCGGGGAGTCATTCTGGATTAATACACATGACGTTATACTTCGTTATATGCGGTTCAGAAGAGGTAAGACCTGGGTAGGCAGAAGAGATGATGCTTTAGGCGGTAACCCTGTTGGTAATATCATGATTGATCATGTATCAGCCAGCTGGGGATTAGATGAGAATATGTCTATTTACAGACACATGTTTGATCCTGGAGACGGATCCAAGGAAGAAAAGCATGGAACGGTCAATATGACTGTTCAGAACAGCATTTCTGCTGAATCGCTGGATTACTGGAATCATGCTTTTGGTTCTACGATGGGCGGGGAAAACTGTATGCTGGCAAGAAATTTATGGGCGGATAATACCGGTAGAAACCCCTCAATCGGTTGGAACGGTATCTTTAATTTTGTGAATAATGTCGTATTTAACTGGCATCACCGTTCAACGGATGGCGGTGACTATACTTCCTTATATAATATAATCAATAATTATTATAAACCCGGTCCTGTTACGCCTAAGGATGATCCTGTAGGGTACCGGATCCTAAAGCCTGAATCCGGGCGCAGTAAACTTCCCTATAAAGTATTTGGGAGAGCCTACGTGCATGGTAATGTAGTAGACGGTAATGAACAAGTTACAAAAGATAACTGGGATGGTGGCGTTCAGATGGAAGGTGTTGACGGAGAGCTGATGACGCTAGATAGTGCTCGCAAATATTTCCCGTATATGAAATGGGATAAGCCTTTCCCGCATGCCTCCGTGACAATTTTACCCGCTCAGCAAGCTTTTCAATATGTCTTAAATAATGTTGGTGCAACCTTACCCGTCAGAGATGCGGTAGATAAGCGCGTGGTGGAACAGGTTCGGACGGGTAAAATTGCTTATAAGGAAATCAATACGGATGATGATTATCAGTTTAAGGTTCGTAAATTGCCTAAGGATTCTTATAAATTAGGGATCATTACGGAAATTAAACAAGTGGGAGGTTATCCTGAATACAAAGGAACTCCTTATAAAGACAGTGATGCAGACGGAATGCCGGATGCTTATGAATCTAAAAATGGCCTCAATCCAAATGACCCGTCGGACGCTTCCAAAGAAGCTAAAAATGGGAAAGGTTATACCAATATAGAGGTATACCTGAATAGTGTCGTACCGGTAAATACGGTAAGGCCTGATTATCAGCCATCTTAAATTTTGTTTTGTTTGAATAATGCGTGGCCGATTATAGGCCGCAAAGTAAGTTTTGATGTTGAAAGTAATGTGTTTCTCTTTTGACCCGAAAAAGAGAAACACAGGCTTTCTGAAAACTTTTTCCGGATGTACGCTGTATTGAGTTTTCAGGTGGCCTAAGCAATAAATTATAAACCGAAAAATGAATAGAAAAAATTTTCTATCCGGTTTTCGAATCTAAATAAATTATGAATAATTCTTTTAATTTGTCTCAGACAAATTCTTTTAATAGTGGATTTGTGCGCAAAAATATTCTGTTGGCGGTTTCCTTTTTAATGATGGGGGCTGCTGCAAAAGCGCAGTATCCTAAAATACCGCCTGCTGTTCAGGCAAAATCAGACAGCGCATTAGCCGTTGAACAAAAGCGCTCCGATGAGGCCTGGGCAAAGGCATTACCAATTGTAGAAAAAGAAGCCCAGCAAGGCAAGCCTTATGTTCCATGGGCCTCTAAGCCTGAGGATCTGAAACAGGCGAGCATCGTTGCCTTCCCGGGTGCCCAGGGAGGAGGCGCTTATACGCCCGGCGGAAGAGGCGGAAAGGTATATGTTGTCACCAGTCTGGAAGACCGCGGGCCAGGTACATTCAGAGAAGCCTGCGAAAAGGGAGGTGCGAGAACCATTGTATTTAATGTCGCAGGAATTATCCATTTAAAAAGCCCGGTAATTATACGGGCTCCCTATGTAACGATTGAAGGACAATCGGCTCCTGGTGACGGTATCTGCATTGCCGGTGAGTCAGTCTGGATTAATACGCACGATGTGTTGATTCGTTTTATGCGTTTTAGACGCGGCGCCACGGATGTCGGAAGGCGTGATGATGCTTTGGGCGGCAATCCGGTGGGAAATATCATGATTGACCACGTTTCAGCCAGCTGGGGATTAGATGAAAATATGTCCATATACAGACATGTATATGACAGGGGCGGCATGAAACAAGAAAAAATGCCGACTGTAAATGTAACCATCCAGAACTCCATATTTTCAGAAGGGTTAGATACTTATAATCACGCATTTGGAAGCACCTTAGGCGGTTTGAACAGTACCTTTATGCGCAATCTGTGGGCTAATAATGTAGCCCGTAATCCTTCTGTTGGTATGTATGGGAGTTTTGGTTTCGTCAATAATGTTATATTCAACTGGTGGAACAGAAGTGTGGATGGCGGAGATGATCATTCTTTTTATAACTTTATCAATAACTATTATAAACCCGGTCCCATTACACCTAAGGATGAACCCATTACCCATAGAATCTTAAAGCCGGAAGCGGGAAGAGATAAACAACGGGTGAAACATTATGGAAAAGCCTATGTGCATGGGAATTATGTGGTGGGGAGTAAGCAGGTGACAAAAGACAACTGGGACGGCGGTGTGCAGATTGAAGATATGCCCAATGCAGGGGAGTTTACTGCATCTGTTAAAGTGGATAAGCCTTTCCCGTTAAAGGGAAACGTCAGTATCATGAGTGCAAAGAAAAGTTATGATTATGTGTTGAATAATGTAGGCTCGTTTTTGCCAGTTCGTGACCCGGTAGATACCCGTGTTATAAAAGAAGTAAAAACAGGTCAGATTGTATATACTGAAGGGGGCAAATCAGGGGTGACACCGTACATCAAACGCCGGATGCCGGCAGATTCGTATAAGAAAGGAATCATTAGTGATATTAGTCAGGTAGGAGGCTATCCGACCTACAAGGGAACGCCCTATGCAGATGCAGATCGGGACGGTATCCCTGACAGCTATGAGACAAAGCACGGTTTAAATCCAAATGACGCTTCCGATGCCAGTCAGTTAGCCAAAAACGGTGACGGCTATACCAATATCGAAGTCTATTTAAACAGTCTTGTTCCTTTAAAAAGAGTGAGACCTTAAGATTACCTGTTTTTGCTGTTGCCTTAGCTGATTTAATCACCAAAGTGTAAATTTAAAGTATGAATCAAAAGCGCTACAAAATGAAGATGGGTACAAAAAAACTAAAGCAGGAATGTATCATTCCTGCTTTAGCTATTTGTAGGTCTTCGGTGGCAAAATCCAGCCTGAGTTGTGTCCTGATTTTCGTCATGAGTCTTGGTTATGGACAAAATAAAAAAAATAATGAGGAGGCAAAACCCATACCGCCATTAGAGTGGAATAAATCAGGGGGCTTCATTTACCATGCCGATTCTCTGGGGAATAGAATAGTTGATTTTTCTTATTGTGGATATATGGCTTCAGATGAAGCTATTGCTAAGGCCCTGCCTGTTAAAGTATTGGTTCCTGTTCAAAAGGAGGATGCCACAAGGGTGATTCAGTCGGCGCTGGATTATGTTGGCGGACTACCTGCGGACAGTGCAGGCTTCAGAGGAGTCGTATTGCTGGCACCTGGCACCTATCATGTAAATGGCACCATTGAGATTAATAAATCCGGTGTGGTGCTCAGGGGTTCGGGGCCGCAGGCAGATGGAACGGTTATCGTAGCAGAGGGAACCACCAGGGCCCCGCTGATTAAGGTTCTGGGGAAAAAAGACAGTATTGTGGCCCCGGCAGTGCACATTTTGGATCCTTATGTACCTGTTAATAGTGCTTTTCTGACCCTTCCGGATCCTGCAGCCTTTAAAAAAGGAGACCTGGTTGTCATCCACAGACCCTGCACGGATGCATGGATAGAAAAGTTAGGCACTTCCAGTTTCGGGGGTGGTGTCTCTGCCCTGGGCTGGAAGGCGGGGGCTGAAGATATTTTCTGGAGCCGAAGGGTAAAAAGTGTGACCAGTAAAGGGGTAGAGCTGGATGCACCCATAACTACAGCCCTGGATAAAAAATATGGGGGTGCCACGATAGCCACCTTCAAATGGCCTGGAAGGATAAGCCGGGTGGGTGTTGAGAACCTCCGGTTAGAATCTGCATTTGACCATAGCCAACCTAAAGATGAAGACCACAGATGGATGGCCATCGTTGTAAATAATGCAGCAGATGGATGGGTCAGAAGGGTTGACTTTAAGTATTTTGCCGGTTCTGCCGTCAGCCTTCTGGAAGGTGCACAGCGTTTTACGGTAGAGGACTGTATCGCCACCGATCCTGTTTCTGAAGTCGGGGGGCAAAGGCGGTATGTATTCAGTACTACCGGACAGCAGAACTTATTTCAGCGTTTATATAGCGAAAAGGGCTACCATGATTTCTCTGTAGGCTACTGCGCTGCAGGACCGAATGCTTTTGTACAGTGTCAGGCAGAACAGTCTCTGAGTTATAGCGGTCCGGTAAATTCCTGGGCATCGGGTGTGCTTTTTGACATTGTTCGCCTGGACGGTCAGACCATAAAATTTGCCAATTTGGGTCAGGATGAACAAGGGGCGGGATGGAACGCAGCCAATTGCCTGCTTTGGAACTGTTATGCCTCTATGGTAAACGTGGCTAAGCCGCCAACGGCGCAAAACTATGCTTTTGGAACCTGGTCACAATTTGCAGGGGATGGTTATTGGGCGGAATCCAACAACTGGATCACACCCAGAAGCTTTTTTTATGCGCAACTGTCCTCAAGATTAGGAAAACAGGTGGATAATCAGGCCCGACTCAAACCATTTGAGGGAGAAGCCAGCAGTAGCCCTACTGCACAGGCAGCGGCCGCTCTGACAAAGGAAGCTTATCAGGCTGCTACGACCATGAAGGACTGGATTGAAACTGTAGAAAAATCGGATCCGATACCGGTAGCAATAAAAGGTGTAAAAACAATAGAGCAAATCGGTATTCAACCTGCTGCGAAACCGGTCGCCATTACCCCTATGACCCTTCAAAATGGCTGGCTTGCAAGAGGCGGTGTGGTGCTGACAGGAGCCAGACAACAGACACCCTGGTGGTTTGGAACGGTAGAGCGCGATTTTATAAGCAAAGCCAAGCCCGCGATCACGAGGTTTGTCCCCGGCAGGACCGGAACCGGTCTTACCGATAACCTGGATACAGTCACCAGTCAAATGAAAGACAATCATATTTTGGTGATGGAACAAAATTATGGTTTATGGTATGACAGGCGAAGAGACGACCATGAAAGAGTGCGGCGTCAGGATGGCGATGTCTGGCCGCCATTTTATGAACTTCCCTTTGCAAGAAGCGGACAAGGCATTGCCTGGGATGGATTAAGTAAATATGATCTGACAAAATATAATCTTTTTTACTGGTCCAGGTTGAAAAGGTTTGCCGAACTGGCAGATCAAAAAGGTCTGGTATTAATCCATCACAATTATTTTCAGCATAATATTATTGAAGCGGGAGCGCATTATGCAGATTTCCCATGGCGGCCGGTTAATAATATTAATCATACCGGATTCCCCGAGCCTGTAAATTATGCGGCGGATAAAAGGCTTTTTATGGCGGAACAGTTTTATGACGAAACAAATCCGGACAGAAGAAAACTCCATCAGGCTTTTATCGATCAGTGTCTTGAGAATTTTAAGGAAGAACATAACGTTATACAGTTTATTTGTGAAGAATTTACCGGCCCTACTCATTTTGTCCGGTTCTGGCTGGAAACAATCAGAGACTGGGAAATTAAAAACCATAAAACGGGGGTAAATGCACCTTTTATTGGTTTAAGTACCACAAAGGATGTCCAGGACAGTATATTAAAGGATCCGGATTTAAATAAACTGATTAAAATAATTGATATCAGATACTGGTATTATCAGCAGGACGGATCTGCTTACGCACCTAAAGGAGGCCAAAGCCTGGCTCCCAGACAACAGGCGCGGCAGTTTAAGCCCAAAAATACCAATTTTGAACAGGTGTATCGGGCAGTAAGAGAATACAGGGAATTATATCCGGATAAAGCAGTCATGTATTCTGCCAAAAACGCACCTGAACTTGCCTGGGCCAGTTTTATGGCAGGCGGCTCTTTGCCGGATTTACCAACAGGGGTGGCTACTTCATTTTTGACGGCGGCTACCGGGATGCATATTAAAGATCTGACAGCTACTGCCGGGAAAAGCTATGTACTGGGTGATGATAAAGGAAATTTTATTATTTACCTGCCGAAGGCAAGTACTTTAAAAAGTGGAGCTCCAGGCTTTAAAGGGCGTTATAAGGTGGAAAAAATAAATCCTGAGTCAGGAGCTGTGATAGCGGACTTTACCTTAAAAGATGGCGATACCTTACAGGCGGATCAGGGAGATACTGTTTTCCTATTAAAGAAGTAATGGGCCCTCAGGACTAAATATTATTGCTAAAAGAAAAGCTATGAAATTCATGAGCAGCGATGTATCACAAAAGTTATTCAAGCCTAAAATAAAGGGAAAATCCGTTAAGGCAGGACTTGCGACAGCTGCGGTTGCACTGTTATTGGGCGGATGCCAATCCGGAAGCCGTCAAAAGGAATCAAAAAAGGCGCAACAGGAGGATGGGACTGCGTTTCCTATTAAAGTGTCTGATAATCACAGGTATTTTGTGGATCAGTCCGGGAAGCCGTTTTTCTGGCTGGGTGATACCGGCTGGTTAATACTAAGCAAGCTCAGGCAGGGACAGGTAGACAGCTATCTGGAAGACAGGGCAGACAAAGGGTTTAATGTGATTCAGGTGATGGTTATTCATGATCTGGCTGAAGAGAATGCAGACGGCCGGACGGCCTTGATCAATAAGGATCTGAGCAGGCCTGATACGGCTACGGCTCAGGGAGGTCATATACTTAATTATTGGCAGGGCTTGGACTCTCTTGTGGTAAAAGCGGACAGCCGTCATATGTTGGTCGCCTTGGTGCCGGTTTGGGGCTCTGTAGTAAAATCAGGAAAAGTAAGTTCAGACCAGGCAACGTCGTTTGCCCGTTTTTTAGCACACAGATATCATAGCGCTAAAAATGTGATTTGGTTAAACGGGGGGGATATTCCAGGCAGTGATTCTCTAGGTATCTGGCAAGCTATCGGGACAACTATAAAATCAATAAATCCCCAACAGTTAATGAGCTTCCACCCAAGGGGAAGAACACAGTCCTCTACCTGGTTTCAGACGGCTGAATGGTTGGATTTTAATGTATTTCAATCAGGCCACCGCCGTTATGATCAGGATAATGAATCCGGGAGCCTTAGATATGGTGAGGATAATTATAAATACGTATTAGACGATTATCAGAAAAAGCCAATAAAACCAACACTGGATGCGGAGCCGTCTTATGAAGGGATTCCACAGGGATTGCATGACTCCTTACAGCCGAGATGGGATGCCGCATCCATTAGGAGATATGCTTACTGGTCTGTGTTTGCAGGTGCCTGTGGTTTTACTTATGGAGCGAATGCAGTGATGCAGTTTTATGATCCGTCAACAGGTTTGGCAGGGGCGTACGGCGTGACTAAAAGCTGGCAACAGGGGCTTCAGGATACAGCCGCCGGTCAGATGATCTATCTGAAAACCTTAATGTTGAGTAAACCTTATCTAACCAGGGTGCCTGATACGGTCTGCGTGCTGGATCAGGGGGAGAAATATAATTACGTGGCGGCCACAAAGGGGCCCGGATATGCCATGTTTTATACGCCGAACGGCAGAGCATTTAAAGTTGACCTCAGTGAATTACAGTTAAATCATCAAAAGGTTAATATCAGCTGGTTCGATCCGAGGACCGGGGAAATTTCGCCAAAAGAAGCAGTGATTACGGAAAATACTTACGATGCCCGGCCACCGGGACAAAAAGGGCATGGTAATGACTGGGTACTGGTGCTCCAAAAGGCAGGTTGACAATGACTCTTTTTGTTGATTTAAATGGGCTATTCAAAACGGATAAATCGTTTGAATAGCCCATTTTGTGATAATATATGATGATATAATGCAAATTTATGGCAAGTTATTATTTATATATAAATGTACTTTTGATATATAAAGTGACGAACGTTGATTTGTTTTATAATATGCAAGGCGCAAATCATCAGGCCATGAATATATGGGGAGTAGTGCGCTGAGCTTCTGATAATAAGTGCAGCTTTTGAGGGTTTTATGTTTTGGCGATCAATTTATTTAAGTCCGAATTTAATGCAACAGAAAAAATCGATTTTTAAAGCATTGCTGCTTTGTTATAGCAGGCTTTTCTCTGCCCGGTTGGGTGGGGTGCTATGGTTATGCGTGATGAGTATGATACTCACCACCTCCTGCCAACGGCATGCTTTTTTATACACTTCGTTTCACGAACCTGCTAATCAGGGATTAAGACTATTATATAGTCAGGATGGCTACCACTGGGACAGCTTACCGGGTATTTTTTTACAACCTGAAGTGGGTCCGGATAAGATTATGAGAGATCCTTCCATGGTTCAGGGACCGGACGGTGTTTTTCATCTGGTGTGGACCCTGGCCTGGAAGGGGAACCACGGATTTGGCTATGCCAGCTCTAAAGATCTTATACACTGGTCTGAGCAAAAAGTAATTCCTATCATGAGTACACAGCCGCAAACGGTGAATGTCTGGGCGCCTGAACTCTTTTACAGGAAAAAAAATAAGGATTTTTTAGTCGTCTGGGCATCTACCATCCCTTTTAAGTTCGCTAAGGGCATTGAAGATGAAGATAACAACCACAGACTATATTACAGCATAACAAAGGATTTTAAACATTTCAGCAGCCCTGAACTCTATTATGATCCCGGTTACAGCAGTATTGACGCGACGCTGGTGCAAAGAGGCAGTTCAGATTTTGTGCTGGTATTCAAAGATAATACGAGAAATGAAAGGGATATAAAGGTCGCTTTTGGGAAAAGCGCACTGGGTCCTTTTACCAGTTCGTCCAAAGCGTTTACACCTATGTATAGTGAAGGGCCATCTGTACTCAAAACAAAAGACGAATATTTAATTTATTATGACTGGTACAGGCAGGGGCGGTTTGGTGCTGCCAGAACCAGGGATTTTAAGCATTTTGAAGATATAACCAATAAGGTAGTAGTTCCTAAAGGGCATAAACATGGAACAATTCTGCCTGTATCCCGTCGTTTTTTAAATAAACTGAAGGCCAAAAGGCGCTAGTGATGCGTTAAAACGGGAACTGATTTGTGTAATAAGAATTGAACAACAAATAGCACGGATATCATGAATAAAAAAAGCCTCCTTCGGGACTGTCTTATTATCCTTGCCGGATTAACCGGCCTGGCTGCTTCAAAAGCTGAGGCTCAGGATACGGTGCATTATAGTGGTAAGCAACAGGTGAATGTTGATTATCACGATGGACGACTCCCGATGGCAGTTGGTGTTCATAACCAACAGATTTTCAGAGCAAACAGACAACATCCCCAGTTGGCAGAAGGCTATGGCTGGACGTATAACCATCAACCGATGATGGCTTACTGGAATCAGCAGTTTTATGTTGAATATCTGAGCGATAAAGTTGGAGAAAGCGTCCCGCCTGGTCAGACATTATTATTGACCTCCAAAAACGGACAGGACTGGACACAGCCTAAGGTCGTTTTCCCTATTTACCGGATACCAGATGGTACAACCAAGCCGGGGGTGGATGGAGTTGCTAAAAACCTGGATGCGGTCATGCATCAGAGAATGGGCTTTTATGTCACCAAATCAGGCAGGCTTTTTATATTAGGTTTTTATGGAATTGTTCTCCATGCACATGATGATCCAAATGACGGCAAAGGAATCGGAAGGGTAATAAGGGAAATTTATAAAGATGGTAGTTGGGGACCGATATATTTTATTCATTATAATCCCGGATGGACCACTAAAAATACGGCTTATCCTTTTTATACAGAAAGTAAAGACAAGGGCTTTGTTGAGGGATGTAATGAATTAATGGGCAATCCTTTAATGATGATGCAATGGGAGGAAGAGACGGACAGGAATGACAGTCTTATTCCTTTAAAGAAAAATTACAAGGCGTTTAATTTTTATCATTTACCCGATGGGCGCGTTGTCGGCCTGTGGAAATATGCGTTAACTGCCATAAGCAAGGATGATGGGCATAGCTGGCCGGTGTCTGCGCTAAGAGCTCCAGGTTTTGTTAATTCGAATGCGAAGATCTGGGGACAGCGTACCAGCGACGGGAAATATGCAACGGTTTATAATCCATCTGAGTTTAGATGGCCGCTGGCCATCTCCACCAGCAGTGACGGATTAAATTATACCAATTTACTTTTAGTGAATGGAGAAATCGCTCCCATGCGCTACGGAGGAGCCTATAAATCCTATGGCCCACAGTATACCAGAGGAATTATTGAGGGCAATGGACAGGTGCCGGATAAAAATCTCTGGGTGACTTATAGTATGAATAAGGAGGATATCTGGGTGGCGGATATCCCCGTTCCTGTGACCAGCACTGTGAAAAATCAGGCAGATGATGATTTTAATGCATTACCGGATGGCCAGGAACTGAGGTGGTGGAATTATTATAGTCCGCTGATGGCGCCGGTAAGGATAACTAAAATGAAAAATGGTCGGAAGGCTTTAACATTAAAAGATAAAGATCATTTTGATTATGCAAAGGCAACCCGTTTAATACCGCCGGCCAGATCCCTGGTGACTGAAATTAACTTAATGGCTGCTCAGAATAATCTGGGACATCTGGATATTGAGTTCCAGGATAGTGTAGGTACAGCGGCTATTCGTTTAAGTCTTGACAGCCTTGGGTCTTTTTATACAAAAGCCGGATACAGAAATAAAGAAATCATGCATTATGATGCAGATAAACTGTATCATATTGAAGTTAGCTTAAATACCGATAACCGGTTTTATACGGTAAATGTTAACGGACAGGAGAAAATGCGCAATCTGTTCTTTGCACCGGTCCATGAAATCAGCCGGGTTGTATTTAGAACAGGCGGCGTAAGAAGATTTCCGGATGCAGATACGCCGACAGATCCTGTGGATGATTTACCAGACGCCGGTAAAACAGATCCGGAAGCAACTTATTTTATAACCTCATTTAGGACAACAGCTCATTAGAAATGAAAATAAAAGCAAAATATCGGAGGCGGCATCCTTTAGCCAGCATCAGGTTCTGGGGACTGCTGATGCCAGGGATGCTCGGCTGGATCAGCGGCGTTTCTGCGGCTGTCACTGTGCCACAGGTGATTGGTAATAATATGGTACTCCAAAGAGACAAACCAGTGTCCATATGGGGAGAGGCTGCTCCTTTAGAAAAAGTATCCGTGCAGTTTAAAGGACAGTCCTTGCAGACAACTGCTGATGCGAGCGGACATTGGCTGGTGGTGCTTAGTCCTATGAAGGCCAGCGCGACACCTGCTACAATGGAAGTGTCAGGCACTAATAAAATCGTGTTACATAATATCCTGGTGGGAGAAGTCTGGCTGTGTTCCGGTCAGTCCAATATGGAATATACAATGAGGAAAAACAGCAAGGTAGCATCCACATCCCTGCCGGTTGGCTATCAGCATTCCCCGGTAAATGCCATTCAATATGCTCATAATGATGAAATCAGAATATTTTTAGGTTTGAGAAAGTCGCTGGAAAAACCGCATCCTGAGCATGAAGGCTGGTCTGTTGCTGAAGATTCTGCACTTCGATCCTTTTCCGCAGCGGCCTATTTTTTTGCCAGAAAAATAAATAAGGAATTAAAAGTGCCTGTAGGCATGATTGCGAATGCCATTCCTGGCAGTGCAATTGAACCCTGGCTGGCCGGTCAGATTACAGCCATTGAACCATCTAGTGATCAGTTGTATTTTGATTACAGCAATCCGGGTAAATTTTATCCATCGCTGGTTCAGCCTTTAGCACCTTTTACACTTAGAGGTTTTTTATGGTACCAGGGCGAAACGAATTGTTTTATGAATGACAGCTTGCAATATGCCTACAAAATGCAGGCTTTGATTCACCAGTGGCGTACGCTTTGGGGAGACCGTTTATTGCCTTTTTATTATGTACAAATTGCTCCTTTCTATTACAGTAAGAATAAAGGAGACTATGCGCTGGATACATTCAGTTTACCTAAATTTTGGGAGGCGCAGTCTTTATGCTTACAGATACCCAATACGGGCATGGCGGTAACTACAGATTTACCCGATAATTTAAATAATATTCATCCGCCAGGAAAATGGGCAGTTGGGGACAGGCTGGCAGACATAGCGCTGGCTAAGACCTATGGTCAAAAAAGATCGTTCAGCGGCCCCAGCTTTAAATATGCAAAGACTGTTGGAAATAAATTACTGCTGTATTTTGATCATGCGGAAGGCGGACTCAAATCCAGCAATGGAAAGCCGCTGGATTATTTTGAACTGGCTGCCAGAGACGGAAAATATTACCCGGCCAACGCTAAAGTAATAGGTGATCATATTGAACTGTCCAGTAAAGAGGTGGCAGATCCTGTTAACGCCCGGTTTGCCTGGATAGAATCTGCGCAACCTGATTTTGTGAATCAGGCGGGGTTGCCGGCTGTACCGTTCAGGACGGATAGTCCCTATAAAAACATTAAATTAAATTAGGCTATCCGTAAATTCTTGGATAGAATATTGAACTAAAGGAATGAAAAGAAATGTAATTAAAAACACGGTATTGGCTGGTTTGCTCTTTTTAGCAGGACTGTCTTTTACCCATGTCTGTGCCCAGGAAAATACCCAGACGCAGGTAGTCATGCTATCAGGAACCGGTAGTGATCAAAGCGTGCCATGGGCGTTTTATTGTACGGCTGGTAACAACAGTGGGAAATGGACAACGATTCCTGTTCCATCCAACTGGGAATTGCAGGGCTTTGGCGGGTATAATTACGGGCTGGATAAAGATAGCCTTAGACTCAATGAAAAAGGGATTTACAGGCATTCTTTTAATGTGCCGAAGAGTTGGCAGGGAAAAGTAGTGCGCATTGTTTTTGATGGCGTAATGACAGATGCTGATGTGAAAATAAACGGCAAATCTGCAGGACCTGTTCATCAAGGTGCTTTCTACACATTTAAATATGATATTTCAAGGCTGCTGCATTTTGGGAAGGAGAATCAGCTGGAAGTGATTGTTTCAAAAAATTCCAGTAATACTTCGGTTAACAAAGCAGAAAGAAAAGGAGATTTTTGGATTTTTGGAGGTATTTTCAGACCTGTCTATCTGGAAGTTTTGCCTGATATTTATATTAACCGCGTATCTGTTGATGCAAAGGGCAGCGGAGACTTGAACGGCCTGTTACATATTAATCTGCCTGAAAAAAGTAAGACTGATTTTAATAAAGGATTGACGGTAACGGCCCAGCTTTTGGATGAAAAAGATGGTAAAATCGGAACCCTTTTAAAGGGCGACCCCACGGGTCAGGATAACCGCCCGCTGGAGGTCATTGATTCGCTGAAATTAAAGCAGCACCAACTGGTTTTTCTAATTCACGGCCACTATGGTAAAACAGAAATAAAACCCTGGACTCCTGAAACACCGCAGCTCTATAGACTGCGGGTTCAACTGCTAAGGGATGGAAAACTGATTCATGAAGTTGTAAAGAAAATCGGATTCAGAACGGTGGAAGTGAGGCCAAGGGACGGAATATATGTTAACGGCGTAAAAATTAAATTCAAAGGGGTCAATCACCATAGTTTTTGGCCTTCCACAGGCAGAACGATGTCCAAAACGTTAAGTATAAAGGATGTATTGATGCTGAAGGATATGAATATGAACGCGGTTCGCATGTCTCATTACCCGCCGGATGCTCATTTTCTGGATGCATGCGATTCATTGGGTTTATTTGTTTTAGACGAGCTGACAGGATGGCATCAGCATTATGATACACAGGTAGGATCAAAGTTAGTTGGTGAAATGATGGTGAAGGATGAGAATCATCCAAGTATCGTTATGTGGGATAATGGCAATGAAGGGGGGTTTAATTTTGATCTGGATCATCTCTTTGATCAATATGATATCCAAAAAAGACCGCTTATTCATCCCTGGGCTGTCTTTGGTCATATGGATACCCAGCATTATATTAATTATGACTATGGCAATGGAACTCATCTGCATGGTCATGAAATTACTTTCCCTACTGAATTCTTACATGGCCTTTATGACGGCGGGCTGGGTGCCGGGCTGGGTGATTATTGGCGGGAGATGTGGTCTAACCCGCTGTCGGCAGGAGGGTTTTTGTGGGTCTTCGCCGATGAGGCAGTCGTGAGAACGGATAAAAATGGCATCCTGGATGCTGATGGAGATCACGGTCCTGATGGTATTGTCGGGCCATATCATGAAAAAGAAGGGAGTTATTTTGCGATTAAGGATATCTGGTCGCCCGTATTTATTGAACATAGGGAAATTACACCAGGTTTTGACGGGATATTCAGGGTAGAAAACCGGTATGATTTTACTAATTTAAATACACTTACTTATCAGTGGAAATTAATGCAGGGAGCTCTTCCTGTAGTCAATGCTCATGCGAAAGGTTTTAATCAATTATCTCCCGGTTATAATGCCCTGCTGTCTGGTTCCGTTGTATTAGACAGTGGTTTCGTACCTGAAAATAAATTGCCCGACGTACAGCCCCATGAATGGGGTGCGCTTTCCATTGATTTGCCCCGTGATTTTGAAAAGGCAGATTACTTGTCTTTGGTAGTGAGAGATGCGAAGGGGGAGATTATTGTGGCTAAGACCTATGCAATACGCAGTCCATTGCAAAAAGCGGCTGCAACTGTGCAGAAACTGCATCTTACCCGGCAAAAAAATCAGGTACAATGGCTTATTGACAAGCAACCTGATTTTTATGACATCTCAGACGGTAAGGATGGTGACTTCAGTTACCGGTTTGATAGGGCTACCGGTGTTTTGACAAAAGTCGTAAAAGAAGGAAAGGAGATTCCCTTTAATAACGGTCCTGTTTTATGTGATGGATCGGCGCAGCTAAAAAGCTTTGATATTTCTGAATATAAAGATTCGGTCGTCCTTACATCCAGTTTTGAGAGAAAAAGTGATATTCAGAAACTTACCTGGACTGTTTATCCGGACGGGGTATTGAAATTAGACTGCGGATATTTCCCGCATCAGTATGATTATGATTTTATGGGGCTTAGCTTTAACTTTCCTGAAAATCTGGTGACAGGTGTAAAAAGAATGGGTGCAGGGCCTTACAGGGTCTGGAAAAACAGGATGGAAGGAGTGCAGCTGGGGACTTGGGAAAATCGTTATAATAATACCATTACCGGTGAGAATGTTCCGAAAATGATTTATCCTGAGTTTAAAGGATATTTTGCCAACCTGTATTGGATGCAGTTACAGACTAAACTAGTGCCTATTACCGTAATATGCAGTTCAGAAGATGTTTTTGTTAGACTGTATACGCCTGATTCTGCCAACAAACCTTATAATACGGCACCCAGATTCCCTGGTGGTGATATTTCCTTTATGCATGCCATTAACCCGATCGGAACAAAATCTCAGGTAGCTGAAAATATGGGTCCTTCCGGCAGAAAAAATATGTATTATGATTATGGGAAATCTATGGATTATGCCAAACCTTTAGTGCTGTATTTCATCTTTGGCGATAAGTCTGATAAATAATTAAAAATTGATTGTTACTATCACATATAAACAAAATATTAAAAAGATCGGACTTGATGAAGCGTGCCTGAGGAGCGTTCATGCTCTATGGGCATCTGTTGCACGTCGGTTATTTTTATTCGCCGTCATGCTTATGGTGGTTATGGTCTCAATAGCTGGTAACCGTTTATACGGAGCCGATGTCATTGCAGAGAACCTGAGTTGTGCAGGCATTACCGCACCCAATAATCTGGATATGAAAACACCGGAATTAAGCTGGCAGATCACCGTGGGGGCAGGTATTAAAAACGTGCTGCAGACAGCCTATCAGATTCAGGTCGCCAGCGATTCGGCGATGCTAGTGACAGGCGCAGCTGACCTATGGGATAGCAAAAAGATGATCAGTGACCAGCAATTGAATGTAGTCTATGGAGGCAGCCTGCTGCAGAGTTTTCAGAAGGTTTACTGGCGGGTCAGGGTCTGGACAAACAAGGGCGGCTCTCCATGGAGCAAAATCAGTAACTGGCGCATGGGAATGTTGCGTATTTCTGATAGGAAAGCAGAATGGATCGGTTATGATCATCCGTTCGAAGGGGATACGATCATGAAATTTCCCAGGCTTTGCTCCAGATATCTGAGGCGGGGATTTACTACTGATAAAAAAGTGAAGTCCGCCATTGCCTACATCAGTGGATTAGGCCTTTATGAACTGCATATTAACGGGCGGAAAGCAGGGGGCGGGGTATTAGCACCTGCACCCACGGATTATACAAAAACTGTACTCTATAATGCGATTGATGTAACGGATCTGCTTCGGGCTGGTGAAAATGCGGTTGGCGTTATATTAGGTAATGGACGCTTTTTTGCGATGCGACAAAATTACAAAATCTGGAAGTGGCGGACCTTTGGTTTTCCAAAACTTTATTTTCAATTACGCATTGAATATGAGGATGGTAGTATCAAAAATGTTGTTTCAGACAGGCACTGGGATATCTCCGGAAAAGGGCCCATTCGCAATAATAACGAATATGACGGGGAGGTTTATGACGCGAGAATGGAACTGGCAGGCTGGGATAGTCCGGGGTATACCTGTCCTCATAACCTATGGCAACCCGTTGAATGGGTGGATGCACCTTCGGGGGTATGGAAGGCGCAGCTGAATCCGCCCATGAAAATTATGCAGCGTCTGAAGCCCCAAAGAGTACTGCCTGCTGCTGATGGAGGCTTTATTCTGGATATGGGGCAGAATTTTGCGGGCTGGCTGGAGATGGCCTTAAATGGTAATGGTCACAGAGGCGATACGGTTCAAATGACGTTCGCGGAGAGTCTGGTTAAATCAGGGGATAGTTATCAATTGTACAGGGCCAACCTTCGCGATGCAAAATCAACGGACTATTATGTAATTAAAGGGGAAGAAAAGGAAACCTGGCATCCTGTTTTTACCTATCATGGATTTAGGTATGTAAAAATAAATGGTTATCCGGCTAATCCGAGCCTGCGCCCTACCCTTAAGGAGGTGACAGACGTGTTTACGGGTGATGTGATTTACGATGATCTTTTGCAAAATGGCCAGTTTACCTGTTCAGACAGTACCATTAATCAGATTTACCAAAATGCAGTCTGGGGTATACAATCAAATTATAAGGGTATGCCGGTGGATTGTCCTCAGCGTAATGAACGCCAGCCATGGCTGGGTGATCGTACCACGGGTGCATATGGGGAAAGTTTTGCATTTAATAACCAACTCCTTTATGATAAATGGTTAGGTGATATCAAAGATGCACAGCTGGTGACAGGAAGTATTCCGGATGTAGCACCAAATTTCTGGATGTATTATAAGGATGATGTTGCCTGGCCTTCCACATTTTTAACCGTCGGAGAAATGTTATTTCATCAATACGGAGATTCTGCCATCATTCAGAAGTGCTATGCTTCCATGAAATTATGGATTGAATATATGCGGAAAAAATACCTTAAGGATGATTTAATAGATAAAGATAGTTATGGGGATTGGTGTGTACCTCCTGATTCTTTAAAAGTCATTCACAGTACGAACCCTTCTAAAATAACGGATGGCGCTTTAATCGCAACGGCAACCTTTTATCATGATCTGCAACTGATGACCCGCTTTGCTGTGATAGCCAGGCAACCGGGGGATACTTCGGATTATCAGAAGGCAGCCAGGCAAATAAAGTCGGCTTTTCAAAAGAAGTATTTTAATCATAGTGCCGGCTATTACGGTAATAATACGGTTACGGCGAATCTTCTGCCCCTGGCATTCGGACTTGTTGATTCGTTGGATGAATTAAAAATTTTTAATCATATCATTCAAAAGACCAAAGAGGACTATAATAATCACATCAGTTCAGGCGTAATTGGTATTCAATGGTTTTTAAGGATGTTGAGCCGGTATGGCCGTAATGATCTGGCAGTCCGTATTGCAGCAGACAGAACTTATCCGGGATGGGGATATATGGTAGCCAACGGCGCTACCACTATCTGGGAGCTGTGGAATGGCAACACCGCCAATCCCGCCATGAATTCTCAGAATCATGTGATGCTTTTAGGAGATTTACTGATCTGGCTGTATCAGGATCAGGCCGGAATAAAATCTGATAATCATTGGGTGGGATTTAAGAAAATACAATTTGAACCATTTTTTACCGGCCGGTTAGATAGTGTGAGCGCCACTTTTCATTCAGGGTATGGTTGGGTCAAAAGTCATTGGGTGAAAAAAGAAGGTTCATTAAATTGGACCATCCGGATTCCACCGGGGACAACAGCCACTGTTCATATTCCGTCTGGATTGAATAGCGTGTGCTTAGATGGTAAATCTGTGACGAACTTATTAAGTCAGGAAGGGAAACGGCAGATTGAATTGGGTTCAGGTTCTTATATTATATCCGGAAAATTCTTAGTTGATAAATAGATCGTTAATAAAGTGTCCCTTACATATAATAAGCAGGGGGTGCTTAAAAAATGTAATGAATATGAATAAAAAAAATAATTTGTCTTTTACCTGTAAGGGCCTTTTTGCAGCGTTTTTGTTGTTTGGGTTATTAACGCATACAAATACGCTGTATGCCCAGGACGGTCTGGATCAGGAAGATGTACAGAAGATTCACCAAAAGGCTGCCAAATGGGTAGATGCCATCCATCTAACGGAGCAACATACAATAGATAAAGTGACAGGTTTTGTCATTAATCATCTGAGCGCCGTTTATAGCTGGAATAAGACACATGATTTTACGGAGGTGCCTGCCGGGATAAATCCAAGGACAGGTGAAAGGTTAACGGAACTGGACCGGAAAATGATCGTACAGTCATCCATGCCTGAAAATGTTCATCAGGATTTAATGGATAGCCTGAAGCGCTATCTAAATGAACAACAAGTGGAAGAGATACTGGATGGCTATACAGTCGGGAAGGTGGCTTTTACCTTAAAAGGCTATCAGGCCATTGTTCCCGGTTTGACACAGACGGAGACCGCAGTCATTCTCAAGAACTTAAAATTAGCCAGGGAGCAGGCTATTGATTATAAAAGTATGAAGGCCATCTCGGCGATTTTTGAAATTTATAAGACAAAAAATGAGAAATATCTGAACGAAAACGGCCGCAACTGGCATCAGCTATTTAAAAATTATGTCAACAAAGTTCAGGCAGAGAAGGCGGCAAAGCAAAAAAGATAAATGGATTGTAGGTAGAACATAGGTTTGAATAAAATAATTGGTGAAGAAAATAAGTATATAATGACGATTAGAAAATATTTTGGATGGAAGCCCCTGATGATTTACATGGTTGCAGCAACTTCCATGGTTGTAGTGATTTCATGTAGTGCAGCCAGAAAATCAGCAAAATCTGATGATAGCGGAACTGCTTACTGGAAAGCGGGTATTGTTAAAGATGAATTTTTATACGATACAGCCCCTTTTCCTTCCTGTCATTCTGCTACCATTGCCCAGACTCCTGGCGGAATGGTGGCCGCATTTTTTGGTGGTACAAAGGAAAGAAACCCGGATGTTGAAATATATGTTTGCAGACAAGTCGGAGGTAAATGGACCGCTCCCCGGTCTGTAGCCAATGGAATACAAAATGATACTTTACGCTATCCAACCTGGAATCCTGTTTTATATCAGGTGCCTGGCGGGGACTTGCTTTTGTTTTATAAGATTGGTCCCAAACCCTCCGAATGGAAAGGCTGGATGGTTCGTTCCAAAGATAATGGTAAAACCTGGTCGTCTCCTGACGCGCTTCCGGAAGGCTTTTTGGGGCCCATTAAAAATCAGCCTGTTTTATTATCCGATGGCAAAACCCTTCTTTGCCCTTCCAGTACGGAAGACCATGGCTGGCATCTGCATATAGAAAAAACAACCGATTTTGGAAAAACCTGGACCATGACAGGACCTATTGATAACGGACAGTTTCAAGGGGCCATTCAGCCCAGTATACTAGTTCATCCTGATCATCGTATCCAGTTACTTTGCAGAAGTAAAGACAGGGCGATTTTACAATCCTGGTCAACAGACGGTGGCAATACCTGGAGCGCACTCACCAGAACGGAGCTTCCCAATAATAATTCAGGAATTGACGCCGTGACGCTCACTGGCGGGAGATTCGCCTTAGTTTATAATCATGTGATTCCACCTGAAGGTAAGGCCAAGGGCGCCAGAACCCCGTTGAATTTGGCCATTTCAAAAGATGGTATTCACTGGGATGCGGCGGCCATATTAGAAGATTCGCCAATCAGTCAATATTCCTATCCTTCCATTATTCAGTCTTCTGACGGGAAATTGCATGTAGTATATACCTGGCGTAGATTAAAAATCAAACATACGGTAATTGATCCGGCTAAATTACACAGTTTACCTATCCGGGATAGTATCTGGCCGGCAGTGAAAGGATATGTGGCCCCTGTGCCTGAGGGATAATTTTAATAGATTTTACTAAAATTTGAAATATGACTCATTTTCAGATTGAATTAATTCAGAAGCTTTTCAGGGTATCAAAGATGAAAGCAAGCTTACTTGCTATTCTATTGGTGCTCGCAGGTGTCGGTGTTAAAGCACAGCAGCAAAAGCCTTTATATGACAATGTCTTTCAAAATACGGATAGTCTGTATAAGCTGCCCTTAAAAGAAGTGATCCAGCAGATTGAATCAAGATTTAATGTGAAAATAAGATATGCGGCGGATTTAGTTAAAGATAAATGGGTGACCTATGCATTCTGGCGGTTCAGGCCTTCCCTGGATGCGACATTTGAAAATGTGCTGACGCCTTTAGATTTAAAAGTAAATCCGGACGGAGATCATAAATATGAATTGAAACCATTTGAATATTATAGGTGGCCCGTTAAAGAAGGCTGGGCAACGCTCGATGCGATCGCAGGTCAATATCACGATAAACAGAGTTGGGAAGCACGTAAAGATTCCATCCGAACCGAACTCTATGCAGCCGTTGGTTTGTTTCCCATGCCCGCAAGGCCAGATAAACCTGTGATGCTTACCCCGGAAAGGAAATATGCTGATTACCAGGTACAGAATTTCGCCCTTGAAATTTTACCGGGGCTATATTTGAATGGTTCTATTTATCAACCATTGAAAGTAAAAGGCAAAATTGCGGTTATGTTGAGTCCGGATGGGCACTGGACAGATCAGCGATATCGGAAAGATTGTCAGATCAGGTGTGCCACGCTTGCTAAATTAGGCGCAATGGCGATCAGTTATGATTTATTTGCCTGGGGGGAGTCCTTATTGCAGTTTAATGGAGAAGATCATAGAAAAAGTTTATCGATAACGGTCCAGACGTTAGGAGCCATCAGGCTATTGGATTATGTGACATCTCTGAAACAGGTAGATACTTCCAGAATAGGGATTAGCGGTGGCTCCGGGGGCGGGAGTCATACCGTGCTGATAGCGGCGATGGATGCCCGCATTAAACTGAGTGCTCCGGTAGTTTCCGTTTCTTCCTATTTTTATGGCGGGTGTCCTTGTGAGAGTGGCAGGGGGATTCATGAGTGTGGCGGTGGGACGGATAATGTGGAATTAGCGGCTATGGCGGCTCCTAATCCTCAGTTATTAATTTCAGATGGCCATGACTGGACACAGCACATGCCAGAGCATGATTTTCCATATCTGCAAAGGGTCTATAGTTATTACGGTGCTGAAAACAACGTGGTCAATGTTCATTTACCCAAGGAATCTCATGATTTCGGACCTTCCAAACGTACCGCACTCTACCGATTTGTAAGCAAATATTTTCATTTGCCAATAGATAGAATACTAAATAAAGAAAACCATATTGATGAATCCTTTGTTCATATTGAACCTAAAGAAGCATTATACACCTTTGGGGATCACGGACAATATTTGCCAAAGGATGCAATAAAAGGCTATGATCAATTAGTTGAAGTCTATAACTCAGCTATGCGGTCTGCACAATCGGACTGGAATAATAAATAAGTATTTGAATAAAAAGAGGGATATGAATAGAGTTGTTACAGATTTATCGCTGCAGCGGGTGACAGGACGTCAACGGTTATGTATAGGTCGTTTGTGCGGGGTGAGTTTTGTGCTATTGCTGCTTTTTTTTAATTTTTGTTACGGGCAGCATGCAGGAAAGTCACCTAAACAATTAGCAAGGGAGCCTTATACGATCTATGTGTCACCACGGGGCAGCGATTCAAATGACGGAACGAAGCTATTGCCTTTAAAAACGATCGGTTTTGCTGTTCGCAAAGCCAGGGATGCGCGTAGGTTAAAGTTGAATGTGACTGCTGATGGTATTGAAAGAGCTGTTCAGATATTGTTGGAAGACGGGGACTATCAACCGGAACAGACGGTTGTCATCAGACCGGAGGATGGTGGAACTTCGCTGGCTCCTACTATAATGGCAGCGCTGCATCCCGGGCATGTTACCATAAGCGGGGGCAGGGAAATAACCGGGTGGCATAAGATTGACAGCAGCGATCCTCTATATGATTTAATGGCTCACAGGGCGTTAGCTGAAGTTTATGTTGCTGCACTGCCAGAAGGCTATGGAGCAGATTTGAATTTCAGACAGCTCTGGGTAGGTGGACATAAGGCTGTCAGGGCTGAGTTACAAAACGGGGGGAGTAAGGGTATTAATATGCAACGGATCTTAAATTGGAACCATAAAGACGAAAGCTGCTGGATTCCCAAACCCGCTGACTTTAATCCTTTGGAGGTGGCAGGTATGGAAATGGTGATTCATCAATGGTGGGCAATTGCCAATCTCAGGATAAAATCTGCCAGGGTCCAGGCTGACAGTGTAGAACTTTATTTTTTGAATCCAGAGTCCCGAATAGAATCTGAACATCCATGGCCGGCGCCCTGGATGTCTGCAAAAACGGGAAATTCAGCTTTTTATTTATCCAATGCTGCCAGCTTCCTGGATACAGCGGGGGAGTGGTATCTGGACAGAGCCAGACAGAAAGTGTATTATATCCCAAGGCCCGGGGAAGATTTATCACGTGATAAGGTAGTATTTCCTTACCTGACCAGTATCATCAGAGTTGAAGGAACAGATATGCAGTCTGTAACAGATTTTCATTTATCAGGGCTTGCCTTTAATTATTCGACCTGGCTACGTCCTTCCCAAAAAGGCCATGTCCCATTGCAGGCGGGAATGTATCTGCTAGAAGCCTATAAACTTAAAAAGCCCGGTACCAGACAGAAAGCAGGACTGGAGAATCAGGCATGGATCGGGCGACCTCCCGGAGCGGTCGAGTTACAGTATACACAGAATGTGGTTATTAAAAATTGCAGGTTTCAGCATATGGCCTCTACGGGTCTTGATTTGTTAGAAGGCACTGCAAAAACGCTGGTAGAAGGAAATCTGTTTAAAGATATCGGTGGTACCGGGATTCAGATCGGGACTTATTCGCCTGAGGGTTTTGAAACGCATTTGCCCTATAAGCCGGCAGATCAGCATGCTGTTTGCCGATTTGATACCATTCGTAATAATCTTGTGACAGATGTAACTAATGAAGACTGGGGCTGCGTTGGGATAAGTGCAGGATATGTTCATGATGAACGCATTGAGCATAATGAAGTTTCAGACGTATCCTATTCCGGTATTTGTGTTGGCTGGGGCTGGACTAAACAGATAAGTGCTTTGTCAAATAATAAGATTGTTGATAATAAGGTGACTCATTATGCTAAAAGGATGTATGATGTGGGCGGTCTTTACACCTTATCTGCTCAACCCGGAACCCTCATTGAAGGGAACTATATAGACTCCATATACAAGGCGCCCTATCCTCATGACCCCGAGCACTGGTTCTATTTCTATCTTGATGAAGGTTCTTCGTTTATTACCATTAAAAATAACTGGTGTCCGGCGTTGAAAGTGATGAAAAATTCAAATGGTCCCGGAAATACATGGGAGAATAATGGTCCTGGTGTACCCGATTCAATTAAAAATAATGCAGGATTGGAAGCCGGGTTTAAGTATTTGCTGAAATGGAAAGTACAGGATAGCGGCTGGCCGATTCAGCCTATACCTAAGATTCATAATGATTAATTATAAAAAAATGGGACAAAAAAAATTAAATATTGGCATTCTGGGACTGGGAGAGGGACGAAGTGCTATGTCCGCAGCTTTAAATAGCCCCTTACTAAATTTGCTATTGGTATGTGATCTGAATGAAGATATGTGCAGAAGACGAGCGGAAGAATTTGGCTTTCACGCGTATACGACAAAGTATGAAGACCTGTTAAACCATGCTGATTTGGATATTATCGCTATCTATACACCGGATCACTTACATGCAAAACATGTGAAGCAGGCCCTGGAAGCCGGCAAGCATGTTATCTGCACAAAGCCATTCATTGATGATTTAGCGGATGCGGCCGGTTTGCTGGAACTTGGACGTAAGACGGGGCTGCGTTGCTTTGTCGGTCAGAGTTCTCGTTTTTTTGAACCGATGCGCAAGCAGCGACAGGATTTTGAAAAGGGCGCAATCGGGGACCTGATCACCATAGAAGCTTACTATCATGCAGATCACAGATGGTTTTTGGAAAAGCCATGGGCACTGGAAAGCTCTTTTAAATGGTTATATGGAGGCTTGAGTCATCCGGTTGATTTTATCAGGTGGTATTTACCTCATCTGGAATCGGTTATGGGGTATGGGATGCTGAGTTCCAATGGAAGGGCTGGTGGATTGCACCATGAAGATACCATGCATTTTATTTTTAAGTCCAAAGATGGCCGGGTCGCCCGGGTTAGCGGTTGTTATACAGGGCCGGTCCAGCCTGTTGTCCGCGACAGTGAAATGAGCTGTATTCTTCGCGGGACAATGGGGTGCAGTCAGGGTGATTATATGGATTTGCGTTACGCTATTACTAATAAGGAGGGAGAGGAAATAGTTCAGACATGGGAGCATAAGCTGAAGCATTATTTCAGGTTTGAAGGCAAAAGTCATCATGCAGGAGAATACCAGAATTATATGGAATATGTGGCGGAAGCTATTTTGTCGGATAAGCCCGCCTATCCGGATATTCGTGAAGGCATCGGAACGGTGGCTGTCTTACAGGCCATGGATATGTCATTGAAAACAGGTCAGCCAGTAATGATTGATCCTTTATTGGAAGGCTTTGGTCTTCCGTCGCTCTGATGCCAGTATTTTAATTGACAAATTCCTGAATATGAACGGTATATATAATTCTTTACAACCAGTCGATTTTTTGATTGTCATTGTGTATCTGGTGATACTCTTTGGCCTGGGCTATTATATCTCTTTTGTAAAGAAAAGAAAGCAGGATGAAAATCTGTTTCTGGCGCAGCATACTTTAGGCTGGTCAAGTATAGGCCTGAATATGTGGGGGACGAATGTCGGCCCTTCCATGCTGATTGCTTCTGCCAGTATCGGGTATTCAACAGGTATTGTCGCAGGGAATTTCGCGTGGTATGCCTTTGTATTTATCGGACTTCTGGCGCTTTTTTTTGCACCCAGATATCTGGGTGCAAAAGTTTCGACCCTGCCGGAATATATGGGACTTCATTTTGGTCCCAAAACCAGAAATATACTGGCCTGGTATACGTTAATTACCATACTTATTTCCTGGCTCTCCTTAGGTCTGTTTGCCGGAGGTATTCTGGTTCAGCAATTGCTGAATATTCCCATGTGGCAATCTGTGCTGGCCATGATATTACTGGCGACATTTTTTGCTGCTTCCGGCGGGTTAAAGGCTATTGCGCTGACCAATATGTTTCAGATGATCTTACTGATTGCGGTCTCCTTGCTGCTTGTTTGGCTTGGAATTCAAAAGATAGGCGGGATAAGCCAGTTGTTTGAGAAGACACCGGGACATTATTGGAACCTACTATTGCCTGCAAAGGATCAGTCCTATCCCTGGCCGGCTATTATTTTAGGATACCCGGTGATGGGAATCTGGTTTTGGTGTACGGAACAGTCTATGGTTCAGTCTGTTCTGGGTGCTAAAAGTCTGGAACAAGGACAATTGGGCGCTAATTTTATTGGTTGGCTTAAAATTCTGGATGTTCCATTGTTTATATTACCCGGAATTTTGTGCTTTATTTTATACCCGCACATGAAAAATCCGGACGAGGCTTATCTGGTGATGGTCACCCAGTTGTTTCCTGCCGGAATGAAAGGGTTAATTATAGTAGTGCTAATTGCTGCTCTTGTTTCTAATATAGGATCTTCCTTAAATTCAGTCAGTACGGTTTTTACGATGGATATCTTTATAAAAAAGTACCAGCCAGCAGCCTCTAATAAAGATATAATTAGAATCGGCCGTTGGGTAACCGTCGCAAGTGCAGCCCTGTCTGTCATCATAGCCCTTGCCATCAATTCGATAAAAGGATTGAACTTATTTGATGTTTTTCAATCGATCCTCGGCTTTTTAGCTCCTCCCATGTCTGTGGTATTCCTATTTGGTATCTTATGGCGCAGAACAACTGCAAGAGCCGTTAATATCGTTCTGACTTACGGCACCGGCTTCAGTGTGCTGGTAGGGGTGCTGTATTTGTGGGTTTTTCCGGCAAAGCAAAATGCCTGGTGGCCGCATTTTTTGTTACTTTCCTTTTATATATTTTTGATTTTATCGATCGTTTTGTTCATCGTTTCCAAAGCCGGTAGTAAGGACGCGCAAACTTTTGAGGGGCAGCCTGCGCTTGATTTTGTTTACAAAAAGCCCGGAGGGAAAGTCATTTTCAGTTGGGTGGCTTTGTCTTTGGTGATGCTGGCCCTGTATTTATATTTTAACGGACATTAAAAGTTGTTTATGAATCAGTCCTCTTTGACTTGTAGATATTCAAATGTGGCAAAGGCATTAAAAGCCGTTATTTTAACGCTTTTGATGATCATGCTATGGCAGTCGGCATTATTTTCCCAGGGAAACTTTCCCGGATCAACGGCCGGTGTAAGGGCTGGAGAGGCGACCTGGATTTGGTATCCTGGTGATTACGCTATCTGGCTGGCCAATAAAATGCAGAATCGGCGCACCGAAAGAGGGTCATTTTTGCCCGTTTTCTGGAAAATGGACAGTCATTATGTGTTGGTGGAATTTCATAAGGATTTTGAACTGAAGGCGCCCGAAAGGGTTCGTATTGCCGCTGAAGGAAGATTTAATATTAAAATAGACGGCAAGGCGCTGACAGGGAGTCCGGAGAATATTGTCATGCCCTCGGGAAAGCACCGCCTGAGTCTAAAGGTGTTTAATCAGGCAAATGTGCCTGCAGTTTTTGTCAGTGGCGACGACGTGAAGTCAGACAGCAGCTGGAAGGTGACTTTTGAAGATAAGGAATGGATTGATGCCTCCGGAAAAGCGTCCGACAAATCCGGTACTATCTATCAGTCAGTAGGTTATTGGAATTTTAATAGTGCATTGCAGAAGCCTTCGCAGTTTCATCTTAGGACAAAACAAAAGCAGGCCGTAAAAAAAGAATTTTTGCCAGACGGATCCATACTGCTTGATTTTGGCCAGGAGACTTTTGGTTATGTCCGGCTTAAAAATATTACCGGTAAAGGGGTGGTACGAATGTATTATGGGGAGTCCAGAGAGGAAGCGCTCTCTAGGGACAGTTGCGAGACATTGGACACGATAATGCTGCAACATGCCGTTTCCGGTTTTGATACCATGACGGCTTCAACAAAGGCTTTTCGCTATGTTCAGATTTCAACCCCAAAAGGGTTAAGCATAGATGATGCAGACATGCTTTATGAATATGCGCCTGTTACAACCAGAGGCTCATTTAGCTGTTCAGATACTTTGATTAATAAAATCTGGCAGGTAGCTAATTATACTTTACACTTAAATACCCGTGAATTCTTTATAGATGGGATTAAAAGGGACCGTTGGATCTGGTCCGGAGATGCCTATCAGAGTTATCTGATGAATTATTACTTATTCTTTGATCAGCCAACGGTTAAAAGAACGCTTTATGCGTTAAGAGGGAAAGACCCGGTTACCAGTCATATTAATACTATTATGGATTATAGCTTCTATTGGTTTATGGGAGTTAAGGACTATTTTGAATATACGGGGGACTCGGCACTGGTCAGAACAATTTATCCCAAGATGGTTACCCTGATGGATTATTGCCTGTCCAGAAGGAATAAAGACGGATTTATGGAAGGTTTGCCAGGAGACTGGGTATTTATTGATTGGGCAGACCATTTAACAAAACAGGGGGCCCTGAGCTTTGAACAGTTGCTTTTTTGTCAAAGTCTAAAAACAATGGCCATTTGTGCCCGTGTTTCAAATGATTTGAAAGGAGCAGCAGAGTACAGTAAATTATCCAATGAACTAACCCGAAAACTCTTTGATGTATTCTGGGATCAGAACCGGCATGCTTTTATTCATAGTGATATAGGCGGCCGGAGTGGTGAACAGGTGTTCAGATATACGAATATGTTTGCCTTGTTGTTAGGCTATCTGGATAGTGCAAAGCAAAAAGAGGTAGTAAGTCATGTGCTGCTGAATAAACAGGTACAGGCCATACATACGCCCTATATGCGTTTTTATGAGTTAGAAGCGCTCTGCGCTGCCGGGAAATTAAATGTTGTGACCGGTGAAATGAGGAACTATTGGGGTGGAATGCTGGCCAGAGGAGCTACCAGTTTTTGGGAACAATATGATCCGGCTGCCAAAGGGGCTGCCCAATATGCAATGTATGGAAGGCCTTTTGGTAAGAGTTTGTGCCATGCCTGGGGGGCAAGCCCAATTTATCTGTTAGGAAAGTATTATTTGGGTGTAAAACCGACCAGTCCCGGCTATCAGACTTATGAGGTGCGGCCTCAGCTTGGAGGGCTGAAATGGATTAAAGGAACCGTGCCATCTGCAGATGGAGATATTCAGGTTTATTGTGACGCAAAAAAGATTTCAGTCAAAAGTAGTGGTATTATCGGAGTGGGTACTTTGATTATTCAGAGTAAAACGCCACCAACTACTGTTCAGGGCACAATCAGGAAAATACAGGATGGCCTATATAAAGTAGAAATTCTGCCTGATCAGCAATATGTTGTAAATTACGTAGCGATGTAGTGATCTATGTTGTGCGTAATTAGTGAAGATTAAATTATTAGTAAAGATGAGGCTTCTTAGAAGATATGTTTTTTTATGGATGGTTCTTTTTCTATTTAAAAGGCTGGATGGTCAGATTTTAAAGGTGGATTGGCGGACAAGTACCGAAAAGTTGCTGATATCCGGCAAACAGCCTCGTTTTAGCTGGGAGTGGTCCGTAAAGGACGGGGCTGCTGATCATTTTAGCGGGATTACCGGCTATCAGGTTATCGTTGGTTCTAAGAACGAATTAGAAAAGATAATCAATAGCCCCAGCCCCGAGATGGCGATGGTCCATACCGGGGAAAATAGCGGGACGGGGCTGATGTGGAATAGCGGAAAAGTCATATCTGGCAATTTATTGTATGCTTATTACAACAGTCCCCGGCAGCTTCAATCAGATCATCTTTATTATTGGGCGGTTAGAGTCTGGAACCAGGCAGGGAAGCCTGTCCGCTGGAGTCCCCTGGATTCTTTTCAAACCGCATTATATAAAAGAAAAGATTTTGAGGGTGCCAAATGGATCGGTAAAAGTCAGCTGCGCAAAAGTGATAGGATTTTACCAGGAGATACGGCTTTAAAGGTAAAGGGAAAAGACGGGGTGATTAAACCGTTGCCTTTTGGGACGGAAAATGATAGTTTGCCTTTATTCAGGAGGGTATTTGAACTCTCTGGTCAAAATAACAATATCCAGAGAGCTACGCTTTATATTTCAGGTCTTGGGCAATTTGAAGCCAGTATTAACGGAAAAAAGGTGGGGGATCATTATCTGGATCCGGGCTGGACAAATTACCAGAAAGAGGCCTTGTATGTCGGCTTTGATGTCAGTGACTTATTGATCAAGGGTCAGAATGCAATTGGAGTAAGTCTTGGAAACGGTTTTTATTATGTTCCGAATAAAAAAGGGTGGTACAAAAAACTATTGGTCCAGTATGGTTATCCGAAAATGATCTGCAGGCTTTCTATTCATTATAAAGACGGATCTGTTCAGAATGTGGTATCTGATGAAAGCTGGCAGACTGGCAGCTCTCCGATTCTTTTTTCCAGCATCTATGGAGGCGAGCTGGAGGATGGACGCATTCAAGATGATAACTGGAATAAAGCAGGGTTTAATGCAGCTGCGGCGGGATGGAAAAGCGCAATTGCTGTTACTGACACGCCGCTTGTTTTGAATATGCAGCAGGAGGATCCGGTTAAAGTAATGGAGAAATTTACTCCCCGTTCTGCCATGCCGGTTTTAAGCAATGGTGACAACTCAAAAGTTACCGGCTGGACCTTTGATATGGGACAGAACTGTTCCGGTATTCCCTATATAGAAATAAATGGGAAAAAAGGAGATACAATAATTTTAAAGCCAGCAGAGTTATTGCAGGATAATCATGCGGCAAATCAAAAAGCGACAGGCAATTATAAATTAGTCTATGTTTTGGGTAAGGATGGCCTGCAAAAATGGCATCCTGAATTTACGTATTACGGGTTCAGATATATTGAAGTAGAGGGAGCTGTGCCTAAAGGCAAGCAAAACCCGAATAGACTTCCGGTAGTTGAGCATTTGGAGACCTGGCATATTAGAAACAGTGCTCCCGAAGCTGGTCAGTTTAGTTGTTCTAATGATTTATTCAACAGGACAAACGCGCTTATAAAATGGGCGATGAAGAGCAATATGGTTAGTTTACTGACGGATTGCCCTCATAGAGAGAAATTAGGGTGGCTGGAACAGGTTCACTTAATGGGTAGTTCCCTGCGTTATAATTTCGCGGTGTTACCCTTACTGAAAAAAGCACTGAGTGATATGCGCAATGCGCAGACCCCGGATGGTCTGATTCCCGAAATTGCGCCTGAATATACGGTTTTTACCTGGGGTGGGGATATGTTTAGAGACTCACCCGAGTGGGGTAGCAGTTCAATTATTGTTCCCTGGTATATTTATGAGTGGTATGGAGATTCAACTGAGCTGATTAAAAATTACGATATGATGGTTCGCTATCGCAATTATTTAAAAGGGAAGGCTAAGGATCATATTCTATATCAGGGCCTGGGTGACTGGTATGATTTAGGTCCTAATCCTCCGGGAACCTCTCAGTTGACACCACAGGGTCTGACTGCAACGGCCATCTATTATTATGATTTGACGATTCTGGCCCGTACAGCCAGTTTATTAGGACACAAAGAAGATATGGATGGGTATATAAAGGAAGCTAAAGAGGTTAAAGCGGCATTTAATAAGCTGTTTTTGCATATGAAGCCTGCCCGCTCAGGAAGTATTACCGCCTATTATGGGACAGGAAGTCAGACGGCAGATGCCATGGCGCTGTATATGGATTTGGTGCCTGATACCTTACATGATGCAATTGTCCGAAATTTAGTGAAAGGAATCGTTAAGAGTGGTTATAAGCTGACAGCCGGAGATATAGGTTACAGGTATCTGCTATGCGTACTGGAAAAGGAAGGTTATAATGAAATTATTTTCAAAATGAACAACCGAAGTGATGTGCCTGGATACGGGTATCAATTAGCGCATGGAGCGACGGCCTTAACTGAATCCTGGCAGGCACTTCCAACCGTTTCCAATAATCATTTTATGTTGGGACACATTATGGAATGGTTCTATTCCGGAATTTTAGGTATCCGGTTAAACCTAACCCAAGCCTCTGATAATGATACGAACCTGCCACTAGTTATAGAACCACAGATGGTGGGAGATTTGAAATGGGCAAAAGGCAGTTATAACTCTGTTTATGGACCCATTCAGGTAGCCTGGCAGAAAAGTGCGCATCATATTGAACTGAAAGTAGTCATACCCGTCGGACTGGAGGCAGAGTTAAGGCTGCCTTATCATAAAGGAGCAAAACCAGCCGGTGTCGGTTTGTCGCAGCTAACCGTCAAAAAGATAGGATCGGATCGGTATTTCGTGACAAAAGTCAGAAGTGGACATCATTTATATTCAATTAATACTAAGTAAGACCAGGGGATAAACGGAAGTAATTTTAAAATGAAAGAAATGAAATTAAAAAGGGGGCATCCTGTTTTAAACAATGGAATAGCAAAATTCTGGAGGATGAATCAAAGCTATCAGAGTCTTATAATGGTGCTATTCGTGTTGGGTGGTTGCCTGGCAAAAGTGTGTGCGCAAAAAAATGTATCGGCACTGTCTGTGCCAGAGCAAACGATGAACGCTGTTTATCAGGAAGTAAAGACCCCCTATAAGTATGGACTGGTCATGGTGCCGCCTTCCAATGACAAAAAGATGGATTGTCCGAGTATATTTAAAAAGGGCAATAGATGGTATATGGTATATATTATTTTTGATGGAAGAGGTTATGAAACATGGCTAGCTACTTCAAAAGATTTGCTTCATTGGGATAATAAAGGCAGACTAATGGCATTTTCTGATAGCGCGGATTGGGATGCCAATCAAAAAGCGGGGTATGTCGCCCTGGAAACAATAAAGTGGGGCGGCAGCTATAAATGGCAGACCTACCAAGGAAAATACTGGATGTCTTATTTTGGCGGCAACAGCACCGGGTATGAAAAAGGACTCTTGTCGATCAGTATGGCCTGGTCAAAACAAGATCCAGGTAAAGTTCATGAGTGGAACACGCTGGGACATCCCGTTTTAATGTCTACGGATAAAGATGTACGATGGTGGGAAAATCATACGCAGTATAAGAGTACGGTTATCTGGGACAAGAAATTGCATACCGGATATCCCTTTATCATGTATTACAATGCGAATGGAGACAGTTTATCTAAAACCAGAGGAGCGGAAAGGATCGGGATGGCTGTTTCAAAGGATATGACCCACTGGATTCGCTATAAAAAAGACCCGGTTCTGGATCATTTTCAGGGAATAACCGGTGATCCTGTGATCCAGAAAATAGGTAATGTATATGTGATGTTTTATTTTGGAGCTTTCTGGAAAACGAAAGGAGGTGCATTTAACCGGTTTGCCTGTTCCTATGACCTGATTCACTGGACGGATTGGACCGGCGAAGATTTAATAGCGCCGTCTGAACCCTATGATAATATGTTTGCTCACAAATCCTTTGTAATTAAACATAAAGGAGTTGTTTATCATTTTTATTGTGCCGTTAATAAATCTGACCAACGTGGTATAGCTGTGGCTACATCTAAAGACTTGGGGAAGAGTACATTGCAGTTTGTTTCCCCGCCAGTTAAAAAATTAAAGAAAAAATAGTGCAATATTAAAATGATTGCGCTGAATTGTTTTCCAGATTACAAATAGATATGCATTTAAAGAAAGTATTATACGGTCGTCAGAGATTTACGCTGCAAAGTTGGCATTCGCGGAGCATTTGCCTGCGGCTGTTGGCCATACTGTTATCGGGAATCATCGGTCTCCATCTGTCCAGCTGTGATGCGGTAACTGGAAAAGTCGATTATTCTACTGAAAAGGTACTACTGGATTCCAACTGGGCGTTTCATGTAGGGGCTGTAGATTCTCTTAAGTTGTTTAATGATACCAGTGCGATGGACAAACCTGAAAACCTTGGCTTTCAGCAGGTAGACCTGCCCCATGACTGGAGTATCACAGGGCCGTTTGATAAGGGGAATCCCGCAGGCAATCAGGGGGGCGCGCTTCCTGGTGGCATAGGCTGGTATTTTAAATCATTTACGTTAACGGAAAATGACAGCCTTAAAAATATCTGTATTGCTTTTGATGGAATTTATCGTAAAAGCAAAGTTTGGTTAAATGGACATTTATTAGGGGAGCGTCCGAACGGTTTTATTTCTTTTGAATATACATTGAACCCATATCTGAATTTTGACGGGAGACAAAACAGATTGATTGTAAGGGTGGATAATAGTGAACAGCCTAATTCCAGATGGTACTGCGGATCTGGTATAAACCGGGATGTCTGGTTGATTAAAAGGGGGCCTTTATACATTAATCAGAGCGAAAGCTATTTTTATTCCTCCACTGTCAGTATACCCAATAACAGACAGCGTGAGTATGCACAGGGTTCTGCCACGTTGCATCAGCATTTGGTGTTAAACGGAGCCAGTGCTACTGTAAAACCTTTAGAGATTAAGCTGACCCTGTGGGATGCTTTACAGCATAAAGTGGGAGAAAAAGTTGAAAGACTGTCAGCTCAGAACAGCGGCGTTATCAATACATTGGATGCTGAATGGCCACTGAATAACCTTCGGCTGTGGTCGCCTGCTCAGCCGTACTTATATACATTACAGATAGAAGTTACTCAGGAAGGAAATATGGTGGATCGTTATCGGCAAAAAATTGGATTCAGACATTTTAGGTTTGATTCCCAAAACGGCTTCTATTTAAATGGAGAAAGTACTAAGATTAAAGGAGTTTGTCTGCATAGTGATTTCGGCGTACTGGGGACCGCCTATAATTACAGTGCCATGCATCGTCAGTTAAAACTTCTTAAAGAGATGGGGTGCAACGCAATACGCACTGCGCATAATCCTCCTGCTCCAGGTATGCTTGATCTTTGTGACTCGATGGGTTTTTTAGTGATGGATGAAGCTTTTGATATGTGGGAAAAGAAGAAGACCAAGTTTGATTATTCCAGGGATTTTAAAGCGTGGCATAGAAAGGATTTGGAGGACCAGATTAAAAGAGACCGCCGTCATACCAGTATTATCTGTTGGTCAATTGGTAATGAAATCAGGGAGCAATTTGATACGAGTGGCATTAGATTGACCAGGGAATTGGTGGCCCTTGTAAAAGCCTTGGATACTACAAGACCCGTTTTATCTGCCATGACCGAGACGCACCCGGATAAGAATAATATTGCTAAATCCGGCGCTTTAGATCTTATGGGATTTAATTATAAAATTGATCAATATGATAGTTTGCCGATCAATTTTCCAAACTCCTGTTTTATTGCCAGTGAAACCGTTTCTGCCCTGGAAACCAGAGGCGTTTATAAAAATGAGCCGAAAGATACAATTGTTTACATGCCTGTTGGCTCTCAACAGAAATTTGCCAATAATACCAATGGAGACTGGACGGTCTCGGCCTATGATAAAGTAGCTGCCTATTGGGGTACAACCCATGAGAATGCCTGGCGGGCTGTTAAAAACCGACCTTTTATCGCCGGAACTTTTGTCTGGACAGGCATTGATTATCTGGGAGAGCCTGTGCCTTTCCCGTTTCCGGCAAGAAGCTCGTATTATGGTATTATTGACCAGGCCGGCCTCGTTAAGGATGTTTATTATTTTTATCAAAGTGAATGGTCAGATTCAGCTGTGCTGCATCTGCTGCCTCACTGGAACTGGGGGAAAGGTCAGCATGTAGATGTTTGGTGTTATTACAACCAGGCAGACATGGTGGAATTGTTTCTCAATGGCAAATCGCTGGGTAAGCGCCATAAAGCTGACGGACAAAAAGGGGATAATGAATTTCATGTCAGCTGGCAGGTTCCTTTTTTACTGGGTACCTTAAAGGTAGTCGCCTACCAGAAAGGGAAAGCTGTAAAAACGACGGAAGTGAAAACGGCGAGTGCACCTTCCCGGGTTAAAGTGGATGTGGATTTATCCGGTTTCAGAGGTGTCAGCGGAGATTTGTGTTATCTGACATTGCAGCTTGAAGACGAACAAGGTAATTCAGTACCTGATAATGACAGGCTCCTGCAATTTGACATTAATGGGCAGGCTAAACTGGTAGGCATAAATAATGGTTATCAGGCGGAGCTCAGATCATTTCAGTCAGAACAATATCCTACCTGGAAAGGTAAATGTGTCGTTGTCGTACGACCAGAGACGGCCAAAGGAAGTTTTACTTTGAATGTCAAAGGACAGGGAATCAGCACTGGAGCATTCAAAGTAAATTTTGGAAAATAACTGCACCTGTCTAAGTATTGGAAAGGGGTATTATTAATATGAAATCAGGATATATATGTATAAGTGGAAAGTGGGCGGTAATAAGGTGAAATTAGGTCTTATATTTTTAATGGTGACCGGCCTTGTTTGTTGCTGGAATGGATTAGATGCGCAATTGGTAGATGGAACGCCGACGGCTGTTTCACCCGTTCCCGGGGCGGGCATGCTGGAGCCTTTTGAGGTGCCGCAAATTACGGCCGTTAACCGTGACAGATCAAGAGCCACTGCCTATTCTTTTGCCACTATTCAGGATGCCCTTGCCGGAAATCGTGCCACTTCCAGATATTTAAACCTGAATGGGAAATGGGCTTTTAAATATTGTGCTACTCCAAAAGATACTGCGAGCGCGACTGATTTTTATTTGAAGCCGGTAAAGGGGTGGGACAGCATTAACGTCCCTTCCAGCATGGAAATGCAAGGCTACGGCAGACCTATTTATAAAAGCGCGGTTTATCCGTTCAGGCCGGTGGATCCTCCCTATATTCCTGAACAGGATAATTCGGTGGGATATTTTCAGCGGAGTTTTAATCTTCCTGCTGATTGGGCAAACCTTCATATTACCCTCCATTTTGGCGGCGTAAGTTCCTGTTTTAAGGTGTGGGTCAATGGCAGATATGTCGGATATGGAGAAGATAGTTTTTTGCCCTCTGAGTTTAATATAACGCCGTATTTGCAGTCCGGTCAGAACCGTCTCTCCGTTCAGGTGATTCGCTGGGGTGATGGAGCGTATCTGGAAGATCAGGATCAATGGCGGCTGAGTGGGATTCAAAGAGAGGTGTATTTAATGGCTGAGCCCAAACTTAGAATTGCTGATTTCTTTTATCAGACCCGCCTGGATAGTACGTATGAACATGCACTTTTGCAATTAAGGCCCAGGTTGGAGAATTTTACAGGAGATACCGTTGAGCCTCATGCCATCTTAAAAGTACAGTTGTATAATAAGGAAAATAAGCCCTGCTTTGAGGATAACTGGCAGATGGAAGCGGATTCTATTGTCAATGAATCTTATCCGAGGCTTGATAATGTCAAGTTTGGTCTCATGGAACATACAATAGCACATCCGCATTTGTGGAGTGACGAAGACCCCTATTTATATACAATGGTGCTCAGCCTTTATGATGGCAAAGGGAATCTGACAGAAGCTAAATCCGTGAAAGTAGGATTCCGGGATATCGCATTTTCCAGCAAAACAGGGAAGCTGCTGATAAACGGGAAAGAGACCTATTTGTATGGAGTTAACAGACCGGTGCATGATCCGGTAAAAGGCAAGGCGTTGTCCAGAACTGACATATTGAAGGATGTAAAGACCATCAAACAGTTTAATTTTAATTGTATAAGAACCAGTCATTATCCGGATGATCCATATTTCTATGACCTTTGCGACCAATATGGTATTCTGGTGATTGATGAAGCAAACTTGGAGACACATGGGCTGGGATCAAAATTGAGTAATGACCCAAGGTGGACGGCTGCTTATTTGGAAAGAGTAACCCGAATGGTGAACAGGGATAAAAATCATCCCAGTATTATTATTTGGTCTTTGGGCAATGAATCAGGCCGGGGGCCAAATCACGCTGCTATGGCAGGCTGGGTGCATGATTTTGATATTACCAGGCCCGTTCATTATGAACCTGCACAAGGCACTCCTCAGGCAAAGGGATATATAGAACCGGATGATCCCAGGTATCCCAAACCAGTGGATCATCCGCACAGACTTCAAAATCCGGTGGATCAGCCTTATGTGGATATTGTATCCAGAATGTACCCGGGTATTTTTACTCCTGAACTGCTTGCCAATCAGAAAAACGGGGATGACCGGCCTATATTTTTTGTGGAATACAGTCATGCCATGGGCAATTCCAATGGAAACCTGGCCGAATTCTGGGATGTATTCAGGAAGACAAAAAGAGTGATTGGCGGCTGTATCTGGGAGTTCAAAGATCAGGGTTTGATAAAATATACCAAGGACAGTCTGGCCTATTACGGCTATGGTGGCGATTTCGGAGAAAAATATTTTGATGATTTTACAATCAAGGGTATAGTAGCCGCTGACGGACGGCCTAAGCCGGCAATTTACGAGTGCAAACATGTATTTCAACCCATTAAAACAACCTGGAAAAACGTGCATACAGGGACTGTTAATATTCTGAACAGAAGTGCCAGTCAGGACCTGTCTAAATTTGCTGGTACTTTAGAATTACTAATGGATGGGAAAGTCATAGCCAGAAAAGCCATACCCGTAAATTTTGGTACATTAAAAGCGGGAGATTCCAGTCAATTGCAGCTGTCATCCTGGTTGAGCCCTTGGGTGACCAATAGGAAAGGCCATGAATTTCTATTAAATATTCGCTGGACACTTAAAGACAGTACCTCCTGGGCTCCGGCAGGCTTTGAGGTGGCGCATGATCAGTTGGTGATTACAGCTCCGGTAGTTCATGAAGGTAAGCTGATTGATGCAGCCATTGAAAATAATGCCGGTTCCCTGTCAATTGGCAGGTCAAATAATCATTATGTGATTCAAGGATCTGAATTTAAATGTCAGTTTTCCACGGAGAATGGAGCATTGGATGGGTTTGAAATTAAAGGAGTTCAATACATAAACAGCGCTTTATTGCCTCACTTCAGCCGTCCTCTGACGGATAATGACCGTAGAGGATGGAAGGCGGATAAACTGCTGGCACCTTGGTATCATCCTGAAATTCATCTGCAAAGCCTGACTGTGGATTCTTTAGTCAATCATAAAGGTGATATAACCGATGTTTTGATTCATGCGCACTATTCGCTGCTGGAGGGCAAGGCACTGGTAAAAGTAGCCTATCATATTTTTAAGGAAGGGTATATTCATGTGCAGCTTGATTTTAGTCCGGTTTTAAAAGATTTGCCGGATTTACCAAAAGTAGGTATGCAAATGGAAATTGATTCTTCGCTTTCGCAGGTAAACTGGTACGGGAGAGGCTTATTGGGAAATTACCAGGATCGCCGTACTGGATTTATGGCAGGTATCTATCAGTTACCCTTACATAGCGCTGCGTTTAATGAACCCTATGTGGTGCCTCAGGAAATGGGCAATAGAACAGATGTAAGGTGGATGAGTTTTTCCAGGTTAAAAAGTCATCCTGCAAGCACCGGATTAAAGGTTGTTGCAGATAGTTTACTAAGTATGAGTGCATGGCCATACACTGAACAAAATATTAATGAAGCCCGGCATACCATTGATTTGAAATCTAATGGCAGTATAACCCTGAATATTGATTTAATGCAAATGGGAGTAGGGGGTAATGATAGCTGGAGTATTATTGCTCAACCGCTGGGTAAGTATATGATTAGCGCTAAAAACTATAAATATGGTTTTTATTTAATGCCGAATCAAAAAGAGCAATAGCTAGGAGATGGTGTTTAATACATTCGTTTATTGAATTGCGGAAGCTGCATAAAAAATCCTATGGTATTAAAGTCTTATTGCCATAGGATTCAATTGGTTCAATATAGTCGCTGAGACGGTTGTAAAGAGGTGTTTTAACAGCTCAGATATTTTTTCTTGTATTCAAAAGGTGTAACGCCTGTCACCTTTTTAAAATGCCGGTAGAAGTTGGAGATGTTGTTAAATCCGCTTTCAAAACAAATGATATTAGTAGGTATTTTGTCTTCTATCAGCAATTTGCAGGCCTGACTTACCCTGATTTCATTTAAGAAATTATAATAGGTCTTTTTGGTCATCGACTTAAAATACCTGCAAAAAGAAGTCGTACTTAAATGACTGATGGCAGAAATTTCTTCTAAGGTGATATCGTTTTTGTAATTGGAAAGCGTATAGGCGCAAATTTCATTCAGCCTGGCCTGATCGTATTCGCTGGATTTGGGCGGGACATTATGAGAAATGCAGATAGGCGTTAACTCTGAAGATTCGGCAAGTGTTTTGAGTATTTTCAATAAAATGATAATCCTGTCCAGATTGGTTGCCTCCATTGCTTCAAGCATGAAGCCGGCAATTTTTTCTCTTGCCTCACCTTTTACGACCAGTCCGCTTTTCGCTTTCTCAAAAAGGCGAGGTAATAAATAGGCTTCCTGCAATTGAAAAATATCCTTCCCCAGGCATTCCGGATGGAAATGAATAGATAACGCTTCTGCATCCATCTGGTGACCGGTTGCATTTGCGTCTTTATTAAATCTCCAGATATGGGGTATATTTTCTCCAAGTAAAATCACTTCACCTGATTCAAATGGCGAGATATTATTGCCAATATACCGGGAGCCATTACCGCGCTTGATATAAACCAGTTCCATTTCCGGGTGATAATGCCAATTGGTTTCCGTGTGCTGCCGCTTAAATTCATGGCGGGCTACATAGGAACTATTAGCTAGCAGGGGAACTTTATGGAATTGAGGTTTCATAATCTGCTTTTTTAAAAAGGTGAAATATCAGAATGTATGATAAGGGCAGGTGTTGTTAATATGGCACCTGTTGCCTTTAAAGTTTATTTGATTTTTAATTAAATATGTGTCTTAGGAGGCCTGACTCACCCTGTCCAAAGTCATAAACAAATTTAAGAAAGTTCTTTCTAATCCTTACTCATTATCTATGCAATCGATGCCGGGAAAATAAGTGCCTGAAAGATAAAAGGTTGAGGGCTTAATTGATAAATTCTGTGAATACTTTTGATAAGATTTTGGTGCTTTTATGTAGCTGAGTTTAAGTAAATTTACACGAGTTAAATTTTATCGGGATGTAGCGGCGCTACCCCCTTTATCATCCAATAAATCATCTGAGTTTTCAGAAAAAAATCAGATTTTTTCCTAATTACAATGCTACAACAGGTTAAGTTCAGATATGTCAGATAATACCAATAATTTTCTTCCGCTAAGAACCGCGGTTTTTTGCCTGCTGTTTGTAAGCCTTTTACTTATTCATGAAGCAAAAGGCCAGAACATTAAAAGGCAGGCACCGGACGTTGCCGGATTTAATGAAGCTAAGCCCTGGGTGCTTTGGTATTGGATGGAGGCCAGCGTTTCTAAAGCAGGCATCCGAGCTGATCTGGTAGCCATGAAACAGCAAGGAATTGCAGGCGCTTATTTGGTTTGTATAAAGGGGAAACCTGATTCCTTACTGATTGATCCGCCTGTTGTTCAGTTGACACCCATATGGTGGCAAATGGTGAAATATGCTTTTACTATCGCGGATAGCCTTGGTTTAAAACTGGGGATGCATATAGGAGACGGTTTTGCAACTTCAGGAGGTCCGTGGATCACACCGGATTTATCGATGCAGAGAATAGTCTGGTCAGATACGAGTATTACCGGCGGCAAAACAGTTCAGCTTACATTGCCAAAATCAAAGGATATTAAAGCCGGATATTATCAGGATATTGCTGTTTATGCCTTCCCGGCTCAAAAAGGAGCAGAAGGGGCACCGGAGCAAGTAAAGCCCGTCGTGACATCGAGTGTCAAAGGACAGGATCCCGGTGTATTAATCAATGCTGATAATACCATTAATTTCTCCAGTAAGGAGCCTTGTTGGATTGATTTCGCTTATAAGGAGCCGTTCACCTGCAGGACAATTGAAATCAGGACTAAGGGAATAACTTTTCAGGCGAAAAGATTGCGTATTTTTATAAGTGATAATGGCAGGGATTACCGGTTTTATACACAACTGGAACCCGCTCGCAGCGGATGGCAGGATTACTCGCTGCCTGTATATTATTCCATTGCGGCTGTAAGTTCAAAATATTTTCGTTTTGTTTATGATCCGGCAGGCACGGAACCCGGCAGTGAAGATCTGGATGATGCTAAATGGAGTCCCAGTTTAAAACTAACTGGCCTGATATTAAGCAGCCGTGCCAGAATTCCTCATTTTTTGGGAAAATCAGGAGCGATCTGGCGGATTGCTAAAAGAGCAGATACTGCCTTAATTCCTGACAGGGATTGTATTACAGTGGATAGTGTTATCAATATAACCTCCTTTTTACAGTCTGATGGCAAGCTTAAATGGAGGCCGCCGCCTGGTAAATGGACGATACTCAGGATGGGCCATTCTTCAACCGGTTCCATTAACAGCACGGCAGGCGGAGCAAAAGGTTTAGAAAGTGATAAGTTTAATCCCAAGGCCGTAAAATTACAATATGACAGCTGGTTCGGCCAGGCAATTAAAAAATTAGGTCCTGAATTAGCGGGTAATGTACTCAGGGTTTTTTATATGGACAGCTGGGAATGCGGATCGCAGAACTGGTCTCCCGTTTTCAGACAGGAATTTTTAAAGCGCAGAGGTTATGATCCGATACAGTACCTGCCAGTGATGGCTGGTTACCCGATCGGCTCAGCCAGTCTGTCTGAAAAGTTTTTATATGATGTCCGTCTGACTATTTCGGAACTGTTGAATGAAAATTATTTTGGAACCTTACAGCAACTGGCGCATCAGGGTGGCTATCAGATTGCAGCTGAAGCTACAGCTCCGGTAATGGTGGGGGACGGGATGCGTCATTTTGATAAAGTAGATTTTCCGATGGGAGAATTTTGGTTAAGAAGCCCTACGCATGATAAGCCTAACGATATTTTGGATGCTATAAGCGGCGCTCATATATATGGTAAAAGCGTTGTTCAGTCCGAGGCATTTACTGAGCTTCGTAATAAATGGGATGAATATCCCGGGATGTTAAAAGCCTTGCAGGATCATCATTACGCCATGGGGATCAACCGGCTGGTATTTCATGTTTTTGGTGAGAATCCCTGGTTGGACAGAGCACCAGGAATGACACTTGGCGGAGTTGGTTTGTATTTTCAGCGCAATCAGACCTGGTGGCCCATGGTCCGTGGTTGGATGGACTATACCAGAAGGACACAGGCTTTGCTACAGCAAGGTACACCGGTTACTGATATTGCAGTTTTTAACGGGATGGAAATCCCATCCAGGTCAGTTTTGCCAGACAGACTTATCAAAACCTTGCCTGGATTATTTGGAGCAGGCAGGATACTTGCGGAAAAAAGCCGGCTTGAGAATAAAGGGAATCCGTTACAGCATATTCCTGAAAAAGTGACCTCCTCCGCAGGGATTACGACTGCAAAGGACTGGGTAGATCCTTTAAACGGGTATAAATATGACGCGGTGAACGCAGATGCTTTAGTCCGGTTAGCGCACATGAATGCGCAGGGAGGGGTTTTATTTGGCGGTGATAATAGTTATAGCGTCCTGATCGTGCCGGATTTAGAAAAGATGGATCCGGACAGCCCGTTTATGACCCTGGATGTGGCCCGCGCACTATTAAGACTTACCAGGGCAGGGGCAACCTTAATTATGGACAGATACCCAAGGTATTTATCTGGTTTGGAAGCTAAGGGCAGGTCTGTGGACTCTTTACATAAAGTAATAGAGGAGCTGTTAGGCTCAGCGTCTTTTTTTAAGGCACACCGGGATAAGGATTATATTCGGTCAGTAGGAAAAGGACGCGTTTTTTTGGGTGATTACGGACAACCGGATCTCAGTCTTTTAGATATTTCTAAGGATTTTAAGGCGACAGATGCTACAGGCCGTCAGACCAAAGGGATTGCCTGGAATCATAGAAAAATAAATCCGCAGATGATTGGTGAGCGGCTGGCATCAGCAAATCCGGATGTGCCTGATCTGAAAAAGTTAGGAGTCTCCGATATTTATTTTGTGTCCAATCAATCGACTGAAGAAAAACTGATCAGCGTGAGTCTGCGGGTCTCTGGGAAGCGCCCTTTGTTGTATAATGCGGTTACAGGGACGCTGACGAATGCGTCTGAATGGAGCACCAATAAGCAGAGAACCGAGCTGACATTAAGACTGCCAGTCAGCGGGTCTCTTTTTATCTTATTAAAGGATGTAGACAATGAAAAAAATGCCTCCGGTAAAGCAGAAAGTGTGACGGGGCTGTCAAATGATCCCTCCGGGGTTCAGGATTTAAAAGGGCCCTGGCAAGTTCAGTTTGATCCAGCCTATGGAGGACCAGTCAGACCGGTGGCTTTTGATACTTTATATGATTGGCGAACATCCATATTAGATAGTATACGCTATTATTCGGGTATTGCCAGTTACAAGATGCGATTTAACTGGAGCAGTGGTAAAGCCATTTCAGGGGCAGTTAATCAGCGTATTTTACTAGATCTGGGTCAGGTTCAAAATATAGCCAGCGTTCTTTTAAATGGAAAGGATTGTGGTGTCGCCTGGACCATGCCTTATCAGCTTGATATTACAAAGAACCTGAAGGAAGGCGAAAATATATTGGAAATCAAGGTGGCTAATACCTGGGCGAACAGGATTTTACGAGATGAAGCACTGCCTGTAAATGAAAGACAAACCTGGACAACCTGTCCGTTTAATTTACAAGGAGATACACTTCTGAGTGCAGGATTGCTGGGCCCTGTTCAACTGATACCCGTAAACAAGGACAGGGCTGTTGACAATTAGATTCGGACCTTGCAAACCTCTTATTTAAACCAGATTTTTAAAGTGTTTTAATTATGCGTATGAAAACCAGCGGTCGTTTAAAATATCACTACTTTACGCCATGGAAGGCCTGCTTATTGATGGCCGGATTTTTATCCTGTTTTTATTCAAAAGCACAAAACAGTGTGAGAGAGCCGGGAACTCCTTTTCAAAATGCGGGCGTTACGGATACCAGACACAGCCCGTATGCCAGGATGCATGGGGTTCCGATGCAGTCGGTTCAATGGACAAATGGTTTTTGGGCGGACTGGTTTGAAGTCTGCGATAGCTCTATGGTGCCCAATATGTGGAATTTGTTTAATAACGACAGCCTGAGCCATGGATTTAAAAACTTTAAAATAGCAGCCGGTCTGGATACGGGTATTCATGTAGGTCCTCCATTTATGGATGGCGATTTTTTAAAGTGGCTGGAAGGCGCTGCTGCTGTATATGCCCATACCAGGTCTGCAAAACTGGATAAACTGATGGATGATGTGATTCAGGTAGTGGCCAAGGCACAAAGACCGGACGGTTATTTAGGTACACAGGTAGAAATTACCGCAAAGCTCCATCCCGATTCTTTAAAAGTTTTTGGAGACACTTTGAGCTTTGAGGCCTATAATATGGGACATTTAATGACTACGGCCTGTATTTATTACAGGGCCACGGGGAAAACCAGTTTGCTTAATGTGGCCCAAAAGGCGGCCGGGTTTCTGGAAAAATATTATGATCACTCTTCACCCACCCTTGCCAGAAGTGCCATCTGCCCGGCCCATTATATGGGGGTTGTGGAGCTTTATAGAACGACTGGTGATAAGAAGTATCTGGAACTGGCCAAAAAACTAATGAACCTCAGGGATGGTGTGACAAATGGCACGGATCAGAATCAGGACAGGATCCCTTTCAGGCAGCAGCGAACGGCCGTTGGCCATGCCGTAAGGGCTAATTATTTATATGCAGGGGCTGCAGATGTCTTTTTGGAAACAGGAGATAGTTCCTTGTTTAAACCTTTGGACGCGATATGGAAAGACGTGGTTTATCGCAAGATGTATATTACAGGTGGCTGTGGCGCTTTATATGACGGCGTTTCGCCTGACGGAACTTCTTATCATCCCGAAGAGATTCAACAGGTGGCTCAGGCATATGGACGACCTTACCAGCTACCCAATTATACGGCTCATGATGAGACCTGCGCCAATATCGGTAATCTGTTATGGAATTGGCGCATGTTGCAGATTACGGGTCAGGAGAAATATGCGGATGTATTGGAAAGAACCTTATATAACAGTATCCTGTCCGGGATTAGTCTGGATGGAAAGACTTTTTTATATGCCAATCCTTTGGCATATAACCGTCATCAGCCATTTACCTTACGCTGGTCGGAGCTGCCAAGAGATCCTTATATAGGCTATTCCTTTTGTTGTCCGCCAAATGTAGTCAGAACCATTGCCGAAGCCAGTGATTATGTGTACGGACTGGATCAGCAGGGACTATATATTCATTTGTATGGAGCCAATCAGCTGGAAACCGTAAGTGATAAAGGAGAAAGGATCTCTATTAATGAAAGCACCGATTATCCCTGGGATGGTAATATTTTATTGACACTTGCTGCCATGCCCAAAAGCAGCTATTCTCTTTATTTAAGGATTCCAGGCTGGGCCAATGGGGCCTCCGTAAAAATAAATGGCCAAAAGGTGGACCAGGAGGTTCTTCCCGGTTCTTATCTGACGCTTACAAGATATTGGAAAAAAGGGGATAAAATTGAGCTCGATTTTCCCATGGAAGTAAAACTGATGGCAGCTAACCCAATGGTTGAGGCAAACCGGGGGCAGGTAGCGGTACAAAGAGGTCCTGTTGTTTATTGCCTGGAATCTGAGGATTTACCGGCAGAGGTAGGTATAACGGATATCTCTATTGATAAAAACTGCAAATGGACTGCGGTAAAAGAAAAAATCGGACCTCAAACACTGGTGGCGCTGGAAACGACTGCCCAATTAAATACACAGAAACTCAGTAAGGATTTGCTTTATTATCCGCTATCAGCAGGCGCGGCCAGGCCTGTTAAAATCAGAATGATTCCATATTATGGTTGGGAAAACAGAGGCCGCGACGATATGGAGGTCTGGTTGCCACTGGCAGGTAAATAGAATAGACAAAAATCTGCTGAAGGAGATGTCTGATGATTTAAAAATAAACAGATCTGGCGGTATTTTATACATATAGCCATCAGATCTGTTTGTTTTTAATGATAAAACGAATGTTTATCTAAAGGCCGGCATAACTCATTATTATAAATGAGGCGGCCAGGGTAATTAAGGCGATAATTAAAATACTATAAGTTTTTCCGGAGACGTTTTTCCATTCTTTCATGCCTATGCCTACCACAAAACTAAAGAAAATCAGCATGGACATATGGATGACCCAGCTGGCAAATTGCAGATGCCCCATTTTGACATGCCCCAGTCCGTAAAAAAAGAATTGCATACACCATAGAATGCCGCCAAAGGCGGACCAGCATATGTTCTTCCATAATCTGGCCTTATCCGGTATTATCTGATTATTCTCTTTGGATAAGTAATGGCTGCTGCTGAACTCTTTGAATCGTTTTTCTCGGAGGCCAAGTATGGTAAACCAGATGAAGTTGATCACAAAACATCCACTGGTTGCGATCACGAGTTTGGCATTCCCCTCAAATATGCCTGCACCTTTTTGTGCGGCAATATCAGAGACGGGCTGCCCGTATTCTAAGGCAATATTAAATACACCCGACAGAACACCCGCTATGATTGCCAGCAAGAGGCCGAGACGCATATTAAACTGCTTTGTGTGTATATGGCTGCCTGACTGTGATAATTTAATTTCCTGTTCTTTCTTAAATCCGGCCACACCGCATAATCCTACGCCAATCATGGCAATGATCATACCGACGGCGATGATATGTCCGTCTTCCCCACCAAAATAGGTGCCTAAAGTCCCGTGCAGCAAAAGCGGTAGCAGAGTGCCCAGTACTGCTGACAGACCTATGGAGATGGCATAGGTGAGGGAATAGCCAATATAGCGGGTGGCAAAGCCGAAGGACATGCCGCCGAAGCCATACATCCCCCCGAATAAAAAGGTTAGCCAGAGCGTTTGGGCGGAAGCTTCGTGAATCACATCGAAAAAATGAGGAATCGTCAGTAACGCTAAAGCTAATGGCGTCAAAATCCAGGCAAAAAGTGACTGGATGAGCCAGTAAGATACCCAGGACCATTTTTTAGTTTTATGAAAAGGTAAATAGCAGGTGGAAGCGGAGGTGGCTCCGATCGCATGTAAGCCGATGCCCTCAATCGGGTTGGGTGTCATCATTGATTACTTATTTAAACTTTACTGGAATTATGCACCGGATTGTAGTTTGGCCAGCAGGATATGGTCGCACACCATCACCAGCGTATCCTGTTGATTAAATACTTCTACATGTTCGACGATTTTCCCAAAACCCGGTTTTTTATCCAATACCGCTTCGGTAATGGTTACTTTCGTGCGGATGGTGTCACCTATAAATACGGGCTTTATAAAACGTAATCTGTCGTAGCCCTTTGAGAAGGCTTCCGGATTAATCTGGGTAGCCGTCTGGCCAATGGCGATGCTAAAGATTAAAGTGCCATGTGCAATTCTTTGTTTAAATGGCTGCGTTTTACACCATTCAGCATCCATATGATGAGGGAAGAAATCACCTGTCTGACCAGCGTGTAAAACGATATCACTTTCTGTAATTGTTCTGCCTAGGCTTGTTCTGGAGTCTCCTAATGTATATTGTTCATAGAATTGTTGGTGGATATGCATCTGATGAATTTTTCTGTATCAATAATTATATAATATTCCCTGTAGGGATATGGTGGCCGTCTAGTTTATCGGACTGGTAGGCAGCTTCCACCAACTCCATCGTATGAAAAACATCCTCAACGTGATTGGTTAATATGCTGTCTGAACCTTCTTTGAATCTTTGCAGGGCGAACATGATATTTCTGAAGGCATCCGGGAACCAGCTTTCCTGAATATTCAGTTTTTGCCATCCGGCCTTTGTTGGGTCATTAGCCAGATAATAATCAAATGCGTCACTTGTTCCTTTAGGGTAATTCAGGAGCAGGCCCATTTTAGCCTTGATAACACCTTGGGTGCCTTCCCATTTGATAAAGCTTTCCTGCTGATCCGGGCCAAAGTTATGGTCATGGTTGGTGTTGATAACTGCTCTTTTATTTTTGCCATAAGAGAATACCGTGGTGGTCCTGGTGGAAGAAAAGGGTTTGTCAGGATGCCCGAATGTTTTGCTGATAATGCTATCAGGTTCCCCAAGAAAACTTCGGATCAGGTCCATATAATGGATAGAATGATAAAGGATTTCAAGTCTTTTGTTGACCGCCACATGGGGGAAGATCTCCCAGGGCGTATAGGTGGTGAGTCTGACTTCCATGTCGTAAATGTCTCCCAGGAGTCCTTTTTGTATCATCTGGCGGGCAATATGCACATAAGGCGCATACCGCAACTGACAATTGATGGCTGCTTTCAGTCGTTTCTTTCTGCAGAGTGCCAGTAGCTCTTGCGCTTCCTGCAGCGTTTCCCCCATTGGTTTTTGGATGAGTACCGTTGATTCATCGGGCAGGTGCTTTAAGATTTCCATGTATTGGGCAGGCATAAGGGCCATGTCATAAATGACGTCCTTGGGCGCAATGCTGACGGCCTCCTGTATGGTAGCGAATACGCGCGGCACGTTAAAGGTTTCGGCCAGTGCTTTTGCTTTGCTGATGGTTCGGTTGACAATGGCAAATACTTCCAGTCCCGCCTCCGTATAAGCGGGTAAATGGGCATCTCTGACAATGCCACCGGCTCCGATTATAATAATAGGGACCGGCGTCTCAGGCTTTGGATAGCGAAGCTGTACCCGGGTAATACTGCTGATGTCAATTAATTTATCCATTATGTGGTTTCGTTTTTAGATTCCGGTATTTAATTTACTGCCGGAGTGCTTTGCAGCAGATCAATTTTTTGTTGTGCAGCAAAAAGGATACTTTCTATTTCTTGGGTTGTGGTGCCGGTTTGTATCATCACCTCATCAATAATTTGTGCGATGGCCGGCCAGTTGGGCCAGTCGGGTAATTCCCTGGCCAGTTCGTGTATGGCTTCCAGCTGATTAAAAAACGGTAACTGACTATTGACCTCCGGGTCATGCCAGGTAGATTTTCTGCAACCAATGCCTCCATTTAAAGTGAGGGCAATATCATATTTGGGTTGGGAGGCAAATTGGATGAAGTCCATGGCCACAGCGCTGTTGGCAGAGCCGCTTGCGATGCAGTACATCCAATAAGAATTAGGGCATACGGAAGGCTTGTCCACCTGATGGGGGATAGGGGCTACGCCTATTTTATCTTTAACAGGACTATTGTCAAGTTGGGCCGCATAAGTGGCAAATCCAAACCAGTTGATCATCATGGCAAGTTCACCGCCGGCAAATGCTGCTCCTAATTTGACGGAATCCATATTGAAAGAGTCTTTGTGGAGCGCATGGCTGCTGTTTGCGAGTTTGCGGTAAAAATGCAGACCGTCTATAATCCCCTGGTTTTGCAGGTTAATGGATGGATTGGCTGAAGTGAAATCCGCCCCCCTTGTCCAGGCCTGTATACAAAAATCATATACGGCATTATGACCATCCGGATAAGCCGCCAGGGCAGTACCGCATAACCCCGGTTCTTTATTTTGAAAATAACAGGCTATATCATAAAAAGTCTCCCAGTTTTTAGGCGGTTCAAGTACATAGCCATACTGCGCCAAAAAACCGCTGCAATGCCTGGGATCCTCAAATAAGTCCTTTCGGTAGATAAGACATTCCGGTCCGTCATGGAAAGGGACTGCGAAGTGATTATTTCCGGATTGCTGGCTTCTGAGTAATGAAGCGGGCCACGGGGTAAAATAATCTTCCTGTTGAATCAAAGGCTCTATGGGAAGCACTGCCTTTGTTGCGATCGCCTCTTTAATCCAATCGGAGCTGATAAGGGCTATATCCCAATGGCCGTTTTTCAGTCCGTTCTCTGTCAGCAGGGAACGGTGGAGCTCAGGGAGATCCATCGCTGCAGCACATAGCTCAAGTCTGCATCCTGATTCAGCGCAGAAATCCTGCCATCTTGCTTGTATGAATCGCTCAAATGGTTCAAATTTTCTGATTGCAATATGGAACTGACCTGTCTGCATAAGGATTGAAAATGGGTCTGATTTATTAAATATTTTAATGATTCACTGATTTCTCCTTTATTAAGTCTGCGAGTAGCGTGTCATCAATATGTTCATTATCCTGACCTAAAGTAGGCGTGCCTTTTTCAGACAACATTGGCTGTCCATTTATAAGTATAGGACAGCGTGTTGTTTCAAAACTGTATCCATCCTGCATGACAACCCTTTGGGTTTTAATCGTCTCTTTTAAGGAGATATCTGCCAGTAATTCCCGCCAACTTTGAACCTGAGCACACCAGATATCTGCCGGTTCAAGGATTGCCAGCCAATGATGGGTAGACTCGGTACTCAAATGTGCACCCAAGATAGCTTTTATTTGTTCACGATACGTAAACCATCCTGCAGGATCGGTGTAATTAATTAATTTTTGGCAGTTAATAAGTTCTCCTAATTTGTTCACCGCCGTCATGGCTATGGCCAGGTAACCATCCTTGGTTTTATAGATGCCGTATGGAGCACCCAGATAAGCATTTGCATTATTTTGTAAGGTGCGTTCCGGTAACTGGTGACCGTCATTTAAATAACAGGTTATCGATTCAAATTGCAGGTCACAGGCTGATTCCAGCATACTGACCTGGACAAGGGCGCCCTTGCCGGTGACGCCGCGCCTGATCAGACTGGCCAGTAAGCCTTGCACTAAATGACCGCCTGTTGCGATGTCCACCAGCGAGATGCCCATGGCCACAGGGGCCATGTCCGCATTGCCGCTTAAGTAACACATCCCGGTCAGGGCCTGTAATAATAAGTCCTGACCGGGCTTGTTTTTCCAGGGACCTTCCGTTCCGTACCCGGAAATTTCACCGTATATGACATTTGGGTGAATGGCTTGAATGGTAGTATAGTCCAGTCCCAGCCTTTCCATCACGCCAGGACGAAAATTATGCATGACAATGTCCGCTTTTTTGATCAGTTCCAGAATCTTAGCAACATCCTGCGGGCGTTTTAGGTCGGCTATGTAACTTTCTTTATTTCTATTGATGGCATGAAATACAGAAGAAGCTCCGTTCATTTGTACGTCGGAGATATACATATGTCTGGAGATATCCCCTGTTTTCGGCCTTTCTATTTTTATGACCCGGGCCCCGAGGTCGGCCAGTTTAAGACTGGCGGAAGGGCCGGATAAAAACTGACTCAGGTCAATTACCAAAATATCTTCTAAAGGTTTATTCATGTGCTGCAGGTTAAATATCCATTTTTATATGCATTCTTAATTATAAGAGTGTTTGTTCCAGTTGTCTGTTGTCAGCGCCGACTTCCGGCCCTGGTTTACTGCTCCTGAAAATATGGCCGTCAATGCGGATAGGGCACCGGGTGGTTTTGAGTTGCTGTCCGTCAGCAAGGGTGATGGATTGTTCAAGATTCATCGCAAGGTAGCCCGGATGGCTGGTGAACTGATCATAATTCTGTACCTCGGCACACCATATGTCAGCAGGTTCGAATATACTGAGCCAGTGTCTGGTAGACGCACTGGCCAGCGCACTGGCTATGGCAGCCATAATCTGATCCCGATGGGTGAAGCCGTCTTCGGCCAGCGGTATGATCTGTGGCAGCTCCAAGGCCGCTGCCAGATACTTTAAATCCTCCATGGCCATGGCCAGGTGTCCGTCGCTGGTGGCATAAATGCCGTATGGTGCACTCAGGTAGGCGTGCGCATTTCCTTTTAAAGCGCGATCAGGCAGCTTCCCGCTGTCGTTTAAATGCGTGGTAATGACTTCAAACTGAAAATCAATAAGGGATGAAAGTAAATTAACTTCTATCAGGGCGCCTTTTCCTGTTTTGGATCTGGCAATCAGTGCCGCTAAAATGCCCTGCACCAGATGTGTGCCACACATATAATCAGCTATAGAAAGACCGAAGGGGACAGGTGGATCATTCTTGTTGCCAGATAACCAGGTGAGTCCGGATATAGATTGTAAAAGGAGATCCTGACCTGGTTTTGCCTGCCATTTTCCCTCTTTGCCATAGCCGCTGATTTCCCCATAAATGAGCTTTGGATTTATCCGGGCACAGTCCCTGAAGCCTAATTCCAGTTTTTCCATTACGCCAGGCCTGAAATTATGGATCAGCACATCCGCCTTTTCAATGAGTTTTTTGATTTTGATTAGGTCGGAAGGGTCTTTCAGATTGGCACTGTAGGAAAGTTTATTTCTGTTGATGGTATGGAACAGTACGCTATTATTGCCGGCAAACAGATTGCGGATGGCCAGCTGTCTGCCGCCTTCCCCGGTTCCCGGCCTTTCTATTTTAATAACCGTTGCACCTAAATCCGCCATCCGCATACCAGCTGACGGACCGGACATATATTGGCAAAATTCAAGTACAATCAGATTTTCTAATGGTGCCATCAGTTGCGTTGGTTTAAAAGTTGGTCTAATTGGTTTAATACGTTTTTGGGATTTCCGCCGCTTATCAAATACTGCCTGATGATATCGCCTGCATGGTCCTGAAAATGAATGTATCCATTGTATCTGGGTCTCAAATAGGCTCTTTTAAGCGCGGGTAGTGTTTGCTGAAAGAACTGGTTTGTGGCTGCATTATTGGCCCCGGAACTCCAGGCTTTCATATGTGCCGGCTGACCGCCGTTGTCAAAATACAGGTGTTCCTGAATATTCGGGCTGGTCGTATATTGCAGATACGCTATTGCCTTGGTCCTGTGCAGGCAATATTGAGAGACGGCCAGTCCTGTTCCGCCAATGGTAGAAATGAGTGGTGTGTCATTTAAGCGGACCAGATCTGTAAAATGTAAAATATGGTCAGCGTATCCCGGTCTGGAATAATTGGTATAACCATATGCGAAGGGGCAATAGCTGAAGGAGTCAGAGGCGCTAAGTAATTCGTATACTTTAATAGGGTTAAGATCAAAACAGACCGGGTCTGTTTTGTCCGTCAGGGATTTATATAAAGATAATGCCCTTAGTCCCGTGGTCTCGCTTATGAGTCTGCCCGGTGATGTAAAAGGGTTTTCACCCAGGGTGCAGCAGAACATATAAAAGTTCATCAGAGTATCTACCGCGATGCCGGGCAAAATCACCTGGCCTTGTTCAGCCAGCTCCAGGACATCGTCAAAGGTGGCAGGAAGCGGCCGGTTATTTTTTTGAAACCAATCAGGCCGGTAGCTGGCTACCGGCGTCGCTGCATCCATAGGAATGGCCCAGGTCTGTCCCTTATACGTGTAGCTCTCATAAGAGGCTCCGACTGTTCCCTGTAACTGATCCTGTAAGAAGCGCTCAGGCAGATATTTATTAAGTGGTAAGAATTGCTGGTTTTCGGCGCTGAAACCTATCCAGGGGTAATCGATAATCAGTAAATCATACTCCTTAGCCAGGCTGCTTATGGGCTTATCTGCAAAGTCCTGAAGGCTACGCTTATGCCAGATGATCTCAATATCCTTATGTAATTCCATGAACCGCTGTGCCGTAGCGACCAGCGGCGTATACCCCCTGCTATGATCCCAGGTGATGCCTTTTAAAGTAATCTGCCCCAAATTTTCAAATTTTTGTCATTCAAATATAAATATAATATTCATAAATAAACAAAAATGGCTTTAAAATTATTATTTTTGTTCCCGTTGAATGGCGTAAATTCACAATTCATATATATAAACCAAGAACCAACATATGGCAAAAAAGAAATCTGTCGAGGAATCCGAAGTGAAATACCATGCCCCCGCCCTGGAAAAAGGGCTTGATATTCTGGAGTTTATATCTGAAGAAGGCCGGCCGCTCTCCCAGGCGGATATCGCTCTTGGCATTAATAAGAATCCCAGTGAGATTTACCGGATGCTGGTCTGTCTGGAGCAACGAGGGTATCTGCTGCGGGATGAAATCTCCGGAAAGTATAAGCAATCCCTGAAATTATATAATCTCTCTCACCGGCACTCACCCATTGATGAAATCAGAAGGGCCTCTCATTATCCAATGGATGATCTAGCTGATAGCATTAAACAATCCTGCCATCTCGGGGTTTTATATCAGGATAAACTGATTGTCGTTTCTCAGTCAAGAAGTCCCGTTCCTATTGCGCTGTCTATTGAGGAAGGAAGTACCTTTCCTGTCATGCTGACTGCCTCAGGCAAGGTACTGTTGGCCTATATGGAAGAAAATGAAAGGCTTGAACTCCTAAAGCGAAATGATCTTTTCAATGAGTTTCCGCTTAGAAAACAACAGAAGTTTTTAAGCTCACTACAGGACATTCGGGCAGACGGTCATTTTATTACCGGCAGTGACCTGGCCAAAGGAATTATGGATGTTACAGTGCCGGTAATGAATGGAGACAGGGCCATCGCCTGTCTGACCATTGCCATATTATCCGTTCAGCTTAAAGAAGAAGTAAGTCTGGAACAAATCGCTAAAAAAGCCAAAGAAACGGCCCGTCGTATTTCTGTGAACCTGGGTCTGGAAGAAAGAATTCTTGCAGAGAACTGATTTTTGGGACTGCGTATCCTGTGCTGATATTTTTTTGAGGCTGCCTGCTGATTTTCCTACATCTGCAGGCAGTCCCTTTTTTAAAACTACTGACCAGCCGCAGGTTTTTTATCCAGGTAATTGATGATGTCTTTTTGCCTATATGCAGGTAATACTTTTAAGGCAGATAGTTTGCCGTTTTTCAGCCAGGCCTCCACGGTCGTCTGCCTGGTTGCATGTAACTTGAAATGGACATCAATGTCTTTTGGCCAGGCCGCAAAAAGGATGATGCTGTCTCCTGCCGTCTGAAGCAGCATTTCCTGTAATCCAATCATCGCAGACCCGCCCCAGTTATGATCCGGCACCCAGTCAAATCCCGGCCCCCAAAATGCAGGGAATCGCCTGGGGCCATCTTTTAATTTCAGCGCGGTAAGATCAAAGGCCTGCCTGGCAAGTCCTAATCTCGCTGCAAAAATATTATCCTGTTTCCAGCCTATATAGCTTCTGTTTTTAATGACGTTCGTGTCCAGATTCCAGGTATTTAATGCGATATCCAGATCCGGCTTTCCCACGCCGTAGATACCCCACGGATAAACCGGATAGAGTTGCGGAGATTCCTGATTATTAATTCTGGCCCAGGTAATGGCAGGAGCTATGGCCTCCTTGCCTTTAATACGGGTCAGCGGCAGTGGTGGTATTCTTTTTTGAAACCCCGCTACATAATCCCTGTCTGTTTTATCTAATAAAGTATCAGGGAGTTCCAGCAGTTCACCGGTAATTGTTTTCAGTGCGGCAATGGTAGAGGATGCATTATAAGCAAGTTTATAGGTTTCAGCGCCGGAGCCGGGATAGAGAATTAGATGGCCGTTTCCATCCAGGGTGCGTGCCCCTCTTTTTTCAGCCAGATACTGGTAGTGCGCATCAAAGAAGCTGAGACAACTCTTAATAAAGGGCAGATATGAACGGATATCCGTATTGTTATAATCTCTGGCATCCAGCATCATTTTACAAAATTCCAGCACCGTATCCCATTCATATTCCAGCCACGCGTTGTATTGCATGCCCGGATCATATCCCGGCGGACGTTTCCAGCTGTATTCACTTGGATTGGGTAAGCCAAAGTTTTCCAATTGTTCCGTAAAGGCTGCACCTTTATGATGCCAGTATATCAGGCTTCTTAGTTCAGCTGTTTTAAGGAGTCTGTTGTAAAAATCAAAACTGCTTTGCAGTAAATCAAAGTCTCCGCTTTTAAGCATTGGAAAATAAACAAGACGTTGATTCTGGGCGGTAAAAGTCCCGCCCCCCCAGTTTCTGAAGTCCGGGGTAAAAGGATAGGTGCTGTCTACCAGTACCGGGTCATATGTAAATAAACCGCCGTTGAATTTTGTGGGGAATTTGCCATAGGCATTGGCCCCCAGCATATATCTGAACAGCTGATAATTTCTACCCATGGTAAAATAGCGGTAACCGGAACTGTCCTTTGCCCTTTTAGGAGAACTGTCGTCACCGGTGTTATAATCAGGACTGATGTCAATGAAACTTCTTTGCCAAAAAGATTGCCACCATTGCCTGGTAACGGCCCAGTCCTGTGAAACCTGGCTGCCTGTTCTGATGCTTTGTTTTAATTGAGAAACCCAGCCTGTCAGGTCAGGCGTCTGCGTTGAACTGAGTTGTATATGGAAGCTAAACCCCGCTACCGGCTTTCTCGTGCCAAGTCTGTAGCCTGTATAGGGTGTGGACAGGTAAGTGCCTGCAGTGGGCGACAGCGCCATAAACTCCGGTGCGCACAGCAGGCCACCGGAGATCCTGTTTTTAAGCGGATCATACAACTCGTTTTTAACACTGTCCAGTTTTTGTTGATGGACCGTTACATCAAATACCGTTTTGTCACCATTGGCATGAAAGAAAAGGATGCGTCCCCCTGTTTGCTGATCATACCCCGTACTGATGCTATCCTTTTTCATCAGAATAATGCCCTGAGGTCCGAATTTATAGGAATTCTGATTGTTCTGTTTGCCTTTAACCGTGTGATCCTTATCGCGCCAGCTCTCATAGGTAATCAAGGCATTAAGATTGCTTGGTCCTTTATGGTCATAGGTTAGATTGCCGTGAATAGCAGGATGGCGGACATCCACCCAGAGATGAAGCGTCACGGGCCGGCCATCCACACTGCCTTTTATGTAAATACTGCCATCCTGAAGATGAAGGCTCTGATTGAAGCTGGTATGAACAAACGGGTTAGGGCTTACATGGATACGGATGCGGCCTAATTTTAATAACGTGTTATTTTGATCAAAAGCGTCACTTTTGGCCATATAAAATAAAATATCCCCCTGTTCGGTCCAGACGTTCAGCCCGATGTCTCCGCCACCCAGCGGCATGGATCCGGCCGCGTTAAGGCTGAACCGGGGCCAGCTGATATTGTCTTTCTGAATGGAGAATATAGGCATCCGGTTATTTTGTGCCGATACTTTGTCAACAGAGACAACTAAACTTAGGCATAGACCTGTCAATAGCCAGAGACTGAGCCTTGCTCCGGCAATTAGGTGCCGCTTTGCGAAGACCTGTCTATTAGAAAGGCGATCGGATACGGGTATTTTATGGTATTTGTATTTCATCCTGCTTTACGAAAATACAAATTGATGGACATTTATTCCGGTGTGATCCGGGGCCCGGGGTAATTACATCAGGAAAATGGACAAAATGTATCAATAAGCGGCAAAGAATTGCCATAATCCCCTTATTGAACTCTGAGATAAATCTCTGTATTTATCCGGTTAACCCCGAGGCTGTCAATTTTTTCTATGCCTGACTGGGTCAGGGTGTCTCCCTTTATGGTAACCGTGAAGGAAAAATCATGGTTCTCCCACTGCCTGGCATTACAATATTCAAGATGTTCGGTGTAAATACTGTCTTTAAGGCTATAATGTCCGCCGCCTGCTGCAAATAAAGAGGCACTGTCTTTTTGGACGGTATGCTCCAGGAAGGCAAAATGATCCTGGTTGATGATTTTAATAAAACTGGTGTCCCCTGTATAATCAGTGAGGGTCGTATCTCCATTTTCTATTAAGCGTCCTTGCAGCAGTTTCCAGGTACCGGCAAGCGGACGGTGCTTCGCATCAGGAGGCGGCGAATCTTCGGGGTTGCGCCGGGCAGATTGACAGCCGGCAAGCCATAAAATCAGCATGGCAGCCAGCAGGCAGCGTATTAAACTTTTCATAGTTGTATTTTTTAGCGTCAGTGATTGTCGCATCGTTTATGAGGTTTAGGTTCTGTAGAAAAATAAGGATGTATGAATATAAAAAATATATTTCGTTTTTCACCTTTACCGGGCCTGGTATTATCCGGCGCTTTAAAAATATTTGCTGTTTCAAGTGGGATGGCCGAACTTCACATTTACCTTAAAGCAACACCCTTTTAGTAATAATTAACATGAAATACAAAACCAGACGCAGGATTTATGCCGGGCGGTTCATTTTGATGCTGCTTGCAGGTTCCCTGTGGACGATTGAATGCCTGGGCCAAGACAGCCTGGCCAAGGACAGTCACCCAGTCTCCGCAATATGGAGCCGACTGGGGCACTCCCATGATCAGCGGGACACCAGTTATATAAAAGCCTATGGACATGATATTACGGGGCGGCTCTATTATACCCGTGCCAATACAGGATTAACGCTCAGAGCGCCTGGGCAAAAATCTTTTGATTATAAACCCAATAATTCAAAAGGACTGGGCCTGGGTGTCAGTTATCGCTACCTGACGCTGAATGCCTCCTTTAAGGTGCTGGGAACGGATAAGGATAAAGGGAAAACGCATTCATTGTCGCTGCAGACCTCGTTATATAAAGAGCAGTGGGTGTATGATTTTGTGTATCAGCATTTTAAAGGGATGTACTTAAACCCGCAGGAGGTATATAATTCGGCGGGGCAATATTATCTCAGGCCTGATATTAAAAGTACACTGGCGGGAATTGACTTCTGGCGGATTTTAAATTCTGACCGGTTTTCCTATAGAGCAGTGATGACACAAAATGAATGGCAGGTAAAATCTGCAGGGACTTTACTATTAGGTGGAGAACTTTATTATGGAAACACTAAGGGCGACAGCGCCCTGGTACCTGCTGCTCTGGCGGCCAATTATCCGCAAGCCGGTGTGGATAATATCCGTTTTTTCAGGATAGGAGCCGGTGTGGGATATGCCTATACTTATGTATTTAAAAAGCATTTTTTTGCATCAGGAGGCGTCACCGCTATAATAGATTATGCCACTACAAGAGAGTATCAGGGCAAAGATTTTAAGAGCGTAAATGCCTTGTCTCCGAATGTTAGTTACCGGATCAGCCTTGGCTATAATAGCCGTCGTACCAATATTGTTGCCTCCTTATTCAATAACAGCATCCCCGCGCACAGCGCCCTGTCAGGCAGTAATTATAATAATTTTAATCAGCAGTTCAGAATTACGATTGCCAGACGGTTTAATGTCGGGCATAAAGTCAGATCCAAGATTTTAAATCCTGTGGATCAACAGCTTGACAAAGTGGAGGATAAAGTAAAAAAACTCCAGGGAAAATAATGACCAGCTAGCACTTGGCTGTGCAGACACTGGCTTTCAGGTCTTTTTGCTGCATCTGAATCAGTAGCATGGTCAGGCCTATGCCGATGACGACCATTAAAATACCCACAAGGATTGGAGAGCTATAACCAAATCCTGCAGCTATGGGCAGGCCACCGGCAAATGCGCCGATAGCATTGCCGATATTAAATGCCGCCTGTGTGGCGGATGCACCCAGAATTTCCGCTTCCGAAGCGATTCTGATCATTAATATCTGAATAGGAGCGATCAGGGCAAAGGAAGAGGCGCCGGTTAAAAAGGTGCCTACCAGGGTTAATAATTGATTAGATGCAAAAAAATAATCAAGCAGCAGGCTGGTGGTGACGCTTAACAGACAAATCAAAAGCGCACTCGCCGGCGCTAGTTTATCGGCCAGTTTTCCCCCCAGAATATTACCCGCAAACATTCCGACTCCTGCTACAATCATAATGTAGGGTACGGCAGTTGCTTTAAAATGGGTGATACTGGTGAGCATAGGAGAGATATAACTAATCCAGGCAAATAAGCCACCCGTTCCGATGGCAGTGATTAAAATCATGACCCACACCATAGGCTTTTTAAAGATTCCCAGCTCTTTTTCTATGGAACCGTTTTTGTTAGCCGGCAGATCAGGAAGTACTTTGGCTATAAAAATAAAAGTCAGAAAGCCCAGCAAGGCGATTAATCCGAAAATATATCGCCAACTGGAATGTATGCCGATATAGGTGCCTACGGGCACCATAATAATATTTGCTATGGTGAGACCGGCAAACATGATGGACATGGCGGCGGCCTCTTTTCCCCGCGTGGCCAGTCTGGCAGCCACGACGGAACCAACACCGAAAAAAGCACCGTGGGGCAGCCCGCTCATCAGACGCGTAAACACCATCATGGCATGGCCTGTGGATAAGGCCGTAAGTCCGTTAAAAACCGTAAAAATCGCCATAAGTATCAAAAGCAATTTTTTAGGTGCCAGTTTAGATCCTATAATAGCAAATAGCGGAGCTCCGATGACGACGCCCAGGGCATAGGCGGCAATAAAATGGCCAGCCTCCGGAATAGAGATTTTAAAGTCACCAGCTACCTGGGGTAAAATTCCCATCATAATAAATTCCGTAGTACCAATACTCAGGCCTCCGAGTGTAAGGGTTAATAATTTTTTATTTTCCATAGGAAAAATATTTTTTCGCAGATTTGTGCCGGACTATCTCTTTATTTTTATTCTTGTTGATTTGACACAAATAATAAGCAGCAAAGTTACAACCAAGTTCTCGTTGTAACGCCCGTAAGTATTTTTATAAAATTTAATATAAGGACCCTGATTTTACACCGGGTGCATTTTTAAGCATATTTAAGCGTTTTACTGAAGCATAATTGTCTGATTTTTATTAAATTGCATGAATTGCAAAAATGATTTTCACACAGTTCTAATCTGCTGTTAATAAATGGGTTAGAAGGTAAAAAACAGGAAAATGTCAAATCAAATTAAAACAGCCCTGCTCGCATACGGTATGTCCGGTAAAATCTTTCATGCGCCTTTTGTAAAGGCACATGAGGGTTTTGAACTTTATGCAGTTTTGGAACGCCATTCAAAAACTGCAGCTACTGATTATCCGGGGGTTAAAAGTTTCGATACTATGGAGCAGTTGCTGGCAGATCCGGCAATTGAGCTGGTGATTGTAAATACGCCCAATAACCTTCATTTTGAGCAGACCAAAGCGGTGCTGGAGGCGGGTAAACATGCGCTGGTGGAAAAGCCGGTGACCAGCAGGCCTGAAGAGCTGGAAGCCCTTTTTGCACTGGCCGATCAGGTAGGCAGACAAGTGCTGTTTTATCAGAACCGCCGATGGGACAGTGATTACCAGAGTGTTCTGGCTATGGTCGCCGGACAGCATTTAGGACATATTCACGAAGCTCATTTCAGGTTTGACCGTTATAATTTGACATTAAGTCCGAAGAAGTTTAAGGAGATGCCTATTGATGCCAGTGGCATCCAATACGATTTGATTCCTCATGTGCTGGATCAGGCCATCGCCTTATTTGGCGTGCCGGACCGGTATTATAAGCGCCTTTTAAATTTAAGACCCGAAAGCCGGGTAAATGATTTTTGCAGCATTCAGTTAAGCTATCCGGGTAACCTGGAAGTCTACGTGGCAGCAAGTCTTGTAACAGCCAGGCAACCCCCCGCTTTTAGGCTATACGGGGACAAAGGTTCTTTTGAAAAAATGCGAAGTGACGTACAGGAAGATCAGTTAAAAGCCGGAGTAAAACCGGTGGATCCCGGATATGGACATCCGCCGGAGGCGCTGGCCGGATTATATACTAAAGCAGGAGATGAAGTGCAGCCTGCCATCTCTATAGCAGAAAATGATTCTAATTATCTTGGCTTATTTGAAGCTGTTAATCAGACTATTAGGAATGGAGCCGCATACCCTGTTAAACGAGAACAGGTATTGGCTCAGATTCGTATACTGGCCGCTGCGGCGAACTAAAGCTGCGGGTATATGCCGGTTTTATTTTTATGCGCCAATAGCCACAAATATTTATTATTTTTGGAATTATCGCCTCCTTCAGGTATTTGACAAAAAATGAATTGATGTAACTGTGAATATATTTGAAATAATTGAAATAGATTCTTATTCTGCTACCCCGAAGTATACGCAACTGGCCAGTAGTATTTTATCTGCGGTTGAAACAGGTGAGCTTAAAAAGGATGATCTATTACCTTCCATTAATGAGATCAGTGCTTCTCTGGAAATTTCCAGAGACACGGCAGAAAAGGCCTACCGGCATTTAAAAAAACTGGGGGTGTTGGATTCTGTGCCTGGAAAGGGTTATTTTATCAATGCCATGGTGCAGAAAAAGCGCCATAAGATACTTTTACTGTTCAATAAGTTAAGTGCGCATAAAAAAATTATTTATGATGCTTTTGTAGCCGCACTGGACCCCGATACACAAATTGATTTTTATATTTATAACAACGACTTCAATCTTTTCAAAAAGATATTATTGGAAAGGCTGGATCAATACACGCATTACGTATTAATTACCCATTTTCTGGAGGAAGCTCCACCCGTAAGAGAACTGATTGACCAGATTCCTAAGGATAAACTGATCCTGCTGGATAAGAAAATGTCATTCATGGAACCGGAAATGGGTTATAGTGCCGTATACGAGCGGTTTGAAGAGGATATTTATGGAGCCCTGCAGGCTGCCAATCACCGGCTAAGGAGTTATCAGCGTCTGGTGCTCATCTTCCCGGGCAAAAGTTATTATCCCAGAGAAATTATCGGAGGATTTAAACGCTTTTGTGAAGAGATGTTATTTGACTATGCCATCGTCCCGGATACAGGGTCTGTTCAAATCGCGGTAGGGGATGTTTTTATAACGGTAATGGAAGATGATCTGGTAAAACTCATAGAGATCATCAAAGACCGTCAGCTGAGTACCGGTAAAGATATCGGAGTTATCTCTTACAATGAAACACCTATTAAACGAATCATTTTAAGTGGGATCACCACAATTTCTACTGATTTTATTGCAATGGGCAGGGAAGCGGCTGCACTGATTTCTAAAGGAAAGAAAGCGTTGATCCCGATTCCTTTTAAGACGCATTTAAGAGACTCTCTTTAATGTAGTTGTCTGTTGTTTGCCGGAATCCCGGTATTGGTATCATTACCTGAAAGGCTGCCTTTATCCTGCCTGTTTTTTTATATTTTTGTAGCAGGCAGGGACTTCCATTGTCGGCTCCTGCTGCTTTTCCAACATGAGCGTTTAAATAATATGCCAATATTTTTTTATATAAGAGGGTTTCTCAAGCATATGTCCGCCTTACGGTCTGCTTGTTTAAGAGGCAGGGGCACAGGTGCTTTATATGTATTTTGTATCTGTGTTATACTCCTCATTATGAGTGGCTGTACTTCTCATGATTTTGGCCATAGTATCGGAACGGAAAAAATCAGTTTTAATCAAAGGTGGACTTTTCACAGAGGGCAGCTGGACAGCACACAGGTATTTATCAGTGGACAGCTGCCCATGAATGGTCTGATTGATACGTCCCGTTGGTATAATATTATGTTGCCTCACGACTGGAGCATTTATGGAAAATTCTCCAGGCAGAATCTGGAAAAAAACGGGGGGCATGCCTTACCTGTCGGGATAGGCTGGTATCGAAAGACGTTCAATCTTCCCAGCTCCGACAGGTATAAGCATATTTTTATTGAATTTGAAGGAATATATCGTAACAGCACGGTCTGGATAAACGGACACAGGCTCGGTAATCAACCGGCCGGCGATATTGGTGTCACCTATGATTTGAGTAAGTACCTGCATTTTGACGACCGCTCCAATGTGCTAGTGGTAAGGGTAGATAACCGGTCGCAGCCGGCCGCAGACTGGTATACCGGATCCGGGATCAACCGCAATGTCTGGCTGATAAAAAAAATGCCCATAACAGTGGACGAAGTCGAAAGTAATTATGCAGCCAGCATTCTGATGCCCCATAGAAATGATTCCGTCCCTTCCAATAGGATAGGAGATGCAACTGCTGTTTTAAATCAGGATTTGGTCATTGATAATATGGGGATGCCGCCCATTGAAGAGGTAACGGATAAATATGAGAAAAAGGAGCTGGAAAGTCAGCAGCAGCGGCTGGGTCTTAGAATACAGATTAAGACGACCATTTACGATGCCAATAATTTTCAGGTGGCGCAGAAAACCGGCTCTGTAAAACCTACCAGGGGTCGCCAGCATGTAAAATGGCAGCTTAAAGTCAGGGATCTGAAGCTCTGGTCTCCGGACGAGCCTTATTTATATACCTGGGAAGTGGAACTCAGACAAGGTAGTCATGTAATAGACCGTATCCGAAAACCACTGGGTTTTAGGGATATACAGTTTGATTCCTCTAAAGGATTTATTTTAAATGGGGTTCCTACTGCAGTCAAAGGTGTGTGCATGACGGGGGATTGGGGACCGCTGGGGACCGCCTATAATTACAGTGCGATGACAAGGCAGCTCAAGATGTTGAAAGATATGGGCTGTAATGCCATCAGAACCATCCATCAGACGCCAGCTCCGGAATTACTTTCTTTATGTGATTCCATGGGTTTTTTAGTCATGGACGAAACTTTTGACAACTGGAAGGCGCTTGCCGCTACAATTTCCAAAGACTCCATTGAAACCTGGAGCTTTCTAGGGCAACTTTCTGATTTAATTAAAAGAGATCGTTATCACCCCAGTGTATTTATCTGGTCTTTAGGCAATACCGGCAATCTGGAAAATGATACGCTAGGGGTTAAAATGGCTGCGGCCATGATCCGGGTTATCAGAAGTCTGGACAGTACCCGGATGATAACCGCTGCCATGAATAATATGATGCCTGAAGAAAATAAACTGGCGCGCTCCGGTCTTTTGGACGTATTGGGCTTTAATTACCATAGCAGGCTTTATGATTCTTTGCCCCGTTTTTACCCGGGTCAATCATTTATTGCAACCGAAGTAGCCGGTGCATTAGAATCAAGAGGTTCCTATACAGCCCTTATTCCGGATTCTACTATGTATTTACCGGCCAGCGCTAATGAATCATATGCGGATACAACAGGAACAAACTGGGCTGTCAGCGCCTATGATTTATATGCTGCGCCCTGGGGGGAAACGCATGAGCAGGCGCTGCTCGATGTAAAAAACAGAGACTTTATAGCCGGTAGTTTTGTCTGGACGGCTTTTGATTATATGGGTGGGCACTTACCCTATCCCTTTCCTGCCAGAAGCGCTTACTCTGGCATTGTGGATATGGCAGGACTGCATAAGGATGTTTATTTTATGTACCAAAGTGAGTGGGCGGCAAAGCCTGTTTTACATGTGTTCCCTGAATGGAACTGGAATGCGGGAGATACAATCAGTGTCTGGGCATATTATAGTCAGGCGGACAGTGTGGAGCTACTGCTTAACGGTGTTTCCCTGGGAAAGCGCAGTAAAGGAGATGGCAAACCCGGAGACAGCCCCCTGCATGTATGCTGGCGCGTGCCGTATAAGGCCGGCAAACTTGAGGTGGTATCTAAAAAAGAAGGTCAGACGGTATTGACCGAGGAAGTCAAAACAGCAGGTGGCGCCACCCGCCTTGCCGTTAGCGTGGATCAGGCATTTTTCAGAGGTATTACGGGCGATTTGATTTTTGTTACCATCAGGCTGACGGATGAAAACGGGGTTCTTGTTACCAGTGATGACCGGGAGATTGAATTTTCCATTAAAGGTCCTGCATCGCTGGTAGGATTAAGTAACGGATATCAGGCCGGAAGCCGTTCTCTAAAAGGGCACATAATGGGTACCTGGAAAGGAAAGCTGGTGGCCTTTATTGAACCTAAAGTCAATAAAGGACATATTGAACTGGATATGCAGGCCGCAGGAATGGAGGAACAAAGAGCGAGCATCCTGGTAGGGGAATAACAATTAACCGGACGGATAAAAAGCAAAGGAAGATTTTTATTGCGGGGATTATATCGGTAGCCGTAAAGTAGTTCTGTGAGCTCAGTTTCAGCAGTTAATCTGCCGGTAAGATTGCTATTGTCATCAAAACGCTTATGGAAGGTAAAAATGCCTGAAAACTCCATGCAAATTTTGCAAATTCCGGATTTTATTTAAAAAAAAATGTAAAATATAACTCGGCTAATTTTTGCTGTTTTTTTTGCCATGAAAAAATCAGCCATGGCTACCAATGGCTGCCCTATATCATCCTCAGCGCTTTTAGTGAAAAGTAATAGTCAGTAACCCGTTAATGATATTATTTATTTTGTTAATGCAAAAAATTACAATCGGTTGTTTATTTGTCAAATATTGTTAAAATTAACACTAATTGCCCTATCTTTATTGTACTCTTAACAATTTAAGGGTGTTTGTTGTTGCTTTTCGAAATTCTATTTTCTCATCCATTATTATTTGACCCTATGAACAGAAAAAGTTGTTTGAAAAAAAAGAGGTCGCTTCTGCCCATTGCATGCCTGTTTATGCTGCTTGGAGCGGTAAAAGCGCAAAATCAAAAGGAAATTAAAGGGGTGGTACAAGATGAAGCCACCAGCGAACCCATTCAGGGGGCTTCCGTGCAGGCTACCGGAACCAAGGCGGGAATGCTCACGGACAGGGCAGGTAAATTCTCCTTGAACATTCCTGACACGGCAACCCAGATAACGGTCAGTTATGTCGGCTTTGAGGTTAAAACCGTACCACTGGCCGGTCAGTCTTTGAGTAGTCTGGTGATTCAGCTGAAGGCCGCTGATAAATCCCTGCAGGATATTGTAGTCGTCGGATACGGCACTCAAAAAAAAGTAACCATCTCCGGCGCCGTTGCTTCGGTTCAGGGGACAGACCTTCAGAAAGCACCGGTGACCAATCTCTCCAACTCGCTGGCCGGAAGGCTGCCTGGTGTGACCGCGATTCAGTCCAGCGGGGAGCCGGGTTATGACGGCTCTTCCATCAGAATCAGAGGAACGAATTCACTGGGTAACAGTGACGCCCTGATTGTCATAGACGGAGTCCCTAACAGAGCGGGCGGACTGGAGCGGCTTAATCCAGCTGACATAGAGAGCGTGTCTGTGTTAAAAGATGCTTCTGCCGCCATTTATGGTTCCAGAGCAGGTAACGGCGTTATCCTGATTACCACCAAGCAGGGTAAAACAGGCAAGCCCAGATTATCCTATGATTTTAGTTACGGGCTGCAGCGTCCGACCAGGACGCCTGAGATGTCTGACGCCGTTCAGTATGCCAAAATCCGTAATGAACTTAAAATCTATGATAATGTACCCACCGATGAATGGGAGGCGGCAACGAAGGCCTTTCAAACGGACGGGGTATATACAACGACGGCCGGAACTACCGTCACGGCAGATTTTACACCTGATGATATGCAAAAATATGCAGACGGATCTGATCCGTTAAATTATCCGAATACGGATTGGTTCAAGACGACCTTGAAAAACTGGGCACCTCAGCAAAAGCATAATGTGCAGTTAAGCGGGGGGACGGATAAAATTCATTATCTGGCTTCTTTGGGCTATTTGGATCAGGACGCTTATTATAAAAATTCTGCTACGGGTTATCAGCAGTATGACATGCGCATTAATCTGGAAGCTAATATTAATCAATACGTCAAAGCTACATTAGGGGTGACGGCCAGAGAAGAATACCGTCATTTTCCGACACTGGGTGCGGGCGATATCTTCAGGATGCTGATGCGTGGCAAGCCAACGGAAATTGAAGTCTGGCCAAACGGATTGCCGGGGCCGGATATTGAGTACGGCCAGAACCCTTATGTAATTACCACTAATTTAACCGGCTACGACAGAGATAAAAGAGATTATTTTCAGTCCAACGGTAAAATTGAAATAAAAATTCCAGGCGTAGAAGGACTGAAATTATCCGGGATCGCTTCCATAGATAAGATGTCAGGCAGAAGAAAGCTCTGGCAGATTCCCTGGACTTTGTATTTCTGGGATAACGGTGAGTTTCAGGATGACGGCGTAACCCCGGACCTCACCGGTCATGTGCGCTCTCCCTATACAGACCCAAGGTTAAAAGAGTGGGCTGCCAGTCAGCTTGCGGTGAATCTGACGGGGTTATTGGATTATCAGCACACTTTTGGAGGTGCGCACGAAGTGACATTCCTTGCCGGGGTCAGCAGAGAAAAAGTTGATAATGATGATTTTTATGCCTATCGCCGTTATTTTATTTCTTCTTATCTGGATCAGTTTAATGCGGGCGGCACCCAGGAGGAGGACCTTGGCAATGACGGGCCAACCGGAAATCCATACGGGCTGTTCCAAAGAGCCAGACTGAGTTATTTTGGCAGAGTGGGCTATAACTATAAGGAACGCTATATCGCTGAATTTTTGTGGCGTTCTGACGGGTCTTATATTTTCCCTCCCAATAAACGTTTTGGGTTCTTCCCGGGTGTGAGTCTGGCCTGGCGTGTATCGGAGGAGAATTTCTGGAAAAATAATCTTTCCTTCATCAATAACTTTAAACTGCGGGGTTCCTGGGGTAGAATGGGAGCAGAGGCTTATACACCAGGAACCAGCAATCTGGCCGAATATCAGTATTTAGCCACGATGGGTTACAGTAGCTATATACTGGGCGGACAGGAAGTTAAATCCTTGTATGAAAAAGTGGTCAATAATCCTGATTTTACCTGGGAAACTGCCAATAATACGGATATCGGATTTGACGCGAGTCTGTTGAATAATCATATCAGTATTGAGTTTGATTATTTTTCAAATAAAAGAACCAATATTTTGATTACTCGTGGTAATTCCATACCTGAAAGTTCAGGTATTACAGATAAACTCCCTCCGGTTAATCTGGGTAAAGTAGATAATAAAGGCTGGGAATTTAAGGTAGGATATAACGGGAATGCCGGTGATGTCCATTACAGCGCCAGCGTGAACGGCGGATATTCTAAAAATAAAATCATATTCTGGGATGAAACACCAGGAGCTCCGGATTATCAGAAATCTACCGGTTCACCTGTAAACAGTTTTCTGGCTTATCAATATGACGGTGTGTTTGCCAATCAGGCGGAGGTTGACGCCAATACGATTGATTACAGTGATATAACCGGTCAGATCAGACCTGGTGATATGAAGTTTAAAGATATCAACGGCGACGGTAAAATTACGGGAGATGACCAGGTGCGACTGGATAAGACCAATTCGCCCTCTTTTACGGCAGGTTTAAATCTGAATGTAGATTATAAGGGTTTTGATTTGTCCGTATTGTTTCAGGGAGCTTTTGGCGGCCTGCAATATATCGGGCTGACCGAATCCGGAGATATCGGAAACTTTACGAAATGGTCTTATGATCATCAGTGGACAGTAGACAATCAAAGCGCTACGGATCCAAGACTGGCCAACCGCAACAATACTTATTATGCAGATATGAATGTAGCCGGTAACAATACCTATTGGCTGCGCAGCAATAATTACGTGAGACTTAAAAATATGGAACTGGGCTATACCTTACCTGAGGAAATGCTGGATAAAGCAGGTATCTCCAGACTCCGTGTCTTTGTCAATGCACTTAACCTGATTACCTGGGATAAAATCAAGATCTGGGATCCGGAATCAACTTCCTCCAACGGACAGTATTATCCACAGGCCAAGATCATCAATTTCGGGGTGAGTGTTCAGTTCTAAATCTATTTTAGTCATGTATGGTTATGCAGTACATAAAAAATTAATTAGTATGAAAAAGTCAATTAAAAATATAATATACCTGTTCTTTGCTGTGGGGCTACTGACGGTAAGTGGCTGTAGCAAGGATTTTTTAAATCAGCAACCGCTGGATGCTGTTCCCTCCGATCAGGTGTGGAAGGATCCGGCACTCGCCTCAGCCTTTATTACGGAAATATACAATGGCCTGGGTGTTGGCGGATTTGAAGAGCAGATGCTGGCTTCTTTATCAGATGAAGCCGTATTTACCCATACGGGACGCAATATCAACACCATCAACGAGGGTAGCTTAAGCCCGACCATTTTAGGCTGGGTATCCGGTACTTATGCCTATGCCAATATGTATCAAAGAATCCGTGCCTGTAATCTGGCAATAGAAAACCTGACCAGTGCAGAGACGGCCATTACGGATGCAGCTACCAATGAGACGCTCAGAGGGCAGGCCTATTTTTTACGCGCCTATTATTATCATCAGCTCGTCCGTTATTATGGCGGTGTGCCGCTGATTACAAAACATTATGAACTCAATGATACATTCTCCATAGCTCGTAGCAGTTTTGCGGATTGTGTCGATTTTATCGTAAAGGATTGTGACAGTGCGGCGGCCTTGCTTTCTGATAAAACCATGTCCGCAGGGCAGGCAAGCAGTATCGCTGCACTGGCCCTGAAATCAAGGATATTGTTGTATGCAGCCAGCGACCTGCACGTAGCGTCCAAATTGGAAGCATTATCAGACTTTAGTGATAATGATCCCAATTATAATATAGACCAGCTGGCCTATACCAGTGGCTCTCAACAGGAACGCTGGGTCAAGGCCAAGGCCGCTGCACTGGAAGTGGTAAATAAAGGCGGAGGCGGTTATAAACTGGATCTGACTGCGAAAGTGTCTGCCGCAGAAGGTACGGCCAATTATATCTCCATTTCAATGGGCGGAGGTAGCAAGGCCAGTGGCGTAGACGCATCTGCCAGTTCTGAACTCTTATTTGCCCGGTATTTTATTGCCAGTAAAAGTGAGGATGGAGAATATGTTGGTCTGCATAACGGACCAAACGGTTATCATAACTGGTCAGGTAATACCCCTATTGGACTACTGGTAGATGATTATGAAATGGCGGACGGCTCTAAATTTAGCTGGGACGATGCCACGGAAAAGGCACATCCTTATGATAACAGGGACCCTCGTTTATATGCCACTATTTTATATGATGGTGCGGGATGGAAACCTCGTAGTAAAATATCCGGTGACGTAGATCCGGCTAATCAGATCCAGACGGGCAGTTATGATCTGGTGGATAGTAAAGGCAATAAGATTACGCAGGCCGGTCTGGATACCAGGAGTAGTTCCATTGAGGACTGGAATGGTTCAAGGACAGGGTATTATATGCGTAAATTTATTGATCCTGATGATAATATTATTGATGCCAATGATAAGCAGTTCGTACCATGGCCTTTCTTAAGGTATACTGAAGCCGTACTAAACTATATTGAATGCTGCCTGGAGACGGGCGATGAATCAACGGCTAAAAGTTGGTTGAATAAAATTCGTTTCCGCGCCGGTATGCCGGCAGTAACTTCAACGGGTGCGGCGTTGATGGATGAGTATCGTAATGAAAGAAGGATAGAACTGGCCTATGAGGAGCATAGGTACCATGATTGCAGAAGGTGGATGATTGCACCGACTACCCTGGGGCGTAAGATTACCTTTATTAAAATTACCGGTAATTTCAAAAGCGGTAAAACCATGAAGGCGCCTTATCATCACGATGAGAGCATTTATGATTATACCTATACCCCCTATACGGATAATGCCCACGAAAACAGAACATGGGTGAATAAAATGTATTTCAGGCCTTTCAGCCGTAATGAAATCAATAAAAATCCCTTGTTGGGTCAGAATCCGGGTTATAGCGAATAAGCGGACAGCATGACTTACGGATAAGTGAATGATTATTAAGTATCGACACCAGGCTGGGGTCACCAGAACAGGCAAAATTTTATTTGCTTGGATGGGCGGCCCCGGTCTTTTTTATGTATGCATGTAGTCTTTCACGGCAGCCAGACGGCACAAAATCCAAACAAAGAGGTGGCCGGGTTTTATGATTTGAAAGGAATGGTTTAATTTTAGGGACTTTCATTTTTTTTATCCAAGTAAAATAACGTTTACATGCAATTAGACATAATATCTAAAGGTTCGGACCCGCGTGGCAGCGCCGGTCATGTCCGAGGTGCCAGAAAAGTACTGGCAGCCGGTTTACTGGTGCTATCTGGTCTGGCAATGACTGGACTACAGCCTGCAAAAGCACAGCAGGAAGGTAGTACCTATGTCTGGCCTACAGATAGTCTCGTATTAAAAAAGCTACATCACTGGCAGGGGGAGAAGTTCGGATTACTCATGCACTGGGGGACTTATAGCCAGTGGGGTATCGTAGAAAGCTGGTCACTTTGTCCCGAAGATGTACCCTGGGCGCAGCGTAAAGGCCCCTATGCAAATGATTATTTTACCTATAAAAAAGCTTATGAAAACCTGCAGACAACCTTTAATCCGGTTGATTTTAATCCCGATAAATGGGCCGCAGCAGCCAAAGATGCCGGCATGAAGTATGTCGTCTTTACGACCAAGCATCATGATGGATTCTGTATGTTTGATACCAAACAGACGGATTATAAGGTCACATCGCCTAAAACACCTTTCTCCGGTAATGCTAAAGCCAATATTGCGAAAGAAGTATTTAAAAGTTTTAGAAATGCCGGCTTTATGATTGGGGCTTATTTTTCTAAGCCTGACTGGCATGTCCCATATTACTGGTGGCCTTATTTACCGCCCAAAGATCGTAATGTAAATTATGATCCGGCAAAGCATCCTGATATATGGAACAAATTTAAACAGTTTACCTATAATCAGATTCAGGAACTGATGACCGGTTATGGTTCAATGGATATTTTGTGGTTGGATGGTGGCTGGGTCAGGCCTTATACGCAGGAAGAACAAAAAGAGCAGCGTATTTTTAATCAGGATATAGACATGGCCGGCATTGCGGCAATGGCCAGAAAAAATCAGCCGGGACTTATTGTAGTTGACAGAGCTGTGGGAGGACCTTATGAAAATTATCAGACACCGGAACAACAGGTGCCAGACAAGCCTTTGGATCATCCATGGGAGAGCTGTATTACGATGGGCGACTCCTGGAGTTATGTGCCGGATGATCATTATAAACCTGCCAATACACTCATTCATTTGCTGGTCCGTATTGTATCCAGAGGGGGCAACTTTTTATTAAATATAGGGCCCTCTCCAAAAGGCGACTGGAGTGATACGGCCTATGCCCGTTTAAAAGAAATAGGTAGCTGGATGAAAATAAACGGAGCGGCTATTTATGATTCTAAGCCAATTGCTCCTTATGCAAAAAATAATTTAGTGTTTACGCAATCCGAAGATGGGAAGTCAGTGTATGCCTTTGTCCTCACTGATGACAAAAATGACGGAGGTGATTTCGGGGTACCTCATAGCATTAACTTGCCGGAAGCATTAAGAACGGAATATGCAAATATTACGGTTCTGGGGAGACCTGCCTGGAAAACCAGGCTGAATAAAAATACGGGAGAAATAGCCATCACCCAAAAAGGTAACTCATCTTCCGCCATTAAATATGCCCTGGTTTTGAAGATGGTAAAAAAATGACCGGTAACCATAAGTCAGCGCTAGCAACCTGTGTTCGGTTTTGTGGCAATTGTTCCAAAACCGAACACAGGTTTTTTGATTTACTATATAATCGTTTGATACTCAGAATTTAATTGTTGGCATATACTTTATGGTAGGTTTTTAAAAGGGATAAGTCATGGTTTTATTTAATTTAAAATCGGCCTATAGAAATATTAAGGTACAGCGTTATTATAGTCTTCTGCATATTATTGGGCTGGGTATCGGAGTGGCAGCTGCTATATTTATATTTTTATGGGTGAGATATGAGAAAAGTTTTGATCAGTTTAATCCGGAAGCGGGGCACATTTTTAGGGTAAATAATGCGTATGCCGGTTCGGATGGGACCAATACCGTTTGGATTGCTTCCCCGGCCCCCCTTCGTAACATTGCGCTCCAGAATAAAGCAGTTGCCGCCTGCGTCAGAATTGGTCCGGATTACGCCGCTTCCGTGATAGAATATAACGGCAAAAAGATATTTGAAATTGGTAGCGTAACCCGGTTTGTAGATGCTGATTTTTTTGACTTTTTTAAACTACCGTTATTATCCGGAAATGCAGGTTCTGTTTTACAACAAAGTAATAACGTGGTCCTGTCAGCATCGATGGCTAAAAAGTTATTCGGAGCGGAAAATCCTGTCGGAAAAATAGTAACCCTGCATAGTAAAGATCAGTTTGTTGTGTCAGGGGTTGCTAAAGATATGCCTGCTAATACCTCGCTTAGCCACCTGGATATATTTTTACCCTTAACATTTATTGCTGGACCATATAAGCGTCCTCTTGATAATCCTCTGGATAGCCCAAAAAGCAGCCATACCATCGATGATGATTACGGAAATTTTGATTATAGCGTATTTGTCAGGTTGGTTGCCGGCAGTGATATACACGCAGTTGAGTCTCAAATAACAAAGGTTTATCTGGATTTAGGCGGACCTGGAGTAAGTGGAAATCTTTTTGTCCTGCAATCCTTAAAAGACATGCATTTAATAGATGAATATGGCAGTAAGTCCACGCTTTATTTAGTCAATGCTTTTAGCTGGATCGGGTTATTAATTGTTTTTATTGCCTGCATCAATTATGTAAACCTTTCTACGGCAAGAGCTTTGGTAAGGTTAAAGGAAGTCGGCGTAAAAAAAATCCTGGGTGCTAATAAATTAAATTTATTGGGTCAGTTTATGCTGGAGACCAGTCTGTTATTATTGGCTGCGTTTATGCTGGCCCTGGCCCTGGTCTCAGTTATGATGCCCATTTACCAGAATTTATCCGGACAGCTATTCAGTATGGATCAGATAACAGGTGGCTTTGTTTTGAAAATCCTTGCGGTAATTATAGGTGCATTTTTAATATCAGCACTATATCCTGCCTTGTTGCTGGCTGGATTAAGACCGTTGCAATTTATGAAGGGGGGCGGAGATACTGGTCGTAGTAAGTACGGCTTGCGGCGTGTACTGGTTGTTTTTCAGTTTGCTGTTTCCGGTATTATTATTTTCGGTACAGTGATAATGTTGCAACAGATGCACTTTATAAAGACCAGGGATATCGGCTATAACAGGTCTTTGGTGTTGACAGTCGATATGCCCCATGAAATGATGATGCATAGTACAGCCGTACTCAATATGCTGGCAAATAGTCATTCAATTGAAGCCGTGACAACAGCGAGTGCTATGATTGATCAGGTAGATAATAGCAGTGGCAGTTTTGCCATTGAAGGCCGAAAGGATATTGATATTTTGTTTAACGATATGGAAATTGCGCCCGGGTTTCTGGCCGCCATGCAAATAAAATTATTACAAGGGCGGGACTTTAATGGCACGGCCGAAGATTCCGGACATTTTTTATTGAATGAAACGGCGGTGAAGACCCTTAATTTGAATAATCCTGTCGGACAACAGGTCGTTTATAATGGCAGAAAAGGGATCGTGACAGGGGTTATGCGGGATTTTAATTTTACCAGCTTGAAGCAAAAGATTGCGCCTTTAATCGTATTTAGCAGGCCCAGTAAAAATGGCAATCATGGAGGGGTACTGTATGTAAGGGCGAAGGCGGGTTCGGTTGATCAGGCTATCGAAAATACGAAGAATGTTTTCAGGCAGTATGCCGGAGCGCAACCTTTTAAATATGACTTTCTGGATCAGAATTTTAAAAGCGCTTATGATACTTTTAACCGCTCTGTTTCCTTATTGAATATTTTCTCTGTCATAGCCATCCTTATTTCCGGATTAGGATTGTTTGGTCTGGCCACCTATACAGCAGAAGCAAAAACGAAGGAAATCGGTATCAGAAAGGTACTGGGTGCTTCAAAAAAAGATATTGTAACACTTATATCCAGAGATTTTGTCTGGCTGATTTTACTGGCAGCGATGATAGCGATGCCAGTCGGATCATGGATCATGCACCACTGGTTACGCAACTTTGCCTATAAAATTACCATTGGCCCCCTTGCTTTTATAGAGGTGGTCCTATTTATGATGACCGTCACTTTGGCCATTATAGGGTCAAAAGCGCTGCAGGCGGCCAGTGCCAATCCTGTCAAAAGCCTGAAAAGTGAATAGTTTTTATTTCCTGTATTTTATTTTGGCATGACCGTATAGGTAGGGTCTTCCATGATATCCACCTCAATAAATCCTGCAGCGTCCTGAAGGACTTTACGGCAATCGGGACTTAAGTGTTTAAGCACGACTTTCTTTCCGGCGGCCAGATACTTTTCTGTAATATTTTTAAGCGCATCAATGGCGGACATATCAGCGACTCTGGACTGCTTAAAATCAATAATGATGTGTGCAGGATCCTCTTTGATATCGAACTTTTCCAAAAAAGCGGTGGTACTGCCAAAAAACAGGGGACCGTATATTTCATAGATTTTATGCCCGTTACTGTCTATGGATTTTCTGGCCCGGATTCTTATGGCATTGTCCCAGGCAAATACTAAGGCGGAGATGACAACCCCAATTAATACAGCCAGCGCCAGGTTTTTTAATAGAACGGTGATAGCTGCAACTAATATGCCTACGATAATATCAGATTTGGGCATTTTTTTAATGATTCGCAGGCTGCCCCATTTAAAGGTACTGATGGCCACCATCATCATAACACCAACAAGCGCCGCCATGGGTATCTGCTCAATGACAGGACCTCCTACCAGAATAATCAATAATATGGTTAAGGCGCCTATGATACCAGCAAGCTTCGTGCGGGCACCTGCTTCAATATTTACTAGTGTCTGAGCTACCATGGCGCAACCACCCATACTGGAGAAAAAGCCATTTATTAAATTAGCCGCTCCTTGAGCCATTGCTTCTTTATTGGCGTTGCCTTTTGTCTGGGTCATTTCATCCACCATATTCAGCGTCAGTAAGGTTTCAATAAGCCCGACGCCTGCCATCAACAGCGAATAGGGGAGTATGATTTGCAGTGTTTCCAGGGTTAAGGGGACTGCAGGGATTTTAAATGCCGGAAATCTTCCACTGACTGTTGCAATGTCAATGACTTTTTTTGTGTGAATGCCCAAAGCAAAAACCAGTAAAGAGGTGATGATAATGGCTACCAAAGACGCGGGAACTGCCCTGGTGACTTTTGGAAAAACTAAAACAATCGTAATTGTCAGAAGAGTCAGTGCTGCCATAATAAATAAAGGTGTACCTGTCAGCCAGGAGGTCACTTCACCTGTTGTGATCTTAAACTGTTCTATCTGTGCCATAAAAATGATGATGGCCAGACCATTTAAAAAACCGTACATCACCGGCTGGGGGATGAGCCTTACAAATTTACCCAGTTTGAATATGCCTACCAGCGCCTGAAAGATGCCCCCTAAAATAATGGCGGCAAAAAGATATTGAGGACCGTGTGTTGAAATCAGTGCAATGAGAACGACGATAGTTGAACCGGCACCTCCTGAAACCATACCGGGCCTGCCACCAAAAATGGCAGTGATGAGCCCCATGATAAATGCTGCATATAGGCCAATTAGTGGCGTAAGTCCCGCCAAAATGGCAAAAGACAGCGATTCTGGTATCATTGTCATGGCTACTGTCAGGCCTGCCAGGATTTCTGTTTTTAAACGAATGTTTTTTAATGCTTTCAGTGCAGAAGTAAATGCCATATAGGAGTGAAATCTTTCAGAAAAGTTCTGTGTATGTTTTTAAAAAATGTGTGCAAAGGTAGGCAATACCCTAATAAAGAGAAAAATGAGCACCTTATTAATTAAATAATGGATTAAATACGATCTGTATTTTTTGCAGACTCACTATTAATCAATAACTTTATTATTGAATCAATAATTTAATTTTAAATTACCTGAATCATGAAAGCGGTTATACTGGCAGGCAAATTTTTTGTAGTCATCTGCTTATTGTTGCTGGCTGTCTGGGGAGATAAAATACCGAGTCCTTTCAACAAAATGCTGTGGACAGCGGTAATAATAGTTATGCTTATTAATCTGGTTTTAACGGTTAATTCAAATAAAAAGAAACCCGGAATCAATAAATAGTGAGAAATTTTGTACGGTTTTGTCGAAATGACTGAAAATTCTTACAAAAAAAATAAAAATTATATATATGAAGAAAGTTTATAATAGATTCCTTGAAAATTGCCCTTTAAAAAATAAATTTTGAATTTCAGGGTAAAATAGGGGTTTTGGCATAGGCTTTGCTCTAAATAAATTCTCATAAGCAGTTAGTTTTGGTTGCGGCCCCTATATCCATAGGGGCCAATTTTTTTAAATGATTTCTTACTTAACCGCTGCTATCTTTCCTTCCTGATTAATTTTTAGCATCTAAAGTAATAGCTATTGTATAAAGTAAAGATGTTATATGTGTTATCTGATGGTTAAATAAGCCCCTATTGAGCTAGTTATTACACCGGACCGCATTTAAGAGGTGTCATTTGTTCTCAGGGGAAGAAATGCCGCAGGAGAAATACATAATTGGCTTTTTACAAATAAATAAAATGCCAGCCATTCATTTATGGTACAGGAAATAGAATTTATTTAGAATTGATGCTCAATGCCGGCCTTTAATAAAAGGGAAAATCATCAATAATTTTCATTTTATTAAACTTTCAATCAGCGGCTGTCTATTATAGGTTAATCGGCAAATTGAAGCGCAAGCCTAAAGAGGTTTCCGGAACTCTTTTAGGTGATCATGGATCAAGTTGAATTCTTGGGGGATTATCTCTTTTATCCATAGATTTTTGCCAACCGGAACAAAAAGAAATTAATATCCCTTACCCCTCTTGCTGAAGATCTAAAAGACTTGATTTTTGCATTAAAAGCTTCTGCTGAAGCATTGGTATTTCTGTTATTAAAATAATTGAGTATTGCCAGGTAGTGAGTTTGAATTGACCGAGAAACTGTTCGAAAGGAATCTATTGCGGTATCTTCCACTTCATTATACCATAAAGCCAGCTTCTTGAATGCCTGTTCCTTACTGGTGCATTTACGGAATATGGAACTAAGTTTCTGTGAAAGATCATAAGCTTTTTTTATGGCCGGATAACGTTCAAATAATAAATCCGCCCGCTGGGCTTGTGAGGGTGCCCACTTGTTCTGTGGCTTGAATAACAGATATCTGGCTCTTGCCAGCAGTTGTTTTGGCGTGTCTCCGTTGGCCAAAACTTCGGGTACATATGGCTTTTCTTGTTTTTTAGCCTCTTCTATCAGCTTGTTTTCCAGATCCAGCTCCTGCCACCGGTATTTGATTCTTATCTCCTGTACGGCCTCACTTGCCAGCTGCTGTACATGAAAGCGATCCACGACCAAGTGTGCATGAGGGAAACAACGGCTGGCGATAAGATGCATATTTGCTGCCATGTCCAAAGTCACCTCCTTAACTGCCTTTCTTAAACCCTCACTGATTTTTTGTAAAACCGTGATGACATCCTCGGATTTAGTGCCCCTGACCATAGCGACAATAGCTCCTTTACGGCCTTTAGCTGCTTTATTCGTGACTACAGTATAAAGTTCATCTCCGGACAGGGCTGTCTCATCTATACTGAGATATTCCCCCATGTTTTGCTCAAGAATCAGCCATTTACTTGCATGGTCTTTATGTTCCCAATTCCTATAATCGCTAATATGATGCTTATACTGTTGTTGTAACTGCTTGCCATCCATCTGGTAATGACGGGCTAACTGGTGGCAACTAACGGGTTCATTATCCAAGTGTACCTTTTAAAAAATCGGCAAACTCTTTAGTCAGCCGTGTGCCTTTCATCACCAAATCCCAATCACGCGATACGATTGCTCCAGTATCCGGGTTTTCCCAACGGCGCCTTTTGATACTCAGTATCACTTTATGTTCACGGATAGGAAAGTCCTGGATACGTACTTCAGGATAAAAGCCTTTAGAATGGAACTTCTGACCTTTATATTCTTCAGGAAGTTCATTTTTCTCTTCTAAAAACAATATCAGGCCATCCTTGTCTTTTAAGATGTTTACTAACTCAAAATAATCTAGGGTTCCCTCAGGAAGGAGAAAGCGTATCAGATCTACAAATGGTTCCAACGATTGTCTATTTAAGCATGCAAATCTATGGATAAAAGAGATAATCCCCCAAGAATTCAACTTGATCCCTGATCATCTACATCAATGACTTGATGATCATTCACAATAAAAAAGGGTTCCTAAATTGGAACCCTTTTTTGTGGGAGTTGAGGGGCTCGAACCCCCGACCCTCTGCTTGTAAGGCAGATGCTCTAAACCAACTGAGCTAAACTCCCTGCCGTAATTGGAGTGCAAATATAGGCTGAGATTTTTTACTACCAAATTTTTTTTCGAAGAAATTCAAAAATAATTTTTTGAAGGGGTGGACAGGGGGAGAAAATGGAACCCATTTTCTTTATACCTTTACCCTCTTTTGAGTCTAATTATACTTATGATAGAATATAACAAGTTTGTTTTAGAAAATGGTCTCAGAGTCCTGGTTCATCCTGACGATACAACTCCTATGGCGGTTGTAAATATTATGTACGACGTGGGGGCCAGAGATGAAGATCCGGGCAAAACGGGATTTGCACATTTGTTTGAGCATCTGATGTTTGGTGGAAGCATAAATATTCCGGATTATGATGAACCCCTGCAATTAGCCGGTGGGGAAAACAATGCCTATACGACCAATGACCTGACCAATTATTATCTGCAGTTGCCTGCCCAGAATCTGGAAACAGCATTTTGGCTGGAAAGCGACCGCATGCTAAGTCTGGCCTTTGGCAAAAAATCTCTGGAAGTACAGCGTAAGGTAGTCTGTGAAGAATTTAAAGAACATTATATTAATAAACCTTATGGTGATGTCTGGCATAAATTAAGAGAACTGGCTTATAGCACCCATCCTTACCGATGGATGACCATCGGTAAAGAATTAAAGCATGTGGAAGACGCCACCCTGACGGATGTTAAAAATTTCTTTTTCAAACATTACCGGCCCTGTAATGCTATTTTAGTAGTGGCGGGTAATGTACAGTTGGAAGAAGTAAAAAGGTTGGCCGAAAAATGGTTTGGCCCTATTGAAAGCGGGACGCCTTATCAAAGGTCCTTACCTCAGGAACCCAGGCAGACGGAAGACCGTTATTTAAAAGTGGAGGCTGATGTCCCGGTCGATGCGCTATATATGGCCTGGCATATGAGCGACCGGCTGAGTCCTGAATATTTCTCCACGGATTTACTCACAGATATCCTGGGAGGCAGTGCCTCCAGCAGACTCTATCAGAAATTAGTTAAAGAGCAGCAATTGTTCTCCGGAATTTCCTGTTACCATTTAGGAACCCTGGATCCCGGACTGGTTGTCATTGATGGTAAGCTAGTCGATGGTGTGACCATGGAGCAGGCAGAGACAGCTGTCAGAGCAGAGGTAAAAAAAATCATGGAAGCGCCAGTAACGGATAGAGAGCTGCAGGGCGTAATTAATAAGACGGAAAGCATGATCGCCTTTGAGGATATGAGTGTACTCAACAGAGCGAACAGCCTGGCTTTTTATGAGCTGCTGGGAGATGCAAGTCTGATTAATACCGAACTGGGCCGGTATCAGAATGTTACGGCTGCAGATATTCAGCAGGTTGCCCAGCAAATTTTCCGTGAAGGCAATTGCAATGTTTTGCAATACAAAGGCAAAGCAAAGAACTAAATAAAACCGACAATTACCCATGTTAGATAGAAAAAATGCGCCGCATATTACAGACCCGGTAGACTTTGATCTGCACCTGAAATCAGTAGCTGTGGCGGAACTTAAAAATAATACACCTGTGTATAGTATAGATGCAGGGGCGGAGGAAGTAATGTCTTTGGAACTGCTCTTTGAAGCTGGGTCCGCATTGGAATCCAAGCCACAGGTGGCTGTAGCCGTAAATAATCTGATTAAAAACGGTACTTCTAAAAAATCTGCCTATGAGATTGCAGAAACCGTTGATTTTTTTGGCGCTTATTTAAATACCAGCTGCAGTACGGAATACAGCAGTATTACCATTAGCTGCTTAAGTAAACAGTTGCCCAATTTGCTTCCATTGCTGGTAGAGTTGCTCACAGACAGCCAGTTTCCTGAACAGGAACTGGATATATATAAGCAAAACAGTCTGCAGCGCCTGGAAATGAATTTGAAAAAAGGCGAGTTTGTCGCAGGGCAGTTGATTGATGCCTATGCCTACGGACCTTACCATCCTTATGGAAAGTATACGCATAAAGAGGATCTGGCGGCCTTAAACAGGCAGGATTTATTATCCTTTTACAAAGGACATTATACCAACGGACGCGTAAAGATTTTTGTGGCGGGCAGGTTACCAACGGATATTTTTGCCCTGTTAAACGATAGTCTGGGTTCGCTGCCTTTTAATCAGGCGTCTTCCTTACTGACTACCATCGATTATGAACATGACCCGGATAAGGAAAAGGTGCATACCGTCACAAATGATAAAGGCAGTGTGCAGGGAGCCATCCGGCTGGAAAGGCTGATGCCTGGAAGAAAAAGTCCGGACTGGTCAGCTCTTACCGTACTCAATACCGTCTTTGGCGGTTATTTCGGGTCCAGGTTAATGAGTAATATCAGAGAAGATAAGGGGTATACCTATGGCATCCATTCTTATTTGCAGGGCCATCTGCATGAAAGTGCCTGGGTGGTTTCTACGGAAGCCGGCAGGGATGTCTGCCCGGATACGATTAAGGAAGTCTGGAAAGAAGCGGATTTATTAAGAACCACATTAATTGATCCGGAAGAATTATTATTGGTCAAAAATTATGTAGTGGGGAGTGTGCTGGGTACACTGGACGGTCCTTTCCAGATTATCAACCGCTGGAAGAGCTATATCCTTCATGATTTACCCAAAGATCATTTTGACCGGCATATGGAAGTCGTGAAGTCTGTCAGTGCAGCTTCACTCAAAGAGCTGGCAGGTAAATACCTGGACGAATCCTTGTTTTATCAATTGACCGTTTATTAGTATATTTAAGGTATCAACAAAAACACCTTTTATGCGAATTATTGGTAAATTACTCGTTACGGCACTGGCGGCCATCATAGCAGCAAATTTGTTGCCGGGCGTCACCTTATATGGCGGATTCTCTGCTATTTTACTTGTGGCGGTTCTAGCGTTGCTGAATACTTTTATCAAGCCGCTACTGGTGATTCTGACCATTCCGATTACTATTCTGACGCTGGGTATATTTCTACTGGTCATTAATACCCTGATTATTAAATGGGCGGCCATGATATTGGGGCCATCGCATTTTGTGGTGAGTACCTGGTGGGCGGCCTTCTGGTTTAGTATCGTGCTGTCTATTGTCACTTACCTGATAGAAGGATTGATCGGCAAGGCAGATAATGACTAACGACGCCTAAGGATAGGTAAAAAAGGACGGAAGCGCTGACAGAAATCAAAATACATTACCTCAGTTACATAAATAAGCCCCGCCTGGTCAGTCGCTTAAAATGGCGACTCAGGAAGCGGGGCTTATTTATGTAATCAGAAATATTGTTGGAATTAAGTTCCGGGTGGCTAAATCTTCCGGTGGTAGGGCAGGTCCTTAGTTGATGACATCCACACCAGGGTGCTGCGCCGGATTGAAAACAAATTTACTGTCTGGCAGGCTGGCACTTGTGTTAATATCCGTCATATTGAAGGAGACGGTATTGCCACCTTTTTCCAGAACAGTTGCTTTAGTAATCATGTTTTTAGCCTTGTTGACATAAACGGTTACCTTTTTAAAGTTCTTTCTGGCATCAACAGGAGTCAGATCAATTACATAAAAACTACCTGCAGAGGAAACCATTTTGGATGTTAAATCGTTTTGCACAAAATTGCCGGAGAGTAATTTCTGGGGATTCAGGGTGCCGCTGTTATTATCGACAGCGCCGACGGTTACCTCATCACTTCCGTTAAAATTCCAGGTTTTCTGGCCGTTGGAAAAAATCTCGTTGTCGCCTTGTTTGATATAATATTTATTGCCTTTCAGGGCAATTGTACCACTGATTGTCCCTAACTTATGCTGATTTTTATCCGTAGTAGAATAAGTAAAATTAGCCGTGGCTCCTTTGGAAGCTTTAAGGGTATTACTTACTTTTTGTAAAACAGCACTCGCAGAAGTCTGTGCGAAACTACTGCCAATCAAGGCAATAGATACAAATGCTGCGGTCATCATCTTCTTAATCATATATTTTATTTTTATTTAATATAATTGTTCTTATTTTATTTCGGGTGCAAAATTACATGTAATTACCCGCATTTTGGACATCAAAGCTTTGTCTATGTTTAATGAACGGTTTGGTATTATGGTATAAAAGGAAAATTTAATACCAAACTAGGTTGATTGCGTGGTTTTTAATCTTTAATTAACGAATGATTCCAAGGGTGGAAAATATTCCTTTATATATTGCCGAATAAACGTAATTTTGCACTCTTTATGAAGAGAATCTTCCAATTTTCCCTAGTGGGTCTGATAATGCTGGTATCTTCCTGCGCTTCAAAATATTCCAAGATTTTGAATAGCAAGGACAATGAACTACGCCTTAAAAAGGCCAATGAATATTACGAGAATAAAAAATATGCGCATGCGGAGGAATTGTTTCAGGATTTGTTTCCTTACCTGAGAGGTACCCCGCGCCATGAAGATGCTTTTTATAAATTTGCCTACAGTGCTTATTACCTGAAGGATTATGAAAGTGCATCCATGGCCTTTCAGACCTTTATAGAGACATTTCCCAATAGCTCTTTAGTACCCAATGCGGATTATATGCAGGCGTATTGTCTGTACCTGAGTTCACCTAAAGCTGAACTCGATCAGACATCCACTCATAAGGCCATGGGGTTATTGAAGGCATTTGTGACCAATTATCCGCAGTCGGATAAAAAGGCGGAAGCAGAGGACCTGATTAAAAAGTGTAATGAGAAACTGGAATTAAAAGAGTATCTTTCCGCTCAGCTCTATTATGATTTAGGATATTTTAAAGCTTCACATCTTTATTTTGATTTGTTGCTCAGCGATTATCCGGGATCTGAAAAGGCTGATCAGTATATGTATATGATTGCTAAATCCAGCTACGAATATGCGAAAGTAAGTATTCCGCAGGCGCAGCAGGAACGCTACGAACAGACAGTGGAAGACTGTACCAATTTCTTAGGACAGTTCCCTGACAGTAAATTTAAAGAACAGGCTACCCAGATGAAAACGGAAGCCGAGAAACAATTAGAAAAATATAAAAAACTTCAAAATGAGCAAACTCAGAAGACAAGTTAGTCCTAGTATTCCTAACGTCATTGAAACCAGAAGTTTAGTAGCAATAAAAGGCAAAACCGGCAATCTGTATAAATCTATTGCCATTATTGCCCGCAGAGCAGGTCAGATCAATATCGCTATCCGCGAGGAGCTGCATTCCAAGTTAGATGAATTTGCCAGCCACACAGACAGTCTGGAAGAAATTCATGAAAACAAAGAGCAGATTGAAATCTCCAAGGCCTACGAAAGGATGCCTAATCCTGCGATTCTGGCTACTGAAGAATTTATGGCTAATAAGGTATACTTCCGTGAAAACGACGCCGATTTATTCGAATAGTCTTTTCACAGAAAACTTACTTTTTTAAAAAATATATGTAAATGCCACTCGGACTTGTCCCTGTGGCATTTCGTGCATAGAGCAGGTGAGGGTAAGGGGAAGTCAATAAGCTAGATTAATTGGGCAATCTACCCTACCTTTAGTGTCTTATTATCCACTATTATTGTAATGGCCATGCAATTAGAAGGCAAGAAAGTATTATTAGGTATAACGGGCAGTATTGCGGCTTATAAAATTATTACGCTGACCCGGTTGCTGGTGAAGGCCGGCGCGACAGTGAAAGTTGTTATGACCCAGGAGGCCACTAAATTTGCCTCTCCTTTGGTACTGAGCACCCTGTCTAAAAACCCCGTTACCCAGGATCTGACCAGTGGAGATAACTGGAATAACCATGTAATGCTCGGCCGCTGGGCCGATTTGATGGTTATGGCTCCCTTAAGTTGTAATACACTCTCCAAAATGGCGCATGGAAGTTGCGACAACCTGCTGATGGCAGTCTATCTGTCAGCCACCTGCCCGGTGTTGGTTGCCCCGGCCATGGATGCCGATATGTGGCTGCATCCGGCCACCAGAAATAATCTGGACATCATAAAGGGATATGGTCACAAAATATTAAATGTGGAGGCCGGAGAGCTGGCAAGCGGGCTCATAGGGGAAGGCCGGATGGCTGAACCTGAAGCGATATTCATGGAGATTCAGGCAGCTTTAAGAACGGACGAGCTGAAAGGCAGAAAAGTACTGATTACTTCCGGGCCTACTCACGAACCGCTGGACCCGGTTCGCTTTATTGCCAATCATTCCACGGGTAAAATGGGCGCTGCGCTGGCGGAGGCTTTTTATCTGAAAGGAGCCGAGGTTATTTTTATATATGGCCCGGGTAGCAGATTGCCTGAGTTTACAGGCATTAAAAAACAGGCGGTAATAACCGCTGCCGATATGTATGAGGCTGCCATGCAACATTTTGAAAAAGTAGATGTGGCCGTTCTGGCAGCGGCAGTGGCCGACTATACCCCCGCCACGGTTTCCGATAAGAAAATAAAGAAAAAACAGTCTTTGTTTAATCTCGAACTCAATAAAACCCGGGATATTCTAAAAGCCCTGGGTGAAAATAAAGGCAGTAAGTTACTGATCGGTTTTGCACTGGAAACAGATCATGCACTGGAAAATGCAAAGAAAAAACTGCAGGAAAAAAATGCAGATTTTATTGTATTGAACTCGATGGGGGATACCGGTGCGGGTTTTGGCTATGATACCAATAAGGTCAGTATCTTGAGTCGTGATGGAAAAATTAGTGAGAGTGTGCTGGATACAAAAGCCGCCATCGCAGCCTTTATTATCCGGACGACTGTGTGCAGTCAATGGTAAGGACTGGATAATAAACTGCGAACTGAGCCTGGTAGGCAGCCTGATCTGCTATCCAATAAAAGCGGTCGTCTTTTCGTTTAAGTCTTACTGGTCATCATTTAATTTTAGCATAGATGGGAGTTGCAAATCCTCATACAGGTAAAGCTTTTGACAATAAAAATATAGCCCGGACAGTGCTTTGTAAAAGCGTTATGGTCATCTGCCTGCTATTCACTATGCTTAGCGCGGCTTATAGTCAGGAACTCAACGCCCAGGTAACGGTTGTGGCTCCTGAACTGGGTACGACCATTGACGCTTCGCTCATCACCAATCTGCAAAAACAATTAACGGATTTTATTAATCAGCGTAAATGGACAACAGATCAGTTTCAGCCGGAAGAAAAGATTAACTGTAATTTTGCCATTGCCCTGACTGGTATTGCCAGCCAGGATGTGTATGAGGCAAGACTTACCGTTCAGGCGGCAAGACCTGTCTATAACTCCGTTTATCAGTCCGTATTGGTCAACTATCAGGATGGTCAGTTTATTTTTAAATACAGGCCTTATCAGCGGCTGGAATTTAATCCTTCCCAGGTGGCAGGAACAGATGCACTGGCGGCTAATCTGACGGCCACTATTGCCTATTATATCAATATTATTCTGGGGCTTGATTACGATTCCTTTGAACAGGGAAAGGGAATGCCCTTTTTTAAAAATGCCCAAAGCATCGTGGTAGGTGCGCCCAGGGCCAGTAATATAAAAGGCTGGCAGTCTTTTGACGGTCAGCGCAACCGCTATTATCTGTCCAGTAATCTTACGGCGGCAGGTATGGAAGACATGCACAAAGTGATCTATAAATATTTCAGAAGCGGTCTGGACAGCATGTATAGTCATCCGACTCAGGCAAGGGCACAGGTGCTGGAAGCGCTACGTACCTTACAGAAGTTCAATCAGGCACACCCCAATACAATGATTGAACAGTTTTTTATGGAAAGCAGAACAGATGAATTGGTGGGGATTTTTAAACAGGCAGCTCCTGAAATAAAAGCAGATGCACTTTCTGTTTTAACGCAACTCAATCCTAATGGAGCCAATACTTTTAATGAGGAACTTAAAAATTAATGCGGCTCTGATAAAAATAATTTGCAGATGAATCCATTTTCTTTGAATAAAAAATATAGAAAAACTGACACTACAAGATACATAATGGCCGCAGCGGTGATGCTGGGTTTGCTGGCTGCCGGTTGCAAGCCTAAATATCCAAAGGGGATCATGCAGCCGGATGAAATAAAGCCGGTCCTTTTTGATGTAATGGTCGCCACTGAGCTCAGGCAGATGGACACCGCAGCCTTGGCCAAACTGCATATCAGAGACAGTGTTACACTAGAAATCCACCGGGTGCTGAAGGCGCATAATGTCGATGACTCCTTGTATTTCAGGAGTATGGCTTTCTATGAAGCGCATCCTGATGAGTTGAAAACCCTGCTGGATTCCACAAGATCCTATGGTAATAAAATTCAGGATTCCCTGCAAAAAAAGCGTTTTACAACTATTGATTCTACTAAGAAAGGGACTGCGGGGCCTGTTGCAGTCCGACCTCACCCTGATAGTGCCATAAAATCACCCAAAAACACTGAAAATCCGAGTGTTAAATCACCGGTATCCGTTCCGGTTGAAAAAGTTAAAAATCACGTGAAAAAACTATAAAATTTAGATATTTGTTTAAACAGATAGTAAATAATTAATCTTAAAAAACTAAATAAATCTCCGACTGTGAATTAATTTTTATAATAATTTATTTAATTTGTTCATTTTCTTTGGTTTGTATATAAGATTAGTTTAACTTTATCTCCGAATCTTCATCTTAAAATGCTAAAAAATGAGAAAGTCAGATCTGGTAAACAACATTTCCGAGAAGACCGGCATTCCTAAAGTAGATGTGCTGGTAACCATCGAAGGTTTTCTGAAAGAAGTAAAAGAAAACCTGGCAGAAGGCAACAATATTTTTATTAGAGGTTTCGGTAGTTTTATTGCCAAGAAAAGGGCAGCTAAAATCGGCCGTAACATTAAAAAGAATGTAGCCGTTGAAATTCCGGAACATTATATTCCGGCATTCAAGCCTTCAAAAGAATTCGTTAATGATGTCAAAGACAAGCTAAAAACGAAGTAACTTCGCACAAAATTTAAAGTGTGAAAAAGCAGCAGTTAATTCTTATTGGAAGCGGGTTGGTTATTATTTTGTTGATTTATTTCTTCGGTAATACAATTCCTCCAAAAAGTACGACGGCTGGCATGGGTGGTCCGGGTGTTGGCGCTGAAGTGCCCGCACTGACCACCCATGATGTTTTATCTGCAGCCAAATCCAAGCTTCCTCCCGCCGAACAGACGCGCATCACCACACTGGAGAATAATGTAGACAGAGGTGACGTAAAAGATCTGAAAATCAAACAATATGATCAGTTATCCCATTTCTGGGGAGATACGGTAGGAAATATGCCTTTAAGCTCTTATTATTTAGGAGAATCAGCAAAATTGGAAAATTCAGAACAAAATCTTACCTTTGCAGCCCGAAAGTTGTTGTCCTATGTGTTTGTTGAGCAAAGTCAGCCCATGCAGACCTGGATGGCCACTAACGCGAAAGAGTTATTTGAAAAGGCATTGGAGATAAATCCAAAAAATGATTCCGCAATCGTAGGACTCGGAGGATGCTATATGTTTGGCAACCTTTCCGGTAATCCTATGGAGCAGATCCTGAAAGTACGTAAAGTCGCTGAAGAGCATCCGGATAATCTGTATGCACAGATGATGCTTGCTTTGGGAGCTGTTAAAACCGGGCAATATGATAAGGCAATTGAACGCTTTTTGATTGTCATTAATCATCAGCCGGGCAACCTGGAAGCCATTTTTAACCTGGCAGATGTATATGACCGGGAAGGAGATAAGGCCAATGCAATAAAATGGTATCAAAAAGCGCAGCAGATAATAGAAGTACCTGAAGCGAAAAAAGAGATCCAGCAAAGAATTGAAGCATTGCAACAGCAATCATAAATATTTTTTATAACTATAAAATTCATTTACAACTATGCCTTGTGGTAAAAAAAGAAAACGTCATAAAATAGCGACGCACAAACGCAAAAAGAGATTAAGAAAGAACCGTCATAAGAAGAGATAGTCTGAACACCCGTTTCAGATAGATTTCTGCTATGATGTAGATTTTATATACTATTAATGCCAGGTCATTCCTGGCATTGATAGCCTATAAATGGCCTATCAGATATACCTGAAAAGTATAACACCTTTACCTTCCTGCAGCTTTTATTCCTTTCCCAAATATAATAAACGGCGGCTCTACGGTAGGTGCATTTTTATGTCCGGCAGTCAAGGAATTCATTGATTGATTCAATAGCCAATCAGTCTTGAGATGAATATAATTCCCAGGCAGTTGCGGTTAGCACCTCAAAAATCAGTTGCTGTTACCAAGGGTAATATAAATCAGTATGCCACTACGTAGTTGCTGACACTATTAAGGCCGACTTTTAAAACCCCCTGGCTTTTAATAAAAACAGAGATGTATAGGTTATGCAGCCCTGGTCGTTGCATTTCTTACAAAGTATCTGTGTATAACACATAACCATAACGGGCATCAACAGTTTTTTGTCTTTTTAAAAACTAATGATCATGGGTAAGTTATTGAAAACACGGCTTTAGTAAGCCGTCCCGGATCAAAAGGACAAAAATATTAAAAGAAGCAGTTATGGCTTATTTTCTCCCGTGCTATCCAAAATAGTGTTGATGGTTCAATGTAACATGGAACAACCTGCCATACAACCTGATATGCAGGTAGCCGGAGAATCACCTTTAAAAAGATATTTGTGGATAAAGAATTGATTGTCAGGAGTACCCAAAAAGGGGTGGAACTGGCATTACTGGAAAATAAAAAATTGGTAGAACTGCATAATGAGCAGGCTGAAGCAGGTTTTGCGGTAGGAGATTTGTTTTTTGCCAAAGTCAAAAAACTGATGCCTAGTTTAAATGCTGCCTTTGTGGATGTAGGGCATGAGAAAGATGCTTTTTTACATTATACGGATCTGAGCCCTTATATCAAGAGCCTGATTAAGTTTACCCAAAAGGCGCAGCACGATAAGACGCCGGGCGGTTTTGATTTTTATAAGTTCAATGTAGAACCCGAGATTATTAAAACCGGTAAAGTCACTGAAGTATTAAACGGCCGTCCCAATTTATTGGTTCAGATTTTAAAAGAACCCATTGCCTCCAAAGGACCCAGGTTAAGTTGCGAGATTTCCCTGCCGGGACGCTTCATCGTGGTGACGCCTTTCAATAATGTGGTAGCTGTCTCTAAAAAGATTCATTCGGCAGACGAGCGCAAAAGACTGCATAAAATCGTTGAATCCATTAAGCCCAATAATATCGGGGTAATTGTCCGCACGGCGGCCGAAGGAAAAAATACTGCTGAACTGCATGAGGATTTACGCAGCCTGCTGGACAGCTGGAAAGAAATCCAGTTAAGTCTGCGGACAGCTAAAACACCGACCAAGGTACTGTCTGAGGAAAATAAGACCACCAGTATTCTCAGGGACTTACTGACCAAGGATTTTAATAAAATTGTAGTCAACGACAAGGAACTATTTGAGGATACTCTTAAATATATTAAAAAGATTGCGCCCAGTAAGGCAGATATCGTCAAGTATTATCAGGAACCGCAGAATATTTTTGATTCCTATGGGATTACCAAGCAGATCAAGGCTTCTTTTGGTAAAACCATTAATCTGCCCAGCGGTGCCTATCTGATTATTGAGCATACCGAGGCCATGCATGTCATTGATGTGAACAGTGGTTATAAGAGTATCAGCAACAGCCAGGAGGAAAATGCGCTGGCTACCAATCTGGAAGCAGCCGAAGAAATTGCCCGCCAGTTAAGGCTCCGTGATATTGGCGGCATCATTGTCGTGGATTTTATTGATATGAAGAGCCCGGAGAACCGTAAAAAAGTTCAGGAGGCTATCAGCGAACACATGAAAAATGACCGGGCCCGTCACGCCCTGGTGCCTATTTCCAAATTCGGAGTCATGCAGCTGACCCGTCAAAGAATGCGTCCGGAAATCAACATCAATACAGCGGAAGTCTGTCCGACCTGTCATGGAACCGGTAAGGTTACTTCCACTTTCCTGCTGGTAGACGAGATTGAAAACAAGTTAGGTTATCTGATTACCCATTTACATAAAAATATTACCATAGAAGTACATCCGATTGTCTATTCTCATCTGACCAAGGGCTGGTTTAACTCCATCAAAAAGCAGTGGAAAAAGAAATTCAGGGTGCCCATTAATATTATAGAAAATAGTAATCTGAATCTGATTGACGTTAAATTTTACAATCAGGAAATGGAAGAAATTAAAATTTAAAGCAACCGGCGAAGGGGCCGGTAAAAGGCTGGCAATCAGGTGCTGAAAGGCTCCGATAATTTCCATTATATATAGATGAAAAATTTAATTTAAAATTTATAATTTATTGAAATTTAATAATTTATAAAGGTTAATTAATAAAAATAGCCTCCTGTTCAGGGAGGCTATTTTTATGTAGGTTACACAGAAATTTATTTTTAGAATTTGAGGCAATCCCCTAACTTAGCAGCAGATTTTAATGAGTTAGTAAGTAGGAGGTTGGTGAGTAATTACCAGCCTCTTGTTTTTTCTTTCCTTGAACGGATACCAGAAGGTCGCCGCCAATAATGCAATATAACCTGCCGTTGACACAACGGCCACTATCTTCCAGACCCACTGTCCGTTGGTGGCAAAAAGGTCTTTAATTTCCCCGTATACCATATTTAAATTTAAGTAAATCAGTAGGGCAGCTACCAGCCAGCCCAGTAGTTCCGTACGCTTTTTAATGGCAAATTTGCCCATCTGATAACGGTCGCTGACAAAATAAATCAAGGGGATAATGGCGAATGCCAGTTGAAGGCTTAAAATGACCTGACTGAAAATTAGCAGTTTATCCAGCTCGGATTCTCCATAAATCAAGATGACGCTCACTGCCGGCACAATCGCAATGAGCCGGGTAATCAACCTGCGTAACAAAGGGTTTAAACGCAGATTCAAATAGCCTTCCATGACAATCTGACCGGCCAGCGTGCCGGTGATGGTAGAGCTCTGGCCGGCAGCAATCAGGGCGATCGCAAATAACGTAGGTGCCAGCTTGGATCCTAATAAGGGTTCCAGCATTCTATGCGCATCTTCCAGATTGGCGATGGAGGTATTGCCGGTCGTATAAAAGACGCTGGCCGCCATAATCAAAATGGCGGCATTGACCAGAAATGCCAGGTTCAGGGCGACGGTAGCGTCGATGGCATTGTATTTTAAGGCAGTTTTTATCCCTTTTTCAGTTCTTTTTATCTTACGGGTCTGTACCAGGGCGGAGTGCAGGTAAAGATTATGTGGCATCACGGTTGCCCCGATAATGCCAATGGCAATATAGAGTTCCGCCTGGTTTAAAGAAGTGGGGACAAAGCCTTTTACGACATCGCCCATTTCCGGTTTTGCCTGCAGTAAGACAATCAGAAAGGAAAAGCCGGTAATGGCAATCAGCCCGATAATGAACTGCTCCATTTTGCGCATCCCCAGCCTTTGCAGATAAAACAGCAAAAAAGTATCCAGGACGGTTATCAGTACACCCCAAAGTATGGGAAGCCCTGTCAGCAGATTGATACCAATGGCCATACCCAGCACCTCGGCCAGATCGCAGGCCGCAATGGCCAGCTCTGCCAGTATATATAAACAAAAATTGACGCTCCTGGGATAAGTCTGCCGGTTGGCCTGCGCCAGATCCTGCTGGCGAACGACGCCCAGGCGTGCGCACATATTTTGTAATAACAGGGCAATGAGATTGGATAACAAAAGAATCCAGATTAGCTTATAGCCAAACTGTGCGCCTCCCTGCAGATCCGTGGCCCAGTTGCCCGGATCCATATAACCAACACTGACCAGGTAGGCCGGCCCGATAAAAGCCAGAATTTTTTTCAGGCCTTTGCCCCTGCCACTGGTGGTATCAATACTCTGATGAACATCGCTTAAGGACTTATGTACGGAATGATGGGTTTGATTATGTTTAGAAGATGACTGTTTCATAATGCACGCCTGTTGCTGTGTGCTGATTTTTGTTATTACGATATACAAATATACATCATTAAATTTGGGTGACCTAATTTTTTTATTTGTATAGGTAAAATAATGATTGTTTGTTTGTGGGGTTTTTCAAGTGGGAATGTGTATAAATTACCCGTCTTAATAGAACCCGTAGGGGGAATTTATACTATCTTCGAGCCTGTTTTATTAACCCTGCAAAGAAGTATCATCAACTGTCATGAGTGATTTTAAATTAGGCTCATTTTATCCGATCAGTGAAAAGTATAGTAAACGTGTGGCTTATTTTTCAATGGAATATGCCATACATCAACCTTTAAAAATATATAGCGGCGGACTGGGGTTTCTGGCAGGCAGCCATCTGCGCAGCGCCTATGAACTCAGCCAGAATTTAGTGGGTATCGGTATACTCTGGAAATTCGGTTATTACGACCAGATCCGTAACCAGGACCAGACCATGAAGGCCGACTGGTCGGAAAAACATTATCGTTTTCTGCAAGACACCGGCATCCGGTATACCATTAAAATTCATGAGGCGGACGTCTGGGTAAAAGTGTTGTATCTGGCACCTGAAGTATTTAAGACAGCCCCCCTGTTTTTACTCAGTACCGATTTACCGGAAAATGACTATGTCAGTCAAACCATCACCCACAGACTCTATGATGCCAACGAGGCCACGAAGGTCGCTCAGTATATATTACTGGGAGTAGGAGGCGCCAAATTACTGGATTTGCTTAATTTTGACGCAGCAGTGTATCATTTGAATGAAGCGCATGGTTTGCCGGCGGCCTTTTATCTGTATCAGAAACTGGGAACCAAAGAAGCTGTTACGGAAAAACTGGTATTTACCACTCATACGCCCGAGGAAGCAGGCAATGAAAAACATAGTATTTATCTATGTGAGAAGATGACCTATTTCTGCGGATTATCCCTTGACCAGGTAAGGGCATTAACCGGTATCCAGGGAGATCAGTTTGATCATTCTCTGGTTGCCTTACGCTTTGCAAGGCTGGCCAACGGAGTCTCTCAGCTTCATGGACGCGTGGCCAGCGAAATGTGGAGCCATTATCCCGGAACCTGTAAAATCATCTCCATTACCAATGCCCAGAACTGGACTTACTGGGCCGATAAGCAACTTTACAGGTATTTTAATCAGGGCGAGGATTACCTGATGGATGACCGTAAATATTATCTGAAAAAAAGAGCGTTTGAACTGGTCGCTGACCAGACGGGTAAAATATTTGATCCCAAAGTGCTGACCATTGTCTGGGCCAGAAGGTTTGCAGGCTATAAAAGAGCCGATCTGCTGCTGCAGGATGAACAACGCTTTTTGAAACTGATTGAAAACACCTGTTATCCCGTACAGATTATTTTTGCCGGCAAGCCTTATCCGATGGATTATGCAGCCATCGGTACCTTTGACAGACTGGTCAATGAAAGCAAAAAATATAAAAATGTGGCTGTTGTGGTTGGCTATGAACTGACACTCAGCAAGCGGTTAAAACAGGCCGCCGATATCTGGCTGAATAATCCCAGAGTGCCCAGAGAGGCATCCGGTACCAGCGGCATGACTGCTGCTATGAATGGCGCGGTTAATTTTTCCACGCATGATGGCTGGATCCCGGAATTTATCAACCACGGACATAACGGCTTTGTCGTACCCCCCGCGGATTATCAACATATGCAGACCCATCAGCAGGATGAATATGATTTGAATAAACTCTATGAAATCCTGGAAGGACAGATCCTGCCTACTTATTATGATGAGTACGACACCTGGCGCCAGATTCTTAAAAATGCGATGCGGGATGTCCGCTATCAGTTTGATAGCAACCGGATGACGCATGAATATTATGAATTGCTTTACTAGAGCGTAAACATCCCATTAAGATTCTTATTTAAATTCCTTCCAAAGGAAAGATTTCAGCGGAGTTACGCCCGGAAATTTCTCTTTTCGAAGGAATTAATTTTTTGCAGTGGCAAGAGGCACTGCGGGTATTGAATGTTATCAAAGCGTCAAGTGATTGTGGATGAATGCTATATTAATATATACATGATAAGTAGTTGTTTAAATATTAAATTAAAATTGTTTATTTTAAGTTTTATTTGAATTGGTATGATTTTTAAGGTATCTTAGTAACAAAATCTTATAATTATGGGTATAATTTCATGGCTTTTATTTGGTTTGATTGCGGGAGTAATCGCCAAGGCCTTACATCCGGGTAAAGATCCGGGCGGCTGGATAGTGACCATCATTATCGGTATTTTAGGCAGTTTCGTAGGCGGTTGGATCGGATCGGCCGTCCTTGGTTGGGGCGACGTAAGCGGCTGGAACTTTAAAAGTTTCGCATTAGCTATTGTCGGCGCCGTTATCCTGCTGTGGATTTATGGGATGATTAAACGCAAATCTTCCAGTACCTAACAAAAAAATTAGACTGTAAAACCTCTTTTCTGCGGCAGGCTTAGGAAGCTCTCCGGTGGGAAAGAGGTTTTTTTATGGACGGGCGCTGTGTGTTGGCCTGGTTTTCTTTGAATTTAGCGCCCTGAATTTTAAATAAAACAGCCTCTTTTTACGTTACATAGGGGTTCATGCAGCGTAAATTGTATTCCTCTTTTTTTCTGCGGGTATGTTTCGTACTCCTGGTGACTATGCCTGCTCTTTTGCATGCGCAGCAGCTGGGTAATTTACGGCATAAGAAGATACCGACAGGCAGACTGATCGGGGGGCATCCCTGGCAGGTGGATAGCCTGAGCATTGTACCGGGCAGTTTTCAGCTGGAGGGAACTGCAGGCGGTTACCGGTTAGAGGAAGCGGCTGCTACCATCAGCTGGCAACCGGATGCCATCAACAGCGGTTCCTCGGATAGCATATGGGTGCATTACAGGGTTTTCCCTTTCTTACTACAAAAGCAGACTGCCAGATATGTGTTGGATACCAACAGCGCGGCCGTCATCCGGCCGCAGCCTGAATACCCGGCCACAGCGCAGTCGGCCACGCTGTTTAAGTTTGGCAAAATAGATTATAACGGTAGCTTTGGCCGGTCCATGAGTATCGGTAATAATCAGAATGCTGTTTTTAATTCTGAATTTAACCTGCAGATGAATGGCTTTATCGGAGACAGCATACATCTGACTGCAGCGCTGACTGATGATAATATTCCCATTCAGCCCGATGGCACCACTCAACAGCTCAATGAGTTTGATAAAATACTGCTGCAGTTCAGTAAAAAAAACTGGGAAATCAACCTGGGTGATATCGATCTTCGAACCGAAGGCTCTTATTATGTCAATTTTTATAAAAGGCTGCAGGGAGCCAGTTACCGCCAGCAGGTAAAGCTGGGAAGTGCCATTAAAAACAGTACCATTGTCAGCGGGGCCATTGCCAAGGGAAAGTTTGCCCGAAATGTACTGGCCGTCTCGGAAGGCAATCAGGGGCCATACCGGCTGCAGGGCAATAATAATGAACTCTATTTTGTGGTGTTGGCAGGTACGGAAAAAGTATATCTGGATGGTGCCCTTTTAACCAGGGGGGAAGACCAGGATTATACCATTGATTATAATCAGGCGGAAATCACCTTTACCCCCAGGCATATGATTACCCAGGATAGCAGAATTCAGGTGAGCTTTGAGTATGCGGACAGAAACTACCTCAACACGATGATGTATGTCCAGAATGCAACCGAGTTTTCGGATAAAGTGACGCTCACGGTTTCTGCCTATAACAATCAGGATTCTAAGTCTCAGCCCATTAACCAGACCCTGGATGCAGGAAAAAGAGCTTTTCTAGCGGAAATAGGTGACAGTATTCAGAATGCCTTCTATCCCTTTGCGGATATGGATACATTTTCTACAGACAAGATCATGTATAAGAAAATAGACACCTTGTATAACGGCGTGCATGACTCTGTATATGTATATTCCACCAGTAAGGATAGTGCCAGGTATGCACTGAGTTTTGCTGAAGTGGGTACGGGTAAAGGAAATTATGAACCGCTGCTGAGTCTGGCAAACGGTAAGGTCTTTACCTGGGTGGCTCCTGTAAACGGGGTGCCGCAAGGCAGTTATGAACCGGCTGAGTTCCTGGTGACCCCGAAAAAACAACAGTTGCTTTCTGTCAAGGTGGATTACCACCCGGATAGCAGTTTTCTGTTGTCTACGGAACTGGCCACCAGTAATACGGATAATAATACCTTTTCCACCCTGGGTAACGGGGATAATACCGGCTACGCCGGTAAAGTAACCGCCACCAAACGCCTGAGCTGGCAACCTAAAAACGGGGATGCTGATCTGGGCTATTATCTAAACAGCACAGGATCTTTTGAATTTCAGTCTGCACAATTTAAAACCATAGAAATCTTAAGGCCTGTGGAATTTGCCCGCAGCTGGGGGCTGGAGCTGATTCCGGAAAACAGTGCCGATAAGCTGGGGAGCATACAGTTCGCACTTAGCCAGAAAAAACTGGGCGAGCTCTCCTATGGCTTTCAGACGTATTTAAGACAGGACGGTTATAAAGGTTTTAAGCATGAACTGGGCTATCAGCATAACAGCCTAAGCGGCTGGAATTTCAATGAAGGTCTTTCCTATACAGGGATTCATATGGCGACGGCAAAAGGATATTACTGGAAGCCCGCTTTGGAACTTAGCAAGACCCTAAAAAAGTTTCACAAGCTGACGCTGGGCGCCCGCTATGAGGCGGAACGCAACCAGATTCAGCAGGGTCAGACGGATTCCATGTGGCTGACCAGCTATAGTTATGAGACCCTGTCTGCTTTTGTAAGATCTGATCCGGCGGCGGTGAATAACTGGCAGCTCACCTATACCGGCAGAAAAAATAAATTACCCGTGGGCAACCGGCTGGTGGGGTCTGATCATAGTCGTAATCTGAGCTTTGATCTGAGTCTGCTAAAAAATCGCTATCAGCAGATCAAATTAAAAGCAACGTACAGGGAGCTGACCCTGGATGATTCTGTACTGACTACGGGCAGTGTGCCTGATCGTAGCTTTCTTGGAAGAGTTGCTTATAATGTCCGTAGTAAATCCGGCTTTTTGTCCGGTAATGCCCTATATGAAACCGGCGCCGGACAGGAACAGAAAAGAGATTATAGCTTTTATGAAGTTTCTCCGGGACAAGGACAGTATACCTGGAACGATTATAATAATGACGGCATTCAGCAGCTCAATGAATTTGAACTGGCGGCATTTAGTGATGAAGCTACTTTTATTAAAATCTATACCCCGACCAATGAGTATATTCAGGCGGATTATACACAGTTCAATTATAGCGTGCAGTTAAACCCCAGAAAGATTATCGCGGATTCTGCTACCGGCTGGAGCGCTTTTGTACGCAAACTGCAGTTGAGGTCTTCCCTGCAGTCGGCTAAAAAGCAGTATGCTATGGGCGGTCCGGTTTTTAATCCTTTTGCTACCGGCGTGGCGGATTCCGCACTGCTCAATTTTAATTATATATTCTCCAATACGCTCAGCTTCGGCCAGCTCAGCAGCAAATGGGGCCTGGATCTGACCCGGCTGATTAACTATAATAAATCATTATTGACCTACGGATCAGAAGCGACAAAAATTACGACCTGGGATCTGAAAGGGCGCTGGCAGATTGCGCCCGCTTATAATTTCGTCTGGCAGCAGCAGTTTGGTACCCATGACCTGCTGACGCCTGCATTTGAAAGCAGAAATTTTGCCCTCACCTCCATGAGTGCCAATCCGACGCTGACTTATACGAACCGTACCCGGTTCAGATTAACGGGTGGGTATGAATATGAAAAGGTAAAAAATAAAGCGATATATGGTGGGGAAACAGCCACCAACAGCAGCCTGCAGCTGGAAGGGAAATATAATGCGGTACAGCAGACCAGCCTGACAGGCCGTTTTCAGTATACACATATCGATTTTGACGGGGATCAGTCCAGTACGGTAAGTTATAATATGCTGCAAGGACTGTCACCCGGGAAAAACTACCGCTTTGTCCTGGAGTTGAATAAAAGGCTGATGGGAAGTCTGGAACTGAGTTTTCAGTATGAAGGTCGTAAATCAGGTGACGCTAAATTTATTCAGATCGGCAGAGCCAGTATCCGGGCTATTTTATAACGGTCCCTTTTTAGTACCCGGCAGTCCGTTAAGGATTGGCGATTCTGGTTAAGATAAAACCATAGCTGTCCTGTTCATAATAACCGAAAGAGCTGGGGTTATTCTGGTTGGCCTGATAGGTGATATGCGACTCCTGCTGACTATATAAACCCACTGCTTTTTCAAAGACGATGTCTGCAAATAATTTTTCCTGATAAAGGCTCTGATCAAAGTCTCCGGGATTGCCGTTGGTCTGGTCGGTCTGATGCACGGTAAGAAAATCAGCTACAGAAAGGTCGTAGGTATACGCCCAGCCATAATAGAAATCACCCGGATCCAGTTCAGAGGTAAAATAGCGGTTGCCATCCCAGCTGTAATCCTGTTTCACAGGATCCGTCAATATGATAAAACGCTGGTTATGGTTATTGACAAGACTAGCTGTATGTTCAGAGATGATAAGCCGGTAAGTTATTTGATAGCTCCAGCCGCCGGCTCCGGTTTGATTACTGCCTGTTTTGATATAACGGTAGACCGGATAGGTCGTGTCCTGTTCACTGATGGTGGCCACACCCACACTGTCTTTAGCCGTGTAATGGACCGTGTCCATGGCGGCTCCGAAAGGAGCGGCTACAATAGAGTCCAGATTATAGTAGGAGAGCTGACCTGCCGATACCGGCAGGTATTGCTGGTAAGGGGTCAGCGTGCCTGCATAGTCCTCCAGGGAGGATTTGGAGCAGCCGCTAAGCGCCGTCAGGCTAGCCATAAAAACAGTGAGGACCGTTAAGGCTGCCCCGGCTCTTGACAGCCCCGTAGTGGTCTTTTCGCCGTCTTTCTTTTTATTTATATTATTGAAATATATGAAATTATATATGTTTATATTTTTTATCCGGATCATGTTAGTGGTGGTGTTCTACTGAGTATATGTGTTATGGAAGTCGTAAATAATTTGATACCCTTTGGGTTTTGTATAAAATAAACAGGGCTGTTTACCCGTCTATAATAACGGTAAACAGCCCTGTTTATTTTTTTTGAAGGGACATTTTATTGTGTGGTGGCCCTCGTATCCATTTTTAACTGCGTTCAATGGCACGGATCCATCTTTCCGGAATCTCGTTTTGGGTGGCCAGGATATAATCTGTATAGCTGCAGGGCAGAAAATGGCCGTCCGGTAAGGTCATCCACCAGCGGCCGGTTTTTTTGCTTTGTAAAAAAGTGGTTTCCATCTCGGCAAAAGCCAGGTGGTACTCATTAAAATTTTGTCTGGACTGGATATCCGCTTCCTGTTTTCCCTGCTGTATGCCATCCACCAGATACCAGGCCAGATGACTCAGCTGTTTAGCAGTCTGAGAGTTTCTATCCAGATGCTGCTGGTATTCATAAAAACCGACACTGGATACTTTACTGCTCATACCGGCAAATTGCATGAGCCGGCAGGCTTCTTCCCCGTTTAGTCCGTTAGGCGTAATCAGATTGGCGGGGGCATGACCGCTCTGTATGGCAGAGATATCCAGACTGATGATATCAGAATGACGGATGGCCGGTTCCACTTCCTCAATCTTTTCTTTGACCCGGCCAACTCTGACGCAGTCAAAGCGGAGCCGGTCAATCACTTCCAGCATTTCCGGGTGCACGAAATAACTCTGAAAGGCCAGATGATTATAATGATTTAAATAGTTGGGGCTTTTGGTAAACATATCCAGTAAAAACCTTTCCGCCGGTGCCTGGGCATCGGTATCCATATCCATTTTGGCATCGATGCAAAGCAGATCATAGGTCCTGTCCAGCTTGCTGTAGGCATCGCACTGCGCGGTGGTTAAATCATGAGAGCCTCCGATGATAAGAATCTTTGCCTGTGGCAACAGTAGCAGTTCAGAGACGACGGTCTTTAAAGCGGCATAGGAATCGGCCATTGTTTTGCCGGTGGTAATATTGCCAATATCACAGATTTTGACGCTTTTATGCCACTGATAGAGCTGGTAGAATTCAGTGCGGAAATTATCTGCCGCGGGTGTCCCTCTGTTGGGATATCCCTTCCCTCTGTACTCTCCGATACCTACAATAATCAGGTCTGCCCCTGTCAGGTCCGGAAACTGTTCTTCATAGCTGTCGATATAATATCCAATCTGGGAGGTTTTAAAGCCTTCGTCCTGGGAGAGTTCAAAAAGATGTACGGGTTCTAGAAAATCAATGATGGTTTGTTCGTTAAATGATGACATGTGTAAAGCGTAAAAATTTTAGACAAAAATAGGGTAAATGACCCATTTTGAGTGAGCTGTACAAATCTTTGCTAAATAAATTAAATAATTCATGTGTTTCCTATTTGGAATCAGTTGTTTATAATTCACGTGCCGATGCGGTTTTTCTGATAAAATCCGGGCCTGAAATTCCCTAAATTAGGCGTTTTAAATGGGGTTAAATCCCTTAAAATTTCGTAACTTCGCTACACTTTTTAAAAAGCCTAAAACGTAATTTTTAAATAAACATATGAGTCAGGAAAATACGCCGGATTTAGATCATGTAAATGAACAAGTACAGCATAACGAGAAACAACCTAAAACCTATGGAGCAGACAGTATTCAGGTCCTGGAAGGCCTGGAAGCTGTCAGAAAAAGACCCGCCATGTATATCGGCGATGTGGGGGTAAAAGGATTACATCACCTGGTCTATGAGGTCGTGGATAACTCCATTGATGAAGCCCTGGCCGGATATTGTGATACGATCGAAGTCACCATACATGAAGATAATTCTATTTCTGTTCAGGATAACGGTCGCGGGATCCCAACAGGTATAAATACAAAAGAACAGAAAAGTGCCCTGGAAATCGTCATGACGGTTTTACACGCCGGGGGTAAGTTTGATAAGGATACTTACAAAGTGTCCGGCGGTTTGCACGGGGTAGGGGTCAGTTGTGTGAACGCCCTGAGTACGGAGCTGAAAGCCATTGTTCACAGAGAAGGAAAGATCTTTGAACAGGTGTATCATAAAGGGGTGCCTGATGCACCGGTCAGAGAAACCGGTGTGTCGGATAAAACCGGCACTTATGTTCATTTCTGGCCGGATAATACGATTTTCCAGACCACCGTTTATCAGAAAGATATCCTGGAATCCAGGTTAAGAGAACTGGCCTATCTGAACAGAAGAGTCCGTATCAGCTTAACGGATAAAAGAGAAGTGGATGAAAACGGTAATACTTACCGCAAAGAATTTTATAGTGAAGGCGGTATCGTCGAATTTTTAGAGATTCTGGACAGACATGCCAAACGTACGCCCATTATTGCCAAAAGTCTGTATGTGGAAGGCTTTGATGAGGGGTCTAACGTGACCGTTGAAGTCGCCATGAGCTATAACGATGATTTTAAGGAGCACATTTTTTCTTATGTCAATAATATCAATACCATTGAAGGAGGTACGCATGTAACGGGCTTCAGACAGGCACTTACACGTGTCTTTAAAAGTTACGGAGACAAGGAAGGATTATTTGAAAAAGCCAAAGTGACCGTTGAGGGAGATGACTTCAGGGAAGGACTGTCATCCATTATCTCTGTAAAAGTTCCCGAACCTCAGTTTGAAGGACAGACCAAAACCAAACTGGGTAACAGCGAGGTGAGCGGTATCGTTCAGACAACAGTGGCCCGTTCCCTGGAGGCTTATCTGGAAGAAAATCCAAAGGAAGCCAAAAACATCATTCAGAAGGTCATTTTAGCAGCGCAGGCCAGGGTAGCCGCCAAAAAAGCCCGCGATATGGTACAGCGTAAGTCTGTACTGAGCGGTAGCGGTCTGCCGGGTAAACTGGCGGACTGTTCTGAACGCAGTCCGGAAAAATGTGAGTTATACCTGGTGGAAGGAGACTCTGCGGGTGGTACGGCCAAGCAAGGCCGTGACAGATCCTATCAGGCTATTTTACCATTAAGAGGTAAGATTCTGAACGTAGAAAAAGCCATGGAGCATAAAATCTACGAAAACGAAGAAATCAGAAATATCTTTACGGCCATGGGGGTTACGATCGGTACGCCGGAGGATCCTAAAGCCCTTAACCTGTCCAAGCTTCGCTATCATAAACTGATTATTATGACGGATGCCGACGTGGATGGTAGTCATATCGCCACGCTGATTCTGACCTTTGTCTTCCGTTATATGAAAGAACTGGTGACCCAGGGTTATGTATATATCGCGCAGCCGCCGTTATATCTGGTTAAAAAAGGCAAGGAGCAGGAATATGCCTACAATGAGGAACAGCGCAAAGGACTGGTCGCAAAACTGGGCGGTGGAAAGGATGACAGCGTCAACATCCAGCGCTATAAAGGTCTTGGAGAAATGAATGCAGACCAGCTCTGGGAAACGACGATGGATCCGGCCAGAAGAACCCTAAAGCAGGTGACGATTGATAATCTGACAGCGGTCGATGAGACCTTTGCGATGCTGATGGGAGATGACGTTCCACCAAGAAGAGCCTTTATTGAAGAGAACGCCACCTATGCGAGAATCGATATCTAAAGATGCTTGATCCGGATATCTTATCCGGGTTAAGAGAAATGATATAGTATAATATACCAATAGCAAAAGCCCTTCTGTCATCCATCACCGGATCATACAGAAGGGCTTTTGCTATGGTCATGGCGATGCACCTTTTTATCAGGTTGCGTCAGCCTCCGGTTGCTTACAGTATTAAAATCAGCACGAGGATAATAATAATGATGGCGCCTACAGAAAGATAGATACCGCCACCCATCGCGCGCGCTTCGGTTTTCATGCTTTTCAGCTCGGTTTTTAATTCTTTTTTCTCTGCGCGGCTCAGATTGGACTTGTCCATGTCTTTAATCTCATTGACCCGGGCAATGATTTCATCGAGCCTTTGCTGCTGCTGCGTAGTTAATTCTTTTTTCGCTTCAGCGACTGCTTTTTTGCCCGGACCTCCGGATGCCATGGCACTTTGGAATCCAAAAGACAGCGCGAGCGCCATTACGAAAATGCTGATTGATTTTTTCATGGATATAATTTTTTAGTTGAAAGGTTAATGCGTGTAAAAATCTATTTTTCTAGGACATCCTTGTCAGGTGTGCCCGTTAAATGTTTTTTATTTTTATCTGCGGCGGTCAGCTGTTTTTACTAGCGACGCTGTCTGTTTTTTATACACTATTTTTTGGTGGCCACAGTCCCCGTGCATGGATCCTTTTCCCGTCACACCCTTTGTCTTTTTAAATTTTTCTTTTTAAAATTACGGTAATTCTGGCAATTACCTGTTTTTAAAAATAAATATTTAATGGCTGTTCATCCAAAATCCAGGCCGAACTTTTTAGAATTAACAGGCCAATTGAGTAATTTTGCGCTATGCAGTTTATGATACCTATCAGGATACCCCAGGTGAGCCCGGGCATAGATTACCGGCAGCAGATTATGCTGACAGGATCTTGTTTTACGGAGCATATCGGTCAGCGGCTTTCAGAACTCAAATTCAATACGCTGATGAACCCGAACGGTATCCTGTTCGATCCCATCAGCGTGGCTGACAGTCTGATCAGCTATATGGAAGGGCGGACCTATCAGGAACAGGACTTGTATTTTCATCAGGAGCTCTATCATAGCTGGAAACATCACAGCCGTTTTTCTGCTCCCGACCCCACAACCGTGATCCAGGGCATCCATCAAAGTCAAAAGGCGGCATCGGCATTTTTGCAAAAAGCAGACTGGCTCATCATAACACTTGGATCTGCCAATAGTTACCGTTTGGTAGCTACCGGACAGACGGTGGCCAATTGCCATAAGGCCCCCGCACAGACTTTTGAAAAGCACATGCATACGACCGATGAGATCATCACGGCTCTGGATGGCATGCTGTACCGGCTTTTCCGGTATAATCCAGGTCTTAAAATAATATTTACCATCTCTCCGGTGCGTCATATACGGGACGGCATTATGGAAAATAACCGCAGCAAAGCCAGGTTGCTGGAAGCGGTACATCATATGGTGGATAAATTTGACCGGCTCTATTATTTTCCGGCCTATGAGCTGGTGGTAGACGTGCTGAGAGATTACCGCTTTTATGACATTGATTTAGTCCATCCCAATTACGCCGCTACCCAATTTGTACTGGAACAGTTCGGACAGACTTATATGGACGGCGCCACACTTGAACTGATGGACAAACTCGATAAGATCCGCATTGCAAGGGCGCACAAGCCCTTCCATCCGGACTCTGAGCGGCACCGTAGTTTCAGGCAGAAAACCTATGAGCAGATTCTGGCATTGCAGCAGCTGCATCCTTATCTGGCCCTGGAAGAAGAACTGGCTTATTTCAGGTAAGGGTAAGGGAGGATTGGAATGTTAATTTAAAACGATTGTTTGTTAGTTTGTTTTTCCTGCTGTATATTTGGATGTGAACTTAATTATTAAAATACAGTTATCCAGGCTCTCCTTTCTGAGAAGCACCTGTTCACATATCCCATAGATATAGGTTCTTATGATGTATTGTTTCGCTCCTTTGCTGCCGGCAACAGGAGCTGTCCCATTATTTATATACCTAAAACCCATATGTGATACAATGACAAAAGTTTTAATTATAGGAGGTGGTAAAATTGGTCAGGCCGCGGCTTTTATGCTGCATCAGGATGCCCGCTTTGAAATTACCGTTGCCGATCAGAATGAAAATCTGCTGAACCTGGCTAAAACAGATGGCCTGAGCACCCTTTCTTTCGACGTACAGGACACCCAACAACTGGAAGCCGCGCTGGAGTCCCGGGATATGGTACTGAGCGCCTGTCCCTATTTTTTAAATGTACAGATTGCAAGGGCGGCAAAAAAGACGCATACCCATTATTTTGATTTAACGGAGGATGTAAGGGCTACGGGTGAAATCCGGCAGCTGGCCCAGGGGGCGGACGTGAGTTTTATGCCGCAGTGCGGTCTCGCCCCTGGTTTTGTCAGTATTGCTGCCTATGATTTATGTAAGCAGTTTGACCGTCTGGAATCGGTCCGGCTCAGAGTGGGCGCTTTACCGCAGTTTCCGGTTAACCGTTTAAAATATAATCTGACCTGGTCCACCAACGGGCTGGTCAATGAATACTGTAATGGTTGTGACGCCATTGTGGCGGGTAAAAGAACCGTGGTGCAGCCTCTCGAAGGCTATGAACATCTGATGGCAGATGGCATAGATTATGAGGCTTTTAATACCTCGGGCGGTCTGGCCTCCCTGGCCGAGGTGCTGGAGGGTAAAGTTCAGTCGCTGGATTATAAAACCGTGCGTTATCCGGGGCATCGGGATCTGATGCAGTTTTTACTGGAAGACATGGGTTTTATCCATCGCCGGGAGCAACTGGTGGAACTGCTGGATCAGGTGCTGCCTTTTGCACCCCAGGACAAGGTCCTGGTTTTTATTACGGTGAGTGGCGAAATCAGCGGCAGGTTTACGCAGAAGGTCTTTACCAGAACCATTTTAAACCAGGAGGTCTCCGGTAAACCCATGACTGCCATCCAGGTGACCACGGCCGGTTCTGCCGCTGCGGTGATGGATCTGCATGAGGCCGGCAAGCTGCCGCAAAAGGGTTTTATCCGTCAGGAGGATGTACAGCTGGCAGAATTAATGCGGTCTCACTTTGTCAGGTTTTATCAGTAATAAAAAAATATTATCAACCGTATTAAATAAACAGATCATGAGTATGAATATAAAAGAGATGGATATGAATTCCACGCTGGATCAGGTACTGGCGGGGCTGATGCGCCGCTATAGCGAAAGGGTGCCTGATGTGCAGAAAATAATTCAGGCAATGATACGTGTGGGTATGATCAAAACAGCCAAAGATATTGAAAATGATCATATTGCCTTTAGGACAATGGGTGTGCCGGGTCTGGGCATCCGGTCCCTGGAAAAAATCTTTTTACATTATGGGTACCAGAAAAGAGATTATTATCACTTTGAAGCAAAGAAACTGGACGCCTACTGGTATAGTCCGCCCGGGGATACCTATCCCAGAATATTTGCCAGTGAGCTCAGAGTGGGGGATCTGAGTGAGAAAGTACAGGGTATTATCCATCAGTATACCGATACGGTAAAGTCAGATCCCGTGGATCAGCTGGACCTGGATGACGCGGTCCAGGTGGACCGCTATCTGCATACCGGTCTGTGGCCCCTGCCTACTTTATCTGACTATACCTCTTTGCTAGAAGCGTCAGAATACGCAGCCTGGGTGATTTATAATCATTATTACCTGAACCACTTTACCATCAGCGTCCATAATCTGCCGGCAGGTTACAATACCCTGGAGGCCTTCGATCATTTTTTAGAAGCAGAAGGGATTAAACTAAGTAGCGCCGGAGGCACTATTAAAGAAAGTAAGGATGGCAAGCTCCGCCAGAGCGCCACGGTGGCTGGCAAGATAATGGCCCGCTTCAGTGATGGCGGCCAAAAAGAAATTGCGGGCTCCTACGTGGAGTTTGCGGAAAGAAAAGTCCTGGATCCTTTTATGGACTTACCACCTGACAGCATTCAGCGTAAGCATCGCAGAGACGGATTTGAAACGGGAAATGCGGACAAAATCTTTGAAAGCACTTACCGTGCACAGACAGACCGGTAAAGACTGCCGGTTATTTAACGTATTTTAATTAAGCGGATCTGCTGGTGCAGATCCGTTACCCGGCCGGGCCGGGTAGCTTAAAAGAATAAAACAGTATGGATAAACACAGTGAAATACAGACAGTATTGGATCAGTTCGGCATTGGCCGCCAAAACAGCGGGGCCCATGACGGGACGGCGCAGCTGTTAACCAAAGGCCCGGAAATAGAAGTCTATTCTCCGGTGGATGGTGCCCGGATTGCAACGGTTGCTACCGCTGCAAACGAAGATTATGAAAAGATCGTCCATAGTGCCGCTGCGGCATTTTTACAGTGGCGACTGTGGCCGGCACCCAAAAGAGGCGAAGTGATTCGCAAATTTGCCCTGGCCCTGAGAACGCATAAAGAGATGCTGGGCAAGCTGGTCTCCTATGAGATGGGCAAGAGTCTGCAGGAAGGGGCAGGAGAGGTTCAGGAAATGATTGATATCTGTGATTTTGGCGTCGGTCTGTCCAGGCAACTCTATGGTCTCACCATGCATTCAGAAAGGCCTGACCATAGAATGTATGAACAGTGGCACCCCTTAGGTATTGTCAGCATTATCACGGCTTTTAATTTTCCGGTAGCCGTCTGGAGCTGGAATGCGGTGATAGCGCTTGTGACCGGGAATGTTACCATCTGGAAGCCATCAGAGAAAACACCGTTATCAGCCCAGGCCTGCATGCATATATTAGCTGCAGTGTTCAAAGGAGCCGGCGTACCGGCAGGCGTCTGTAACCTGATACAGGGTACGGCAGGGACAGGCGCACTTCTGGCAGCGGATACTAGGATCAGTCTGGTTTCTGCCACAGGATCCACTGGGATGGGCACGGCGGTGGGCCAGGTCGTGGCGGCAAGGCTGGGTAAATGTCTTTTGGAGCTGGGGGGCAATAACGCCATTATTATTACCGCCAGCGCTAATTTAAAGCTGGCGCTTACGGGCGCCGTTTTCGGCTCTGTAGGAACGGCAGGACAGCGCTGTACTTCTACCAGAAGGCTGATCATACACCGCCTGGTGTATGACCGTTTTGTGGAACAGTTAATAAATGCCTACCGTCAGTTAGTGATCGGCAATCCGCTCGATCCGGCCGTACATATGGGGCCATTGATTGATCAGGGTGCGGTAGAAATATATGAACATGCTTTAACGGAAATTGAAAAACAGGGCGGCAGGATACTCACCCCGTCGGGCAGACTTACAGGTCCGGGTTATGCATCCGGATGTTATGTCAGGCCCGTTATCGCCCAGGTGCAGCCGGATTTTGCGATTGTACAGACAGAGACCTTTGCGCCTATTTTATATGTCATGGTGTACGATGATTTACAACAGGCCATTGATATACAAAACGGGGTTCCGCAGGGGCTGTCATCCGCGATTATGACAGATAACCTGAAAGAGGCAGAGCGGTTTTTATCTGTCACCGGTTCTGATTGCGGCATCGCCAATGTCAATATCGGTACTTCCGGCGCAGAAATCGGTGGTGCTTTTGGCGGGGAAAAACATACGGGCGGTGGCAGAGAAAGTGGATCGGATGCCTGGAAATCTTATATGCGACGTCAGACCAGTACGATCAACTATGGCGATGATTTACCGCTGGCCCAGGGGATCGACTTTCATCTGGGATAAATCAAAAGAAAACAGACATGGGGGCAATTTTACGCCTCTTCATGTCTGTTTTTCCAGGTTTTTAAAAAGCTGCAATATATCGTATAAGTCCAGCCCTGCTGACCGATATATTCAAAAACCTTGGCTGCAAGATCAGAGGCGATTCCCTGCCCCCTTAAATTGCGGGATACTTCAATATGGTGGAGGTCTATATGGTTATCCTTCAGGCCGTACCTGACAAAGGCGTAGCCCTCGGACCCCGGGATGGGGAGTTCCAGCTTGTGTTCAGCGGTATTGTTGATTAATGCAAGTGTGGTGTATTTGTTATTCATGAGCCTGGTTTTTCTTTTTGATGGTGCTGCTTTTACCGTAGGCAGGTCAGGTGATTTTCATCCATAAAAACTGACTGTCCTTGCAGGCGCGCAGCACTAATTCTTCATTTTCTTTTTCAAAGATAATAAATTGATGGGCATCGATGGTCTCCTGACAGATCAATAACCGGCCACTGAGTAAATATAAGAAGCTCCACTTACCGGGCGCGCTGTTTAATTGCATGGCCTTCTGGCTATGCAGGGTGCCTTCCATCAGATGCAGCCTGTAAAAAGTGGTCGTGCTCAGGTTTACTTGCAGGGCGGGTATGGAAGACTGCAGCGTAGCAGCGTCGTCATACCCGCCGGCCAGCAGACTAAGCGCGCCGCCGGGCGCCGTATAGATCGGCAGCGCTTCTCTATTCGTTACAGTTTCATGTATGTCACGAATCTCACTATTTGAAAAGACTTCTAACAGGCGTCCTTTTTCTTTAAGAGCCGGATGGACCGTTAGTGCGGCGGACTCTTTATCTGCCTTTAAGGCAGCGGAGATCTCTAATTGAAAAGGGAAGGTACCCGTGGGCCCGGGACTCTCTGGCGTACTGCCAGTCGCTGGTACCGGAATGCTAAGGCGAAGCGTTATTTCCTTAAAAAGAGGGCTGTGTGGGGACAAGTCAGGTTGGGGCAGAAGCCGGCAATTTATATATTCCTGCTGCTGATCCGTGCGACGGATTGCTGGATGTTGGATATGCAGGATTTTTTTGAACATGATCATTGTTTTTGGCCGGTGACCAAAGGCATAAATAAGTATTCCATTAAAAAAGCAGTCATCCGTTTACGTTCAATAGCTTAAAAGAATGACTGCACTGTTGTTATTCCAGATGCCCGAATTTTCCCTGGTTGAAATCGTTGATGGCTTCAAAAATTTCCTCCTGGGTATTCATGACAAAGGGGCCATAACTGGCGATGGGCTCATCAATGGGCAGGCCGCTCATCAGCAGCAAAGTACTGTCCTGAGCCGCTTCTATACGGATCTCTTCCCCTTCGTGTTCAAACAGGATAAAATCATGCTCATGGAAGATTTTATCTCCTGTTTTACCCTGACCGTGCACCGCAAGTATGGCTGTATTATGCGTTGAAGGGATAGTGACCTGAAAAGAAGCGCCCGCCTCCAAATGGATATCCAGCAAATTGAGCGGAGTATAGGTCGCTGCGGCACCTTTTTGTTGCCCGAAATTGCCTGCAATGACTCTTACCTGACCCTGGTTGTTGTCCAGGGGGACGACCGGGATATCTTTATTTGTCAGCGGCTGATAATGAGGCGCTGCGGACTTATCCTTTTTAGGAAGATTCACCCAGAGCTGTACCATTTCAAAATTGCCGCCTTTTTTTGAAAAATTTTCCTCATGGTATTCTTTATGCAAAATGCCACTGCCTGCCGTCATCCACTGGACGTCCCCCGGGTGGATCACCCCGCTGTTGCCGGCACTGTCGTGGTGGGCTACGCTACCCTGATAGGCAATGGTAACCGTTTCAAATCCTTTGTGCGGATGCACGTCTACTCCCCGGATATGATCTGAGGGGCCAAAATCAAATGCTGCATTAAAATCCAGCATGAGAAAGGGGCTGATGCGTCTTTGCGCCAGTGTATGGGGGATATAATTAAATACTCTGAAACCGTCTCCTACCATGTTTGCGCTGGCAGGCCTCGGGATAATTCTGTCTATTTTCTTTTCCATTATTTACGTTGCTTGTATTGTTTAAAAAATCAGGTACACTTCATGAAACCCGGTAACGGACCGGCCTCGACTCTAGTTAAGGCAGATTCTGAAAATGTCATTTTCAAAAGTGCCATCCATTATCTGCACGCTGGGAGGTATGCTGCGTATCAGCTGGTCAACGCTTTCCGCCCAGGTTAAAGCAGTCTGCTTTTTCTGGCAGACAGGTGGTGTCTGTTCCAGCGATATAATCTTTAAGAGTTTTCGCTCCTCCATCGTGCTGGAAAATCCTTCATATAGGACGGCATCATACGGCAATTGATAAAGTTGCTCAATCGCATTTTCAACGCCGGTTACCACGTCAATTCGATGCGGACTGTCTACGGACTTTGCCAGACGAAAACTCTCATTGCTGTCTACGATAATCAGGATGCTATGTTTCATAATTACTCCTTTTTTTGACAATACAAAGTTCGTTATGGCAAAATAAGTGCCCAATAACCCAGATTAAGGAAATGGCTTAATCCAGGTTAAGTGATTTTTGTAAATAATTGATTATAAGTTTTTTAATGGATTGTTTAAAAAATGGGCATCCGGCTCGAAGTGGAGGCTTCGGGCCATTTTAAAAGCAGGATAGGTGAAGTCTATCCCGGAAGCGGGGTATTATTGATCATTTTGGAGAAAAACTCAGGAGTAACCCCGATAAATGACGCAATCTGCTTATGTGGCAACGATTGGGTAAGGGTGGGGTAGAGCTGGCAAAAATTGGCAAATCTTTCGATGGCCGGCTGACTCAGGTTGCCAATCAGTCTTTGCTGGTAGGCCATCACAGCGTTTTCTGCCAGTATGCGAAAATGCCTTTCCAGTTTGGGGAATTCCTTAAAGGCATAATCCAGTTTTGATTTAGTGATAAATAGGTATTCGGTAGGTTCCAGCGCCTCAATAAAAAGCTCCGCCGGCTCCTGCCTGCTACTGCTTTTCATATCGGTCATCCACCAGCTGGCCGGCGCAAATTGAATGACATGTTCAAAGCCATGGCTATCTAACTTATAGCTGCGCAGTAGTCCTGAAAGGACAAAAGCCACGCCCTGACTGATCTCCCCTTCCTGCAGTAAATAATGCTTTTTTTTCAGGCTCCTTAGTTGAAATAGCCCATCTATTCTTTCCAGTTCATCCTGTGTGAGATAAATATTGCTTAACAGGTTTTCTTGAAGTAATGGATGCATGGGGCGTCTGTTTTTGGGGTGAGGATATTGGCTGTCTTATACGGGACCAGTAATTCCGTGTTTTTAAGTTTAAAAGTACTGAATTTTTCCTGGTTCGCCCGTCTTTAATCCGTAGCAGCCACTCAGTCATAAATTGCCATGAAATCACTGCTTAGATGATGGTACTCATGGATAAAAAAATCCGGTCTGCCGGTAAAACAATCAAATTGTTTTCGGCAGACCGGATTTGTATAATTAAAGCGTGAACGCTTTTTGCGCTATGATAAGCCTTGATTAGTTTTTCTGTTCAAAGCTCTTACGGATGATGTTCAGTGCAGCGCCATGTCTGAACCACTCTATCTGTTGTTCATTATAGGTGTGATTGACCTCAAACTGCTCAGTAGTGCCGTCTGCATGATGTAATACAATGGTCAGTGGTTTTTCCGGAGTGAAAGTGGTTAAACCAAGGATATCAATCACATCATCTTCCTGGATTTTATCATAATCGTTTTTATCCTGGAAGGTCAGACCCAGCATCCCTTGCTTTTTCAGGTTGGTCTCGTGGATACGGGCAAAACTCTTGGCGATGATGGCACGTACACCCAGGTGACGGGGTTCCATGGCTGCATGCTCTCTGCTGGATCCTTCGCCATAGTTTTCGTCTCCCACTACAATGGTGCCGATACCGGCAGCCTTATAGGCGCGCTGTGTGGCAGGAACAGGACCATATTCTCCGGTCAGCTGATTTTTAACGCTGTCTGTCTTTTCATTAAAGAAGTTAACAGCACCAATCAGCATGTTGTTGGAGATATTATCCAGATGGCCTCTGAATTTCAACCATGGGCCGGCCATGGAGATGTGGTCAGTCGTACATTTCCCTTTTGCTTTAATCAGCAGTCTGAGGCCTTTTAAGTCAGTGCCTTCCCACTGGGCAAACGGAGATAATAACTGCAGGCGGTTAGAATCGGGAGATACCACGATCTGGATGGCAGAACCGTCCTCTGCTGGTGCCTGATATCCCGGATCTTCTACATCAAAGCCTTTGGTAGGCAGTTCATCACCGGTAGGCGGATCGAGTTTTACTTTCTCCCCGTTTTCATTTGTCAGATAATCTGTCAGCGGGTTAAAGGTCAGATCGCCCGCGATAGCGATGGCCGTCACCAGTTCCGGAGACGCAACAAAGGCAAATGTATTGGGGTTGCCATCTGCTCTTTTAGCGAAGTTACGGTTGAAAGAGTGTACGATGGTGTTCTTTTCTTTTTTCTCCGCACCGACTCTGTCCCACATACCGATACAAGGTCCGCAGGCATTGGTCAGGATTTTAGCGCCGATGGATTCAAAAACATCCAGGATACCATCACGCTCAACTGTATAACGAATCTGTTCAGATCCCGGGTTGATTAAGAATTCTGCTTTGGATTTAAGGTTCTTTTCTGAAACCTGTTTGGCCAGTGAAACGGCGCGGGAGAGGTCTTCATAGGAGGAGTTGGTACAAGATCCAATCAGACCGACTTCTACTCTTTCGGGCCAGCCCTGTGCGTCAGCCACTTCTTTTATTTTAGAAATGGGGGTAGCCAGATCGGGTGTGAAAGGTCCGTTCAGGTGTGGTTCCAGTTCAGAGAGGTTGATTTCTATAACCTGATCAAAATATTGTTCCGGATTAGCATACACTTCCGGATCACCGGTTAAGTGTTCTTTGATGCTGTCAGCGATATCAGCTACTTCCGTTCTGCCGGTAGCTCTCAGGTAACGGCCCATGGATTCGTCGTAACCAAAAGTTGAGTTGGTCGCACCGATTTCAGCACCCATGTTACAGATGGTACCTTTACCGGTACAGCTGATGGAGGTAGCACCTTCCCCAAAATATTCAACGATCGCACCGGTGCCGCCTTTTACGGTCAGGATACCGGCAACTTTCAGGATAATATCCTTAGGTGCTGCCCAACCGTTCAGTTTGCCGGTCAGTTTAACACCGATTAATTTAGGCCATTTTAATTCCCAGGGAAGTCCTGCCATGACATCACAGGCGTCAGCACCACCAACACCAATGGCAATCATGCCAAGTCCGCCGGCATTTACCGTATGGGAGTCTGTACCAATCATCATCCCGCCTGGGAATGCGTAATTTTCCAGAACAACCTGGTGGATGATCCCGGCGCCCGGGCGCCAGAAACCAATGCCGTATTTATTGGATACAGAGCCCAGAAAATCATAAACTTCTTTACTTTCCTGTTTTGCGAAAGCAAGGTCTTTTTCAGCACCTTCCTTGGCAATGATCAGGTGATCACAGTGTACAGTGGACGGAACCGCAACTTTCGGGCGGCCGGCCTGCATAAATTGTAAAAGAGCCATCTGCGCAGTGGCGTCCTGCATGGCTACACGGTCAGGTGCGAAATTAACATAATCGTGTGCTCTTTGGAATTTCTGTAAGGGTTGATCGCTGTGTAAGTGTGCGTATAATACTTTTTCAGCAAGTGTGAGAGGAGTGCCGGTAGCGGCGCGTGCTTTTGCAATTCTGTCAGGTAGCTCACTGTAGACCTTTTTGATCATGTCAATATCAAAAGCCATAACATTACAATTTAAATAGTGTGATATAAAATTGTTGCAAAGTTACTGAAAACAGATGGATATATAAAACTTCTATCTGTTAAAATTTGGTATGCCTAATTTTCTTTATTTGATTCGCCTAATGAACTAAACTATTTGATAATTATACGCTTATGGGGTTTTATAATCCGGTTTTTTAATTTTTTGGAGATTTTGTATATTTGTATGTCCTTTTTGAGGTCTTATCGTCTGATTGGCTTAAATATTGCCTTTGACAGAAAAATTTCGGCCTTATTTAAAGGATGCATTGAGGAGTTTAAAGATAATTTAGATGAACAGATTCAGAAGTTTTATTGAATGTCGGGCTTTCGGGGTTTGTGCCGCAATTGGTACTAAACTGGGGATTGCAAGTTCCCGTATACGGTTATGGTTTATCTATATCTCTTTTCTGACATTCGGTTCCCCGGTCATCATCTATATGGTGCTGGCTTTTTGGATGAATATCAAACGTTATGTTTTATTTGCCAGACGTAATCCGCTAAAATACTCCGATTAATAAATGAGTCCGTTTAAGTCCGTCTGTTTAGAGATTCAAAAATGGATAGGTCTTTCATTGAACGGCTACCTGGCTCATCCGGGCGGGTCTACCGCACAGCGGGAAAAATGCTTCTTTTTTTAAGCAATTTCAGATGCTGCCTTTATCTTTTATCTTCTCTGTTTTTCTCATTTTTTATTTATTTTTCTCAGCTTGAACGCATTGGGCATTTGTACCACCGTTGCCGTAGCAGTTGTTTTGCCACATTATTTTTTGGCAGCATGATCCGCCAACAGAAAATATCACGGTTTTTGTTCTGTCCATAGGGATTTTTCCGGGATTCATATATTTTAAGGGGGCATTCCCTTAAAAATCAATATCTTTAATGTAGCTCTTTGTCAGATCATGGGGCTAATTATCAATTCACACAATAATTTATGAACAACCAACGAAAATTAATAGTCTGCTTATTGCTGATGGTAGGGGTCGGTTTCTCTTTCTCCTGTAAAAAAGTAATCGATAATGGCAGCGGGGATGGAACGGATAGTACCTCTACGGATGGATATTTAGGCAATTATACCTTTAGTAATTCTAAGTATGATTCTTTGTATATGTATGCGAAAGCCTTTTATCTGTGGAATAGCGATCTGCCGACCTTTCAAAAATTCGATCCTGCCGGTTATAAGAACGGCGATTCTTTAAAAGGCCTGCAAAATGAACTCTATGCCCTGACGCAGATTCCCATAAATCCTGAAACCAGTGAACCTTATGAATATGATTCTGATTATCAGGGAGAGTCCAAATATTCTTATATGCTGCTCACGGCTGATAATACAGGCGGTGGTAATTCTTCTTTTGTCGTAAAACCCAATACCCAATCCTTTACACTGGATGGTTATGGAAATGATTTAGGGATTCATTTTGGTTTTACCAATCCGTATGCGGTGGACAGTGCGGGGGATTATATTTTAAAGAATGGAGAAAGAACCTATGATCAGGATACGGTCATTACGGTGCTGAAATATGTAGATAACGGTTCTCCTGCCCAAAAAGCTGGCCTCAAAAGAGGGGATATTATTTATAAAATGAATGGAGAAGCCAAAGGATATAACGACTTCAGCTCCAGCTCCGCCCTGAATACCTACTATAATGATATCCTGGATGGCACAAGTCTGGATATTGTGACTGTTGATTCTTTATATCCGAAAAGCGGCAAGAGAAAAGAGACGACTAGTAAATTAACCAAGAAGCAGTATGACTTTAATCCGGTCATCCTGGACTCTGTTATCAGCCTGCCTGGCGGCATAAAAGTAGGTTATCTGGTGCTGGAAGGATTTACGCAACTGGATAACGCAAAAGCTCCGCTGGATAAAGCGCTCGCCAAATTTGCAGGTGTATCTGATTTAGTAGTGGATCTGCGCTATAATGGAGGGGGCGCTGTAGAGACTTCTGAATACCTGGCGAATGCCTTTGTCGCCAGCGGTAATGATGGTAAGACTTTGTTTTCCATGAATTACAATGACAGCCTCAAAGATGAGTCCACCTATTCTTCCTTCCTTAAATCCGTGCTGAAGTCTCAGAAACTCTATAATGATGACGGCGTAACGCCGAGCGGCAAAACTACTTTGGATATTGACTATAGCGTTAGCGGTAATACGGAAAAGGTCGCCAAATCCGGTTCTATTAAAACGACCAATAACCGGATATTTTTCATTGTAGGTGGCGGAACGGCCTCAGCCAGTGAGCTTTTGATCAATGCGCTTAAGCCTTACAATAACGTAGTTTTAGTTGGCGCCTGGTATGCGGAGACGCCGGAAGTAGATGCGGATAATAACTATGAGATCAGAACCTATGGTAAACCGGTCGGATTCTTTGATCTGAGACTGGGTGATTATACCATGTATATGTCCATGTTCCAGTCCTTAAACGCAGATAGCGAAGGGGATTATTACAACGGCTTCTTAACCGATGCCCTGGGGTATGATGACGTGCTGACTGATTTTGCAAAATCCGAAGATCCTTATGAATCACTGAACAGGATATTGCAATCCCTGGATGATACTTATAAAGTGCCGGGTGCGAGCTCCAGAGTCGGACTGCATACCAGCTTTAAGAGCAGAAGAATAGAAAGTAATGCAGTGTTGCGTCAATCTTTGAACAGCTTTGAAAAAGCCCAGAATGAACGTAATTTTAAACCCATGGTCAGAAAGACCTTCAGGTTAAAATAGGATAAGACCGTGCCGGTTTAGATAAAGCATAATAAAATGCCTGGTCAGACTTTAAGACCAGGCATTTTTATTCACCAGCGCTGACGTTACAGTAGTAAAGAGAAACCCGGTTATCCACGCTCTGGTAAACAGAGTGCAGATAACCGGGTCTGTATGATAATGACGATTGAATGCGTCTTATCTTATGCAAATTTTTTCGCATCTTCCAGAAACTTAGCCAGGCCGATATCTGTCAGCGGGTGTTTCAGTAAGCCCAGGATGGGTTCCAATGGAGAGGTGACAACGTCTGCACCGGCTTCAGCACACTGAATGATATGATTAGAGCTGCGGATGGAAGCTGCCAGGATCTCAGTTTCAAATCCCTGAACGGCGTAGATTTCTGCAATCTGAGAAATCAGATTGATGCCTTCCCAGCCACTGTCATCGATACGTCCGATGAAAGGAGATACGTAGGCTGCACCTGCCTTGGCGGCTAAAATGGCCTGCCCGGCGGAGAATACCAGGGTACAGTTGGTACGGATACCATTGTCGGTAAACCATTTGATGGCTTTTACCCCGTCTTTAATCATGGGGACTTTTACTACGATATTTTTATGCAATGCGGCCAGTTTTTTACCTTCTTCTACAATGCCTTTAAAATCAGTAGATACAACTTCAGCGCTGATATCACCGTCTACGATATCGCAGATGGTTTTATAATGCTGAATAACGGCTTCATGACCCTTAACGCCTACTTTAGCCATTAAGGATGGGTTGGTGGTTACACCATCCAGGATACCTAAATCATTGGCTTCCTTAATCTGTTCCAGATCTGCCGTGTCAATAAAAAATTTCATCAGTCTTTTTTTTTTAGTTTAATGATTGGTAAAATATATCTTTCTTTATTCTTTCCTCTGTTTTGTCTTGCGCGGCGCATAAGAGAACCGGTGCGTCGCAATCTTCCCTCAAAGGTACGCAAAAATTAAAATTAGAATTAATAAGTATAAAAAATTTGCATTTAGTTGATATTGGCGCTTAGCCATTGAATAATTGCGGGCTGGTATGGTCTGCAGCCGGTTAAACCTTCAGATTTTCACCTGCCGGGCTTGATCATCTGCCTAAATAAAGCTTGGAAGTAGGATATATAAGAGGAATGCGTCAGGCATATTTGCTTGACAATTCATCCGTTAACCAGACTGCCTTCAAAAAATAAGTATTGGGGAAAAAGAAGGCAGGCTACTCACATCGCGCCGCTACGACCACCTACTCTTGCTGCCTTCCGGCCCTGGGAGGGTTCAGTAGGAGCTGGCCGTGTGAGACCTGCCGGGTGCAAATGTAAAAGGCTTAAGGTTAAATGCCAAATTTTATGACTCGTTTTGTGAAAATAAAAAAACAGATCCTGATTAAAGCCGGTGCTTTATCAGAATCTGTTCAGTTTTTTCTGTTCCCGTTATAAGGCGAAGTGTCTGTAGTATGGTTGAACCCGGTGGTAAAGACACTCACCTGAAATAAGTTAACCTTATGGTTGACTTCGGTTTATACGTTAATATAAACTAGAAATCTTTTTTAGCCACTCCGTCAGCTATTGCTTTCAGCGCGTTGGTTTCACTTAGGATCGCACTCATTTTATTGCCTTTGCCGTCATCGCCTTTTGCGATATAACCGCCTCTGGCCGTCTTTGAAACTACTGCATTGTGCATGGGTACGTTCTTTTCTTTTGTTTTCAGACAATAAGCCTTAATGAATTTTGAAGTGTCCATCTTTTTAGTTTTTAATTGATCAATCTAATAAAATTATGGGCAGAGAATGCTTACTGGAAACCTACCCTGAACCCGGCCTAGAGGTTAAATGTAAGTAGATTTTGGGAAAAATCGGGCAATTGGGAAACGTTTTTTGCCAAAATAAGGATTTAACATCCTGCTGATTATCATGCTGTTTGTTAATTATCTAAAAGATTCAAGTGTAACTGATTGAAATTCTGTAAAGAAGACAATTTAAGGTCGGCGGCTGCCCATCTTTCTTCCTTGTAATGTTCCGGTCCGGGAACAATGACACAGCGCATTCTGGCGGCCTTAACGGCGATCATCCCATTAAAAGAATCCTCAAAACAAATGCAGCTGGTAGGCGGGGTCTCCAGGGTCCTGGCACAGTTCAGATAGACCTGCGGATGGGGTTTGCCATGGGGCAGGTCTCCGGCCGAGGCAATGGCGTGCAGGTATTTGCCGATCCCTAATTTATTGACTACCAGGTGAATCAACGGGAGGGAAGAAGAAGAGGCGATGCCTATTTTAAAATTCAGGCTGCTGAAAAATTCAAAAATATGATTGACCCCCGGCATCACAAGGCCTCTTTTATCCACCTTATCCATTACGGCAGCCAGGATTTTAGCTTCTGCATTGTCGTATTCGGTTGCTGTAATCTGGTGTCTGGATAGCCACCACTCCACAAACTCCTTGGTTCTGAGACCCGTGGTAGTTGCGTACTGGCTGTCGGAGAGCGTGATGCCGTATTCAGCAAAGATTTCCTGGGCAGCCTCTTTCCATAAGGGTTCACTGTCAATCAGCAGGCCGTCCATATCAAATATTACCGTAGATAAATGCATAGCTTTTTTAATTTTTAAATGCTTTTTGTGTGGTATGAGTTAAGCAGGTGTCAGTAAATTACGCTGATCCCGCTCTGGTGTATAAGTATGTTTAAACCGGCGGTGACTCCAAAGATAACCCGGCGGATCTTCCTCAATTGTTTTTTCCAGCAGCGCTGCGGTTTGCAGCGTAATGCTGCCTTTAGGCAGATGGCCGGCCGCCCTGGTCAGGCAACTGAGTCTGGTGGTATAATAGCCTCTTTTAATTCTTTTAATGCTGCAATACACCACGGCATTATTCATGAGCCTGGAATTGGCATCCGGCCCTTTGGCAAAGGGCGTCAGCCGGCCAAAAAAAGGCAGCCAGTAGGCGCTTTTTAAAAACCGGGGATTCTGATCGGCCACCAGCACAAAGGCCTTGCGCTCACTGGCATAGGGTTTATACTGTTCCTTGAATTTTTTACTGTCTATTAAAACAGTCCCGAACCGTACCCGGATACGTTGCATCAGCCGCTGGGCAACAGGGCTCGATACATGGGCATACACCACTAACTGGGTATAAGGATTATTTAAGCTATAAGCCAGATTACACCATTCCCAGTTAAAAAAATGGCCTAAAACAAAATCCACGCTGAGCCCTTGCTGATAAAGTTCCTTCAGCAGGGCATCCTCACAATGAAACCGCCTGCGGATGGCTTTGGCAGGCAGGGAAATCAGTTTGATCAGCTCCACAAAATTATCCGTAAACCGGTAATAGAACTGTTCTGCAATCGCTTTTCGCTCCGGCGCTGTCTTTTCCGGAAAGGCAATCTGAAGATTATGTAAAACAACGGGTTTTCTGTAACGGATAATGCGGTGCAGGATAAAGGCAGCCAGGTCACTGATTCCATACAGCACCCGAAAGGGCAGTAGTGAGATCAGGTAGAGTAAACCGTATACTAAATAATACATGTTTGCCGACTGCTTTTGTGGACCGGTATTTTCTCCAGAAAATCACCGGAATAAAGATTATAAGCCGCAAATATACAAATAGGGCAGCTGACTGCTGCCCTATTTGGCAATTATTACATAAAATATGATAATTTTATAATGTTTAGGCGCGGCTTATAAAATGACGCTTTGGAGTAAATCACTTTTCTCCGGGTAATCCGTATTAAAATGTAATCCCCTGCTTTCCTGGCGGAACTGAGCTCCTTTGACAATCAGGTAGCCCACCGTAATCAGGTTGCGCAGCTGGCAGAGCTGGGGGGATACCTGCGCCTGTTTATACAGGGCTTCCGTTTCTTCGAACAGTAAATCCAGGCGGCGCATCGCTCTTTCCAGACGTACATTGGTGCGCACGATGCCCACATAATCACTCATGATCTGTTCGAGCTCCTTGACGCTTTGGGTAATCAGTATCATTTCCTTCGGTTCGGAGGTCCCCAGGGCGTCCCAGTCCGGCAGTGTCAGGCTGGCCATTTCCTGATTGAACTTTTGCAGGCTGCCTTCCTGGTATTGAGCCAATACATCCTCAAAAGCCCGGTGGGCGAATACCATGGCTTCCAGCAGGCTGTTGCTGGCCAGACGGTTGGCGCCATGTAAACCGGTGGAAGAACACTCGCCGCAGGCATACAGATGCTGGATGGAGGTTCTGCCATGCAGGTCGGTCTTTACGCCTCCGCAGCTGTAATGTGCTGCCGGCGCTACCGGTATGCCGTCCTTAAAGACATCGATTCCTATGTTTTTACAATGCTCATAAATATTGGGAAAATGCTGCATGAACTTTTCTCTTTCAATAGGAGAGCAATCCAGATAGACATGCTGCGTCCCGTGTTTTTTCATCTCACTGTCGATGGCTCTGGCTACAATATCACGGGGTGCCAGATCTTTTCTGGGATCATATTTTTCCATAAAGGCCTCGCCTTTATGGTTGCGAAGCACGCCGCCTTCGCCCCGGACTGCTTCCGTAATTAAAAAGGCAGGAGAGACACCCGGCTCAAAAAGAGCGGTCGGGTGGAACTGGATAAATTCCATGTTCTCAATGCGCCCCTTGGCGCGGTAACTCATGGCCACCCCGTCTCCGGTGGCCACCCTGGGGTTGGTGGTGGTACGGTAGGCCTGGCCGCAGCCGCCGGTAGCCAGAAGGGTGGCAGAGGCTAGTATTTTTTCAATGGAGTTGGTGTTACGGTTCAGGGCATAGACCCCATAACAGGTGATATCTTTGGAAGACTTCGTGACCAGATAACCCAGGTGATGCTGTGTCAGAAGCTCAACGACGTAGTATTCATCCAGCATCCGGATATTATTGTGCCTTTCCGCTTCCGCTATCAGGGCTCTTTCTATTTCCTTACCGGTTACGTCCTTATGGTGCAGGATCCGGAACTCGCTATGGCCGCCTTCTCTTCCCAGATTATAGTCACCGTCATCATTTTTATCAAAACGGGTTCCATAGCCGATGATTTCCCGGATCCGGTCGGGTCCTTCCTTCACCACCACCTCCACGGCCCGGGGATCACAGAGGCCGTCGCCGGCGATCAGCGTATCTTCTATATGTTTGTCAAAACTGTCTTTTGCAAAGTCCCAGACACCGGCCACGCCGCCCTGGGCATAGTTGGTATTGGTCTCTTCCGGTGATGGCGCTTTGGTGAGCACGAGGATTTCCTTATCCGGCAAAGCCTTCGCTGCCTTTATGGCAAATGTAAGTCCGGCTATTCCCGAACCAATGACCAGTAGATCCGTTGTCATAAATGGATAGATGGTTTTTGTGTAATGATTGAGTTGTATCAGGTTATTAATTATGCAGACCAAAATTAAGGAATATTCCTGCTTGGCAGGTAGATTAATTGGCCCACCGGCTTAAAATTTCGGGTAAACAGCCCTTTTTTTGGGGGGAGATACCATAAAAAAGCCACTTATTCCCGGAGGAATAAGTGGCTTCGATGCATTAAAAATCAGTCATAAATACCAGGTCTCTGTTGAGATAAGGCCTTGTATTAACCTTCTTTATTACGCAGGCCGGCGGCTTTAGCCATGTAGACACCGTAATAAATCAGGTGGAATACCACCATTATCAGAGAGAAAATTACCAGGCCTTCATCCGACCCCTTGGTATTAAAATGATGACAAAGGCCAAGGATGGCTAAAACGAGGGTCAGCACCAGACCGCTGATGGCGGTGATTTTATAGCTGCGGCTATGATCTTTTTGGGAATCCGCTGCATTCAGGTTGCTTTTTAAAATACCTCTGGACAGATAGATATCCAGTCCGATCATCATCCAGGCAATCAGACGAATCCAGGTATCCAGCGGTAAGAATACCATCATGAATAAACAAACCAGAACGCCCAGGATAGGCACCAGCGGCACAAACGGTGTTCTGAATGCTCTTGGAGCGTCCTTCATTTTACTGCGCATAACCAGCACCCCGATACAAACCAGGATAAAGGCAAATAAGGTACCGATGCTGGTCATCTCACCCACAATGCGTCCCGGGATAAAGGCTGCAAAAAGGCTGACGAAGAGCATGAACAGTAAATTGGATTTATAAGGTGTTTTATGGCGTGGATGCAGTTTAGAGAAAATACCGGGTAACAGTCCGTCATTACTCATGGAGTAGAAAACCCGGCTTTGTCCTAACAGCATCACCAGGATCACGGAGGAGTAACCCAGCAGAATGGCTACAATAATCAGGGTATTAAGCCATGGATAGGCAGGCGTCACCACGCCGCCTGCGCCGACGGTACCCATTTGCTTGATGGCAATGGCTACAGGCGCCAGGTCACTGCTGCCACCGGTATTGAACATGGTATAATGGGCCACACCGGTCATGACATAGGCAAAGGCGATATAAAGGACGGTACAGATAACCAAAGAACCTAAAATGCCAATAGGCATTGCTTTTTTAGGGTTTTTAGTCTCCTGCGCCGCCGTGGAGACGGCGTCAAAACCGATATAGGCAAAAAAGACGACGGCCGCCGCTCTGACCACACCTGACCAGCCGAAATGACCGAACTCGCCGGTGTTCTGGGGGACCAGCGGGGTGAGGTTGGCAGGCTGTACATAATGAATACCCAGGGCGATAAATATGACCACAATGGAGACCTTAACCACCACGATGATGGCGTTGACCCAGGCGGATTCACTTGTTCCCCGAATCAGGATCATGGAGATAATAACGACGATAAATACAGCGGGTAAATTTAAAATGCCGGGTACGGTATCAAAAGGAGTAGCCGTGAGCATATGGGGTAGTGCGATGTCAAAACTCTTGAGCAGTTCGTTGAGATATCCAGACCAGCTGGAGGCAACGGTGGCGGCTCCTACTGCGTATTCCAGCACCAGATCCCAGCCGATAATCCAGGCGATAAACTCACCCATAGTGGCGTAGGAATAGGTATAGGCACTGCCCGCGACAGGTATCATGGAGGCAAACTCCGCATAACACAGACCGGCAAAGGCACAACCGACAGCCGCAATAATAAAAGAAATCATAATCCCCGGGCCGGCCATATTGGCTGCAGCAACCCCTGTTATGGAGAATAGTCCGGCACCAATGATGGCACCAATACCCAGGGCTACCAGAGAGCGGGCACTCAGTGTTTTTTTCAGACCATCCGTCGCAGACGACTCGGCAATCAGGGAACTAATTGACTTTTTGGCAAATAAGCTCATAGTAATATTTAAATATTCTTAGATAAGTTATGAGGTGGAAAATTAAGGATTAATTCTAAACTGTTTAACAAAACCCCCGTTTTTTTGGCCTTTTTGAATAAAAAGAGGGTAAATTTCCCTGATATCTGTTTGTTTTGTTATCTTTCCGGGTTTTGGCGCTCCACACGCATTGGAATACTGAAGATATTTTGAAGGATATTTACCGGTGTGGCTGCAGTGCTGAAGATTTTAAATAAATTTGACCGCCGGGCCCCGCAGCACACGAAGTTTCAGGTGGGAGTGAGAAAAATAAAAGCTAATAGCTGTTTGTTTATTATCTTGCACCGGTTAAAAAAGTGGATCATAGTCATAACTTTTATTCTGTAAATAAATATAATGTGCTTCTGAAAATCAATTTGTTGGATCTCTTTTAAGGAAGAGGCAACTGTTTTCAGGGCGTTTTTTAAGTAAAGAAATTGCATGAAGCGTAATTCCAAGAACCGTCTGACCTTATATATTATCATTGCCATGGCGCTGGGCGCCATCATCGGCTATATTGCTTATAAATATATGCCCAAGCAGGATATCCCAACCCTGGTATCCATTGGTAAAATGATGACTACCTTGTTTTTAAGGTTAGTACAGATGATTATCGCTCCACTGGTACTTTGTACCTTAACGGTAGGCATCGCTAAATTAGGGGATTTAAAAAGTGTGGGCCGCATCGGTGGCAAGGCCATGCTTTGGTTTATCACTGCCTCCATTGCCAGCCTGTTTATCGGACTGATGATCGTGCATTTGGGTAAACCGGGAATGGGCCTGAATCTGGGCACCGCCACCGGCGATGTGGGAGATATCATCTCCGGAACCCAGTCTTTCTCTGCCGAGAACTTTATCAACCACCTGGTACCTAAAAGCGTGATAGAGGCCATGGCGGACAATGAGATTTTGCAGATTGTCGTATTTGCCATGTTTCTGGGCGTATCACTGGCCGCGCTGGGCGAAAGGGCGAAACCGGTGGTAAAAGCGCTGGATACCTTATCAGAGGCCATCCTGGTTATGGTGGGATATGTCATGTACACGGCCCCCATCGGCGTATTGGGTTCTATTGCCGGGACAATGGCCGTGAACGGCCCCGGTATCTTCTGGTTCTATGGAAAATACCTGCTTTGGTTTATGGTGGCCATTGCCATCCTATGGCTCTTAATGGCACTGGTCGGTTATTTTATCCTGGGTAAAAGGCTGCTGCCGTTGCTGAAACATATTATTCAGCCTATGATTATTGCCTTCAGCACCACCAGCAGTGAAGCAGTATTTCCGGTACTGACGGAAGAGCTGGAGAAATATGGCTGCAAAAATAAAATTGTTTCCTTCGTATTGCCGCTGGGCTACTCCTTTAACCTGGACGGCTCCATGATTAATATGACCTTTGCCTCTATGGCGATTGCCCAGGCCTATGGCATTCATCTGGATATCGGTACGCAGATCACCATGCTGTTTGTACTGATGCTGACCAGTAAAGGAATGGCCGGCGTGCCGAGAGCCTCCCTGGTAGTGGTGGCCGCCACCTGTGCGATGTTTGATATTCCGCCGGAGGGAATCGCCCTTATCTTACCGATTGATCATTTCTGTGATATGCTCCGCTCCATGACCAATGTGGTAGGCAATGCACTGTCCACAGCGGCCGTCAGCAAATGGGAGGGAGAACTTAAAGATCCTGTTCTGCTCCAGCAGGAAGCGGCAAAAGCCGCCTGATCTTTAACCGGGAAAACCTAGGTACCGTTATAAGCCGCTGCCGCCAGTCGTAAATTCGGTAAGTGGCCCCCCGCAGCCGGTAATTTTACAACGGCTTTTTGCTATCTTTGACCGGATGTCTGAACCCGGCGATTCCAGGAAGAAGAAGCCTGGTTGTTGTGCCGGGAGCAGGGTAGCACGCACTTAGCTGATCTTTTTTACTGATTATTATTAAATAATATTTAAGTTTAATTTTAATATTAATTATCAAAGTCGATGTATAAGAGTCGCCTCGCTGCCTTACATTTGCTGGAGAACCTGGTTTATATCACAGAGAACTTTTTGAAAGCTATTTAATTAGAATCCATGCTGGATGCAATACTATTGAGTTTTGACTGGAAACAACTGTTAAGCCCCGAATTCTATATACAGGCCGGTGGATTGTGGTTGATTTTGTTTATCATATTTGCGGAAACAGGATTATTTGTCGGATTTTTCCTGCCCGGTGATTCCCTGTTATTTATCGCAGGCATATACAGTGATGACCTGGCCAAATCATTTTTTGATACCGGCAGCCCTTTTCTGAACCTTTTGGAAATTATCCTGCTGGTCTTTTTGGCAGGCGTGCTGGGCAATATCTTTGGTTTTTGGTTTGGCAGTAAAAGCGGCCCCCTGCTGTTCAAGAAAAAAGATACCTGGTACTTTAAGAAAAAGCATTTGCAGCAGGCGCATGATTTCTTTGAAGAGAAAGGCGGCGGCGCTCTGATTCTGGCCAGATTCTTACCTATTATCAGAACCTTCGCACCCATTGTAGCGGGTATTGTGAAAATGGAGAAGAAAAAGTTCATGCTGTTTAATATGATAGGTTCCTTCAGCTGGGCGGCACTCATGCTGGCCGGTGGACACTATCTGTATAAAGTCGTGCTTAAAACCTATAATGTTGATCTGACCCATCACCTGGAATATATTATTATCATCCTGGTCGTCATCACGACAGCGCCGGTGATCATAAAGATGATCAGAGGCGACAAGGGCAAAAAAACAGGCCAGAAGATTACCGAAGACCCGCTTTAATGATTGAAAGGGCAGACAACCGGACTTAGTGGTTCCGCCTACTGTTTTTTGTAGATTAACCAGTATCTTTACTACTGAAAAGCAAATTATTATATATAATAAGATAATAAAGATGCCAACAGCAGTTAAAACCGAGAGTCCGGCCCCTGAAAAGCACTGTTACGTAAAGCCAGGTAAAGCATATATTCCTGTCAGAGGACTGCTGCTGCAATGGATACTGCTTATATGCCTGCCCTTTGCATCTTTGGCGCAGGACAGCCTGCCTGTAAATCTAAAAGGTAAGCCGCTTAATTTTGATATCCATTTACTGGATCAGTTAAATCCCGATACACCTTCCAGCAAGTTTATGAGTCAGATCAGTAATAGCGCCTACTGGTTACCGGCCTCCATCACCCTGGCAGAGCTGGGATATGGATTTATTGCAGATGACCCTTTGAATAAACGCTATGCGGTGGAAACGGGCGTCACCGTAGGGATAGGGCAGGCAATGTCCATCGGGCTGAAGCATCTTTTTAAAAGGCCCAGGCCTTTTATGAGTTACCCGGATATCATCCATCCCATTAATTACGGAACCGGCCCTTCTTTTCCCTCCGGTCATACGACCCTTGCCTTTTCCACTGCCGCCTCCCTTGCGCTTACGCGCAAACAATGGACCGTTACCCTGCCCATTACACTTTGGGCGGGATCGGTAGGTTATTCCAGGATGTATCTGGGCAGACATTATCCCACGGATGTGCTGGGAGGTCTTGCCGTAGGAATTGTCAGCGGAATTTTAGGACATTGGGTGACAGGAAGGATTTACGGGGATTAGCCGCAGGGGCGTTGTAAGCCAAATAGCGGGCACTTTTGCAGGTGGAAAATAAGCACTAATTTTGGATATAAGGATGGGCTGATCCGGCAAAGGCCGGGTTGGTAAAAAGATCGCTTAATTATTTGATTAATCAAAAAGCCTTATAGAAGACCAGTCAAGTTATTTAAAGAAAATATATGAAGGAAGCAGTAGTACAATTAGTGCAGGAGGCGCAGGTGTTTGTCCGGGCTTTTTTTGCCAATCATGAACAGGAAAAAAGAGCCTATCATAACCTGGCACATACGCAGGCGGTAGTGGCCGCCGCTGAAGAGATCAGCAGTCATTACCAACTGGAAGACGCGGATTATGAAGTGGTGATGGTGGCCGCCTGGTTCCATGACGTGGGATATCATATCGACCCGGATCAGCATGAGCAGGCGGGAGCGGATGCAGCGGCTGCTTTTCTGGAAGCGCACGCGGTGGCTCCCGGACTAACGGATCAAGTGAAAGGCTGTATCCTGGCTACAAAGATTCCACAGCAGCCAAAGGGGTTACTGGAAGCTATTGTATGCGACGCCGACCTTTTTCATCTGGGTCGGGACCGTTTTAAAGAAATCAATGGTCTGATGTGCCAGGAAAAAGCTAAAGTGCTGGGCAAAGAACTGTCCAGGCAGCAGTGGCGGCTGGGCACCATTGCGTTTTTGGAATCTCATCATTATCATACGGATTATTGCCGGATGTTGCTAACGGATAAGAAGGCGGCTAATCTGGCCGCCCTTAAGAAAAAAGCAGCGGAGGTGGCCTCCCGGCAAAGCGGCGCTGAGGAGACAAAGGACGCCGTTTTGCCGGAGTCTGAACAGGGCCCTGCTTTGCCTGCCACCGCCGCCTCCCTGGCAGACACCGGTCACGAGAAACAGGAAAAGAAAAAAAACAAGGATAAAGAGAAGCTAAAAGAGAAGAAGGAAAAAAATGAAAGGCCCGATAAGGGCATTGAAACCATGTTCAGGGTAACGGCAGGCAATAACCAGAAACTCTCCAATATGGCGGACAATAAAGCGCATATTTTAATTTCTGTAAACTCCATTATTTTATCGGCCGTCATCAGCCTGCTGCTGCGTAAATTAGATGCCCACGAAGAATTAATTATTCCGACTTTTATTTTGATCACCATCAGCCTGATCACCATAATTTTTTCCATCCTATCCACCCGTCCGACCATTCCCAGAGGAACCTTTACGGAAAAAGATATCGAAGAGAAAAAAACAAACCTGCTTTTCTTCGGTAATTTTTATAAAATGAATCTCGAACAATATACAAAAGGGATGTGGCAGGTGATGGATGACCGGGATTTCTTATATGGATCCCTGATCAAGGATGTCTACGCGCAGGGCGTGGTGCTGGGTAAGAAATACCGGTTACTCAGGACCGCATATAATGTGTTTATGTATGGACTGATTTTGTCTGTGATTGCCTATATGATTGGCGTAATGGTTTCTTAAACCGGATATGAATGAGCATGAAATCCAAGGGTAAATTTACATATTTTGACAGAGATTTAAGCTGGCTTTCTTTTAATGAACGGATTTTAATGGAAGCCGGCAGACCCGGTGTACCGGTAGGAGAGAAACTGAGTTTTCTGGGTATTTTTTCTTCTAATCTGGATGAGTTCTACCGGGTCAGGATGCCGGCCATTCTGGCCTTAAAACACCTGGACGTCCGGGAAGAGACCTTCAGCGGGCAGCAGCACCTGCAACAGACTTCCCCTGCAATAAGTGCGCAAAAAGAGCCGCCTGAAGATATAAAGGAAGTAAAACCGCCGCATAACCAGGCCGTGCCCCAGCCGCCGACGCTACCTAGCAGCGCCTGCGCTACCGCGGAGCTGCTAGGGCAGGTACGCAGCATGATCGACGGACTGCAAAACAGATTCGGGCTGATGCTGCTGACAGATATCTTACCGGATCTGCGCATGGCTGGCATTGATTATAAATATAACGCCAGGCTGCCTGAAAATATTGATCCCAGGATCCAGGCCCGTTTTTTTGAAAAGGTGGCAGCGCACCTCACCATGGTCTGGCTGGCCGACCAGCCCGGCCGGGAGGCTAATACCGGCAACCGTCCGGAAAAAAAGCTAAGGGCCAGGTTTTTTCCGGAAAATGATCAGATCTATTTACTGGTACCCGGCATACTTCGCGGGGCGGCTGGACTGGGGATTATCCGGATACCTGCCCTGGACTGCGGGCGTTTTGTCAGTCTGGAAAATAAACAGGGGCTGACCACCACCGATGTATGGATGCTGGATGATATTATCCGCATGCATATCCCGACTATATTCAGCGCCGATTTTATTTATGAAGGCAGTTACAGCTTTAAACTCAGCCGGGACGCTGACGTGGATTATAAAGATGAGTATGGAAAAGATCTGGCCAGCTTTATTCAGCGTCAGATCGGAAAAAGAAATTACGGACTGGCGACCCGTCTTTTATATGACACCCAAATGCCCAAAGATATACTGGGGCGCTTAACAGAGGTACTCAACTGCCCTCAATCGGCGCTTGTGCGTGGCGGCCGTTACCATAACTTAAAAGATTTAATGTCTTTTCCCATAAAAGGACATCATTACCAAAAATGGCCGGTCCTTAGGCCGGACTATGCGCTGTATGACGGCGGCAGTATCTTAGATGGCCTGCTGACCCGCATTGAGCAAAACGATCTTTTACTCAGCACACCCTATCAGGACTATAGCGCCGTGCTGCGGTTTTTTAATGAGGCGGCCATCAGACCGGAAGTGTCAGAGATTGCGGTGACCCTGTACCGGATTGCCAGTGATTCCCTAATCGCCCATGCGCTGATGACGGCCGCTCAGAACGGCAAGCAGGTAACGGTATTTGTGGAACTCAAAGCCCGGTTCGACGAAGCCAATAATATCAAATGGGCCCGCAAACTGAAGGCCGCCGGTGTCAGAATTGTTTATAGCATCTGGGCCTTAAAAGTGCATGCAAAAGTGGCGCTGGTAAAACGCAGGGTGCCGGGCGCTGCCCTGAAATACTGCGGGGTGGTGGCAACGGGCAATTTTAATGAAAACACTGCCGGCGTTTATGCAGATCATATTCTGATGACTTCCGATAAACAGATTACGGCAGACATCGAAACGCTGATGCTCTTCCTGGAGAAAAGAGCTACGCCGGAAGGCTATCAGTTTTTTAAACCCCAGCGTTTGCTGATTGCAGGGTTTAATCTGAAAGCGGCTTTTTTATCTGAGATAGGGCGTTGCAAGCAGGCGGCCCTGAAGGGACTACCTGCCGCAATTACCATTAAACTCAACAATCTGGAAGAACAGTCCCTGATAGACGCTTTATATGAAGCGTCAGGGGCAGGCGTTAAAATCCGGATGATGGTTCGAAGCATTTGCCGGTTAATTCCCGGCAAACCCGGTCTTAGTGAAAACATCGAAGTCTACCGGCTGGTGGACAGATACCTGGAGCACAGTCGTGTCTTTATTTTTGAAGCCGCGGGTGAGCAAAGCCTGTATATCGGATCAGCGGACTGGATGAACCGCAATATTTACAGAAGAATTGAAGTCTGTTGTCCTGTCCTGGATGAGCAACTGGCCAGGTCCATCAAAGACATGGTGGAGCTGCAATTTGAAGATGAGCTCCACCTGGTCCGGTTTTCGGCAGAGATGACCAATGAATGGGTGATCTCCGAACAGCAAAGAGCTGATTTTATAGACGATCCGCAGACTGCTGAAAAAAATAGAGCCGCACAGCTGGAAACTTATCAATACCTGAAAAACCTGCAGCAGGCGCCTGAAAAGGAAAGGTAGTGATGCTTTGTTCTTCAGGCCGTTTTTTTAAAATAAAAAAAAATGAAAATATTATCTATACTATCCGCTGTTATCACGCTTGGCAGTTCTCTGAGCCTGCCGGTGGTGATGGCGAGCTGCCGGTCCGGGCAGCCCGGTCGCCAGGCGGATAGCACGGTCCTTACGGCTACCCAGCATAGTACGGCGCCTGAGAGCGCCGCTGCTCAAAATGATTTTGCTTACCGCCTCAGCCAGCCCACGGCTGTTTATCAGTTGCCGGAAGAGCTGAGGGAAGTCTCAGGGATCCGGTTTTTACAATCAGACAGCCTGCATATATATGCAGAGCAGGATGAGAAGGGAAGGCTTTACCAACTGGCGCCGGGAGACAAACAAGCAAATTATGTTGATTTTGGGAAAGACGGAGATTATGAAGACCTGGTCTTTTTAGGCGGGAAAGCCATTTTTTTACGGTCTGACGGGGATCTGTTCAGTATTGATCTGCCTGCTTCTTTTACGGCGACACCGACTAAGACGGTGGAAGTACAGCATATTCACCGCCTGGTCCCCAAGGGAGAATATGAAGGGTTGTATGCCGATACGGCCACTAGTCAGCTTTATATGCTCTGCAAGCAGTGTGCAAAGGAGGATCATAAAAAATCGACTTCTGTTTACCGGCTGGACTTAAACGGCGGTAAATGGGTAAGGGGCGCCTCTTTCCAGGTGGACGTGACCCGGATCAGTGAAATGGCTTATGCCCGGCAGACCAAGCAAAAGGGCAAAAAGAAAAAACACGAGCCTGCTACAATCAATTTTAAGCCTTCTGCTATTTGCAGAAATCCTGCCACCGGCGAGTGGTATTTATTATCCTCCATCAATAAAATGCTCGTGGTAACGGGCAGCGACTGGCAGGTGAAATCCGTGCAGCCCTTACCGCCGGGGTTGTATCCGCAGCCCGAAGGCATGTGTTTTGATAAGGACGGTAATCTGTATATATCCAATGAAGGACAAAGCCCGGGCGGAGCCACTCTGTTGAAATTTACACCGGTGTCCTAGCAGCTAAGCTATATGGGCAGGTGAAGCGGAGCTATAAAGAAGGTGAATCATTGTAAAGAAGGGTTGCAGAACAGAAATCAAACGGCGTATGCTAATTAAATTTACTCATCTTATCCAAATTGTCAAGTGCTCTTTAAGGCGTCCCGGAGCACTGACTATCCTTTTGGCAATCCTGCTTGCAGGACCCTTAAGATCCCGGGCGCAGTCTTTGGTTCAGTCCGCTAGGCCAGCCGCACCTAAAAGGCCTGCGGCAGACACCACTGTTGTAGCCAGAATAATAGCGCTTGGAGGCAGTGCGAAAAAACAGCCTACGGATCAGCTTCGTCAGGTGGTGGCAGCCGCCGCAGGCCAGGTGCTGGCCGGGAAAACAACCGTTTTGTATCTGGGGGACAATCTGCCGCCTAGTGGGCTGGGCAGTTCTGAGGAGGCGCAAAGTCAGGCGGCCGCTTTGTTAAAAGAAAAATACCAGCCTTTTATAGCGCAGGGTGTGCCGGTCTATTTTATGCCCGGAGAAAAAGACTGGGATAACAGCGGACCGCAGGGGCTGGTGAAGATTAACCGGTCCGGTGCTTTTATCCGGTCTTTAGGCGATAGTCTGGTAAGACAGGTGCCGGAAAACGGCTGCCCCGACCCACAGCTCATCCAAATATCGGATCAGCTGGTCGTTATTGTCATGGACTCCCAGTGGTGGCTGCATGTATTTGATAAAGACAACAAAGGCGCAGACTGCGGCTGCTTAAATGAAAGGGATATTGTCAGCTCGCTGAGGGAACTTTTATACCAGAACCGTTATAAAACCATTATTCTGGCCACGCATCATCCTTTCCGTGATTATGGTCATTATAACGGCGATTTTACTGTAAAGGATCATATTTTTCCGCTGACCCGTCTGCAAAAGGACTTATATCTGCCACTGCCGGTAATAGGCAGTTTATATCTTGGCCTGAACAGCGTTTTTCAGACGCCGCAGCAGCTGCATCATCCCTTGTATCAGGGGATGCGCTCCATGGTCTCTAAAGTCTTTACAGGCTTCCCCAACCTGATGCAACTCTCCGCCCATGAAGGAGGACTGCAGGTCATTGGAGGGGACGGCCATACTTCTGAAGATAAGCAGCCGTTGCAGATCATCAGTGCAGGGCTGCAGGGAGGGCAGGGCACCGCACTAAGTGGCAAAATGAGCCAGTTTCATGTAAATGAACCCGGTTTTGTGTTGCTGGACCAGCTGGCAGACGGAAGGGTGGTGATTAAAATAGAAGCCGGTAATCAAATCGGCGGCTTCCCGGAGGTTTTTCGTTATGTCTTCACCCCAAAACCCTACCAGGCAGTGGAACAGCGGCAGTCCTTAAAGATTGCCGCAGATAGCATGATGGCAGCGCCGCACGCCGCTTACAATAAGGTGTCGGGCATGCATAAATGGCTCTTTGGTAAAAATTACCGGGAGGGGTGGGCGCTCCCGGTAAAGCTTCCGGTACTTCGGGTCTCCGATATCCACGGCGGCCTGCAGCCCCTGAAGCTGGGCGGCGGCTTCCAATCCACTTCTCTTCGCATGGCGGATCCTGAGGGCCGGCAATATACCCTCAGAAGTGTAGAGAAGAGCTCCGATTTGATTACCCCCGAAGCCTTCCAGGGTACTTTTGTAAAAGACTGGCTGGATGACGCCACCAGTGCCCAGCATCCTTACGGTGCCCTGGTGGTTCCGCCGCTGGCAGAAGCGGTAGGCGTGCTGCATGCTAGTCCTGTAGTAGGCGTGGTGGCACCCGATACGGCTCTTGGTGCTTACGGAAGATTATTTGAAGGAAAGGTAACGCTTCTGGAAGAGCGGGAACCCGCAGGTAATACGGATAATACCCTGGAGACCCTGGATAAATTACAGGAAGATAATGACAATGATTTTGACGGCGAAGGGTTTTTAAGAGCCCGGGGACTGGATTACCTGCTGGCTGACTGGGACCGCCATGAGGATCAATGGCGTTTTCAGAAAACCGGCAAAAAAGGAAAGCCGAAGTATTACAGAGCCGTTCCAAGAGACAGGGATATGGCGCTCAATGTGACCCAGGGCTTCATTGCTGATATCGCCAAAAGGCTGATACTGATGCCCCGTGTATTTGGCTTTAGCTATAAAAATCCCATGCGCGGCAGCAATTATTATTTTTATAAATCAGATTTTTTGGATGCACATCCCAGTTTTCAGATTGGATTTGACAGGTGGCACCAGATTGCCGAGGCGCAGCAGGCAAAGCTGACGGACGCCCTGCTTGACAGCGCGCTGCATAGGATTCCGGCGCCCGTGCTGGCCTTAAAGCATGATCAGTTACTAAGCCAGCTTAAAGCCAGAAGAGACCACCTGGCAGCTGCCATGGATAAATATTATGCGCTGAGTAATAAATTCGTGGATATTCATGCCAGTGATAAGAATGAATGGATCTCCATAAAGGATGCGCCGGATGAAAATGCGCTGGATATTGTCATGCAGAAAATCAGTAAAAAAGGCAATATCCAGGATACTTTAATGTACAAGCGCTACCCCAGAAAGGATACCCGGGAAATCCGGCTTTATTTAGGAAAGGGCGATGACAGCGTTTTTATTGACAACCCAAACAGTACGGTCCGCTTACGTCTGATCGGAGGCAAAGGACATAAATATTACGATGTGGCCGCTTCCAGAAACCGGATCCGGGTCTATGATCATCAAAAGGAAAAGTATTTCGGAGAGGATAAAGACCAGTTAAAAGTTTCCGTAAATCCCGACAGCACGCAGACAGCTTTTATGACCACCAACCGGTATAATACCGTTCTGCCACTGGTTACCGGTGGTTATAATGCGGATGATAAGCTCAGTATCGGGGTGGGCGCTAAATTTATCCTGCAAAACGGATTCAGAAAAACGCCTTACAGCTCTACGCATCAGATAATGATCCGCCATTCCTTTGCGACCAAGGCCTACCGCATCGCTTACAGCGGTGTCTGGAAATCCGTTATCGGTAAGGCTGATCTGGTGGCTGATCTGGATGTTAATGCGCCTAATAATACGCAGAATTATTTTGGCCGTGGCAACCAAACGGTGATGCAAAAATTTGAGGGTTATGAAAAATATTACCGTACCAGATTTACCACGGTCAATCTCTTTACCGGCCTCCATTGGAACTTTAATAAAAAAGATTTACTGCAGGTAGGCCCCGGATTCGAATATTATCATATGGATCCTGCTGATAACAGCGGCCGTTTTGTGGAGGTAAATCCAGGCATGATCGGCAGTTATGACAGTGCGACCCTTTTTAAAGATAAGCTGCATGCCGGCCTGAGAGCAGTCTATGAAATGGATCATCGAAACAACAGTGTGCTGCCCCAGTGGGGCGTCTATGCCAGGGTAGAGTTAAAGGCTTATAAAGGGCTCAATGATTTATCCCGTAACTTTGCCCAGCTGCTTCCCCAGCTGGCCGTCTATAAACCGCTGGATAACCGTAAATCGCTTATTTTAAGTGACCGGATCGGTGGCGGACTAAGCGTCGGGCAGACAGCGTTTTATCAATCCGTCTTTATAGGAGGGGAGGGTAGTTTACTGGGATATCGTAAATACAGGTTTGCCGGGCAGCAGGCACTTTATAATAACCTGGAGCTGCGCTGGTCGCTGATGGATTTTGGGAACTACATTATTAAAGGGGAGTTCGGGCTTACAGGATTCTTTGATGTCGGCAGGGTCTGGCAAAGCGCTCAGCGTTCGTCCAAATGGCATAACGGCACGGGCGGCGGGATTTATTTTGCGCCGGCCGGCCTTACGGTGTTTAAGTTCGTCATGGGACACTCAGCCGAAGGGTGGTATCCTTATTTTACCATGGGACTCAGATTTTAAAAAAACAGGGTCTATAGACAGACGGGCCACAGCTGCATGCTTTACCCGTAATTATACATTAAAACGATTCGGATGAAAGCCGAAATAATATATTTAAGTGATCAGAGAAGCGCCGGCGCTTCCCCGGAGACCGTACTGTCTCTGGGGCGGTTTGCCGCTTTTATCAGAGAAAGGGTGCAGCAGGAAAAAGGGGCAAAAGTTCGCTTTTTCGAATATATGCTGGAGCAGATGGCTTTATATCCTGAACTGGAAAAAGAAATTCCACTGGAAAAGATCGTGGAGTATAAAGACATTCTTGAATTTATTCAGCTGGCCCTGTTGCCGCCTGTCACGGATGAAAATGACAAGTACTGGGCCCTCAGTCTGCCTTTCTCCCCGGTAATTTTTTACGGCACGAGGGCTATCTATCATTTTCTGACAGATAAAGAGGGCTTTTTAAGGGGCAGTATTATTCATTCCATGACGCAGGAGGAAAAGGTCCGGCATCTGCAGTCTATTTGTTATACGCTGGCGCTGGACCGGTTATATCAGAAAAAGCTGCCCGTGAAACTTGAAGTCTATCAGTATCTGTCAGCCGGTGTGGATAATCTGCAAAGGGCTTATAAGGTGCAGTTTGATTCCAGTTTTGTGGAGGTCCGTTTTTCAGGCGCTACGTTACCCGATCTGAATCTGGAGCTGATTGAAGTCCATGACAACCTGATCACCCAGGAGGGGTTGCAGCTGCTTCAGGAAGCGCTTCCCCTGGAACTTATTCGGTTTGAAGGTTTTAGTGTGGTCCAGGTCAGTGACGTGACTGCAAAAAGGGCTATTGAAAATATTAAGAACAGCATCGTAAACCTGAAGCCCGGCGTTATGGTGTATGACGAAGTAGCAGAGGCCATTAAGTCTTTAATAGGCAGCTCTCATGTAATCATCCGGCTGATACCCATGCTCAGGGTTAATAACCGGATGGTACTGGATGATGTGGGCAATATGGGTAAACAGCTACGTGAAATCTGTACCAAAAATAATGTAAGGGAAAAGGTATATCTGGAGGCGGTGGAACGCTTTTTCAAACACCCGGAAATGGTGCTGGATACGGACGTCCGGGAAGCAACGGCGCCTGCCGAAGCCAGGGAGATGTACCGGATGATGGAAAATATGGGGGTGAAAGGACTGATGATTCAGCCGGTTTATTTTAATAAACAGCTGGTTGGGATTTTTGAAGTCTTCGCACAGCAAAAAGGTATTGTAGTCCCTGATTTAATGACGACGGTTGATCCGGTGATCCCACTACTGGAGCAGCTGTTTCAGGCCCATATCGATGACTTTGACGCGTCACTGGATAAAGTGGTCAAAGACCGGTTTACTTCTCTGCAGCCTTCCGTTCAATGGGCCTTTACGGAGGCCGCCTGGCAGTTTTTACAAAAAAGAAAACTCGATAAAAAGGCGCAGATCGGCCGGATCCGTTTTGAAGAAGTGTATCCTTTATATGGCGCGATAGATGTCCGAAATTCTACGATTCAAAGAAACCTGGCACTCAAGCAGGATCTGCATAAACAACTCAATTTACTGGTAGAGCTGCTTCAACAGCTTAAAAAAGTTCATTTTCTGACCATTATTGATGAGATGATTTTTAAATCCAGGGGGCTGATTCAACAGATCGACCAGCAGTTCGGAACCGATGAGCAGTATGAAATCTCCCAGTTCCTGGAATCTGAAATCGTGGCTTTTTTACTGCATTATCATGAAAATTATAAGGCCGCGGAGCCGCTGATCAACCAGTATTATATGGATGCGGGCCCCGGAGGATTTGCCTATCAGAACAGAGACGATCTGGAACAGTCTTTGGGGCTGCTCAATGCCACGATCGGCAGTCTGCTGGACAGGATGAATGATGAGATCCAGATGGAGTATCCCTGCTATTTTGAGAAGTTCCGCTCCGATGGGGTGGAATATGATATCTATATCGGGCAGTCCATTACCCCCGAACGCTCCTTTGATCCCATGTATCTGAGAAACCTGAGGCTCTGGCAGCTGACCTCCATGGCGCTCGTGGCCAGGCTGACCAGGGCGCTGATTCCGCAGATGAAAAAAAGACTGGAAACGACCCAGTTGATTTTTATTCATGCAGGGACCATTGATATAGAATTCAGAAATGACGAGCACCGTTTTGACGTGGAAGGTGCTTATAATATCCGCTATGAAATTATTAAAAAGCGGATCGATAAAGTGCATTTAAAAGATTCGGAGGAAAGGCTGACGCAACCCGGTAAAATAGCGCTTGTCTATTTTCAGCCACGTGATATTGAGGAGTATTTAGGGTATATCCGTTATCTGCAGCAGCAAAATGTGCTGCTGGATGATTTAGAGTATCTGGAGCTGGAAGAACTGCAAGGGGTGGCCGGACTCAAGGCGCTTAGAATTGGCGTTAATATGGAGACCGAGGATATGGAAGCCTAGCTGATGTTGTTGTCAGCACACCCTGGATGAAATCTGTTACGGACGCCATAAAGATTAACAGGCTGATGACGGGTTGCGGATTAAATTCGGCTTACCTTTAGGTCAGCAATTTTTCCTTTTTAAACCGTAAACCTAAGGACTCCGTGCATACCATTGAACCATTCTTTAACTGGCGGTATCTGTATGAATCAGAAAATGACGAACGCTCTCCGTTTTACGGCAGGACTTATAGTGAGTTTGAATTTACAGACGCTATATACAATTATTATATTCATCCGCAATGGGATAATTTCGGGAGTTCGACCTTATTTTGCAAAATCATCTATGCCGATTATGACATGCAGTTTGCGGTGATTGAACTGATTGGAGAATGGAATGACGCCATTGAAAATGATGTAATGACCCTTCGCTATAATCTGACTGATTTTTTATTTGATCAGGGCATTACCCATTTTATTCTGATTGGCGAGAATATCCTGAATTTTCACGGCAGTGATCAGGAGTATTATGAACAGTGGTATGAAGAAATCAGTGAGGCCGAAGGCTGGGTGGTGATCCTGAATATGCCGGAGCAGTCCCAGGCAGAATTCAAAAAATACAAGCTACAGTATTATGTGGAACTGATGCAGCTGGAAGACTGGCGGGTATATAAACCGCATCATCTGTTCCAGAAAATTGACAGAATAATTACCGCCAGATTGCAATAGGCGTGTCCTGTATACACCAGGCCGTTCACTCGGGTGATTTTCCGCCACTAGGCAAGCGGAGGATTCTTCGGCTCTAAAGCGCGTTTTTTCTTTTTAGAGAGGACGATATATGCGATAATAACACCTGCCAGCATACACAAAGCGCCAATCATAAAATGAATGCCCGGGAAGATAAAAGGAGCTTTTTGCGAGGTGAAATAAGCGAAGCTGCCATTCATGATGATAGGCCCGATAATAGAGGTCAGGCTCATCAGACTGGTCAGCGATCCCTGCAGCTCACCTTGCTGGTTAGCGGGGACTTCCCCCGAAATAACGGCTTGCAGGGAAGGACCGCAGATGCCGCCCAGGCAATAAGGGATTAAAAATGCGAACATCATCCAGCCCTTACTGGCAAAAGAAAATAAAATAAGTCCCAGCACGTACAGGCTCAGTCCCAGATAGATGCTTTTATTGTTGCCTAGTTTAGGAACGATGATCCGGGTCAGTCCGCCCTGAACCGCACCCACCAGGATGCCTACAACGGCCAGGGAAATCCCGACCATTTTCTCAGACCAGTTAAAGCGGTAAATGGTAAAAAAGTTCCAGTTACTCTGCACGGCCTGGGCTCCCAGATAAATCAGGAAAAAACAGATCGCCAGCTCTCCGATTTCCGGATGGCGGGTTAAAAATCTTAAAGAACCGAACGGATTGGCTCTTTTCCAGTCAAATTCCCGTCTGTTCTCTTTGGGCAGGGATTCCGGCAGGAAAAAATATCCATAAATGCAGTTTAGAAGGCATAAAACGGCAGAGGCATAAAAGGGCGCTCTGATACCAAAATGGGAAAGCAGCGCGCCTAATGCCGGACCCAGTACAAACCCCAGCCCGAAGGCGGCGCCGATCAGGCCGAAGTTTTTGGCCCGGGTGGTACTATCCGGACTCACGTCGGCGATATAAGCGGAGGCGGTGGTAAAGCTGGCTCCGGTAACGCCTGCTACGACGCGTCCGAAAAACAGCAAGGCATAGGAGGGCGATACGGCCTGCACGATATAATCTATTCCAAAGCCCAGCAGGGAGAGTAACAATATGGGCCTTCTGCCATATTTATCGCTCAGGTTACCGATAATGGGGGCGCACAGGAACTGGACCACGGCAAAAGCGCTCAGTAAATAGGCGCCATAGGTGCTGGCCTCGTTAACGGCGATGTGTTTCAGCTCTGCAACAAGGTCTGCTATAACCGGAATAATGAGTCCCCAGCCCATACAGTCAATGAGCAGGGTAACGAAGATAAAACCAATGGCGGATTTTTTCGACAGGGGCATAAAGATGTATTGAGTCTACAAATTTAAGAAACCTGTTTTTAAATTGCCAAATAATTTGGAATTTTATTGACGGGTGGCCACTGCCGGCCTATTTAGGGATCCGGGGCTGCCCGTCAATAAAAAAGCGTTGAAAAGTATCCTCACTCGGTACTTTCCAACGCTGTTTCCTTATCCGTTTTCAGCTGAGGAGCCGGGTCTGCTTATTTGCTGGCCACCTGTTCCTCATTTCTGAAGACGACGATACCGTCAAATACATCCACCAGTACGGGATGATCCCTGTCGATTTCTCCGGCCAGTATTTTCTTACTGAGCGGATTGACAATGGCTTTCTGGATGAACCTTTTTAAAGGCCGGGCGCCGAACTGTATGTCATAGCCGTTTTCACTCAGGTAATCCATGACGTAATCGCTGAAATCTATATGAATGCCACCCTGGGCAATCTGGCGTTTTAATTGTCTGAGCTGGATATTGATGATGTTTTTGATTTCCTTTTTCAGTAAAGGATGGAACATGACAATTTCATCAATACGGTTTAAGAACTCCGGCCGGATGGTTTCCTTTAAGAGATTCATGACCTCATCCTTGGCGACCTGCTCTGCTTTATCAATGTCGTCCTGATGATTTTCAAATGCATCCATGATTAAATGACTGCCGATATTGCTGGTCATGATAATGATGGTGTTTTTAAAATTCACCGTGCGGCCTTTATTATCTGTTAAATGACCATCATCCAGTACCTGCAGCAGGATATTAAACACATCCGGATGTGCCTTTTCGATTTCATCAAATAAGACGACGCTGTAAGGTTTACGACGTACGGCCTCCGTTAATTGTCCGCCTTCTTCATAACCTACATAACCGGGAGGAGCACCTACCAGTCTGGAGACGCTGTGTTTTTCCTGGTATTCACTCATATCAATGCGGGTCATCATGGATTCGTCGTCAAATAAGAACTCCGCCAGGGCCTTGGCCAGTTCTGTTTTACCGACACCGGTTGTTCCCAGGAAGATAAAAGATCCGATGGGTCTTTTAGGGTCACCCAGGCCGGCCCGGCTTCTGCGGATCGCATCAGACACCGCGGTGATGGCCTCCTGTTGTCCGACCACTCTTTGGTGAAGATGATCTTCCAGATGTAATAGTTTATCCTTTTCGCTTTGCAGCATACGGCTAACGGGAATGCCTGTCGCCTTGGCTACGTTTTCGGCAATATCCTCAGCGTCTACTTCTTCTTTCAGTAAACGTTTCTCAGAGATATCCTGAAGTTCATGGTTGGTCTGGTCAATGATTTCCTGCTGTTCTTTTATTTTTCCATAGCGGATTTCAGCTACTTTACCATAATCCCCCTCTCTTTCTGCCTTTTCTGCTTCCAGCTTCAGCGAATCAATAGCCGCCTTGGCATTCTGCATTTTTTCAACGACCTCTTTTTCCTGCTGCCATTTAGCTTTATAGGTATCTCTTTCCACCATCAGATTGCCGATATTGGTATTGAGTTCCTTGAGCTTGGCCTGGTCGTTTTCTCTTTTAATGGCTTCTCTTTCGATTTCCAGCTGGCGGATTTTTCGTTCCAGCTCATCGAGCTCCTCCGGCATGGAGTTCATCTCCAGCCGCAGTTTGGCGGCACTCTCGTCAATCAGATCGATGGCCTTGTCAGGTAAAAAACGGTCGGTTATATAACGATTAGAGAGCTCGACGGCGGCAATGATGGCTTCATCCCTGATCAGGACATGATGGTGTGTTTCATAACGTTCCTTCAGTCCCCTTAAAATGGACACCGCATCTTCAATGGTTGGTTCATCCACCATTACTTTCTGGAACCGGCGCTCCAGCGCTTTGTCTTTTTCAAAGAATTTCTGGTACTCATTTAACGTAGTGGCGCCAATGGCTCTGAGATCACCTCTGGCCAGGGCCGGCTTTAAAATATTAGCGGCATCCATGGCGCCTTCTCCGCCTCCGGCGCCGACCAGCGTATGGATTTCATCAATAAACAAGATGATCTCCCCGTCACTGGTGGCGACGTCCTTGATAACGCCTTTAAGCCTTTCCTCAAACTCGCCCTTATATTTAGCGCCGGCAATCAACAGTCCCATATCCAGACTGTAGATAATCTTGGATTTAAGATTTTCAGGCACGTCGCCATTGATGATCCGGTGTGCAAGACCCTCCACGATGGCGGTTTTACCTACCCCGGGTTCTCCCACTAAAATTGGATTGTTCTTGGATCTTCTGGATAATATATGCAGGGTCCGGCGAATTTCTTCATCCCGGCCGATAACCGGATCCAGTTTGCCGGCCTGCGCCAGCTCATTGAGATTCTTTGCGTATTTTTTCAGGGAGCCGACTTCCTGGTTGGCCGTCTGGGAATTGACGGATCCGGCGCCCTGGCGTAAATCCTTGATGGCGGCCACCAGTCCCTTTTGTGTAAGCCCCGCGTCTTTTAGGATTTTAGCGGTATCATCACTGCCCTGCACCAGGGCCAGCAGTAAATGTTCCGGATTGATAAACTCATCGCCGAACTGACTGATATCTTTTGCGGCTCTGAGTAACGTGTTATTCATTTCGCGGCCGACCTGCTGGGCAGGCTCTCCGCTGGCAGCCTTGGGCAGCCTGCTGAGTGAATCTCTGATCTTTTGCTCGGTATAGGCAATATTGACATCGTTTTTCTTCAGCAGAAATTCAATGGCACTTTCCTTTTCGCCCAGCAGGGCCAGCAGGAGGTGATTGGTCTCAATATTTAAATCGCCGTTATTATAGGCGATTTGTTGAGCAGCCTGAATCAATTCCTGTGCTTTAATGGTATAATTATTTGGATTCATATATTATAAGTTTCTTTTTTTATGATAAGACTTGTTCAAAGAAAACTTGGTCAACCACTGATTCAAAGTTATAGCTTCTAATGCTAAACCTATTTTAAAGGTTGCAGCTGCCGGCAGTTTCCCTTCGGGATTTCCCTGTGGTGCCCTGGTGCGATCAGGCCCACTTCAAAAGAAATCCCACCCTGCACTCATAGCAAGAAATATACAAACCGGAAAAATGATGAGCATTACTGTTATATTGGCATAATTTATTGACCTTTACTGCCTTATCGTCATAAAACTTGCCCCCGAAGTGTAATTATGTCCTGAAAACCATGTGCATATTTTTGTAGCAGATGTTTGGCTTTTGCCGTAATTTTAAACGGGCGGAGTAAAGGGGACTGCCTGAGTAACAATCAGGTTGCAGAACCGCTTCTGCTGTAGCGGGGACAGCTGCGGTCCACCCGAGACTGAAGCAGGGGTTTACATAAAATTGATACTATTTTGGGAAATTTATATAATTCCGCCGTCATTATTAAACCTGTCGGGGCGCTGGCTATCCAACTGCCGTTCTGACGACAAGTAGTCCTGCCCGAATATTTATATTTGAATAAAAATAATATATTTAATTTATTATGCGTTCACTCTCTATGCTTTTAGGTGCCTGTTTTTTATTACTGGGTGTTTCCTGTAAAAGCAAGGCCAAAAAAAGCCATCAGGTCACCAATAATAGTTATCCGGTGATAATGGTAAAATCAGATACGGCGACTTTATATGCAGATTATCCAGGCACTATTCAGGGAATAGAAAACGTAGAAATCCGGCCTAAGATAGATGGATTCATATCCGGGATTTATGTGGACGAAGGAGCCAGTGTCACCAAAGGGCAGCTGCTTTTTAAAATTGATGCCCCGCAATATGAACAGGATGTAAGGACGGCCAAAGCCAATATCAATATTGCCAAAGCAGACGTCGATGCGGCGGTGATGAATGTCAATAAAGTGCAGCCACTGGTGGAAAAGGGCATTATCAGTGACTATGAACTTAAGTCTGCCAAATATACCCTGGAAGCAAAAAGAGCGGCGCTCTCCCAGGCAGAAGCTGCCTTGGAAAATGCCAGAATAAACCTGAGTTATACCTCTATTTACAGTCCGGTTACCGGGGTTATCGGCATGCTGCCTTTTAAAGTGGGTAGCCTGGTAGGCAGCTCCACTGCCACCGCGCTTACCACGGTCTCCAATATCTCGCAGATCTATTGTTATTTCTCTATCAACGAAAAGCAGGAGCTGGACTTTTTTGCCTCGGCCAAAGGAAATACCATCCAGGAGAAACTCTCCACGCTGCCGCCGGCGATGCTGGTGCTCGCCAACGGGAGTATTTTTTCTCACCGCGGTAAAATTGAATCGGCCAGCGGCTTTATCAATGCGCAGACCGGGGCCGTGAACCTGAGAGCCGTTTTTGCAAACCCCAACGGTATTATCCGCAACGGCAGCAGCGCGGTCGTTCGTGTTCCGACAACGATTGCTGATGCTATCTTAATTCCTCAGAAAGCCACCTATCAGATCCAGGGGGCTTTATTTGTTTATAAAGTGGATGCGGACAATAAAGTAAGCTCCGTTAGCGTCAGTGTGAACAGCGCTAATAATGGTAAGTTCTATGTGGTGAAAAGCGGCCTCAAGCCTGGTGACAGGATTGTGGCAGGGGGTATTGATAACCTGAGAGAAAACCTGGTGATTGAACCCAAGGTCGTGACCCTGGATCAGGCGGTCAATGATTGATAAATAATCCGTGCGGATAATCGCAAGATTTTTCTAAGGCAGGCGAGGATTTTAAAAATGTAAAGCAAAAAAATCTGGTGTTCTTTTATGTGGATGGGAGGCGCCAGAGATTCTTCATATTATGCTAAAGATATTTGTAAAAAGGCCGGTACTGGCAACCGTCATTTCTGTATTAATTGTAATACTGGGGATTATCGGTATCATTACGCTTCCTATCTCTCAATACCCGGATATTGCGCCGCCGACTATTTCTGTCCAGGCCAAGTATTCAGGGGCCAATGCGGATGTCGTTCTTAAAAGTGTGGTCGTACCTCTGGAGCAGCAGATTAACGGAGTGGAGAATATGGACTATATTACTTCCACGGCCGGTAATGACGGCTCTGCCAGCATTACCGTGAATTTTAAAATCGGCAGTGATCCGAATATTGCGGCGGTCAACGTACAAAACGCCGTTGCCAGGGCTACACCGCAACTGCCTCAGGAGGTAACCATCGCCGGGGTCACGGTTAAAAAAAGACAGACCAGTACCTTACTGGCCTTTTCCGTATACAGTGATAATCCTGCTTTTGACCAGACCTTTCTTCAGAACTATGCGGATATTAATATCGTTCCTATCATTAAACGTATCCAGGGAGTAGGGGATGCGTCTGCGTCCGGTTCCATGGATTATTCCATGCGTATCTGGCTGAATGCCCCCAAAATGGCCTCTTACGGACTGGTGCCAGCCGATATTACGGCTGCCCTTAAAGAACAGAATATTCAGGCCGCCCCTGGCCAGTTCGGGGAAAGCAGTAATCAGTCCTTTCAGTACGTGATTAAATACCCCGGAACGCTGACGGACACCAGCCAGTTTGGCGATATCGTCATTCGTAGTGATTTAAGAGGCAGGCTGCTCAGATTAAGGGATGTTGCCAGAATAGAGCTGGGTGCCTATAGTTACCTGCAGACTTCCTCTACCAACGGCCATCCGAGTGTTTCCATATACGTAAGTCAGGTGGCAGGTTCCAATGCCCGGGATGTGATCCGCCAAACCTTACAGGTGATGCAGGATGCAGAAAAATCTTTTCCCAAAGGTGTACACTTTGCCGTGCTTAAGAATGTGGATGAGTTCTTAACGGCTTCCATTGATAAGGTGGTCCATACTTTTATCGAAGCGTTTATATTGGTTTTCATCGTCGTCTTTATTTTTTTACAGGATTTCAGGTCTACGCTGATTCCTGCGATTTCCGTACCGGTGGCCATTATCGGTACCTTTTTCTTTTTAAAGCTTTTTGGCTTTACCATTAATTTGTTAACCTTATTTGCCCTGATCCTGGCCATCGGTATTGTGGTGGATGATGCCATTGTGGTGGTGGAGGCCGTCCATGCCAAGCTGGATGAGGGGTATAAATCGGGCAGAAAAGCCAGCATTGATGCCCTGGGAGAAATTTCCGGAGCGATTATCTCCATTACGCTGATCATGGCGGCTGTGTTTATTCCGGTTAGTTTTATCGGTGGTTCTGCCGGACTGTTCTATAAGCAGTTCGGTCTGACGCTGGCCATAGCCATTACGCTTTCGGCCATTAATGCGCTGACCTTGAGCCCTGCCCTTTGCGCCCTATTTTTAAAGGGACACCATAAGAAAAAAGCGCATAAGGGCTTTGTGCAAAGATTCTATACGGCTTTTAATGCTTCCTTTGAAAGGGTTACCGGACGCTATGTGCAGGCGATTTCTTTTTTTAACCGTAAAAAATGGATACCCGTTGGCATATTAGTTGTCTTTACGGCAGCCTTATATTTAATCAGCCGTACGACTCCCACCGGATTTGTTCCCAAAGAGGATCTAGGGTCACTTAACTGCGAAATTTCCCTGCCGCCGGCGGCTTCTTTGGAGCGTACGGGCATGGTGACCCGTAAGGTGGCCGCCATTGCCGCTACCATACCTGAAATCAGCAACGTGATGGCTGAGACCGGCCGCGGACGACTGGCGGGGTCGGGCAATAACTACGGTATGCTGGTCATGTCGCTGGTTCCCTGGAATAAAAGACACCGGGATGTAGATGAAATTATAGAAGAACTTTTTGCCAAGACCGCCGATATAAAAGATGCGGAAGTGAAATTCTATACCCCTGCCACGATCCAGGGGTTTGGTACCACCAGCGGTTTTTCTTTCCAGTTACAGGATAAGACCGGCGGAGATATCGCCCGTTTTTATAAAGTAAGCAAGGATTTTTTAAGTGATCTGAATCAGCGCCCCGAAATCCAGTATGCCAATACTTCCTTTAATCCGAACTTTCCGGAATATCTGATGAATGTCAATGTGCCGAAGGTCAAGGATGCCGGACTCTCACTAACAGATATAACAGGCGCCATGCAGGGTTATTTCGGGGGGATTTATGCTTCTAATTTTAATAAATTCGGGCAACAGTTTCGTGTAGTCGTACAGGCGGATCCAAAATACCGGATGACTCCTGAGAGCCTGAATGCTATTTTTGTCCGGACTAAATCCGGGCAGATGGTGCCTATTACAGAATTTGTTTCATTGTCCACTATTTATAGTGCGCAGACCATTACCCGTTTTAATCTGTTTAACTCAATTAGTGTGAATGGCTCCCCGGCAACAGGTTACAGCTCCGGCCAGGCCATTGCGGCTATTGAGCAGGTAGCTAAAGAAACACTGCCTCCTGGATTTAGTTATGAATATTCCGGTCTTTCCCGTGAAGAGCAGCATTCCGGCAGTCAGACCATTTATGTATTTATGCTTTGTCTGATTTTTGTTTACCTGTTATTGAGTGCGCAGTATGAGAGTTATATATTGCCGCTGTCCATTATACTGACCATTCCAATCGGCATGTTTGGCGCCTTTCTTTTTATTAAGCTGTTAGGCGTCAGTAATAATATTTATGTTCAGATCACCCTGATAATGCTGATCGGACTGCTTGCAAAAAACTCCATCTTAATTGTGGAGTATGCCGTGAAGCGCCGCAAGGCAGGCATGTCCATACGTGAGGCAGCGGTATCGGGAGCTAAAATGCGTTTAAGGCCGATTCTGATGACTTCCTTCGCCTTTATATTCGGACTTTTACCGCTGATGCTCACCACCGGTGCCGGCGCAAACGGGAATCATTCCATCGGCACCAGTGCGGTAGGCGGTATGTTAATCGGAACTGTCTTCGGTGTGTTTATTACGCCGGTCCTGTTTGTTATTTTCCAGGGCATTCAGGAAAAATTACGTAAAAATAAAGATGGGGACGAGGATGAGGAAGATGACGCGGCAGCGGCCTCTTCTAAAGCCTTGCTTTTAAAAGATCAGCCCCGTTCAGATACTTACGCAGGTCCCTCGGGTACGCAAAAGGGTTTGCAGCCGGGGTAGATTCAAGCAGTTGGATGACCTCCGGGCTATTAACCGGCATTATTAAAGATTACAAAAAGGATAAGAACACTGATGCATAACAAACAATCTTATTTCAAGATACTGATTTTTACCGGCTGCCTCATGATCTTTTGGGGCGGCTGTAAATCTGTCGTGAAAACCTATCAATCACCAAACGTAGAAATTGACAGCCTTTTCAGGGGTAATCATTTAATAACAAATGACAGTGCCAATATCGGGTCACTGCATTGGAAAGAACTGTTCAGGGATTCTCTGTTGCAGGCACTCATTCAGGAGGGCATTGATAATAACCTGGATTTAAAGGTGGCCTATTCCAGGATTTTCCAGGCGGCGGCCTATTTAAAACAAAGTGAATTGAGTAACTATCCCAGCCTGGATGCAGATGCGAGTATTGAATATTCAAAGAAAATAAGCACTTCAGGGGCTGTCAGTCATGTGCATCAGTATTCTTTAGGTGTGGACGCCAGCTGGGAAGCGGATATCTGGGGAAAACTGAAGAGCGCAAAAAAAGCCCAGATGGCTGCTGTCTTGTCTTCCGAAGCCGCCGCGCAGGCTATAAAGACAAACCTGGTAGCTTCCATTGCCAGAAACTATTATTCTTTAATGGCCTATGATAAGGAGTTAAGTGTTACGCTGACCACAGTAGATACCTGGAAACAAACGGTTAAAGTGATGAAAGACCTGAAAACCGGAGCAAAGGTAACCGAAGCCGCAGTTGTGCAAAGTGAAGCTGAATTATATGCAACGCAGGTGTCTGTGCCGGATCTGAAAAGAAATATCCGGGAAACAGAAAATGCGCTGTGTTATCTGTTGGGCAGAGACCCCGGAAAAATTGCCCGGGACAGCCTTTCTGTGAAGGAATTTATCCCGCTGTTTAAAACAGGCGTCCCTGCCGAGATTCTGGCCGGCAGACCGGATGTCAGGGAAGCTGAGCTGGATTTCAGGCAAGCTTTTGAATTGACCAATGTAGCCAGAACGTATTTTTATCCCTCACTGAATATTACCGCTAACGGAGGTTTAAGCAGTAATGATTTATCCCGTTTTTTCAGTACCGGCTCCTTGGTCGGGGGCATTATCGGCGGACTGACCCAGCCTATCTTTAATAAAAGAGCCAATAAAACCAGGTTGGAAATTGCCAAACAGGATCAGTTGCAGGCCTTGTATAATTTTAAGCAGAAATTACTGGGCGCGGGTCAGGAAGTGTCCAATGCGCTGTATAGTTACCGCTCTGCCACGGACAAAATAGCGCCCAGGACCCTGCAGCTGAGCAGCTTACATAAAGCCGTTGATTATACGCAGGAGTTGGTACGCAATGATTTTGCTGACTACAGTGAAGTGCTGATTGCCATGCAAAGTCTGCTATCTGCGCAGATTAATCAGGTCACTGATTTTTTGCAGCGCAATGAGGCGATTGTGAACTTATATGCTGCCATGGGCGGCGGCTGGCAATAGGCTTTGGTGGCGGGCTATTGAGTTGGTTTTGTGGATATTAATAATTTATAAATCATTGATTTACCGAAATTTATATTTAATTTAAGTTTATTTTTCTTGTAAAATTGTATCTTTAAATGCTTAAAGACTTTTTTTGAAGTTTTTAAACCGAAATTTAAATAAACCAAGCGAGAGAATAAATGGCAAATGCGCGTATTGTATGGGTGGATGATGAGATTGAAAGCCTCAAAAGCCAGAAAATGTTTTTGGAACAAAAAGGGTATGAGGTGATTACCTTCGCCAACGGCTATGATGCAATTGAATATATAAAAGAAAACAGGCCTGATGTGGTGCTACTGGACGAATCCATGCCCGGTATCAGCGGATTGGAAACGCTGGCGGCCATTAAGGAAATATACAGAAGTCTGCCTGCCGTCATGGTGACCAAAAACGAGACGGAAAACCTGATGGAAGAAGCCATCGGCAGCCAGATTGCCGATTACCTGATCAAGCCGGTTAACCCCAATCAGGTACTGCTGAGCCTTAAAAAAATACTGGATAATAAAAGGCTGGTAGCAGAAAAAACCACTACTGCCTACCAGATGGAATTCAGGAATCTGTTTATGGCGCTCAGTGACAATCCGGATGCGGAAGGCTGGCCGGAGATTTATAAAAAGCTCACCCACTGGGAACTGGAAATGGAAAAGACCGGCAGTCCGGAGATGATGGAAATCCTGCAGTCCCAGAAACAGGAAGCGAATAGCGCGTTCTTTAAATTTATCAGCAAAAATTATCTGGACTGGATTCAGGCAGGCAGCGGCAACAGGCCCGTAATGAGCCCTGATCTGATGAAAGAAAAAGTGGTGCCTTTACTGGAAGCGGGTGTGCCGACATTTTTTATACTGATAGATAATTTAAGATTTGATCAGTGGAAAATGATTCAGCCTTTGCTGGAAGAGGATTTCCGGCTCACGAAGGAAGAAACCTATTACAGTATTTTACCTACCGCAACCCAGTATTGTCGTAATGCCGTCTTTGCAGGCATGATGCCGCTGGAGATTGCTGAGAAGTTCCCGGGTCAATGGAAAAATGATGAGGAAGAAGGGGGTAAAAATCTACAGGAAGAGGAGTTTTTAACCGCTTTTATTAAGAAACTGCAGAAAAAAGATATTAAATACAGTTATACCAAAGTGGTCGGTAATCAGGATGCGCAGCAACTCGTCAGCGGCATTCATAATCTGCTGCATAATGATTTAAATGTGATTGTCTACAATTTTGTCGATATGCTAAGCCACGCCCGAACGGAAATGGAGGTCTTAAAAGAACTGGCCGGGGATGAGCAGGGGTATCGCAGCATTACCAAAAGCTGGTTTGAGCATAGTCCGCTCCGCCAGGCCCTGAAAAAAATTGCGGACCGAAAAATACGCATCGTTATCTCCACCGATCATGGGAGTGTTCAGGTGAAAACACCCTACAAGGTTATCGGAGATAAACAGACCACCAGTAATTTACGGTATAAGCATGGTAAAAACCTGAATTACAATTCAAAAGACGTACTTGCTTTTAAAAATCCAAAAGAAGGGGGGCTTCCCTTGCCTCATGTTAATAGTTCTTTTATTTTTGCCAAGGAGGATGGATTTCTTTGCTACCCTAATAATTATAATTATTATGTCAATTATTATAAAAACACCTTTCAGCATGGTGGGGTAAGTATGGAAGAAATGATTATTCCGGTCATCCAATTGGAAAGTAAATAAGAAACAGGTATATAGAAAAATATTTATATGAGTATTGACGCGCATAATTTAAACGAACAAGAAGAAAATAACCTAAATACGCAGGATCACTTGGCAAAGGATTCGGGAGAAAATGAACAAAGCCGCACAGAGGCTGATGACACGGATGAACTGCAGGAGGCTGAAATTTCAGCGCCGGATCCTCAGCAGGCAAAGGAGCCGGAGGAAGCACTGTCAGCAGACACAGAAATTTCAGAGGCGCTATTAAGCGAACAGGGTACGGGTGATGAAAAGATAATTGAGGCGGACGCGGCAAGCGAAGATGCGTTGGAAATGGATGCAGATGCCGATGCAGAAGAAGGTGAAACCCCTGCAGTACAGGGTGAGCTAAAACCTAAGGCAAAGCGAAAACGTAAGCAGTCAAAAGAAGCAGAACCGGAAAAACCGGTGACTATTTTACATATGGTATTTGATGAGCCGGGAGGCGAGCAGATCAGACAAAGTTTTGAACTGGATCCCGCCAATACCGGAGAGATTATTTATATAGAGGATAATTACAGCCTGGGGCCGGTGGGAGAACTGGAAACTCCGGAAGGCTGGCAGCTCAGAAAAGGCTGGTGGCAGGCGGTGCTTGGCCTGGATCCTGAAACGCAGCCCGAAGTAATGAGCGCGGATAAGATGAAGCTGCATCAGTTGCTCCAGCGGCTGGAAGAACAGCAGGATACTGTTTTATGGATCTGGATGGGGCAGAACGAAAGAGATGTAGCCGGATATTATTACATCATTAGTCATTTAATGGATTTTCAGGGGCGGATTTATGTCGTTTATTTAAATAATTTACCTTTTATAGATGAGAAGGGACATATTTTTTATCCAAGACAGTTATCGGAAATCCTGCCCAAGGAATATGTGAAGGCGGCAAGACTTGCCCGCATAGTTACCTTAAGTGAATTTGAACTGGATCCGGAAGAATGGGAAAAGTTATCCCAGTTACCGGGATCGGTTCGGTTACTGGAAGGCGGTAAAAAATTAGCTGTAAAAGAAAATGATTATTATGATAAAATCATTTTAGATCAATTAGGCGCTGCTGCCATGAAATTGTCCAGGCTGTTAGGGCTGCTCGCGACCAAGGCTAAACTGGGATTGCCGGAGTATTATATCATCTGGCGCATTAAATCTTTAATCGAGACTGGCCAGGTAATTAGTCAGGGAGAATTTGAGAAGGGTGGCAAAAATGTGACGCTGAAGGCTACACAGGGGCAAATGTTTGTGGAGCTTAATGCTGAGCAGGAGGAGGACAGCGCTGAATAAGCGCCCCGATTTTTTTAAACAGCTGGCTTTGAATGGCTTAAAACCGAGCTAACAAATTGTAAAGGATTTTAGGCATGGTGTTGGTATAACCATATATGTAAGTAATTGTTTATTTATCTAACTATGTGATTCATAATTATTTACATTTGAAAACCAGGTTTTGAAACATAAATTGAAAATCGAAAAATCAAAAATCAAATATAATGAAAAGCAATACATTGAAACTATGCGGGTTAGCGCTCGTTTGTTTTGTATTTATCTTTAGCAGTTGTGTTCCTAAAAGGGATCTTGTAGCCTCACAGCTGCGCACCAGACAATTGCAGAGCGATAGTGCGAGAATGGCTAGTAATATCAGTGATTTACAGGACCGGATTACCGGCCTGAAAAATGATATCGCTAATCTGAATGATCAGGTAGCCTCTTTGTCACACAATAACAATACAAAAGAGAACCAGCTGGCACAAAGTAAACAGGCCTTACTCAGTCAGCAACAGAAACTCAAACAATTACAGGATCTGCTGGCAGCGCAGAAAGCAAAATCCGATGAATTAAGAAAGAAAATGGCAGACGCCCTGTCCGGATTTAGCTCTAGTGAGCTGACGGTGACGCAGAAAAACGGTAAAGTATATGTGAGCATGCAGGAAAGCCTGCTGTTTCCTTCCGGAAGCGCTGTGGTCAGCCAAAAAGGGGTAGACGCCCTGGCTAAACTAGCGGCAGTGCTGAACACCAATCCTGATATTCAGATTGATATTGAAGGACACACGGATTCTATTCCCATCAGGGGTCGATTCCAGGACAACTGGGAATTGAGTACGGCAAGAGCCAATTCCATTGTCCGTATTCTGGTAGACCGTTACCGGGTTAGCCCGTTAAATCTGGTGGCCTCAGGACATAGCCAGTACGATCCGGTCGCATCCAACAGTACACCGGAAGGAAGAGCGCAGAACCGTCGTACGGAAATTATTCTGAGCCCTAAACTGGATGAGCTGTATAATCTGATTAATCAATAAACAGCGCATCAAAAATATTTTCAGCATCATTAAGCAGATCGCCCCTTGTCCCCAGGTTACTTAGGACAAGGGGCGATTTATTTAAGTTAAGTGGTGCCGCGGCGGCTTTGTTGAGCAGGCGTGCTGACCAGGGAGCGCAATAAATTAAATTAGTTAAATGTTTAACTAATTCGTATCTTTGTACCCGCAGACAAAAAAGAGAAGCAGAAAATAGCGCATAAAACGGGGAAGGAAATAAGGACGAAAATGGAGAAGAAAAATAATAATACGGGTAATAAGACGCCTCCTGCGCTAAAGACTGCAGCAGGTGGAAGGCAGGCTCTCCCGAAATCTGTTCTTTCAAATGAAGACAACGGGCAGACTGCACGCCTGCTTAAAAAAGCCATTACACGTTCCATCAGTAAAGTACATACCGCTACCCGCCTTCAGCTGAATCAGTCCCTGAGCAGGGCTGGTATTGATATCACCCCCGATATGTATTTAATCCTGCGCGCCCTCTGGGAAAAAGATCAGCGTAGTCAGCAGGAGCTGGCTGACGATGTATTTAAAGACAAGGCCAGTCTGACAAAACTGGTGGTGAATCTGGAAAAAAGAGGACTGATATACAGAACGGAAGGCGAGCTGGACAGGCGGAGTAAAATTGTGGCCCTCACGGCTGAAGGCCGCGCGTTAAGGCACCGCGTTTATCCAATTGTGCTGGACCTGATTGAAACACTGGAAACGGGATTTTCAACCGGGCAATTAGCCATGATGCAGCAGATGCTGGAAAAAATGTATGCGCGTTTAAAAAGATAATTTTTTGCATAAATAGTTAAATGTTTAACTATATTAAAGAGGATGAAGTATGTTAGTGGGCAGCAAACCTGCAGGTAGCAGTAGTTTTTACAAGGAAGTGCCGGGATGGCTGAGTGATCTGTCTATTTTTATATTACTGCTCAGTCAGTCTTTCGTCAGCGGCGTGTCGGCCTATTCGATATCTGAGGTGACCTCTTTTTTAGGAAGCTCCAGTGAACTGATACATATGGCATTTTATGCCAGCAGTATAGGCCTGGCGGCAGTTTTGCCGCTTTTTTACCGCATCAGAAAATATATGCGGCGTAAAAGAATGTGGTTGTGTGGTTTGATGCTGGAGCTTATTTTGTGTCTGGCGGCAGCTCACCTGAGTTCCGCAGGCGAGTTAGTGGCAGTGAGTTTTTTACTGGGCGCCGCTAAATGCATTTGTCTGATAGACGGGATCGGCATCTTAATGGCAAGATTTAATCCGGGTAACAGCAGGGGGCTTTTTTACGGGCTGTATTATTCAATTTCTTATACAGGCAGTCAGGTGGCCGGTTATTTTGCGGCTATTTCCGTGCTGGATTACGATTGGTCTTATACGTATTATATAGCGATTCCGGGGATTATCATCAGCATGGTCATTGTGGGATTTTTAATGCATCATTACAGAGCGCACAGAAAGGTACCTATTTACCAGTTTGACTGGCTGGGGATGATCTTGTTTTTAATGCTTGCCTTCTGCGTATGTTTTATTGCTATTTTCGGTCAGCGCCTGGACTGGTGGGACGCAAAGGAAATCCGGACAGCGAGCCTGATTGCCGGCGGTTCGCTGATTATGTTTATTCTGAAAATGCTGTCCACCAGAAGGCCTTATTTAAACCTTTCTACGCTTAGTAAGTTTCCGCATACGATTACCGGGTTTGTGCTGATGTTTTTATTGTATTTTGTATACAACAGTTCCTCCGTTTTCTCCGGCTTTGTTCAATCCGTAATGGGGTATGATTACAGAAACGTGGCGGCCCTGAATTTATGGATGCTGCCCGGTTTTCTAATAGCCATACCGATGGCCGGCTATCTGTTGCATCATCATTACCGTTCAAGGGTCGTACTGGCCATGGCATTTCTGCTTTTTGCCGGTTATTACTGGATGACCTATTTTCTTTTTTATCCTGAGGGCGCCATTCATTATTTTATTATCCCACAAATACTGAAGGCGGCTGCCTACGGAATGGCCATCACCACACTTTCCTATTATGCATCCACCAATGTAGAAAAAAACTATAACGGAGATCGTGCTTTTTTAAGTGTAGCGGTCCGGTACGTCTTTGCGGCGCCCGTTTCTGCCAGCTGGTTCAGCCGTCTGGTTTTGGTTCATACGACCAAACATTTTACGGCGATGACGGCGTCCGTTACTGCTGATCGTCTGGCAGGACCTGAATATATAGAAGGAGTAAGCCGTAAATTTATGCAGTTCGGCTATGACGCTGACCATGCTCGCCAGGTGGGAAGCCTGCTGCTGCATCATAAAATTTTAAAAGAAGCCACGATGCTCTCGGCCCGAGATATTTATTTATGGCTGGGAGTAACGGCCATCCTGGTTATGCTGATCATCCTTTTGATAAAAAAACTGGATATCCATTACCTGAAAAATAAGAACAGTTATGCATTGCTGGATGCTTAAGCTGCATCCGATTATCCGGAAAGATGGCTATCTCTTTTAAAAAGTATACAATCAAGCCGTCAAAGCTTTGGTGAGACTTTTTGTGCAGGGATCTTTTTGAAGGTGTAATATAGTCCCCTTTTCGCGGGGTTTGCGAATCTGGCTTAGAGTTGGCTGTTTCAGTATGCATCGAAATAGCATGCTTTTTCACCAGACCCAGGCGTATTATAAAAAGGACGTTTTAATAAACTTCCTTTTTTGATCCCGTCAGCAACAGGCAAAAGGCCGTCCTGCTCAGGCGCCGAAAGATCCCATATTGGACGAAAAGATTTTTACGGCGATGGCTAACAAAATGACGCCAAAGATTTTTCTCACCGCGAGAATGCCCCCCGGTCCCAGCATTTTCTCAAACCATCTGAGTGAAGTAATGACCAGGTATACAAAAAAGAGATTCAACAGGATGCCGCCTATGATTTCCAGCTGGCTGTAAATAGCTTTCAAAGAGATAATAGTGGTAAGTGTCGCACTGCCTGCGATCAATGGGAAAGCCACCGGCACGATAATGCCTAATTCCTGATTGCCATCTCCTTTAAAGATTTCATGACCCAGGATCATTTCCAGGCCCAATAAAAAAAGTACGATAGAGCCGGCCAGGGCAAAGGATTTAATATCCAGCCCCATCAGGTTTAGGAACTGTTGCCCGACAAATAAAAAGCCAATCATGATAATACCGGAGATAATGGTAATCTTTCTGGCGCTGAATTGTCCTTTGCTTTTCTCTTTTATGGAAATAAACAAAGGGATCGACCCCAGCGCATCAATGACCGCAAATAAGGTAAAGGTAACGGTAAGCAGGTGATCAAACTGAAAGCGCATAGGCGTATACTTTGACGCAAAATTACGAATAATTGGTAGTTTTTTGATAATAGAGCACAAAATGCTTTGCCCATGGAGTGAACATTGCTAAATTTGCCCTATGAGTAAAACAGCTGGCCTGATCAAAGGCCTATTTGGCGCCGCAGTGGCCCTTGTGTCCCTCTGGGGCTGTAAACAGGGCATGGAAGATCCGACTTCTCTGGTGTTTAAGCAAAAACAGGCAGATGCTTATCTGGAATTTTTGAGTGCACATCCCGATAGTTCAGGGCTCAGGCTACTGACTGCTCAGAAGCTGGACAGTGTCGGGCGTTATAAGGATGCTTTATTGCAGATGGATACGCTGTTAAAAGAGGATAGTACCAAGTATGGTCTCTGGGTGGTTCGGGCCAATATTTTACTGGATAGCACGGATACCAGCGGTGCTGTCGCCGCTTATGGCCGGGCACTGACGCGTTATCAGGGCGAGGAGGCGCTGCTGGCTGAGGGCGTTATTTTTGCACTCAAAAATCAGGACACCTGTCTTAAGATAGCAGAGCAGTTAAGCCGCAACCCTGTCTATAGCCATTATATTAAAGGGCTGTATGCGGCCCATCAGCTCCAAAGGGACGAGGCATTGCCTATGCTGGACAAAGCCATTGAACTGGATCCGGCATTTGCGGCTGGCTACGCAACAAAAGCAAAACTTTATTTAGCATTAAGCAAGCCGGACAGTGCTAAAATAGCCGTGCTGGAAGGTATCCGCCATAATGCACATTCCATTGAGCTGCTCAATACGGCCGGAGCGGTCTTTGAGGCCCTGCTGCAAAAGGACAGCGCCGACAGATATTATGAAAGCAGTTTAAGGATTAAGCCGTATCAACCTGTAATTGAACAAAAAATAACAAAGCAGACCCAATAGTTCAGGGCCGCTGTTGTCAAAAAAAATAATTATATGAAGCGTATAATCGCCCCCTCTTTTCTGGCTTCCAATTTTTTAAAACTGGCCGAGGAAGTTGCCATGGTCAATAAAAGCGAGGCAGAGTGGCTGCATCTGGATATCATGGATGGCCGGTTTGTTCCTAATATTAGTTTCGGGCTGCCGGTCGTAGAGCAGATAGCCAGCGCTACGGATAAGTTCTGCGATGTACATTTAATGATCGTGGAACCTGAAAAATATTTGGCAGACTTTAAAAAAGCGGGTGCCGATCAGATCAGCGTGCACATCGAAGCCTGTCCGCATCTGCACCGGGTGCTGGAGCAGATTCATGATCTGGGTATGAAAGCCGGGATAGCGGTTAATCCGCATACCCCTATTGATTTTTTACGCGATATCATTCAGCATGCAGATGTCGTCAATCTGATGAGCGTCAATCCGGGATTTGGCGGTCAGAAATTTATTGAACATACCTATATTAAAATAAAAGAACTCAGAGAGGTGATTGACCAAAAAGGGTTAAATACCCTTATTCAGATTGATGGCGGGGTCATACAGGGAAATGCCCGTACGTTGTTTGATACGGGAGCCAATGTTCTGGTGGCCGGCAGCTCTGTATTTAAAGCGCCGGATCCTGAAAAAGCCATCGCCGACTTGCTGGGCGCATAAAGCAAGGGTGGTAGCGGGCGATAAACCCCTTGTCCGTTAAGGAGCCAGCCGGCTGATTTGCCAGCTATTTTGAGTGAGGGTATATAAGATTCTGTCGTGAAGTCTGCTGGGGCGTCCCTGCCAGAATTCAATGCTGTCGGGTATTAACACATAACCGCCCCAGTGCTCGGGTCTGGGAATCTGATCAGGGAATTTTTCTCCATATTTTTTTTCATTGTCCTGCAGAACGGATCTGGAAGCAATTGGCTGACTCTGAGGGGAGCTCCAGGCGCCAATCTGGCTGCCATGGGGTCTGGAGGCAAAATACTGATCACTGAGCGCCGTGCTTACCTTATGCACTTTTCCCTTTACCCGGACCTGTCTTTCCAGTTCCTTCCAGAAAAACACCAGCGCCGCATTGGGGTTTTGTTCAAGTTGTCGGCCCTTACTGCTGTCATAATTAGTGAAAAATACAAAGCCGTTTTCTGCAATATTTTTAAGCAGCACAATGCGGGCATCCACCAAACCGTCCTGAGTGGCCGTAGCAAGCGTCATGGCATTTACTTCGCCTGCTTCGGCATTGATGGCCTGTTTCCACCATTTGTCAAACTGGTTAAAGGGATCCTGTTCTACATCTGACTTACTGAGTGTCAGCTGTTTATATTCTGTACGGATATCTGCAATATGACTGTGCAGGGCAGAGGAATGATCCGTTGACTGAGCCATGGTATCTGAAATTATAATAATGAGTGACGAATGAACCGAACCTGATAGAAGGCAGGGGGCAACCTTATCCCGTAGACCGGAAGTAATAGCACGCGGCCGGGAATTTTATTTTTGACTGGCCCGTTCCAGATATTCTTTCTCTTCCTTTGAAAGCGATTTATATCCCTTCAGCTTGATCTTATCCAGTAATTCGTCGATTCGTTCCTGGGTAATCAGTTCCGTCTTTTTAAAGGGTTGTCCTTTTGCCTTATAAAATAACTGAGGTCCTTTTTCTCTTTTATGACGCGCTTTTTTTTCGGGATTGAAAATATCATCGATGCGGTATACCAGATGATACATCCATTCGCAATAATCCCTGCCTTTTTTATCATAGCTCCACATGATAAAAAAGCCCAGCAAGGCGGAGCCTATATATGCCAGCACAAGCGGCATACCGGCTTCCACACTGGAACTAAGTGTGATGGCCATAAAAAGCACAAATAATACCCATAGCGGTATCCCGCCGCTTAGCATAGGGAAGATTTTGTATTTAGGCCCATAGGCAGTGGTCCCGGCTGCTACACAGATCAGCGCTGTGGTGGCGCCTGCCAGTTGCGCCATATGTGTTCCCTGGGGCAGTGCAATACTGGTTATTAAAAATACAAGTCCGCCGAAAATACCGCCATACAGGTACAGCGGAATCATTTTACGGTTGGCAGCCAGGCTCTGTAATATGAATCCAAAGGCGGCCAGCCAAAGCAGATTGGACAAAAGGGCCAGTAAGGACTCATGAGAGAACATATAGCTGATAATGGTCCAGGGACGGTGCACAAAAGCGGCACCTGAGGCAGGCAGCGCGAAATAATCAAATATCTCCTTATGAAACAGCGCCACATTATCTGCGGCCACATTACTGGTAGCCGTCATAAAATAGAAAATCTTAAAAAAGACCAGCAGAACAAAAAATATGGCATTGGTCATCAAAAGCAGAACCAGTGCGTTGCCGGTGCTTCCCAGCGAAATTCTGTTTTTAGGGGTGAGCGTACTGTTCATGGTTGTAAATTAAAACGTTTTAATGCGAATGTTCAGACAGATTAAATGACCGGGTAATCAGCGCCGGGCCTTTAAGCTGTCTAATAAAAATGCTTTTTATTGAACCGGTTCCAGATAAAGATAATTAAAAAGCCCGTTAAGGCGCCGCCGATATGAGCCGCATGGGCCACGTCATCCGTATCTTTAATGGCCATAAAAATCTCATAACCTATAATGCCAAGAATGGCCCATTTGGTGGGAATGGGCAGGAAAAAGTATAAGTATAACTGGGTATTGGGAAACAGGTAACCGAAACCGGCCAGTACGCCGAATACCGCTCCTGATGCGCCCAGCATCCCCTCGTTGATTTTGGCCATGTACTGCTGCAGGTAAACATCCGGTGCCCCGGCGGCCATTAGCGCATGGTATTGATGGACAATAGGGGACATCTCATATTGTAAGTATCCAAGATAGAACAAAGCCGCTCCGATACCTGATAAAAGATAAAAGGTTAAAAAGCGTTTAGCGCCAAAGTTGATTTCCAGTGCCGAACCGAACATCCATAACCCGAACATATTAAGCAGGATGTGCATGATACCCATACTGCCGCCAAAAGGACTGTGAAGGAACATATGGGTCAGTATCTGCCAGGGCTTAAACAGGGGGCTGTAAAAGGAATGCAGGGCAAAAGTATTCTCCATGAACTCGGTTACGTGCTGCCCCAAAAAACTTTGGATCATCCATACGATAAAATTGATGATAATCAGATTTTTGATGACGGGTGGAAAGGGGGGGAGTCCGAGTTGCCTGCCGTTTTGCATATGCTAATATCGTTTTATAATTTTTTATTATGCGTTTGTCTTTAATTTTAATTGTACTACGTTTTCAATGTGTAGTGTATGCGGAAACATGTCCACGGGCTGTACGCGGGTAATCTCATATTTTTCTGATAATAAGGCCAGATCTCTGGCCTGGGTAGCCGGATTGCAACTGACATAAACGATCAGCGGTGCCGCGATTTCCAGGAGCTTCTGGACGAGTTTTTCATGCATGCCGGCTCTCGGCGGATCGGTAATAATGACATCCGGGTGGCCGTGTTGGTTGAAAAAGTGGTCATCACAGATCTTTATCACGTCTCCTGCATAAAAATGACAGTTGTCCAGATGGTTTAAGGCCGCATTGGCTTTGGCATCTGTGATCGCTTCTTCCACCACTTCCACCCCGATAATGGAGCGGGCGCCTGCACTGCAAAAAATACCGATGCTGCCTGTGCCGCAATATAAATCATACAGAACCTGATCTTTTCTGGTATCGAGCTGTGCGAATTCCCGGGTGACCCTGTATAAAGTCTCGGCCTGTCTGGAATTGGTCTGGAAAAAGGATTTAGGACTGATTTTATAGCGGAAGCCTTCCAGGGTTTCCAGTATGTAGCCGTCTCCTTTGACGATAACAGGCTCTAAATCATAGAGACTATCATTTTTCTTGTCATTAATGGTGTATAGCAGACAGGTAATCTCGGGAAACTTCTCCTGCAGGAGCTGCATGAGTTGCGCCCTGTGTTCAGCAGCGTCATAGCCTAAGACGACATTTACCATCCAGTCACCTCCTTTGGTATTTCTGACCTGCACGGTTCTGATCCAGCCGGCATGTTCAGAAATGTCATAAAAGGGCAGATTTCTAAGTCTGCAGAACTGGGCAATAAATTTACGGATTTTATTGGTTGGCTCTTCCTGTAAGTGGCAGGTGTCGATTTCAACGACCCGGTCAAAAAATCCCTTGGCATGAAATCCCGCTACTCCTTTATCAGCTGCCGGGTCAAAACGTTCCCCGGTTGCCTTGATGGCCAGCATTTCCTGTTGAGAAATGTATTTTTTTGTGGAATAGGTATATTCCATTTTATTGCGGTAGCCGACGGTTTGGGCGCAGCCTATAATGGGTTGGATATCAGGAAACTGAAGCTTGCCTATCCGTTCAAAATTATCCTGTACCTGCTTTTGCTTATAAAAAAGTTGTTTTTCGTAAGGTAGTGATTGCCAGGAACATCCACCGCAAATACCAAAATGCTCACAAAATGGCTCAATGCGGTCCTTGGAATAACTTTTGAATTGTACCGGGAATCCTTCCGCCCAGTCTTTTTTATTTTTGGTCAGCTGGACATCCAGTCGGTCTCCCGGGATGCAGTTTTCAATGAAAATGACTTTACCTTCGTTTTTGCCGATCGCCTTGCCGCCAGCGGCATAATCTTCAACGAGTATGTCTTCCAGAACTATTTTTGGACGTTTTTTTCTCACTTTGCAAAGATAGTGGATGATTTTTCAAAACAAGACCCCGGATTCCGCCTATTTTGTTAGTAAATCGCTTAATTTTACCCTTCGGACCGCAAAATTGACAGCGGGAGCCTAAAAGCTCCCTAAAAATATTTTACTATATAAATAATAAGCTGTACTTTTGCCAGCGAATAATAAAAGAAGAAAATTTTAAAAGAGGTTTAAAAACAGATTTTAATGTCTTATTTAACAAAAGAAAAAACAGCAGCAATCTTTGCTAAATACGGTGGAAACGCCGCTAATTCCGGCTCTATCGAAGGCCAGGTAGCTCTTTTAACAGAGCGTATTTTGGGCATTTCCGCTCATCTGAAAGAAAATAAAAAAGATTTCTCCTCTCAGCGTGGTTTGATGAAAATGGTTGGCCAGCGTAAACGCCTGCTTGCTTACATGCAGAAGCATAACTTACAGGGTTACCGTACGCTCATTGAGCAGTTAGGATTGAGAAAATAATTTATATAGTGATCTACACTAGCTATTCCCAACGTACAGTTTATTGTTAGTTGGGAATAGTTTTTTGTAGCGAACTGTTATTCAGTCAACCGTAAGGAAGGCATTACGTGCATTTTTTTAGTTCCCGCCTTTTTATACCATGCACCGCTTCCTTACAAATTCAAAAAAATATTTATGTTAACACAACCACTAAGTGTTTCCTTTGACCTGGGAGAAGGCCGTGAGGTATTCATTGAAACAGGCAAGCTGGCCAGACAGGCTGATGGCGCTGTTACAATCCGTCAGGGAAACAATATCATTCTGGCTACCGTTGTGGCCAGCCAGGAGCCAAGAGAAGGGCAATCCTTTTTTCCTTTAAGCGTTGATTATCAAGAGAAATTTGCATCCGCTGGTCGTATCCCGGGCTCTTTTTTCAAAAGAGAAGGCCGTTTGAACGACTATGAAATCTTAATTAGTCGTCTGGTAGACCGTGCCTTAAGACCTTTATTCCCGGAAGATTACTTCTGTGATGTACAGGTTTTAATTACCCTGGTTTCCAGCGATGAGCAGATTATGCCGGATGCCCTGGCTTGTTTAGCCGCTTCTGCAGCCCTTGCCGTTTCTGATATACCTGTCAAAGAAATTATCTCAGAAGTACGTGTTGCACGTATCGATGGTAAATTTGTCATCAACCCGAGCCGTTCAGCCGTAGAAAGCGCTGATGTAAATCTGATCGTAGCCGCTACGGAGAAAAACCTGATGATGGTGGAAGGGGAGAGCAAAGAGTGTAGCGAAGAGGACCTGATTGAAGCATTAGGTATTGCGCATGAAGCTATCCGCGTTCAGATTAAAGCACAGGAACAGCTGCGCGCCCTAAAAGGTATAACCGGTAAAAGAGATTATACCAAACCTGAACAGGACGAAGAATTGAAAACTAAAGTAGCTGCTTTTGCCACTGATAAAATCAATGAGATCGCCCGTGGTAAAACCGCTAAGCATGACAGAAGTGAAGCCTTTAAAGCATTGAAAGATGCGCTGGTGGAGAGCCTGGGTGAAGCGCCTGAAGATCTGACCGTTAAGCTGGCTAAAAAATATTACGAAGATCTGCAATGGGAACTGGTACGTAACATGATGCTGGATGAGCGCATCCGCCTGGATGGCCGTCAGTTGGATCAGGTACGTCCGCTGGCTATGGAAATTGATCCATTACCAACACCACACGGTTCAGCACTCTTTACCAGAGGTGAAACCCAGTCCCTTTCAACAGTTACCCTGGGTACGCCTTTGGATGAATTGTTAATTGAAACAGCTGCTACTTCCAACTATTCCAAATTTTACTTACACTATAATTTCCCTCCATTCTCTACAGGTGAAACCAGGCCAATGCGTGGACCAGGCAGAAGAGAAGTAGGACATGGCAATCTGGCTATGCGTAGCTTAAAACAGATGATTCCTACGGGAGACTATCCTTATACCATCCGTATTATCAGCGATATCCTGGAATCTAACGGTTCCTCTTCCATGGCTACTGTCTGCGCCGGTTCACTGGCACTGATGGATGCAGGGGTTCCTGTTCCTAAACATGTTGGTGGTATTGCCATGGGGCTGATCACCAGAGAAGATGGTAAATACGCCATTTTATCTGATATCCTGGGTGATGAAGACCATCTGGGGGATATGGACTTTAAGGTAACCGGTACCAGAGACGGTATCTGTGGTGTTCAGATGGATATTAAAGTGGACGGTTTAAGCATGGATGTAATGCGTGAAGCATTGATGCAGGCTAAAGCAGGCAGACTACATATCCTGGACGCCATGTATGAGTGTATCGGACAGGCACATGATGATGTGAAACCACACGCTCCTAGAATGGTGAAGATTATTATCGATAAAGAATTTATCGGTGCGGTAATCGGACCCGGTGGTAAAGTGATTCAGGAATTGCAAAAAGAAACCGGCACGACCATCAATATCGAGGAAGTAAATGAGAAAGGTGAAGTCAGTATCTTCTCTAATGATAAAGAAGGGGTCAACAAAGCCCTGGAAACGATTAAAGGCATCGTGGCTGTTCCTGAAGTTGGAACCGTTTATGAAGGAACCGTAAAAGGTATCAAGGAATTTGGTGCTTTTGTAGAGTTCTTACCTAAAAAAGAAGGTTTACTACACATCAGCGAAATCAGTTGGAAACGTCTGGAAACCATGGAAGGTGTCTTTAATGACGGTGACAAGGTGCAGGTGAAACTGATTGCCGTTGATCCTAAAACCGGCAAATATAAATTAAGCCATAAGGCATTGGAGCCCAGACCTGAAGGAATGCCTGAACGTTCTGAACGTGGTGATCGCCCCGAAAGAGGTGATCGTCCGGACAGAAGAGATCGTCCTGAAAGAAGAGACGGCGGTCATGGTCCGAGAAATAATGGTGACAGAAACAATCGCCACAACGGATAAGATAAATCGGTGATTTATTTGTCTTACAATACAAAAAGCCCTGTATGCTTCACGATGCATAACAGGGCTTTTTTATTACGGCAATGGTATGATTTGTAAGGCATAAACGAAGAAAAATATTTATAGTCAGTAATTTGGCGTTACAAAAAATGCCTTTTATATTTGCACTCCCAAAAGGGGCAATTGCCCGATAGTATAATGGTAGTACGACGGTTTTTGGTGCCGTTTGTCTAGGTTCGAATCCTGGTCGGGCAACAACCAATTAAGGGAAAGAGGCTTAAATTTTAAGTCTCTTTTTTTGTACCCTGTTTTTTATAAATCCTGATTAATCCCTTGATATTTACGCTGCCCCGATTTTGAGGCTGACAGGGAAATGTTGTATCAGGCTTAAATAATAAAATAGCAGGTCCTGGTTTAGGTTTATTGGTGTAAATTCTGTAAATTAGTATTGAAAAACAGCTATTTACAGTATTTTGACACGTACTTTACTACATAACCTGATAAAAGCATCTGCCTATATTTATCTGGGTTGGATGCCCGGGTGCTTTTTTGCCATGCTCAGTGGCTATTTTTCTTATTGGTTTATACCGGTTTTTATCATTACATGCATTGCGCTAGGATATCTTTATCTTTCTTATTTTATGAAAATCTGGTCAAAAAAACTGGACCAGTTTGCGGAGCATTGGCAGTTCGCAGGTAAGATCAGAATGATAACAGGAACACTGCTGGCTATTGGTTTATTCTGGTTTGGTTTTTTATTACCCTACCTGTGGACGGGCAATGTGGATGGCTTAACCACCAAAATAAGACAAATACCGGCCAAGATCACGTGGCGTTATATCGGAAATTTTGAAGCGCAGGAATTTCATAAGGCCTTTAAACGGGCTGTGGCTGCAGTGGGTGACCAACCAACCGTATTCTTATTTTTTTACAGAGACTATAGTTATTTCAGTGCAGAAGATAAAAATAAAAAAGGCAGATATCCTTCTATTTATATGCACGGGAACAGCCGTTTTTCCTACGGTTTCGATCAAAGCCCCGATAATGAAAAGGTGCTTTTTAAAGCAGGGGAGGTTTCTGAAGCGGCGCTGGACAAAGTCCTGCAACACCTGAAAAAGCATTATAACTTAAGACAGGTATTATATATAGGCATCGATAAAAACCGCAGATGGGGTTTAAAAGGACCGGACGGTTTGGTGCACAATGAAGTGATGCTAGATATCCGGGTCGTATTCAACGGCGGCCATCGTTCTTTAAAATACGATGGCCGTACCGGCGATTTTCTTCAGGAAAAAGTCTATTGATGGGTCTTTGGCTATATAAAATCAGCAAATCTATTGCTTGAGTATTCAAACAAATACAAAAGCATTACTTGACGCTTGCATTTTGATACAGGCTTGCATTCTGCTCCATATTGTTTACACTACTGCCTGACTGCGGCTGTACAAACAGTGCACTGAACATCCATTTGACGGGTTGATACCAGGGACCGTCAAATTTACCCACAGGTATTTTAAGTAGTAGTGTATTCCAGCCTTTTTTTAATTGAACGGATGCAGGTGGTCTAAAGGAGTAGTTCTCGTCCTGGTAAGGGATTTCCAGATCCCCGTTTTGACCCGCTCTGGCCCATAACGGAGGCGCAATAGCATGGCCATTGATCCAGGCTCTGGCATGCATTGCATTCCAGCTGCCGGCTTTTGGCGGAGCGCTGGCTGTGGATCTGGAATAATCATAAAAACCCAGCCAGAGCAGAGCGGTCGTATCTACCGGGCTCCAGTAGCGTGCCTTCGCGTAATAGGTGGTATTTTCAGTTGGGTGGTCTAAGTAGCCTTTTGTAAAAGGATCCCAAAAATGCCTTAAAATAATTGTGCCGCCTCGCAGCGTGACTGTTGTTGGAGTGGAACTGTCGCCGGATCCGTATTGGACATCATCCGGGTCTGATTCCACCTGAAATTTCTTATCCGGATCTCCCTGATTATTATAGGGGCCGATTAGCTGAAATTCTATATCAGACTGACGGATATAAGGAAAGGGAATATTCTTATAAAATGATTTTTGGACGGAGAGTAAACGGTCTTCAAATTCTTTAAATGCCTCCAGTTGATTTTGATCTAAATGGTTGAGGCCGACCAGGTTTTCTGTTTGGCCCCCTCCGCACCAGGATCTTTCGGCAAAGGCCATCATGGCGGGAAGGGTTGGGTTTTGGATAAGATTATCCAGTGGCGCGGACAGCTTTCTGTCGTTCCACAGACATAACGTGCCTCCGATATTTAAGGAGTCGCCGGTTTGCCGGTCATCGATCGCATGGTTATAAATGGAAACAACACTTTCCTCCGGATCCATATGATTGATATATAAATTACGGGAGTCGATTCTTTTATAAGTAGCCGCAGGCAAAGGTGCGGCGGAGCCACGCCAGAGTTGCCGATATACGCCGGCAGGATATTTACCGCCCGGTTCCCACCCGATTACCTTTTTACCTTCAGCCTGCAATTGCGCTATTACACTGGGCAGAAAATCCTCCTTATGAATATGTACTTCATCGGCCCCGATATGGATATAGGGGAGATTGTAGGTTTTTGTGAAAGCTGCCAATATATTTTTTATAACTAGCAATCCGGAATCACTTTGCATGTCAAATCCCATGGCGCGTTTAAAGGCCGCGCTATGGCCAGGCATATCTATTTCCGGAATCAAGGTAATAAAGCGTTGATTACAATATTCAATGAGCTCCTTTAGATCTTTCTGGGTATAAAATAGCCCCTGGTCTCTGGTCATGGTGCCGGCAGCTGTCAGTTGGGGATATTTGGGCGTGGCCAGCCGCCAGGCAACATCTTCGGTCAGATGAAAATGAAAGATATTCAGTTTTAAATCGGCCATTAAATCAATTTGTTTTTTAATCAAATCCATGGGCTGATAGTTACGCCCCACATCAATCATGTAGCCACGCCAGGCAAAACTGGGGTAATCACTAATCTGACAGTTATCTATAAAACTTGCGTCCCTGGCCAGTTGTTTTAGGGTCTGAAGTCCGTTGAAGATTCCGTGTTTTGAGGTGGCTTCCAGCGTAATTTTATTGGAGGATATATTAAGGCGGTAAGCCTCTGTCAGACGGGGATCCTGCTTGGATGCAAGCGCACTATGAGGGAAATCCAGCTGATGAACACAGCTGATCAGAAGGACCGGATCTTCCAGGTTATTCACGGGGGATACAGCAATATTACGAGGTAAGTCCGGGCTATTTTGTAGGAAATCCAGGGCCAGGTCTTTTATTGAGTCCTGTTGATATTGAATGACGCGCAGTTTATATAAAGGGAATGCACCTGGCTGATAGTGGATGGATTTTGGCATAGGAATTAAGGCCGCCTTTTGCGTTCCACCGGTGAGGTAAGGGTAGATAATGTGTTTCCAGCGCATATATCCGGGACCCTTTAAATGGAGACCGTCGTTGGAGAGCCGGATATTCATATGGTCATTTTGATCTTTTAACTGGTCAAAAACATTGATAAAAGTATAATCCAGCTCCTGAGCGTTAGACTGTAACCGCTGGTTGATATATTTAATCTTCTGCGTGTTGGACGTGTGGCCAGTAAACATATGATAATAGTCGTTTACGGGAAAGATGCTTTGGATATAGAGCTGAGTAGCAGGACTGTTTTTATGAATCAGTTTAGCGATCAGAAAGATATTATAAAGGACGCTGTCCGCAGTTACGCCTCTGGAGAGATCATTGGTGCCAATGAGTAAGAATATTTTGCGGGGTTTTCTTTCGGTGACCTCATCCAGCCGGTTAAGCACCCCTGCGGTCATATCACCGCTAATACCTCTGTTTAGTATATTGGGCTCATCTTCAAATAATTCACTCCATTCACCACCGTCGGTGATGCTATTGCCTAAAAAAATTATTGCACCTGGTTTATTGGGTAGCAACCTGAATAAACTGACTCTTTGCTGATAATACGTAGAAAACATCGTGTCAGATAGTCCTGCCGGGACTTGCTGTGCCTGAGTGCCACTAGGTAAGGTCAGGATACAAAAAACAAACAAAAAGTAAATAACTGCCTTTTGCTTAACGGATGGCCTGAAAGTTACATTCAATAGCGTGTGTATCATACTGGAGATTTCATTTTGCAGATTGGATCTGCCTTTTATTAAGAAGAAACAGTACACTGGTTTACTATTTGCAAATATAATATGTATGACATAATAAAAAAAATAAAGAATGCGTATGAATGATTAAGTCTGTAAATTTGTTACAGTATATTGATTATTAATTTATTATAATTATTTATGCTGATTTGTTATGTTAAGGATACAATGGAAATATTACTTTTTCCACTTGCTTTTTTATGTACCTGAATCTGTACGTAGATTCTTTCGGTCATTTCTTGAACGTGGGAGATGACCCCTACTTTTCTGCCCTGATTGTGCAGCCTTTCCAGTGCGTCCATGGCTATGGATAAGGTAGTAGGATCTAAGGAGCCGAACCCTTCATCAATAAACAAAGATTCCACTTTTAACCGGTGCGATGAAAGCGAGGCAAGGCCAAGGGCCAGGGCCAGGGATACCAAAAAGGACTCGCCGCCAGAAAGGGAATAAACGGAACGGACTTCGTCTGCCATATCCTGGTCTATGACCTGAATAGCCAGAGAGTCCCTGACTCTGGACAGCAGATAGCGTTTGCTGAGTACCTGTAAATGTTGATTGGCATACCCGAGTAGTAAATCCAGGGTATATTGCTGGGCAATTTCCCTGAATTTCTTACCATCACTTGATCCGATCAGGTTATTAAGTGCTGCCCAGTCATTAAAGATCTTTTGCTGTTTATCAATCGCCTTTTGAAGCGTTCCCTGTTTTTGTTTATTTTGTAAGTCTGTATCCAGTTTGAATTGCTGCTCCAGCATATTTTTTCGTGTCACTTCCAGGAGCGCATTTTGCTGGGTCAACAGCTCATTAATTTCCGGGACTGTTCGAACCACTGTTGCAGAAGCCAGATGATTTTGCAGGTCCTTTTCACGTTCCGACAAACTGACTTTTGCGGAGAGTAACTCCTGCATTGCCGAATGAATGGTCGTTTCGTTTAAGGTAATCCAATTATCTGTAAATTGTAAAAGTTCGTTCAGTTCGGTTTCTTCCAGCTTGATAAATCCTTCTTTCGTTTGACCGGTCTCGTTGAAAGTTTGTATCCAGTTTTGAATTTTTTGTTCCAGATTGAGCTTTTGTTCCTCTGCTTTTGTCAGGTTATGCTTTACAATGGATAATTCTTTAGCGCATTCATTCCACTGAAACTCCAGTGTATCAGCATGTGCTTTATCTGCCTGCAAATTCTGTTCTGTCTGGTCAATAGCCGCCTGCAGTGATTTTTCCACACTTTGCACGGACCTGCCATCAAAAAGGAGGTTTCTTTGACGGGTCAGCTCCTCCATATCTGCCTTTTGCTGATGCACCTTTTGCTGCAACTGTTCTAATTGGATATCCAGTCCCGCTAATTCTCTTTCATAACCCTTAATTTCTGTTTTAAGCGTTTCACTTTTTCCAAGGATTTCTACCGTCTGATTTTGTCTGGATTTCCAGTCAGCTGAGAATTTTTGAATAGCACTGACAAAATTTTCAGGAGATTTTTGCCAGTTGTCAAACCAATCCGCAGTTGGAAAATAAGGATTAAGCTGATTTTGAAGTTCCTTTAATCTGGCAGATGCTGCCTGCAAACTTTCCGTATGATGGCTGAGTTGTTGTGATTGTAATTCAGACTTTGTATGTAAATTATTTAGCTGTGTCTGAAGTGAGGCTGATTGCTCTTTTTGGGCATCTATTTTTTGCAGAGTACTTTCCTGCTTTCCTTTTAGAGACAGGACTGTGGACTTCTGCAGCTGAAACTGATTGAGTTTTTCTTTGGTTTCCTTTAATTGTTGTTGCAGAAAATCGGGAATGGAATTGTTCCCGATGTTTTGCCGGGATACAGTCAGGGCCTGGCTAGTCGTCTGCCAGTTTTTGAGCGCATTTTGATATTCTATATGCTTTTGCTCAAGTTGAGATTTTAGTCTGCTTTGTTGATCCTGCTGAATGCTGATGGCCGTATGTAAAGAAGTGACTTTCTGCTGCGTCATGGAAAGCGCTGCACTGGCCGCGGAAAACTCCTCTTTGAGGGTATGGATTACCTGATCCCCTAATGCTAGGTGCGACTGGTCAGCATATGGATGACTCGTGCTTCCGCAAACAGGACACGGATCTCCCTCGGTTAAGGTTAATCGAAGTCGCTCTGTATTTTCCGCATGGCGAAGGGTCGCTTTTTCTATGAGTTCCTGAGTAGTTTGCACCTGGATGGTTAAATGATCAAGCGTTGGTTGTAAGGCTGTAAGCTCATTTTCTAATGAAAGTATTAAATGTTGATTTTCTGATAATTGCTTTTCGGTTGCGTCTTTTTCTGTTTGCGTTTTTAATAGAACTTCAAATAACAACTGCGCCCTTTCCAGACTTCTTTGCGTCTCAGAAAGCGTGTCTAGTTTGTTTTCCAGATCCTCGGTGTCAGTTTGACTTAATTGCGATTGTAGGTGTTGTTGTGCTGTTTGTAGATTTTTCAGTTCCTTATTTGTCGCTTCAATTTGCTGTTGCAAATCTGCAATGGCGCTTCTAATGGATGCTAAGCTCAGATGGAGCTCCTTAATTGTCTGCTGGTCTGCCTGGCTTTTGTCCAGAAGTTCTCTGGCCTGATCCAGCCGGTTAATAATCAGTGAAGTTTCTTCCGCTATTTTTTGGCGGTCCTGATTTTGATTCGACCAGTTTTGCAGGCTTTCCAAAGTGGCCGATGCAGCACTTAACGCTTCTGCCACTTTATTTTTATTGAACTCCTTTTCTTTTTTATTATTGAATAAATCGTCCTGGTTATTTTGTATTCCTTTGAGATGGGTGCCCGCTGTTTCTATTTTTGTATCCAGCGTACTGGCTTCAAGGAGTCTGGGACGGGCCTCTTTCAGTGCCTGCTCCTGGCTGACTTTTTGATGCTGGAGTTTTTGTAAATTCTCTGCGGCTATTTGCCTGTCAGTGGTCATTACGGACAGTTTTTGATCCAGCGTCTGCTTGCTTTGATGTAGCGTTAAAAAGGCCCCTGTCTCTTCTAACAGGCGCCTCTGATCATTTTTTATAGGAAGCACCGCTTTAACCCTTTCAAGTTGTTTGACGGTATCTGCTAATTGATCAGTTGCGCTTTGAGCCTTATTTACCTGTTCGGAAGCTTTTGTCTTTCTTTCCAGTAACAGCTCTTTTTGCTGTTGCCAGGTGATGTCTTTTTCCAGTGCGGCTATCTGATTTTGAAACTGCTCCTTTTTTGTTAGCTGATCTGCAATCAATACTTTTATTTCACTGATTTGGTCTTCAGTGAGTAGTTCAATGCCAGCGGCTTTATTTTGCAGGGATTTAAGTGCGTCCTCTTCTAACTTATAGTGTTCATATATTTTTTGGGAAATTTCAGAATAAATCTGTGAGCCCGTGAGCTTCTCCAGCAAGGCAGATTTCTCTTCTTTATCGGCTTTCATAAAGGCGGTGAAATCACCTTGGGCGAGTAAAACGCTTCGGGTAAACTGATCAAAATTCAGCCCGACCAGGCGTTCAATTTCTTTTTGGATGACAGATTTGGTTCCGGGAACTTCTCTGTCTTTTGTAAGATTGATAAGCGTATGGGTATAGGCCAGGAGTTTGCCGGTGGCTTTCTGGTGGGCTCTTCTGACGCTCCAGGTGGCTTCATAATGGTCTGCGTCTATGCCTACAAAACGAACAGTCGCACTGCCATTAGCGGTTCCGTCTCTTAATATTGATCTGGGATCACCTTGAGCTATATTTTCTCCGGAGCTGTCCTGAAGTGAAATTCCAATACTTTTGGCCTGTACATACCGGGGCGTTCTGGCATATAAAGCCAGGCAAAGGGCATCTAAAATAGTAGACTTACCGGCTCCTGTTGGGCCTGTGATCGCATAAATACCTGCTCCGTTAAGCGGCTCACTGGTGAAATCTATCGTATTTTCTCCTTCCAGTGAAGCCAGGTTACTGATCTTGATTTGTAATATTTTCATTAGGCTTCCTTTTTTTGGTTGACCTCACGCACTGTTTGTTGAAATAATTGGACCAGCGAAGCCGGGGGCGTGTTTTGGTATAGGTGTTGATAGGCCCGCTCGAATATCTCTTGGGGGCCTAATACAGAGAGGTTTTCTTCCAAGAGTGTCTGTGCTCCTGCTTCAGCTGTTTTAGCCGGGTATCTTACATCAATTTTAGCCAGTCTTATATCTTTGGTTACCAGTGCATTATCTATTTGGTGGCGTAATCCTGGCCGAGGCTCATCCAACAAAATTCTGACTTCCAGATATGGCGGATATTCTGTAGGGTTTTCTTTTTGTTTTTCCGGGAGTAATTCCAGCTCTTTGAGTACGATTGGTAATGGCTGGTGTTTTTTCGGAACGCTTAGTAAGGGGACACTGATAGGGATTTCAATGGAATGAACGTCTGCTATGCCCGTTTTGTCCAATTCAAATGTTATTAATTGATGTTTATAATGCTGCTCGGAAAAGGATAACGGAATGGGACTGCCTGAATACCGGATATGTTCTTTGCCTCCTAATTTCTGGGCTTTGTGAATATGTCCCAGGGCAACGTAACAGAGATCGGCACTGAACGCATTTAAGGGAATACATTCAATGCCGCCCATAATGGCTCTTTCACTGTTATCCATATCTGTAATCTCTGCCTGGGCTGCGTGTAAATGTCCTAAGGCAATGATTGATTGATCTTTGGTTTTTCTAGAGAGAATATAATTCAAAGCCTGTTTATAAAATTGCACGACGCCTTGGGTATAGGTCTGCGCAGTTGAATGGCCATTTTCATCTCTTTCTGAAACGGGATAATCTCCGGCCCTTAAATAAGGCACGGCCAGACACCAGGCAACTATCTGCCTCCTTTTGTCGAAAATCGGAATGCTGATCTTATCAAAATTGATTTGTCCCGATTGGTCTTTTTCGATGGTTCCTACAATGTGAATATTGGAGGATTCCAGTAAGGGTCTGGGCGCTTCAAGCCTTGTAGGAGAATCATGATTGCCGGCTGTAATGATGATCTGAAGATCCGGAATTAACCTGGTGGCCTGATTTAAGAAATGGTAGAAGAGCCTGGTGGACGCAGCTGAAGGGTTTGAAATATCAAAAACATCCCCCGAGATAAGCAGAAGTTCTATTTGTTCCGTCTGTAAAGTTTGTATTAACCATTGCAGAAACTGTTCATGCTCATACGTTCTGTCATATTCATAAAAAAGTTGCCCTATATGCCAATCAGCTGTATGTAAAACCTTCATAATGTGTTTAAATCCTTTATAATGTAAAAGAATGGCTCTTATCAGAATAGAAAAATCAGCCCTGTAAATTTAGAAATATTCAGTGAATTTAAGCGGATGCCAAAGCAGTATTTACGCACAATCATTGCTGTTTTTACAGCGGTGCCAGGCTGTTACATGAGATGTGGCCATTATCCGCTATTTTGGGGCTGCGTTAGGAAAATTTCTGAGGAAATTGCCTAAATTGCAATGGGTTATCCGTTTAAACAGGCTGCAAACGAAAAATTATCATGAAACAGACAGAAGCGTTAATCGCAAAGATTAAACAGTTTAGGGATGCAAGGGACTGGAAGCAATTTCATAATGCGAAGGATCTTTCTATGGCGCTGTCCATAGAGGCCTCGGAATTGTTGGAGCTATTCTTATGGAAGGATGCGCAAAGTGCGGATCCCAATAAAATAAAGGAGGAACTGGCGGATGTTTTGATATATGCATTTTTGTTAATGGATAATCAGGGGCTTGATTTGACTGAAATTATTGAGTCTAAACTCAGGCAAAACGAACAAAAGTATCCTGTGGAAAAGGCAAAAGGGTCTGCTAAAAAATATAATGAATTATGAGCGTGGAACAGCCGTTTAAAATCAATCGATACGATTTTAATGTAAGAACCATTGAGCTGATAAAGAGCTCAAATGAATATTTTGAGAAAAATCTCTGGCCATTGGTCTATATTTTAAAGGATGAACAAAAAAAACTGGCTTATGTAGGAGAGACTACGGATACCATAGAGCGTATGAAAGCGCATCTTAAAAACGAAAAAAAACAGAATCTGTCAGAAGCATTTTTGATATCCAGTAACAGATTTAATAAGTCTGCCACGCTGGATATTGAATCCAATCTGATTAAATACATCTCTGCTGAAGGAGAGATGCAGTTGATTAATGGAAATATTGGTATTGCCAACCATCATTATTTTCAGCAAAGAGAGTTGTATGAAAGTATATTTGAAGGGATTTGGGAAGAACTGCTGGCCCTAAAGGTGGTTCGGAAAACTTTAAAAGAGATTGATAATTCTGACCTTTTTAAATATTCTCCTTATAAGGCCTTAAGTGTTGATCAGATCCTTTCGTTAAAAGAAATTTTGCGTGCCCTCGCCTCCGACAAGATTAAAAATATAATGGTGCACGGCGGGGCTGGTACCGGAAAGAGCGTGCTGGCTATCTTTCTTTTTAAACTGCTTAATACGGATCTGGACACCTTTAAATTTTCAGAATTAGGCCCTGAAGAACAGGAGATCATTGATTTAGTTAAAGCCGTGAAATTTCGGTATCCTAATTTAAAGATGGGACTTGTCATCCCCATGAGTTCTTTCAGGAAAACAGTCGCAAAAATTTTCGCAAGTGTAAAAGGCTTAGAGAGGTCCTGGGTACTGGGCCCCGGGGATGTTGCCAAGCAGACCTATGATATTTTGCTTGTTGATGAATCGCACAGGCTCAGAAGGAGAGTGAATCTGGGGACATTATTTGGAAGTTTTGATAAAAACAGCCAGCGTCTTGGACTAGATCCACATACGACTTCTGAATTACAGTGGGTGCTTCATCAGTCCTCCAAGGATATCTTGTTTTATGATGCGGGACAGAGCATCCGGCCTTCAGATGTTCAAAAGGTCGAATTTGACCTTGTCTGTGCGGCAGAAAATACAAGTGTACTTAAATTAAAAACCCAATTACGTTCAAAAGGAGGAAATGAGCTGGTAGACTTTATTAAAGCCTTGTTACAAATTGACCAACCGGCAAAAGATACTTTAAGGAAAATTGACGTGCGCGGTTATGAACTTTTTCTTTTCGATTCTCTTTGGCAATTAAGGGAAGAACTGGAGAAGAGAGAAAAAAGCCTGGGGTTATGTAGACTGGTAGCAGGCTATGCGTGGCCATGGACTTCTAAAAAAGATAAATCACTTTTTGATATTGAACTGGATGGGGTTCAGCTCAGATGGAATACCACTAGTGAGGACTGGATTAATAGTGTAACTGCTGCATCAGAAGTTGGATGTATTCATACGGTTCAAGGATATGATCTAAACTACGTAGGTGTTATATTCGGACCGGAAATTACTTTTAATGAAACAACTGGCCTGATTGAAGTAAATAAGGAGAATTATAAGGACCGCACTGGAAAAAGTAGCATCCGGGATCAGAGAGAACTGCATGAGTATATTCTGAATATTTACAGTACCTTGATTTTGCGGGGAATTAAGGGTGCATTTATTTACGTATCAGATTCGGCATTGAAGGCCTATTTTGCCAGATATATGGAACTGTTTAGCTCCGTTAACGCTGTGGGACACAAAAGGAAAATCCCGTTGATTCATTTAGAAATCGAACAAAAGCAGCTAATTGAAGTGTCAAAAGCCGCTATTGAGGTTGATGTAAGTGATATTATAAATGGAACAGAACGTGTTATAGCCTGTCAGATCAATAAAACCGCTGAATGGGATAATGATCCGTCATTGGCATTATTTCGTATTGTTCATGAGGAACAGGAGCCCGTTCAAAAAACTGCCTCGGATCCGACAATAGATGAGACATTGCCGCAAGGTATCTGGTATGCAGCAGAGCAGCAGGTTAAATATGAAAAAAGATCCTGGCTGCCGAAAAACTTATCTCTTTCCAGGTTTGTGACCATGAAGCTCAAAAAAGAGACCGGAGAGGCGTATATTGTAGTCGCCCGTTTTGAAAAGCTTTTATCTGAGATTTAAACCCGCTTGTAAAGGTTTATTCTCCGGTAATACGCATCAAATTGCCTCCTGATATTATTGAAAGGTCGCTGTGTAATGCTATTTAATTTTTTTTAAGGTAGTCTCTATAATAACTGCAGGTATTGTAGAGCGCTTTGGTAAACTCGCTACTACTGTATTGAGTGCTGAGTGTTTTAAAATAGGGGTTCGTTAAACTATAGGCAAAGTAATTTAGATCTTCATAATCCTTTTCGTCCATATCGGCACATCTTTTCTGCCAGCATTTAGCGGCGCCGAAGATGCATTTTGCTTTTAAGGTAGCCGTCTTGGCAGCCTTTGCTGCCAGATTGAAATATTTCTCAGCGGTATAAAGTCCATAATATTCCTGAAAGACATTTGGCAGCTGGTCTCTTTGCGTAGTTTTATAATATTTATATTCGTCTGAAGTGCTATGATAATAAATGAATAGGTGGGGAGCTCTGCCATAATAGGACATGGCATATAGCCCTAAGGCATATTTATAGAGTGCTAGTGTATTGTTGGAGTCTGAAGCTATGGCCTGCTGCAGGGCTGCCATTTCTTTTGCAAAGCTATATTTAGTGGTGATGATACTGGTATCCTGGTGGTAAATAGTGTCCGTGATGTCAAGAATATGCATCTCAAAGGGATAGGACAGACTGTCCAGGTGAGGAACGTTTTTTAAAATAGCTGCAGCTGACTTAAAATCAAATGCGCGCAGATATTTAGTGCCTTCTAATTCCTTTAGGGTGCTTTCATTGTAATAGGTGTTATTGACGAGCCATTTATCAAAGGGGGAATGATTACTGTTGTCTAAATAGGACTGGATTTTATGTAAGGAGATTATATCCATTTTATCCAATAACTGGCCCGGGCGGTCGGTCAGTGACACATCCACACGATATTTTGATGGAACGGATTTGAAGTCAAAGAAATTAATATAAGAATAACCGTGGCTGGTGGTGTTTTCTCTTCGGCTGTGGGCCATACAATATAAAGCCTTAATCGTATCTTTTTGTGCCAGATATTTGGGTGCCAAAAGCAAATTCATGACAGAATAGAAGTTTTGATTCCTATCTGAGTTACTGTCAGCCAGCATATCCAGTTTTTTTAATTGCGGTAAAAGCAGGGTTTCTGTTTCCGAGGTGATAATGTCTTGATTTTTAATAATCTTCAGGATTTCAAATACCTGAAATAACTGACTTTCTTCATTATTCATACCAGATGATTTGGCGAGCGACATTTCCCTGGACATCTGCTCTACATCATCCAGCATATAACTGATATACGCAGAGGATAAATGCCAGAATGCCGGTGAACCTGATTTTTGATCTTTAATCATTTTTTGTGAAAATGCATTTAATTGTCCGAGGTATCCTGGATAGGTTTTTCTAACTGAATCTGATAAATACGCCTGCATTGCTGCCGGCTGACCCTCAAAGTATTCAAAATAGCTTAAGTACTCAATTTTATTGGACTGATCAATATTATAGGTCAGGTAGCGCTCTTCCATTTTATTGATTTCCCTGTTGAAAATGACATCCAGGCCTTTAATCGCTGGATCTAAAGCATATGCTTTTTTTATGAGTGGGAGGGCTTTGTCCGTTTCTCTGAGCGCTTGCATGATAGTCATCACGGCCCGCTCATGGTCATCACTGCATAATTCGTACGCTGACTGTAGAACAGTTTTGCTGTTTTTAGGCTGCTCATGGCGGATGCTCCATAAAAAGGACAACATGGCCGTCTGTTTAACTCCGTCCGGCCCGGTAAATAATTTTGAGTATAAATAGGCCGCTTGCGGGTAATTGTTCCTTCTGAAGTATACGCCTGCTTTGAGGCCGAGACTTCGGTAATCCGACAAAGTTCTGGAATTGGATGAAGCATTGCCTATCAGGCTGTCATATAGTTTTAGCGTACGGTCATATTTTTTATTATAGAAAGCGAGTCGGAGAATCTGGAAGGCATATCTTGATTTTAAAAATGAATCCTTTGTGTTATTCCACTTATTTATTCCGTCCTTAATAAGGATTTCTGAGGAATCAATATTTACGGTCAGGGTATCCCAATAATTCTTGGTGGTTACAAAGGGCTCACAATCCTTGGCAAAAATTAAATATTGCAGTGCATCCCTTTTATTGTTATTGAATAGCCACTGGGAAAATGTATTTTGCCTTTGCCGGACAGTCAGGTGATTCAAGTTCCCGGTCGAAATATCCCTTAATGTTTGTACCGGGTATTTATTTATCAGGCTGTCCAGATCTATAAGAGAACAGGTCTGATGGGTATAATCCTGCCATTCTTTGAGGTTATCCAAATTAAGCAAATCATCATTATTTTGCTGTTGATCATCATAATTATTGTAATACGGGTCTTCAGAAACGTAAAAGAAAGGCCTGTAGGCTACCTGTTCGGGCGCTTTATTACCAAAAAATGAGGGGTAGTTATAGTATATGGCTTCGGGAATACAACTATAAGTAAGTTTCGCAACCAGTATAGCCCCGATAATACTAAAGGACAGTATTGTAAATTTTCTCCAGTTCATTGTTGGTGTATTTAGTGAGTGTTAAACTATCCAGGTGATAAAAAATAAGCGTGGTTGTATGGTGCGTTTTTCCTTGTATTAGTTGCGCTAACTGATATAACTGATCCGGACTGCAGGATTCATGGCGGATGATAGATGTGTTTTTAAGAGGATAACCGTGCCACAATGTGTCCACTTTGATTCTGTACAGGTGTTGTCCGATGGGTTCGAAAATACTGCTGTCTCTGAGATCAGTCTGTGTCAGATCCCGGACTATTGCTGTGAACCTATTTTTGTCGTCGTATAAAAGTGACCAGCTAAAAATAGGAAAAGCAATATCTAAATTAAGCGGATAGTCCTTTAAATGGATTAGATATTTTCGGGTGACCTGTAAATCCAGGATGGAATTATTATTGCCTGGCAGTTTTAAATTCCCCATATTATAACACATGAGTAATCCTTTGTCAACAGGAGGAATCCCGCTGATCTGCGGATAACGAATTTGATGCAGCCTGATGGTACAACTGAGTTGTTTGTCTTTGAAAAAGGATTGTGTTTTGCATAGTGCCAAAATCTTAAAGTATTTCTGTTTTGTGCTTCGCGTCCAGTCGCAATCAATTTGTATTTCTGTGGGGTTTATATCGGACTGGATACATTTTTCATAGAGCAGATTTGTGAAATTCTTTACGAAATCCCGGAGGTCCGCATCATTTATCTTGCTTAATACCTCTTGTGTAATAAAGAGGACAGGTGTGTAGTGATAATTTCCGGGTCTGTCCTTGTTGATGTTGCTGACAGCAACAGGTTTTGGTTCGTTAGTCTGTGTATCCCAGATGATGTCAAAAAAACGTACATAGAGACCTTGGGCATTAAGGCTACTGAGCCTGCTTTGTTCATAAGCGGTCAAATGAAAATTGGTTTTCCAGTAATAAAAAGCTTTTTTGATATTTTGAGATGGATGTTTATGGCAGCCAGGCAGCAGCAGCAGCAGCAGCGAAGTCAGTACCGCTAAAAATAAGGTCTTCCATCTATATCGGGTTGCCTGTTTCATTACGACTGGATCTGATGATGTAGTTTTGCCTGTATCAAATATAGCATTAGTATAACTAATTGTCAATAATTTAATTATTGGGCATAATTACTGTCTTGGACAGATACAAAGAAGCCGGACGTAGGGAAATGCCTCCTTATTTGGAAATTGAGAAGCAGGTTAGAATTTTCTTATTTAATGCATTTTATCAATATCCTTTTATGGATTAATTCTTCTTTGCATGTAAAAGGTATCAAATATGGTATAACGATTTGGCTCAGGTTATTAAAGTCTGCTCCTTTCTTCCTCATTACCGGTAGCTCTGTCATTACCAGCCTTCGGACGAGATCCAAACTGGTAGGAGACCGAAAATACAACGGATCTGTTCAGTTGGAAATGTTCATAGCTTTGTTTCAGGCCATTGACTTCGGTATAATAGGTAGGGCAGCTGTTTTTAAAAATATCCGTCGCATTGAGTCCTAAAGTCCATTTTTTATTCAGTGTGGTATACATAAGCCCCAGGTCCAGTGAATTATAGGTGTTTGTGGTTCCTATATGATCAACTTCCGGAAACTGGCACCAGAAATTAACAGCTCCGCTGAAATTTTTCTGTTTATCAAAATAAAATGTATTGCCGATAGATACATATTGGCCCCATCCTTTCTGATCAGCTACATAATCAAGATCTGATTTGCTTTTGGTATAATAAAGATTAAACTGTAAAGCGGCGTCCCACCATCTGACCGGAGTTAAATTTATACGCTCCTGTATTCCCCAGGTGGAGCTATTGATAAAGTTCATGGGTGTTCTGTATACTAAAAATGTATCCAGCGATCCAACTGTTAGGTAGTCAAAACTATTGGTGGTATGGCGATAATATAAAGAGGTATAAAGTTGCTGTTTATAACTATGTCCAATTTCCAGCTGACTTGTATATTCTGGCTTCAGCGCCGGATTGCCATCGTAATAGGCATAAGCTGTTAATAAAGACCGGTAAGGGTTCAGGTTCCAGAAAGTGGGACGGTTGATCCTTTTATTGAATTCCAGATAAAATTGATTGGGCTCATTTGCCTGATAAGTGAATGAAACGGAAGGATAAAATTTAAAATAACTATTTTTATCTGTTCTTAACAGTGAAATGGAATGCCCGGTGGTTTTCGTATACTCAGCCCTTAGCCCCGCATTGAGGCTGAAATCTGCCCATTTCTTAGATCCCTGGATATAAGCAGCCTGTGTTTTTTCCGAGTAATCATAAATATTGCTTTTACTGGAATCAAAAGCAGGTGTTCCGGTAGCAATATTATAATAAAGCGCGTCGCTATATATGCTGATATCACTGAATTTAGCGCCAAGCATCCAGGTAGCAAACGGCGTAGGAATGCTCAGGTCTGCTTTAGCGGTGTAAATCAGTATGTTTTGTTTGGCCGTATTAGAAAACAGCGCATTTTGATCGCCATCCTGTTGCAAGGCAGGTTGGGCATATCCCCTGAAATTGGAATAGTCAGTTCTAAAGAAGTTAAAATAATCTGCATCAGCACTAAGCGTTGTGCCTTTGCTGTCTAAAACTGTATTATAATGCAAATTGACGGCATTTGTTTTGGCAATAGGATTATAGGTGGCATAGCTTCTGATGACTGAATCTATATTCCCCTCTTTATCTGTAATATAGTTTTTGACATCGTCATGGCCATCCAGATTGTGTCCTTCCTCCCTGTAGCCAAAATGATAACTAATTTGAAGCTGACTTTGTTTCCCGATTTGGTAGCCCAGCCCTACTGTACCATTGTAGTCATCTATCCTATAAATGCCAGTGTCATTCAAGGACCAGTTATATGTAGGGTATTGAACACCAATGATCCAGCCCATGAGCTCTTTATGGCGGTTCAGATTAACACTGGCAAACCCGTTCCATCTGTCCTTTTTATAATTGACGGAGCCGTTCAGTGTGTAATTGTCATAAGTGTTTTGTTGACCATAAGTTCCTTGAACGGACCCGCTCCAGCCTTCCAGGTTGGCAGTTTTAGTGACAATGCGGATAATACCTGCACCGCCAGCGGCATCAAAGTTGGCTCCGGGGCTGGTAATAGCCTCTATTTTATCAATATCCTTGGTGGGGAGGGTTGTTAAATAATTAGCCAGGTTCTGATCACTTATTTCAAGTAACTTATTGTTTACCATTATCTTAACGCTTCCCTTCCCGGCCAGACCTATGGTAGTACCACTGATTTTTACGCCCGGGATTTTGGAAAGAGCCGTAAGCGCATTACCACCCTGGCTGGTTACACTACCGGAGACATTATAGATGATTCTGTCTGGTTTTTGTTCAATCAGCTTCTTTTTTCCGGTAACCGTAACCTGTTCCAGTTCCTGAGTATAGGGTTGTAATTGTAGTTGAATACTTGAATCCTGGTCTAGTCTGATATAAATCTTAGTAGTATTGTATCCGGTTTTGCTGGCTTCAATAATATATAGCCCTTTTTGGAGCCCGTTAAATTTAAACGCTCCATTTTGGCTGTTTTGACCTGCTTTAACGGTGGTGTCTTCAATTAGTTTTATTTGAACGGTTGCATCTGTTAATGCCGCTTGTTTCGGATCTGTTATTCGACCCTGTAAAACCACTTGGGCTGAAAGGACTTGATTGAATCCGGCGATTATCAGAAAAGTGCAAATTAGTCTTATGAAAAGCGACATGTATATTAAATAGTTATTATGTATAAGTAAAACTCCAAAACTACTGTCTTTGAATGGATTAAATTGATAAAGAATCTTTAACGTTTGCGATTCATGCAATCGTTTGATTTGCTGAAAATCGGCTGCAATTTTGTAAGGTTTATATGAAATTTTATAAGAACCTAACCATGTAAATATTTTACCTTTGACAGGTAAAAATCAATTGTTTTGAAGCAACAGGGATTGATATTATTTATTTTATGCATTTGTTTGCTGGGGCTTTTTGCTCTTCCTGGTCAGCTGATGGCCTGCACTGGCATGCAAGGACATAGCTGTTGTCATAATGATGCCAAACCTGCTTCAAATGGAAGAACAGCTCTACAAAAAACAAAATCAGCAACGACGATACATCAGGGCTGTCAGATGGCCCAGGAAGCTGAAAAGGGTAGCCTTCCATGTGATCATTCAGCAGGTGATGCCTGTGGCCACAATTGTCATTGTACAGGGAACGGTATCACGAGCGTTTTTTTGCCTGCAATGAGCACCATATTACAAATGGACCAGGCGGAGAAAGTCGTGCCATCTTTTTTTATTCCGATAAGATTACCCAAAGGTTTTGATTTTATATGGCGACCCCCTAAAATAGAATTTTCAGTTCTGCCATTGAGCCTCACAGGCTCAATGGCAGAACTGAAAATTCTATTTTAACTTTTATAAAATCAATAAATATGAAAAAGATATTATTAGCGTTTGGATTCATCTCCATAACCTCTCTCGCAATGGCGACCCCTCCCGGAGCCGCTAATTCCTATTTCTCTACTCATTATACTTACACAAATGCAACTTTGGATGCTAATTCGGTTGTTAAGGCCTATTTATCCCTTAAGGATGCTTTAGTCGCAGGACAGAAAAGTCAGGCCGCTGAGGCTGGAAAGCGGCTGGCAACAGCGCTCACTTCCTGGGAAAAGCAGTTAGACAAAAAAGTATTTGCAAAGGATGGCAAAGAAGCACTGAATAAAGCTGTAGCTATCGGCAATGCGACGGATATTACAGCACAGCGAACAAGTTTTAAGGATTTAAGCACGCATTTGTATGCTTTGCTGAAAACCTCCGGTACCACTACCACGCTATACTGGGATTATTGTCCCATGGCAAAAGCCAATTGGTTAAGTGATAAAAAGGAGATTGAAAATCCTTATTATGGTAAAACCATGCTGAATTGTGGTTCTGTAAAAGAAACACTTGAGCCTTAATACTTATACCATAAATTTTACGAATAAAAGGTAAAATAATTAATTTCAATTATTAAAGGACAAAGCATGTCCTGATGGAAGCGACACGTGGAGCTAAGTGGAATAATTTGTAGTAGGCACTTACTTATTAGCTTTTCTATGCAAAGGTCATTCAATGCAATCAGGAGCTAAGTGGGTAATGCTGCTGACCAACGCCACTATTGGGATGGAAACTTTCCTGATGTAGTTTTATGCCATTTCGGAGGACTTTTGAAGTTTGATCGTTAGGGCATATTATCAGCGTGACAGTCAATCTTTCAGGATATGCATTGAAAGTATATTAAAAAAATCTGATGAATATATTTAGTAGGTATTTACCTGGTCTTTTGCTGGGGCTGTTGTTATTTTATTTGCAGCCCGCCGCGGCTCAGGAAAAACCAAAATTTGATCATGGAAATAATGACCGGTTTACGCCATTTGCCTCCTTTGCAGTGCCGGTAGCGCATCCTACACTGCCTGGACAGGAACCTCCTTTGGGCGTGCTTTCGAATATGGAAAAGGATATTGCCACAAAACCTGTCGAAGCTGCAGGAGCGGGTATTCACTTCGCTCCGGGGGAAATAAAGGCGAAAACTGTGCGTTATGACTTGTTTATAACGGATTCAACGGTGGGTTTTGATGGTAAAAGCAAAAGAGCAATTGCCGTCAATGGACAGTTACCTGCCCCGACACTGGTTTTTACTATTGGCGACACGGCTCTGATTTATGTGCATAATAATTCAGATGAGCCAACAGCCGTACATTGGCATGGCGTACAACTGGCCAACAGAATGGATGGCGTTGCTTATCTTACCCAGCATCCGATTGCGCCACATACAACTTATATTTATAAATTTCCGGTGGTGCAGGCAGGTACTTATTGGTATCATAGCCATTATGCATTGCAGGAACAGGTTGGATTGTATGGAGCTTTGATTTTTAATAAGAGAACGGAACCGGAAATTCCGACCATTCCTGTAGTACTTAGTGACTGGAGTAATATGAAGCCGGAGGAGATTGACAGAAGACTGCACACGGCCTCGGATTGGTTTTCCATTAAAAAGAAAGCAGTACAGAGTTATAGTGAGGCAATTGCAGCAGGTAAGGTTGGCGTAAAATTACTCAATGAATGGAAGCGAATGAAGGCGATGGATGTGAGCGATGTCTATTATGAGAGGTTTTTATTGAATGGACATGACTCCAGTAAAGTGAAAGGGCTAAAGCCTGGAGATAAGGTCCGCTTAAGGGTAGTGAATGGTTCCGCGTCTACTTATTTTTGGCTAAAATATAGTGGTAGCCAATTAATGGTTGTGGCCAGTGATGGAAATGATGTTAAACCGGTGATGGTAGATAATATGATTATAGGGCCTTCCGAAACCTACGATCTGGTGGTCTCCATATCGGGTAATAATTCCTTTGAATTTCTAGCCACTGCGGAAGACAGGACAGGAAGCGCCTCCTTGTGGTTGGGAGATGGACCGCAGCTTGCCGCAAGACCTCCTGGCAAGTTAAAGTATTTTGCTGGCATGGCCATGATGAATGACATGATGAAAACCAGTGGCAAGATGGATGATATGGGGATGGCAATGTCCTTACAGACTATGGATATGAATAGCGTGATGTATCCGGAGTTAGATGGCGCCTCCGAACAGGATAGAGATATGGCTATGCCAGATTCTACCTCTATGGAACAAAATATGAATCATGGCAAGTGGTATACTTGCCCGATGCATCCAGATATCAGACAAGATAAGCCCGGTAAATGCCCTAAATGCGGAATGGAATTAGAGCTGGTGAAATCTGAGGGCAAAGATGCTTCAATGAGTCACCTGTCAGGGCATAAGACAGCAGAAAAGGACAGGGTAGCTGAAGTCGCGAATATGGAAAGCCATGCTCCTGTAACCTTAAATTATAATATGCTGGAGGCTACCCACAAGACAACGCTGCCTGACGGACTCTGGCGGACACTGAATTTTGAGCTGACAGGCAACATGAACCGGTATGTCTGGACGATTAATAATAAGACGGTTTCTGAAACAGATAAGATCTTGATTAAAAAAGGCGAAAACCTGAGGATTGTTCTTTATAATAATTCTATGATGCGTCATCCCATGCATTTGCATGGACATGATTTTAGATTGGTTAATCAGTATGCAGATAGTTCTCCCATGAAAAATGTGGTTGATATTATGCCTATGGAGACCGATACGCTTGAATTTAACGCATCTGAAAGCGGAGATTGGTTTTTTCATTGCCATATACTTTATCACATGATGAGTGGGATGGGACGGATCTTTACCTATCAGGATAGTCCGCATAATCCTGAAATGCCACATCCGGATATGGGATATAAAATGCTTAAAATGGATGACCGCATGTTTCATTTAAAGGCTGAAAATGATTTTGCGACAAACGGTAATGACGGAAGCCTGGTATATGCCAATACGCGCTGGGCGTTTCAGGGGGAATGGCGGTTAGGATATAATAATAAGGATGGATACGAGGTGGAAACCCACTTTGGCAGGTATTTAGGATCCATGCAGTGGCTCTTTCCTTATGTAGGCATCGATTGGCGGCATAGGCGGCATAAGTATGAAGAGAAGAGTCTGTTTGGTCAGACAAACACCAAGGATGATCGTAAGGTCTTTCATGTTGGGATCCAATATACTTTGCCCTGGTTAGTTGTGGCTGATGCAAGTGTTGATCATAACGGTTATGTCAGAATGCAGTTAAGTAGGGAGGATATCCCGCTTACGCCCAGGCTGCGGGCTAATTTTATGGTGAATTCTGATAGGGAATATTCTTTTGGGGGTAAATATATATTGACTAAATTATTCTCTTTATCAACGCACTATGATAGTGATATGGGCTGGGGTGCAGGCATTACGTTAACCTATTAGCTGGATGGCAATCCGGTTACTTAGTATTGATTTTTTTCTTTTTATATATTGCAAGGCGGCATATTCATTGCCGCCTTGCTTATGCTGTTGAATTTCTAAATAGCATTCATTGGATTTGCCATTGTCGCTATGGCGGATTAATCAGCATAAATTTTAGCTTAGTTCTGGGCAAAATGAACACTCAGCGATTGAAGTTGAAAGCAGCTTCTGGCCGGCTTTTTATCTTCAGGCATCACCATACGCAATGGTCCCTTATTTTACATTAAGGGTTGTCCGTCAATTTCATAAGCAATAATGGGCAGATTTTTGACAAAACTGCTGTCAAGCTCAGCCAGAGAATAGACTACCTGATAACCATCTGCACAACTGGCCAGTACATATTTGCTTAGGTTTTCCCCACGAAGTTCATGACCTGTTGTAACACCTGCTTTGGCTAGTACATCTGTAACGTATATTCCAGTATACTGATGGGGAGACCCTGTTTTATCCTTCACCGTAACGGTATGTTCTGGCAAGGATTTTAATGATGAGAGTGTTAGCGTTAGCGGGGAGGTCACTTCTCCGGATATTCGTAATACTGCAGATTGGGATGAGTCACTGTTTAAAACCGTGTGTACCTGAGTCTTAGCCGACTGGAAGGGGAAAAATAAAAAAAGTACAAGGGCTTTGACTAAAAGTATTTTTTGGATTTTCATTGTTTTTTGTTTTTGATTGTTGAACCAACTAAACTACAATTTATTTATTAGATGTAAATGGGTCGGAAAATCTTTTATCCTGAATAAAACTTGAATCCGTTAGCATGTTTAAAAAAGCGATAAGGGAAGTTCTTTCACCCTTGGTGAAACTCAGGTGATCTTTAGGGTTACTCACTATTTCTTTGCTGTTCAGAAAGGGGCTTAAGGAAGAACTTGAAAGAATGTGATCACTATAATGGTCAATAACCTCGGCCAGGCTTTTAAACCGTCCGTCATGCATATAGGGTGCAGTAAGGGCTATGTTGCGTAAGGTTACTACCCTGAATCTGCCTTTGTCATAGTCCTGGCCTGTGATAATAGCCCTGCCTAAATCCTTTGGAAGACTGTCTAACCCGTTATTCATAAATAATTCTTCATAGGTGTTGGGGCCGCCATGACAATGACTGCAGCTGGGCCTTCTCAGATAAGTTTTGCTGGTGGGGGTGCCGTAAAATAAGGCGATGCCTTCCAGTTCCGCAGCCGTTGGTTGGTAAATCCCCTCAAGATATTGATCATACCTGGAATTACAGGAAATAAGTGTTCTCTCAAATTGCGCCAGCGCCTTTTCAATTCTGCTTTTAGTAATCTTTTCGTCTCCAAAGGCGACCTTGAATGCATTTTTATATAATTGCCTGTGTTCCAGTTTAGCAATGGACTGGTCAAAAGATTGATTCATCTCATGCAGGTTGACAAGTGGGGTGTCCGCTTGTGCTTCAAGCCCTTTTGCTCTGCCGTCCCAGAAAAACTGGTTGACCCATAGTAAATTGACAAGTGCCATTGTATTACGCGGTTGGGCAGAGCCGTCTGCCCCCAGACTAAATGCCGCGGTGTCACTAAAGGCATGTTCCTGCTGGTGACAGGATGCGCAGGATATTTGATTGTTTTTGGATAGCTGTTTTTCATAAAAGAGCATTCTGCCGAGCGCTATGCCTTCTTCAGTAGTCGGGTTATCCTCCGGGATTTGATAATGGTGCCCGAAATAGGCCGGGAATCGCAGGGTGATTATATGGGGAGTCGGGATATTATTTACAATAGTATCCCGACTGTTCGTAAATGAACTGACTGATAGCGAGCCAATCCAGATACACCCCAACAAAGTAATGGACGTGATCGTTTTTAGACTATTGCCCATCAGAGATTATATCGAAGGTTTACAAAATAGTTCCTGCCAGGCTCTGGAAATCCTTCAGTCAACTGGTAGTTTTTGTCAAATATGTTATTGATACCCCCCTCCAGGCTAAAGTATTTCCAGACATGTACTTTTGCACTTGCATTAAATAAAGTGAATGCACCTGCTGTTGTTCCGTAAGAAGTGCTGAATCGTTTTGAATCATATTCTCCGTTTATTTGTAAAGATAGAATGGATTTTAGAGAATACTGTACAAAACCAAATAACTTACTTCTGGGAACATCAGTAAAAAATAAATTCGGGCTACTTATATTATTAAGTTTAATGTAAGTATAGTTGATTCCAGTTGCAATAGCTGTAATTGGATTGTAATCGATTCCTAGCTCAAATCCCATGTATTCTGACTGCCCGACGTTTTGCAACTGTCTAAGCGAGGTTCCGGAAGTTGAATCGAAGCTTACGTTGTCCACTGAAAGGATTGTGTTATTTATTTTGCTATAAAACAATGCGGCGTTTGATTTTAACGTGTTGTTTAAATAACTGCCGTTATAAGATAAATCATAGTTTATCGCGTATTCTGCTTTTAAGTCTGGGTTGGGAAGTGCCGTTCCCATACTGAATGAATATCTGTCCTTAGTAGTGGCAAATCTTGTTTTTCTGGCAATACTAATGCTTAATTCGTTGCTTTTATCAATAGAATATTGCAACGCTCCCTGTACATTTATTGCATTATTATGGTTTGATGTGTAAGTTTCCAGTTGTTTAGTATCGCTGTTGTAATGCTGCGCTTTTAAACTAGATCTGTTATTAAAACTGAGGCCAGTAAGCAGTTTTAGCCCTTTTGATAAATTTAACTGATATTCCAGTGCTGCGGTTGAAGTGGCATCCGCCATTTTGGCTATAGGTTCTCCAAGGTCGTGTTCTCTATGGACATCTTGTTTATATTGAAGGCTTCCGATCAGGTGGTCAATTTGTCCGAATTGTTTGCTGTATTCGATTATGGCGCCTAAGGTGTAATCATTATATAGGCTAGAAAACGCGTAACCTTTTTCCATACTGGAATAGGTGTCATCATCATATGAGTTCAGAGTGTTGATGAATTTGTCATAATACAACCTGGTTTTTATGGATTGACTTGAATCGATTTGTGTGTTTGATAAAAATGCAATACTTTGTTTATCCCATTTAGGCCATCTCCAGTAGCGCGGCTTTTTAAGTAAGCTATTCAATGTGTCGCTGCCTGCATATACCGGAGTGCCTTTATTTCCATGCTGATAATTATAACTGAGCGCATATTCGCTACCTTCATTTGGTGTGAAAGCCACTTTAAGACTTACTTTCTCGTCGTCGCTATAGGAGTTTTCCCTGTGGCCACCCTCTTCATAGGCCGTCGGTTTAAAGTCCTTGGACATGGGAAAATAATCTCTTTTGTATTTTGAGATGCCAGCCTGAATATAGAATTTGCCCAGATTGCTGCCCACATTGAAATTACTTCTAAAGCCTCCGCTCAGCCATCCTGTGGCACCATTTATTTCTAGTGATTTAGTTGGTTTGCGAGTGATGAGGTTGATAGCTCCTCCCATGGCATTGGGCCCATAGTTTACAGAGGTGTAATCCTTTGAAATCTGTATACTGGCGAGGTCAAAAGTTGTAAACCTTGCTAAATCCACGTAGCCGTCATAAGGGACATATACAGGAATGCCGTCTATAAGCAGCGGAACACGTCTTAAATCAAAACCTCTGACGTATAACATGGCTTCATTGCGTTGGCCTACTTTTGAAAGCGTAATGCCTGGTAAAAGGTTTAATGCCTGGGCCGCATCATTTCGGCCAAACATTTCCATTTGCCTTGCATTAACTGAATTGAAAATTGGAGGAGTAAGGCTTGTACTGACAGTTACTTCTCCTAGTTTGAAAGTCCCTGTGGTGTCTTGTTGGGTTTCTGAACTATCGGTGAGTTGCGCTTTAAGTTTAACGGCATGAGAAAGGAGAGTCATGCAAATGGCAATTTTTAATGTTTTTCGGAGCATAAAAAATGATTGGAAGTGGATTGGTTGAATAGTAAAAAAAATATATGTATGTTTAAATTTGATTTATTTTATAATTTAAGCAAGGTTATTATAAAAAAGTTCTCAAAAATAACCACTATGTATTTTATTACAATTGTTAGTAGAATATATATTTAAATATAAAAATAATATATAAGAAAAATATATAATTTAAAAAGATTTTCTTATGGCTGGGGATTAGGAAACAATTTTATAAGTCCAGTATAGCTAATGAGTTCTTAGGATACTTTACCTGTGCGTGTTTAATTTGAGAATTGTGGAGATGGAATTTATTTGAAAGTGGCCGTCTTCTTTTGGAGTGTTGTATTCAGTTTTTACTTTTTGCGATCCCGCAATAATGCTCTGGTTTTATATGGGTGGGTTCTAATGGGTCTTAACACAGAGAATTTATTTTGGGTGTAAATTTTTATCCATTAACCGGATACAAAAACTATGGAAAAATGTGCCTTATGAGAAGGAGTAGGTGGTCAGTTAAACAATTAAACAGCCGCAGAAGCAGGCAAAAAGTAAACGCTGAACTTTCAGTAAATTGATTATTACTTGATGTATTGCTAAATGAATTTGGTATCTGAAATAAGTATAAAAAATGAGATGGCATACTTGCAGAACTGTTAAAAATAATAGTACATCTATCAGCCCCTTGCAATAAATTAATATCAATTTTGATTTATTGTAAGGCTCATATTTGTACAGTTTTAATATTTATGTTTGGCTATTTTTATGATGTTGTAAATTCTTTTAGTGTCTGGACCGTAGCAAATATGGTGTCAATTAATTTGATGGTGGGTAATTATGGGGAAAACTATCCGGCTATTTTTTAATTTGAAAAGATTAAATTTGTATACCTCACTTAATTTTTACACTAATTAACGAAAGCAATATGAAAATTGATAACATTCAGGATAAAATCATTGAGGAGTTTGCTCAGTTTTCTGATAAGGTACACCGGATTCCCTATTTTAGAAAACTGATTCAGATTGGCAATGATTTAGAGCCTATTCCAAAAGAAGAATTGGATAAAGAACATGAAGTTAAAACTTCAAAAAGCAATATCTGGATTAAGGCCAGATTAATGAACAACCGGGTATTTTTTACAGCAGAAAGTGACAATTCAATCAGCAAAGGTTTAGTCGGTCTGTTACTCCGGGTTTTCTCAGGAAATTCTCCAAGGGACATCATTAATACCCATTTGTATTTCTTAAATGAAATCAATATGTATGAAAGGTTGAATCAAGATTGGGTAGATGATTTGTTGGCAATTATTCAAAAAATAAAATTGTTGTCCACTAAATTACAGGTTCTGGAAATAACCAGAAGCGATATGGCCGATGCAGTATGAATGGGTACTAATTCAGATTATTGATTAGTATTTTAGTTTGATTGCCTGTTTTAAAGCTGATTTTATAAGCTTTATTTTCGATTATTTATTTTGAAAATTACCTTTTCTACACAAAAGGTGCTTTGTGCCTTTTGATTGTAAATGGGTAGGGAGAGTCTATTTTCCAGTCATGAAAATAAGAAAGCAATTTAAATAAATACGCTCTGCTTTTACTGGGTTGTCAATCAGAAAAGGCAGAGCGTATTATTTGAATTAGTTTAATTACATCCTTAAGGTGTTAGTTGATTCTCAGTTTAGCACCTACCGTGCACCATCTTGTAGGCATTGGAACGGCTCCTGCCTCCATGTACTTGGCATCAAAAATGTTATTGACTTCCGCGTAAACCGTGACTTTTTTGATTTGGTAATTGGCTCTGAAATCAGCGACATCATAGCTATTGGCCAATTCTCTTTTAAGAAACCTGTTTTCTAATTGTAGATTTAGATTTCCGATACCATAGCTGACACCTGCAATGAACTGATGTTTTAATGATTCTAAGCTATATTTTGATTGCAGATCGCTGGACCCGTCAATAATAGGGTTTAGATAATTGTAGCTTAAATGGTATTCAAAGGATTGTTTGTTCCCTAAATCTATATTTTGTTGAATTCTGGCATAGAGACCTTGTATTTTGTTTTTACCGAAATTGATAGGGGAGTAGGGGACGTCGGCACTTTCTCTTACCCAATCAATGAAATCGCTAATTGTTCTATAGAAATATCCAGCCTGAAATCTGAAGTACATTTTACTATACTGAATATTCCCTTCATAATTCCAGGCGCTCTCAGGCTGAATCTCAGGGTTGCCTATATTGCCTGGTCTTTGATCCAGATAAAGGTCGGTAAATGAAGGTACTCTTTCACCAGATCCGATACTTCCCGAAATTTTCCAATGTTGATCAATTAAGTATGCCAAATCAATGCCTGGGTATAGCTGCCAATCATAATCCGTATTGTAGTTTGCATAAACGCCTAAAGTGCCTTCCAATTTCTTTCCAATTGAAGATTGGAGCTCAGCATATGCTCCATGATTTTCTCTTTGGTGTTTTCCAATGTTTGAACTATTAATTTTTTCAAAGCGAGATTCCCATCCAAGTCCCAATGTCCCAATTTTTGTTTCCAGACTACCGTTCAGTTCTAACATCAATGCATTGGTATAATGCCTGGATCTGTATTTGCTTAAGTCATCCTTTAAGTATCTGTAATCATCATCACCATATCTGTCACTAATTCTTGGAGAAAGCAGGAATTTGCCAAATTTATGCCTGGAAGATAGGCTAAATACGGAGGATTGTACAACTTCTGCTGAATTGATATCACCAGGAGCTGCATAAAATCCATTGGCACCATAATGACTCCTGGCATATCCAGCCATGGCTTGAATACTATTGTTTTCGTTTAGATTATAACTGCCGTTATAGAAGACTTTGGAGGCCTTTGAATCTGAATTATAACGCTGACCGTTATAATTATTCTGAGATGCGGAAATTAGATGATTGATCTTTTTATTGCCTAGAGTGGCACTTAGTTCTGCACCTCCTCCCCAGTAAATGCCGTTGCCATCTCCGGGGTCCTTGTCTTTAAATGAACTTCCAGTATGGGCATCGATGGTAAGGGTCGGGTGGTCTGCGGTTTTGGTGACTATATTGATAGCCCCTGTCAGTGCATTGATGCCATAAATTCTGGCAGCTGCTCCTCTAAGGATTTCTATATGATCAATAGCACTTAAAGGCACTGGGATATTCATCATATTATGTGCTGACTGTGCATCGATTAATTTTACCCCATTTATAAGAACGAGTGTTTGTTCTGATGTCCCTCCATCTATAGCGATATCTGCTTGTGCGCCAAATGGGCCTCTTTGACGAATATCAACCCCGCTTATGTATGACAATACTTCATTCAAGGAATGTACCGGCATTTTCTCAATATCCTGTTGCGTAACGATTTGTATATCCCGTGTTGCCTGACTAAAAGGAGTTTGAATACGGTTTCCCTGGATAATTACGTCATCTAATTGATTGATGTGTGTGTCTTGTTGTTGTGCAACAGCTTGTAAAGAGGCAAGTGTGCCTATAACGAGTAATAGTTTTTTCATAATTGATAATTGCATTTGCCATCCTGTGATCCGGTAATGAGATTTAGAATTAAAAATAGCAGCATGAGTCTATGCTGGAAATGCGGAGCAAATGTAATGTGTCATTATGAATTATTTTACTTTTTCTTTGACGAAAATATTATGCAATCGATTCTTTTTCCTTGAGAATTGAGGATGAATTTGATTATGAATTAGTTGTCTATTTCCAGGTAATCATTAAAAAGCGTGGTCGATAAAATGTGGGTTCTGAATGTAGCTGATTTAGAAAATCTAGTGAATTGACATTATAACTAATTAGCAGTTTTCCTTTGGAAGATAAGCTGGGATGGGCTTTGGCATTATAAACTATTATTTTATTTTTGTCAGTTGGCTCCGTGCAATGCCATAATGTGTCCATTGACCCAAAAGGTCCATATGGAGTGGGCGCCAATTTTAGACCGATATAAGGTTGTATTCCATCTAATTGATAGATTAGTGCATACTTACCTTCTTTTATTTTTGTAACGCTAAGTTCATTTGATACATGGCTGGTAACTTCCTGGCTTTGGTTTATGTCGCTGACCCATGTTTGGCCATTAAAGTATTTCCAGTTTTTGGGGTTTGTAATGTCAGCAATTGTTGAGCGTGCAACGATTAATCCTTTGTGTATACCACGCACACCGTATATATAGACATAATTGTCATTTTCTTCCTTTCCTTTGTTATGTCTTACATTTTCCTGGTAAATTCCTGCACCTAAACTTCCTTCCGATACTTTAGGTAATGGAATTTGTTTTAAAATTGAAAAGTTTGCATCGGTTAATAAGAGATCGTTCCCGATTTCTTTAAATCCAAATGCCTCATTACTAACATTGGTCATTTTATAGGCGAAAATCGCTAAGGCCGTGTCCTTGTTAAGAGGCTTATTTTTGTTTTTTATAGCAATTCCATCACCCAGCCAATAATAGATTGAGTCTTCAACCGGATTACCTTGTCTATCTTTGATGTCAGATGGAATGAAAACGGATGCTGGTGTTTTGTTATTCTTTTGCGGCCAATAAAATTGAATATTATCTCTTTTAGGATTTTTGCTGTTTAGAATGGCTACTGCATTATGGATCATGGTAAATCCATTGTCAGTTTGTTTTCCATCTATTAAAGTATCTATTATGGAATCACTGAAGAGAAATAATATATTGTTTGATTTCTTACGTATGAAATTGTTTTTAAAATCTGATGGAAGAGATATTGAGTAAATGCCATCACCTCCTGTCCAGCCTGTCTGTTTATTAAATAGTTGAGTCCATTCAATAGATGGGGTTATTGAATAATTGGCTGTGTTGTGTGCTTGGGATATTCTCTGAATTTTATTTATTTGCTTATTTTGGGCATGGAGCGAAACCGCTTTGAACATTAATAAAATTATAATTGAAGAATAAACTGTTCTTTTATTGAATAATTTGACGTGGTACATAAGGCCCTTTCTTATAAAGGTAAACATTTGTTTTTATTTAGTTATTCAATGATTGGATTTAAGCTTTTTCTTTTTTTGATTTAAAATTGCTCTGTTGGAGAATCTGAAAAGAAGTGTTGTATTTTATTTGTTACAAGTTGGATTTCATTATTTTACATAATATCATCGTACTAATATTTGTTATGACATGAATCCTGATCATTGGAATAAAAGAATTATTTCTGGAGTACTTAGAAGTGTTACAAAATTTTGTTTTGTGCGTTTATTTATAAATAGAATTGAAGCAGACGTTATGCCTGTGAATGTTTGTTGTAAGTATCTATTACTGAAATGTGGCTTGGCAAAGGAAGGACTTTTACGTTCCTGGTTGTTTTGGGATCAAAAATATTGGGATATAAATATGCTTTCTTTAATTAAATAATTTCCTTCTTAGTCTAAATAATGATCTTCTAGCAGTTTTGAACTATTAATATACTTGCTGAATTTATCTCTTTTGAATTGAGTGAAAGGCCCCTGATTTTAGATGCAGTTTAGACTGTATTATATTGTTGGATTACGCAGCCATCTTCTTATAATAAGTGTATCTTTATTAATCTGAAAATTTAAATTTTTCTTGCGCCTGTTGTTTTCATTTTGCTAAAATCAATGAGCTGCTAGAAATAATGTTTAATTTTGTGTTCTGTAAATTCCATATAGGTGACTTTAAACAATGCATAGACGATTGCATCTAGTTCTGGAAAACGGATTTGTCTATATTTTGATGAAGTTCCAAGCTGATGAGTGGTTGCTACCGTACTAAAGGTAGAGCGTAGTCGGTATACTCTCCCGTTTGCTGATCTATTTCAAGCATAAATATATCAGGGTCTTTCTCTCCAGGAATCTCAACTACATTTTTAATTTGTAGCTGTGGGTCTGTTGGACAAGGTTGTATACTTATCAGCTTATGATAGACATATCTATATCTTTTTAAGTTTCTAATTTCTTTTGTATAGTTGACTCTGATTCGTTCCTGACTGTATCCCAGTCGTATTTTAATAATAATTATTTGAATATCATTGTTTTTTTTGTAGTTTATAATTAAACGTAACTGAAATATTTAATTTTGTATTAATATTATTTGGTTAATCTCATGATAAATGGTGGATGTTTGAGATAGTTATTTTGGGCAGTGTGTTATTAGTTTGGGAGGCATCTTTTATTGGTGATATGGCAATTACTATTCAATTATAAGTTATCCCAAATAAGAAATTGGCCAGAGCTCCTTTTAGACCATATTTGCCAGAATCTTTTTCTCTGAGTTTAATATTAATTTACTTCTAGCTTATAGTTTTTGTTTCCAGTATTAAAGTCTTCTCTCACGGGACTTTTTCGGCTCAGTTTTCTTTTTCGGTACTATCTTTTTAATTTCCTGGACATCGGCTAGGTCCATTTTTCTTCCCGAGGCTATTTTATTTGCCATCAAATCCTGAAGTCCAATGTAAACTATTGCTAGATCACCTTCAATTAGTTCTTGTCTGTTTATATAGGCCTCTTTAAATTCAACACCATCTATATTATTCAGAATATCTATCCGTAAAGGAGGATAACCAATCTGGGAAATATACCCCTGTTGCAAAAAATCGTCCTTTTCAAAGCCTAAAGAAGACATACCAAAAGCTTCCATGACCTTCAATAATTTTTCGGCGTTCTCTTCAGATATATTAACCCATACATCGAAGTCTCCTGTGTAACGTGGTTTGCCGTGAAACGCCATCGCATAGCCACCAACAACCATATACTCTACTTTATATTTGTTGAGCAGCACAACAAAATCCTCAAAGTCCTTTCCTAGTATCATAATCCGTTTTTATTTTGTTAACTATTGTTTTGTCCATTCTCTGGCCTTTTTTTAGCATTTGGTTGACCAGAAATGTAACCGCTTCCGCACGTTTTATCACCGGCTGGGATATCCAATAATGCCAATCATGCATTTGGTCTTCAGCCTGTTTCATCTTTACCCTTCTTAAAACAGGAGCAATAGCTCTTGAGGCGGCTACATCAACTTTAGGCTTTGTAATAATCTCTTTGCGTTCCACCCGTACTGTTTCATTATCGTAGGCAGTTTTCTCTTTACCCAAGTAGTTATTTAATGTATTGTAACTATACTCCGGGTAACTGAGACAAAAATTTCTCAGGTTAGAAAAGACTTCGGTATGCTGTTGCTTTTTCCAGTGCACAAGCACTATTCTTTTTTTGCTTAGACTATCCGTTTGCATTATCAAATATAACCAATATTATCATCATGTTGGTCAATTTATAGTAAAATATTTGATAAATTCTTAAGTTTGGCTTGGTAGTTTCGTAATGATTTTAGCCACAATATGTTCATATTTATACTTCTTGTCCACCATAATTGATCTTATGCTTCTCAGCTATTAATTTACCTAATTCCGGAATTAGAATATCTAACTATAAATCGCCAAATTGGTATAAATCTACCTACTTACCATCTTCTGTTTCAGGATTAAGCAAGGCCAATAATCTTTCAGCATTCAACTTATTTTTCTCTGTCTGAGGTGTGTTGAAAAATCCGGACAGTAGTTTTTGCTAAGTCAAAGATAGATTTTTCTTTTCAAAAATTGATTTATAGATTTACGTTGATCAGAA
>NZ_FNQY01000049.1 GCF_900107765.1 Arachidicoccus rhizosphaerae | reverse complement strand
GAGGCCTAATCCTGCCTTCTTGAGTGCCAAAGAACTGAAGCGTATCATTTTGATAAACGGCAGCACCCAGATAAGTGGTAACAGTGGTTACCACACCATCTACGGTTTTCTTCTGCAACTTATTACCAGATGCGTCGTAAATATAAATAACAGTACCCTTACCCGTTACCGTAATACGCTCAGGTAAATTTAGATAATTGTAGACAATCCCGGAAATATTTTTATTGGCATCGCTGCTCGTATTTAGATTATCCCTTTCGACAAAGTCATTGAATTCTACGAAGGTCTGCAACAACTCGAACGAGATAAATTTGAACAACTAAAAAATGGGAGTGATGTTTGACGAGGTAAAAATGTTTTAGGCAATTCTGGGGGTAGTTTTGGTATTGGTCACCCGCTGGCGGCCAACATCAAAACTACCCTCAGAAGAAACTCAGCACTGACACACTTTAAAAAATACCCTCAAATCGGGCTTTGCTCTTGTAATTTCTCTTTTGTTTCGATTATTTTTTGCTTTAATTCTTCTGCAGTAACAAATCCTGCCCACAATTTAAAGTCTTCTTCATATTCTGAAAACCGTTGTGATACATCACTTAAATCCGAAAAGGCTTTATGTTCAATATCTGTAAGACCTTCATAATACATTTCGTTAACAAGGGTCTCGTGAAAATCATCACAAAATGTATTTTCATTTATTTTACATGACAAATATTGGTCAATAAGCCAATACAGCCTTCTCTTATCACTCTTATCGTACATATTGATTAGGGTTTTATAGGACTATATTGAAAATGCCAAATAGTGTTTGTTTCCTTATCGTAAAGAACATCTAATCTGTAAGGCTTTCCGTTTCTAAGAATTTCGACACTATACATTAGAGCCCGTGAGCCTTCAGGGTCTGCGACCCCCTTTAGAACCCTTGATTGCTTGCTCTAATATTTGAACTGGTACGGCTCTACCTGGCTCTGCCATATGCCTGCCCGCACTTCCGCCAAAATTAAATAATTCTTTTCCCCCCTTAGCGGCAACTGCTTCCCTTGCACCCAAAAAATCACGATTTGTGGCATTTGTATTTGCCACAAAAAACAACATCAATGATATGATGTATAGCTACTTTTTCATTATTCTACATAAAATAAATCTATTAGTTCTTCTAATATTTTACCCTCTGAAGTCAACTCATAATTTATACCAAATCCCTTTCTTTGCAACTCATCACTTGCCCAATCACGGATTTCATCAGCCATTTCTTCATCAATTTCTATAAGAACAAATTGATTTTCTTTACTGATTTCTTTCAACTTTAATTTTAATACTTCTTGTTTTTCAGAAAGACTATAGCTCAGATAGTCAAACTGATTTTTATTTAATTTAACTATCATTGCCCTAATTGTTTTAAAAGTTTCGCTGCTTTACTTGAAGAGGTTGGATTAACAGATATTATTTTTCCTGTCTGGGGATTGACAACAACTTCTCCAAATCGACCAATAAACCTTTGGCTTTGGCGACCTAATTGGTCTGTAACAACATTTCCTGTTTTTAAAGGGCTTTTTATCGCATCTAAAATGGCATTGGGCTTAACACCCCTTTCTATTGCCCTATCTAAACCGTGTTTAGCAAACCCCGTGATTTCTATACCATTTGCGGTCCTAATGCCTGTCTTAGCGGCAATTGTTATTTATGCCATATCCCTTAAGGATTGAATGGTTTCCTTGCTATCACAATTTTCTTTTAATCTTTCATCAATAGTTTTTATATAGGCTTCCGAGGCAAGTCCTTTTTTAATAAGGCTAATGTCTTGAATAAGACTTTCTATTAATGACCAACGCTTATAGTCCATAATAGCTTTTTCTTCCGGAGTAGCACAACGGACAAACCCTTCGCCGTCCCCATTATAAGATTTATATATCTCAATATGCTTTAAAGTAATCATCATTAATTTATGGAACTGTGTGATAAATAATATTAACTCCGTTTTGCTTAAGAATTGGGTATTCAAAGGTTCCCCAAACACTTTTAACTTTTATACCGCCTGCATTTTGAAAAACATGTACTGTGCCATTTGCGTGGATAACCTTTGCCACATTGGGCCTTTTTCAGCCCATGACATACCTTGAGTTAGATTGGAGAGGTTTTTACCGGCATTAGTCATTTCCAAAGTAGTCATACCATTATTAGTTGCAAATTCCCGTGCTGCAGCTTCGACAGCTTCGTTACCGCCACCTGACCAAAATACGCGTCCTCCCCCCTTAGCTGCGTCCTCAGCAGTAACCACCCCTACCTTGACAACTCGTTCTCCTTTAGCAGCCTCCGGCCCGAAAGGCAAAAACATTAGAGCTGTTCCTGCGAT
>NZ_FNQY01000050.1 GCF_900107765.1 Arachidicoccus rhizosphaerae | reverse complement strand
AATAACGGAGCCGTAGCGAAAGCGAGTCCGAATAGGGCGTATAGTCAGTGGGGGTAGACGCGAAACTTTGTGATCTATCCATGGGCAGGTTGAAGTTTTGGTAACACAAAATGGAGGACCGAACCCGTTGACGTTGAAAAGTCTTGGGATGACCTGTGGATAGGGGTGAAAGGCCAATCAAACTGAGAGATAGCTCGTTCTCCCCGAAATGTTTTTAGGAACAGCCTCGGATAATAGAAGTGTGTTAGAGGTAGAGCTACTGATTGGGCTAGGGGGCTTCATCGCCTACCAAACCCTGACAAACTCCGAATGCTAACACATATCTCCGGGAGTGAGGCTACGGGCGCTAAGGTCCGTGGCCGAGAGGGAAATAACCCAGATTAGCGACTAAGGTCCCCAATCCACGTCTAAGTTGAATAAACGCGGTGGGACTTCTATAACAGCCAGGATGTTTGCTCGGAAGCAGCAATTCATTTAAAGAGTGCGTAACAGCTCACTGGTCGAGAGGTCCTGCACGGAAAATAATCGGGCATCAAGACGTGAACCGAAGTCCTAAAATTGCACTTTGAGTGTATATTGGTAGGGGAGCATTGAAAACAGCGTAGAAGGCGACGGGCGACCGTTGTTGGAGTGTTTTCAAAAGAAAATGTAGGCATAAGTAACGATAATTAAAGTGAAAAACTTTAACGCCGAAAGTCTAAGGGTTCCTGATCAACGTTAATCGGATCAGGGTTAGTCTGGTCCTTAGGAGAACCCGAGAGGGGTATCTGATGGAAAGAAGGTTAATATTCCTTCACCTGCATATCAATAAAAGTGACGGATCACCGTGGCATGTGCGTCCTGACGGAATAGGGCGCTGAGCAGAACCTTCGGGGGAAGCGAACGTGTAAAAGTGGTTCCAAGAAAAGCGAGATATGCAGCCAGTACCGCAAACCGACACAGGTAGACGGGATGAGTATTCTAAGGCGCTCGGGTGAGCCGTGGAGAAGGAACTAGGCAAATTAATGCTGTAACTTCGGGATAAAGCATACCATAGCGATATGGTCTCAGTAAATAGGTTCAACCAACTGTTTAACAAAAACATAGGGCCCTGCAAAATCGAAAGATGACGTATAGAGCCTGATACCTGCCCGGTGCTGGAAGGTTAAGGAAGGATGTTAGCTGCAAAGCGAAGCTTCTGACTGAAGCCCCAGTAAACGGCGGCCGTAACTATAACGGTCCTAAGGTAGCGAAATTCCTTGTCGGGTAAGTTCCGACCTGCACGAATGGTCTAATGAGTTGAACACTGTCTCCTCCACGAGCCCGGTGAAATTGTAGTATCGGTGAAGATGCCGGTTACCCGCCACGGGACGAAAAGACCCCGTGAACCTTCACTACAACTTTGCATTGATTTTGAGCAACCGATGTGTAGGATAGTTGGGAGACTATGAAGCATGCACGCCAGTGTGTGTGGAGTCAACGTTGAAATACCAACCTTCTGTTGCTTAGAACCTAATCCTGAATAAGGAGACATTGCATGGTGGGTAGTTTGACTGGGGTGGTCGCCTCCTAAAAAGTAACGGAGGCTTGCAAAGGTACCCTCAGTACGGTTGGTAATCGTACAAAGAGCGCATTAGTATAAGGGTGCTTGACTGTGAGGCAGACACGCCGAGCAGGGACGAAAGTCGGCTAAAGTGATCCGGTGGTTCTGTATGGAAGGGCCATCGCTCAAAGGATAAAAGGTACTCCGGGGATAACAGGCTGATCTTACCCAAGAGCTCATATCGACGGTAAGGTTTGGCACCTCGATGTCGGTTCGTCACATCCTGGGGCTGGAGAAGGTCCCAAGGGTTGGGCTGTTCGCCCATTAAAGTGGCACGTGAACTGGGTTCAGAACGTCGCAAGACAGTTCGGTCTCTATCTGTGGTGGGCGCTAGTAAATTGCGAGGACATGACCTTAGTACGAGAGGACCGGGTCGTATGTACCGCTGGTGAATCAGTTATGCCGCCAGGTGTAGTGCTGAGTAGCTACGTACAGCTAGGATAAACGCTGAAAGCATCTAAGCGTGAAACCTTCCTCAAGATGAGTTTACTTTTAAGGGTCGTCAGAGACGATGACGTTGATAGGCTATAGATGTAAAGGTGGTAACATCAAAGTCGAGTAGTACTAATTGCCCGTAAGCTTTATTTTTTAAATCTATATTTACTTCTGAAATGGTAGGTATAGTTGCTCTTATGAGCTTTTCCAATATGACCTTATTTA
>NZ_FNQY01000051.1 GCF_900107765.1 Arachidicoccus rhizosphaerae | reverse complement strand
GATAGCCAGCACACTTAGTAGAATACAAATTAAAGTAGCCATCAGGCTTCTTTGCTTTTCCTGACTTTGACGCTGGGACACCCGAAATTAATATGACTCTAAATCGTCATATATAAGTGATGAAATAGCCTTCTGCTTGGGAGTTAGAAGCATGATTTTGGTGACAGTTTCACCACTCTTTGGCATCCGTGCTGTAATAGTGGTAATGGTTCTGGCAATTTCGATGACCTTATCAACACTTAATTTTATCTTTTTTAATATCAGGATTCTTTCAAGTTCTTTATACACTTTATAGGCTACAAAGCAAATAGTTACGTGTGCTTCTATTCTTTTAGGCGAGAAATGAAACATCGGTCTTAACTCAATTGTGCCTTTGGCGATTCTAAATGCCCTTTCAACAACCCACAATCCATTGTATTGTTCATAAACCTGCTGTGCAGGTAAATCTGTATTGGTTAAATATCCTTTCAGTCCATCCCATTTTTCATCTTCTTGTATCTTGGCATCACTAATCTTAATGGTTACATCATCGGCTATTTCAAGGAATTTATTATAACCTCGCTTATTGATATTTTCCTTGGTTACTTTGCCTGTCTTGAATGCGGCTTTCAATCTTTTAATACCTTTCTCCCGATTATATTTATCCTTTTTAGCTCTTTTGGCAGAATAGCCAATTATCAATCTTGATTTTTCCAGCTTTTTATCATAAAAAACACTTTCCGTTTTATCTAAGGATAAAATCCAGTTTTGGAGGCACACCGGTCCATTTTTAATTCTTGCGCCCAAAATGTATTTATATTTTGCATCCTCCAATAATTTAATATTCTTCTTATTCATTAGACCAGAATCTGCAACAACAACGAAGTCCTTTAACTTGAATTGGGCTACAAATGCATCCACTATAGGCAGCATTGTTCTGCCCTCAAATTGAGCACCATTAAATATAGAATAAGATAAAGGATAACCTCCGTCGCTGACCAGTAACCCTAGCACTACTTGCGGTTGGGCATGTTTACCATCTTTAGAAAACCCTCTTTCTCTCAGCTCATCACTTTCATCTGCTTCGAAATATAGCGTGGTGACGTCATAAAACATCAATCCGATACGCCCTCCCAGAATGCGCCTGGTATGATCAACACTTATTTGCTGAACCTCCTGTTGTTTAGTATTAGCCAGCTTGTCCATATAGCGGTAGATCTGCTGATAATGAATATCCTCATCAAAGTGATCCTTTAAATAAGATACAGTTGCTAGTTTACTCATAGGCTGACTTAGTCTTGCTACAACAAGCTGCTCAAGTATATTATCATTAAGCCGACCAAAGCCGATTGATTTGAATACTTTTTCCAAAATCAATCTTGTGCCATTTTGTAAAACGTTCTCTATATTAGAAAAGAAATAATTAAACGATTCCCGTTCTTCTTGATGCTGATCTGCCACTTCAAACATGTCCTGGACTCCTTGATGGACTTTTACCCATTGCTTTGCTTCCAAAAGTAACTGATTAACGGTATCCAGGTCAGCACTACTACCGATTGTTTTAATTACACTGTACTTTCCCTGGCTTTTGTCAATAACCTGGACGCTTATCACCCCACTTATATTGGCTTTTTTGCGTACGTACATATTACAAAAATACAACTTAAATTAATCTGGGACACCCAATTGGGTGTCCCAGAAAATTCAATATATTGCTTATTAATAAGTTACGTATTATTTATTTTAAGGGGTGTCAAAGTCAGGACCTATCGAGCCCACAATATTGACTATCACCATCCATATTGGCATAAAACCTTGTGTGGTTGCTATAAATAGCCCGGCTACCATACCGGCAACCA
>NZ_FNQY01000053.1 GCF_900107765.1 Arachidicoccus rhizosphaerae | reverse complement strand
CAACATTATTCCATTAATACGCTTAAGGATTCCGTTCGCATCTGGCTCGTGGGCTTTCAGTCCACTCCCGGCGCTGGCCTCAGTACGCCTACCAGTAGCAGTTATTATGCAGCTGGCGCATTACATAAATTGATTGTCACGGATGAAGCTGGTAATCAGGTAATTGAGTTTAAAAATAAATTGGATCAGGTCGTTTTAAAGAAAATACAACTGACTGCTGCCGCTGATGACGGTACGGGAAGCAGCACAGCCTATGAAGGTTGGCTCAGCACCTATTACATATATGATAATATGGGAGATTTACGCTGTGTTATCCAGCCCGAAGGGGTCGTTGCCATGGCACACGGCAGCTGGACGCTTACAACTACGCTTCTTGCTGAACAGTGTTTTAGATATGAGTATGACAATAGAAGAAGAATGATTATAAAGCAGGTGCCCGGAGGTGGAACGGTCTATATGATTTACGATGCCAGAAATAGACTCGTGATGACTCAGGACGCCAACATGAGAGCGCATAATCTCTGGATAGGTACAAAATATGATGGTTTTAACCGGGCTGATTCTACCTGGCTCGACAGCCTGCCTGGCGTTAGTTTTACGTCCATGCTAACGGCAGCAGGTACCAGCGAGAGCTACCGCGTTTCTGATATTACTGCGTCTAATCTATTGACTGCAACACATTATGATGATTACACAGGTATTACCTTGCCAACAGGTTTATCTGCCACTTATAAGAGTAACTGGAACAGTTATTTGCTTGCTGCATCAAACTCCAGTTTTCCTTACCCTGAGCAGCCCGCTCAGGTAACTGCCACCAGTACGCCAGTTAGCACCCAAGGCAAAGTGACTTGGGCAAAGGTAAAAGTGCTGGGAACCAGCACATCAACCTTTATCACCACTGTCAATATCTATGACAAAAAAGGGCGGGTTATCCAGACGGGACAGACCAATATTACCGGAGGGTATAATATAACGACGACCGAGTATAGCTGGTCAGGAGAGCCCCTGGTAAGTGTGAGCTGGGAGTCAAAGTTGGGTACCCGTCCCGATACTTCCATTTTAGTCACCAAGATGTCTTATGATCCCCTCTGGCGTCTGGTCAAAACAGAGGTGAAAGAGACCAATAGCAGATGGGGGGCGAAGACCATGCCTGCCAGCTTTACGACGCTCTCGTCCCAGGAATATGGCAGCCTTGGCCAGCTCAAGAAAAAATATTTAGGTTATAGAAGGTCTTCCGCCACTGCTTATAGTACGACCCCGCTGGAATCTGAATACTATGAGTATAACGTCCGGGGCTGGCTGCTGGGTGTTAACCGCCCTTATGCCAGAGATGCGGCCTCTGTGGACAGTATCTCCACCACGACTTCTGCCATGACCATCTCCGGAGAGATGTTCACGGAGAGTTCCATGGATATCCAAAGCGTTAGTTTTCCAAGCACTAACTACTTTGGATTTGATCTGGGGTATGATAAGGTGAATAATAACCTGATTAAGGGTAAGACCTATCTTGCCGCTCAATATACGGGTAATATTACCGGTATGGTCTGGAAAGATGCTTATGATAAAAAAGTCAGAAAGTATGA